>NZ_JCAWAG010000001.1:707516-1360744 GCF_059691855.1 Rhodococcus sp. 320_ES | reverse complement strand
ACGCGTCCACTGTGCGATATCTGAAACAACACACGAGTTGTTCAGTGCACAACTGAAAACCGCCACACCACACCACCACCCACACAAGGGTTTGGTGAGTGTGATGTGAGCGCCTCGTGAACCTGCGTTGTTTCGCAGAGTTACGGCGGCCATAGCGGAGGGGAAACGCCCGGTCCCATTCCGAACCCGGAAGCTAAGCCCTCCAGCGCCGATGGTACTGCACCCGACAGGGTGTGGGAGAGTAGGACACCGCCGAACACAACATCCCAGAAAGCCCCCCACCACACGGTGAGGGGCTTTCTGCATTTCCCGGTGCCTTCCACAACCTGGTGCACTCCACGACCTGGTGCACTCCACAATGCTGGACCCAATGACACATTGGGTTCGCTATACGGACCCGATGACGCATTGGGTCCGTCGGAAGATCGCGCCGGCTCAGGCGTCAGTTCGTCTCCACGCCCCTGTGCGCGGTATCTTCGACGCTGGTTACGAACACTTTTTCGGTCGCTGTGCGACCGATGATCGATGATGTGAAAGGAACTCAGGTGCCGGAAGACAACGGCCGAGGCCGTCCCTTCCGGGATTCGGCTCCACGTCAGAGCTCGCGCAACGACAGTCCGCGCGAGGGCGGTTCGCGCCAGGACAATCAGGGCGGACGAGGCCGATCCGGCGGAGGAGACCCGCGTCGTCGAGGCGGCGAAGGTGCCTCCGGCCCACGCCGGTCGGGCGGCCCGCGCGATCGGGACTCTCGTCCTCCCCGCCCTGTCGAGCCGGACCTGCCCGAGGATCTCGAAGCCAGTGAGCTCGATCCGGCGGTGCGGCGCGACCTGCTCAGTCTCGACAAGAACAATGCCACCGAGGTGGCCCGCCACATGGTGATGGTCGGTCGCCTCATCGCGGACGACCCGCGTGCAGCGTTGGCGCACGCGAGGGCTGCCCGTCAACGCGCCGGCCGTATCGCAGTCGTGCGCGAGACCGCCGGCATCGCGGCGTACCACGCAGGGGAGTGGGCGGAGGCGTTGTCCGAGCTCCGAGCCGCGCGGCGCATGGCGGGCGGACCAGGACTCCTTGCCGTCATGGCGGACTGCGAGCGCGGTCTCGGTCGGCCGGAACGTGCCATCGAGCTCGGTCGCAGTGACGAAGCTCGGATGTTGACCGGGGACGAGGCGTCGGAGTTGCGCATCGTGGTTGCCGGGGCACGCATGGACATGGGCCAGTACGACCAGGCTGTGGTGACGCTTCAGACGCCGGACCTCGAAGGAGACCGAACGGGGTCGGCGCCCGCGCGGCTGTACTACGCCTACGCGGACGCGCTCGTGGCTGCAGGGCGCGTCGACGACGGCGTTCAGTGGTTTCTGCGTTCCGCAGCGGCGGACGTCGACGGTGAAACCGACGCCGAGGACCGTGTCGACGAGTTGACCGGGCAGTGACCACGCTCGCCGATCAGTTCGATGCGCTGCTGTTCGACCTGGACGGAACTCTGTATCGCGGGGCCGACGTCGTGCCCGGTGCGGTCGACGTGCTCGCGCAGTGCGCCCCCTCGACCTGGTACGTCACCAACAACGCGAGTCGCACGCCGGCGGAGGTAGCGCACCACCTGTCCGACCTCGGTTTCGTGGCGTCCGAGGACACGGTGGTCACGAGTTCGCAGGCCGCGGCCCGCGTGCTGGCGGATCTCGTCGACCCCGGTTCCACCGTCCTCGTCGTGGGAACGGATGCCTTGGCCGCCGAAGTCGAGAAGGTGGGTCTGGTGCCCGTACGGTCAGCCGACCCGACGCCGGCCGCCGTGGTGCAGGGACACTCGCCGGCCACGGCGTGGCCCATCCTCGCCGAGGCGACCTACGCGCTACGTGCCGGCGCAGTATGGGTGGCGGCCAACACCGACACGACCCTTCCCAGCGAGCGGGGACTCGGGCCGGGTAACGGTGCGATGGTTGCTGCCGTGCGGGCCGCGACAGACCTCGAGCCGATCGTGGCGGGCAAGCCCGCCGAGCCTTTGATGCGGGACTCGCTGCAGCGCAGCGGTTCTCGGTCTCCTTTGGTGGTGGGCGATCGGCTCGACACCGACATCGAGGGCGCGAATGCGATCGACGTGCCGTCGCTGCTCGTGCTGACCGGAGTCAGCACTCCGCTCGACGTTCTTCGAGCCGTGCCGCAGCAACGCCCGACCTATCTGGCGTCCGAACTGGCTGCTCTGCTGCGTGATGCGGACGACTCCGTCGTGCGCCGGTCCGACGACTGGTCGGCAACGGTTACGGACGACACCCTCGTGGTGACGTACGACGGCGCAGGCGCCGCCACCGATGACATGCCCTTCGCTGCGCTGCGCGCGGTGGCTCCTCTCGCCTGGGAAGCGGGCCCGTTCACGCACGTATCGGGTGAGGGATCCGTTGCCTCCGCTGCCGTCGAGCAGTGGACGCGCTGAGCTTTCCACCGTTCGTGTCCCGCCGGACCGGTGTCGGCGCCATCGGCTAGCGTTGCCCGTGATGAGCGCACCCATTCCCCGACCGGGTGAGCACCTGCCCGGCCCGTCTCCGACCGTCGACCGCGATGCGGTGGTCGCCGAGGTCGACGGTCTCCTGTCGGAGGTCGACGATCTGTCCACGTCCGGATCCGATGTCGATCCGGACAGTGAGCATGCCTTGGCGTCCTTGCACCGACAGGCACGCATCCTCGAGCAGGCCCATCAAGTGCTGGTCGACGCGTTGGCCGCAGTGGACAAGAACTGACGTGGCACGCCGCGCTCGCGTCGACGCCGAACTCGTTCGTCGTGGTCTGGCCAGATCACGCGAGCACGCAACCGAACTGATCACGGACGGTCGCGTGCTGATCGCCGGCACCGTGGCAACCAAGCCTGCGACGGCCGTCGAGCCTGGAACCCCCTTGCGTGTCACCGAGGTCACCGACGAGGTGTCGTGGGCGTCGCGCGGTGCGCACAAACTCATCGGAGCGCTCGACGCGTTCGCACCCCGAGGCCTGGACGTCTCGGGGCGCCGCTGCCTCGATGCCGGTGCATCCACCGGGGGATTCACCGATGTGCTGCTGAGCCGCGGAGCGCGTGAGGTGGTGGCCGTCGACGTCGGATACGGCCAACTGGTGTGGCGATTGCAGTCGGACGACCGCGTGACCGTCGTCGATCGCACGAACGTCCGCAACATCGACGCCGAGACGATCGGCGGGGCCGTCGACCTCGTGGTGGCCGACCTGTCGTTCATTTCCCTCGGTCTCGTTCTCCCTGCCTTTGCCGCGTGCGTGGCAACCCGCGCCGATCTGGTGCCGATGGTGAAGCCGCAGTTCGAGGTCGGAAAGGACCGCGTGGGGTCGGGCGGCGTCGTGCGCGATCCTGCTCTGCGAGCCGAAGCGGTGGTCAAGGTCGCCGAGACGGCAGCAGCCGTCGGATTGACTACAGTTGCGGTTGCGCCGAGTCCGCTGCCCGGCCCGTCGGGAAACGTGGAGTATTTCCTGTGGCTCCGGACGGCAGCGGCGTTGGACAGCGACGAGACCATTGCACCGATCGCCGACTTGGTCGCGGCAGCCGTCGAGGAAGGACCGCAGTGACTTCTCAGCGCGACACGCCTGCGCGCGAGATCTTGTTGGTCGCCCATCCGGGCCGCCCCGATATCGCCGCCACCGCTCTGCGCGCAGCAAAGGTGTTTCACGAGGCGGGTATTCGTCTGCGCGTCCTCGTCGACGAGTACTACCGGTCCAAGCCGGACTCGAGCAGCGACATCGAGGATCTGACCGCGGCCGTCTCCGATGTCAACGTCGTGGAGTTCGACACCACCGCGGCCGCGGGATGCGAGATCGTTCTGGTGCTCGGCGGGGACGGGACGTTTCTCCGCGCTGCCGAGCTGGCTCGCTCGTCCTCCATTCCGGTTCTCGGAATCAACCTGGGCCGCATCGGATTTCTCGCCGAAGCCGAGGCGGACAACCTCGAAGACGTTCTCGCCCGCGTCGTTCGGCGCGACTATCGCATCGAACCTCGCATGACCTTGGACGTCACCGTCACCGTCGACGACGAGGTCGTCGAGCGAGGGTGGGCACTCAACGAGGCCAGCGTCCAGAACGCCACCCGGTTGGGTGTGCTCGACGTGGTGCTCGAGGTCGACGGCCGGCCGGTGTCGGCGTTCGGGTGCGACGGAGTCCTCCTGGCCACACCCACCGGGTCGACGGCGTACGCCTTTTCGGCGGGAGGGCCCGTGGTCTGGCCGGAACTCGAGGCGATACTGGTGATCCCCAGCAACGCACACGCATTGTTCGCGCGGCCGCTCGTGACCAGTCCCGAGTCACGGGTCGCGGTCGAAACCGCCTCGGACGGCCACGACGCCCTCGTGCTGTGCGACGGCCGCCGAACCATGGCGCTCCCTGCGGGCGCCCGCGTCGACGTGGTCCGCGGTGCGGAACCCATCAAGTGGGTTCGGCTCGACTCCGCGCCGTTCGCCGATCGTGTCGTGAACAAGTTCGCGCTCCCGGTCACCGGGTGGCGGGGAAGGACGACGTAGCCAACGTGCTCAGCGAGATACGCATAGACGGCCTCGGTGTCATCGCCGAGGCGAGTGCCCAGTTCTCGACCGGATTGACCGTTCTGACCGGCGAGACAGGTGCCGGCAAGACCATGGTGGTCACCAGCCTGCATCTGCTCTCCGGTGCGCGAGCCGACGCCGGCCGCGTGCGAATCGGGGCGGATCGCGCAGTCGTGGAAGGCCGGTTCACCACCGACGGAGTCACTCCCACGGTGGTGCGGGGGATCGACGAGTTGCTCGAGTCGACGGGTGCGCGGCGCGACGACGACGACAGCGTGATCGCCGTGCGTACCGTCGGCGGCGACGGGCGGTCGCGCGCGCACCTCGGCGGTCGCAGCGTGCCGGCCGGCGTCCTGGCCGAGTTCACGGGGTCGTTGCTCACGGTGCACGGCCAGAACGACCAGTTGCGATTGCAGCGCGCCGACGAGCAGCGTGCCGCGCTGGATCGGTTCGCGGGCGACACCGTCGGGACTCTGCTTGCTCGGTACCAGAAGCACCGCGCCGAATGGGTCGCCGCGCGAACCGAACTGCGTGAGCGCACCGAGAAGAGTCGCGAACTGGCGCGCGAGGCCGATCAGTTGACCTTCGCTCTGCAGGAGATCGACGCGGTCGCCCCGGCCCCGCAAGAGGACGTCGAGATTGCGGCAAGTGTTCGTCGCCTGAGCGACCTCGACTCGCTGCGCGAGAGCGCCGTCGGCGCACAGGCGGCCCTCACCGGCGGTGACGATCCCACTGACGGTCCATCCGTCATGGCGCTTCTGGGTGAGGCTCGAGACCGCCTGCAGTCCTCCGACGACGCCGCGCTGTCCGATCTCGCGCCGAGGCTCGCCGAGGCGATCGCGGTGGTGACCGACGTCGGCGCCGATCTGTCGTCGTATCTTTCCGACCTGCCGTCGGATCCCGAGTCCCTGGACTCGCTCCTGACGCGACAGGCCGAGCTCAAGAACCTGACGCGCAAATATGCTGCGGACGTCGACGGCGTGTTGGCATGGGCCGATGAGGCTCGTGAACGACTCACGCGCCTCGATGTCTCGTCGGACGCTCTCGCGGAGTTGTCGGCGCGAGTGGACGCGTCCGCGGCCGAGACCGTCGCGGTCGCTCGGAAATTGAGCGCGGCGCGGAGCAAAGCTGCGGTCAAACTCTCGAAGGCGGTGAGCGTCGAGCTCGCCGGGCTGGCCATGGGCAAGGCCGCCCTCGAGGTGGCGGTGCGTCCGCGCGATGCGGCGCCCGGCGACGTGGCGGCGCTGAACGTCGACGGCCGTAGTCTCCACGCAGGCTCGTCCGGAACCGACGAGGTCGAGTTCAGGCTGTCCGCACACAGCGGGGCGCAGTCTCTGCCCCTGAACAAGAGCGCGTCCGGCGGCGAGCTCTCGCGCGTGATGCTGGCGCTCGAAGTGGTACTGGCGCAGTCGGATTCGGGCGCCACGATGGTCTTCGACGAGGTCGATGCCGGCGTCGGTGGCCGAGCCGCAGTCGAGATCGGTAAGCGTCTGGCCCGTCTGGCGCGGACCCATCAGGTCATCGTGGTGACCCACCTGCCGCAGGTTGCGGCATTCGCCGACACCCACCTGGTCGTCGACAAGACCGACGGCAAGAAGGGTGCGAACAGTGGCGTCCGCACCTTGTCCGATTCCGATCGTGTGGTCGAGCTGGCCCGCATGCTTGCCGGTCTCGACGACACGGAGACCGGGCGCGCGCACGCGGAGGAATTGCTGCAGACGGCGAGCCTCGAGAGGGAGCGAACAGCCTGATGAGGCGAGCCCGGTCTCTGTGACTGGTGTGAACGATGTGGTAATTGGTACGGCGCGCCTCCACAAAGCCGGGGTACGGCCGGGTCATCATCGTTCCCATGAAGATGCCGGCCCTGCTCTCGCGTAGTCATGACTCGTTGCCCGGAGTGAGCGGTATCGCTCGGGTGGATCGCAGTACGGCGAAGTTGCTTCGCCGCGTCGGCCCGGGTGATGTCGTGGTCCTCGACGAAATCGATCTCGATCGCATCACCGCCGACGCGTTGGTCACCGCCGGCGTGCTCGCGGTCGTCAACGCATCACCGTCCATCTCCGGCCGGTACCCCAACCTCGGGCCGGAGGTGTTGGTCGCGAACGGGATCCTGCTCATCGACAACGCCGGGTCCGAGGTGTTCAAGAAGGTCAAGGACGGATCCAAGATCCGCCTCGACGACGGTGGCGTCTACGCCGGCGAACGCCGACTGGCCAAGGGCATCGAACAGACCGAGGCCGACATCTCGGATCGGATGATCGAAGCCAAGAGTGGTCTCATCGATCACCTGGAAGCGTTCTCCGGCAACACGATCGAATTCATTCGCACCGAGAGCCCGCTCCTCATCGACGGAGTCGGCGTTCCCGACGTGGACGTGGACTTCACGGGTCGTCACGTCGTCGTGGTCGCCGAAGGTCAGGACCACATCGTCGACCTGAAGAACCTCAAGCCGTTCATCAAGGAGTACTCACCGATCCTCGTCGGTGTCGGGGCGGGTGCGGACACCCTCGCCGACGCCGGATACCGGCCCGACCTGATCGTCGGAGATCCGGAGGACGTGAGTACCCGAACCCTGAAGTCGGGCGCCGAAGTGGTGCTCCCGGCGGACCCCGACGGACACGCCAAAGGCCTCGAACGCATCCAGGACCTCGGTATCGGCGCCATGACGTTCCCCGCGAGCGGAACTCCGTCCGATCTCGCTCTCCTGCTGGCCGACCATCACGGCGCATCCCTGATCGTCACCGTGGGCTGCGCCGCGTCGCTCGACGAATTCTTCGACGCCAGCAAGCGTTCGAGTACCCCGTCGACGTTCATGACGCGGCTCAAGGTCGGCCCGAAACTGGTCGACGCCAAGGCGATGGCCACCCTGTACCGCAGCCGGGTGTCCGGCGGCGCCGTGGCGCTGCTGGTGTTGGCTGCGTTGATTGCGGTCATCGCCGCGCTGATCGTCACCAACGGCGGCGGCGCGACGTTGGATTGGGCGATCGCCACGTGGAACAGCTTTGCGGAGTGGGTCCAGGGGCTGCTCGCGTGATTTCCATGCGCCAGCACGCAATATCGCTCGCCGCAGTATTTCTCGCCCTCGCAGTCGGAGTGGTCCTCGGCTCGGGATTGTTGTCGGGGAGCGTCCTGTCGGGGTTGCGCGACGACAAATCGGACCTGCAGAACCAGCTGAACTCGGTGCAGGACACCAACAACGCACTCGGCGAAAAGCTCAATGCCGCAGACGGTTTCGATGCAGCCGTCGCCGGCCGTGTGGTGGCCAACTCGCTGACCGGGCGGACCGTGCTCGTCGTGACGACACCGGACGCGGACCCGGGCGATCTGGACGCCGTGAACCGCATCATCACCGACGCCGGCGGATCCGTCACGGGCCGTGTCGGACTGACCGACTCGTTCGTCTCCGCATCGAGCGGTGACGATCTGCGTACCCGTCTGACCAACGTCGTTCCCGCCGGTATTCAGCTGCGTACGGGCGCCGTCGATCAGGGAAGTCTCGCCGGTGACCTGCTCGGGTCGGTCCTGTTGCTGAACCCGCAGACCGCCGAGCCGCAGTCCACCCCGGAGGAGATGGGCCTGGCGCTCGACACGTTGCGCAGCGGCGGCTTCATCACCTACGACGACAATGCCGTGCAGCCCGCCCAACTCGCCGTGGTGCTGACCGGCAACGCCGAATCCGACGCGGAGGACGGCAACCGCGGTGCGATCGTCGCCCGCTTCGCCGGAGCCTTCGACGGGCGCGGAGCCGGTACCGTGCTGGCCGGTCGAACGGGAGCGGCGGAGGGCAGCGGCCCGATTGCCGTCGTCCGATCGGACGCAGGGCTGTCGTCCGGACTGAGCACGGTGGACGACGTGGACCGCCAGTCGGGCCGCATCACCGTCGCGCTCGCCCTCGCCGAGCAATTGAACGGCGCCTCGGGTCGGTACGGGACGGGTCCGAACGCCACGGCAGTCACGGTCGGGGCACCTCCCACCTGACGGGCCGAAAGGTGTTACCGTGAAATCCCGTGGGTCGGCCAGGTTCCGAACCACTCGACATGTCGGTCTTCGGGTCGGCGTCGGGTCGCAGTCGTCACGGGAGTTCCTTTGCCACTGTCACGCATTCATACGCGGACTGACATCAAACACATCTTCGTCAGCGGCGGCGTCGCGTCGTCTCTAGGCAAGGGGCTCACTGCCTCGAGCCTGGGGCAGCTGCTGACCGCACGCGGCCTCCGCGTCACCATGCAGAAGCTCGATCCCTACCTCAACGTCGATCCCGGAACCATGAACCCGTTCCAGCACGGCGAGGTCTTCGTGACCGAGGACGGTGCCGAGACCGACCTCGACGTCGGCCACTACGAGCGCTTCCTCGATCGCGACCTGTCGGGGCACGCGAACGTGACGACGGGTCAGGTGTACTCGACCGTCATCGCCAAGGAGCGGCGCGGCGAGTACCTCGGCGACACCGTGCAGGTGATTCCGCACATCACGGACGAGATCAAGAACCGCATTCTCGCCATGCGCGGCCCGGACCTGCAGGGCCAGAGCCCCGACGTGGTCATCACCGAGATCGGTGGCACGGTCGGCGACATCGAGTCGCAGCCCTTCGTCGAAGCTGCCCGCCAGATCAGGCACGACGTGGGCCGGGAGAACGTCTTCTTCCTGCACGTGTCGCTGGTTCCGTATCTGGCGCCCTCGGGCGAGCTCAAGACCAAACCCACGCAGCACTCGGTGGCGATGCTGCGCAGCATCGGCATCCAGCCCGACGCGCTCATCCTGCGCTGTGATCGCGACGTCCCCCCGGCCCTGAAGAGCAAGATCGCGCTGATGTGCGACGTCGACGTCGACGGCTGCATCTCGACGCCCGACGCACCCTCGATCTACGACATTCCGAAGGTTCTCCACAAGGAGGGCCTCGACGCGTACGTCGTCCGCAAGCTGGGCCTGCCGTTCCGCGACGTCGACTGGACCGTGTGGGGAAACCTGCTCGAGCGCGTACATCAGCCCCGGGAAACGGTGCGAATCGCACTGGTCGGCAAGTACGTCGATCTGCCCGACGCGTACCTGTCCGTCACCGAAGCCCTGCGGGCCGGCGGATTCGCTCACCGCGCGAAGGTCGAGGTCGTCTGGGTTCAGTCCGACGACTGCCAGACCGACGCGGGCGCGGCCGCGGCACTCGGCGACGTGGACGCGGTGCTCATTCCCGGTGGATTCGGAATCCGCGGGATCGAAGGCAAGCTCGGTGCCATCCGCTACGCGCGCACCTGCAAGGTGCCCATCCTGGGGCTGTGCCTCGGACTGCAGTGCATGGTGATCGAGGCCGCTCGCTCGGTCGGCGTGACCGACGCCAACTCCGCCGAATTCGATCCGGAGACAACGCATCCGGTCATCTCCACGATGGCCGATCAGGAGCAGGCCGTCGCAGGCGAAGCCGACCTGGGAGGCACCATGCGTCTCGGGGCCTACCCGGCGACGCTCACCAAGGGGTCCGTCGTGGCGCAGGCGTACGGGTCCGAGTCGGTGTCCGAGCGGCACCGGCACCGCTACGAGGTCAACAACGCGTACCGGGACAAGGTCTCCGAAAGCGGCCTCGTCTTCAGCGGCACGTCGCCGGACGGACATCTGGTCGAGTTCGTCGAGTTGCCCGCGTCGATGCATCCGTTCTTCGTTGCGACGCAGGCACATCCGGAACTCAAGTCTCGGCCTACGCGTCCGCATCCCTTGTTCGCGGCGTTGATCGGAGCTGCGCTGAAGTACAAGGCGGCCGAGCGCCTCGAAGTGGACGTGCACGGCGACGAGATCGAGATCGAGGGCGCCGCGTCCGAGAGCGTCGGTTCGTGACGGCCGATCGTCACGAGTTCGACACCGTCGACTCACGATTGGCCTACCAGGGTGCGATCCTGGCGCTCCGGCTGGACACCGTGCGGATGCCCGGTGGACGCGAAGCCGAACGCGAGGTTGTCGAGCACTACGGCGCGGTTGCGGTGGTGGCCGTCGACAGCGAGCAGCGCATCGTCCTGATCGAGCAGTACCGCCATCCGCTGGGAAGGCGGCTCCTCGAATTGCCGGCGGGCCTGCTGGACGAGGCAGGCGAGGACTATGCCGCGGCGGCCCAACGTGAACTGGGGGAGGAGACCGGGCTACGCGCCGACACGTGGTCGCTATTGGTGGACGTGGCGGCGTCGCCCGGTTTCACCGACGAGACCGTGCGCCTGTTCCTCGCCGAGGGGCTGACCGAGATCGACCGACCGGACCCCGTCGACGAGGAAGCCGACATTCGCATCGTCCGCCTCGAGCTGTCGGAGGCGGTGGCGCGTGTGTTCTCGGGTGAGATCGTCAACGCGTCCGCCGTCGCAGGCATTCTGGCGCTGGCGGCGCTCCGCTCGTCCCCCGACGTGACGTTGCGTCCCACCTCGGCGCCGTGGCAGGACGTCCCGACGGCGTTCGAGCGGCGAAAGTCGGGGAACGATCAGGGTTCGAGTGGCGGGTGAGGCTCCGGAGGTCGATCGGGTGGGCGACGTCATCGGCGCCTACCTCGATCATCTGACGGTCGAACGCGGATCGGCGCGCAACACGATCACGTCGTACCGGCGCGATTTGACTCGATACCACCACTACTTGCGCGAGATCGACAAGGCGGACCTCGGCGACGTCACCGAGAACGACGTGGCGGAGTTCGTTTCCGCGCTGCGACTCGGTGACGACGAATTTCCGCCCCTCGCTGCCAGTTCCGCCGCGCGGACGCTGATCGCCGTCCGAGGACTGCATCGTTTCGCGGTCTCGGAGGGTCTGGTCGCACGCGACGTCGCAGCGGGAGTGAAGCCGCCCGCTCCGGGTCGGCGGCTGCCCAAATCGTTGACGGTCGACGACGTGTTCGCGCTTCTGGACGCGGCCGGCGGCGACAGCGCCGACACACCGCGCGGGCTGCGCGACCGCGCGCTTCTGGAACTGCTCTACTCCACCGGAGCGCGCATCTCGGAGGCGGTGGGCCTGGACGTCGACGACATCGACACCGAGTCCAGGTCGGTCCTGCTGCGGGGTAAAGGCGGCAAGGACCGGGTGGTGCCGGTGGGCCGACCGGCCATCGACGCCGTCGACGCGTACCTCGTGCGCGGCCGACCGGCGCTGATCGCCCGGGGAACCCCCGCGCTGATGCTCAACGCGCGCGGTGGGCGCCTGTCGCGGCAGAGTGCCTGGCAGGTGCTGCGCAACGCGGCGGAGCGGGCCGGTATCGCGTCGAGCGTGTCACCGCACACCCTGCGGCACTCGTTCGCAACACACCTGCTCGACGGCGGAGCGGACGTGCGGGTGGTGCAGGAACTTCTGGGGCACGCGTCCGTCACCACGACGCAGATCTACACCCTGGTCACGGTCACCACCCTGCGCGAGGTGTGGGCCGAAGCGCATCCGCGCGCCAGATAGCGTGTCCGAACCGGAATGCACCCTCTGCGGCGGGTAGCGTTTCGCAGAACCGGAGAAGCAGCAAACCGACGAGGGAGGGAGCGC
This sequence comes from Rhodococcus sp. 320_ES, assembly GCF_059691855.1. NCBI lineage: Bacteria > Bacillati > Actinomycetota > Actinomycetes > Mycobacteriales > Nocardiaceae > Rhodococcus > Rhodococcus sp. 320_ES. The sequence goes on along the minus strand of NZ_JCAWAG010000001.1, from coordinate 1,348,733 downwards.
GGGTCGTGGTGTCACCACAGCCGCCGACGGCGCGGCCCGAGGGCCCGTTCGCGGGCGAGCACGACAGAGCGCACGACGAAGGTGCGTTGTTCCGCACCCGTCAGCCCGAACCCGAGCCTGCTGCTCCCGCACCTCATCCCGAGGGCGCCGGGCCCACCGGCCGAGTTCCACGGTCCATCCCCGAACCCGCGCCGCTGACGTCCCACGGCCCCGCGGTCGTCATCGCGATGTGCAATCAGAAGGGCGGCGTCGGAAAGACGACGTCGACGATCAACCTGGGTGCGTCGCTCGCCGAGTTCGGCAGGCGCGTACTACTCGTGGACCTCGACCCACAGGGCGCGCTGTCCGCGGGTCTCGGTGTGCCGCATCACGATCTGGACCTGACCGTGCACAACCTCCTCGTCGAACCGCGGGTGTCCGTGGACGACGTGTTGATGCGCACCAGGGTCGAGAACCTGGACCTGCTTCCCTCGAACATCGACCTGTCCGCAGCGGAGATCCAGCTGGTCACCGAGGTCGGGCGTGAGCAGACCCTGGGCCGCGTCTTGCACCCGATCCTCGACCGGTACGACTACGTCCTGATCGACTGCCAACCGTCCCTCGGCCTGCTCACGGTGAACGCGTTGGCGTGCGCGGACGAAGTGCTGATCCCGATGGAGTGCGAGTACTTCAGCCTCCGCGGTCTGGCTCTGCTGAACGACACCGTGGACAAGGTGCGCGATCGGCTCAATCCGCGGCTGACGCTGTCCGGGATCGTGGTGACGATGTTCGACGCACGAACCCTGCACTCGCGGGAGGTGATGAACCGCGTCGTCGAGGTGTTCGGCGACGTCGTCTTCGACACCGTCATCACCCGCACGGTTCGTTTCCCCGAGACGTCGGTGGCCGGTGAGCCCATCACCACCTGGGCGCCGAAATCGGCGGGCGCCGAGGCGTACCGAGCGCTCGCGCGTGAAGTGATCCATCGCGACTCGCCCGTCGCATGACGGCGGCGACCGTCGCACCGGTAGACAAGCCCACCGGGTTCCAGGTTCGGCTGCAGAACTTCGAAGGACCGTTCGACCTTCTCCTGAGCCTGATCAACTCGCATCGACTCGACGTCACCGAAGTGGCCCTGCACGTCGTCACCGACGACTTCATCGCCTACACCCGCGACCTGGGCCCGGAACTCGGCCTCGACCAGACCACCGAGTTCCTCGTCGTTGCGGCCACCCTGCTCGACCTGAAAGCGGCGCGTCTGCTGCCGGCGGGTGATGTCGAGGACGCCGAGGACCTGGCGTTGCTCGAAGTACGCGACCTCCTCTTCGCTCGCCTTCTGCAGTACCGGGCCTACAAGCAGGTCGCGCAGCTGTTCGGCGAACTCGAAGGTGCGGCATTGCGCCGCTACCCGCGGTCGGTGTCGCTCGAAGATCAGTACGCGGATCTGTTGCCGGAGGTGCTGCTCGGGGTGAACCCGCAGCGGTTCGCCGAGATCGCAGCGGCAGCGTTTCAGCCTCGAACAATGCCGACGGTGGGCCTCGATCACCTACATGTGTCGAAGGTCTCGGTGCCCGAACATGCGGCCGCCGTGCTCGACCTTCTGCGCGCAGCCGGCGAGGGCGAATGGACGTCGTTCGGTGACCTCGTGGCCGGGTGCGGTGTAACCGTCGAGATCGTCGCGCGGTTCCTCGCGCTCCTCGAGCTCTACCGCGAACGCGCGATCGTCTTCGACCAGCCCGACGCACTGGGCGAGCTGAAGGTGAGCTGGACCGGTGAACACCCGGACGTTGCGGGGCTCGCCGAGGTGGAGGACTACGGATGACCGAGCCGGACCGCCTCGAGCTGGACGAACCTGCGGGGGAGCTGGACGGCCCTGCGGGGGAGCTCGACGACCGGGAGCTGCGCTCCGCGCTCGAAGCGGTGCTGCTCGTCGTCGACTCACCGGCCCCCGTGGCCCTGTTGTCGTCGACGCTCGGGACGGACGCCACCCGCATCGACGCGGCGTTGCGGGAGATGTCGAACGACCTCACGCAGCGGGGGAGCGGCATCGACCTCAGGTACGCCGGAGACGGCTGGCGTTTCTACACCCGCACCGACTACGCGCCCTACGTGGAGAAGCTTCTCCTCGACGGTGCGCGGTCCAAACTGACCCGCGCCGCTTTGGAAACCTTGGCTGTCATCGCCTATCGTCAACCGGTTACCCGTGCACGAGTGAGTGCTGTGCGCGGCGTGAATGTCGACGGCGTGATGCGCACCCTGCTGGCGCGGGGTCTCATCGCCGAGTCCGGTACGGATGCGGATTCGGCGGCGACGCAGTACGTCACCACCGAAATGTTTCTGGAGCGTCTGGGGTTGGCATCGTTGGCCGATCTTCCCGAGCTTGCGCCGCTGTTACCGGGCGTGGACATGATCGACGACATCAGCGAGAGCCTCGACACCGACCCACGGGTCCTGCGCGCGAACGCTGCACCGAAGAACGACCGGGGCCCGGCGATCGGGCCCGACACCGAAGACGATTGACAAGAGAGAAAAAGTGAAAAACCCCGCTCGCCGTGATGGCACACCGGACCGAAGCAAGAGAACCCAACCGCGCCGCGGAGCGCCAGGCACCAGCGCAGCGCCCGGTGCGTCCGCACGCACCGGAGAGTCCAAGCGCGCTGCGAAGCCGTTGCCCAAGAAGCCCCGCGCCGCGCGGGGTGCAGGTTCGGGTGCGGGTGCGGGTGCGGACACCGTCAATCCGCGCGAGGTCAACCCGACCATTCCGCGCAAGGCGCCCACGAAGAATCCCAAGCCGACCCGCAAGCACGTGGCCGCTCCGACCATCAGCAACGCCAAGCCCGCTCGGCACCAGAACACCGACTCAGGCCCCCGCAAGCACGTTCCCGCCGGCGAAGGGGTGCGGCTGCAGAAGGTGCTGGCTCAGGCCGGCGTCGCATCGCGCCGGGCTGCCGAAGAACTGATCGATCAGGGTCGTGTCGAGGTCGACGGACGCATCGTGCGCGAGCAGGGCGTGCGCATCGATCCGGGTACCGCCGTCGTCCGGGTGGACGGCACCCGTGTGCTGGTGCAGGCCGACCTGGTCCACATCGCGCTCAACAAGCCGCGCGGATGGCAGTCGACGATGTCCGACGACCTCGGTCGTCCCTGCATCGGCGACATCGTCGCCGAGCGTGTCCAGGCGGGTCAGCGGCTTTTCCACGTCGGGCGCCTCGACGCCGACACCGAAGGCCTGATCCTGCTGACGAACGACGGCGATCTGGCTCACCGGCTGATGCACCCGTCGTTCGAGGTCTCCAAGACATACATGGCCACGGTCAACGGCGTCATGGAACGCGGCGTCGGCAAGCAGCTCAAGGCCGGAGTCGAACTCGACGACGGCCCGGCCAAGGTCGACTCGTTCACCCTGCTCGATGCGGGTGAGGGCAAAACCCTGGTGAAAGTTGTTCTCCACGAAGGACGTAAGCACATCGTGCGTCGCCTCTTCGATGCCGTCGGACACCCCGTGATTCGGTTGGTGCGCACCGACATCGGAATCGTCGCCCTCGGCGACCAGCGTCCGGGCACCCTTCGGGTCCTGGGCCGCGGCGAGGTCAGCAGCCTGTACACGGCGGTGGGGCTGTGAGCGACTTCCCCACCGGCCGAGGGTCGGGCCTGGTCATCGCGATGGACGGTCCGTCCGGAACGGGCAAGTCCACGGTGTCCCGGCGGTTGGCGTCGGCGCTCGGTGCGTCGTACCTCGACACCGGTGCGATGTATCGGGCGGCCACGGTGTGGGTGCTCGACAACGGCATCGACCCCGACGACGTCGACGCGGTGAGCGCCGGCATGAGCGACCTCGACCTGGAGGTCGGCACCGACCCCGAGCGCGAGAGCGTGCGTGTGGCCGGAGTCGACGTCACCGGACCGATTCGGGGTGCCGCGGTGACCGCCGCGGTGTCCGCGGTGTCGGCCGTTCCCGCCGTCCGCGACAAGCTGGTCGCCATGCAGCGCGAGCTCGCCGCGTCGGCAGAGCGGATCGTGGTGGAGGGTCGCGACATCGGAACGGTCGTGTTGACCGACGCGGACGTCAAGATCTTCCTCACCGCATCGGCGGAGACACGGGCCCGTAGACGCAACGAACAGAACATCACCGAGGGACGCGGCGACGACTTCGCCGCCGTCCTCGCCGACGTGGAGCGACGCGACAGAGCGGATTCGACGCGCACCCTCTCGCCCCTGCGGCCGGCCGAGGATTCGGTGCCCGTCGACACCAGCGAGCTGAGCATGGACGAAGTCATCGACACGCTCCTGACGCTGGTTCACGAACGAACTGGAGTACGACAATGACCGACGACAGCAGCTTCCTCACCACCGAGACCTTCGCCGGCGACGGTACGTGGAGCGAGGAATCCGACTGGGACGGAATCGATTTCGAGGGCGAGGACGGCGACGAGGAATTCGTCGCGGTGCCGACGCTTGCCGTGGTGGGGCGTCCGAACGTGGGCAAGTCGACACTCGTCAACCGCATCATCGGCCGCCGCGAAGCCGTCGTCGAGGACGTGCCGGGTGTGACCCGCGACCGCGTCTCCTACGAGGCGAACTGGAGTGGCCGCCGCTTCATGGTGCAGGACACCGGAGGCTGGGAGCCCGACGCCAAGGGTCTGCAGCAGTCCGTGGCGCGACAGGCCGAACAGGCCATGGGGACCGCCGACGCGATCCTGTTGGTCGTCGACGCCGTGGTCGGGGCCACCGCGACGGACGAGGCCGCTGCCCGCGTTCTGCGGCGGTCGAAGACGCCGGTCATCCTCGTGGCCAACAAGGTCGACGACGAACGCACCGAATCCGAGGCGGCCGCGCTGTGGTCACTCGGGCTCGGTGAACCGCGCGCTGTCAGCGCCACCCACGGGCGTGGCACGGGCGACCTGCTCGACGACGTTCTCGCCGTGTTGCCGGAGACTCCGCGCGAAGGCACCGGGACGACGGGTCCCCGCCGTGTCGCCCTGGTGGGCAAGCCGAACGTGGGCAAGTCGTCGCTGCTGAACAAGCTGACCGGCGACGAACGGTCCGTCGTGCACGACGTGGCCGGCACGACGGTCGACCCCGTCGACTCGTTGGTGGAGCTCGGCGGCAAGGTGTGGCGATTCGTCGACACCGCCGGGCTGCGCAAGCGTGTCTCGCACGCCAGCGGCGCGGAGTTCTACGCGTCGCTGCGGACCAAGGGTGCGATCGATGCGGCCGAGGTGGCGATTCTGCTTATCGACGCATCCGAGGTGATCTCCGAGCAGGACCTTCGGGTGCTGTCGATGGTGGCGGAGGCAGGACGTGCGTTGGTGATCGCGTTCAACAAGTGGGACCTCGTCGACGAGGACCGCCGCGGGCAGCTCGAGCGCGAGATCGACCGCGACCTCATGCGCGTTCCGTGGGCGCAGCGAGTCAACGTCTCGGCCAAGACGGGGCGAGCGGTGCAGAAGTTGGTTCCCGCTCTCGAGACCTCACTGGCGTCGTGGGACAAGCGAATTCCGACGGGCCGGCTCAATACGTGGCTAAAAGAAGTCGTGGCGGCGACGCCACCGCCCATGCGTGGCGGGCGACTGCCGCGCATCATGTTCGCGACGCAGGCGACGACTCGGCCGCCGACCTTCGTGTTGTTCACCACCGGGTTCCTCGAGGCCGGATACCGCCGCTTCATCGAGCGGCGACTGCGCGAGGAGTTCAACTTCGACGGCAGCCCCGTGCGGATCTCGGTGCGTATCCGGGAAAAGCGCGATCGGAATCGCAAGTGACCAGCGATTGGCTTCTCGACTCGACGCTGGGGTAATCTTTTCCCAGCGTCCTTCGGGGCGCGGCGGGCTGTGGCGCAGCTTGGTAGCGCACCTGACTGGGGGTCAGGTGGTCGCAGGTTCAAATCCTGTCAGCCCGACCACGAGGAATCACCTCGACCATTGTCCAACAGGGATACTGGTCGGGGTGATTTTTTCGACGGATCGCTAAAGTGTGTCGGGTGGCAGCCATCCGCAGCTCCGCCGTTGTGGTCGACGGCCTCCGTTCCCCGGTGATCGAGGCTGGTGACCCACGTGGGCGTGAAGCGGTCGTCTTCGTTCACGGGAGTCCGGGAGCGTGTGGAGAATTTGCGACGCTGGTTGCCGAGACGGGTGATTTCACTCGCGCGATCGCCCCCGACATGCCCGGTTTCGGTGGAGCAGACAAACCCCGCCCGCGCGATTTCATCTACGACGTGCCGAACATCGGCGTGCACCTGTCCAAGCAGCTCGACGCACTGGGCGTCGAACGGGCGCACTTCGTCGGCCACGACTTCGGAGGGGCCTGGGCGACATTCGCGGCGCTCTACGATCCGAGCCGTGTCGCGTCGTTGTCGCTCATCAACTCCGGCATCATGCGCGGTATGCGGTGGCACGCGGTGGCGCGGCTCTACCGCACGCCGATTGCCGGCGAGGCCTTCATGATGATCGCCAACAAGTGGGGCTTCGCGCGCTCGTTGCGAGCTCTGCCGACCGCCGAACTCGACGTGATGTGGCGCAACTTCGATCGCCGCACCCGCTCAGCAGTCCTCGCGCTCTACCGCGCGACCGAGATGGAGACGCAGAGCTGGCAATTGCCGCAGATGCGTCTCGTCGCCGCGGAGTGGCCGTCGATAGTGATTTTCGGCGCCGACGACCAATTCCTCCCCGTGAAGTTCGCTGGTCGTAACCGCGAGTCGATTCCGAACGCCACCGTCCATCTCATCGACGACGCAGGGCACTGGCCGCACCTCGAGGCGCCGGAACGCGTCAGCGCGTTGTTGATCCCGTTTCTTCGGAACCAGATCATCGTTGCACCGACGCCCACCTAGGAACGCTCTCCGGACCACAGCTCCGCGAAACCGATGGGGCGCTGCAGAATTCGCTCGGCTGCACGGTGTCCCGACCGCATGGCTGCGGTGACCGTCGACGGATCCTCGGTCCACGTGGCCTCGCCCGCGAGATGCAGCACGTCCTGCACCGGAGTGGACAGTGCGTCGTGGTCGGCGGGTGTCGAGCCCACGGACGGGTAGGAATAGGAGCCACGCGAGAACGGGTCGTCCTGCCAGCGCGTGACGTCAACGCGGTCCGGCGGTACGACGGCGTCTCCGTACAGTTCGCGGAGCGCGCTCAGGACGGAATCGCCGATCCGAGCGTCGGACCAACTCCTGGTCGCTCGGGCGCAGGGACCGGCTGCGAACGTCAGGAGGGTGGGCGACCCACCTTCCGCGCTCACGTCGTACCAGGAATGCCACCACCGGCCGGCATCACCCTGACGACGAAGGGCGTACACGCCGTCGTCCCAGAACTTGACGGGGAACCGGAGGAACACCTTCTCGAACGCGTTCATCTCGAGACGATCGAGGGCGCGCGCCATGGGATCCGGAAGCGCCGGTTCGATGACGAAATCCGGGGACTTCAGTACTCCGATCGGGACGGTGACGACGATCCGCGACGCATCGAAGACGCCCCGATCGGTCTCGACGGTGCCGCCGGTCGTCGACCACGAGATCCGCGTCGCCCGATGCTCCAGGCGTACGTCGAGTCCTTCGGCGAGATGCGCGGCGAGTTCGTCGTACCCGTCCGGAAACACCACCTCGTCGCCGGAGATCGCGTCGTCGTCGAGGCCGTGTGCGTCGAGGTCGTCGATGCACACACCCAGTTGTTCCTCGGTTCGGTGCTGCATGTACTCCCGCACACGGGCTCGCCGGCTCTCGTCCCAATCGCAGTGCGACAGAGCGGTTTCGACGCAGTCGGCGTACGACGTTCCGAGCTCGGAATCGGCGACGACTTCGGCCAGAATCCGGTCGACGGTGTGGACGTCCGACGCGAACTCACGGGCGTCGTCGTCGCCCAGTCGAGCGCCCGTCGGCGAGAAGTAGACGATCGGCCTACCGTCCGGCTGAAAGCTGCCGACCGTGAATTCCGTGGTGCGCAGTCCGAATGCATCGGCTGCGTCGGCCAATGGATTGTCGTCGATTCCGTGTATCCACGACGCGCCGTAATCGAGCACGTCACCGCCCCGGCGTACCGAGTGCAGGCGACCGCCCACCCGGTCGCGTGCCTCGAGAACGATCACGCGCCGGCCGGCTCCGGCCAGAAGGCGTGCCGCTGTCAGACCGGCGACACCGGCACCGATCACGATGGTGTCGACGTCCGTCACGCTGACGAACGCTAGCCGATGCGGCCGTAGAACAGTGCGATGTCGTGGTCCCACTGGCGATCGCGCTGCTCGTCGAAGCGACGACGCACGGCCATCCGGGCAGCGACGTAGACGGCGACCGTCAACGCGAGTAGTACGAATCCCGCGACGGTTGCCATCACACCCGCGCTTGCCGGGGCGGGTCGCTGGGAGACGGGTGCGCCGGTGGAATCGACGGTCAGCGGGACCTTCGATCCGGCCGGAGTGTTGGCCGGGACGGTGATCGTCCCCGTGCGCTCCACGCCGTTCCACGTCCAGCGAGCGGCCACGGTGGTCGAACCGTACGAACCGATGGCCGTCGAGCTGGGCGTCGCAGCACGGGTGGCTGCATCGGTCTGCGCGGTGACCCGACTGACGACAGGCGCCGGCGCGGATGTCGCGCTCGACTGACTGCCCATCCAGATCGACCCCCACACCACGGCGAGGGTTCCGACCACCACCGCGGTCAGAGTGAGGGCGCGCAGAACGCGCGCTTCGACGATGTCGACCCGTCGTGTGAGTGGTGGTTCCGCGCGCATGATCCCTATTCGAAACCACGACGTTTCAGGATGCTCGCCTGTGCGTCCCGAATTGCGCGAACCGAGTAACCTCCTTCGGGGTGGTCGGGTACTTGGGGTTGTCGAGGAGGTACACGGGTGCGCACCGACGACCACCGGCGCAGTGAATCCGCTCGCGAATACCTCGATTTCTCCGCCGTGACGCCCGCCCTGGAAGCAACGGTCGAAGTGACGGCCAAGTTGATGAACTTCCCGATCGCTCTCGTCAACATCATCGACGAGGACGACCAGTTCACCCTGGTCTCCTACCGCGCGGACGGCCTGCAGGGTTCGGTGGTGCCTCGCTCGCGCTCGGTCTGCTCGGTGGCGATCGAGACCGGACTCCCACTCGTCGTGGCCGACCCTCGCAGCTCCGATCCGGCCATCGTCGAGATGGCCGCGCGGATGGACGCCGCGTCCTACGGTGCGTACGTGTCGGTGCCGCTCACCGGGCGTGAGTCGCTGCCGATCGGAACTCTGTGCGTGTTGGACACCGTGCCGCGCGAGGCCGCCGCCGACGACTACGAGCTTCTGCGTCAGCTGGCCGTGGTCGTGGAGGAGCAGTTGGACGCCCAGAGGCGCCGCGACCGCATGCCCGTGGAGGCGGCGAGCGTGGGCGAACTGAAAGCGGCACTCGAATGCGGTGCGATCGTCCCGTGGTACGAGCCCATCGTCGACCTCGCCTCCGGTCGTGTGGTGGGAATGGAGGCGCTGGCTCGGTGGCACCACCCCGAGCGAGGGGTGCTGCGTCCGGGCGACTTCATCGCGCAGATCGAGGACAGTCACCTCATCGTCGACCTCGACCTCGCGATCCTGGAGAACAGTGTTGCCGACTTCGCGTCGTGGTTGCACCTGGATCCCGATCTACGGTTGTCGGTCAACGTGTCCGGGGTTCACTTCGGCCACGAGGACAGCGTCGGTCGCATCGCGGCGGTGGCCGAGGCTGCGGGCGTCGATCCACGTCGTGTAATACTCGAGATCACCGAAACCGCAATGGCCACAACGAACTCCAAGGTCGAGGCGAAGTTCGTGGCGGAGCTGCGCGAGCACGGCTTCGTGGTCGTGCTGGACGATCTCGGGGGCGGGTGGGCGCCGATGGACAGGTTGCTCAGCGTGCGCGTCGACGGGTTCAAGATCGACCGATCCATCACCCTCGCATTCGGAACCACAGTGGGAGAGGCCCTCGTCCGGGCGATGGCGGGTTTCGCCGCTGATCTGTCGATGATGCTCGTGATCGAGGGCATCGAATCCAGCGAACAGGCCGCTGTTGCCGCACGGTGGGGGTGCACGTGGGGGCAGGGGCATTACTGGTCGCCGGCCGTACCCGCGATCGCAGTGCCTGCCATGGTGGCCGCGCTCGACAGACTCGTCGTGTCGTAGGCGAGAGAGCTACTCGCCCAACCACAGACGCTTGCGGCAGACGGTCAGCATGTCGGCCACCACCGCGGGATCCATTCCGTTCTGCGTGGGGCCCTTCAGCAGTTTCTGCAGGCGACCGAAGAATTCGCCGGAGGACAGGCCGAACTCGACGAAGATGCTCTCCGCCGCGCCGCCTCCGAACGGGTACCACCGCTGACCGAAATCGATCAGCGCTGCGTCGTCGGCGAGCGACGACGGTTCCGAACCGGAAGCGGTCGGCTCGAAGTCGGATGGGATCAGCAAGGGGTCCGGTCGTGACACGCAGTCAAGTATCACCGGTATCGATGCCGATGAGGCGTTCCCCGGTAAACGCCCGATGAACTGGGGTAACGACTTCGTACCGACCGGTACGGACAGCCCGCACCGCGCCGAAGAGTCGAGCAATCGGTTTGAATGGCAACCGGACTCGGCCGCGAGCCCCGGAACCATCCCGGAGCTCGCGGCCGCCGCGCTCACGCCGTGTGGTGCACTTCCTGCAGCCCGTACACCGGAGTCGGAATTCCTTCGTACCGAGCCTTGATCTGCAGAGCCAGATACAGCGAGTAGTGGCGCGACTGGTGCAGATTGCCGCCGTGGAACCACAGGTTCTCCTGCTGCGTCGGCTTCCACATGTTGCGCTGCTCGCCCTCCCACGGCCCCGGGTCCTTGGTGGTGTCCGAACCCAGGCCCCAGCACTTTCCGACCTTGTCCGCGGTCTCCTGATCGACGAGATCGGCGACCCATCCGTTCATCGATCCGTAGCCCGTGGCGTAGACGATGAGGTCGGCCGGCAACTCGGTTCCGTCGTCCAGCACGACACCGGTCTTGCTGATCCGCTCGACCTGTCCGGCCATCAGCTTGATCTTGCCGTCCGCCACCAACTCCGAGGCGCCGACGTCGATGTAGTAGCCCGACCCGCGCCGCAGGTACTTCATGAAGAGCCCGCTGCCGTCGTCGCCGAAGTCGTGCTGGAAACCCGCCTTCTCGAGCCGGTCGTAGAAGTCTTTGTCCTGCTCCGCAATTCGTTGATACACCGGGATCTGGAACTCGTGCATGATGCGGTAGGGCAGCGAGGCGAACGTCAGGTCGGCCTTCGCGGTGGTCATGCCCGACTCGACGGCGCGCTCGGAATACAGGTCACCCAACGCGATTTCGCAGAGGGAGTCGGACTTGACGATGTGGGTCGAGGACCGTTGCAGCATGGTCACGTCGGCGCCGGTTTCGTACAGGGCCTTGCAGATGTCGTGTGCCGAGTTGTTCGACCCGACGACGACCACTCGTTTGCCCACGTACGCGTCGGGGCCGGGGTGTTCGCTCGAATGGTGCTGCTCACCCTCGAATTCGTCCATGCCGGGGAAATTCGGCACGTTCTTCTTCCCGGACATTCCGGTGGCCATCACCAGTTGCTTGGGCCGCAGAATCACCTCCTCGCCGTCCCGATCGACGACGACGGTCCATTCCTTCTTCTGCTCGTCGTAGGTGGCGGATTTCGCGGTGGTCTTGGTCCAGTACGGAACCTCCATCACCTTCGTGTACATCTCGAGCCAGTCGCCGATCTTGTCCTTGGGTGCGAAGACCGGCCAGTTCGGCGGAAAAGGAAGGTATGGCAGATGGTCGTACCAGACCGGGTCGTGCAGGCACAGAGACTTGTACCGGCCGCGCCACTGATCGCCGGGCCGCTCTGCGCGGTCCACCACGATGGCGGGAACACCCAGCTGCCGGAACCGCGCTCCGAGCGCGATCCCGCCTTGCCCGCCGCCGACCACCAGGACGTACGGCTGCGTTCCGTATCCCAGGTCCTTCTCCTCGGCTTCCTTGCGTTCGGCCCAGCTCTGGGTGTCGGCGTTCGATCCATGCACCGCACCCTTGATGCGTGAGGCGCCCAGTCGTTCCTCGAAGCCTTTCAACTCCTGCATGGTCGTCAGGAGCGTCCAGGCGAGGTCGTCGCCGGAGTCGGGGTCCGCGACCAGCCGCAGGTGGCCCTTGCCGCGGCTCGTGGCGGTTTCGAACTCGATCCAGGCGGAGACGACGCCGTCGGCTTCGTCTGGTTCCTCCGTGGTGTGAAACCCGCTGGGGTCGGTGTCGCCCAGTCGGTGCGTCAGCAGGTCGGCGACGCCGTCACGGCCTTCGACGGTCTTGATGTTCCAGGTGAACGTCACGAGGTCGCGCCAGAAGCTGTCGACGGCGAACATGCCGGCGGCTCGGTCGACGTCACGCGCTTCAAGAGCCCTCTCGAAGTCCGCGAGCCAGGTGTCGACGCGCTCCTGTGGAGTGCGGGTCCGTGCGGTCTCGATGGGATCCATCGTCTGGGTCATGCGTGCTCCCTCGTTGTTCGTGTGCTGATGATCTGTGACCCAGCACACTCCCCGTAGGAGGCGGCGTCGAGAGTTGCAACGGGTTGCAGCCGGCCCGACCTTCGCCATTGCAACGCGCTGCAACCCTGGCGGCTGTGCGGCGGGTCACATAGACCTGCGTACATACCGAATCGAGTCAGGAGCGAGAACCGATGCGCGCAGCTGTGTACTACGGACCGAACAAGCTGGAGATCACCGATGTCCCGGAACCCTCACCGGGCGCAGGGCAGGTCAAGGTGAAGGTGGGGTTCAACGGGATCTGCGGAACCGACCTCCACGAGTACTACGCGGGTCCGATCTTCATTCCCACCTCGCCGCACCCGCTGACCGGTCAGGAGTTGCCGTTGGTGATCGGGCACGAGTTCTCCGGAACGATCACCGAACTCGGATCCGGTGTGACCGGTATGGCGGTGGGGGACAGGGTTGCCGTCGAACCGCTGTACCGCTGCGGTCGGTGCGGACCCTGCAAGGCGGGCAACTACAACATCTGTGCGCAGATCGGCTTCCACGGATTGATGTCCGACGGCGGGATGGCCGAGTACACCGTGGTTCCGACCGACATGATTCACCTCCTGCCCGATTCCGTCTCCCTCGAACTCGGCGCCCTCGTGGAGCCGATGTCCGTCGCGTATCACGCAGCGACACTGGGCGATCCGAAGCCGGAGGACACCGCGATGGTGTTCGGCGCCGGCCCCATCGGCATCGGCCTGTGGTTCGCTCTGCGCGGCAAGGGAGTCGAGAACGTGTACGTCGTCGAACCGTCTCCCACGCGCCGAGCGTCGATCGAAGCGCTCGGTGCGTCGACCCTCGATCCCACGTCTGTCGACGTGCCGGCGTTCATCGCGGACCGGACCGACGGCCGCGGGGCGGACGCGATCTACGACGCCGCCGGCGTGCAGCCTGCGGTCGAGACCGCACTGGGATGCATCGGCGCCCGCAAACCTGTGGTGAGCGTGGCGATCTACGAGAAGCCGCTCACCACACCGCTGCAGAAACTGGTGATGAACGAATCGAGAATTCAGGGCTCGCTCTGCTACACCTCGGCCGACTACGAGGCGGTGATCGATCTGATGGGTCGAGGCCACTACGACACCGCCGGATGGGTCGAGACGATTGCTCTGGACGCGGTGATCGACGACGGTTTCGAGGCCCTTCACGCCGGAACCAAGATGAAAGTGCTGGTCGATCCCTCTGTCTGACCGATTCTTGCGCAGCCATGTGACCGAGCGCACACTCGGTGACGATGACTGAGAGCGCAAGCCCGGAGCCCGCGGTAGCGGCGGGCGAGGACCCCCGCCGCTACGCACGAATATTGACGGCGGTCTACGACGCGACGATGGCCGGCGACCGAACCCCGGCCAGACCGCGGGACGTGATCGGCGACTCCTGGCAGCGGCTGCGATCGCTCGGCGTCGATCCGGATCAGGCGCAGCCCCCGGACGAGATCATGGATGGATTCGACCTCGAGGTTTCGCGCCGAGAGTCCGGTCTCGAGGACATACTCGACGGGCTCACCGGTGGACTGCAGACGTTGACCGAGGGCGGCGACAACATTCTCGTCGTCGCCGACCACACCGGGCGGGTGCTCTGGCGCAGCGGCACACCCTCTGTCCTCACCCGTGCCGACCGGCTCGGGTTCGTCGAGGGTGCCAGTTGGGCAGAGGATTCGGTGGGGACCAATGCCATCGGCACGGCCCTCGTCTCGCGGAAATCGGTCCAGGTGTTCTCCGCGGAACACTTCGTACGCAGTCACCACGCCTGGACGTGCGCCGGCTCGCCCATACGGGACCCGCGGACCGGCCGCGTCATCGGCGCAGTCGACGTCAGCGGGCCCGCCGAGACAGTGCATCCGACGACGCTCGCCCTGATCGACACCGTGTCGCGACTGGCGGAGGCGCAGCTGCGAGAGCAACACCGGACGACCCTCGACCGCTTGCGTTCGGTGGCCGCGCCGATGCTCGCGAGGTCGACCCGGCCCGCTCTCGCCGTCGACCGACACGGATGGGTGGCGGCGGTCGAGTCGGTGCCGACACGCGCCCGGGTCGCGCTGCCCGACGAGGTGTCCGCGGGCACGTCGTGGTTCCCGTCGCTCGGCGTGTGCGACGTGGACCCACTGCCCGGCGGGTGGCTGGTTCGACCCGTCGAGCTCGGCGATGCCGAGGTCGTCGGCGAGAGCGGATCGACGACGCTCGGGATAGACCTGAGAGACCCGAAGCGGACCGTGATCACGATCCGGAGCCCGTTCGGCGACTGGACTCACGAGGCGACTCCGCGACACGCCGAGATTCTGTACGTCCTCGCCACGAACCGGGACGGACGCTCGGCCTCGCAACTGGCGACCGACCTGTTCGGCGATCAGGGTCGGGCCATCACGGTGCGGGCCGAGATGTCGCGACTGCGCAAGTATCTCGCCGGTGTCGTGCTCACCCAGCCCTACCGAATCGACGAGTCCACAACGATCGAACTCGGCCTGCCGGCCGATCCGAGCCGATTGTTGCCCCACTCGACCGCTCCTGCGATCAGAGCGGCGAGATTCGCCCGGTAGAACTGTCTGTCATGGACACCCGACTCGAGCGAGAGGCCGTCACCGCGGCGCTCCGGAACTTCGTCCCCTCCAACGTGGAGGAGCCGTCGGGCCGAGCCGCTGCGGTGGTCGTCGCTCTCGGCGGTGAGCCGGGGGACCGCCGGATGATCCTGACCAAGCGCCCGTCCCGCATGCGCGCGCACCCGGGCCAGTTCGCACTCCCCGGAGGATCCATCGACCCCGGCGAGACGCCCGAGGAGGCCGCGGTGCGCGAGCTCGCCGAAGAAGTGGGCGTCACGGTCGGGACGGATGCGGTGCTGGGCCGGCTCGACGACTACGTGACGCGATCGGGGTTCGTGATCAGACCCTTCGTCGTCTGGGTCGCGGACGCGCAGGACGAGCCGACGGCCAATCCCGACGAGGTCGAGTTCCTGTATTCGGTCACCACCGCCGAGCTCGACGTCGACGCGCGGTTCGTCGCGATCGAGGAGTCGCCGCGACCGGTGATTCAGTGGCCGTTCCGGCAGTCGTTGGTACATGCCCCGACGGGTGCGATCGTGCACCAGTTCCGTGAGGTGGTCCTGGCGGGTCGTCACACGCGGGTGGCCGAGTTCGAGCAACCCGTGTTCGCGTGGCGCTGAGTCGTTCTCGCCTCCCGTCGAAGCGCCCGCGGTATGGCAGGCTGACCGCATGATCGAGCCATCGCAGCCGGACCGGATCGTGACGGTTCCCAATGCGCTCAGCGTGCTGCGATTGCTGGGGATTCCGGTGTTCGTCTACCTGCTGCTCGGTCCCCGAGCAGACGGCTGGGCGCTGGCATTGTTGATGACCATCGGTGCAACCGATTGGCTCGACGGAAAGCTGGCCCGGCTGCTCGACCAAACGTCGCGGCTCGGAGCGCTTCTCGATCCGCTCGTCGATCGAGTGTTCGTCGTGACGACGTTGGTCGCCTTCGCGATTCGCGACATCATTCCGTGGTGGGTCGCGGTGGTGCTGATCGGCCGAGACGCCGTTCTGGGGTTGACGATGTTCGTCTACAAGCGCCGCGGGCTTCCCCCGCCCGACGTCATCTATCTCGGCAAGGCGGCGACCTTCGTCCTGATGTCCGCTCTGCCCATTCTGCTTGCTGCGCAGGGGGATTGGGCGATAGCGGTGGTGGCCGACCCGGTGGGTCACGCACTGCTGGTGTGGGGGACCGGTCTCTACCTCTGGACAGGTGCCCTCTACCTGATCAAGTCGATCAGGGTGGCGCGCGAGATTCCCGTGGCCGGCGGCCCCGCGGCGAAGCAGGGGTCGTCTTGCGGGATGGTGAAGTGCGCCAATACGCTCCCCGATGGGCCGACGGCCCGCGGACATGAACGAAAGGAACTGGTGAGGGTGAGCGAGACCGATATCCCGACCGAGTTGAAGTACACGGCCGAGCACGAATGGGTGCAGCGCACGGGGCCGACCGCGGTGCGGGTGGGTATCACGGACTTCGCACAGTCCCAGCTCGGTGACGTCGTGTTCGTGCAGCTGCCGACCGTCGACGAGGCCGTCGCATCGGGTGAGTCGCTCGGCGAGGTCGAATCGACCAAGTCCGTGTCCGACATCTATTCGCCCTTGTCCGCGAAAGTGGTTGCGGTGAACGGTGAATTGGACGGCGACCCGGAGCTCGTCAACACCGACCCCTACGGCGCAGGCTGGTTGGTCGACCTGTCGGTCGATTCCGAGTCCGAACTCGACGACCTCCTCGAGGCGATGCTGGACGCCGAGGCGTACGCGGCGATCACAGAGGCATAACGTATTGCCGCCGAACTACCTGTAAGCACCGCCATGCATACCCGCGCGCAAGGTACGGTCGGTAGGGTCCTCACGAGTGGTCACGACCGGACCTCGTGTCGCACCGGCATGGTTGACAGAGCACTAGCACGAGTCGGACGACCGTGACCGAGAATGTCCTGAATTGCCTTCCGCATCAGTCGGGGCAGTCAGATCGAGGAGGAGAAACGTGAGCGATAACGGCAACGATGGCGTGTACGGCGAGTCGCCCGCAGAGACGACGTCCGTCTTCCGGGCCGATTTCCTGAACGAGCTGGACAAGGCCGCTCCGTCGAACACCGAAGCTCCGGTGTCGGGTGTCGAAGGGTTGCCCGTCGGGTCGGCTCTTCTCGTGGTCAAGCGCGGTCCCAACGCGGGCTCCCGCTTCCTGCTCGATCAGCCGACCACCTCCGCCGGTCGCCACCCGGACAGCGATATCTTCCTCGACGACGTCACCGTCAGTCGTCGGCACGCGGAATTCCGTCAGGAAGAGGACGATTTCCAGGTCGTCGACGTCGGCAGCCTCAACGGCACCTACGTCAACCGCGAACCCGTCGACTCGGCCGTCCTCGCGAACGGCGACGAGGTACAGATCGGCAAGTTCCGTCTCGTGTTCCTCACCGGTCCCCGTGGCTCCGCGGGCAGCCAGATCGGTGAAGCGTCTGCAGGTGCAGGTAGCCAGTGACGGCGGTCGGGCAGCAGTCTCGCGGAGGGATGTCGATCGGCACCGTCCTCGATCGACTGCGGCCCGACTTTCCCGACGTCACCATCTCGAAGATTCGCTTTCTCGAGGCCGAGGGCCTCATCTCGCCCGAGCGAACGGCGTCCGGTTATCGCCGGTTCTCGATCGAGGACTGTGAGCGTCTGCGCTACGTGCTGACCGCTCAGCGTGATCAGTACCTACCGCTGAAGGTGATCAAGGAACAGCTCGAGGCGATGGACGAGGGGAGCGCCGCGGTGGCGCCCCCGGTGGCCCGTCGACCTCGGACCCTGGCCGTGGCTCCCGGCAGTGTGTCCCCGGACGAGTTCCTCGCGGACCCACAGACCCGGATGAGCAAGGCGGATCTGTTGGAGCGCGCGGGAATCGACGACGCGTTCCTGGCTCAGTTGCGTTCGGCCGGACTGGTGACCCCGGGTCCCGCCGGCTTCTACGACGACGAGGCAGTGGTGTTGGCCCGGACCGCGTCCGCGATGACCGAGTTCGGTCTCGAGGTGCGACACCTGCGTGCGTTCAAACTTGCCGCCGACCGCGAGGCGGGTCTCGTGGCCCAGATCGCCGGCCCGGTGGCGATGAGCCGGGACGCCGGCGCCCGCGACCGCGCCGAAGAGCTCGTTCGCGAACTCGCGGCCCTGTCGCTGATGCTGCACACATCCCTTGTCAAGCAGGCAGTTCGGGGCATGCTCGATCGGTAGACCCTCGGTGAGCACGGGCCGTGAACCCCTGCATCGCCGTCGGTGTGAATAGACTGGAGAGGCGGCCCTAGTGACCGCGAATGACGTCTCGGAGTAACACCAGGTGGGAGGCAGGCGCGATGAGCGAGATGCGCGTGATCGGGATCCGGGTCGAGCAACCGCAGAATCAGCCGGTGCTTCTTCTTCGCGAGTCGGACGGTGATCGGTACCTCCCGATCTGGATCGGCCAGACCGAAGCGAGCGCCATCGCACTCGAACAACAGGGTGTGCAGCCGCCACGTCCGCTGACGCACGATCTGATCCGGGACATCGTGACCGCACTCGGGCATACGCTCAAGGAAGTCCGCATCGTCGACCTCCAAGAGGGCACGTTCTACGCAGATCTGGTTTTCGAGAAGAACATCCGGGTCTCGGCGCGCCCCTCCGACTCGGTGGCGATCGCGCTGCGAGCCGGGGTGCCGATCTTCGCCGAAGAGGCGGTGCTGGCCGAAGCGGGGTTGATCATGCCCGACGAGAGCGAGGACGAGGTCGAGAAGTTCAAGGAATTTCTCGAGTCGGTGTCGCCGGACGACTTCAAGGCCACGGACGGTTGATAACAGTTCAGTCTCACCCTCGACTTGAGGTTGAGGTTTGGGCGTGGCGCGTTGATCCTGGTCGCTCGGACCCCTAGCGTTCGGTCCAGCAAGCGTCGAGGTCGTGCGAAGGACGTGTTGCCGGGTCGGTGGGGCTGTAGTCTTCAACTACTGCGTTCCCCGAGCGCCCGGCGGTACGGAACTCGTTGCCAGGACGCGCAACGGGAGATCCGAGAGGGAGTAATCACGTGGCAGATCAGCCGCAGGAGCCGGAGCAGATGACACTGCTCGCTCCGAACGTCGCCGACGTTCAGCCGGGCTTGTTCCCCGATGACTCCATCCCCGACGAACTCGTCGGATACCGCGTTCCCAGCGCCTGCCAGATCGCCGGAATCACCTACCGACAGCTCGACTACTGGGCCCGGACCGGCCTCGTGGTTCCGTCCATTCGCGGGGCGGCGGGTTCGGGAAGCCAGCGTCTGTACTCGTTCAAGGACATTTTGGTTCTCAAGATCGTCAAGCGACTTCTCGACACCGGCATCTCGCTGCAGAACATCCGCGTGGCCGTTGATCACCTGCGTCGCCGAGGTGTGGCCGACCTCGCTCGCATCACCCTCTTCTCCGACGGCACCACGGTGTACGAATGCACGTCCGCCGAGGAAGTGGTCGACCTCCTCCAGGGTGGGCAGGGAGTCTTCGGAATCGCGGTGTCCGGGGCGATGCGCGAACTCACCGGCACCATCGCCGACTTCCCGGCAGAGCGTGCCGACGGCGGCGAGAGCGAGCCCACACCCGAGGACGAGCTCGCGTCGCGCCGCAAGAACCGGTCCTCACGCAAGACCGGCTAGACTCGACTCTGCGTCGTAGTCGCACGGGAGAGTTCCGTAGCGCGGTGAACATCTGCCGCGGTGCGGACGCCGAAGGAGCAACACCTCTCCGTCAATCTCTCAGGCACCCAGGACCGTGCGGGCCCCGACGCCTCTGGAAAGTGGTGGATCCACCCACCCGCCCACGGTGAAAGGCGCCGACCGAACGGTCGGCAGCCGAATCTCTCAGGCGCCCGGAACCACGGGCAATCGACAGAGGGGGAGGCGCGAACGTCCGCCCGACTGCGGCGATCGTGCGGCTCGTCTCGGTTCGAGGTGTGGAGAACACTATGAGTCAGTCCCCAGTACGCACATTCGTCGATCGTCATGTCGGTCCGGACGCGTCCGACACCGAGAAGATGCTGGCGGTCATCGGCGTCGCAGACCTCGACGAACTCGCCGCGGCCGCAGTTCCGGCCACCATCCTCGACGGGTCCACGGACGGCATCGCCGACGGTCTGGACGTACTTCCGGCCCCGGTCGACGAGCACCGCGCGTTGGCCGAGCTGGCCGAACTCGCGAGCCGAAACACCGTGTCCACGTCCATGATCGGACTCGGCTACTACGACACGCTCACCCCGCCCGTGCTGGTGCGCAACATCCTGGAGAGCCCGGCCTGGTACACGGCCTACACCCCCTACCAGCCCGAGATCAGCCAGGGCCGCCTCGAAGCGCTGCTCAATTTCCAGACCATGGTCTCGGACCTGACCGGAATGGACATCGCCAACTCGTCCATGTTGGACGAGGCGACCGCGGCGGCCGAAGCGATGACTCTGCTGCGCCGGGCGAACAAGTCGAAGTCGCCTCGTCTGGTGATCGACACGGACCTGTTTCCGCAGACGAAGGCAGTGGTGGCGACGCGCGCCGAACCGCTGGGAATCGAACTCGTCGAAGCCGATCTGGCCGACGGGCTGCCCGACGGCGAGTTCTACGGCGTCCTCGCTCAATACCCGGGCGCCTCGGGCCGCGTGCTCGACCTCACCGGCGTCATCGCCGACGCGCACGAGCGTGGTGCGCTCGTCGCCGTGGGCGCCGATCTCCTCGCTCTGACTCTTCTGACGTCTCCCGGCGAGCAGGGCGCCGACGCCTGCTTCGGCACCTCGCAACGCTTCGGCGTGCCGATGGGCTTCGGCGGTCCGCACGCCGGCTACCTCGCCGTGCACTCCGCACGCGCCCGCCAGCTGCCCGGTCGCCTGGTCGGCGTGTCCGTCGACGCGGACGGCAACCCCGCGTACCGGTTGGCTCTGCAGACCCGCGAGCAGCACATTCGCCGCGAGAAGGCGACGTCGAACATCTGCACCGCGCAGGTGCTCCTCGCCGTGGTCGCGGCGATGTACGCCAGCTACCACGGAGCCGATGGACTCACCGCCATCGCGCGACGCGTTGCGAGCCGCGCGTCGAGTATCGGCGCAGGCCTCACAGCGCTGGGTGTCGACGTCGTGCACGAGCACTTCTTCGACACCGTCGTGGCGCACGTGCCCGGTGGTGCTGCCGACGTCGTGGCACAGGCCAAAAGCGCGTACGGAATCGACCTTCGCCTGATCGACGACGATCACGTCGGCATCGCGTGTGACGAGACGACCACGACGCAGACGGTCTCCGACGTGCTCGGCGCATTCGGGGCCGAGTCCACTGTCGACGCGGTGTCTGTCGACGCTGCGTCCGAACCGGCCATTCCCGCCGAGATGGCGCGGACGTCGGACTTCCTGACGCACCCCGCGTTCACCCGGTACCGCACCGAGACCTCGATGCTGCGCTACCTGCGTGCGTTGTCGGACAAGGACATTGCGCTCGATCGAAGCATGATCCCGCTCGGGTCGTGCACCATGAAACTGAACGCCACCGCCGAGATGGAGCCCATCACGTGGCCCGGCTTCAACCGGCTGCATCCGTTCGCGCCCCTGGCAGACGTTCCCGGAATGATGTCGCTGATCGACGACCTGGAGAAGTGGCTCGTCGCGGTCACCGGCTACGACTCCGTCAGCCTTCAGCCGAACGCCGGCAGCCAGGGTGAGTACGCGGGTCTTCTGGCCATCCGCGAATACCACCGCAGCCGCGGGGACGACCAGCGCGTCGTCTGCCTGATCCCGTCGAGCGCCCACGGCACCAACGCGGCGTCCGCGGTCATGGCCGGGATGAAGGTCGTCGTGGTCGCGTGCCGAGAGAACGGCGACGTCGACGTCGAGGACCTGCGTACAAAGGTCGACACGCACCGCGACACGCTGGCCGCGATCATGATCACCTACCCGTCCACGCACGGGGTGTACGAGCACGAGATCGCCGACATCTGCGCGGCGGTGCACGACGCCGGCGGTCAGGTGTACGTCGACGGTGCGAATCTGAACGCTCTGGTCGGCGTCGCCCGTCCGGGCCGATTCGGAGGCGACGTCAGCCACCTGAATCTGCACAAGACGTTCTGCATCCCGCACGGCGGCGGTGGCCCCGGCGTCGGTCCCATCGGGGTCCGGGAGCATCTCGCTCCGTTCCTCCCGGGTCACCCCTCGGTGCCGGGTCTCGTTCCCGGCGAGGGCGGCGGCGCCGGAGCGGTGTCGGCCGCGCCCTACGGCAGCGCCTCGATCCTGCCGATCACCTGGGCCTACATCCGCATGATGGGGGCGACCGGCCTGCGACGCGCGACGCTGACCGCCATCGCGTCGGCAAACTACATCGCCCGCCGGCTCGACGAGTACTTCCCCGTCCTCTACACCGGTGACCGGGCCATGGTGGCCCACGAGTGCATCCTGGACCTGCGGCCGATCACGAAGAAGACCGGCGTCACGGTCGACGACGTCGCGAAACGACTGGCGGACTACGGGTTCCACGCACCCACGATGAGCTTCCCGGTCTCGGGAACGCTCATGGTCGAGCCGACGGAAAGCGAGAGCCTGGAGGAGATCGACGCCTTCTGCGACGCGATGATCGCGATCAAGGGCGAGATCGACCGGGTCGGTTCGGGGGAGTGGCCCGTCGACGACAACCCACTGCGCGGCGCTCCCCACACGGCGCACGCGTTGGTGGCGCAGGAGTGGCCGCACCCGTATTCACGCGAGATCGCCGCCTACCCGCTCGGTACGACTCGGCCGAAGGTGTGGCCGAGTGTGCGGCGCATCGACGGTGTGCACGGCGACCGCAATCTCGTCTGCTCGTGCCCGCCCATCGAGGCGTTCGCCTGATCGGAGCGTCTCACCCTTCCTTCGCGAGCAGGCGGTCGACCGTCGCAGCGAAGGAAGGGTCCGACGACGTCGCCTCCACGAGCTCACCGCCGGTCTGTTGCGCCAGCGTGCGCAGCGTCGCGAGATCGGAGTTCGGCGCCAGGGAGACGACGTCGATGCGCACCGGCCGGGCCGGGTCGGGCCGAACGTTCGTGAGGAACGTCGCCGCCGTCAGCGAGGTGTCGTCGTTGGGGCCGTCGGTGATCAGCAGCAGCGAATTGCTCCGCCCGGCGTCCCAGTTGTCGACGGCCGCACGGTAGGCCGCCTGCACCGACACGTAGGTGGACGTGGCGGTGGCGGGACGCAGCGCGGACAGATCGGATTCGAGCGCCGATCGTCGACCGTCCGCTCCCAGCGGACCTGTCGGCTCCTCGACGCGGTACGCGGTGGTCCCGTCGAGATTGCGGCTGTAGACCCACAATCCGACGTCCGCCGAGTCCGGCCGACGGGCTATGCCCGCCGACAGTGCGCGGGTGGTGTTGGTGAGTCTCGACGCCGAGCCGTCGACGGTCTCCATGGACCCCGAGACATCGAGGAGCACGGTGGTGGTGTTGGGGGAGACGGGGTTCGCGAGAGTCGACGCCACGGCAGCGGACGCGCCGGCCGCAGGTGTCGGTGCAGGTTGTCCGATCGCCACGAACTCGAGTCCGTCGGAGTTGGCCGGCGCGACCGGCCGTCCGTCCGGTCCTGCGACTCGGAAACCGGCCTGCCCCAACACGTTCTGCTGCTGCGGGTTCAGAACGTAGTCCACGAACTCCGCCGAGGCGCTGCTCTGGGTCTCGTCGACGCCGGAGAGCACGACGGCTGGATGGTCGGCGATGGGTGTGGCCCCGGCCGGTCGGTAGACGGAGAGCGTCGAGCCTGCCTTGCGCGCGGCGTAGACCTGCTGCTCCGTGGCGGGGACCGCGTGGAACGTACCTTGCGCAGGATCGGCCTCCGACACGATCTGCGCGAGCGCGGCGGCCGTATCCGCGGGCGGCTCCGCTCGGTCGGCGAGAGCGAGTTGCGACAGACCGGCAACGACCGGCGCGGCGGACGCCTGCTCCGCGGTCAGCGGTTCGGTCGTCGCCCCGGCGAGCCCTATTGCTACCGCGTCCGTCGCGAGAGTCGTTGCGTCGGAACCCGGCCCGGTCGGCAGAGCCATGCGCAGCGCACCCCATCCGGCGAGGCCGATCGAGTCGAGCGAACCGGGGACCCCGGCCAGGCGTGGCAGGTCGGCCCAGCCCGCGGCAGCTCCGCCGAGGGCTGCGGTGAGCTGGGCGGGCGCGGCGAGGACCACCGGGCTCGATGCGAGAGTCTTCGGTGTGCCGTTGACCAGGCCGGTCTTCTCCACCACGGGGGCCGCTGCGGCCGAGCTGCTCGGTATCCACAGCGACGGGCGGGGCCCCGCAGTGGGCGAGTTCGCCAGAATGGCCGACGCCTCGGCCGCCGACGGCGCGCTGGTGACATCGAGCGTGATGCAGTGATCGCGCACCACCGGCGCCGTGTCGTTCCACCGTCCGGCGAGTTCGGTGATTCTGTCTGCGATGTCGGGATCGGCCGACACCTCGACGGTCATCGGCCCCTCGACGCATGTCTGCGCAGCTTCGGCTCCCTGATCGGAGATCTGGTTGCGAAGCTGGAACCATCCGAACACCATCGCGGCAACCACCACGAGAGCGACGACGGCGATGATCGGGCCCTTGCTGACGCCCCGACCTGCTCCGTCGTCGCTCTCGCGGCGGTGTTCGCCCATGATTTACGCGTTTGCGGCTTTGTACTCGCGGCGGCGCGCGTGCAGGATCGGCTCGGTGTAACCGTTCGGCTGCGACGTGCCTTCGAGGATGAGGTCACGCGCCGCGAGGAACGCGATGTTCGAATCGGGGTCGTCGGCCAGGTTGCGGTAGGTGGGATCGCCCTCGTTCTGCCGATCCACCACCGGCGCCATCCGCTTCAAGGACTCGACGACGTCACTCTCGCTCACCACACCGTGACGCAGCCAGTTGGCGACCAACTGGCTCGAAATGCGAAGCGTGGCACGGTCTTCCATGAGCGCGACATCGTTGATGTCGGGGACCTTGGAGCACCCGACGCCGTGGTCGATCCAGCGCACGACGTAGCCGAGGATGGACTGGGAGTTGTTGTCGAGTTCGTTGCGCTTCTCGTCGTCGGTCCAGTCGGTGGACGGAGCCAACGGGATCTCGAGGATGTCGTCGACGGACGCCCGCTTGGACTTCGCTATCTCCTCCTGGCGGGCGAAGACGTCCACCTGGTGGTAGTGCAGCGAGTGCAAGGTGGCTGCGGTCGGCGACGGAACCCAGGCAGTGTTCGCGCCCGCCTGTGGGTGCCCGATCTTCTGCTCGAGCATGTCGTGCATGAGGTCCGGCATCGCCCACATGCCCTTGCCGATCTGAGCCTTGCCCTCGAGCCCGGCGGCGAGGCCGGTGTCGACGTTGAAGTCCTCGTAGGCGGCAATCCACTTCTGCTTCTTCATCTCGGCCTTGCGCACCACCGGGCCCGCGAGCATCGAGGTGTGGATCTCGTCGCCGGTGCGGTCGAGGAAGCCGGTGTTGATGAAGACCACGCGTTCCTTGGCGGCCTGGATGCACGCCTTGAGGTTGACCGTGGTGCGGCGCTCCTCGTCCATGATGCCGACCTTGAGCGTGTTGGCCGGCAGACCCAGAACGTCTTCGACGCGTCCGAACAGTTCGTTCGTGAACGCGACCTCCTCGGGCCCGTGCATCTTCGGCTTCACGATGTACAGCGAACCGGTCCGGCTGTTCTTCAGCTTCGTGTCACCGCTGAGGCTGTGCATGCCCGTCAAGGACGTGAAGACGGCATCGAGGATGCCCTCGGGAACCTCGTCGCCGTTCTTGTCCAGGATCGCGTCGCTCGTCATCAGGTGGCCGACGTTGCGCACGAACAGCAACGACCGGCCGTGCAGCGTCAGCTCGGAGCCGTCGAGTGCGGTGTACGTGCGGTCGGGGTTCATCGTGCGGGTGAAGGTCTTCCCGCCCTTGGTGACTTCCTCGGCGAGGTCGCCGCGCATGAGGCCGAGCCAGTTGTGGTAGCCGAGCACCTTGTCGTCGGCGTCGACCGCGGCAACCGAATCCTCGAAATCCATGATGGCGGTGACGGCGGACTCGAGCACGACGTCCTTGACGCCGGCGGCGTCGGTCTTGCCGATCGAATCCTCCGGGTCGATCTGAAGCTCGAAGTGCAAACCGTTCTGCACGAACAGGATTCCGGTGGGAGCGCCGGCGTCGCCGGTGTAGCCCAGCAGCAGGCTCGGGTCGGCCAGGCCGACCGTCTCCCCGGAGGACAGCGTCACGGCGAGCGCGGACCCGTCGACGACGTACTTGGTCGCGTCCACGTGCGAGCCCGACGCGAGAGGCGCCGTGTCGTCGAGAAACTTGCGGGCGAAGGCGATGACCTTGTCGCCGCGCACCTTGTTGTACGAGGTGCCCTTCTCGGCGCCGTCCGTCTCGGGAATGGCATCGGTTCCGTACAGCGCGTCGTAGAGCGAACCCCAGCGCGCGTTGGAGGCGTTGATGGCGAATCGGGCGTTGAGCACCGGCACCACGAGCTGCGGCCCCGCGGTGGTGGTGATCTCGGTGTCGACGCCGTCGGTGGTGATGTGGAAGTCGGCGGGCTCGTCCTCGAGGTACCCGATTTCCTTCAGGAACGCCTTGTACTCGGACCGGTCGTAGCCCGTGCCCGGGTGCTCGGAGTGCCACGCGTCGAGCTTGCCCTGGATCTCGTCTCGCTTGGCCAGCAGTTCGCGGTTCTTGGGCGACAGGTCGTCGATCACCTTCTCGGTACCGGACCAGAACGCTGCGGAGTCGACACCAGTGCCGGGTAGAGCCTGCTTCTCCACGAAGTCGTAGAGCACCGTGGCCACCTGCAAGCCGCCGACCTGGACGCGTTCCGTCATGAATGCCTCACTTCGCTTCGTTCGTCACGGACGTTGCGCCCGCGCTGGACAGAAGTACATGTTACTTACCGGTAGCCGAGCAGCCGTCGGCAGAGCTGCGACACTTCGTCGCGGAGCGGTGCCGCCGCGGCCGACACCTCGGCCTGGGCCCGAACGTACTCGGCCCGGCCCGCCGCGGTCTCGATTTCGACCGGCGCGTATCCGAGGTCGCTCAGGTCGTAGGGGCTGGCCCGCATGTCGAGCTCGCGCGCCCGCAGGGCCAACTCGAAACACCGGAGAACCAGTTCCGACGGAACCAGGGGACCGAGTTTCGTGCACCACTTGTAGAGGTCCATGTTGGCGTGCAGGCACCCCGGTTGCTCGAGCGGAAGCTGATCCTCCCGGGCCAACTCACGGACGTTCAGCGGAGCGGCCTCGGGCGTGAAGAACCGAAACGCGTCGTAATGGGTGCACTTCAACTGAGCGGCCTCGACGACCCGGTCGGTTCCGGCCGACCCCAGCCGCAGTGGTGCGTCGTGCCGGATCGCGGCCGGATCGCTGCGGTAGACCATTGCCCACTCGTGCAGTCCGAAGCATTTGAGGACCGGCTCGCGTGCCGCGGTGACACGGGTCAGGCGCTCGACGAACTCGAGCGTCGAGCCGCGTCGGCGCAGGAACTCGTCGCACACGCGCACGGCTGTCGGCTCGAAGGACTCGTCTTCCTCGAAGCCGGTGGATCCGACGAATTCGCGAGCGGCCGCGCCGGTGAGGACGGTTCCGAAGCCCGGACTCCACCGGCGGAGCAGTCCAGGTTTCAGGTTGTAATAGGTGAAGAGGAAGTCCAGAACCGGGTGCGCACGTCCGTACTGTCGAGCCTCGGCGTACGACCCCACGAGTGCGTCCACGCGCTCGCGATGGTCGGTTCGCCTGGTGATCCACGCGGCCTCGTCGAGAACCTCGAACTGCACTTCGGTGACGCTCACGACTTCCGCGACCCCGGAACGTAGTCGTCGCCTCGGTGCGTTCCGTCACGCACGGTCCCGACGAACTCCTCCACGACGTCCTCGAGCGCGACGATGCCGATGGTGCCGACGCCGTTCTCCACCACCGCGCCGAGGTGCGCACGCTGGCGTCGCAGGGCGGACAACGCTTCGTCCAGCGGGGTCGAGACGTCGACGATGGGCAGCGGGCGGACGTCCGCCCGCGGAATCACCGAATCCGGGCCGGAGGATTCGTCGACCATCAGATCGAGAACGTCCTTGAGGTGCAGGTAACCGATGAGACCGTCGTTCTCGGCGCGAACCGGATACCGCGAGAAGCCGGTCTCGCGCACGGCCTCCTCGATGGCGCCCAGCGTCGGCCCGGACGGGCCCGTCACGATGGTCCGGGCGATGTCGAGCGGAATGAGCACGTCCCGCACGGTCCGGCCGGTGGTGTCGAGCGCCTGACGCAACCGCCGATGCTCGCCCTCGTCGATCAGACCCTCGGACCGCGACTCGCCGATCATCTCCGACAGCTCGGTCGCGGACACGCTCGAGCTCAGCTCGTCCTTGGCCTCGACGCGCAGGGCGCGCAGGACGAGGTTGGCGCTGATGTTGTAGAAGCCGATCAGCGGGTGCGCCACCTTGAGCCACACGAGATGGATCGGGACGAGCAGCATGGCCGTCTTCTCCGGCCCGGCGATGGCGATGTTCTTGGGCACCATCTCGCCGATGAGAATGTGCAGGACCACCACCAGTGCCAGCGCCAGCGCGAACGCGATGGGGTGCAGGAGCGCCTCGGGGACGTGGACGAGGTCCAGTGGGGCCTCGATCAGGTGGGCCACCGCCGGTTCGCCCACTCGGCCCAGCAGGATCGAGCAGATCGTGATGCCGAGCTGAGCGGCCGCGAGCATCAGCGACAGGTTCTGGCCCGCCTCGATGACCGTCTGTGCGCGCTTCTTACCTTGCGCCACAAGGTTTTCGAGCCGATCGCGGCGAGCGGAGATGAGAGCGAACTCGGCGCCCACGAAGAACGCGTTGAGCAGCAGCAGAACCGCGGCCAGAAGAACGCCGTAGAGATCATTCATCGGTGTCACCTGCCGCCGCGAGTTGCGCGAGCTCGTCCTGCGGAACCGGTCGAATGAGGATGCGATCGATACGGCGACCGTCCATTGCCATGACCGTGGCGATCCATCCACCGCTGCCCTCGGAATCGACGTCCCGCGGCGGCGGCAGAGCGACCTGCTCGCCCTCCTGCGGGATGCGTTCGAACTGCGTCAGCACCAAGCCGCCGAGGGTGTCGTACTCGCCTTCGGGCGCGGTGTAACCGGTGGCCACGTCGACCTCGTCGATGCGCAGCAAGCCCGAGCACAGCCACCCGTCGTCGGTGCGCTGGACGTCGATCTCCGGCTGATCGTGCTCGTCGCGCACGTCACCGACGATCTCCTCGATGAGGTCCTCCATCGTCACCATGCCCGCCGTACCGCCGTACTCGTCGACGACCAGCGCAACCTGCATGCCGTCGGCCCGCACCCGATCGAGCACCGTGTCGCCGTCGAGGCTGGCGGGGACGTTCGGGACGCGCTGGGCCAAGGTGCTCAGCTCCGTGGTGGGGCGTGCGTGCGCGGGAATCGTGAAAGCGTGCTTGATGTGCACGACGCCCAGCGTGTCGTCGAGGTCGCCCTCGACGATCGGAAATCGGGAGAAGCCCGTCCGGGCGGCGACGGCGATGAGGTCGGCGACGGTGTCGGTCGCGGCCAACGTCTCGATCTTGACGCGCGGGGTCATCAGTTCCTCGGCGCTGCGCTCGCCGAACTGCAGCGACCGGTCCACCAGCAGCGCCGTTCCCTCGTCGAGCGAGCCCTGCTCCGCCGAACTTCGAACCAGCGAACCCAGTTCCTGAGGTGACCGCGCCGAGCGCAGTTCCTCCGCCGGCTCGACGCCGAGTCGGCGCACGATCCAGTTGGCGGTTCCGTTGAGTCCGTTGATCGCCCACCGGAAGATCAACGAGAAGCCCGCCTGGAGGCCCGCCGTCGCGCGGGCGGTCTTCAGCGGCGCGGCGATCGCCAGATTCTTCGGCACCAGTTCGCCGAACACCATCGACACCGACGTGGCGATCACGAGCGCCAAGGCCAGGGCGATGCCACCGGCCAGGTCGTCGTCGGCGCCCAGGGCGGTCAGTCCCGGTGTGATGAACTGCGCCAGAACGGGTTCGGCGATGTATCCGGTGATGAGCGTGGTGATCGTGATGCCGAGCTGCGCGCCGGACAGCTGAAAGGACAGCGTCTTGTGCGCGTGCTGAACCTGCCGCGCGCGCCGGTCACCGTCACGCGCGTGCGAGTCGACGGTGCTGCGCTCGAGGGCGGTCAACGAGAACTCGGCCGCGACGAAGATGGCGGTGCCGGCCGTCAGTGCGACGAACCCGACGAGGCTCGCGATGGTGATCAGAACGGTCATCGGTCGTCACCGTGCGCGCAGAGTGACCGGGGCTGGGGTAGATCGCCGGGTTCGGGACCCGGCTCGGTAGAGGACCCCTCCGATGCGGGAGCTGTGAGAGTAGGTGCCGCGGGCACCGTGGTCCTTTCGGTAGAAAAATGCTGCAGATCGAAACAAGTGCACCGACGGCAAAACTGACCGTGCGGTGTGATCACTGTACCGGCGACGACCGACTTCGTGGACGTGCCGGGCCTCTCACCGCGTGTGATGTCACCAACCGGCAGGAAGGGGACGGCCTTCCGCGAAACCTGCTGCCGACTGCACTCCGAGCACGGCGTCGCGGTGCAGCTCTTCGAGCGAGCGCGCTCCCGCGTAGGTGCAGGTACTGCGCACACCGGCGCAGATGTGGTCGATGAGGTCCTCCACGCCGGGGCGTTCGGGATCCAGACGCATGCGCGAGCTCGAGATGCCTTCTTCGAACAGCCCTTTTCGTGCACGGTCGAAGGCGCTGTCGGCGGCGGTGCGGGCCGCAACGGCACGCTTGGACGCCATGCCGAAGCTCTCCTTGTAGGCGTTGCCCGACGAGTCCACCCGAAGGTCTCCGGGCGACTCGTAGGTGCCGGCGAACCAGGATCCGATCATCACGTTGGCTGCGCCCGCGGCAATGGCGAGGGCCACGTCCCGCGGATGGCGAACGCCGCCGTCTGCCCAGACGTGCTTGCCCAGTTCCCGTGCCGCCGAGGCGCATTCACGCACTGCCGAGAACTGGGGGCGTCCCACTCCGGTCATCATGCGGGTGGTGCACATCGCGCCGGGTCCCACACCGACCTTCACGATGTCGGCGCCGGCCTCGATGAGATCGCGGGTGCCCGACGCGGACACGACGTTGCCGGCCGCGATGGGCACGCCGAGACCGAGGTCGGCGACGGACCGAAGCGCCTCGAGCATCTTCTCCTGGTGGCCGTGTGCGGTGTCGAGCACGAGCAGATCGGCACCGGCGTCGACGAGCGCCTTGGCTTTGCTGCCGACGTCGCCGTTGATGCCGACCGCTGCTGCGATGCGCAACCGGCCGTTGGTGTCGGTCGCGGGGCGATAGATCTCGGCGCGCAGTGCCCCGGTCCTGGTCAGAACACCGGCCAGGGATCCGTCGCCGTGAGTGAGGACTGCGAGGTCTTCGTGCCGCTCCTCGAGCAGTTCGAACACTGCGCGTGGATCGGTGTCGACGGGCGCGGTCACGAACGCCGACGTCGCGACGGTGCCCAGCCGGGCGAAACGATCGACGTCGGTGCACGAGTTCTCGGTCACCACCCCGACAGGGCGATCACCGTCCACCACCACGACGGCCCCGTGAGCCCGCTTGTGCATGAGTGCGAGTGCGTCCGAGACCGACGCATCGGGCGCGAGGGTCACCGGGGTGTCCGCGACCAGGTGACGCGACTTCACGAACGCCACGGTCTCGGCGACGGCGCTGGTGGGGAGATCCTGAGGGATGACGACGATGCCGCCGCGGCGCGCGACGGTCTCCGCCATGCGTCGCCCGGAGACAGCCGTCATGTTGGCGACGACGATCGGGACGGTGGTACCGGAACCGTCGACGCTGGAGAGATCGACGTCGAACCTCGACGTCACGTCGGTCCTGTTCGGGACGAGAAAAACGTCGTCGTAGGTCAGGTCGTACGGCGGCTGAGGACCGGGGAGGAATTGCACGTTGTACGAGGGTACGCGGTTCGGGCCGTTATACGGAATCGATCGAATCGACGCCGACGTCGTCCGTGCCCACCACAGCCTGCTCTCGGGAGAGAAGGATCGCGCTCGCGATCATCGCCACGACGGCGGCGCCGACCACGACGAACCCCACCCCGCCGGTGCGCAGGCGTTCGTCGAGAAC
Source organism: Rhodococcus sp. 320_ES (assembly GCF_059691855.1). Lineage (NCBI taxonomy): Bacteria > Bacillati > Actinomycetota > Actinomycetes > Mycobacteriales > Nocardiaceae > Rhodococcus > Rhodococcus sp. 320_ES. Next base: position 1,316,684 of record NZ_JCAWAG010000001.1, on the reverse strand, counting down.
CGCAATTCCGAGCACCGCTGCGCCGATCGGTTCTCCGACCGTCACCGCGGGGAGGGACGCCGCGAGGGGACCGACTTGAAAAGCCTTCTGCTGCAAGTAGAACCCGGTGACCCCGGATGCGACCAGCGCCCAGGTCTGCCACGCCGAGACGGTCTGCAGCACACCGTCTCCGACCAGGTCGGTGACGTATTTGGTCAGTGCGACGGCCACTCCGAACAGAACGCCGCCGGCCGACCCGAGGAGGAGCGCACGCCAGCGCGGATCTCGACTGGCGAACGCCGCCGCCGTGGCCACGCCGCAGGCGCCCACGACCGCGCCCAGTGGAAGAGCCCATTGAGACCACGGTGCGTCGGTGTTGCCCTCGGTGGGGTTACCGACCGCCAGGAACACGACCAGAGACGCGGCGAGAAGGGACGCGAACACCCACGTCGAGCGGCGCATGGTGAGGCCGGAGAACCGCGCCGACAGGGGGAGTGCGAACAGGAGCATGGACACCAGCAGCGGCTGGACGATCAGGACCGACCCGACCGCGAGCGCGGCGACCTGAACCAGATACCCACCGGCGTCACCGATCAGCCCTGCCCACCAGCGTTTGCTGCTGATCAGTCCGGAGACCAGGGAGCGACCGTCCGGCACCGCGGACGCGGCGCTCTGCTGGGCGACGGCGCCGCACGCGAAGAGCAACGCCGCCACCAGCGAGAGAACGATCGCCGCGATCGGCACCGTCGTCAGGCTTCGACTTCGGACCTGTCGCCGCTCCAGAGCGTGTGGAACTTGCCCTCGGCGTCGATGCGCTCGTAGGTGTGCGCACCGAAGAAGTCCCGCTGACCTTGCGTCAACGCGGCGGGCAGCCGCTCGGCCCGCAGGGCGTCGTAGTACGAGAGTGACGACGCGAACGCCGGGACGGGGATGCCGAGCGATGCGGCCGTGATCACGACACGTCGCCAACTGTCGATGGCGTTCTCGATGGCCTCACGGAAGTACGGCGCCAGAATCAGGCTGGGCAGATCGGCGTCGTCGTCGTACGCATCCTTGATCCGGTTGAGGAACTTCGCCCGAATGATGCAGCCACCTCGCCAGATGGTGGCGAGGTCGCCGGGGTGCAGGTTCCAGTCGTATTCGGCACTGCCCGCGGCGATCTGGTCGAATCCCTGCGCGTACGCCACGATCTTGGAGGCGTACAGCGCGCGGGAGATGTCGTGGGTGAACTGCTCGGCATCGGACGGCTTCTCGGCCATCGAACCCGACGCCAGCCCGACGGCGGCCTTGCGCTGCCCACGCGCACCCGAGAGTGCGCGAGCGAACACGGCCTCCGCGATCCCGGTCACGGGGACGCCGAGATCCAGGGCGGCCTTGACCGTCCAGCGGCCGGTGCCCTTCTGCTCAGCCGCGTCGACGATGACGTCGACAAGCGGCTTGCCGGTCTTCGCGTCGACCTGCTTGAGCACCTCGGCGGTGATCTCCACGAGGTAGCTCTCGAGGTCGCCGGAGTTCCACTCGGTGAAGACGTCGGCGATCTGCGCGGGGGAGTACCCCAGAGCGTCGCGGAAGAGGTTGTAGGCCTCGCCGATGAGCTGCATGTCGGCGTACTCGATGCCGTTGTGCACCATTTTCACGAAATGGCCGGAACCGTCGGGACCGATGTGGGTGCAGCAGGGGGTGCCGTCGACCTTCGCGGAAATTTCCTCGAGGAGGGGGCCGAGTGCCTTGTAGGAGTCGACAGGACCGCCCGGCATGATCGACGGACCGTTCAGTGCACCTTCCTCGCCGCCGGAGATTCCCGCGCCCACGAACAGAAGGCCGCGGTCCTTCATGGCCGCCTCGCGCCGAATGGTGTCGGTGTAGAGGGCATTTCCACCGTCGATGATGATGTCGCCCTCCTCCATCGCGCCGGCCAGCTCCTCGATGACCGCGTCGGTGGGCTCACCCGCCTTGACCATGATCAGCACGCGACGCGGCTTCTCCAGGCTCGCCACGAACTCCTCGATGGTTTCCGACCGAATGAACGTGCCTTCGTCGCCGTGTTTCTTCAACAACGAGTCCGTCTTGGCGATGCTGCGATTGTGGAGTGCCACGGTGAAACCGTGATGGGCGAAGTTGCGGGCGATGTTGGAGCCCATGACCGCGAGGCCGGTGACACCGATCTGGGCGAGCGTGGACGAGTCCGAAGAAGTCATGACTACAGCTTTCCCTGCGAGGCGGGAATTGGAAACTCGGACAGCCCGTAACGAAGAAAAACGGGACATCGGCTGGTGCCGATGTCCCGTTTCTCGTCAACGGTCGATGCTCAGTCGGTGCTTCCCGCTGCGCGAGAGCGGAATCCGCCGGTTCGCACGGGGCTCTCCGACCGGCCCTGGTAGCCGCCGGTGCTGCGACGGTTCTCGTCGCGCCCTTGGTAGCCGCCGGTGCTGCGACGGTTCTCGTCGCGGCCCTGGTAGCCGCCGGTGCTGCGACGGTTCTCGTCGCGGCCCTGGTAGCCGCCGGTGCTGCGACGGTTTTCCTCGCGGCCCTGGTAGCCGCCGGTGCTGCGACGGTTTTCCTCGCGGCCCTGGTAGCCGCCGGTGCTGCGACGCGAGTCGCTACCGAATCGGCTGGGGCCGGTGGGACGTTCGCGGCGCGGTGCCTCGCGGATGGGGTCGCCGGTCGGTGCCTTGGCTCCGGTGATCGACATCAGCTCGGCCGAACCAGGGGCGACGTCGACTGATGTCACCTTCACTCCGGCCATACCGGTCAACTTGCTGATGGTGCGTCGCTGATTCGGCAACGCGATGGCGACGACGGTGCCGGCTGCGCCCGCACGTGCCGTACGGCCTGCGCGGTGCATGTAGTCCTTGTGGTCCGCGGGCGGATCGACGTGCACGACAAGATCGATGCCGTCGACGTGGATGCCGCGGGCGGCGACGTCGGTGGCGACGAGGACCGGCGTGCGGCCGGTCTTGAAGCGCTCGAGCACGCGGGTGCGCTGGTTCTGTGCCTTGCCGCCGTGCAGCGATTCGGCGTGAATGCCCACTGCGCGAAGACGATCGGTGATTCCTTCGCAGCCGAGCTTGGTGCGCGCGAACATGATGGTGCGACCCTCACGCGAACCGATCTCGGCGAGGACGATGTCCTTCTGACCGCGACCGACGTTGAGCACGTAGTGGTCCATCGATTCGACGGCGGCCTTGCTGTCACCGGTGGAGTGTTGCACGTGATCGGCCAGGAACTGCCGGACGAGAGACTGAACCTCGCGGTCGAGCGTCGCGGAGAACAGAAGACGCTGACCGTTCTGCGCGGTCTGGCCGAGGATGTCGCGCACCTCGGGCAGGAAGCCCATGTCCGCCATTTGATCGGCCTCGTCGAGTGCGGTGATCTCGACGTTCTCGAGGACACAGGTGCCCTGGCGCAGGTGGTCGTTCAGGCGGCCGGGCGTTGCGACGAGAACGTCGACGCCGCGTCGCAGCTGATCTGCCTGGCGGGAGAACGGTGTGCCGCCCACGGCGGGACGGACCGTCAGGCCGAGGGCCGACGCGTACGAGGTGAGGGAATCGACGACCTGGAATGCGAGCTCACGGGTCGGAACCAACACCAGGGCGCGGGGGCGCTTGGGGGCCGGTCGATCGTCGCGGCCGGCGAGGCGAGTGAGCATCGGAAGCCCGAAGGCGAGCGTCTTGCCGGACCCGGTCTGGGCGCGCCCCAACACATTTCGGCCCTGAAGGGCGTCGGCGATGGCCATCTTCTGGATCGGAGACGGGACGGTGATCTCGTTGCGGGCCAGTGCGGTGACGATGGCTGCGGGAAGTCCGAGATCAGCGAAGGTGGTCTCGGGGTCGACGAGGACGTTGGGGGTAACGGTGGGAGAAATCGTGGTGTCTGCGCTTGTCAACGCGGTGGTACCTCTCGGGTTGCAGGCGCGTCGCGAAGCAGCGACCTCGTGCGGTCGCGTGAGAGAGACGAGCCAGGGCACTCTTCACCTGGTCATCGATGCGCAAGCTGAGCTCGGGCGCAAATGGAAGGTGTCACAACACTGCAGTACTGATCTGTTGCAGCGCGTTATGTGCCATATCGAAAAATGGACGGTTCGGTTGTGAACCACAGGTAACACTACAGGGCGAGTGCACTTTCGTTCGACTCGTGTGAGCCAGTCGACTATTTCCGGGACCGTCAGCGGGTGAGGAGACGGGATAGTTCGGTGAGCCAGGGGACCGCGACGTAGACGGTGGGCACCACCAGGATTCCGGCTGCTGCGGTGTACGCGGCGATCGACGTGGCCCGGTCGGGGCCGGCGCCGCCGAGGCGCTGCACTCGTACGAGGGTGCTGGGACCGCCCGCCGCCATTGCCCCCTTGGGCGCCGCCGATCCCGCGCATGCGACCAGTGCTCGCGCCAGGGGGCGGGGACCGGTGACCTTGACGGCCGAGTCGTCGGCGAGAAGCTCGACCAGAAGTTGCACGGCGCCCAGCGCGGACTTGCTGCGCACGATCCGCGGGAATGCCTCGTTCACGGCCGTGAACGCCTCGAGCACCAAGTCGTGGCGAGCACGCAGGTGCGAGCGCTCGTGGCTGAGAATGGCCGTGAGTTCGTCGCGGTCGAGGCTGGCGAGAGTGCCCTCGGACAGGACGACACGCTGGCGAAGGCCCGGCAGACAGTAGGCGATCGGTTCGTTCGAATCGAGCACGCGGATGTCGGCGCCCTGGCACCCGGGCGTCGACGCCGATCCGCGGTCCAGCAGATCCACGAGCATCCGGTGGCGTGCGCGCCTGCGACGGGTCCGCACGGCGACGAGAGACGACGCGTAGATCAGTCGAGCGCCGATCACCAGCGTGATCGCGAGAACGACGACGTACAGGGTCCACAGCGGGACGCCGAGGGCGTCGATTTCGGCGGTCGGCGCGGTGGTCGGTCGGCCGTCGGCACCGGGAACGAGCAGCTGGCTCGCGATGGCCAGGCCGGAACTGAACGCGGAGAGCACCGCCGCCAGCGCGATTGCCTGCCAGAGCACCAACGCAGCCCGCGGCGTCCGGTGAGGCCATCGTGCGCGGGCGAGGAGGGCGGGGACGGGCCCGGCGAGGAGGAGCGCCAGCACTGCGAACACCAGCGCTGTCGCCCAGCTCACGTCCTCCATGACTGCTCACTCACTGTCGTGGTCCGGCTGTCGGCTCGCAGTATCCCTACCGGCCTCCGGCCTTTCGTGCGGTTATGCCTCCGGTCGATCCTTGGCTTCGAGTGCGGCCAGCGCCTCGCGGAGCGCGGCGGCTTCGTCCGCTCCCACCTGACCGACGAAGTGCACCAGTGCGGCTGCGCGCCCGCCGGAGCGGTCGGCTTGCTGCAGGGCGTCCACCATCAGAGAGGCGACCAGTTCTTCGCGCCCGTGCACCGGAGCGTACCGATGGGCGCGATCGTCCCGCTGCTGCGTGACCAACGACTTCTTCGCGAGACGCTGCAGGACGGTCATGATCGTGGTGTAGGCCAGCTCGCGGCGTTCGGCGAGTGCCTCGTGGACCTGGCGCACGGTCTGTGGCTCGTCGTTCGACCACAGGTGTTCCATGACTGCACGTTCGAGTTCGCCTAGGCCTGCCATGGAAAGCACTGTACTCAGACTCCGACACAACTGCGTACTACGTGCGGTAGCAGGGACTTCGGCGAGGAATCGCTATCGTGTTGCTGTGGTGGGAGTGCCGTGCTGACGGTTGCAAGAGTGTCGCTCATATCCGGTTGGCTGCCCGTCGTGGCCGCCGTGCTCGGTGTCCTCGGGGTGTGTTGGCTCGTCGCTGTTCGCTCGCGCCGGCACCTCGCTCTCGTCGTTCCCCTCTGCGTGGTGCTCGCAGCGGTGGTCACCGTCGTCGCGTGGTACGTGGTGGAGAAGGTGTGGCGACCGTTCCCGGACCCCATCGAGACCGTCATCTACGTGTGGATCGGTGTGGGACTGTTCGCTCTGTTCCTGCTGGTGCCGCGACTGCTCCGATCACGCGGATGGATCGGGCGCATCGTCACCGTCCTGGCCGTTGTCGCCGTGGTGTTGACGGCTTCTCTGCACGTCAACGCCAAGTTCGACGCGTACCCCACTCTGGGGACGGTCATCGGGGTCTCGGACGAGAACGCCACGGCCTTTGCCGACGTCCCCGGATTTCAACCCGATCCGGTGACGGGTGATCCCCTGGACACCGTGTGGAAGCCGCAGCAGGGTCAGCCCAGCGTAGGGAAGGTGACGTCGGTGGCCATCCCGAACACCGCGTCGGGCTTCACGGCGCGGGACGCGAAGGTCTACCTCCCACCGGCGTACTTCGCGAACCCTCGTCCACTGCTGCCGTTCATGGTTCTGCTCGCCGGGCAGCCGGGATCACCCGACGACTGGTTCAACGGCGGGAAGCTGGCCGAGACCATGGACACTTTCGCAGCTGCGCACGCAGGACTCGCACCCATCGTGATCGTCGCGGACGGCACCGGATCGGAAGTGGCCAATCCGCTGTGCGTGGACTCCCCGCTGGGCAACGTCGCCACCTACCTCGCGAAGGACGTTCCCGCCTGGGCGGTGGCGAACCTGCAGATCGACACGAATCCGAAGCACTGGGCGATCGGCGGCTTGTCCTACGGCGGTACGTGCTCGCTGCAGATGGCGACCAACTACCCCGACGTATACCCGACGTTCCTCGACCTCTCGGGTCAGCTCGAACCCACCCTCGGTGATCGCCAACGCACCCTCGACGCTGCGTTCGGTGGAAACGAGAAGGCGTTCGAGGCGGTCAACCCGGTGGATCTGATGAAGTCGAAGAAGTACCCCGACACCGCTGGAGTGTTCGTGGTCGGAGCGAACGACAACGATTACCGTCCGGGTGTGATGACCCTCCACGCCGACGCACTGGCAGCAGGAATGGACGTGAAGTACCTCGAACTTCCCGGCGCGCACAGCTTCCAGGTGTGGTCCGCCGGACTGGTCCAGGAGTTGGAGTGGTTGTCGCAGCGGATGGGGATCCTGTCGTGAACGCGGTAGTGCTGCGTATCCGTCGGCAACTCGTCCGGCTGGGCGCACTCGTGCGCTTCGGTGCCGTGGGTGCTCCGGTCAGCTTCTCCCTCCTGGCCATCATGTGGATCACCGGCATCGTGGGAATCATCGCCACGGACGATTGGTCGAGGTTCGTGGACCGGCACTTCGCCGTCGGCATCGTTCCGTTCGAGCACGGGCGCCTCTGGACCCCGCTGACGGCGGGCGTTCTGTCCGTCGGCGTCGCATCCTTCGTCTCGGCAACACTGCTGATCGTTCTCGTCGCCGCACCAATCGAGCATCGAATCGGTTGGCGGCGCATGGGGATTGCAATTCTGCTGACCCAGATCGCCGGGTCGCTGCTGGGAGTCGGCGCCGCGGCAGTGGCGAAACTGCTCGACGAGGACTGGGGCTTTCGTCTGCACCTCGGCGTCGCAGTCGGCCCCAACACCTGGATCGTCGGCGCCCTCATGGCGGCGACGGCAGGCATGGACACGTTGTGGCGCAGACGAATTCGCGTCGGCCTATTCGCGCTGCTGATCGTGCTCGCGCTCTTCGGCGGGCATCTCCAGGACGTCATCCGGCTCGCTGCGGCTGTCGTGGGTCTGCTCGCCGGTCCCGCCATCGTCGGAAAATCTCCTCGCGGATCGCGTCTGGCAGGCACTCAACGTGAGGGGCGAGTGCTGGTGGCCCTGGTGGTTGCCGCGACGACGCTGGGACCCTTGCTGGCCGCCTTCTCGCCCGAGGCCGTCGGCCCCTTCGCGGTTCTGCGTGATCTCTTCCGGTCCACTCCGCTGTCCGTGTCGGAAGTGCGCGACATCTGCGCCGACACACCGACCGCCGCGGAGTGCCGACGCGGGCTGCTCGAACTGCGGCTCAGCGGCGTCGGACCCACGATCCTGACCCTGATGCCGTCGATCTTCCTGCTGGTGCTCGCCGACGGATTGCGCCGCGGCCGCCGGTTCGCGTGGGCGGCCTCGGTCGCGGCCCAACTGCTTCTCGTCGTCCTGTCCGCCGCGAACTTCGCGATCCGCTTCATCGAGTCGGGCGACGACCAGTCGATCTTCTACGGTCTGGATTCGCCCACCTTCTATCGCACGGTAGTGCCGTTCCTGACGCCCCTGGCGGTGTTGCTGGTGCTGATCGCGACCCGGAAGTGGTTCGACGTGTCGGCGCCGCGCGGAACGTATCGCCGGTACTGGGCGACGATCGTTCTCGCCGCCGTCGTGCTCGGAGTCGTCTTCGTGGTCGGCGGTCTCCTCGCCGGAGGTGGATTCGACATGCCGCCCGGCGTGTTGGCGCTGATCGCGGAGTTCCCCGACCGCCTCGTGCCGCCGGTGTACCTGCAGTGGCTCGATCCGCAGTTCCTGCCCGACAGCGTCGTCACCACGCTTCTGTACGAGTGGGTGGGTGTGCTGTTCTGGGTCGTCGTCACGGTGGTGACGATCGGGACGTTCGTGAAGCCGGCCTTCGGAACCGAGACCGAAGCGGCCGAGCGAGCGCGCGAACTCCTCTGCGCCAGCGGCGGAAGCGCGCTCTCGTGGATGACCACCTGGCGCGGCAACCGGTACTGGTTCGCCCCCGACGGCCGCAGCTACGTCGCCTTCCGCGTGATCGCCGGCGTCGCGCTGACCACCGGTGGTCCCGTCGGGCCGGCGGATCGTCACCGTGACTCGGTGGTCGGGTTCGCCGAGTTCGCCGCGAGCAACGGGTGGGTGCCGTGCTTCTACTCGGTGACAGGCGACATCCGCGCCATCACGGACGATCTGGGCTGGTCGGGAATTCAGGTGGCGGAGGAGACGGTCCTTCCGTTGCAGAATCTCGCCTTCACCGGCAAGAAGTTCCAGGACGTCCGCACCGCGGTGAACCGCGCCAAGAAGGCCGGTGTCGAGGCCGAGTGGATCAACTTCGGCACGGCGCCGCTGGCGATCACGGACCAGATCACCGCCATCTCAGAGGAATGGGTCGCCGACAAGGGAATGCCCGAAATGGGCTTCACACTCGGAGGGCTCGAGGAGGTCGACGATCCGCAGGTGCGGTGCCTCGTTGCGGTGGACGAACATCGCACCGTGCACGGGGTCACGTCCTGGATGCCGGTCTATCGCGACGGACAGATCGTCGGATGGACGCTGGATTTCATGCGTCGACGGTCGGAGGGCTTTCGTCCTGCGATGGAATTCCTCATAGCCTCGGCCGCGCTGCTCCTGCAAGAGGAGGGGGCGTCGTTCCTCAGTCTGTCCGGGGCGCCGCTGGCCAAGATCGACGACCCGAACGATGCTGCGGACGCAGGTGCGGGCCTGACGCTGTCGACGATTCTCGAGCGACTGCTCGACGTCCTCGGTCGCACACTCGAGCCGGTCTACGGGTTCCGGTCACTGTTGGCCTTCAAGTCGAAGTTCCAGCCCGAGTACGAGCCCATGTACATGACGTTCGCGGACCCGGGCGCCCTGCCCAGCATCGGTAATGCGATCGGGCGGGCGTACCTGCCGGAGGTGTCGTTCGGTCAGAGCGTCAAGCTGATCAGGACGATGCTGGACCGCTGACGGCGACAGCGCCCTTCACGGGCCCGCCCACCGATCCGTAGACGTGGCGGGTGCCGATCGGGACGATCAGGGGGCGGTCCGAGACCGGATCGGCGATGACGGTGGCGTCGAGCCCGAACACGTCGCGCAGAAGTTCCTCGGTGATGACCTCGGCGGGTGACCCGGTCGCGACGATGCGTCCGGCCTGCATGACGACGAGCTCGTCGCTGTACCGCGCTGCGAGATTGAGGTCGTGCAGAACCATCACCACCGTGCGGCCCAGCTCCTCGTGCATCCGGTCGACCAGATCGAGGACCTCCATCGAATGCGCGAGATCGAGGTACGTCGTCGGTTCGTCCAACAGCAGAATGTCCGTGCCCTGAGCGAGCGCCATGGAAATCCACGCGCGTTGCCGTTGGCCGCCGGACAGCTGGTCGATGGGACGGTCGGCCAGGTCGGCGACACCGGTCAGTTCGAGTGCGCGAGCCACCTCGACCTCGTCGTCGCCGGACCACTGTCGGATCCAACTCTGATGCGGATTGCGCCCGCGCGCAACGAGATCGGCGACGCGCAGACCCTCGGGGGCGATCGGAGCCTGGGGCAGCATGCCCAGGATCCGCGCCACCTCTTTGGTCTTCATGGAGTGGATGGCTTTGCCGTCGAGCAGAATCTCTCCGGTTCTGGGCTTGAGCAGGCGGCCGAGCGACCGGAGGAGCGTCGACTTGCCGCACCCGTTCGGACCGATGACCGTGGTGATGACCCCGGTCTTGATCGACAGGTCGAGACCGTCGACGACGATGCGATCGCCGTAGCCCACGCTGACTGCGTTGGCGACGAGTCGTTCGTGACTACTCATGCCGACACCTTTCGATTGCTACGGACGAGAAGGTAGAGGAGGAACGGGCCGCCGAGCGCGGAGGTGACGATGCCGACCGGCAGCTCCACCGGCAAAATCGTTCGTCCGACGAAGTCCGCGAGCAACACCAGTATTGCGCCGCAGAGCGCCGAGCCGAGCAACGGTGGACCGGGCGTGCGCAGCAGCCTCGACGCCATCTGGGGTGCGGCCAGTGCCACGAAGCCCACCGGTCCGGCCACGGCGGTCGCGGCCGCAGCCAACACCACCGCGGCGAAGAGGAAGCCCGCCTGCGAGCGTTGGAGTCCGAGGCCGAGTGATCGGGCGCTGTCGTCGCCCAGCCGCAGAACGGACAGCCTCGTCGAACCGACGAGAAGGGCGCCGCCGACCACCACGACGGTCACGAGGATGGGCCAGACCTGCGCCCACGTGGTGGCGCCCAGCGATCCGGTCAGCCAGACCTGTGCGCGCGTGACGTCGGTGATGTCGGCGGAGACGAGCATCCACCCGATGAGCGCGATGAGAATGGCGTTGACGCCGATTCCGACCAGGACGAGCCGGAATCCGGACACGCCGCCGCGCCAGGAGAGCGAGTAGATCGCGATCGCGGCCAGCAGGCTGCCGATCAGTGCGGCCAGCGGAAGTCCCAGCGTGGCAAGGATTCCCACGAGTGTCCCGCCCCCACCGAGAACGATCAGCGCGACGGCAGCCGCGCTTCCGCCTGCGGTGATGCCGAGCAGATCGGGGCTCGCGAGCGGATTGCGGGAGACGGATTGGGTGACTGCGCCGGACAGGCCGAGAGCAGCGCCGACGAGCAGTCCCGTGAGGCTGCGGGGGAGACGCAGATCCATGACGACGAAGTTCTGAATTCGGGTGCCGCCGCCGAGCAGTACGTCGACCACCTGCGGTACGGACAGTGGATAGTCACCGCGACCGATACCGAGACAGAACACCAGAAACAGCACCACCGTCAGCGCCGCCGTCACGGCGATCATGAGGGGGCGGCGGACCATCGACACCCGGCCCACGCGCAGTGCCGGACGTGTCGGAACGCGGACCCTGTCGGAAACTGTCACTGCCTCGTCAAGTTTCACAACGTCACCAACTTCCGGCGCCTGATCAGTGCGATGAAGAAGGGCGCGCCGACGATGGCCAGAACGATTCCCACCTGAAGCTCGCCGGGGCGAACGAGCACCCTGCCGATCACGTCGGCGAGCACCAGGAGCAGACCACCGAGCAGACCGGCGTAGGGCACCAGCCATCGATAGTCGGGGCCCGTCATCGATCGAGCGATGTGCGGGACGACCAGACCGACGAAGGCGATCGGGCCACACGCCGCTGTGGCGGCTCCGGTCAGCAGCGTGATGGCCACGATGCCGAGCACGCGGGACAGACCGACGTTCGTGCCCAGGGATCGAGCGACGTCGTCACCGAGGCTCAGGCTGTTGAGGCTGGGTGTGCTGGCCAGGGCGATGACGATTCCCACGGCGATGAACGGGAGGACGGTCCACAGGACGTCCGTCCCTCGTCCGGCAACCGATCCGACGATCCAGAAGCGGTAGCCGTCGAGCGTCGTCTGGTCGAGCAGAACGACGGCATTCGTCATGGCCTGCAGAAAGAATGCGACCGCCGCTCCGGCGAGCGCCAGCGTGAGGGGACCGGCTGCACCCGACCCGATCGACGACAGACCGAACACGACGATGCTGGCCACCGCCGACCCCGCGAACGCGAACCAGAGGTAGTCGCCCGGCGACACGAGGCCGAAGAGGTAGATGCCCATGACGACGAAGAACGCGGCGCCGGCGTTGAGACCGAGAAGTCCCGCGTCCGCCAGGGGGTTTCGCGTGTGGCCTTGAATCAGTGCTCCCGCCACGCCGAGTGCGACGCCGACCACGAAGCCGAGTGCGGTACGGGGAATCCGAAGGGAGCGCACGACGGTATCGGTGTCACTACCGGTCGAGGCGAACAGTGCATGGAAAATTTCTGTGAAGGCGAGCGGGCGAGCGCCGATCGCGATGCTCATCGCGGCGACGACGACGAGCGCCACCGCGAGCGCGGTCAGTCCGATCAGGCGACGTCGCCGGACGGCGGCCACGGATCCATCTGGTTCGATCGGTAGAAATTCTTCGTGGGTCGCCGTCGCGCGGCGAACCACCTCGACCCCGGTGGTGCGAAGCGCCAGTGCGCGGCGCACACCGACGGCCGAGCGAGTCTCCTTGTCGCGCAGCACGAGTCCCACGATGTTCTTGCCGACCCCGGAGCCGGTTCTGCCGTCGCGGAAACCGCGGTTCCAGACCAGGGCGCACACGGCGATCACCACGGCGAGGCTGCCGAACACGACGCGGTCGGCTTGGCCGCCTCCGTTGTCCGCTCGCAGCGAGTCGACGACGAGGGTGCCCAGAATCAGGGGTAGCACCACCACCAGAGCGTCGATCGCGTCGGCGGTGAGTGTGAGACGCCGCGGAGCCGGTCCCGTCGGAACGACCGTGATGCCGTACCGGTCGTCCGGGGCTACGTGCGGACCCGACGACGGGTCGGGCAGGGCCGAGTCGGCCACGGATCGTGTCGTCACGCCTGAGCCCTCCTGCCTTGTCGTCGTGTAGTCCCTCCAGGTTACGGAAGGCTAACCAAATGGATCCTGCGGGTCGTCGTTCCGCACTTCGAATTCATCTGTGTATCTAGTCTGGTTAGGCTAACCTACATTCAACCCGGAACGATGGAGGTCGACCGATGACGGCAGTGCACGACACGTGGCTAGCGGAACGGATCGTCGACAAGGCTCTTCGCCAGACGGCCGCGTCCTCGGTTCTGGCGCAGAGCAACACTCGACTGCGCGCTCTCGATCCCGATCACCCACGTGTCTACGCGGTTGCCGACATGAGCACTCAGGGGAAGCGCCGGTGGTGGGCGCTGGCATCCGGGTCGGAGTCCGGACGGATCACCGCGCTGTGTGAACGTGCAGCGCAGGACACGGCTCGGCCGGAAGACGCCGCCGAACACGTGGCCACCGCATTGATCCACGCCGTCGTCGGGCGGTCGGCCGCCCTGCTCGCACTCGAAGCGCGAGTGTGGGACCCCGGAATCGACAATCTGTGGATACACCTCGACAGCGATGTCGGCATCGACTGGACGGGCGTGGCCGACCCCACGCTGCGCGTTCTTCCGGACGATGCGCACGCCGGTCGGCCCGGCGTCGTCACCGTGCCGTGCCTCGAGGCGTTGGTCGTATGGTGCGCGCACCGATGCCTGACGTCGTTGACCGAGATACGCACGGCCCTGACCGAATTCGCTGCCGTGGACAGCGACCGATTCTGGCGGTTGGTCGGCCGCGCTGTGGTCGGCGCGTCCTCGTTCGTCCCCATCCAGGGCGGATCCGATCGACGTGCGGCCTGGCTGCGTGGCCAGGAATTGCTCGACGCGTTCGTCTCCCTCGGGCAACCGGTGCGGGGCGAGTTGCGATCGACGCGGATGACCTGGGCAGTGACTTAGGGCAGCCTGTCCTATATGCTCCACGCAGAACACGAGACGACATCGGACCGGCCGAAGTCCTGAGGGCTGCAGTGACTCACGGTCCTTGCCACGACGGGCCCCGCACGCGAATGCGCCGTGTGGGGCCCGTCGATTTTCTCCTCTCGTAGTGTCGGTCCCGAACAACGTGCCAGTTCTACGGACAAGGGAGACACCATGGCTGACGTTCCGACCGGAGACGCCCTCGCAGAGATGCTCGCGACCGGATTCGACAAGGTGCTCGGACTCTCGTACACCGAGCTCACTCCCGACCGCGTGCGGGCGACGTGGACCGTCACGCCGGAACTGCTGCAGCCGTGGGGAATCGTCCACGGTGGTGTGCACTGCGCGGTCATCGAGTCCGTGGCCAGTGCCGCCGGCTCCGTATGGTTCGGCGACCGAGGTCACGTCGTCGGTGTCAACAACAGCACCGACTTCATCCGCGCCTGCCGATCCGGTGTACTCCGAGCCGAAGCGACTCCGATTCATCGAGGCCGCACCCAGCAGCTGTGGGCCGTGGTCATCACCGACGAGGAGGATCGCCAGATCGCACGTGGGCAGGTGCGCCTGCAGAACATCACCGACACGGCCGCGATCGGCAACTGACTCGGCAGTCTGGGAGACTTCGCCTCGTGATCGACCCACATCTGACCACCGCAGCGCTCGACCGCATCGACGCGATCCTCGATCCCGTCGATCGTCACCTCGAACGTCGGTATCCGGGTGAACGCATCGGCGGCCAGCCCGCGCACACGGTGTACGTCAGCGCCGCGGACGCCACCGACCGCACGACGGACGAGTGGGGTGCGGCCGCGGCGGAGCTGCTCGCCGCCAACACCGACCTGCTGTCGTCGCTCGCTGGAGACCACGTGGTCGAGCGGGTTGCGAACAGGCTGCTGCGCAACCCGATTCAGGATCTGCGTATCGACTTCGAAGACGGATACGGGTGGCGTGGGGATTCCGCGGAGGACGGCCACGCCCGCGCCGCGGGAGCGGTTCTCGCGCACCTCGCTGCGCGCACCGACGGTCCCATCGCGCTCGGAATCAGGGCGAAGGGTCTCGCGCCTCACGAACGCAGGCGCGGCATTCGCACACTCGAACTCGTGCTCGACGGTGCGGGCGGCGTACCCGACGGCTTCGTGTTCACGGTGCCCAAACTCCGTGCGGTGGAACAGGTGACCGCGGTCGTCGCTCTGTGTGAGGAGCTGGAGAAGGCGCACGGCCTCTCCGCCGGATCCTTACGTTTCGAGCTGCAGATCGAAAGCCCGCAAGCTGTGGTCGGAGCGGACGGTACCGCTACCGTGGCTCCCGCCATCCATGCCGCGGACGGTCGGTGCACAGGGCTGCACTACGGCACGTACGACTACAGCGCTGCGTGCGGCATCACGTCGGCTCAGCAATCGCTCGAGCATTCTGTGGCCGACCATGCGAAGAACGTCATCCTCGCCGCCGCCGCGCAGACCGGCGTCTGGATCAGCGACGGATCGACTCAGGTCGTTCCCAGCGGAGATCACGCGCAGGTGACCGAGGCGATTCGACGCCATTTCAGGCTCGTCACCAGGTCGCTCGAGCGAGGCTTCTATCAGGGCTGGGACATGCATCCCGGACATCTCGTCACGAGGTGGCTCGCGACGTTCTCGTTCTTCGGAGCAGCACTCGAGCCCGCAGCCGTTCGATTGCAGGCCTATCTCGACCGGCAGGCCGGCGCCGTGATGGACGAACCCGCCACGGCGCAGGCACTCGCTGCGGTGGTGATGCGAGGACTCGACACGGGATCCTTCGATCCGTCCGCCGTCGCGGCGGTGGCGCCCGCGGTCACACCCGAGGTGCTGCGGGGCTTGCTCGCTCGCCGAACCCCCGAGGACTGACGGTTTCGACCCGTTCGCTTGCACTGTCGGACTGTGCCGTTCGAGTTTTCGTGTCACCATTACCGGTGCGACCCACCGGGTCGGGCACCTTGCGGAACCGAGAAGGAGCGCGCCGATGCGTTTGTCACCGCACGAGCAGGAGCGGCTGCTGTTGAGTTACGCAGCGGAACTGGCTCGTCGGCGGCAGGGACGTGGGTTGAAGTTGAACCACCCGGAGTCCATCGCAGTGATCACCGATCACCTGCTCGAGGGAGCCAGGGACGGCAGATCCGTTGCCGAGCTGATGGTTTCGGGCCGTGAGGTGCTTTCCCGCGACGACGTCATGGACGGCATTCCGGAGATGCTCGTCGAAGTTCAGGTCGAGGCGACGTTCCCGGACGGAACCAAGCTCATCACCGTGCACAACCCGATCACATGAGGCGCGCATGATTCCCGGAGAAGTCATCACCGAGGACGGTGTCATCGAGCTCAATGCCGGTGCGGTCGTCACCGAACTGCACGTCGTCAACGACGGCGACCGCCCGATCCAGGTGGGCAGCCACGTGCACTTCGCACAGTCCAACGCCGCGCTGAACTTCGACCGGGTGGCGGCCCACGGGAAGCGGTTGGACATCCCGGCCGGAACCGCCGTCCGCTTCGAGCCCGGCATCGCGCAGGACGTCGTTCTTGTCGACCTCGGCGGAACCCGAGAGGTGCACGGGCTCAGCATGACACCACCCGGAAAGTTGGATTCCTGATGGCCGAACTGTCACGTTCCCGGTACGCGCAGCTGTTCGGGCCCACGACGGGTGACCGAATTCGCCTGGCCGACACCGACCTTCTCATCGAAATCACCGAGGACCGGTGCGGCGGACCGGGCCGCGCGGGTGAGGAAGCCGTGTTCGGCGGTGGCAAGGTCATCCGTGAGTCGATGGGACAGTCCCGCGCGACCCGCGCCGACGGTGCACCGGACACGGTCATCACCGGCGCCGTGATTCTCGATCACTGGGGAGTGGTCAAGGCAGACATCGGGATTCGTGACGGTCGCATCGTGGCGCTCGGCAAAGCGGGCAATCCCGACACGATGGACGGAGTACACCCGGACCTCGTGATCGGGCCGTCGACCGAGATCATCGCGGGCAACGGCCGCATCGTCACCGCCGGCGCCATCGACTGCCACGTGCACCTGATCGCGCCGCAGCTCATGGACGAGGCACTCGGTGGCGGCATCACGACCGTCATCGCCGGTGGCACCGGACCCGCCGAGGGAACCAAGGCCACGACGGTGACACCCGGTGCGTGGCACCTGGCACGCATGCTCGAAGCGCTCGACGGCTGGCCGATGAACATCGTGCTGCTGGGCAAGGGCAACACTGTCAATCCCGAGGCCATGTGGGAGCAATTGCGCGCCGGCGCATCGGGATTCAAACTTCACGAGGACTGGGGCTCGACCCCCGCGGCCATCGATGCGTGCCTGACGGTGTGCGATGCCGCAGGCGTGCAGGCAGCGTTGCACTCGGACACTCTGAACGAAGCGGGCTTCGTCGAGGACACCTTGGCGGCGATCGCAGGCCGCGGCATTCACGCGTATCACACCGAAGGCGCCGGAGGTGGTCACGCACCGGACATCATCACGGTGGCCGCCCAGCCGCACGTGCTGCCGAGTTCCACCAATCCGACGCGGCCGCACACGGTCAACACTCTCGACGAGCACCTGGACATGCTGATGGTGTGCCACCATCTCAGTCCGTCCATCCCCGAGGATCTTGCGTTCGCGGAGAGTCGAATTCGGCCGTCGACCATTGCGGCCGAAGACCTTCTGCACGACATCGGGGCCATCTCCATGATCGGCAGCGACTCGCAGGCCATGGGACGCATCGGCGAGGTCGTGATGCGGACGTGGCAGACCGCTCACGTCATGAAGAAGCGGCGCGGATTCCTGCCGGGCGACACCCGTGCGGACAACGAGCGGGCCAAGCGATACGTCGCCAAGTACACCATCTGCCCGGCGATCGCCCACGGCCTCGACAAGGAGGTCGGGTCGGTCGAACCGGGCAAGCTTGCCGATCTGGTCCTCTGGGAACCGGCCTTCTTCGGCGTGCGACCGCACGTGGTCCTCAAGGGCGGCATGATCGCGTGGGCGACGATGGGTGACGCGAACGCGTCCATTCCGACTCCGCAACCCGAGTTTCCCCGACCCATGTTCGGGGCCGCGCCGAAGGCGGCCGCCGCCACGTCGCTGCACTTCGTGTCCCCCCAGGCCATCGAGGACGGCCTGGCCGACCGGCTGGCCTGCGATCGAAAGCTCGTCGCGGTCGGCAACGTTCGGCGGATAGGCAAGGCCGACATGCCCAACAACGACGCCACGCCGAGCATCGAGGTCGATCCGGACACGTTCACCGTCCGCATCGACGGCGACGTGTGGACGGAGCAGCCGGCAACGGAACTCCCCATGGCGCAGCGGTATTTCCTGTTCTGATGGTATTTCCTGTTCTGATGAGCCCGGCCTGATGCAGCTGTCCGCTCTGCTCACGCTCGCCGATTCGCGACTGCCGATCGGCGGGCACGTGCATTCCGGTGGCGCCGAGGAAGCGGTGACGTCGGGGGTGGTGCACGACCTCGCGACGGTCGAGGCCTATCTTCTGCGCCGAATTCGATCGAGCGGTGCGGTGGCCGGTTCCATCGCGGCCGCCGTGGCGTCGGGCCTGCTCGATCCGCGCTCGGCCGACTTCGAAACCGACGCTCGTACACCCTCGCCCGCAGCACGATCTGCGTCTCGGGCGCAGGGCCGAGGCCTGCTGAGACTCGCGAAGCACACGTGGCCGCACCGTGACTGGTCGCTGCTGGGGCCACGTCCGCACCTGCCCGTGGTGTCGGGTGTGGTGGCCGAGGTGACCGAGCTGGGCACGCACGAGACGGCTCTGGTTCAGATCTACACCGCCATGACCGGGTCGGCCATCGCCGCCCAACGATTGCTTGCGCTCGACCCAGCCGACGTCGCTGCCTGCACCTTCCGATTGACCGCCGAATGCGATCGGACGGCCGAGGCGGTGGCCGCGCGCCTACCCGAACTGACGGACCTGTCCGATCCTCTTCTCGACTTTCTCGGCGAGAAGCACCTCCAACGTGATCGGCCCCTGTTCGTATCCTGAAGTCCTGCACCGCACGACCTTGTGAGAAAGAGAGTCTCCATGCCTCCGCATCTGATCGACGGCGAACCACATTCCCACGCACACGACCGGCCCAAGCGCACCCGCACGCCGGGCGAGGCATTGCGAATCGGAATCGGTGGACCGGTCGGGTCGGGCAAGACCGCGCTGGTGGCCGCGCTGTGCAGGGAACTGCGAGAAGAGCTTTCGCTGGCGGTTCTGACGAACGACATCTACACCACCGAGGATGCGGACTTCCTTCGTCGGCACGCCGTGTTGCCCGACGAGAGAATCACGGCCGTGCAGACCGGTGGCTGCCCCCACACGGCGATACGCGACGACATCACCGCGAACCTCGATGCCATCGACGACCTCGTGGAGCAGAACCCTCCGCTCGACCTCGTGCTCGTCGAGTCCGGGGGAGACAACCTCACCGCCACCTTCTCCTCGGGTCTGATCGACGTCCAGATCTTCGTGGTGGACGTCGCCGGGGGAGACAAGGTTCCGCGCAAGGGCGGTCCGGGCGTGACGTTCTCGGATCTGCTGGTCATCAACAAGACCGACCTCGCGCCGATGGTCGGCGCCGACCTCACGGTCATGGAACGCGACGCGGCCGCCGCGCGTGAGGACCGACCGACGGTGATGATCTCGCTGACGGAGGACCCGTCGGCGACGAAGGTGTTGCGTTGGGTCCGTGAGCAACTCGCCGTGGTCGCCGAGTCCGACGCGGCGCTCAGCAGCACGTAGGTTGCGTACCGAAGTTCGGGTCGTCGCATCGGCCAGCCGAAGTCCGCGCTTCGTGGCCGTCGGCGGCATCGCTGCTCGCCAGACGGGGCCCGACACCGTCCACCTGATCGGTACCGCCCAGACACCGCTCGGCGGCGACGAGATCTGCGTCGACGTTCGGGTCGAGGCCGGCGCGACCCTTGTGCTGCGCAGCGTGGCGGCCACGGTCGCCCTGCCGTCGCGAGAAGTGGATCTGTCCACCGCCACCTGGCGGTTCGACGTGGCCGACGGCGGATCCCTCGTGTTCGACCCACAACCGACCATCGTGGCGTCCACCGCAGACCACCGGACGGTCACGCACGTGCAGATGGCGCAGTCCGCGTCCGTCGTCCTTCGTGAGCGGGTACGGATAGGGCGATCGAACGAACACGCCGGGCATTGGTCGGGAACGTTGAATGTCGATGTGGGGGACCGGCCGCGATTGCGTCACCGGCTCGAACTCGGTCGCGGCGCGGCCGGACACGACGCACTGTTCGCGCCGGCCGCGCTGATCAGCACACTGCACATCACCGGTGCGGAGACGGAAGACACCGTGCTCGTGGACGGTGATCGCATGGACCGCGCCGGCGTTCGACTACCGCTCGTCGGTGGTGGTTCGCTGACCACCTGGATGGGCGACGATCTGCCGAGTTCCTGAACGCAAACGAAGGCCGACGATGCGGTAATCGCATCGGCGGCCATTCGCCGTTCCTGAGGGTCGGTCAGCCCGCGCGCGTGGCACCCGCGTTGTCGTGTTCGACATCCGTCGGCGCCCCGGACGCAGCGTCCTTCTCGGTGCTGTCGGACTGCTTGTCCTCACCCGCCTTGTCCATCGTCGCGCTGGTATCGCGGTTTCCGGACTTCGACGTCGCGTCGACGGTTCGGGTGGGGACGGCGATACCGTCGAGATTCTTCTCCTTGCCCAACGTGTGCAATTGCTCGATGGCGAGACGCGCGAACACCTGCTGTTCCGTCGACGCCATCTGCGCACGTCCACGTCCGAGGAACGTGACGAACCAGCTGATGATCGTCGTGAGGCGGTTGCGGTAGCCGACCTGATAGAACAGGTGCAGACCGAGCCACGCGATCCACGCGATGAATCCGCCGAACTCGAGCTTTCCGACCTTGGCGACCGCGCTGAAACGCGACACCGTGGCCATCGAGCCCTTGTCGAAGTAGGAGAAGGGCTTGCGCTGCGCCGGATCCTGGCCCGCCAGCGACCCCTTGATCTGTTTGACTGCGTACTTGGCGCCCTGGATGGCGCCTTGCGCCATACCGGGAACGTCCTTCACCGACATCATGTCGCCGACGACGAAGACGTTCGGGTGTCCCTTGACCGTCAGGTCGGGCTCGACGATGACGCGACCGGCACGGTCGACCTCGGTGCCGTCGGACTGATCGGCGAGCTGCTTGCCGAGCGGGCTGGCCTGCACACCGGCCGACCACACCTTGCACTGAGCTTCGATACGCCGCTCCGTGCCGTCCTTGTCCTTGACGGTGATCCCGTCGACGTCGACACCGGTGACCATCGCGTTGAGCTGAACGTCGACACCGAGCTTCTCGAGCCGACGCTGAGCTTTGAGGCCGAGCTTCTGGCCCATCGGCGGGAGCACGGCGGGCGCCGCGTCCAGCAGGATGACGCGGGCGTTCTTGGGGTCGATGTTGCGGAACGCCCCGTCGAGCGTGCGACCCGCGAGCTCGGAGATCTGACCGGCCAACTCCACACCGGTGGGACCGGCGCCGACGACCACGAAGGTCAGAAGGCGCTCGCGCTCCTGCGGATCGTTGGACAGCTCGGCCTGCTCGAACGATCCGAGGATGCGGCCACGCAGTTCGAGTGCGTCGTCGATCGTCTTCATGCCGGGCGCGAACTCGGCGAAGTGATCGTTACCGAAGTAGGACTGCTGTGCGCCGGCGGCCACGATGAGGCTGTCGAACGGGGTCACCGTGACGCGCTCGAGCAGGCGTGACGTGACCGTCTGCGCCTCGAGGTCGATGCTCTCGACGTCGCCCATCAAGACCTCGGCGTTCTTCTGCTTGCGCAGAATGACGCGCGTGGCCGGCGCGATCTCGCCGACGGACAGAATGCCGGTGGCCACCTGGTACAACAGGGGCTGAAAGAGATGGTGCGTGGTGCGCGCGATCAGCGTCACGTCCACGTCTGCCCGCTTCAGGGCTTGAGCTCCGAAGAGCCCTCCGAAACCCGAACCGATGACGACCACTCGGTGTCGCTTGTTTTCGACCGGTTGGACGCTCATATATCGCTCCTACATTACTGGGACTTGTCTACAACGGTAGTCGCCCTGCGTCGCAGCGTCTCGATGAGGCCCGGTCGAGATGGACAAATTGTTCCTCGCACCCGCGGCGAGAGCGCGCCTACTGTCGAGGTCGGTACCGGACCGGCCCGACCGAAGGTGACACAGTCATGCAGCTAGCCATCCACTTCGCCAATTTCACCCTTCCCGGTGGAACGCCGTCCCTCGCGTCCGCGCTGTCCGAGAGCGCCGTTGCTGCGGACGAGGGCGGGTGCTCCCAGTTCACGCTCATGGACCACTGGTTCCAGATGGAAAGTCTTGCCACCTCGTACGACCCGATGCTCGAGGGCTACACCTCGCTGGGCTTCCTGGCGGGACGGACGCAGCGGATCACGCTGGGCCTGTTGGTCACCGGCGTGACCTACCGGTACCCCGGCCTGCTGGCCAAGACGGTCACCACTCTGGACGTTCTGTCGGGTGGCCGGGCCCTGCTGGGTATCGGCGCCGCCTGGTACGAGCGTGAGCACCTCGGGCTGGGCGTGCCGTTCCCACCGATGGCGGAGCGCTTCGAGCGGCTCGAGGAGACCTTGCAGATCTGCAATCAGATGTGGAGCGAGAACGACGGGCCCTTCGACGGCACCCACTACTCGCTGGCCGAGACCATCTGTTCGCCCCAACCGATCAGTTCTCCGAGGCCGCGCATCATGATCGGCGGCAGTGGCGAGAAGAAAACGCTGCGCTTCGTCGCCAAGTACGGCGATGCCTGCAATCTCTTCGCACCGGATCAGCAGACCGTCGCGCACAAGCTGGAGGTGCTTCGAGGCCACTGTGAGACCGAGGGCCGCGACCCGTCGGCGATCGAGAACACGATCATTATCGGCTACGACCCGCTGGAGAACGTCGACACGTTTCTCACCGACATGGAGGGCTACGCCGCACTCGGGATCGACACCGTGTGCGTTGGTCCTGCCGGCGGCGATCCTGCTCGCTGGGTCAGTGAAATGACGGACAAGACCGTGAGCCGTCTCGCGGGCATGGGCTAGGTGTACTGACAGCTAGGCAGCGGGGCTCCACCCGAGTGCCGGCCCGAGACTGCCTGCGATGTCGCCGAGGATCTGCACGTAGTCCTCGTGATCGAAGCTGAAGGGAAGCGCGAAGGCCACCTCGTCGACTTCGAGGTAGCCGGCGTGAGAATGCAGCCGGTCCGCGATCTGCGCGGAAGTTCCGACTATGTCCGGGGAGAAGAGCATGCGCGCCGGCCCGACCGGCGCCGCCGTGCGAGGCAGGCGCGACTCGGCGTAGGCGAGGTACTTCGCACGCTGTGCGGGTGACGCCGAGTCGGTGGGGATGACCACCAAACCCTGTGACACGCGGGCGTTGTCACCGTCGGGGTGGTGCCGACGGAAAGTCGTGATGTGGGACTGCTGAATCTCCGCGAAGTCGTCCGATTCCTCGGCCTTCACGACGCTGCTGGTGAGAAAGTTCAGTCCGTTCTCCCCGGCCCACTGCGCCGACCGCAGACTTGCGCCGCCGTACCAGACGCGGTCCGCCAGACCGACCGCATGTGGCTGTACGCGATCGCTGAACACCTCGATGCCCTCGACGCCGCTGAAATCGCTCACCTTTTCCCCGCGCACTGCGCGCAGGAATCGTTGTACGCGTTCGTAATCGAAGTTCTCGGCGTCTGCTGTGTCGGGGTACAGAGCATCCTTGATCGTGTCCCAATGCATGGGCGGTCCGACGCTGATTCCGGGATTCATGCGGCCACCCGAGAGGAGGTCCACCGTCGCGTAGTCCTCGGCGAGCCGAACGGGGTTCTCCCACCCCATCGGGGTGACCGCGGTACCGAACTCGATTCGGCTCGTGCGCTGCGACGCAGCTGCGAGAACCGCGGCGGGGGAGGAGATTCCGTACTGCAGGTGACGGTGCCGGAGCCAGGCACTGTCGAAGCCCAGTCGCTCACCGAGTTCGATGATCTGCAGGGTCGATTCGTGACCGGCGGCGGGATCGTTCTCGTCGAACAGTCCGATGGTGAGGAATCCCAGCTTGCGGAGCGGCTTCGGCGTGGACACGCCGTTCACTGTAGGGCGACAGCCACCCCGAGGTGCCGACTCGACCTGCCGCGCGGGGAAAGCGGCGCTGCGCTTCTGGTTCGCGGGTGCACTGTTCTACGCTTGCGCCCATGACCGACCACGACCACGCCGCGACGCGCCGCGAGATCACCGATGCCCTGCTCACTGCACTAGAGCGCCGTCACGAGGTGCTCGACGTGATCGTCGAGGCCGACGATCGGCCCAGCGCTGTCGAGTCCATCGCAACGTTGCTCGGCACCTCGCGACTGGGGGGCGAGGCAGTGATGGGAATGTCGTTCGACCAGCTCACCAAGGACGCACGGCGCAAGAACCAGACCGAGCTCGAAGATCTCAACAATCAGCTGAGCTTCACCCTTGCCGAGCGACCGGCCAGCACCGGAGACACCCTGACTCTCGAGGCCTTCTCGGCGGAGTCGGACCGTGACATCTTCGCGGCTCGCCTCGAGGACGTGGGAGCTGCCGGAGACGGACTCGGAGGCGAAGCGGGCGACCTGGACGACGAGATTTCTGCTGCGCTCGCTCGCTTCCATCAGGAAGACGCGGTCTGGTACGTCGCTGTCGAGGGCACCAGGAAGGTCGGCATGGTGTTCGGAGAACTGGTCGACGGTGAAGTGGACCTCCGCGTGTGGATTCATCCCGACCACCGCAAGAAGGGTTACGGCACAGCAGCATTGCGCAAGTCGCGCTCCGAGATGGCCGCCGCGTTCCCGGCCGTGCCGATGGTGATCCGCGCACCCGGAGCCTGACCACGGTCAGCCGCGCAGCGCGCGAAGGCCGTCACGACCCGCAGTCGCTGAAGCGGGTCTGGCACTGCGTGGCGAGATTCGGTCGATCGACCTGATCTCGTTCAGCGCGAACGAAGTTCAGGCACCTTCGGAGCGCAGTATGGCGACGTCGGAGACCATACGAATGTGCTCGGCCATCGCTCGTCCTGCCTCCATGGGCTCCTGTCGCCGTACGGCCTCGGCGATCCGCCGGTGACCTTCGAGCGACGCTCGGGGGCGGTTCGACTGTGACAGCGATTCGATCCGCGTTTCGCGGATGAGTTCCGCGATCTCCCCCATGAGGCGACCGAGCAGAGGGGAGTGCGCTGCTTCGGTGATCGCGCGATGGAACAGCTCGTCCCCCGACACACCTCGCTCGCCCCCACTGATCTCCGACTCCATGACCGTCAGAGCGGCATCGATGGCGGCCATCTCGGCGTCGGACCGGCGTGCCGCGGCGAGCTCGGCGAGCTTCACCTCGAGCGCCTCACGGGCCTCGATGACCTCGGGGAGGCGGTCGGCATGTTCGCGGAGAGCTCGAATTGCCATGTCGCCCACAGGGCGTCGCACGAGGACCGCACCGTCGCCGTGCCGGACCGACAGGATGCCCTGCACCTCGAGTGCCACCAGCGCCTGGCTGAGCGACGCACGACTGACACCGAGTTGGCTTGCGAGTTCGCGCTCGGCAGGCAGGCGTTCACCGGGTTCCATCTTTCGCTGCGCGATGTGGTCGCACAGTTGCTCGACGATCACCTCGTACAGCCGGGGACGGGTCACCGGGCGAATTTGCTCAGCCACTGAATTACTCGCTCTCTCTGCCTCTGTTCCACTCAGCGTATCCGCACATAACAGGTAATCGACACCACATCTGCTCTTGACAGTGAGCCACTTCACTGGTTCAGTTTCAACTGACTCAGTGGACAGTCCAATTTGCCACTGATCATCGGAGCAACCGCTTCGCTGACACCGAACCCGAACCGGAGACTCACGATGTCGACCGAGTTGATCCCCATCTTTGCTTTGGTCGTCATGTTCCTTGCCGCGACCGTGTTCCCCGTGAACATGGGCGCGTTGGGGTTCGTGGCGGCCTTCTTCGTCGGAACCATCGCCGTCGGCATGGACACCGACGACATCATCGGCGGATTCCCGTCCAGCCTCTTCCTCACCCTCGTAGGTATCACCTACCTGTTCGCGATCGCGCAGAACAACGGCACCGTCGACCTACTGGTGCGCGGAGCGGTCCGGCTCGTGGGAGGCCGGGTGGCGCTGATCCCGTGGGTCATGTTCGGGATCACCGGCGTTCTGACGTCGATCGGTGCTCTCGGGCCTGCTGCTGTTGCCATCGTGGCGCCGATCGCTCTCGGCTTCGCTGCTCGCTACAAGATCAACGCGCTGCTCATGGGCATGATGGTGATCCACGGCGCACAGGCCGGCGGATTCTCGCCGATCAGCATCTACGGCGTGACCGTCAACAACATCGCCGAGAAGGCCGGGCTGGTCAACAGCCCGCTCACGCTGTTCCTCGGCAGTCTGCTGTTCAACGCCGCCATCGGCGTCGCGCTGTTCGTGTTCCTCGGCGGCCGCTCCCTGATCGGACGCAGTGTCCACGACGAAGACGGCGTCCGGCCCGACGGCGACAACAGCGGTGTCGGAGGAACCGGCTCCAGAACGGTCATGCGCGGCTTCGGGTCGTCCACCCCGAAACCGTCCGGCCAAGTGGTCACCGTCGAGGACGCGCCGCCGTTGGCCACTGCGGTCAAGGCCATCACCTTCGATCAGATCCTCACCCTCGTCGGACTGGTGTCGCTGGCCGTGTTCTCGCTCGTTCTCGATCTCGACGTCGGCTTCGTGTCGATGACCGTGGCCGTGATCCTCGCTCTTGCGTCGCCGAAGGCTCAGAAAGGAGCGATCAACCAGATCAGTTGGTCCACAGTCCTTCTCATCGGCGGTGTCCTCACCTTCGTCGGCGTCCTGCAGGAAGCCGGAACCGTCGAGTACGTCGGTGACGCGGTGGCCGGAATCGGTATCCCGCTCCTCGTTGCGGTCCTGCTCTGCTACATCGGCGCCATCGTCTCAGCCTTCGCATCGTCCACCGCCATCCTCGGTGTGACCATTCCGCTGGCGGTGCCGTTCCTCCTGGCCGGGGAAGTCGGAGCAGTGGGTGTCATCGTGGCGCTGTCGATCTCGTCCACGATCGTCGATGTCAGTCCCTTCTCCACCAACGGGGCGTTGGTGCTTGCCAATGCGCAGGGCGTCGACAAGGACGTTTTCTACAAGCAGATCCTGAAGTACAGCGCACTCGTCGTGATCGTGGGACCGCTGATCGCCTGGGGTCTGCTGGTCGTGCCCGGCTGGCTCTGACCCTCCTTGTTGACAACTCCTCGACCTTTCGGTTCACTTTAATTGGCTAGGCCAATAAGCCACTAAGCCGGTTTCGACGAATCGGTCGTTCACACCGACAGAAGGAACGTGACGCAATGACACTGAATACGACTGGACGAACCGGACCTCTGCAAGGCACCGTCGTGGTCGACCTCACTCGCGCGCTGGCCGGTCCACACGCTGCGATGATGCTGGGTGACTTGGGCGCCGACATCATCAAGGTCGAGACCCCCAAGGGCGGAGACGACACTCGCGGTTGGGGCCCGCCCTTCGTGACCCCGCGCGACGCCGAGCGTGAGTCCACGTACTTTCTGTCGGCGAATCGGAACAAGCGGTCCATTGCACTCGATCTGAAGACCGACGACGGGCACTCTGCACTCGAGCGCATGATCGAACGCGCCGACGTGCTTCTCGAGAACTTCCGCACCGGTGTTCTCGATCGTCTGGGATTCTCGCCGGAGCGACTCGCCGAGATCAATCCACGTCTCGTCGTTCTCTCGATCAGCGGGTTCGGCCACGACGGACCGGAAGGTGGCCGGTCGGGATACGACCAGATCGCCCAGGGCGAAGCGGGTCTCATGTCGTTCACGGGTTCCTCGCCCACGGACGTGCAGCGTGTCGGTGTTCCGATCGCCGACTTGCTCGCCGGCATGTACGGCGCCTTCGGCGTCCTGGCTGCGTTGCACGAGCGGGAGCGCACGGGACGCGGCAAGGTGGTGCGCACGTCGTTGCTCGCCAGCGTCGTCGGGGTACACGCGTTCCAGGGGACCAAGTGGACGGTGGCCGGTGAGATCGGGACGGCCCAGGGCAATCATCACCCGTCGATCTGCCCGTACGGACTGTTTCCGACTTCCGATGGTGCAGTGCAGATCTCGGTGGGCAGCGAGGGTTTGTGGCACCGGTTCTGCGAGGGATTCGGCATCGACCCCGACCTCGAAGGAATGGCGACCAATCCGCAACGCGTCGACAGTCGCGACGATGTCATCGAGCTCGTGTCGAAGATCTTCCGCACCTACGAGACCGAGCCGCTTCTGACACTTCTCGACGAGATCGGCGTTCCTGCAGGCAAAGTCCGCAACGTGCAGGAGGTCTACGAATGGGAGCAGACGAAGTCGCAAGGTCTGCTCGTCGACGTCGATCACGCAACCCTGGGCAAGGTCACGTTGCCCGGCCCACCGCTGCGGTTCTTCGAGGCCGACGGAACCGAGGTGACCGAGACCCGGCATCTGGCTCCTCCGGTGCTGGGCGCCGACGAGGATCTGGTCCTCGGCTGGCTGAACGAGTCGATCGCATGACCCGGATGACGGCGCTCGAGATTCTCGATCTTGTGATCGATCCCGACAGCTTCGAGTCCTGGGACGTTCCCGCGATCGAGTTCGCCGTCGACGAGCAGTACGCGGCCGAACTGGCCGGCGCGCGGGAGAAGACGGGCCTCGACGAGTCCGTGATCACCGGGTCGGCGACCGTTCGCGGACGCAGGGTGGCAATTCTGTTGTGCGAGTTCTCCTTTCTCGCCGGCTCGATCGGTGTCGCTGCCGGTGAACGGCTGGTTGCCGCCGTGCACCGCGCCACCGCCGAACGGATGCCGCTCCTGGCCCTTCCGACATCCGGCGGCACTCGGATGCAGGAGGGGACGGTCGCTTTCCTGCAGATGGTCAAGATCACTGCGGCCATCACCGCTCACAAGGCAGCCCACCTTCCCTACATCGTCTATCTGCGGAATCCGACGACCGGCGGGGTGTTCGCGTCCTGGGGCTCGCTCGGGCATGTCACCGTCGCCGAACCCGGCGCGCTCGTGGGGTTTCTGGGTCCGCGGGTCTACGAGGCGCTGTACGACGCCACGTTCCCGGTCGGCGTGCAGACGTCGGAGAATTTGCAGGCACACGGACTGATCGACGCAATTCGTCCCCCCGAGCAGCTGGGCGAAATCGTCGATCGGGCGTTGCGCATCATGACCGACATCCCGCGATGCCGAGGACGCTCGTCGGAGCCTCTCGAGTGGGAGATCGAGGACGTTCCGGCGTGGACCTCGGTCCTTGCTTCACGCCGCCAGGATCGCCCCGGGGTTCGGGAACTGTTGTTCAACACCGCCGCAGATGTGTTGCCGCTCAATGGAACCGGACAAGGAGAATCCGACCCCGGCTTGATCCTCGCGCTGGTCCGCTTCGGGCAGATGCCGTGTGTCCTTCTTGGGCAGGATCGCCGAGGGCAGACCGCGGAGACACCACTCGGACCTGCCGCGCTGCGGGAAGCGCGGCGTGGCATGCGGTTGGCCCAAGACCTGCAGCTGCCTCTCGTGACAGTGATCGACACCGCCGGCGCCGCCTTGTCGAAGGAGGCGGAGGAGGGTGGTCTGGCCGGGGAGATCGCTCGGTGCATCGCCGACATGGTCGATCTCGACACCCCGACATTGTCGTTGCTGTTGGGACAGGGGACCGGTGGCGGTGCGCTGGCGTTGGTACCGGCCGACCGTGTGCTCGCGGCCCAGCACGCGTGGCTGTCACCGCTCCCGCCGGAAGGCGCCAGCGCGATCGTGCACCGCGACACCGACCATGCGGCGCTCATGGCGACCAAGCAGGGGGTTCGGTCCCTCGACCTGTTTCGTGCCGGAATTGTGGATCTGATCATTCCCGAACGGCCGGACGCCGCCGACGAGGCGCAGCAGTTCTGCGACCGGGTCGGTGCCGTACTGCACCGTGAGCTCACGGACCTTCTGAATCAGGATCCGTCCATGCGCCGTATCGCACGGGAGAAGCGCTTCGATCGGATCGGCTGCGCGGCGGCGACCGGCTGACCATCGCGCCACGTAGGGTTGGCACTCACGACATCGGCTGGGTCGGCGCTTGACTGCGCCCGGATTTGATTCTAGAAGTGGATCGGCATGTCGAACGAGTTTGCCGTTGCACTGACGACAGGGCGGAGCCCGCGATGAACGACGATCACCCGGCGCCCGAGTTTCATCTCGGTCGAGCGTTGGCGGAGGCCACCCGAACCTTCTTCCAACCGAGCAGCATCGAGAACACCCTGTCCGAGGTCACCCGCAGCGCAACGGCTCTCATCGCGGGCGCCGACTGCGCCGACGTTCTGATCGTCAGCGGCCGTAAATCCTTCATGTCGCACGCTGCGACGAACGAGCTTCCCGAGCGGCTCGATCTGCTGCAGGCCGAGTTGCAGGAAGGTCCGTGCGTGGACGCGGCTCGTCGGGACATTCTCGTGCGTAGCAACGACTTCACGACCGACGAACGATGGCCTCGATTCGGACCGAGGGCCGCGGCGATCGGCGTTCGTTCCAGTTTGTCGTTTCAGCTCTATACCGGTGACGACACTCTCGGAGCCCTCAACATCTTCGCGCGCAACGCGAACGCCTTCGACGACGAAGCCGAAGAAATCGGAGCCATGCTGGCAACGCACGCTGCCGTCGCCCTGTACGCGGCCAAGAAGACCGAGCAATTCGACTCGGCCTTGGCGACGCGTGACGTGATCGGCCAGGCGAAGGGAATGCTCATGGAGCGCTACCGAATCGACGCCCTTCAGGCTTTCGCGTTGCTGTCGAAGTTGTCTCAGGATTCGAACACCCCGGTTGCTGCACTGGCCCGCGAACTCGTGGAGCTGGGGTCGGAAGCGCCGCCGACCTGACCATGGGTCACGTCCTGGTGCTGATTCCGGCGAGGATCAGCTCGAATCCGGCCATGAATTGTTCTCGATCGTCGTGCTGGGGGAGTAGTAACGCGATTCGGCGCACGAAGGGGAACTCGGCCGGATCCAACTCCCGCAGTCGGTCGGCCTCCAGAGTGAGGTGTTGTCGACGGTCGGTTCCTGGCGCCAACACCTTGGCCGCGGCAGCGTACTGGGTCGCGAGGCCCAGAACGTAGCTCATCAACGCGGTGGCGGAGTCGAACTGCTCGTACTCGGGGACACCCATCCGATCGAGTGCCGTTCCGATGCTCTCGAGGATTCGCATCGACGGGGTCTGCAACATGGTCCCGGTCAGCTGGGTTCCGACCCACCGATGGGTGTGAATGGCGTCGTACACGCCGAAGCCGATGCTGCGCAGTGCGTTTCGAGCGTCCAACGATCGGTCGACCTCGGCAAGAGCGCGGGCGACGATCACGTCCGTGGCTTCCGTGAGCAACTCGTCCTTGTTGGACACGTGGTGATATATCGCGCCACTGCCGGTCGACAGGTGCGTCGCGAGGGCGCGGAACGTCAACGCGTCGGCACCTTCTCTGTCGAGAATCTCGATGGCCGCGTCGACGATTCGAGTCTTCGACAACGCGTCCCCGCGCCGTGACCTGGTTGCCATGCCCTTCATCTTGACACAGATGGAACGGCGTTCCAATATGTTGGAACAGCGTTCCAACAAGAGGAGAGCATCATGGATTCATCCATCGCAATCGTGGGAGCAGGTCTGGGTGGCCTGGTCCTCGCACGCGTCCTCCATGTGCACGGCATCGAGGCCACCGTCTACGAAGCGGATGCGTCACCCGACGCGCGCACACAGGGCGGCCAGCTCGACATCCACGAGCACGACGGTCAGATCGCTCTCGCCGACGCCGGGCTCACCGCCGAGTTCCGCGCGATCATCCACGAAGGTGGGGAGGCGACGCGAATCCTCGACCCGCAAGGTCGGGCGCTGCTCGACGAGCCGGACGACGGCAACGGCGGCCGTCCGGAGGTGCTGCGCGGAGATCTTCGGCGAATACTGCTCGAATCCATACCGGACGGCACCGTGCGGTGGGGGCGCAAGCTCGACACGATCCAGGCGCTCGGTGACGGTCGTCATGCGCTGACCTTCGCCGACGGCACCACCGCCACCACCGATCTGCTGGTCGGTGCCGACGGGGCGTGGTCGAAGGTTCGTCCGCTGCTCTCGGACGCAGTACCCGAATATGCGGGAGTGGTGTTCGTCGAGACCTACCTCCACGACGTCGACCGTCGACACCGTGAGGCCGCGGCCACTGTCGGAGAGGGCGCCATGTTCGCATTCGTACCGGGCAAGGGCATCGCCGCGCACCGCGAAGCCGGCAACGTAGTGCACACCTATGTCGAACTGCAGCGTCCGCTCGAGTGGATGGACGCGACCGATTTCGGCGACCGTGACGCGGTGATCGCGGCCCTCGAGACCGAGTTCGACGGGTGGGCGAGTGGACTCACCGCCCTCGTCACCGACAGTGAGACAAACCCCGTGCCGAGGCCGGTGTACACACTTCCGAACGACCATCGGTGGGAGCGGCGTCCCGGAGTCACCCTCCTCGGAGACGCCGCGCACCTGATGCCTCCCTCGGGCGACGGGGCGAATCTCGCGTTGTTCGACGGCGCCGATTTGGCCAAAGCCCTTGTCGCACAGCCAACGGACCTGGACGCAGCGCTGACGCAGTTCGAGTCGGCCATGTTCACACGCAGCGCCTCCGTGGCACTCGAAGCGCACGACACCCTGGATCGATGCCTCGGCGATCGCGCGCCGCACGGACTCGTCGAACTGCTGACCGGCGCTGCTCGGGTCGGCTCCCTCGCCGTCGATTAGTTTCGACTCGCGTCGCGGTCCATTCTGTAGAGTTCGTCCACCGACCAGGGGAGTACACAGTGCGTACATTGATCGTTTCGGCCTTCGTCTCGCTCGACGGAGTGATGGAAGGGCCCGGAGGCGAGCCGGGTTACCGAAACTCTGGGTGGACCTTCAAGGACGTGGAATTCGACCCCGCCGCGTACGAGATCAAGGGCCGGGAGCAGACCGAAGCGTCGGCCATGCTTCTCGGACGCCGGTCCTACGAAGCGTTCGCGCCCGTGTGGCCCACGATGGACGAGTTCGCGCTGTACAACGCGATGCCCCGGTACGTGGTCTCGACGACGCTGCAGGCCGACGACAGCCGTTGGCCTGCAACTATCCTGAGGTCAATCGACGACGTGGCGGCGCTGAAGGCGACCGAGGGTGGCCCCATCTCCGTGCAGGGGAGCGCCCAGCTGGGGCAATCGCTCGCGGACGCCGGCCTGGTCGATCGGTACCACCTTCTCGTCTACCCGCTGCTGCTCGGCGCCGGAAAGCGACTGTTCAGCGAGAGCGACAAGGACACGACCAAGCTGACGCTCGTCGAACACGAGGTCTACGGCAACGGAATTCAGAAGCAGATTTTCGACGTCGTCAAATAGGGGTCGTCATCTCGGGATGCTGCGCAGCGAATCGGTGATCTGCTCGACGGGCGCCGGTCGTCCCAGGAAGAATCCCTGAGCCAGATCGCATCCTGTCGCGGCGAGGGCGTCGAGCTGTTCGCGAGTCTCGACACCCTCGCCCACCACGGTGACGCCGAAGGCCCGAGCGAGCGAGACGATCGCGGTGACGACCGCGCGAGCGCGAGGTGCAGGCAGCCGTTCGATGTA
Source organism: Rhodococcus sp. 320_ES (assembly GCF_059691855.1). Taxonomy (NCBI): domain Bacteria; kingdom Bacillati; phylum Actinomycetota; class Actinomycetes; order Mycobacteriales; family Nocardiaceae; genus Rhodococcus; species Rhodococcus sp. 320_ES. The sequence continues at coordinate 1,283,212 of NZ_JCAWAG010000001.1, read as the reverse complement.
GGACTTGTCGATCTTGAAACTCTGAAACATGGGGTAGCGGTCGAGGTAGGACATCGAGCTGTGCCCCTTACCCATGTCGTCGAGCAACAGCGCTACGCCCATGGCATGCAACTCGGCGACGGTATCGGCTACCCGCTCCGTGTCGGAGACCCAGACGGTTTCGGTGACCTCGAGTCCGAGGGCGTGCGGCGGCAAGCCGGTGTCGTGCAGGATCCGGGCGACAACCGCCGGAAAGGACGGATCGCGAAGTTGGAGCGCGCTGACGTTCACCCGGACTGCGACGTCGCAGAATGTGCGCCACCGGACGGCGTCGGCGCACGCCGTGCGAAGTGCCCAGGCGCCCAACGTCATTGCCAGACCGGTTCGCTCCGCGACCCCCACGAACTCCGTCGGTTCGATGTTCCCGAGCGTGGGGTGCTTCCAGCGCGCGAGAGCCTCGACGGCCACCGTCCGCGCGGTCGCGATGTCCACGAGCGGTTGATACACCAAGGTGAGTTCGTTCCCGGCGAGTGCCCCTCGAAGGTCCAGCGACAGTGACCGAATGCGGTCGGCGTCGTACAGGTCGGTGGGGTCGAAGACCGCGTGACCGCCGGTGCCCCCGTCCTTGGCTCGGTACATGGCGAGGTCGGCTCGGTTGATGAGGTCGTGCCGGGTGGTCGTGGCGTCGGACACCGCGATGCCGATGCTGGCGCTCAGTGGAATCGGCACTTCGTCCGATGCGAACGGAGCCGTGATCGACGACGTGATGTGGCGCGCGATGTCCTCCGCGTGCGAGACGCTGTCCACCCCTTCGCACACGATGAGGAACTCGTCGCCGCCCAACCGTGCGACGGTGTCGTGCTCGCGGGTTGCGGACGTGAGCCGGTCGACGAACCGAACCAGTGCGCGGTCACCCGACACGTGACCCAGGCTGTCGTTGATGATCTTGAAGTCGTCGATGTCGAGCAACAGCAGAGCCACGGTGCTCGACGCCGACCGGGCGCGGTCGAGAGCCGCATCGATGACCTCGTACGCCAGTGTGCGATTCGGCAGTCCGGTCAGCGCATCGTGGGTGCTGCGACGACGGAGTTGGCCCTGGAGGTCGATGCGCCGCACGGCCGCAGAAAGAATGCCGGCCACCGAGTCCAGGAAGGACACCTCCTCGTCGTGATACCACCGGGCCTCTGCGCTGTGGGTGGACAGAACTCCCCACGCCGTGCCCTCCGCCGTGAGGATGGGGACCGCCACCCCGCTTTCGAGACCCAGATCCTTCATCGTCGTCGTGTCGAAGCGCGTCTCGACCGAAATGTCCTGGCACACCACTGCCTCGTGGATCGACAGCGCAAAACCCATGAGCGAATCGCGGCCGGCCGGGATGTCGTCTCTGGATCCGAGCGAACCGTTCGCGGCATCGACATGCAAGAAGGGGTCGTCGGGTGACCGGTAATGGGCAATGGCGGCGTGACCGCTACCGATCAGCGTTGCCGCCGCCGCGGTGGCGGCCACCAGAAGCTGCGGCAGTTCGGCATTCACGGCGATACGGCTCAGCTCCGCGAGTGCCTTCTGCTCCGACGCGTGGCGCCCGGCCTGAGCGGCCGAGGCCGCGATCTCGGTATTTACTCTTTCACCGCTACGTCGGTCGCGAAGCGTCGCCGCAATCAGGTCGGGTTTGCCGTCACCGCGCCGGAGAGCGAATGCCGACACCACGACCGGAATCCCGTCGCCGGTCGGCTGATGCCGAACTTCGCTGTATCCGCGCCATTTACCCCTCGACTCGAGCGCTGCACCGACATCGGACACGACGGTCATTCCGCGTTCGGTCAGGATTCGGGTCGCCGGTATGGCTGTGGCTTCCTGCACGCTCGACAAGCCCAGCATCTCGAGCCCCGCTGGGTTCACCCAGACAATTGCACCGGCAAAGTCCGCAATGGCGACGAAATCGGGTGACGATTCCACCAAGGACCGCAACAGCAGCGGGTCGTCGAGGGGGTCGATCATCGATTCTCCATTCAGAGCGACGTGGTCGACCGGCGCTACACAAACCTAGCAACGCCATTGTGTTTACAGCGGACAATGGACGGAGCCACCGAACGTGTCGATCGGTACGGCAGTCGCACTGTCCGCCCGCGCTGTGAGAAATGCCCTCTGCACGGATAATTGTCCGAATCCGGCACCAGCAGGGACCGGCAACGGCCCGTTCACGATCGGCAGGGGACCCGCATGACGGTTGTGGCACTTTATCTGGTGATCACGTTCGGCCTCGGCGGCCTTGCGATGGCGGTGCGCTTACCGCCCCTGGTCGGATTCCTGACCGCCGGGTTCGCCATCAACGCGTTGAACCTCGAGCAAGTGCCCGAACTCGACACCGTGGCCGATCTGGGTGTGACGCTGCTGCTCTTCGCGATCGGCCTGAAGCTGGACATCAGGATCCTGCTGCGACGCGAGGTCTGGCTCACGACGTCGGCGCACATGGTCCTCAGCGTCGTCTTCGGCTCCGTGGCAATGTGGGTCTTCGCCCTGCTCGGGGTGTCCATGTTGACGGGACAGAACGCGGAAACCATTGCGCTGCTTGCTTTTGCGTTGTCGTTCTCCAGCACGGTGTTCGTGGTCAAAGTTCTCGAGGAGCGGGGGGAGTCGCACTCGCTCTACGGCCGGGTGGCCATCGGCATCCTGGTGATGCAGGACATCGTCGCGGTGGTGTTCCTGACGGCCACGAGCGGCACGTTGCCGAGCCCGTGGGCTCTGTTGCTGGTGGGGTTGTGGCCACTGACCCGCGTGCTCCGCCGAGTGTGGAGCGGCCTCGGGCACGGCGAGATGCAAAGCCTGTTCGGCATCGTCATGGCGTTCGTGCCGGGGTATGCGCTGTTCTCGGCGCTGGGTCTCAAGGGCGACCTGGGTGCGCTGGTGATCGGAGTGCTGCTCGCCTCGCATCCGGCTGCGTCCGAACTGTCCCGATCGCTCTTTCACATCAAGGAACTCTTGCTCGTCGGGTTCTTCGTCTCCATCGGCCTGACGGGGTTGCCCGATCTCCCCACCGTCGGGGTGGCTCTCCTGATGCTCCTGTTCCTACCGTTCAAGGCGGGGGCGTACGTCGGGCTGTTCACACTCATGAAGTTGCGACACCGCACGGCGTTGCTCGCCGGTCTGTCGCTGATGAACTACTCCGAGTTCGGCTTGATCGTGGTCTCGGTCGGGGTGACCTCCGGCTTGCTGGAGCCGTCCTGGCTGGTGGAGATGTCGATTGCGGTGGCGCTGAGCTTCGTTGTATCCGCGCTGGTGAACGGACGCGGTCATCTCATGGTGGAGAAGATGGCAGCGCGACTGCCCGCCCAGAACGAGAAGAACCTGCACCCCGAGGAACGGCCCGGTGACGCCGGCGACGCCGAAGTTGTCGTGATCGGCATGGGGCGAGTCGGCTTCGCTGCCTATCAGAGGTTGACCGACCACTACGGGTTCCGGGTGGTGGGCGTCGACTACGACGGGCCGCGTATCGAACGGCTCGCCGAAGACGGGTTACGCGTGATCGAGGGCGACGCAACCGATCTCGACTTCTGGAACCAGCTCCGACGCTCCGAATCGGTCCGCATTGCGGTACTCGCGATGCCGCGGCACGGTGCGAACGTCACTGCGCTCGCGTGTCTTCGCGAGTCCGGTTTCAGCGGTCGCGTCGCCGCGGTGGCCCGCTACGAGGACGAGGTTCGCTGGGCCACCGAGCACGGAGTCGACATCGCGTTCAACGTGTATGCCGGTGCCGGTTTGGAATTGGCGGATCAGGTGGCCGGGGGACCGGTCGAGGGCGCCGAGGCGCCGTCCGTCACGCGCACCGATGCGCGGGGAGACTCCGAGGTCGAGTGACAGCCGTCCAACAGAAAGCTTCGCGATTTCACCACGAGGCAGCAGGTACTTCTCTAACCTGAAGTGAATTGACTTCAGCTACGAGGAGAAGGCGCGCATGCTCTCGAGACGATCGACCGTTGTAGCCATTGTGGTGGCGGCGCTGACTGCGGTGTCGGCGTGTAGCGCGCCCGAGCCGACCGGCCCTGTCGAGGGAAGCTGGGACGACATCGTCGCCGCAGCAACCAGCGAGGGCACGGTGCAGTTGTACTCCTCGCAGCACCCCGAAAACCTCGCGACGCTCAAGACCGCATTCGAGTCGGCCTACCCGGGCATCACCTTGCAGTTCGTGCGCGGTTCCGACGTCGAGCTGAACCCACGCGTCGAGGCGGAGGCCAAGTCCGGGCGCGGTATAGCCGACGTACACATGACCACCGACCCGGCGTGGATTCGCAATGCTGCGGAGTCCGGGTCGTACTCGACACCGGTAGTCGGGCCCGCGTTCGACGAACCCGAATACGACCGGTCGACGAACATCATGGGGGACTCGATGTTCCTCACCAGTGCCGCTCTGATCGCACTCGGTTGGAATACGAACGCGGTTCCCGGCGGGCTAAAGAAACCTACCGATCTCTTCGATCCGGAACTCCGCGGCCGTGTCGGTGTCGTCAACCCGGCGGGATTCGCCGCCGTCACGGATCAATACCGCTTCTTCGATGCGAACTGGGACCCCGCGTTCAACGACAAGCTCGCCGACATGCAGCCACAGATCTATCCGGGCGTCCTCGCCGTCGCACAGGGCCTCGGATCGGGTGAGATCGCCGCGACGCCCATGGTGGCTCCTTTGATTCGGGAGATTGCTGCCGGTGCGCCTGTCGACTGGGTCCTCCCGGACCCCGCGTGGGGCACCCCGTACTTCTCCCACGTTCTCGCGTCGGCGCCGCACCCGAACGCGGCACAGGTGCTCGCGAACTTCATGGTGGGGACGGCCGGTCAGACCGCGCTGTCCAAGGGGTACGCCAGTGTGCTGCCGGACATCCCGGGGTCGATCGGCCGCGCCGGCGACGTCAAGCTCCCGCAGACCGAGGATCTCGACAGTGATGCACTGGCACAGTTCCAGAAGAACTGGGAAGACCGCTTCATCGGCTAGCCATCATGTCGACGGTGGGTGTGGACAAAATCGGCCGGCAGATCTCGATGACCGATCCAAGATGATCGAGTGCACCGCGTTCACATCTGGAGCGACGCTTCTTCGCTACGAAGCACGCCGCCGATAGGATCGTGCATTGCGAGGGCGACCAGCGCGCCTCCAGGTTCCGGGATGTTGCACATGGGTTTTCAGCAGTTGCGGGACATCGTCGACGATGCGCGATCGCAGGGGGAGTACATCGAGGGTTCCGCGGACGCGACGGAGCTCGCGGCGCTGACGGAGCTCGCTCGTCGCCCGGGCATCAGGCGAGTGGTCGAGATCGGTTTCAACGCCGGATTCTCGTCCCACGCGTTCCTCAGCGCGCACGACGACGTGGTGGTGACATCGTTCGACCTGGGGGAGCACCGCTACGCATCGAGAGCCAAGGATCAGATCGATTCGGACTTTCCCGGCCGTCACACCCTCGTCGTCGGTGATTCGTTGATCACCGTTCCCGAGTTCGCAGAAGCTCACTCCGACAGCACGTTCGACCTGATCTTCATCGACGGTGGCCACAGTCACGAGGTGGCGAGCGCGGACATACGCAACATGAGACGCCTCGCCGGTCGGAACACCCTCGTCGTGATCGATGATCTGCTGCCGCACCGGATGTGGGGCGAAGGCGTTGTCAAAGCCTGGTACGAAGCCGTCGATGCGGGCGATGTCGTCCAGACGGGATTGTTCGCCGATGGGGTAGAGGTGCCCATCGTCGGACCGGACGCCTCCCGCGCATGGGCGGTGGGTCACTACCGCCGACGCCCGGATCAGTAGGCCGAAGACTCAGCGGGTCGTCGGGGTGGTGGAGAAGATCGGCCAGCAGATCTCGGTGGCGGTGAACGTCGTAGGAGCCGACGGTGTTCCGCCGAAGTAGTGCTCGCGGATCGGGCCGGGATTGCTGATCAGGTGCTCGTTCGCGTACACGCCCAGAGCGGCGTAACTGCGATCGATGCCCTCGTGACCACCGGGATGGGTGAGTACCGCGAATTCCGTCTCGGGCAGGACCTCGGCGCGGACGCCCGCAGGGGGCCGGCCGACCAACGGTGCAGGAACGAAAAGTGTGCAGTCACCGCGAGATTCGAGAAAGAGCGCGCGGTCGTAGAGACCGCCGGGAACGATGTCCGACGGAGCGTCGGCACTCGCGCCGAGCGCGCTGCGCAGTGTGTCCACCGACGCCGAGAACCAGCTCCCGAGCTCGGATTCCGCGAGATTGGCGTGGATGGACCACACCGGGAGCGCGGGTTCGTGCCGTACGGTCACCGAGGCGGGAACGTTGATCGGAGACAGCAGTTCGCGCAACGCGCCCACGGTGTCGCGGGTCTGCTGTAGCTGCTCCTCCATGTGTTCGAGGTGCGCGGTGATGATCTCGGCGCGCGCTCCCGCGTCGTCGGTGCTCAGCAGCGCCTTGATGTCGGGTATCGACATTCCGAGTGAACGGAATCGACGAATGATGTGTGCGTGATCCACCTGACCGGTGTCGTAGAAGCGGTAGCCCGTGTACGAGTCGATGTGCGCGGGCTCGAGAATGCCGATCTCGTGATAATGCCGCAGTGCTTTTCTGCTCAAGCTGGTCATCACTGCGAAGTCACCGATCGATACCTGTGTGCTCATCGCGTCCTCCTGTTCGACGGGCGACCTGCGTCTCCGTGCGAGGGCATGGTGCACCTTCCCCCTACGGCAAGGTCAAGGGCACGGTAGGAGATCGGCGACTTGCATTCCGGGACTTGACTTTCCCCTTGGGGGAAGGCTGACGGTTGTCTCATGACCACAGAATGGGACGCACTCCCCAACAGTGTAAAGACGTTCATGACCGCGATCGACAACCGAAAGGGCGACGAAGCACTCCCAACCCTCACCGCCGATGCCGAGGTGACCGACGACGGCCACCACTACACGAGCCGTGACGAAATCGAGGCCTGGCTCGAGTCGGCCGTCGACAACAGCGAGTTCACGTACACATCGAAGTTCGCCGGCGCAACGAGCACCGACGTCGGCGTCGACGTTCGGCAACACCTGGAAGGCGACTTTCCCGGTGGCTCCGTGGACCTGCACTACCGCTTCACGATGGACGGCGCGTTGATCGGCAAGCTGGTGATCGAGCCGTGACGCGCCGCTGGTTCATCACCTGAGGAACACCGGGGAACTTCGGAGTGGCGTTCGCCGAAGCCGCGCTGGAAGCGGGGGACAGCGTGGCGCTCACGTCGCGCCGGCCCCAGGAGTTGGCCACGTGGGCCGAGCCGTACGGTGAGCGAGTTCTTCTCGTGCAGCTCGACGTCACCGACGCCGAACAGGTCCAGCATGCGGTGAGGGCTGCCGAGGAACGGTTCGGCGGCATCGACGTACTGGTCAACAACGCCGGGCGCGGCTGGTTCGGATCCATCGAGGGCATGGACGAGGCGTCGGTGCGAAAGATGTTCGAGCTGAACTTCTTTGCCGTGTTGTCGGTGACTCGCGCGGTACTGCCCGGGATGCGTGCGCGTGGGAACGGATGGGTTGTCAACGTGTCGTCGGTGGCCGGTCTGGTGGCCGCGCCCGGCTTCGGCTATTACAGCGCGACGAAATTCGCCATCGAAGCCGTCACCGAGACGCTGCGGGAGGAGGTTGCGCCGCAGGGCATCTCCGTACTGGCGGTCGAGCCGGGAGCGACTCGCACGAATGCTTATGCCGGCTTCGCCGATGAGCCGGTTGCGGAACCGATTCCGGAGTATCACGGGCTGCTCGAACAAGTCCGGGACCTGTTCGTGGGCATGGACGGTGTTCAGCCGGGCGATCCGCACCGCGGAGCCCGAGCGGTGATCGCGGCGATGGCCCAGGACCCGCCCCCGAAGCGGCTCGTTCTGGGCAACAGCGGCTTCGACGCCGTCACCGACACGTTGGAGACGGCGCTGAAGGACATCCGCTCGAGTGAAAGGGTTTCGCGCAGCACGGATTTCCCGGACTGACGTGCTCCCGCAGGTCAGCGTAGGCGAAGCGCTTTCCTGGTGATCTTGGCCGTCGGCGCCGTCGGCGCCGTCCGCCGGTCCCATGGCCGAACCGCTCACATCCACGTCCACGGCACCTGCGGCAGACTCGGTGTTGTGAAAGCAACAGCAACAGTGGTCGGCAGCGGCCCGAACGGGCTGGCTGCCGCCCTGGCCCTCGCGAGAGCAGGGGCCAGGGTGACGGTTCTCGAAGCTCGGGACGAGATCGGCGGCGGCACCCGCTCTCATCGCCCGTTCACCGCCGCCGACCTCCTGGTCGATCACTGCGCAGGATTTCATCCGATGGCAGTGGGTTCGCCTGCGCTGGCCGGGCTGGAGGAGTTCGGGCTCGAATGGGCGTGGCCGCAGATCGATTGCGCCCATCCGCTTGCCGAGGACGCGGCCGGGCTGCTGTACCGGTCCGTCGAGCGCACCGCCGACGGCCTGGGGGAGGACGGGCGCCGCTGGAAAGCCATGTTCGGCTATACCTCCGGCAAGTTCGGTGTCCTCTCGGCGGATCTGCTCGGCCCTGTGGTGCACGTTCCCCGACATCCGCTGCTGCTGGCCCGCTTCGGTGCCCCCACAGCAATCCCTGCCGCAGCGCTGTCCCGATTGTTCTCCACACCGCAGGGCCGTGCGCTGTGGCTCGGGATAGCGGCACATGCGATGAGACCGCTGACCGAGGTGTTCTCCTCGGCGATCGGTGTCGGCATCGCCACGGCCGGCCATCACAACGGGTGGCCTGTGGCGGTGGGCGGCACCGCGGCCATTTCCCGCGCACTGCAGAACGCGCTGCTCGATCTCGGGGCAACGGTGGAGACCGGCATCACCGTCAGATCCCGCTCCGATCTACCCGCCGCGGACATCACCATGTTCGACACCAGCCCCACTGCGGTGGAATCGATTCTCGGACAGGCGCTACCGAAGAGGACGGCCACTTCCTATCGCGGGTTCCAGTACGGGCCGGCGGCATTCAAAGTCGATTACGCGGTGCGAGGAGGTGCCCCGTGGACGGACCCTCGAGTCGGAACAGCGGGCACGGTGCATGTCGGAGGAACGGCGGACGAAGTCGTCACCGCCGAAGCGGATGTCGCGGCGGGGCGGATGCCGCACAATCCGTTCGTGCTCGTCGGCCAGCAGTACGTGGCAGATCCGAAGCGAGCGGACGGTGACATCGTTCCGCTCTACGCCTACGCGCACGTGCCGACAGGTTCCGATGCCGACCTCACCGACGTGGTGACCGACCGGATCGAACAGTTCGCGCCCGGCTTTCGCTCCCCGTATCGTCGAAACCGTCACCACGACACCGCACGACTTCGCCGACGGCAACGCCAACTTCGTTCGAGGCGACATCCTGTGTGGCGCATCGACTCCGAAGCAGCTATTACTCGGTCCGAGGCCAGGGCGCGACCCTTACCGGACCGGTGCCGCCGGGTATTACCTGTGCTCGGCAGCAACACCCCCGGGCCCGGGCGCACACGGTATGGCCGGGCTGCACGCAGCGCAACGCGCCCTCTCGGACCTGCACAAGCGGTGAGCGGTGGGCTCGATGCCTAACTGGAGGCGGAGTTGCGCGCTTCCTGGAGGCGTCGCACCGCCGACGGACCCACACCGTGCAGGGTCAGTAGTTCTGCCAGGTCGTCCGGAAGGTCCCCGAGAGTCTGATAGCCGGCGTCCACCAGGGCGCCGGTGGCCGGCCGGCCGATCCGCACTCCGTCGAAAATCGGCCCGCGGTCGTTTGTGTGCTGCGCGTTCACAACGGTCGAGTTTCTCACAACGAAGGCGACGAGGTGCCGCCGATCGGAGGCGAATCGTCCTCATCTGGAGTCGCGAAGCGTGGATATCCAGATCGGCTGGCCGCTTCCCAGTTCCGGCGACCGAAGACATGCGATGCGACGGCAGCGTCGGGATCGTCGCCGGCGGCGACGACGAACTTGATCCCCATCGGGATGAACACCTCCGCGACGGGGTCGTCGAACTCGACGAAGTGACCTGCGACTTCCAGGGACACGAACCCGTGAACGATGCTCCACAACTGGGCGGTGATCGCCATGGCGGACTCCGTCACCCGTGGTCGCGCGGCGACGAGTCGCTCGGCGACGCCGACGACCAGGTCGTTGGCGGCAGCGAATGCTTCGGAGTGTCCGCTGCGTGAGCCCGTGTCGGCGACCGGGCGATACGACCGGACGGAGAGCCCGAACATCAGGTCGTAGAGATGTGGATTCCGCGTCGCGAACTCACGGCAGGCCAGCGCCTGGCCGAAGAGGTCGGCGACGGGATCGTCGGTGGGTGGGATCGATGTGAAAGCGTCACGGAGAGCGAGGAATCCACGTTCACGCACAGCATCGATGAGGCCGGGGATCCCACCGAACGTCGAGTACACCATCATCGTCGACATCCCGGTCGCCGCGGCGAGGCGACGCGCCTTGATCTCACCCGGGCCGTCCGTGGCGAGGATGTCGACGGCGGCGCCGAGCAGGCGATCCCGCGCGTCGGGGATCCGGGAGTTCTCGGTCGACATGGCGGCTGACGCTATCACCGGTCCGGATCCGACCGAGTTCCTTGCGAAGAACAAAATAACCAAGTTATTGTATGCGTCGCCACCCGCCGTCACCTCGACGTGGGAGCCCACGAGAGGGGTCAACGATGTCCGATCACTCCGACGGGACGTTGCTGGTCGACCAGCGCGGACCGGTCATGGTCGTCACGATCGACGGGGGCCGACATCAGCTTTTCGGCCTGGAGCTCGCGAATCAGCTCGACGTCCTCATCGAGCGGGCGGGCGCCGATCCGTCGATCCACGCCATGATCCTGACCGGCAAGCACCCCACCCGGTTCGCCAGTCACGCCGACGTCTTCTGGCTGCAGTCCGAGGGTGCCGCGACCCCAAAGCTGAGCCCGACGGTCGCATCGGCACTGATGCGGACGGCGAAGAACGCCGACCGCGGCCGAGTCCTCGAGGGAGTGGTGCGCAAGACGCCCATCTGGGGTGCAGTACAGCTCGACCGGTTGCACGCCACCTTCCTCAAGATGAACTCCAGCGGCGTGGTCGTGATCGGCGCTCTGAACGGATCGGCTCTGGGTCTGGGCGCAGAACTGGCGTGGGCCTGTGATCTCCGGGTCATGGTCGACGACGACTCGGTCATCGGTCAGCCGGAGGTGCTGCTTGGGTTCCCGCCCGGCGGCGGCGGAACCCAACGCCTCGCGCGCCTGATCGGTCAGCACCGCGCGCTCGCGGCGATCATGGAGGGTAAGCCGTTCACCCCGGCGACGGCGCTCGAGATCGGCGCGGTCGACGCCGTCGTGCCGCGTGATCAGTTGATGAAGACGGCGCTCGAGATGGCCGGCCACTTCGGCGCCCGCTCGAAAGAAGCCATCGGGGCCATCAAGCGGTCGATCTACCTCGGCGGCTCCCTGCCGCTCGAGGACGGACTCGTCAAGGAGAACGCCGAGTTCATCTCGCTCATGCCGTCGGCGCGCGCTCAGGAGCTGATGCTCGACTACATGGCGTCCACCGAGGCGCTCGGCGAACTTCCGCTCTACGACCCGGACATCTACGAGCAGGCTCTGGCGGCGGGTTACGTGCCCCGCCAGACCGCAGGCCAGAAGAGGTGACCACCGCGACGAGTCGCCCCTTGTAGAAAAAGGTTGGCGCGCAATGTGTTCCGCCGCCATAGTCGCAACAGATCGAGACACGCGATGACCAACGAGGGTCAACACCAGCGCCGCCCCCATTGATTACTCTCGACGATCAATCCAGCGAATCTGTGTCTTTGTGTGCGAAGAGTCGCCGTCTTAATGTCGAAGACATCACGACGGACGGAGGAATTTCCGAGCGACTGCACGAGATCTTCTGCGGTCTCCCCGACGTCACACCGGTCCGACATCGCCGCGGGCTCAGCCCGCGCCGACGTCCACGACGACCCAGTTCCACACAACGAGGTGAAGGACACCGACATGACCACATTCGTTCTCGTCCACGGCGCGTGCCACGGCGGCTGGACCTGGCGACCCGTCGCCGAGATCCTGCGCGAGCAGGGCCACACCGTCCACACGCCCACCCTGCCCGGACTCGGAACCGAGGACGAGCGGGCCGACGTCCGGCTCGAGCACTCCGTCGCCGCGCTGGTCGACTACATCGAGCACCGGGACCTGCGCGACGTCGTCCTGCTCGGCCACAGCTGGGGAGGCTTCGCGGTCTCCGGAGCGGCGCAACGGATCCCCGACCGCATCAAGCGGCTCGTCTACTGGAGTGCATTCGTGCCTCGCACCGGCGAGTCGCTGATCGACCTGTGCCCGCCCGCGTACGGGGACATGTTCCGCGGGTCCGCGCAGGCGTCGCGTGACAACTCGGTGATGTTCCCGTTCGAGGTGTTCGCCGCGGCCTTCATGCAGGATGCCTCCGAGGACGTACAGTGGGTGGTTCATCCGCTGCTGGAGCGCCAGCCGTTCCACACCATGGACGACTCGCTCGACCTCGAGGACTGGGCCCGACTGGGGTTGCCCTCGGTGTACCTCCTCTCCGATGACGACCTGGCGCTGCCGCCCGGCGAGTTCGGTTGGGACCGTTTCGTGGGACGACTCCCCGAGGGGACCCCTCTGCTGCACACCCCGGGCAGCCACGAGGCGCAGTTGACCACGCCCGAGACGCTCGCCGCTTCTTTCGTCGAGGCCGCAACGGTCGGTATTCCGGTCGCGAGCCGTCATGCATGATCTCCGGGTGGCCATCGTCGGGGCCGGCATCGGCGGGTTGACGCTGGCGCTGGCGCTGCGCCACCACGGGATCTCCTGCGACATCTACGAGAAGACCAGCGAGCTCGGCGAAGTCGGTGCGGCAGTCGCGCTGTCCGCCAACGCGACCCGGTTCCTCGAGGGCCCGTTCGGGCTCGAGGATCAGCTCGAAGTCGTGTGGGCCGACATCCCCGAACTCGTCTACCGCGACGTGCGGTCCGGCACGGTCATCGGCAGGCACTACGGCGGCAACAGCTACCGGCAGCGCTACGGCGCGACCTACGCCGGGATCCACCGCAAAGACCTGCAGTCGATCCTGTCGGGCGCCGTCGGAGACGACTCCATCCACCTCGGCAAAGCCGTCGTAGGGTGCGACGTCGGCAGCGTCGAAGACGGACGGGACGCGGTCCTGACATTCGCCGACGGCACCTCGGTCACGGCGGATTTCATCGTGGCGGCCGATGGCGCGCGATCGGTCCTGCGCCGGATGATGCTCGGCTACGACGACGCGCTGTACTCGGGGAGCTCTGCCTTCCGCGGTGTCGTCGACGGCGAACTTCTCCGCTTGCTGCCGGACCCACACGCGATCCAGTTCTGGATGGGCCCGGGCGGTCACCTACTGCACTATCCGAGCGGTTCCGGTGCGCAGAACTTTTTCCTTGTGCAACGAGGGCCCGCGCCGTGGTCGTCGACCGCGTGGACCGTTGAGGCGACCGCGGACGAACGCGACGCCCTCGTGGCCGACTGGCATCCCGCGATCCGGGAGATGGTCGACGCCGCACCGGTGGGGGAGCGCTGGGCGCTGATGCACCGGCCGCCCCTGGCGCGCTGGAACTACGGGCGCCTCTCACTGCTCGGCGACGCCGCTCATGCGCTGGTACCGCATCACGGACAGGGCGCGAACCAATCCATCGAGGATGCCGTCGTTCTCGCCGACTGCCTTGCCGACGCAACAGATCTCACGACCGCCCAGAGCCGGTACTTCGCGCTCCGCCACGATCGGACGCGGAAGGTGCAGTACGCCTCGATCACCACCGCCGACGTGCTGCATTTACCCGACGATTCACCGCTGCGGGCCGCACGGGACGCCCGGATGGCCGACGCCACGCTGCCCGACCGTCATCTCGACTGGATCCACGGTTTCGTCGCGAGCGACATGGAAAGTGCGCCCCGCACCGCACCCGCCGCCGCGAGCTGACCACCGGACACCAGCTGACCAAGATCGACGACATCGCCCCAATCGTGGAGTTCCTCGTCGACAAGGGATGGTGGATCACCGGTCAGACCATCTTCGCCAACGGCGGTTACACCACCCGCTGAGCAGGCGCGCAATCCGACAGTCAGGTCCGAATTGACATAATGTCGATTATCGGCAAAACGTGGACCAGCCAGAAGTTGCTGGCCGATGGTTCCGGCGGAGTCGGCTCGGTGGCCCGCACGACTCGGGCGGCCACTGTGTGCTCGTCACGCTGCATTCATCGCACACGTGCCGCACCGCGGTTTCGAGCCGCTGAGATTTCGAGCCTCCGATGCAGTCTCGTCCATGCGTCATTCGCGGCGCGAACCGAATCTCGCGCAGGGCTGGTCCGAACGGTTTCGGGCCTCCCAACTCGACCGCTCCTCGCGTTCGAGTTGCTCAACGGCGCCCCCGATCGTCGCCCCTGGTGGTCCACGTTGTCATGGGCCGATTCGTCACTGTGACGTAATGGCATGCGCCGCTGAGGTTTTCGATTCGCGCTGCCGCGTCAGGTACAGCAGTTCGGATCCAGCGCTACGCACAATGCCTGCAAGGCCTCCGGGCGGACCCGATGAAAAACGTTCATGCCACGCCGGTCCGAGGTCACCAACCCGGCCCGTCGCAGTTGGGTCAGATGATGGCTGACCGTGGACTCGGTCAATTCCAGTACGGCGGCCAGTTCACCGGAATTCTCCTCGCCGGCAGCAGAACTGAACAGGTACGACACGATCTTGACTCGCGCCGGATCGGCCAGCGCTTTGAGGCGCACGGCAATCTGTAACGCGTCGTCATCACTCATCGGGCCCGAGGCCACCGGAGCGCAGCACACCGGCGCCGAGGTGTCGATCACAGGTAGCGACTTCGGCATACAGTTACCTTGCCATAAGGATTGACATATATCAAAGAGGTAGACCATGCTGGCGACGTCGTTTGGTTCGACATATGTCTCACAACCTGGAAGGCGTCTCCGTGTCACGTGTCCAGCTCGCTATCAACGTCGACGACCTCGACGCCGCAATTGCTTTCTACTCAACGCTTTTCGGCGCCGAGCCGGCCAAGCGCAAGCCCGGGTACGCGAACTTCGCCATCGCTGATCCTCCGCTGAAGCTGGTGCTGTTGGAGAATCCCGGCGAGGGCGGCAGCCTGAACCACCTCGGGGTGGAGGTGGATTCGAGCAATACCGTCCACGCCGAGATCGCCCGACTGACCGAGGGCGGGTTGTTCACCGACGAAGAGATCGGCACCACGTGTTGCTTCGCCACCCAGGACAAGGTCTGGGTGACCGGGCCAGGTGGTGAGCGCTGGGAGGTCTACACCGTCTTGGCCGACTCCGAGACCTTCGGAACCACGCCGCCGGCACCGTCATGCTGCCGATCGCCGATCTCGTCGAACCGAGCTGGAGAACACGATGACCAACAACGCTGACGCTGAATCACCCTCGATGACAGCACTTTCCACACTCGATCGTCTGCTGCCGGTGTGGATCGGAATCGCCATGGCCGCGGGGTTGCTGCTGGGACGGGCGATCCCGGGGTTGAACACCGCGCTGGAGAAGGTGCAGCTCGGCGGCATCTCGTTGCCGATCGCCCTGGGCTTGCTGATCATGATGTACCCGGTGCTCGCCAAGGTGCGCTACGACCGCCTCGACACCGTCACCTCCGATCGCCGCCTACTGCTCAGCTCCCTGTTGCTCAATTGGGTTCTCGGGCCCGCGTTGATGTTCACTCTGGCCTGGCTGCTCTTGCCCGACCTACCCGAATACCGCACCGGGCTGATCATCGTCGGGCTGGCCCGCTGCATTGCCATGGTCATCATCTGGAACGACCTCGCCTGCGGAGACCGCGAAGCCGCTGCCGTTCTGGTGGCACTGAATTCGGTCTTCCAGGTGTTCATGTTCGCCGTGCTGGGGTGGTTCTACCTATCGGTGTTGCCCGGTTGGCTGGGTCTCCCCCAAACCACGATTTCTGCCTCGCCATGGCACATTGCTGCCTCGGTACTCGTATTCCTGGGTATCCCGCTGGCCGCCGGATACCTCTCCCGGCGCATCGGTGAACGAGCCAAGGGCCGCGAGTGGTACGAGCAGCGCTTTCTGCCGCGCATCGGGCCGTGGGCGTTGTACGGGCTGCTCTTCACCATCGTGATTTTGTTTGCCCTGCAAGGCGATCGAATCACTCAGCAACCCCTCGATGTCGTCCGTATCGCGCTGCCGCTGCTGGCCTATTTCGCGATCATGTGGGGCGGCGGTTTCCTCGTCGGGGCAGTGCTGAACCTGGGGTATCAGCGCACCACCACATTGGCGTTCACCGCGGCGGGCAACAATTTCGAGCTTGCCATCGCGGTCGCGATCGCCACCTACGGTGCCACCTCCGGCCAAGCTCTGGCCGGCGTCGTCGGCCCACTCATCGAAGTTCCGGTGCTCGTGGGACTCGTCTATGTTTCCCTCGCCCTGCGCCGAAAATTTCCCCAGACTGCCGATCCGGGAGCCGCACGTGTCCGATGAATCGTTCGCCGACGCCGCCACGCCCACTGTGCTGTTCGTGTGCGTCGGTAATGCCGGCAAATCCGTGATGGCACAAGGTCTCATGCGCCACCTGGCCGGTGAGCGTGTCCAAGCGCTGTCGGCGGGAACTCACGCCAAGACGTCGGTCAACTTCGTCTCCGTGCAGGTGCTCGCCGAAGTCGGCGTCGACATCGGTAGCCATACGCCCACTCAGCTCACCGCCGCCGCGGTAGACGCCGCCGACCTGATCGTCGTGGTCGGAACCCAAGCTCACCTCGAGCAGGCCGGCACTCCGATCGAGGTCTGGGAAACCGACGAGCCGTCGCTGCGAGGGATCGACGGCATCGAACGAATGCGTCTCGTCCGCGACGACATCGCCGCGCGTGTAAAGGAGCTGCACGATCGCCTCACGTAACCGTGCAACGGATCTCAACTGCCTGCTGTGCGCGAATTCCGCCCTTCCAGGGCACTAATTCGCGCACGGGTGGCGCAGCCGCCCTCGACGTCTGGAATACAGTCGGGCGCATGACTGATCCCCACACGGTCCCGGTGATCATCGGTGTCGGCGACCTGGCACACGGCCGCGCCGGGTCACCCGCCGAACCTCGCCAGCCGCTGGACCTGATCGCCGACGCGGTCGACCTTGCGCTCGCGGACACGGGAATTCAGGACGTCGGGTCTCGCGTCGACGCAATTCACACGGTCAAGACCGCGAGCTGGGCTCACGACGACCTGCCGGCGATGATCGCCGAGAGAATCGGTGCGCACGCCCCACGCACGACGACGAGCACCATCGGCGGACACTGGCCGGCCGCACTCCTGGATCGCATCGGGTCCGACATCGCGAGCGGGGCGTCGGCCGTCGCGCTCCTCGTCGGAGGCGAGGCTCAGGCCTCGGTGCGCGCGCTGACGAAGTCGGGCACCGACCCGGCTTCGGTGGGGTGGGTCGCCGAACCCGGTGGCCCACCAGCCTTTTCGCCCGACGACCTGGGCAGCGCAGCAATGCAGCGGGCCGGCGCCCACACCCCGACCCGCGTGTATCCACTGTTCGAGAACCGCCTCGGTCACGACACGGGCCAGACCCCGGCAGAAACTCTGGAGCGGTCTGCGCAGCTGTACGCGGCGTTCTCCGAGGTTGCCGCGTCGCACCCGGCCGCGTGGTCACCCGTCGCGCGAACCGCCGAGGACATCGCGACGGTCGGCCCGAGCAACCGACGGGTGAGCGACGCCTATCCCCTGTCGATGAACGCAATGCCCTTCGTGGACCAAGCCGCGGCCGTGGTCGTGTGCTCGCTCGCCGTGGCGGTCGAGTGGGGCGTCCCGGACGATCGACTGGTCTACCTCTGGGGTGGTGCCGGCGCATCGGACACTTCAGACGTTCTGGCACGCAACAACTTCGGTGAGTCACCCGCGTTGCACTCCGCAGTCGCGCGAACTCTCGACCGCGCGGGCGTCACCAGTGCGGCACTGTCGCTCGTCGACGCGTACAGCTGCTTTCCGGTCGTACCGAAGCTCCTCGTACGCACGCTCGGGTTGGGGCCGGACACCGTCCCCACCGTGCTCGGCGGGCACTCGTTCTTCGGTGGGCCGCTCAACAGCTACACGTTGCACGCGATCGTGGAGGTGACCCGATTGCTTCGAGCCGGCTCGGCGGACGACGTAGCGCTGGTCCACGCCAACGGCGGCTATCTGACTCACCAGCACACCGTGCTGCTGGCCCGCACGGAGCATCGCGGCGGGTACATCGGTGACCCGGTCCCGGTCGAGATCACTTCGGACGTACCGACTTTGGTTCACGACTACGTCGGTGATGTCGTGATCGACGCGGCCACAATCGAATACGATCGCAGCGGCCTTCCGGCGACGGCGCTGGTGATCGCGCACACTCCGGACGGGCGACGGGTGGCCGGGCATACGGGTCCTGAGGACGCCGCGACCCTGATCGGATACACGGACGACGGTCGGCGGTCTCTCGTCGGCGCCCCGATCCACGTGTCCGATCACGCAGGCTTGCTGGAGATCACGATCGACGAAAGTGCATAGCTCGGGAACATTCCGCCCCTGTGGACCCATCCAAGATGTGTGCGGCAATCGCCGCACTGTCGAGTGAAGGAGATTCACATGAGTATTCGCAAGCTTGCCGCCGGCGCTGCCATGATCGTCGTCGTGACGGGTGGAGCCCTCTCCGCGGGCGCCGGCGCCGCAGCCGCCGGCGCCCTCCCTCCTGGCGCCGCACCTCCGGCGCCCCCGTCGAACTGGTCGTACCCGGTGCTCGGCCCGTACCTTCCGGGCGAAGGTCCGCTGTTCAACCACTTCTGATCCGGTGTGACGATCGGTGGCCGCGTCCGACCGACGCGGCCACCGATCGATCGGGCCCTGCAAGTCCGTCGGAAGACGATGCACGCCCCTGGAAGCGCTTGCCGTCTCTGATTAGCATGCGTGAATGGACATTCCCGGCACGCCCACGCGTCGTTTCCTGGTCTGCCTCTTCGCGTTCGTCGCCGCGATCGGTGTGGTGGGATGCTCGGGCGACTCCTCGGCAGACGACCCGCCGTTCGACCCACTCGTTGCGGGACAACGTATCTACGACCAGACCGGGCGGTCGCTGGACGCGTCGCAGAGAGAGGACGTGCAGCAGCGGCTCGATCGGTTGAAGGAGGAGACCGGCGCCGACGTCATCGCCTACGTCCGGGAAGTGGACGCCGATTCCGACGCCACGCTGAAGCAGGTCGAGCAACTCCAGCAGCAATGGGTCGCGTCGGCGCGCGTGAACCAGGACACCGCCGGGGCCATTCTGATCAACCGGGAGCCCGGGTCGGACGACGAGGCACGGGCCGGAATCTACGTCGGATCCACCTACGACGACGGCAACGTCCCGTCCGACGAGCAGGAGGCGATCGTCGAGGACGCTCTGATCCCACCGCTCCGCGACGGTGACGTGGCGGGCAGCCTCGACGCGGGCATCGAGAGACTGAGTTCGTCCATCCGGAACGGTCCACCGGTCACCGCGCTGGACCGCCTCGCGGCCGGGCCGGGTTCGACCTGGATGCCCTGGACCGGACTGATCGTCTCGCTTCTGGGTATGGCCGGCGTCGTGTCGCTGTACCGGCGGCGGGCATTGCCGTCCATGACGAAGCAGCCACCGACCACGGTGCGCCCGGACCATACGACCGATCCGGCACTGGCGACGGCGCTGGTCCACGGGAGAGCTCAGGCCAGCGGTGTTCCAGCGGCGGTACTGGCGCTCGCCGCGTCCGACGCCCTTGCCTTCGAACAGGACAAGAAGCCCGGAAAATGGGACAAAGGATCGGTCCGAATCAGATTGCTCGACGCCGCGAAAGTGCGCGGCGAGGTGCAGCAATGCGTGTGGAACATGCTGCACGAAAGCGCCGACGCCGACGGCGTCGTGGAGGGCTCCGGCCTGAAGAAAATCGCGAGCGGACCCGGTGCCACGAAAGACCTCGTGGAGGAGCGCTTTCGCTCCGCGGGATGGTTGGCCGAGGGAAGCGGGACCACTCGCACCTGGTTGGCCGTCCTGTCGCTGCTGGGACTGATCCTCACCGTCGGCGGCATTGCACTGGCCACCAATGGGGCTCCGATCATGCTCCTCACGGTGGTTCCCGCTGCCCTCGTCTTCGTCGGGGGACTCGTCGGTTCCATCGCGTTTTCCCGCTTCTCGTCGGCCGGGCGGGATGCAGCGCTTCCGTGGGAGGCCTACCGCGACGGCCTGAAGCAAGCCGGGAAGGACCAACAGGAGACGGTGGATCTCGACGCTGCGCTGCCGGACATCGTGGCGCTCGGATTGGCGCCCACCTTCGCGAAGCAACTCGAGGCGGCCACCGATCCCAGCAGCGAGACCACTCTGCGAGCGTTCGTCGACCCGGCAGGTGCGCAGTACGCGTCGGGACCGGGTGTGCTCCCCTGGGCCGCGTTCTACGGAAGCTTCGGATCCGGATCCGGTGGTGGTTCGGTCACCTCCGGCGGCGGTGCGGGTGGTGGCGGCGGCGCGGCGGGCAGTACCTGACCGATGAGTTTCGGTGTTCGGCCCGGTCGGAGTCGCTGTCATACCGACACGACAGGAGACATGCCATGGGCACCATCACGATCGAAATGTTCACCACCCTGGACCTCGTAGGGCAAGCGCCGGGAGGCCGGAGGAAGATCCGGAGAACGGGTTCCCCTTCGGTGGGTGGCAGGCACCCCTGATCGAGGAAGTGTCCGGCGCCCAGGTCGACGCCGCCTACGACGGCACCGATGCGTTGCTGCTCGGCCGGCGTACGTACGACATCTTCGCCGCCTACTGGCCCACCGCCACCGGTGAATTCGCCGACTTGTTCAATCGCATCCCGGGGCGTCAACGACACCTTCGGCCATCACACCGGCGACGCGGTGCTCATCGACCTCGCTCAGCACCTACGCGCGCTCACCTCGAACTCGTGGGTGGCGGCGCGTCTCGGCGGGGACGAGTTCGCCTGTGTCACCGTGGGCGAGCCCGAGCCCACCCGAAAACGAGTCGACGATCTGGTGGCATCACTCCGGTCGGCCCGGATGATCTCCGGGCTGTCGGTGAGCGTGGGTTCCGCGAGCACAGACCTCGATCACGCCGACTCGGAGCAAGCGATCCTGCTGCTGCTCCGAGTCGCGGACGCGGAAATGTACCGGTTCAAGGACGGTCGTCGGGCGCGGCTCCGCCGAGACTCTGCGCGGGGCTGACCAAGCCGTCCTCGGTCGGTTCTGCGCTCTGGTCTGCGTCTGCCCGGTCTGCGTCGGTCTGCTCGATGGGACCGACGCCGCGGTAGCGATAGACGCCGATTCCGATGACGATCGCGGCCAGGGCCAACGAGACGTACATCTGGCTTCGGGTCTCGGGGAGCACCACCATGCCGATGCAGAGGGCGACGATCGAGACGATCGTGAGCCACGTCAGATACGGGAACAGCCACATCTTCAGCTCCAGCGTCCGGCCTTCGCGTTCGAGCTGTCGACGCATCTTCAGCTGCGACACCGAGATCACGAGCCATACGAACAGCGCGATCGCCCCCGAGGAGTTGACGAGGAAGAGGAAGACGCGGTCGGGTGAGATGTAGTTGAGGCCCACGGTGATGAACCCGACGACGGTCGACACGAGTACGGCTTGGCGCGGGACACCGGCTCCACTGATCGTCGCGAAGCTCTTCGGTGCGTCGCCGCGGCGCGACAGCGAGAAGATCATGCGGCTCGCGGTGTACAGCCCCGAGTTGAGGCACGACAGGACCGAGGTCAGGACGACGACGTCCATGATGGTGCCGGCGGCCGGGATCCCGTACGAATCCATCACGGCCACATAGGGACTCAGGGCGACCGACGCACTGTCCCAGGGAAGAAGGGTGACGACGACGGCGATGGATCCGATGTAGAAGACGAGGATGCGCCAGACGACGGACTTCACGGCGGTCCGCACCGCGGCAGCCGGGTTCTCCGACTCGCCCGCGGCGATGGTGGCGATCTCCGCCCCGAAGAACGAGAAGACGACCACGAGGATTCCGGCGAACACGGCTCCGTACCCGTTGGGGAAGAACCCGCCGTTACCCGTGAGGTTGGACATGCCGGGCGCTTCGACTCCGGGAAGGAGTCCGAGGATGGCCAGCACTCCGAGGCCGAGGAAGGCGACGATGGCCGCGACCTTGATGGACGCGAACCAGAACTCGAATTCGCCGAACGATTTCACCGACGCGATGTTGGTGAGGGTGAGCACGATCATCAGCACGAGCGCCCACGTCCACTGCGGCACACCCGGCACCCAGCGGTTCATGATGACGGCGCCGGCGGTTGCCTCGATGCCGAGCACGATGATCCAGAACCAGGCGTAGAGCCACCCGATGCTGAACCCGGCCCACCGGCCGATGGCGCGGTCGGCGTACGCCGAGAACGACCCGGTCTCGGGGTTCGCGGTGGACATCTCCCCCAGCATCCGCATCACCAGGATCACCACGATGCCGGCGAGCGCGTACGACACGAGAACGCCCGGACCGGTCTCCTGGATCGCAGCACCCGAGCCGACGAACAGGCCGGCACCGATCACGCCGGCGATGGCAATCATGGACAGGTGACGCTTCTTGAGCGTCTGCTGTAGCTCTGCGGGCGGGTTCGCGGCCACTGATGTGCTCCCTCGTGGGTCGAGCACGGTGGCTACCACCGTGCGGTAGGCCAAGTCTGTTGCAGCCGCGCAGCAGGGGGCTCACGCCACTGTGTACAAGAAGCGGCGCGCAGTTGTACGAAACGCCTTCCACAGATGTCTCGAAGGTCAGCCGATCCGGCTGCGTCGACCCACCACCGGGTTGAGCTCGGAGCGTGCCAGGCCACCGGGCTCGACACCCGGAAGGAACTCGCGCCAGGTGCCGCTGATCAATGTCGGCGACTCCACCACTCGCGCGCCGTCGGCGAAATAGGTGGTGGCCAGAGCCCGGCGCGGCTGTGTGGTCAGGTTGGGGCCGGCAGTGTGAAAACACAACGCGGAGTGAAACGACACGTCGCCGATCGCGAACGGCTCCGATTCCACTCCGACACGCAGGTCGGCAAAGCGCTGGGTGACGGCCTCGTCGTAGGACGTACCGACCTTGTCGAACTCCAGGTCGGACACCTTGCTCAGCACGTCGCGGCCGCGGGCGAAGGACAGTGGACCCATCCGGCCGGGGATCGCCGACATCGGCATCCACGCGGTGACCGCCTGCGTGGTCTGCAGCGGGAAGTGTTCGGCGTCGTGGTGCCACGGTGTACGTCCGCAGCCGGGTTCCTTCGACAGCGCATTGTCGTGATAGAGCCGGACTGCCGATTCGTCGAGGAGAGTCGCGGCCACGCCACCGATCCGAGGTGACAGCGCCACCGAACGCATCAGGTCGTCGTGCAGCCACATCTGTTCGAGAGCCGTGAAGCGACCGGACACGTTGTCGCCGTGCTCGGCGCGGAGCAGCTCGTCGAGACGTTCCGCGAGGCGTCGAACCACGGCCGGCGACAGTAAGCCGGGCAGCCGCACGAACGCGTCCCGCGCGAAGGCGTCGATCGCAGTCGCGTGGAGGTCGTAGGGCTCCGCGAGCTCACGTTCGACCTGCTCGTCCGACGCCGGCTCGACGTCGGGAAGGCCGGGGCCATCCACCAGCTCGACGGGCGCGTGGTCGTTGGCGGCCAGCGTGACGTACCAGTCCCACCAGTCCTGATCGTCGCCCGCCCACTCCTGCTCGAGGCCGCCGTCGCGGTTCTGTTCGGGGAGTCGATCGTTGGTCGGCGGGTTGGTCAGAGCCACAGCAAGGCCGCCTCGTGGGAGAATGTGTACGCCCCGGATTTGTCGCGGCAGGACGCCAGGTAGTCGCCCAACACGGGCGCCGCCTCCATTTCGTCCAGCGACACCGAATCGTCGAAGGCGCACCGCTGGAGGAAGCCCTCCGCTACTGCGCGATCCGACGTTCCGGTCGTGTACGTGACGCGCTGATCGCGCACGTCCGCGCCGGCGCGCATCAGCGAATCGCGTACCTGTTCGGCCGTCGTGTAGGGCGTTGCCTCGCGCACGCCGGTCCGGAACGCGTCGTAGAACGCCAGGTAGTGGGACGCTGCGGTGGCCTGCGCGACCAGGCCCAGACCGCCGGGGGCGAGTGCGGCCACGAATCGCTGCGCTGCGTGATCCAGTTCCGCGGGCGGAAGGGCGTAGAGAGCGTGGGTGGCCCACACGACGTCGTATCCGGAGTACTCGTCCGGGAGGTCCTGGAGGGTTGTCACCAGATCGTGTCGGGCCACGAAGGGCGTGGCCAGAACGCTGCGCGCTTCGGCCACCGAGAACTCCGACGGGTCGAGCAGGTCGTAGGCCACGTCGGGAACGGCGGACAGGTCGGTGTAACGGCTTAATGCGGTGGGAAACTTTCCGCTTCCGCAGGCCACGTCGAGCAACGACCAACCGTCGTGTGCGCGTTCGGCGAGAAGGGTGGGCCAGTCGGCGGCCTGAGCGAGCTGACGGTAGTCCTCGGTCGCCAGCGCGTAGAACGCTTCCATGCCTGTGCGGCCGGCCTCGCTCCAGTGCTCGAGACTTCGCTCGGCTGTGTCTCCGCTGCTCACACCGTTCCTCGTTTCTGCTTCGTCGAACCGACCGCGACGCACCGGGAAACGGCGTCGTGGTTCACTCGAACCAATGTCCAACGTAGCCCCGACGCCGTCGTCGGACACCGTCGCCGTACTTCTCGACGATCTGCGCGCCCGGCGGCTGAGCGCGCCGCGACTTCCGGGCCTCGAGCCCGAG
Source organism: Rhodococcus sp. 320_ES (assembly GCF_059691855.1). Classification (NCBI taxonomy): domain Bacteria; kingdom Bacillati; phylum Actinomycetota; class Actinomycetes; order Mycobacteriales; family Nocardiaceae; genus Rhodococcus; species Rhodococcus sp. 320_ES. Next base: position 1,258,522 of record NZ_JCAWAG010000001.1, on the reverse strand, counting down.
ACGTACGCCCGCGACCACGCGGCGTTCGAGCGGCTGTCGAATCAGCGCGATCTGATCGCGGATCACCTCGTCGGCCGACTGGCGGAGTTGCCGGACGGACCGGTGTCGGTTCTCTCGGTGGGGTGTGGTGACGGCTCTCTGGACGTCCGCCTCGCCGACGCTCTGTTGCGTGCGGCGCCCGGACGACGGGTGCGCTACGTCGGCATCGATCCCTGGTCCGGGAGCGCCGAGCAGTTCTCGGCGGCCATGGCCGGACTCGGGTCGGCCGAGCTCAGCGTCGAGGTGCATGTCGCATCCTTCGACGAGGCGCCCACGAACGAGCACTTCGACATCGTGCTGTTCGTGCACTCGATCTACTACGTCGTCGACGTCGGGCAGACTCTGCGCGCCGCCGTCGAACTCTTGCGACCGGGCGGTCGGCTGTGGGTCCTCAACGCACCGCTCGCCGCGCTCAATGCGTTGGTCGGAGTGCTGGCCCCGCCTCTCGAGGACCACCGTCAGTGGTTCAGCGCCGACGTGGAGAAAGCCTTCGTCGACGACGACATCACGCTCGACGAGGTGATTTCCCTGGATGCGTTCGTCGACCTCGCATCCGGAAGCGACGACGTACTCGATTTCGCGGTGCAAGCCCGCCTGACCCCCGATTTGCGAGGACCCGTACGGGCGTACCTCGATGCTGTATCCGTGCCCGGCGCCGATGGCGTTATCCGCGTGCCGCATCCGGTCGACGTGTTCACCACCACTCGTCGCTGACCGGTTTCGAATGCGGACCGTCTGCGTCCGCATTCGCCGTTAGAACTGGGTAGTTCCGACCCTACGAACCCGGGAGCGCTCATGCCGTCCACCGACTACCTCCGCGACAACTTTCAGGGCTCTCAGATCGACCACGTCAACGTCACGGTCACCGATGTTCGTGCCTCCACTGCTGTGTGGGAACCGGCGCTCGCGACGCTCGGCATCCGAAAACTGCTCGATTTTCCGGCGCCGGCCGACGGAAGCCGACCTCATATGACCGGTTTCGGGTCGGACCGTAAGCCCTCTTTCTGGCTGGTGGAAGGCGACACGATCGATCCGAACCTCCATATCGCGTTCGCGGCGCCCTCACGCGAGCACGTACGCCGCTTCCATGAGGCCGCGCTGAACGCGGGGGCACGCAACAAGCTCGATCCGGCAGTGCACACCGAGTATCACGAGAACTACTACGGCGGTTTCGTAACCGACCCCGACGGGATCAACCTCGAGGCGGTCTGCCACATCGAGTGACCGGTCATCGCACGTACGCGGCCAGGTGCTCACCGGTGAGGGTCGATTTCGCGGCGACGAGATCGGCCGGCGTTCCTTCGAACACCACTCGCCCCCCGTCGTGACCGGCGCCGGGGCCCAGGTCCACGATCCAGTCCGCGTGCGCCATGACGGCCTGGTGATGTTCGATGACGATCACCGACTTGCCCGAATCGACCAGGCGATCGAGCAGTTCGAGCAACTGCTGGACGTTGGCCAGATGAAGGCCGGAGGTGGGCTCGTCGAGCACGTAGATCTCGCCCTTGTCGGCCATCTGCGACGCCAACTTGATGCGTTGGCGCTCGCCGCCCGACAGTGTGGTCAGCGGTTGGCCGAGCCGAAGATAGCCCAGGCCCACGTCGACGAGTCGAGTCAGGATCTTGTGCGCAGCGGGGAGCTTGCCGTCGCCGTCACCGAAGAAGCTCTCCGCCTCGGCAACGGACATCGACAGCACCTCGCCGATGTTCCTGCCGCCGTAAGTGTAGTCGAGCACCTCGGCCTGGAAGCGTTTGCCTTCGCAGACTTCGCACGTGGTGGCCACTCCGGCCATCATGCCCAGATCGGTGTAGGTGACACCGGCGCCGTTGCAGTTGGGGCAGGCGCCTTCCGAGTTCGCGCTGAACAGTGCCGGTTTGACGCCGTTGGCCTTGGCGAAGGCCTTGCGGATCGGCTCGAGCAGGCCGGTGTAGGTGGCGGGGCTGCTCCGCCGTGATCCTTTGATGGCGGACTGATCGACGGACACGACCCCGTCGAGAGCGGCGACCGAGCCGTGGATCAGCGAGCTCTTTCCGGATCCCGCCACTCCGGTCACCACGACGAGCACGCCCAACGGAATGTCGACATCGACGCTGCGTAGGTTGTGCGCATCCGCTCCGCGGATCTGGAGCACCTCGGTGGCCTCACGCACGGTGGTCTTCAGCGACGCACGGTCGTCGAGGTGCCGCCCCGTCAGCGTTCCGCTGGTGCGGAGCCCGTCGACGGTTCCCTGGAACACGATCTCCCCGCCGTCGGAGCCGGCGCCCGGCCCGATGTCGACGACGTTCTCCGCGATCGCGATCGCCTCGGGTTTGTGCTCGACGACGAGGACCGTGTTGCCCTTGTCGCGAAGCTGCAGCAGCAGGGTGTTCATGCGCTCGATGTCGTGCGGGTGCAAGCCGATCGTCGGTTCGTCGAACACATAGGTCACGTCGGTCAGGCTCGACCCGAGATGGCGAATCATCTTGGTGCGCTGCGACTCTCCACCGGAGAGCGTGCCCGATCGTCGATCGAGCGAGAGGTACCCCAATCCGATCTCGACGAAGGAGTCGAGCGTGTGCCGAAGGCTGGTCAGCAGAGGGGCGACGGATGGTTCGTCGAGTTCGGACACCCAGGCGGCAAGGTCGCTGATCTGCATGGCGCACGCGTCGGCGATGCTGATGCCCGCGATCTTCGACGAGCGTGCGGCTTCGCTGAGTCGAGTGCCGTCGCAGTCGGGGCAGGTCGCGAACGTGACCGCCCGTTCGACGAAGGCCCGGATGTGGGGCTGCAGGGCGTCGACATCCTTGGAGAGATAGGACTTCTGAATCTGCGGTATCAGTCCGGCGTAGGTCAGGTTGATCCCCTCGACCTTGATCTTCGTCGGTTCCTTGTACAGCAGGTCGGCGCGTTCCTTCTTGGTGAACTTGGCGATCGGCTTGTCCGGGTCGAAGTAGCCGCATCCGCGATAGATGCGCCCGTACCACCCCTCCATGCTGTAGCCGGGGATGGTGATCGCGCCCTCGTTGAGCGACTTCGAATCGTCGAACAACGCGGTCAGGTCGATGTCGCTGACCGACCCACGACCCTCGCAGCGTGGACACATGCCACCGGTGACGGAGAACGTGCGCTTCTCGCGGACGGTCTGTCCCGAGCGCTGCACGGTCACCGCGCCGGCTCCGGACACGGACGCGACGTTGAACGAAAATGCTTGCGGTGAGCCGACGTACGGCTTTCCGAGCCGGCTGAAGAGGATGCGCAGCATGGCGTTGGCGTCGGTCGCGGTCCCGACCGTCGATCGCGGATCGGCGCCCATGCGTTCCTGATCGACGATGATCGCCGTCGTCAGACCTTCCAGCACGTCGACGTCGGGGCGAGCGAGGGTGGGCATGAAACCCTGCACGAAGGTGCTGTAGGTCTCGTTGATCATCCGCTGCGACTCGGCCGCGATGGTGCCGAAGACCAACGAGCTCTTCCCGGAGCCGGAGACGCCGGTGAACACGGTGAGACGGCGCTTGGGAATCTCGATGTCGACGTTCTTGAGGTTGTTCACGCGCGCCCCGTGCACCTTGATCAGGTCGTGGGCGTCGGCAGTGTGCGTCTGTGCCGGTGCGGACTTCGGAGACTTCTGTGCCATGGCGGACACCCTAGTAGCGGATTTCGGCGACGACTTCTCGATTTCCGACCTATCTCAGACGTTCGGCGTCCCGTGATCGCTCGACGAGATCGGCGCACAACCGGGCCAGTTCGTCCGCGCCCGCACCCTCCCCGACCGCGGTGGCGACGTCCTCGGCCAGACACCGCACCTCGAAGGCGCGATCCGCCAGCGCGGTGGCCTCGTCGGCCGTGAGAACGACCGCGTCGACGGGCACCGATGTGCCCTTGACCGCGGCGCGTTGTTCGTAGGCGCGCTGACGGCACGATTGCCTGCAGTACCGGCGGCGGCGGCCCATCCCCGAGTCGGGCACGGGCCGGCCGCACCACACGCACGTCGACGGACGCCGACTCCTCCCGGCCATGGTGACCAACCCTAGAGGCCGAGGCGGGTACGATAGCGCAGCAACACTCGCGCCCTGCACCAGCCGCGCTGCGGGAACGATGCACGACGTACCGACGTTGAACACACTGTCGGCGTGTCAGTGCACGCGGGTAACGATCAGAGAGGACTCCACCATGGCAGATCGCGTACTACGAGGTAGTCGACTCGGAGCGGTGAGCTACGAGACCGATCGTGACCACGACCTGGCTCCGCGCAGGATGGCCCGATACCGCACGGACAACGGCGAGGAATTCGACGTACCGTTCGCGGACGAGGCCGAGATCCCGGGAACCTGGTTGTGCCGTAACGGTCTCGAGGGTTCGCTCATCGAGGGCACCGCGCCGGAGGCCAAGAAGGTCAAGCCGCCGCGCACCCACTGGGACATGCTGCTCGAGCGTCGTTCCGTCGAGGAACTGGACGAGCTGCTCAAGGAGCGGATGGACCTGCTCAAGGCAAAGCGCCGGGGCGCCAACGCCTGAGCGCCGGGGCGCCAACGCCTGAGCGCCGGGGCGCCAACGCCTGAGTCGTATGCATACGGAAAAGCCCCTCGGAGAGTGTCTCCGAGGGGCTTTTTCGTGTCCTACCCCGTGCGTCGGGTCAATGCCAGATGCTTCTCGACGACGGGCCCGATCTCGGCGAGCGCGGCCGGTTCGGTCATCGCGACGTGGGCGCATTCGACCGCGTAGTCGAAGATGCCGCCTCCGACGTGCGCACGCCACGCGGACGCGTTGCGAGCGCTGTCGGCCCGATTGACCTCGTCGTCGACGGCGGTGAAGAACAAGACGTCGCCGTCGAACCGGCCCGGCCGGAACGTGTGCGCGAGTTCGGTGCCGTTGACGTACGCGTCGTAGAGACGCTCGAGGGTCTCCGTGGTCAACGCCGCCGCCGGCCCGCCCTGCGCACGCAGTACGTCCGCGGCGTCGGCGACGGTGGGATCGAGTCCCTCCGGCAGTACGTGCCCGGTGAACTCCTCGATCAGATCCCGCACCGACGGTGTGGCCGATTCGAGGTAGCGGTCGGCGAGGACGTAACTGTCGAGCATCGACACGAAGCCGACGACCTCACCGAGCGAACGCAGCTCGACCGCCATGGCGTGTGCGATCAGTCCGCCGAGGGACCACCCGAGCAGGTTGTACGGCCCGTGCGGCTGAATCGAACGAATTTCGCGCACGTAGTGGTGGGCGACGGCTTCGATCGAATCGAAGGGTCCGCTCTCCCCCGAGATCATCGGTGCCTGCAGGCCGTAGACCGGCTGTTCGGAATCCAGGTGCGCCAGCAGACCGGTGTAGCTCCAGGACAACCCGAACGCCGGGTGCACGCAGAACAGCGGTGAGTGCGATCCCTGCGGGCGAATGGGCAACAGTGTCTCGAACGAATCGGCAACGCTGGCAGCAACTTCCGCGCTGGTGAGGTTGCTCGACTCGTCGATGCGCCGAGCCAGCCCGGCGGCGGAGGAGTCCGTGAACAACCACTGCATCGGAACGTCGACGTCGAGGGCGTCCCGGATTTCGGTGACCACCCGAGTGCCGAGCAGCGACGTTCCGCCCAGCTCGAAGAAATTGTCGTCCACGCCGACCTCGTCCACGCCCAGCACCGACGAGAACGCCTGGCAGACCGCGACTTCCGTGGGCGTACCTGCGGAGCGGTAGGAAGTGGTCGCACTGAAGTCGGGTTCGGGCAACGCCGAACGATCGAGCTTGCCGACCGCCGTCAGCGGAAGCGACTCGAGCACGGTGATCGATTGCGGCACCATGTAGCTCGGAACGCGCGACCCGATGTGGCGGCGCAGGGCGTCGACGTCGAGGTTGGCGCCGGTCCGCGGGAGCACGTAGGTCACCAGTGCGGTGTCGCCGGACTCTCGGGCATGTCCCATCGTCACCGAGAACTCGGTGTCCACGTACGAGTCCACGGCGGCGTCGATCTCGCCGAGTTCGATCCGGAAACCGCGAATCTTGACCTGGTGATCGGAGCGTCCGACGTAGATCAGCTCGAGGTCGGAGCCGACTCGCGTCCAGCGCACGAGGTCACCGGTGCGGTACATCCGCTCCCCCGGCTTCCCGCACGGGTCGGCCACGAAGCGAGCTGCGGTCAGGCCGGTGCGGTCGTGGTAGCCGCGGGCGATCTCGGGTCCGGCCAGGTACAGCTCGCCCACGACACCGACCGAGACCGGATTGAGTCGCGAGTCCAGGACCAGCGCGGACACCCCACGAATCGGTCCACCGATCGTGACGGTCTCCCCCGGCGTCATCGGCGAGCCCATGGTGGCCACGATGGTGGTCTCCGTGGGTCCGTACACGTTGTAGAGGTTTCGGCCCGGCGCCCACTTCTCCACCACCTCGGGCGGGCACGCCTCGCCGCCCACGAGAACGTGCGTCAGCGAGGTCGCCGCAGTCGGATCCGCGGTCGCGAGTGCCGCGGTCGTGATGAACGCATGGGTGATGCGCTCGGAGCCGAACAACTCCGACAGTTCCGTGCCGCCGTACACGGCGGGCGGTGCGATCACCAGTGTGGCGCCGGCGCCGTATGCGAACAGCTGATCCATCACGGCCGCATCGAAACTCGGCGTCGCGAAGTGCAGGATCCGTGAATCCGGCTGCACCGAGAACCGATCCTTCAGTTCGGCGGCGAAGTTGGACAGACCCCCGTGCGTGACGACGACACCCTTGGGTGTGCCGGTCGACCCCGACGTGTAGATGACGTACGCGGGGTGCGACAAGGCGAGTGCGCCGGACCGGTCCCGGTCGGTGAGCGGATCGCGGGACTCGCGCTCGAGCGCGAACCGGGTCTCCTCGTCGTCGAGGGCGATCCACGTGGTGGACGTTCCCACCGCCACGGTGTCGCGATGAGCGGTCATCGTGATGCCCAGTGGCGCAGCCGAATCGGTGAGCATGTGTTCGATGCGTGCGCTCGGGTACGTCGGGTCGATCGGAACGAACGCGCCGCCGGCCTTCGTCACCGCGAGCACCGTCGTCACCGATTCGACGGACCGCGTCAGGGCCAGAGCGACGAACGTCTCCGGCCCGACTCCGCGCCGAATCAGCAACCTGGCCAACGCATTCGACCGTGCGTCCAGCTCGGCGTAGGTGAGCGACTCGCCGGCCGATTCCACCGCGACCCGATCCCGTGCGGTCGTCAGAGCCCGCGCGAACGCGACGGGCAGCGTGATGGCCGGATCTGGATCGGTGTCGGCGAGGCACACCGGGGAGAGCTCGCGGTGCTCGCAGCTGCTGAGCAGATCGATGTCGCCCACCGGCTTGGCCGGATTGGACGCAGCGGTGGACAGCACCGCCGCGAACCGTCGCAGCAGGTCCGTGGCAGTCGACCCGTCGAACAGGTCGGTCGAGTAGTCGAGCGCGACGGACAGACCGCCTGCGTTGTCCCGCTCGGTCACGGTGAACTGCAGGTCGAACTTCGCGATGCCTACCTCGATCTCGGCGGCCGACAGCTCGAGGCCTCCCGCGCTCGCCGACGTCACCGTGTCGGTGCGGTGCGAGAGCATCACCTGGAAGAGAGGGTGATGACTGGTCGACCGCGTCGGGTGGAGCACCTCGACCAGCCGTTCGAAGGCGACATCGGGATGCGCGTACGCGTCGAGGTCGACGCTGCGCACGCTCCTCAGCGCGTCCGTCACGGTGGCGGACGGCTCGATGCCGGTGCGCAGGACCAGAGTGTTGACGAACATGCCGATCATGCGGTCCAGCGCTTCGTCGCCGCGGCCGGCAACGGCCGTGCCGATGGAGATGTCGCTGCGGCCGGACAATCGGCCCAGCAGAACGGCGAGGGCGGTGTGCAGCACCATGAACAGGGTCGCGTTCTCGCCCTCTGCGAGGTCGAGCAGACGCCGGTGGACCGCGGGGTCGATGTCGAGGCTGGTGGAGCCGCCTCGGTACGACGGCATGCGCGGGCGGGGCCGGTCGGTGGGAAGGTCGAGCCGGTCGGGTGCCCCGGTGAGCGTCTCGGTCCAGAACGCCAGCTGCGACGCCGCGAGGCTGTCGGAATCGGCTTCGTCGCCCAGGCGATTCTGCTGCCAGATGCTGTAGTCCGCGTACTGCACCGGAAGGTCGGGGAGCGCCGGCACAGCTCCGCCGGCACGCGCGGTATACGCGGCGACGAGATCGGTGGTCAAGGGAGCAAGCGACCAGCCGTCGGCGGCGATGTGGTGAAGCGAGATCACCAGTACGTACTCGGAGCCACCGGTGCTGAGCAGATACGCACGCATCGGCGCCTCGGTGGTGACGTCGAATCCAGCCGACGCCAGTTGGCGCGTGCGGTCGGCCAGGTCGGCCCCCGCGACGGTCTCCACCATCAGGTTCGATTCGATCGTGTCCGCGTCGAGCACCACCTGATGCGGGCCGTCGGCAGAATCCGGGAAGACGGTGCGCAAGCTCTCGTGCCGGCGCTGAAGGTCGGCGATGGCCTCGCCCAGTGCCTCGACGTTCAGGTCGCCGGTCAGGCGTACCGCGAACGGAACGTTGTAGGCGCCGGAAGTGGCGTCGAAGCGGTTGAGGAACCACAGGCGACGCTGCGCGGCAGACAGCGGAATGTGCTGCGGCCGTTCCTGAACCGTCAGGGCCGGTCCCGAACTCACCGCCGAGGTGTCCACCAGTTCCGCGAGGGCAGCCACCGTCGGATGTTCGAACAGTGCCCGAACTCCGACGCGCACGTTCGTCGTCGTGGCGATGCGAGAGACGACCTGCGTGGCGAGCAGTGAGTTGCCGCCCAGCTCGAAGAAGTGATCGCCCCGACCGACGGTGTCGCGATCGACTCCGGTGACGTCGGCGAAGATGCCGGCGACGACGGACTCCATTTCCGTTGCGGGCGTTTCGAACTCGTGCCCGGTGGAGGTGAACACCGGCGCGGGCAGCGCCCGCTTGTCCAGCTTGCCCACGGGGGTGAGCGGCACGGCATCGAGGACGGTGATGGACGTCGGCACCATGTGCGGTGGGAGCACCGACTCGAGCGCAGTCGTCACGGAGTGCGGGGTGACGTCGGCGCCGCCGCGGGCCACGACGTACGACGCGAGTGCCCGTCCCTCGTGAACCACCGTGTGCGCGAACGTGATGTCGTCGATCGCGGTCAAGGCTGCGTCGATTTCACCGAGCTCGATGCGGAACCCTCGCAGCTTGACCTGATCGTCGGCGCGCCCGACGAACTCGAGTTCGCCGTTCGCGGTCCAGCGCACCACGTCGCCCGTGCGGTACATCCGCTCGCCGGCCGAGCCGTGCGGGTCGGCGACGAACCGAGATGCGGTGAGGCCGTGGCGATTCAGATAGCCGCGGGCGAGTCCGATGCCGAGGAGGTACAGCTCTCCCGTCACGCCGGTGGGCACGGGGGCGAGTCGAGCGTCCAGGACGGCGGCGCGGACGCCGCGAATGGGACGACCGATGGTCACGGGGTTTCCGGAGCGGAGCTCGGCGATGCTCGCGACGATGGTCGCTTCGGTGGGGCCGTATCCGTTGAACATGGCGCGACCCTCGGACCAGCGCGCCACCAGGTCGGCCGAGCAGGCGTCACCACCGACCACGACGGTGCGCAGGGTCGGGAGGTCACCGGGAGCGATGTCGACCGTCGCCAGCGCAGCCGGCGTGACGAAGGCGTGGGTGACACCGGCACGCTCGACGAGCTCGGCGAGTTCACGACCGCCGTAGACGTCGGTGGGTGCGATCACCAGTGTCCCGCCGGCGCGGATCGCGAGGAGCAACTCCAACACCGAGGCGTCGAAGCTCGGAGACGCGAAATGCAGCGTCTTCGAATCCGGCGTGACGGAGAACCGTTCCATCTCCTCGTCGGCGAAGTTCGCCAGGCCCGAGTGAGTGACGACCACGCCCTTCGGCACTCCGGTCGAGCCGGAGGTGTAGATGACATAGGCGGGGTTGTCCACCGCGGACCGGCCGGGAACGCCTGCGTCCGAACGGTGTTCGACGTCCGTGCGCACGGCGTGGTCGTCGAGAGCGATCCACTCGATGTCGGCCGGAAGGGTGTCGGCGTGAGCGGTGGTCGTGAGACCGAACGCCGCCCCCGAATCGGTCACCATGTGTGTGACACGCTCCGCCGGGTACGTCGGGTCCACCGGCACCCATGCCGCGCCCGACTTGGTGACGGCGACGACGGCGATCACGGACTCGACCGACCGTGACAGGCCCAGTGCAACAACGGTTTCGGGGCCTGCGCCTCGGTCCGTCAAGAAACGCGCGAGCTGGTTCGAGCGCTCGTCGAGCTCGCGATAGGTGAGCGCAACCTCAGCGTTCGGATCCTGTCCGTGCGACGGGTCGAACGTGACTGCGACGCCCAGAGGGTCGCGACGGGCAACGGTGTCGATCATCGACGCCAGCGTCTCGGCGGACGCGGGCGCGGGGCCGCGCCGGTTCACGAGGTCCGCCCGCTCGTCGTCCGTCAAGAGGTCGATGTCACCGACGACGACGGATTCGTCCGCGGCCACGGCGGTCAGCACGCGCACGAGGCGCGCGGCGACGGCGGCGATGGTCTCGGCGTCGTAGAGGTCGCGCGTGTATCCGAACTGGAACGACAGCGCGTCGCCGCGCTGGGAGACGCGCAGTTCGACGTCGAACTTGCTCTTCTCGATGTCGATCTCGGCCGCCTCGACGCTGAGCCCCGGAAGCTCGACGGCATTGTCTGCGGCCGTGGCGAAGGCCAGGACGACCTGGACCAGCGGGTGACGCCCTGTCGACCGCGTCGGCGACACGGCGTCGACGAGCCGTTCGAACGGCAGATCGGCGTTCGCGAAAGCGTCGAGATCTGCCCCGCGCGTGCGGGTGAGCAGCTCGGCGAAGGTGTCGTCCGGCCGAACCGTCGACCGCAGGACCAGAGTGTTGACGAACATGCCCACGAGGTCGTCGAGGCGTGAATCGCCACGCCCGGCGATCGGTGTTCCGATCGCGACGTCATCGGCGTCGGCGAGACGCGCGAGCAGGACGGCCAGTGCGGCGTGGACCACCATGAACACGCTCGTTCCGGTGCGCGCGGCCACCGCCGACAGACCCTCGATCACGTCCGAGTCGAGGTCGAACGGATGGGTGCCTGCGTCGTAGGTCGGGACGGCCGGGCGCGCTCGGTCGACCGGCAGGGTGATCTCGTCGGGCAGTCCGTCCAAAGCGGTTGTCCAGTACGCCAGTTGCTGCGCGGCGCGCGAGTCGGGGTCGCTCTCGTCCCCGAGCATCGTCCGCTGCCACAGGCTGTAATCGGTGTACTGCACCGGAAGCGGAGACCACTGCGGCGCGTCGCCGGCCGCACGTGCGGTGTAGGCCGTCATCACGTCTGTCGCGAGCGGGCCCAGCGACCAGCCGTCCGCCGCGATGTGATGGACGACGAATGCGAGAACGTGGCGATCCGCACCGATCGCGAACAACGCGGTGCGCAGTGGGGTGTCGGTGGTCAGATCGAAACCGGTCGAGGCGAAGTCGCGGAGGGCCTCCGAGAGATCTGCTTCGGGAACCTCGCGGCGCAGGAGGGTCGGTACGGCGTCGTCGAGGACGTCCTGACGGGGCCCGTGATCGCCGTCCGGGAACCGGGTGCGCAGCGTTTCGTGCCGGTTCACCAGATCGCCGAGTGCTGCCTCCATGGCCTCGATGTCGAGGGCGCCGGTCAACCGGACCGCGAACGAGATGTTGTACGCGCTCGACTCCGCGTCGAACCGGTTGAGGAACCACAGCCGCTGCTGAGCGAGCGACAGCGGAATCTCCGCGGGTCGCTCGTCGGCAGGCACCGCAGCGAGCGGCGTGCGCGAGCCGCTCTGCTCGAGCACGGACAGTCGCGACGCAAACGCCTCCACCGTCGGTGCCTCGAACAGAACGCGCACGGCGACGTCGGTGCCGAGCAGTGCGGACAGCTGCGCGGTGACCCGCGTCGCCATCAGCGAGTTGCCGCCGGATGCGAAGAAGTCGTCGTCCAGACCCACCTCGCTTATGCCCAGAACATCCCCGAAGACCTGAGCGGTCTGCTGCTCCAGTGTGCTCACGGGCGCGCGGTATTCGTGGTTCTCGGTAGCGAACACCGGCTCCGGGAGCGACTTCTTGTCGATCTTGCCGGCGGGTGTCAGCGGCAGGGTGTCCAGGACGGTGATCGACCCGGGAACCATGTACGACGGGAGCGCCGCGGCGACCCGGGCAGTGATCTCGTCGACGCTCACGGGGCTCGACACGCACACGTAGGCGGCCAGTCGGGTGACGCCGGCATCGGAGGTGTGCGCCGTGGTGAACGCGAAGGTGACGGCCGGCTCGCGCAGCAGGATCGCGTCGATCTCGGCCAGCTCGATGCGGTGACCACGGATCTTGACCTGATCGTCGCTGCGTCCGAGGTAGACGATCTCGTGCTCGTCGGTCACCGTGACGACGTCACCGGTGCGGTACATGCGCTCGCCGGTGTCGCTGTAGGGGTTGGCGACGAACCGCGCCGAGGTCAGCTCGGTACGGCCGAGGTACCCGCGTGCGAGGGCGGGGCCCGCGAGGTAGAGCTCTCCGCGCACCCCCACCGGGGTGGGATGCAGTCGGCGGTCGAGCACCAGTGCCGTGACACCGGGCAGAGGCGATCCGATCGTGACCGGCCGGTCGGAATCGAGCGGAGCAGTCATCGTCGCGACGACGGTGGCTTCGGTCGGTCCGTACAGATTGAGCATCGTGCGGCCCGGTGCCCAGCGGGACACCAGATCCGGGTTGCAGACGTCACCGCCGACGCCGACGAACGTGAGGTCGTCGAGGCCCGACGGGTCGCACGTCTCGAGTGCGGCCGGCGTGACGAAGGCGTGGGTGACGCGCTCGCGTCGGAGCAGTGTGGTGAGTTCGGCGCCGCCGTAGATCGTGGCCGGCGCGATCACCACCGCGGCGCCCGCGGCGAAGCCCATGAGCAGTTCCAGCATCGACGCGTCGAAGCTGGGCGACGCGAAGTGCAGGGTTCGGGACTCGGAGGTGATGCCGTACCGCTCCACCTGGGTAGAGGCGAGATCGGCGATGCCGCGGTGGGTCACCACCACCGCCTTGGGGACACCGGTGGATCCGGAGGTGTAGATGAGGTAGGCCGGGTTGTCCACTCGCGCAGCGGATTCGACCGTATCGGTCGATTCGTTGCCGATCGTCTCGGTCTCGATCGACTCGCTGTCGAGTTCGACCCAGTGCACCGCACCGGGCAGGTGGTCGGCGTGCTCGCGCACCGTCAGACCGATGCGCGCGCCACTGTCGTCGATCATGTGCGCGATACGGTCGGCCGGATAGCTCGGGTCGACCGGCACGAACGCTCCCCCGGCCTTCGCCACGGCCCACAGAGCCGTGATCGACTCCACGGATCGGCCCAGCGCGAGCAGCACCAGATCTTCCGGTCCGACACCGTGATCGACGAGGGTGCGTGCGAGTCGCGTGGACCGCTCGTCGAGTTCGCGGTAGGTCAGCGTGCGCGCACCGAAGACCACGGCGTCGGCATCGGGATGCGTGCGCGCCGTGTTCGTCAGCAGCTCGGCCAAGGTCGCGGGCTGCCCGGACGGGCCGCCGCCGAGCGGGGTCAGCGAGCTCGTCTCACGATCGGACAGCAGGTCGATGTCGCCGACTGCCACCTCCGGGTCTGCCCCGACGGTCCCGAGCACGGTGGTCAGCCGGGTGGCCATGGCGGCGATCGTCTCCGCGTCGAACAGGTCGACCGCGTACAGAAACGTCAGGGACAGGCCGGCCGGCCCGTCGGCGGACAGCGATTCCGTCACCGACACCGACAGGTCGAACTTCGCTGTGTCGGAGGCGATCTCGTCGACCTCGACGGTCATCCCCGGAAGCTCGACGTGGGTGGGCGCCGTGTTCTCGAACGACAGCGCGACCTGGAAGAGCGGGTGGCTTGCCGTCGATCGCGTCGTCGACACCGCGTCGACGATGCGCTCGAACGGAACGTCGGCGTGGGCGAACGCCTCGAGGTCCGTGTCCCGGATCTCGCGAAGGTGCTCGGCGAAGCTCACGTGCGGCACGGGTGCCGACCGCAGAACGAGTGTATTGACGAACATGCCGACGACACCGTCGAGGGCGCGATCGCCCCGGCCCGCGATCGGCGAACCGATGGTCACGTCGTCGGCGTCGGCGAGCCGGCCGATCAGGACCGACAGAGCAGCGTGCACGACCATGAACATGCTCGACGAGCGGTCGCCCGCCAGCGCAGTGAGCGACCGGTGCACGTCCGCACCGACGGTTACGGTGTGCCGCGCTCCGCGGTAGGACGGAGTCGGCGGGCGCTGCCGATCGGTGGGCAGGTCGACGACCTCGGGGATGCCGTCGAGTTGCGTCGACCAGTAGTCGATCTGCTTGCGCGCCGCGCTCGCCGGGTCGTTCTCGTCGCCGAGGCTCGCGCGCTGCCACAGGCTGTAGTCCGCGTACTGAACCGGAAGAGGTGCCCAGCCGGGCGCGTCGCCGGCCTTGCGGGCGGTGTAGGCCGTCATCACGTCGGTGGCGAGCGGGCCGAACGAGAAGCCGTCCGCTGCAATGTGATGCAGCACGATCGCCAGGACATGGGTGGGTGCGTCGGCGTCCTCGACACGCAGGAGGGTGACGCGGATCGGGCGGTCGACGGTGACGTCGAAGCCCACCGTCGCGGCCGCGATCAAGCGCACCTGTACGTCGGCCTCGCGCACGTCCTCGACCGCGAGAGCGGCGTCGTCCACGGGGTGGACGACCTGGTGCGGTCCGTCGGCGGAGTCTGGGAAGGTGGTTCGAAGAGACTCGTGGCGCTCCAGCACGTCGCGCAGCGCGGCAGCCAGCGCGTCCCGATCGACTTCGCCGGTCAGTCGGAGGGCGAACGGCATGTTGTACGCCGGGGACGCGGTGTCGAAACGGTTGAGGAACCACAGGCGTTGCTGTGCCGACGAGAGCGGAATGCGCTCGGGCCGCGGGCCGGCCACGAGAGCCGGACGGGTACCGGAATCGGTGTCGGTCGGCAGGCCGACACGCTCGGCCAACGCGGCAACCGACGGAGCCTCGAACAGATCCCGGATGGACACCTCGGTACCGAGGTCGCTGCTGAGGCGCGAAACGACCTGCGTTGCCAGAAGGGAGTTTCCGCCGATCTCGAAGAAGCTGTCGTGAACGCCGGGCTGCGGTACGCCGAGCACCTCGGCGACGGTGTCGGCGATCTGGCGTTCGACGTCGGTGCGCGGCGGAACCGACGGGACTGTCGACACCTCGCGGTGCGGCGCCGGAAGTGCCTTGCGGTCCACCTTGCCGTTCGCGCTGAGCGGCATCTCCTCGAGCACCATGAAGAGGGTGGGCACCATGTAGGACGGAAGCATCTGCGACAGCGCGCCGGTGAGTTCGTCCGTGTCGATGCGGTGGCCACCGACCGACGCCACGTAGGCGACCAGTTCGGTCTCACCTCGGTCGTCCGTGTGCGCCACGGCCACTGCGTGATCGACCGCGGGCTGAGCCATCAGCGCCGACTCGACTTCACCGAGTTCGATGCGAAGCCCGCGAATCTTCACCTGGAAGTCGGTGCGGCCGAGGTACTCCACGACGCCGTCGGCCCGCCACTTGGCGAGGTCGCCGGTGCGATACAGACGCTGGCCGCTGCGGCCGTAGGGGCTGGCGACGAACCGGTCGGCGGTGAGGTCCGGGCGCGCGACGTATCCGCGCGCGAGTTGTGCTCCGGCCAAATACAACTCACCCGGCACGCCGACCGGAACCGGTTCCAGCCGCGCGTCCAGGACGTACAGGGCGGTGTTCCACACCGGTGCTCCGATCGGGACCGTCGTGTCTCCCGGGCGGTACGTGTAGTGGCTGACGTCGACGGACGCTTCCGTCGGGCCGTAGAGGTTGTGCAGTTCGCGTCCGCCCAGCGCGGAGAACCGTGCTGCGGTGTCGGGAGCGAGCGCCTCGCCGCTGCAGAAGACGCGAGCGAGCATCGGCACTGCCTCGGCGGCAGCCGGTTCGGACACGAACGCGCTCAGCATCGACGGCACGAAGTGGGCCGTGGTGATGCTCTTGTCCGCGATCACCCGCGCGAGGTACCGCGGATCACGGTGGCCGTCCGGCGCGGCGACCACGAGACGGGCACCCACCTGCAGCGGCCAGAAGAACTCCCACACCGACACGTCGAACGTCGCCGGTGTCTTCTGCAGAACCGCGTCGGTGTGATCGAGCGGGTACTGCTCCTGCATCCAGATCAGACGGTTCACGATGCCCGAGTGCGGTACGGCAACGCCTTTCGGGCGCCCGGTCGATCCGGAGGTGTAGATGACGTAGGCGGTGTTGTCGCGGCGGAGCGGCGTGAGTCGCTCGTCGTCGGTGATGTCGGTGGTGTCGATACCGTCGAGCGGCACCGTGTCCACGTCGATGCGTGGGGTGGTGCCGGGCAACTGGAGTCCGTCGCGAGTGGACGTCAGAACGCAGACCGGGTCGGCGCTGTCCAGCACGTACGCCACGCGGTCCGCGGGGTGATCGGGATCGAGCGGAACGTACGCACCGCCGGCCTTGACCACCGCGTACATCGAGACGACGAGATCGAGCGAACGGCGCATGGCCAGTCCGACCGTCCGCTCGGGGCCGACCCCGCGGTCGATCAGGACTCGCGCGAGTGCGTTCGCGCGAGCGTCGAGTTCTGCGTAGGTGAGGGTCTCGTCGTCGAATTCGAGGGCGGGCGCGTGCGGCGTGCGCCGTGCCTGGGCCGCGAACAGGCCGGGGAGGGTCTGTGCCACGACACCGTGGGTCGTGTCGTTCCAGGTGTCGAGAACGAGTCGACGCTCGTCGGGCTCGATGACGTCCAGACCGGACACCCGCGACCGGGAACCACGCGTGAGGAAGTTCTCGAAGAAGGCGAGGAATCGACGGTGATGTCCGCGCAATTCGTCGGTGTCGTAGAGGGCGGGGTTGGCCTCGAAGTCGATGTTCAGCCGCTCACCGGCGTCACTGTTGTAGACGTTGAAGGTGAGGTCCTCGATGGGTCCGCTCGAGAGCAGATGCAGGTCGCCCCTCAGATCGCCGAGCTTGACTTGCCAGTCGAACAGCATGATGTTGACCATCGGCCCGAAGAAGCCGCGGTGAATCGACGCGGTTCCGTGGTCACGGCGGATGTCCTCGTGCCGGTACTTCTGATGGCGCAGGGCACCGGTGATGCGCAGCGTCACGGCCTCGACGAGATCGCCGAGGTTGGTGTCGGAATCGATGTGCAGCCTGATCGGAACGACGTTGGAGACCATGCCGCCCGAGCGGCGCAGCACGGCCGTGGTGCGCACCGACACCGGCAGGCTCAGGACCACGTCGGCCGATCCCGTGATGCGGTGCAGGTACGCCGCGAACGCCGCGGCCACGATCGCCGCAGCACTGGCGTCGAACCGTGACGCGGCGTCGGCGAGAAGTTCGTTGACTGTCGAATCCAGGGCTGCGTTCTCCCGCAAGCGATTCGGTTCCGCAGGTGCGGTTCGGTCCGACAGGCCGAAAGAGTCTGCAAGTCCGGAAACCTCTGCGGCCCAATACTCGCGGTCGGTCTCGAACCGAGCGGACTGACGGTACGCACGTTCGGATTCGTAGATCTTTGCCAGCGGAGACGCTGTGCACGTGGCGGATTCGCGGCCCTCGACGGCGTCGGTGTACAGCTCGGCGACGCGGTTCATGGCCGTCATGGCGCCGAAACCGTCGCCGGCGATGTGATGCATACGCGTGTACCAGAGGTAGTGATCGTCGGCGACACGGAGAAAGGCGTTGACGGTCAACGGATCTCGGTCGATGTCGACCGGTCGCCGCATCTCGTCCTGCATCCAGGCCAGGGCATACGCGACCGGGTCCGCTTCGCCGCGAACGTCCAGGTGCGTGGAATGGATGGACGTCTCGGGGTCGATGACCTGGTACGGCTGACCGTCGACCTCGACGAGACGGATACGGCCGGACTGCAATTCGGCCCCCGCTCGATCGCCGACGCGAGCGAGGAGGTCGACGTCGAGGTCACCGCGGATGTCGACGTACTGGGCCACGGTCAGCGGCACTTCCGGCGCCAGCTTCTGTGCGAACCAGAGACTGGTCTGTGCAGGCGAGAGTGGAATCAGGTCCAGTGTCGCTGCGTCGCTTGCGCTCTCGGCGTCGGTGGAGTGGCGGCGGGTGGTGGGATTGTTCTCGGTCTCCGCAGAAGAAGTCACCGTTCGCTCCGTTCGTGGCCGTCGATCGTTTCGGTCGCAGAAACGACGCACACATCGAACGAAAGCAGAACGTGGTGAAAGCTCGGCATGTGCACGAACTTTCGGATCGACCCTCGCAAGAAGGCCAATTCCCCTACGTGTGACGCTCGGTGTCCCCGACCGTGGTCGCACTGTTGTGGGTCATTCGCTTGTCGGGACCGTTTGGATTGGTCCGATCGTCTTCTTCTTCGCTGCCGAGAGCCGAGACGTTACGACCGTCAGCCGCGACGGGACGCTCCGGTGATCTTCTGCCAGCGGTTGCGCAGGCCCCACACCGTGACCTTGAGCAGGGCCTCGCGAACGATGTTGCCGCTCATTTTGGACTCGCCGCGCTCGCGTTCGGTGAATGTGATCGGTACCTCGTCGACCACGAAGCCCTCCTGGATGGTGCGCCACGCAAGATCGACCTGGAAGCAGTAGCCGTGCGATTCGATCTTCTCCAGCGGCAGCTTCTCGAGGACCTCCCGACGGTACGCGCGGTAGCCACCGGTGATGTCGCGCAGCTTGACCCCGAGAGCGAGCCTGGAATAGACGTTTCCGCCGCGGGAGAGCACCTCGCGGTGCTTGGGCCAGTTGACGACGGACCCGCCCGGCACGTAGCGGGACCCCAGTACGAGGTCGGCGCCGGCGTCCACCCGCGCGAGAAGCAGGTGCAGCTGCTCGGGGGCATGGGAGCCGTCGGCGTCCATTTCCACCAGGACGGTGTACGCACGCTCGAGGCCCCACCGGAACCCGGCGATGTAGGCGCCTCCGAGGCCGTTCTTCTCGCTGCGGTGCATGACGTGGATGCGGCCCGCAGCGTCGCCGGCCGCCAGCGAGTCGGCAAGATCGCCAGTGCCGTCGGGGCTGCCGTCGTCCACGATCAGTACGTGGGTGTCCGGGAGTGCGCGATGAAGCCGCTCCACGATCTGCCCGAGATTGTCGATCTCGTTGAACGTGGGCACGATCACCAAGGTGTGATCGCTCGGCTTCTCTGCCGTCATCGCGCGTCCTCTCCTCCGGCCGGTGGCCGGTTCGTTGATGTCCGGGCCGCGCGTCTGGTCGAGACCACGGCCACGGCGCCGGCAAACAGGGCAACGGCCACGAGAACGTATTCCGGAATCGCGCCGAGCCGGGTTGCCAGAGTAATACCCGATCGGACGCCCACCGACGACACGAGGAAATCGGCGTCGAAAAGATTGGTGCGTTCCGTCACGGTGCCGTCCGGTGCGACGATCGCGCTGACACCGGACGTCGCGGCGACGACGACGGTCCGTGAGTGCTCCACCGCCCGCACCCGCGACATCGCGAGTTGCTGATACGTCATCTCGGTGTCGCCGAACGTGGCGTTGTTGGTCGGCACCGCGATGATCTGCGCGCCCGACTCGACGGATTCGTGCAGCGCGCGGTCGAACGCGACCTCGTAGCAGGTGGCGACGCCGACGGCCAGGTCGGCCGGTCCGGACAGGTCGCGGGTGTCGTTGACGTGAACCACCCCGTTGCCCTGCCCGGGCACGAAGTTTCCGGCGGAATCCGCGTAGGAGGAGAAGAGACGGAAGAAACTGCGATACGGCAGGTATTCACCGAAGGGCTGAATGATCTTCTTGTCGTGACGCTCCCCTACGCTCCGCGCGCCGTTCCACACCAGTACGGAGTTGGTGGTCGTCCCGTCGGAGTTGACCAGAACGGCCCCGACCAGGATCGGCGCCCCGATTCGCTCCGACACGGCCGAGATCTCGGTCGCGGCGTCGGCGTTGCGCAGGGGGTCGATGTCGGAGGCGTTCTCGGGCCACACGACGACGTCGGGCCGCGGTTGCCGACCGGCGTCCACCTCGTCGGCCAGGCGCAGCGTCTCCTGGACGTGGTTGTCGAGCACCTTGCGACGTTGGGCGTTGAAGTCCAGGCCCAGCTTGGGAACGCTCCCCTGGATCGCCGCCACGGTGATGGTGCGGTCGCCGTCCGTGGGGCCGGCCAGCGTCGTCCCGACGATCGCCGCGACGACGGGCCAGAACACCGTCACCGCGAGCGCCCCGGCCAGAGCGCGCACGGTGCGACGCTCCGCCGACACGGCGCTGCGAACGAGCGCGGCCAGACCGGTTCCGGTGAGTGCGACGGCGAAGCTCAGCAGCGGAGCGCCACCGAGCTCGGCCACCGGCAACAGCAACGACTGCGATTGACCGAAAGCGAGACGGCCCCACGGGAAGCCGCCGAACGGGACGGAGCTGCGCAGCCACTCGGCCATCGACCACGCCGCGGCAATCCACAACGGCGCGAAGCGCAATCTGGCGACCAGGACGGCGAGGATTCCGAAGAGTCCGACGAACACCGCTTCCGCCACGCACAGAGCGATCCATGGCAGCGGCCCGACGTACACCCCGATCCACGGCAACAGCGGAAGAAAGAACCCCAGTCCGAAGAGGTACCCGTAGAGGAAACCGCCCTTCTTGCTCACCCCCGGCGCGGCGAGTACCGATGCGATGACCGCGATGGCGATCGGGGCGAGAAACCACAGCGGTCTCGGCGGGAACGAGAGGTACAGCAGCCCACCGGATCCGGCCGCGAGGACGAGGCGCAGAAGCACGATCACCGGGCGAAGACCGTCCGTCCGCGGTGGACGGTCCGCAGACAGGTCGGGTCCGTCAGTCCCGCGTCCATGCGCGGAAGCGCCGGAACCCGTGACC
The DNA here is from genome assembly GCF_059691855.1 of Rhodococcus sp. 320_ES. Lineage (NCBI taxonomy): Bacteria > Bacillati > Actinomycetota > Actinomycetes > Mycobacteriales > Nocardiaceae > Rhodococcus > Rhodococcus sp. 320_ES. Next base: position 1,237,665 of record NZ_JCAWAG010000001.1, on the reverse strand, counting down.
GCGGATCGGTGGACCAGCGCTGCACCGAGTCCTTCGGCGCGCTCACGACGAGTTCGTCCGCATCCCACACTGCGTAGGAGGCGGGCGCACCCGGCACCAAGGTTCCGGCCAACCCGTCGCGCACTCCCCCGGCCCGCCACGCGCCGCGCGTTGCCGCGGCGAACGCAGCGCGCGGTGAGATGGCCGATCCGGGTGTGCGGTGGTTGACCGCAGCACGGACGGCCGACCACGGGGACAGCGGTGTGACGGGCGAGTCGGTTCCGAACGCGAGCGAGACGCCCGCCGCGGCCATCATGGCGAGGGGATTGAGCTGCGCGGCCCGGTCGGCCCCCAGCCGCGCCGCGTACATCCCCGTCGGCCCACCCCACACGGCGTCGAAGCCGGGTTGCACACTGGCGATCACTCCGCGGGCGGCGAGCGTGGCGGCCTGGTCCGAGGTGACCATCTCGGCGTGCTCGACGCGGTGTCCTCTCGAGGCGAACGAGGGCCCACCCAGTTCGTCGACGACCGTGCCGACGGCCTCGACCACCGCGGCCATGGCGGCGTCCCCGATGACGTGGAACCCGGCTTGGATTCCGGTGCGGGTGCACGCCGCGAGGTGAGCGGCGATGGCGGCGACATCCAGGTAGCTCGAGCCGGTGTGGTCGGCGTCGGAGTAGGGGCTGGTGAGCCAGGCGGTTCTCGAACCGATGGATCCGTCCACGAACAGGTCGCCGCCCAACGCGTGAGCTCCGGTGTCGGCCAGCAGTGATCGGGCCTCGTCGTCGGTGGCGACGGCCTCACCCCAATAGCCGCGCACCTCGACACCGTGCTCGAGCGCGAGCAGAGCGGCGAAGTCCTCCCGCCCGCTGACGTCGGGCCCCGCGCACTCGTGCACGGCGACGATGCCGTTCTGCGCTGCTGTGTCGAGTGCGACCGAGCGGGCACGTTCCGCGTCACGCGCCGTCATCGCGTCTCGGACCGCACGCCGCACGGCGTGGTGCGCGTCGCCGACCACGGGCGCGTCGTCGACGGGGACACCCGCCATGGTCCGCAGAGCGGTGGAACACGCCGCCGAGTGCGCATCGATGCGGGAGAGGTAGACCGACCGCCCCGGTGCGGCGGCGTCGAGTTCGGCGGTCGTCGGCGCGCGGTGCTCGGGCCACGCCGATTCGTCCCAGTTCTGCCCCCACAGCACGTCGTCGTCGAGCTGCGCCGCGTGCGCGCGCAGGAGATCGAGACATTGTCCGAGCGAGCGGGCGTCGCTCAGGTCGAGACCGCCGAGTGCGAGGCCGGTGGCGGTGACGTGCACGTGGGTGTCGACGAACGCGGGTGCGACGAACGCGCCGTCCAGGCGCACGATCTCGGCGTCCGGATGCAGAGCCAGCGCGGGTCGATCCTCCCCGATCCACACGACGGTTCCGTCGGTGACGGCCATGGCGGTCGCGTCCGGTGCCGCCGGGCTGTAGATGCGGCCGTCGATCAGCAGTTGCGTAGTCACGGGAGTCGAGTCTGCCCGGTGTGCGGACCGGTGCGTGCGCCGCGGGTCAGTCGCGCGGCTTGCGCAGGTCGGGGCCCTCGATCACGGGGTAGGACTCGCGGGTGCGGGGTTCGGTCACGACCTCACCGTCGACGACGACGTGGCCCGACGCGAACGTCGGCCCGAATCGTCCACCCGCGGGAGCGAACCGACCGGCCGCCACGGCACCCCCGAGCCTCTTGCTCCCCACGGCGGCGACGATCGGACGGAGCAGGGCGCGCGTGAGCGGGAAGAGCAGCAGCAGCCCCAACGCGCTCGTGACCAAACCGGGAACCGCCATGAGGATCGAGCCCGCCGCCACCATGCCGCCGTCGGCGAGCGCACCGATCGGCGAGCGACCTGACGCGGACGCCGACCGCAGTTCGCCGAGCACCCGTCGACCCTGCGAGCGGACGAGGAGCAGGCCGAGAACGGACGTGAGCACGACGAGCAGAACGGTCGCCAGAATTCCGATGGTGCTGCCGAGCCACACGAGGGCGGCAATCTCCACCACCACGTAGAGGAAGAAGTACAGCAGTGCCATGACGAGTCCTTTCGCGGGTCTTGTCCGAATCAACGCGCGGCGCCGGCCTTTTTCTCCCGGAGCGGCGGCACTGTCAGCAGATTCTCAGCTGCCCGGGGTGACGACACCCGTCTCGTAGGCGAGGACCACGGCCTGCACCCGGTCGCGCAGATTCAGCTTGGTGAGCACCCGCCCGACGTGCGTCTTCACCGTCGCCTCGGACAGGAACAGCGTTCCTGCGATCTCCGCGTTCGACATTCCCGACGCGATCAGTTCCAGCACTTCCCGTTCGCGGTCGGTCAACGAATCCAGGATCGTCGCGTCGCGGGTCGGAACCGGTTCGTCGGTGATGAATCGGGACAGCAGGCGCCGGGTCACCCGCGGCGAGACCACCGCGTCCCCGGCGGCGACGCTGCGGACCGCCGAGACGAGGTCCTCCGGCGGGGTGTCCTTCAGCAGGAATCCGCTGGCCCCGGCGCGCAGGGCGCCCAGCACGTGCTCGTCCAGGTCGAACGTCGTCATGATCAACACTCGGACAGATTGCTGAGTGGACGTGATGCGCTCGGTCGCGGTGACGCCGTCCACGCCCGGCATGCGCACGTCCATCAGAACCACGTCGGGTTCCAGACGGGCAGCGGCGGCGATGGCCGATGCACCGTCCGAGGCCTCTCCCACGACGGTGATGTCGTCGTGCGCGTCGAGCACCATCGTGAGGCCCATGCGCATCAATTCCTGATCGTCCACCAACAACACCGAAACGGTCACCGCGAGAACCTATCGCGCGCAGATCACGAATCGAGGTCGAGCGGAAGCTCGGCCCGTACGGCCCAGGTTCCGTCGCGCCGTCGTCCGACGCTGAGGTCGCCGCCGAGGACGGCGACTCGCTCGCGCATTCCCAGCACGCCGTTGCCGGTCCCGTCGGTTGCGGAGACCGAGGCACCGTGGCCGCTACCCGAGCCGTCGTCCACGATCTGCACCAGGACGTCGCGCTCGCGGCGTGCGACGACGACCCGTGCACGCGGGGTGCTTCCGCCGTGGCGCAGCACGTTGGTCAGCGACTCCTGGACGAGACGGTGGATGCCGAGCGCGATCGCCGGTGGGAGTTCGTCGATGTCGCCGCTCTGTTCGAGTTGCACGGTCAGCCCGGCGCTGCGCATTCTCTCCACGATCTTCGCCAGCGCTGCGGTGCCGTACTGGGGAAGGCTGTCGTCCGGGTGCTCGGTGCGGAGCAGCGACACCGTTCTGCGTAGTTCCGACAGCGCCTGACGGCCCGTCGCGGAAATGTTGTTCAGCGCCGCTTCGGCGCGGTCCGGATCCCGTCGCAGCGTGTAGGACGCGCCGTCGGCTTGCACGATCATCACGCTGACCGCGTGCGCGACCACGTCGTGGAGCTCGCGTGCAATCCGAGTGCGTTCTGCTGCAACGGCTTCCACGGCGCGCCGGTCACGCTCGTCCTCCGCCACGAGCAACCGGGCCTCGACCTCCCGGTCGTAGGCACGTCGGGCACCGGTGAACTCGGCCGAGATCCACGCCAGCGAATAGGCGAGAAGGGACACCCCGATGTTCTCGACGAGCGATCGGTCCAGCAGCACCGCCGCGAACACGTCCGTGGCCAGCAAGACCACCAGATATAGGGCGCCGGGGAGTCGACCGAGGTAAGCGACCAGCGTGTAGAGCGCGGCGACGGTACCGATCAACCCGAGGTGGGCGGTGTCGTCACCGACCACATGGGACACGATCGCGGCGATCGGCGCCATCGACAGCGCTGCCCACGCCGATGCCAGGGGAAGCCGGCGACGCCACGGGATCGGTGCGCAGATCGCGACACCGACGAGCAGGTACGCAGTCTTGTTGTCCGCGTTGACGGTTCCGATCAACTCCAGTGCGAACAGAACGGCGGCGAGCACACAGTCGGCGACGAACGGCTGTTGCCGAAGCCACAGACTCAGCGCGCGCATGGGGTCAGCCTATTCGGATCACCCTGTGATCCACTGATGTCATGGGCGCTGCCGACTGGTCGATTCTTCTCGTGGCCGCGCTCGCCGCGGGCTGGGTCGACGCGGTGGTCGGCGGCGGCGGGTTGATCCTCATTCCGGCCCTCTTTCTGGTCGCGCCGACCTTGACCCCGCAGGCGGCGCTCGCGACGAACAAACTGGCGGCGGTCGCGGGGACGTCGGCCGCCGTGCTGACGTTCGCGCGACGACTGGCGATGAACTGGCGACTGCTCGTTCCCGCCGGCATCGCGGCAGGGTGCGCGTCTGCCCTCGGCGCGGCGACCGTGGCCTTGATCGACAAGGACGTGTTCGTCCCCGTCATCCTCGTCGTCCTGGTCGGTGTGGCCCTGATCGTCACGTTGCGACCCAATATCGGTGCGGTCTCGACCGCGCCACCGGCCACGCGCCGTCGACTCGCCTTGGTGGTGCCGGCCGCCGCGGTGGTGATCGGCTACTACGACGGTTTGTTCGGGCCCGGTACCGGCACCTTCCTGATCATCACCTTCGCCACCCTGCTCGGAACCGAATTCGTGGCGAGCGCCGCCATGGCGAAGGTTCTCAATCTGGGGTCGAATCTCGGTGCGCTGATCTTCTTCGCGGTCACCGGCAACGTCCTGTGGGCTCTCGGGCTCACGATGGCCGTCGCCAACATCGCGGGCGCAGTCGTCGGTTCTCGAATGGCGCTGACCAAGGGATCCGGGTTCGTGCGCATCGTGTTGCTCGTCGTCGTTCTCGCGCTCGTCGTCCGGTTGGGATGGCAGCAATTCGGCTAGCGTGAGCGCGGTGACCACGAACTCACCGCCGAGGTCCGTCGACGCGGACTTTCTCGCCCTGCCCCTGCGCACTCTGGCCGACGCCGCGCTGACCGTCGCCCGCGCCGCCGGGGCCACACATGCCGACCTCCGCGTACACCGCATCCGGACTCAGTCCCTCCGGCTGCGCGACGGCGCGGTTCAGTCGTCGGTCGAGAGCGTCGAACTCGGTGTGGCGGTACGCGTCGTCGTCGACGGGACGTGGGGATTCGCCTCGCACGCCGAACTCGGCGTCGACGTGGTGATCGAGACGGCGCACCGCGCCGTGCAGGTGGCACGCGCACTTCGATCTCTGAACCGGGACCCGGTGGTGCTCGCTCCGGAACCCGTCTACGAGGACGTCAGCTGGGTGTCCGAATACGCGGTCGATCCGTTCGACGTACCGACTCCCCACAAGATCGCGCTGCTGAGCGAGTTCTCCGCGCGCCTGTCCGCTTCCGACGGTGTCGACCACGTCACCGCGTCGGTGTTGCAGGTCAAGGAGCAGACGTTCTACGCCGACATGGCCGGATCGTCGGTGACGCAGCAACGCGTGCGGCTCCACCCGCAGATCGAAGCGACGGCCGTCGACTCGGCGGCAGGAACGTTCGAATCGATGCGCACGCTCGCTCCCCCGGTCGGCCGCGGCTGGGAGTACCTGGTGGGCACCGAGAACGGGGCCGAGGGTGGATGGGACTGGGATGACGAGCTGGCCCGGATCCCCGAATGGCTCGCCGAGAAGGTCAAGGCGCCGCCCGTGGTGGCCGGCCCGATGGATCTCGTGATCGACCCGACCAACCTCTGGCTCACGATTCACGAATCCATCGGTCACGCAACGGAATACGACCGCGCGATCGGATACGAAGCCGCGTACGCGGGTACCTCGTTCGCGACCCCCGACCAACTGGGCACGCTGCGGTACGGCACCCCGATCATGCATGTGACCGCCGATCGCACCGAGCCGCACGGACTGTCGTCCATCGGATGGGACGACGACGGTGTCGCGTCGCAGAAATGGGACCTCGTTCGCGACGGTGTGTTGGTGGGATACCAACTCGATCGAGTGTTCGCGCCGCGCCTCGGACTGCCACGATCGAACGGATGCGCCTACGCTGACTCGCCGCACCACGTGCCTATTCAGCGGATGGCCAACGTCTCGCTCCAGCCCGACCCGGTGACGGACACGACAACCGAAGATCTGATCTCGCGCGTCGAGAACGGGCTCTACGTCGTCGGTGACAAGTCGTGGTCGATCGACATGCAGCGCTACAACTTCCAGTTCACCGGGCAGCGATTCTTCAAGATCGAGAACGGTCGCCTCGCCGGGCAGGTGCGCGACGTCGCATACCAGGCCACCACGACGGACTTCTGGGGCTCGATGGAGGCCGTCGGCGGACCGTCGACGTGGCGCCTCGGTGGTGCCTTCAACTGCGGCAAGGCGCAACCGGGTCAGGTCGCGGCGGTGAGCCACGGTTGTCCGGCCGCGCTGTTCCGCGGCGTCAACGTACTGAACACGCGAGCGGAGGCGGGAGCATGATCGGGGCACACGAACTGGTCGAGAAAGCGCTCGCGCTCACCACCGTCTCCGACGCCGTCGTCATCGTGACGGACGCCGGCGAAGCCTCCCTGCGGTGGGCAGGAAATTCGATGACCACGAACGGCGTGTCCATCACCCGGTCGTGGTTCGTGGTCGCCATCGTGCGCGAGGGCGCCGAGGCCAGGGTCGGCACGGTCGCCTCCACGAGCACCGACCCGGACGACATCGCCGCCGTGGTCGCGGCCGCCGAGGACGCGGCACGCAGCGCTGAGCCGGCGGACGACGCGATGCCGCTGATCGACGGCTCCGGCGCCGGGCAAGACTGGGGCGCCGGGCACGACTGGGGCGAGGTGGCAGCGCCGACGGGAGTCGACGTCTTCGGCGCGGTCACCGACGACCTCGGTGCCGGATTCGACGGCGCCGATGCGTTGTACGGGTTCGCGTCTCATCGGGTCGCCACGACCTGGCTCGGGACCACCACCGGGCTGCGCCGCCGGTTCGTCGAACCGGTGGGGTCCATCGAGATCAACGGTAAGCGCGGCGGCCTGAACGGCGCGAGCGCCTGGGCCGGCACCGGAACGCGCGACTTCGCGGACGTGTCCGTCTCGTCGCTGCTCGGCGACATCTCGCGACGCCTGGACTGGGCCGCCCGGACGGTCGAGCTGCCCGCCGGACGGTACGAAACGCTTCTGCCGCCGTCCACCGTCGCCGACCTCATGATCTACCTGATGTGGACCATGGACGGTCGGGGCGCTCAGGAGGGGCGGACGGCACTTTCCGCGCCGGGCGGAACGCGCATCGGCGAGCGGCTCGGAACACTTCCCCTCACCCTCTTCAGCGACCCGTCCGCGGCCGGCCTCGAGTACTCACCGTTCGTGGTGGCCGGCTCGTCCAGCGATGCGGTGTCGGTGTTCGACAACGGCATGCCCGCCGAGCGGGTGGACTGGGTGCGCGGCGGCGTTGTGAACGCCCTCGCCTACCCGCGCGCGGCGGCCGCGGAGTTCGGCGCACCCGTTGCCGTGCCCGGCGAGAACCTGATCATGACCGGCGGATCGGGCGCGTCCATCGACGACATGGTGGCACGCACCGAGCGTGGCTTGCTGCTGACGACGCTCTGGTACATCCGCGAAGTCGACCCGACCACGTTGTTGCTGACAGGCTTGACCCGAGACGGCGTGTACCTCGTCGAGGACGGGCGAGTCACCGCCGCCGTCAACAACTTTCGGTTCAACGAGAGCCCGCTCGATCTGTTGCGGCGGGCAACCGAAGCGGGCGCCACGGCCGCGACGCTGCCACGCGAGTGGAAGGACTGGTTCACTCGCACGGCGATGCCGGCGCTGCGGATACCGGACTTCCACATGTCGTCGGTGAGCAAGGCACAGTAGGGGCGGCTCCGCCCCCTGTGCGCGATTTCCGGCCCCCTAGGGACGGAAATCGCGCACAGGGGTGACTGCAATCCCCACCGTGCTCGACTTGCCCTTGAACACCTGACTTGCGGTGACCAGGACACGGCCGACGATGCCGTACTTCGCCATGACCGCCTTGCGCGTCCGTTCGGTGCCGGCGTCGTCGAGAACCCGCGCGGTGGCCTCCTGCGTCGGGCCCACGTTCTTGCCCGCTCTGTCACAGGTGGCGAGGAGGACGCGCGGAGTGTTCCTGATGCGCTTGACCTTCCACGAGTTCGCCTGAGTCCACATCAGCAACTCCCCGTTGTCCAGCGCAGCCCAGATGGGCATGGGCTTCGGGGTGCCGTCCTTGGTGAAGGTGGTCAGCTGAACGTATTTCGCGGTACCGACGTCTCCGAAGGGATTGGTGCTCATGCGCTCAGCCTAGGCGCCGACGGGTACCGAGCTACTACTTCTCTTTCGGCAATCTCGAGACGCGGGTGGTTGTGAGGAGTACTAGTCATGATCGACGAAGGAGGCCTGCCAGCCGTGATCGAGTTTCCCCGACGCACGTTCTTCAAGACCGCAGGGATCGGTGCCGCAGTTCTGCTCGGCGCCACGAAGGGGGTTCCGCGCGCGTTCGCCGAACCGTCGTCCGTGCGGGGCTTCTACCGGGCCGGCACCACCTTGGACACCGTCGGCGTTCCGGCGGCGAGCGGACCGGGCGCCTATCGGTCCCTGGTCGCCGGTCCCGCCTGGCCGCTCGTCGTCCGCACCGAACTCGCTCAGCCACGTGCCGATCGGGATTCCCGCCGCACCGCTCTTGCGTCGATCGTCCAGACGACCGACGTGCATCTCGTGGACGCCCAGAGCCCGGTCCGCGCGGAGTTCGTGCGCACGCTCAATTCGTCGGCGTTCCGCTCGTTCGAGACGATGGGCACGCACGGTGCGGTGTCATTGATCGAGCGCATCAACGCACTCGAATCGGGCCCGTTCTCGGGCCGACGCTTCGACTGCGTGGTCAGCACCGGCGACAACACCGACAACCACGAGCACGCGGAACTGGACTGGTTTCTCACCGTGTTCGACGGGGGCACGCTGACCCCCAACACGGGTGATCCCGCCCGGTACGAGGGCGTGCAGACGTGGGGTTCGACGCTGTACTGGCAGCCCGAGTCGTCGGTTCCGGACGACTTCAAGCAGAAGGGTTTTCCGCAGATTCCGGGTCTGCTCACGGAGGTGCTGCGGCCCATCACCAGTCCTGGCCTGAACACGCCCTGGTACAGCGTTTTCGGCAACCACGACAACAGCGTGCAGGGCACTCTCCCCAGTGGGCTCGACCCGATCACCGCGCTGTACACCGGCACGATCAAGCTCGACGTGCCGACCGCTCAGCCCGACATCGACCGCATCGCCGCGGTGGTGCGCGATCAGCCGACGATGCTGCCCGCCGCTCTGGCGTCGGCGGCCGTGGCGGGGCCCGTGCGGACCGTCACCGGCGATCCGCGCCGTGCCCCGTTCACGATGCGTGAGTACATGGCTGCCCATCTCGCGCCGTCGGGCGGACCGGGGCCGGTCGGACACGGATTCGCGCCCGACGCACCGCAGACGGGCATCACCTACTACTCGTTCGAGATCGCGCCCGGCGTCGTCGGCATCTCGATGGATTCGACCAACCACGCCGGGTTCACCGACGGCTCGATCGGTGCCGGGCAGGCGCGATGGATCGAGAACCTCCTCGTTGCCGGCTCGAGTGCGTACTACGACGCGGCGGGAACGCGCATCACCCACTCGGCGTCGGACACCTTGTTCGTCGCGTTCAGCCACCACACGTCCACGTCTATGGAGCTGCCCATCCCGGATCCGGAGAACCCTGCCGAGCCGCGGTACACCGGCGGCTACCTGCTCGACCTGTTCGGACGGTTCCCGAACCTGGTGGCCTGGGTGAACGGTCACACTCACGACAATCGGGTGTCGCCGCACGCCGGTCCGACCCCGGACCGCAGCTTCTGGGAGATCAACACCGCCTCGCACATCGACTTCCCGCAGAACGCGCGCATCGTCGACGTCTGCGACAACGCCGACGGCACGCTCTCGCTGTTCTGCACGCTGATCGAATCGGCCGCCCCGTACACGGCGAACTTCGCCGACCTGTCGCGTGTCGGTCTGGCGTCCATGTACCGGGAGATGTCCTACAACGATCTCGGACGTGACCCCAAGCGCATCGGTACCGCGGGGGACCACAACGTCGAGCTGCTGCTGGTGTCGCCGTTCGCGTGACTCACGCGCCCTCGAGGTCACCTTCGCTCTCGAGGTACGCCGATCGGAGATCCGCCAGCAGCTGCGGATCGGGCTCGGCCCACAATCCACGTTCGACGGCCTCGAGCAGTCGCTCGGAGATTCCGTGCAGCGCCCACGGGTTGGACGTGGTCATGAACTTGCGGTTCTCTTCGTCCAACACGTATGTCTCGGTGAGCTTTTCGTACATCCAGTCCTGTACGACGCCGGTGGTGGCGTCGTAGCCGAACAGGTAGTCGACCGTCGCCGCCATCTCGAACGCACCCTTGTACCCGTGGCGCCGCATGGCCGTGAGCCAGCGAGGGTTGATCACTCGAGCACGGAACACCCGCGCCGTTTCCTCCGCCAAGGTTCGGGTGCGAACGGACTCGGGCCGGGTGCTGTCGCCGATGTAGGCCTCGGGCGAGGAACCGGTGAGCGCGCGAACGGTCGCGACCATGCCGCCGTGGTACTGGAAGTAGTCGTCCGAGTCGGCGATGTCGTGCTCACGTGTGTCGGTGTTCTTCGCCGCCACGGCAATGCGGCGGTACGCGGTGCGCATGTCGTCGGCCGCGGGAATGCCGTCGAGTCCGCGTCCGTACGCGAATCCACCCCACGTCGTGTAGACCTCGGCGAGGTCCTCGTCGCTCCGCCAGCTCTTGCTGTCCATCAACTGGAGCAGGCCCGCGCCGTATGATCCGGGCTTGGAGCCGAAAATGCGTGTGGTGGCGCGTCGTTCGTCGCCGTGCTCGGCGAGATCGGCCTGCGCGTGCGCGCGAACGAAGTTCTGCTCGAACGGCTCGTCCAGCGCGGCGACGAGGCGCACCGCGTCGTCCAGCATAGCCAGAACGTGCGGGAACGCGTCGCGGAAGAAGCCGCTGATGCGCACGGTCACGTCGATGCGCGGTCGGTCCAGCTCGTCGAGCGGGATCGCCTCGAGCTCGACGACGCGACGAGAGGCCTCGTCCCACACCGGCAGGACACCCAGAAGCGCGAAGACCTCGGCGACGTCGTCACCGGACGTGCGCATCGCGCTCGTCCCCCACACCGAGAGGCCCACGGACTGCGGGTACTCCCCGTGATCGGTCAGGTACCGGTCGAGCAGCGAGTCGGCCATCAGTTGCCCGGTCTCCCAGGCGAGTCGCGACGGAACCGCCTTGGGATCGACGGAGTAGAAGTTGCGACCGGTGGGCAGCACGTTGATCAGACCGCGCAGCGGTGACCCGCTCGGACCGGCCGGAATGAATCCGCCGGCGAGGGCGTGCAGGATGCGGCCTACCTCACCGTTCGTCTCGCGCAACCGCGGAACCACTTCGGTCGCAGCGAATTCCATGATGGCGGCTACCGTGTCGCCGTGTCCGGCGGTCACGGCCGGGACGGCGTCCACCGACCAGTCCGCCGCGGCCATGGCGGCCACGAGCGCCCGCGCATGAACCTCGATCTCGTCGACTCGGTCGCGTACCTCGTCGCCGTCCTCGCTGAGCCCCAACGCTTCTCGCAAGCCGGGGACGCTGCGCTCACCGCCCCACATCTGCCGGGCGCGGAGCATGGCGAGCACCATGTCGATCTCGGACTCCCCGCACGGCGCTTCACCGAGGATGTGCAACCCGTCGCGGATCTGCACGTCCTTGATCTCGCACAGCCAGCCGTCGACGTGCAGAAGCATGTCGTCGAAGACCTCTTCGGCGGGACGTTCCTCCAAGCCGAGGTCGGTGTGCATCTGCGCCGCAGTCATCAGCGTCCAGATCTGCTGACGGATCGCCGGCAGCTTGACCGGGTCCAGCGTGGTGATGTTGGAGTGCTCGTCGAGCAGCTGCTCGAGTCGGGTGATGTCGCCGTAGCTCTCGGCTCGCGCCATCGGCGGGATCAGGTGGTCGACGAGCGTCGCGTGGGCGCGGCGCTTCGCCTGCGTCCCCTCCCCCGGGTCGTTGACCAGGAACGGGTAGATGAGCGGCAGATCGCCGAGTGCTGCGTCGGTTCCGCACGACGCGGACATCGCAAGGGTCTTGCCCGGCAACCATTCCAGGTTGCCGTGCTTGCCCAGATGCACGACGGCGTCGGCGCCGAAACCACCGCGCTCCCGCGGCGCCGCCACCCACCGGTACGCCGCCAGATAGTGGTGACTCGGCGGCAGATCGGGATCGTGGTAGATCGCGATCGGGTTCTCACCGAAACCGCGAGGGGGCTGCACCATGAGAAGAATGTTCTCGAATTGCAGTGCAGCGATGACGATTTCGCCGTCCGGATCGGACGAACGATCGACGTACAGCGAACCCGGTGCCTCACCCCAGTGCGCGTTCACGCGATCGCGGAAGTCCTGCGGCAGCGTGTCGAACCATTCGCGATAGAGCGAGGCGGAGATGCGAACGGGGTTGGACTCCAACTGATCCTGCGTGAGCCAGTCGGGGTCCTGGCCGCCGGCGGCGATCAGGGCGTGGATGAGGGCGTCGCCGTCGTGCGCGGCGAGACCGGGCACCGCGTCCTCGCCGAACTCGGGGCCCATGCGGTATCCGGCGTCGCGCATCGCAGTCAGCAATCGGATGGTGCTGGCCGGAGTGTCGAGGCCCACCGCGTTGCCGATGCGCGCGTGTTTGGTGGGGTACGCCGACAGCATCAGCACCACGCGCTTGTCCTGCGGCTCGATGTGGCGCAGTCGGGCGTGACGTACCGCGATACCCGCGACACGTGCGCACCGCTCGGGGTCGGGGACGTACGTGCTCAGACCCTCGGAGTCGATCTCCTTGAACGAGAACGGAACCGTGATGATGCGGCCGTCGAACTCGGGAACGGCAACCTGCGTCGCCACGTCGATCGGGGTCATGCCGTCGTCGTTCGACGCCCAGGTGGCGCGGCTGCTCGTCAGGCACAGACCCTGCAGAATCGGCACGTTCAGCGCGGCGAGTTCGGCGACGTCCCAGGCCTCGTCGTCGCCTCCCGCGGACGCACCGGCGGGCTTGGTGCCGCCGGCCGCCAAGACGGTGACGACCATCGAGTCGGCCTGCCGCAGCGTCTGCAGCAATTCGGGCGGTGCCGCGCGCAGCGAGGCGCAGAAGATGGGAAGCGGGCGGGCGCCGTGCGCCGCGATGGCGTCGCACAGGGCGTGGATGTACGCGACGTTGCCCGCCAGATGCTGTGCGCGGTAGTACAGGACGGCGACAGTCGGGCCGTCGACCTCGTCGTGCCGCTCGAGCAGACCCCAGACGGGCAGGTGCGCGGGAGGCTCGAAACCGTGACCGGTCAGCAGGACGGTGTCCGACAGGAAGTACGCGAGCTGGGCGAGGTTCTCGGCGCCGCCCTCCGCGAGATAGTTGTGGGCCTCGGAGGCGACGTTGGCGGGAACGGTCGACAACTCCATCAGTGCGGCGTCGGGAGCCTGCTCGCCGCCGAGCATCACCAGCGGAACACCGGACTTCAGGACCGCGTCGACGCCGCGAGACCACATCTGCCGACCGCCGAGGATGCGCAGCACCACAACGTCCGCCTCGGCCAACATCGCCGGAAGGTCGTCGGTGACGCTGATTCGGTTCGGGTTGGCGAGCGAAAAGTCGCCGCCGGAGGCCTTGGCGCTCGACAGATCGGTGTCCGAGGTGGACATCAGCAAGATCACAGGTACTGCCTCCCATGGGGTTTCGCGCCCCGTCGGTCGCTCGCGGTGAGCGGCTCGGGTCTGACTTTCACAGTGGCGCGACCGTGCCGGAATCACACCGGCTTCCGCGCTGCTCTCGGCTGATCCTACGGGTCGTAGTCTGAAATGCATGGAACAGGACAGGACCGTCGCCGACGCGTGCCCTGGCGCGTTGCAGGTCCACCAGGCATCCGACGGCGCCCTGGCGCGGGTGCGGCTTCCCGGTGGAGTTCTGACGCCGACTCAGATGCAGGTTCTCGCGACAGCCTCGACCGAGCTGTCGACCGGCGAGCTGGAACTCACCAGCCGCGGGAACATCCAGTTGCGCGCCGTCACCGATCCCGACGACCTGGCCGAACGGCTCGCGGACGCCGGCCTGTTGCCGTCGGAGACACACGAGCGGGTGCGGAACATCCTCGCGTCCCCACTCGCCGGACGGGTGGGCGGGAAGTCGGTGTCGGGGCTGGTCGACGACCTGGACAGTGCACTGCGAGCCGACGCCGACCTCGCCGACCTGCCCGGGCGCATCCTGTTCACCGTCGACGACGGACGCGGCGACGTCTCCGGCATGGAAGGCGACATCGGCGTCCACGCCACGGGTGAGGACTACGCGCTGATTCTCGCCGGACGCGACACCGGTGTCCGGGTCCCTCGCGCGGGCGCCGTCGAGACGATGATCGACGCGGCGCGCGGATTCCGGGCCGTGCGCACCCGACACTGGCGCGTCTCCGAGCTGCCCGACGTCGAGGCGGTGCTCGCGCACACCGGACACGAGCCGACCGCGGAGCGCATCGATTTCGACGTCGTCGCGGCGGCGCCCGTGGGCTGGTTCGACCAAGACGACGGCAAGGTGGCGTTGGGCGCGGCCCTGGCTCACGGCCTGCTCCCCGCGCGTACCGCCGAGTTCCTGGCCGCGGTTGAGAAGCCGATCATCGTCACGCCGTGGCGATCGCTCGTTCTGGTCGACCTCGACGAAGGGGTCGCCGAGCAGGTCGTGCGGGTGCTCGCGCCGATGGGGTTGATCTTCGACGCGGAGTCGCCGTGGGTGACGGTGAGTTCCTGCGTCGGTTCACCCGGGTGCGCGAAGTCGCACACCGACGTTCGAGGTGACCTGGACGAGGCCGTCCTGAACGGCGACGTTTCGGCAGGCGAACGCCAACACTGGGTCGGGTGCGAGCGGCGGTGTGGCCGCCCCCGCGGAGACGTGACCGACGTGGTCGCCGGACCCGAGGGGTACACGGTGACACCGCCCGCGTGAACCGCTCCCCTAGGGTGAACCGCATGCACGACTACATCAGCGACGGCGCCGAGATCTATCGGCGGTCGTTCGCCACGATCCGAAACGAGGCCGATCTCTCCGCGTTCGCGCCCGACGTGGCGCAGGTCGTCGTCCGCATGATCCATGCGTGCGGTGAGGTGAATCTGGCTCAGTCGATCGCGTTCACACCCGGTGCGGTGAAGCGGGGGCGTGCGGCCTTGGAGGCAGGCGCACCCATCCTGTGCGACGCGACGATGGTCGCCGCCGGAGTGACTCGCCGCCGGCTGCCGGCAGACAACGAGGTCGTCTGCACCCTGAACGCCCCGACGGTCCCCGAGATGGCACAACGGTGGGGAATGACGAGAACCGCAGCGGCAGTGGACCTCTGGGTCGACAAGCTCGAGGGGTCCGTCGTCGCGATCGGAAACGCGCCCACCGCGCTGTTCCGTCTGCTCGAACTGCTCGCCGACGGCGCCCCCCGCCCGGCCGCCATCCTGGGCGGCCCGGTCGGATTCATCGGCGCGGTCGAATCCAAGGAGGATCTGATCGCGTCCGATCTCGGACTCGAGTACGTCGTGGTGCGCGGTCGCCGTGGAGGCAGCGCCATCACCGCCGCCGCAGTCAATGCTGTTGCGAGCGAAGAGGAATGACCGGGAAACTGTGGGGTGTCGGGATCGGGCCCGGTGATCCGGAGCTCGTCACCGTCAAGGCGGCCAGGGTCATCTCCGAAGCGGATGTAGTGGCCTTCCACAGTGCGCGGGGCAACAGCATCGCCCGCGCCACCGCGTTGCCGTACCTGCGCGAGGGCCAGATCGAGGAGCACCTCGTCTATCCGGTGACCACCGGCACGACGGAACACCCGCTCGGCTACGACGGTGCGATCGCGGACTTCTACACGGAGGCAGCCGAGCGACTGGCGGTGCACCTCGAGGCGGGACGCTCGGTGGCGCTACTGGCTGCGGGAGATCCGTTGTTCTACAGCTCTTATCAGCACATGCACATGCGGTTGGCGGATCGGTTCGAGACCGAGATCGTGCCCGGTGTGACATCGGTCAGCGCGGCGTCGGCGGCGCTGCAGGAGCCCCTTGTCGAGGACAAGGAGGTGCTGACGATCTTGCCGGGCACGCTGCCGGTCGCGGAGCTGACTCGCCGCCTGCGCGAGACCGACTCGGCCGCGATCCTCAAACTCGGCCGTACGTATCCGGCTGTGCGGCAGGCGCTTCGGGACTCCGGTCGCCTGTCCGAAGCGCGCTACGTCGAACGCGCATCGACGTCGACCGAGCGCGTCGTCGACGCATCCGACGTGGACGAGTCGTCGGTGCCGTACTTCTCCATCGCCGTCGTGTCGAGCCCGTCGTATGCCCCCGCCCCCGCTGCGGCGGGCGTCGGCGAGGTCGTGGTGCTCGGACTGGGCCCCGGGTCGGACGACTGGACCACTCCGCAAGCGCGAGCGGAACTGGCGAAGGCCACCGACCTCGTCGGCTACACCACCTACATCGACCGCGTGCCCGTGCGGGAAGGCCAGAACCGTCACGCCAGCGACAACCGGGTCGAGTCCGAACGCGCGGAGATGGCGCTCGACCTCGCGAGCCGCGGTGCCTCGGTGGCCGTGGTGTCCTCGGGTGATCCAGGTGTGTTCGCCATGGCCGCAGCGGTTCTCGAGGTGGCGGCCGAGGAACGCTGGCGCCACGTTCCGGTACGCGTGGTTCCCGGCATGACGGCAGCGAACGCGGTGGCGTCGAGAGTCGGTGCGCCGCTGGGCCACGACTACGCCGTGTTGTCCCTGTCGGACCGATTGAAGCCGTGGGACGTCGTGGAGAAACGGGTACGCGCGGTGGCGTCCGCGGACATGGCCATCGCCGTGTACAACCCGGCGTCGAAGACCAGAACGTGGCAGGTGGGCGCACTGCGCGACTTGGTGCTCGAACACAGATCCCCCGAGACTCCGGTGATCGTGGGCCGCGACGTCGCCGGGCGCGAGGAGGAGGTCTACGTGGTGACCTTGGCGGAGCTGGATCCGTCACGGATCGACATGCGGTGCCTGCTCATCATCGGGTCGTCGACGACCGTCGTGGCCGGTGACCGTGTGTTCACCTCGCGTCGGTACGCGTCAGATGGTGCAGAACCTCTGCCGCAGTAGCGAACTGGGCGCCCGTCGAGGTCGACGGTGGACGCTCGATCATCACCACCGGAACGTCGAGCTGCCGCGCAGCGACCAGTTTCGCGTGCGTCATGGCGCCGCCGCTGTTCTTGGTCACCAGGACGTCGACGGCCTGCTCGCACATCAGTCGCAGTTCGTCCTCGAGGTCGAACGGCCCGCGGGCGAGCACCACGGTCGACGAGCGTGGCATCGGGCCCTCGGGCGGGTCGATGGCGCGAATGACGAAGCGGTGAAGCTCGATTCCGGCGAAAGTGGCCACGTCCTGGCGCCCGGTGGTGAGGAAGACCGTGGCCGGTTCCGCAAGTGCGTCGAGGGCTTCGGCCGCAGCGGCCATTGTCGGCACCGGTTGCCACCGATCTCCCGCGACCGGCGTCCACGCGGGCCGGCGCAGAACAGCCATAGGGGTGTCGGTGCGGTCGCACGCACTCACCGCGTGCTCGGAGATGACGGCCGCGAAGGGATGCGTTGCGTCGACGACCTCGTCGATGCGGTTGTCGAGCAACCAGTTCCGAAGTCCGTCGACTCCGCCGAACCCGCCCGACCGGACGGTCCCGGCCGGTAGAGCGGGAGCATCCACGCGACCCGCGAGCGAGTAGACGACGTCGAAGTCCGGGCGGGCGGCGAGGAGGTCCGCGAGTTGGCGCGCCTCTCCGGTTCCGCCGAGGAGCAGGATTCGGCGCGGCGACGTCATCACACGATCATCTCAGAGGGTGTGTCGGTGGTGGTCGTAGGTATCACCCCGTCCGCCGGTCAGTGATCGAGTCGGCGGCGAGCGGCCGAGTACAGGAAGCTGTCGGGGAAACCCTCGGCAGACAACACGCGACCCACCACCACGACGGCGGTTTTGACGACGCCGGCGTCGTGCACCTGTGCGGCGATCGTGGACAGCGTTCCGCGGAGGACGATCTCGTCGGCGCGGCTCGCGAACGCCACCACCGCCGCGGGACAGTCGGCTCCGTAGGACGGGGTCAAGTCCTCGACGATCTGCTCCATCCGGCGCGCACCGAGGTGGATCACCATCGTGGCGCCGCTCCGCGCCAACGACGGCAGGTCCTCGCCCTCGGGCATGTCCGTCGACAGCGTCGACACCCTGGTGAGGACGATCGACTGCGACACACCCGGCACCGTCAGCTCGCGACCCAACGACGCTGCCGCCGCGGCGAACGCGGGCACGCCCGGCACGATCCGATAGTCGACGCCCGCGGCGTCGAGGCGTCGGGCCTGTTCCGCCACCGCGCTGTAGATCGACGGGTCACCCGAATGCAGCCGCGCCACATCGAGATCGGCTCGGTGCGCACGGATCATCTCCTCGACGATGTCGTCGAGCGTCATTCGTGCGGTGTCCACGACCCGCGCGTCGGGTGGGCACATCGCGACCAACTCGGCGGGCACCAGGCTGCCCGCGTACAGGCATACCGGGCTCGCCTCGACGAGCCGTGCTGCGCGCAGCGTCACCAGGTCCGCCGCTCCGGGGCCGGCGCCGATGAAATGGACCGTCACTTCGTCGCCACCCACTGCGCAACGGGGAGCTGTGGTCTGAAGGCCGTGAACGACCCCAACGCGTCGGCCCGGTACACCTGCAGCTTCCGCATGATCCCGCCATGCCTCGAATACCACTGCAGGATCTGGGATTCGGATTCGGCCGTGACCGCGTTGACCACGATGCGACCGCCCGGCGCGAGACGGTCCCAGCACGCGTCGAGCAGTCCCGGTTCCGTCACCCCGCCGCCGACGAACACCGCATCGGGAGGGGCCAGCTCACCGAACGAGTCGGGTGCTCGGCCGTGGATCCGCAACGCCGGGACGCCCAGCCGTGTTGCGTTGGTGGCGATGAATCGGGACCGTTCGGGATGCTGCTCGAAAATGTCGGCGCGGCACGACGAGTGCGTCCTCATCCATTCGATCGCGATGCTCCCGGATCCACCGCCCACATCCCACAACGTCTCCCCCGCCGCCGGCGCCAGCGCGGACAGTGTCTGCGCGCGGATCTCGTTCTTGGTCAGCTGCCCGTCGCCAGTGAATGAACTGTCGGGCAGGCCGGGCACCCTCGAGGTACGGGCTCCGACGACGTCGATCGCGACGACGTTCAGCGGATCCGTCGCGACTCCGTTCCACGACTCGGCCGTCGCGCCCACGATCTTCTCCTCCGGACCGCCCAGTTGCGCCAGCACGGTGACCGTCGATTGTTCGAAACCGTTCCGGCACAACAGATCGACGACGTCGACGATCGAGTGCTCGTCCTGGCTCAACACCAGCACACGCCGACCCCGAGTCAGTACCGGAATCAGCGAGGCCGTCGGGCGCGCAACGAGACTGACCACGTCGACGTCGTTCAGAGCCCACCCGAGCCGGGCGCAGGCCAGCGACGCCGACGAGGGATGAGACAGCACCCGAATGTTCCGCGCACCCAGCATGCGGGCGAGTGTGGTGCCAATTCCGAAGAACATCGGGTCTCCGCTCGCCAGCACGCACTGCCGCGAGTCGACGTGCTCGGCCAGCAGGCCGGCGAGAGCGGGCAGCAACGGACTGGGCCAGGCCACCCGGTGCCCCGCGCACTCGGTCGACGGCACCGAATCGAGTTGTCGAGCCGATCCGTAGAGGACCTCGGCGGACGCCACCGCCTGCTTCGACGCGTCGGCGAGCCCGCTCCATCCGTCGGCGCCGATGCCGACGACGTCGATCATCGCGGCATCCGTCGCCAGATCGCGCGTGGCAGCAACCGCATCACGAAGAACACCGGGCGCAGCCGACCCGGAACCCACACGACATCGCGGCGGCCTTTCAGCGCGCCGACCACGGCGTCTGCGACTTGGCCGGGTGTGCTCGACATGGGAGCGGGGTCCATGTCCTCGGTCATGCGGCCGATCACGAAGCCCGGACGAATCAGGATCAGACGCACTCCGCTGCCGTGCAGTGCGTCGGCGAGTCCGCTGGCGAATCCGTCGAGACCGGCCTTTGCCGAGCCGTAGACGTAATTCGCTCGACGCACGCGCACACCGGCGACGGACGAGAACACCACGATCCGTCCCGACCCCTGACTGCGCAACAACGTTGCGGCATGGGTCAACACGCTCACCTGCGCCACGTAGTCGGTGTGGACCACAGCCACCGCGTGGGCCGCGTCGACTTCCGCCACCGCCTGGTCGCCGAGAATGCCGAACGCCAACACCACGGTGTCCAGCGGACCGTGATCGCGGGCCACCGATGCGAGAACGTCGGCGTGCGTGTCGAGAGCGTCGGCGTCGAACTCCACGGTGTGCACGGCGGCGGCGCCCGCCGCGGTCAGCCGGGCGATCTCGCCAGTGAGCTCGTTGCTCCGCCGCGCTGCCAGCACCACGGTGTTTCCCGGCGCGAGGCGCTCGGCGATCTCGAGGCCGATGTCACTTCGCCCACCGAGGAGCAGAACGGTCGAGGATGCAGAAGTCACCGGCCCAGTGTCCTGGATTATGGTCGGCTCATGGCCTCCACCCCCTCGGATCTGAACGACGACGCCCTCCAGTTCCTGACCGAGCGCCATCTGGCGACTCTGGCCACGTCACGTCCCGACGGAACTCCGCACGTCGTGGCGGTCGGATTCACGTGGGATGCCGAGGCGCGTAAGGCGCGGGTCATCACGATGGAGGGGTCGCAGAAGGTCCGCAACGCCGAGCGCGGCGGGTACGCGGCCGTCACCCAGATCGACGGGCCGCGGTGGCTCACGCTCGAGGGCACGGCCCGCATTCTGCGTGACAGGGACAGCGTGGTCGACGCCGAGAACCGGTACGCCGCGCGCTACCGGGTGCCGCGGGAGAATCCGCGCCGCGTCGTCGTCGAGATCAGCGTGACGCGCGTGCTGGGTTCGCAGTCCCTGCGGAGTTAGAACCGCGCGACGTCGAGCAGACCGTCGACGATCGAGGTGTCCCCGAACGTCTCGACCGCGGTCGGCGGCCTTCGGCGCCACATGATGAGCAGCAGGTCCTGGACCGAACCCCGCAGGGCGACATCGGCTTTGGCGTGCGTCCGCTCGGCGGTCACGCGTCCGTCCTCGATGGTGAGCAGCCACTCCGCGTCGGGCACGTCGGTCCCGTGCAGATGGATCGTGCGTCCCGTCAGACGCGGGTCCATCTCGTCGTGTTTCACCCGGTGCAGCAGTTGCAGCTCGGTGAGCTCGTCGATTCCGTCCGCGCACGATGCCGGATCGGAGTCGACCGGTGGCGGGCCGCCGGCCGCGTGCACGGCGTCGGCCGCGTCGAATCGGTGGACGGTCGCCTCGTGTGCCTGCCGACGAATCCACCACCCGACGGTGGCGGGCCCGACGAAACTCGTTGCCTTCCTTGCGGGATCGAGGTTCTCGAGCCGGTCGAGCAGGCTGTCGAGCGACGACCGGTACTCCTCGAGGCTGCGCGGCCCGTGAGTCAGGGACTCGGCGCGGATCGTGGACAGATCGGCCGTCGGGCCCGCATCGAGAATCGCCGAGACCCACCGGTGCACCTTGCCGGTGTGCCGCACGACGTGCTCGAGCGTCCAGCCCGGCACGGTGGGAACGTGGGCGTCGAGCGCGTCGACAGGCATGGACGCGATGCGTCCGCCCTCGACGCGCAGCGTGGCCAGGAGCGCGTCCGGGGTCACAGAACCGTCAGTCCGTGGGGGCGGTTGTTGAACGACTCGCACCCGCCGGCGGTCACCACCACGATGTCCTCGATTCGGGCGCCCCATTCGCCCGCGAAGTAGATGCCGGGCTCGATGCTGAACGCCATGCCCTCCGTGAGCGGCATCGAGTTGCCCGCCACGATGTACGGCTCCTCGTGCACGGACAGCCCGATGCCGTGGCCGGTGCGGTGGACGAAGTAGTCGCCGAGCCCCTCCTGGATCAGGACGTCGCGACCTGCCGCGTCGACCGATTCCGCCGTGACACCGGGACGGACGGCGTCGACGGACGCCCGTTGTGCCCGTTCGAGAATGGCGTACTTGGCCGCGACGTCGGCGCTCGGCTCACCGATGCTGTACGTGCGGGTCGAGTCGGAGTTGTAGCCGGGCTCGACGGGGCCGCCGATGTCGACGACGACGACGTCGCCGGCTTCGATCACGCGGTCCGACACCTCGTGGTGGGGGTCGGCTCCGTGCGGGCCCGACCCGACGATGATGAACTCGGCGTCGGTGTGACCCTCGGCGACGATGGCGCTCCCGATGTCCGCGGCCACCTCCGCTTCGGTGCGTCCGGCGGCCAGGAACTCCCCCATCCGGGCATGCACTCGGTCGATCGCGGCTCCGGCGCGCCGCAGCGCCTCGATCTCGTCGGCATCCTTCGTCATGCGCAGTTCACGCAGCACGTCGGTCGCGAGAACCGGTGCCGTGCCCAGGCTTTCGGCGAGAGGAATCAGGTGCAGGGCGGGCATGGCGTCGGCGACGGCGGCGCGGGCGGGTGACGGGAGCATCGACGCGACCAGTTCGCGCGGACTCACTCCGTCGACCCAGTCCCTGATCTCGAGACCGAGATCGGCTGCTGCGGATTCGCGGAGCGCGGCGAGCTCGAGGCGTGGGATCACCACGGAGGCGGTGGAACCGTCGGCGGGAATCACGAGCGCGGTCAGTCGCTCGAACGACTGCGCACGAGAACCGATGAGGTACCGCAGATCCGGTCCCGGAGTGATCACGAGCGCGTCGAGCCCGGCCGTCCTCGCCAGTTCGGCGGCACGGCGGACGCGGGAGTCGTACACGGACGAGGAGAAGCGTGTCATGCAGATCAGGCTAGGTGGTTTGACAGTATGGGTCCATGACCGACGACCGCGGCACCGTATTGCTCCTGGACGCAGCCTCACTGTGGTTCCGCGCGTTCTACGCGCTCCCCGAATCCATCACTGCTCCCGACGGTCGGCCGGTGAACGCCGTGCGCGGATTCACCGACATGGTGTCGTCGCTGATCACTCGTACGAACGCGACACGGCTGGTGGTGTGCCTGGATCTGGACTGGCGCCCGACGTTTCGGGTGGACCTGGTGCCGTCGTACAAGGCGCATCGCGTTCTGAAGGAAGTGTCGACGGGGCCGGACACCGAGGAGGCACCGGACACGCTCGGCCCGCAGGTGGACCTGATCATGCAGGTGCTCGACGCAGCGGGCATCGCGGCGGCGGGGGCGGTCGGTCTCGAGGCCGACGACGTGCTCGGCACGCTGGCTGCGCGCGAGCGAACGGACAACGTGGTGGTGGTGAGCGGTGACCGCGATCTGCTGCAGGTGGTGTCCGACGATCCGGTGCCGGTGCGGGTGCTGTACGCGGGGCGCGGCCTGGCGAAGGCAGAACTCTTCGGTCCTGCCGAGGTGGCCGAGAAGTACGGCGTGCCGGAACACCGTCCGGGGCCCGGGTACGCCGAACTTGCTCTGCTGCGCGGTGATTCGTCCGACGGCCTGCCCGGTGTGAAGGGAATCGGCGAGAAGACGGCGTCGACGTTGATGCTGCGGTACGGCTCGCTCCAGGCCCTGATGGACGCTGCCCGCGGGTCGGACCGTGACCTGGCGGCCGGTGTTCGCGCGAAACTACTCGCCGCGCAGGACTACATCGAGGCGGCGCTGCCCGTCGTGCGGGTGGTCACGGACGCGGACGTGACCGTCTCGCGCTCCGACGAACTCCCCGACGAACCCGTGGACAACGATCTCATCGATCGCCTCGGCGCCGAACTCGGAATCGAGAATTCGATCTCGCGACTTCGAAAAGCGTTGGCGCGCTGACTTACTGAGTTATTGCGGCCTGCTGACCTCGTAGGTTCCGCTGTCGTCGGTGAATGTCACCGTGACCTCACGTGCCTGACCGTCCACCGTGAGCGAGCACGTGAACTCCTTGCCCGATTCCACTTTCTGCCCCGACGGGCAGGACACGTCGGTGACGTCGGTGGCGCCGTAGGACTCGGTGACGATCTTCTGAACGCCCGCTTCGGCGGCGGCTTGGTCGAGTTTGTCGCCCCCGACCACTCCTGTCAGCCCGAGAACGGCCGCGACGATCGCGATCAACGCCACCAGTCCGATGATGACGAACAGCGGCGCCTTGGACTTCTTGGCGGGCTGCGGCGCACCTGAGGCGTTCCACTGCTGATTGCCCTGCGGGTAGCCGTACTGCTGGTTCGGTTGCTGGCCGTAGCCCTGCTGCGGGTAGCCCGGCTGGCCGTACTGCTGTGTCGGTTGGCCGTACTGCTGTGTCGGTTGGCCGTACTGCTGTGTCGGTTGGCCGTACTGGGGCTGGCCATACGGCTGCTGACCATAGGGCTGCTGACCATAGGGCTGCTGACCGTAGGGCTGTTGATCGTGCTGCGGCTGCCCGTACTGGGGCTGCTGGCCGTACTGGGGCTGCTGGCCGTACGCCTGCTGACCGGCGTCGGGCGCGGGGGGAAAGGACTTGGTGAGATCCGGGGACGCCTGATTGTCGGCGTCACCCGATCCGGCTCCGCGCCACTGCTCGTTCGGGTCGTACGGGCCGGTCATCGTCGCCTCCAGATAGCCGTTGCTTCGGTCCACGAAATCTTACGTCTGAGCACTATGCGGCATCGACCGCGACAACACCACGCCGAATCGCCGATATGGCCTTGGTGGCGGCGTTCGTCACCTCGTCGTCGGGTGACGCCGACCGAATCTGGTCGAGCAGATCGATCACCTGCCGGCACCACCGGACGAAATCGCCTCCGGACAGCGCGCGACCCTGCTGACCTGCCGCCAACAGAACGTCCTCCAAGGACTCCTTGCGCGCCCATTTGTAGACCGCGACGACGAAGCCGTGGTCCGGCTCGCGGGTCGGGGGCAGCTTGTGCCGAATCTCGTCCGAGCGCAGCTCGCTCCACAGGTGAACGGTGCGTGCGAGCGCATGCCGGATGGCGCCCGTCGGTCCGTGCGGCGGCGCCGATTCACCGTCCTGACGCGACTCGTAGACCACCGACGACACCACGGCCGCGAGCTCCGCGGGCCCGAGGCCCTTCCAGACACCGGCCGCCAGGCACTCCGCCACGAGAAGGTCCGATTCGGAGTAGATACGGCCGAGCTTCGATCCGCGTTCGGTGACCTCCACGTCAGGGCCGTCTGTGAGGTACCCGCGCTCACCGAGCAGAGCGAGAATCCGATCGAACGTCCGCGCAAGCGAATTGGTCGTCGAGGCGACTTTCTGGCGCATCGACTCGGTTTCCCGCTCGAGCCGGTTGTACTTGTCCGCGAGCCGGGCCAGGTGCTCGCGGTCGGGCCACGAATGGCACGGGTGGGAGCGGACCGCGCGCCGCAGTGCACCGAGCTCGCGATCGTCGGCTGCAGTGGAATGCTGGCGTCGCCCGCGCCCCGGTGCGACGATGCCGGTTCCCCGCAGCGCCGACGCCAGGTCCCGGCGCGTGCGCGCGGTGCGGTGATCGACGTGGCGCGGAAGCCGCATGTGGCCGAGAGAGCTGACAGGAGTGGGGAAGTCGGCCGAGGACACCCGTCCGGCCCACTTGTCCTCGGTGAGGACCAGCGGCCGCGGATCGGCGGAATCGGTGTCGATCTCGAGTACCACGGCCAGCCCGGAGCGCCTGCCCGACGGAATGGAGATGACGTCACCGCGCCGCAGCGTCACGAGCGACTCGACCGCATCGTTGCGGCGGTCGGTGCGGCCTTGCTGTTCGAGGGTGCGTTCGCGCGCCTTCAGGCGGGCCTTGAGCATCGTGTACTCGACGAACGGCGAGTCCTCACCGCCCAACTTCTCCAACAGGTCCCGATGCGACTTCTCGTTGCGTTCGATTCCGCGGACGAGGCTCACCACCGACGCATCGGCCTGATACTGCGCGAAGGAACGTTCCAGAAGCTGACGCGACGCCGGGACGCCCATTCTGTCGACCAGATTGATGGCCATGTTGTACGACGGCCGAAAAGAGCTGCGCAGCGGGAACGTTCGGGTGGACGCGAGCCCGGCGACCTCGGTGGGTTCGACTCCGGTCTGCCACAGCACGACGGCGTGTCCCTCGACGTCGATTCCTCGCCGTCCAGCCCGACCCGTCAGCTGGGTGTACTCCCCCGCCGACAGGTTTGCGTGCGTCTCGCCGTTGTACTTCACCAGCCGCTCCAGCACGACGGTGCGCGCCGGCATGTTGATGCCCAGTGCCAGTGTCTCCGTGGCGAACACGGCTTTCACCAGGCCCTTGACGAACAGCTCCTCCACCGTGTGCCGGAAGACGGGAAGCATGCCGGCGTGGTGCGCGGCCAGTCCGCGTTCGAGCGCCTCGCGCCACTCCCAGTAGCCGAGCACTTCGAGGTCGCCGCGCGGGATGTCGGCCGTGTGCCGATCGATGATGTCGGAGATTTCCGAGGCCTGCTCGGGGGTCGTCAGGCGCAGTCCCGAGCGAAGGCACTGGCCCAACGCCGCGTCGCATCCGGCGCGGCTGAAGACGAACGTGATGGCCGGCAGCAACGCCTCTCGGTCGAGCAGCCGAATGACCTCGGGTCGTGGGATGGGCCGAGTTTCCGGCCGACCACCCCGCGACGGGCCGCCGCGTCCCCGCCCGCGCGGCTCCCACGAGCCGATTAGCTCGGCGGCGACGCGTTCCTTGACGTGCCGGGCCAGTTCCTTGTCGACGACGGTTCCCTGCGGCCCGTCCGAGCTCTTCACGTCGAACAGGTCGAACAACCTGTGTCCGACCAGGATGTGCTGCCACAGCGGCACCGGTCGCTTCTCGTCGACGACGACGGTGGTGTTGCCGCGGACGGTCTCCATCCACGCACCGAACTCCTCGGCGTTGCTGACCGTCGCGGACAGGCTCACCAGCCGCACGTCCTCCGACAGGTGCAGGATCACTTCTTCCCACACGGCGCCGCGAAAGCGGTCGGCCAGGTAGTGCACCTCGTCCATCACGACGTGAGAGAGGCCGCGCAGTGCGGGCGACTCCGCGTACAGCATGTTGCGTAGCACTTCGGTGGTCATGATGACGATGGGCGCGTCGGAATTGATGCTCTGGTCACCGGTGAGCAGACCCACGTAACCCTTGCCGTAGCGAGCGACGAGTTCGGCGTACTTCTGGTTGCTGAGCGCCTTGATCGGGGTCGTGTAGAAGCACTTGTTCCCCGACGTCAACGCGAGATGAACCGCGAATTCGCCGATGACGGTTTTTCCGGCGCCGGTCGGCGCGCAAACGAGAACACCGTGACCGTCCTCGAGAGCACTGCACGCGCGTTGTTGGAACGGATCGAGAGGGAACGGCAGGCCCTCCACGAATTCGGTGAGTTGGGGCCCGGCTTCGACTACCACCACTCCAGGTTAGAGGTTCCCGGCGTCAGAGGGTGTCGGAGAGTCGAAGGGTGTCGGAGAGTCAGAGGGTGTCGGAGTAGTCCGCGTCCGCGGTGTGCCGCACCGGAGCCGGGGCCTCGACGGGCGACGCCGATCCGAGAGGTGTTGCGCGAGTGTCCAGCGGTGATGCTTCGTCGTCGGAGAGTGCGCCCCACTCCTCGCCCGCTCGGCGCGCACGCCGCTTGTCGGTGATGCGCGCGATCTGCACGGCGAGCTCGAACAGAACCGTCAGCGCCAACGCGAGCGCCAGCATCGAGAAGGGGTCCTGGCCCGGTGTCGCGATGGCCGCGAAGACGAACAGCGCCATGATCAGTCCCCGGCGCCACGCCTTCAGTTTCGCGTAGCTCAGCACGCCGACCGCGTTGAGCGCCACGATCAGCAGCGGGATCTCGAAGCTGACTCCGAAGATGACCAGGAGGTTGATGACGAACCCGAAGTACTCGGCGCCGCTCAGTGCGGTGACCTGCACGTTGTCGCCGATGGTGAGGAGGAAGTGCAATGCCTTCGACACCACGACGTAGGCGAGGACGGCGCCCATGACGAACAGGACGGCCGCAGCGCTGACGAAGGCGATGCCGTAGCGGCGTTCCTTGGCGTACAGGCCGGGAGTGACGAAAGCCCAGATCTGATAGAGCCAGATGGGGCAGGCGAGCACGACGCCGGCGGTGATGCCCACCTTGAACCGCAGCATGAACTGCTCGAACGGGGCGGTGGCCAACAGGCGGCAGGAACCGTCGTCGGTCAGATACGCGCGGGACTCCGGTGGGAGGGAGCAGTACGGCCCGCGCAGCAGGTCACCGAGACTCTCGATGCCGAAGAGGCTGTGCGAGTACCAGAAGAACCCGACGATCGTCGTGACGAAGATGGCGAGCAGGGCCCAGAGCATGCGGGTACGCAGCTCGTAGAGATGCTCGACGAGGGACATGGTCCCGTCGGGGTTGACGCGTCGCTTGCGCTGCCGCGGATCCAGGGGAATTCGCACCGTGACGTACGCGTGAGCGGATCAGGCCGACTTGGACTCGGGATTGTGGGCGTTACCGGTGGTGTACGGCGCCTCGGCAGGGGGAAGCTGCGCGGGCGGGGTGACGGTGGACGCCTGCTCGGACGGTGCCGAGGTGTCCTTGCCGTCGTTCTGCATCTCCTTGACTTCGCTCTTGAAGATGCGCAGCGAACGACCGAGCCCGCGTGCGGCTTCCGGCAACTTCTTCGATCCGAACAGAACAACGATGACGATCAGAACGATCGCCCAGTGCCATGCGCTCAACGCACCCATAATCAAGACCTCCCAGATCAGATGACACTGATGCTACCGGAGACGGGTCCCCGTGACGTGCTCGCCTTTACGGCCGAAACGGACTGTTCGCACGATGTTCACGTCGCACTCGTATCGAATTCGTCGTACAGGGACAAGGCTTCGGCGGCTCGCGAACCGACCAGATCGACCAGCGTCGACGGTGCGAGCACCTGTACTCCCGCCCCGAATCCGAGGACCAGTCGTGCCATCCAGTCCTCGGTCGCGAAGCGCATGGTGACCTCCACCGATCCGTCTTCGCGGACTGCGGTCTGGGTCATCGGGTAGTAGTCGAGGATCCAGACGTCATCCGGCGCCACCGCCAGTCGCGCGAGTGGCAGAGCCGGATCGTCCCGGAACAGGTCCAGCGCGTCCTTCTCCTCCACCTCGCGCGGCGGCGCAGACGGCTCGTCGCGCTCGGTGGCGGCGTCGATGCGATCGAGCCGGAACAACCGAACACCTTCCGCGCTGCGACACCACGCCTGGAGGTAGCTGTGGTCGTCGACGAGAACGATCCGAATCGGGTCGACGGTGCGCTCGGAGACGACGTCCCGAGAGGCGGAGTAGTAGGTGATGTCGAGAGCGTGCCGCCGCGTGACCGCACCGCGGACCGCGGCGACCGTCGGACTCTCCTCGGCGGCGGCCGCCGTTCCGGCCTTCGACGCCGCCGCGCCCGCTGCCTGTTCGATTTTCGCGATGGCGTGCTGAGCGGCCGACGGGTTCACCATGCCCGGCATCTCGACGAGCGAGCGCAGCGCCACGAGGAGGGCGGTCGCCTCCGTGCTCGTCAGTCGCAACGGCCGGTCTATGCCAGCGGAGAACGTGACCTCGATGCTGTCCTCGGAGAACGACAGGTCGATGAGGTCACCGGGCCCGTATCCCGGCAAACCGCACATCCACAGCTGATTCAAGTCGTCCATCACCTGTTTGGTGGAGACGCCGAGCTCGGCCGCGGCGTCCGCTGCGCTGATGCCCGGATTGGCGATGAAGTACGGAACCATGTTCAGCAGCCGCGCCAGGCGCGACGACAACCTCGCCGTCATGCCGACCTCGAATCACGATGCAGTGCAGCAGAAGTCAGCTTCTCTCGGACGTCCGCGCGCAGCTCGGCGGGGTCGAGCACGACCGCGTCTGCGCCGTGACCGGTGATGACGCGCGCGATCCATTCCCACGACCGGACGGGGATGCGCACGACGACTCCGCCCCGGCCTCCGACGGACCTGCGTCCGTCGTCGGTGCCGAGTCGGCGCAGCTCCGCAGCTCGGCCGTCGGCGACCCACACGTGCGCCTCCCCCGCCACGTCGCCCGTACTCGCGACGCGCTCGACGATGGCCTGCAGATCGACGCCGTCGGGCTTCTTCACGCTGCCCGACTTTCCGAGCGCGGTGACATCGTCACCGATGCGCGACAGCCGGAACGTCCTCACTTCGGCCCGATCGACGTCGTGGCCCACGAGATACCAGCGGCCACCGTGCGTGACCACACCCCACGGCTCCACCGTGCGCGTGACCCAGTCGGACGTCGGCGACGAGCGGTGCGCGAAGGTGACGGCGCGTCCGTCGTCGATCGCGGTCAGGAGTTTGCCGAGGGCCGGTTCCGACCCGCGGGTGCGCGCGGGCACGGCCGTGATCGAGGCCGGGAGCTCCTCGGAATCGACCTGGACACCCGCCGCGCGCAGTTTGAGCAGAGCGCTCTGCGCGGCGGACGTCAGCTCGGGCGACTCCCACAGCTGGATCGCGACGGCAACTGCCGCTGCCTCGTCCTGCTCGAGGTCGATCTCGGGAAGTTCGTACGCGTCGCGGTTGATGCGGTAGCCCTCGACCGAGGAGAACTGCGAGGACATCGAGGTCTCCAACGGGATACCGAGATCGCGCAGTTCGTTCTTGTCGCGCTCGAACATCCGACTGAAGGCGTCGTAGCTCGCGGATTCGGAGTACCCCGCCACGGAATCGCGAATGCGTTCCGCCGTGAGGTACTGACGCGTCGACAGCAGGCAGATCACCAGGTTCATCAGCCGTTCGACTTTGGAGATTGCCACCACGAAACCTTAGCGGTAGCGAACTCACATGGAGGCGATGAGCCGTTCGACGCGCTCGTCCACCGACCGGAACGGGTCCTTGCACAGCACGGTGCGCTGAGCCTGGTCGTTGAGCTTGAGATGGACCCAGTCGACCGTGAAGTCCCGGCCCGCTTCCTGCGCCGCCGTGATGAATTCACCGCGCAGCTTTGCGCGTGTCGTCTGCGGCGGCGTGGTGACGGCCTCGTCGATCTGCTCGTCCTCGGTGATGCGCTTCGCAAGACCCTTGCGCTGCAGCACGTCGAAGACTCCGCGGCCGCGCTTGATGTCGTGGTACGCCAGGTCCAGCTGCGCGATCTTCGGATCCGACAGCTCCATGTCGTACCGGTCCTGATAGCGATCGAAGAGCTTGCGCTTGATGACCCAGTCGATTTCGGTGTCGACCTTGGCGAAATCCTGCGCCTCGACGGCGTCGAGAGTGCGTCCCCACAGATCGACGACCTGCTCGATCTGCGCATTGGGCTCACGCGTCTTCAGGTGCTCGACGGCGCGGGCGTAGTACTCGCGCTGGATGTCGAGCGCGCTCGCCTGCCGCCCGCCCGCCAAACGAACCGGACGCCGTCCCGTCAGGTCGTGGCTCACTTCGCGGATGGCTCGAATCGGGTTGTCGAGAGCGAAGTCTCGGAACGACACTCCGGCCTCGATCATCTCCAGAACCAGGGCGGCGGTCCCGACCTTGAGCATGGTGGTGGGCTCGGCCATGTTCGAGTCGCCCACGATGACGTGCAGGCGGCGGTACTTCTCGGCGTCGGCGTGCGGCTCGTCGCGCGTGTTGATGATGGGGCGCGAGCGCGTGGTCGCGGACGACACGCCTTCCCAGATGTGTTCGGCGCGCTGCGACAGGCAGAAGGTTGCGGCCTTCGGCGTCTGCAGAATCTTCCCGGCTCCACAGATGAGCTGACGGGTGACCAGGAACGGCAGCAGAACGTCGGAGATGCGCGAGAACTCTCCGGCGCGCACGACCAGGTAGTTCTCGTGGCAGCCGTACGAATTGCCCGCCGAGTCGGTGTTGTTCTTGAACAGGTAGATGTCGCCGCCGATGCCCTCTTCGGCGAGACGCTGCTCGGCGTCGATGAGGAGGTCTTCGAGTACCCGCTCGCCCGCGCGGTCGTGCGTGACGAGCTGAACGAGGCTGTCGCATTCCGCGGTCGCGTATTCCGGGTGCGAGCCCACGTCCAGATACAGGCGAGCGCCGTTGCGTAGGAACACATTGGAACTGCGTCCCCACGACACGACTCGCCTGAAGAGGTAGCGAGCAACCTCGTCCGGGCTCAGCCGGCGATGACCGTGAAAGGTGCACGTGACACCGAACTCGGTCTCGATACCCATGATTCGTCGCTGCACACTTCGACAGTACAACGGTGTGTCACGGTGCATCGGTCGGAAGCGAGCGCGCGTCGCCCACCGAGGCACCGCATAGGCTGGCCGCGTGACGCTTCGAACCTCGGGCCCCCGAAATCTGACGCCTCGAGCCCTGGCTCGGCGTACCCGCACGGCGGACCTTGCGATGGTGCGCGCGATCTCGCGATCGCGCCCCCTGCTCGGGGACACGGCACTGCGACGACTGTCCGACAGCGCGAACCACAGCAAGCTCTGGTTCACCGTCGCTCTGGTGCTCGCAGCGTCGGGCGGATCGAGGCGACGCGGCGCCGTGCGAGGAATATTGTCGGTGTTCGGCGCGAGCGGGTTGGCCAACGGTCTGCTCAAGCCTCTGTTCCCACGCGATCGCCCACCCGTCGATTCGGTGCCGGTGTTGCGTCGTGTCCTCGATCCGCCGATGTCGTCGTCGTTCCCGTCCGGACACTCGGCGTCGGCGGCGGCTTTCGCCGCAGGCGTTGCCATCGAGTCTCCCGCTGCCGGTCTGGCCATCGCCCCGCTCGCCGCTGCCGTGGCCTACTCGCGGGTGCACGTGGGTGTGCACTGGCCGTCCGACGTGATCGCCGGCGTCGCACTGGGCACGGGCGTGGCGCTGTCGACTCGTCGCTGGTGGGCCGTCCGGTCCGACGACCCGGCCGAACTCGCGCACGGAGGGCACGCGCCCGCTCTGAAGGGCGGCGAGGGCATGGTGATCCTCGTCAATCCCAGTGCCGGCATTCGGGACTCGGATCAGAACACCGCAGGGATCGTCGCGACGCTGGAGGAGCGTCTGCCGAAGGCCGTGTGGTTCGAGCCCGACGTCGACCGCGACTTCGCGGAGCAGCTCGTCGAACGCATCGGCACCGACACCCTGGCTCTCGGGGTGTGCGGCGGCGACGGGACCGTCGCGACCGCCGTCGGTGTGGCCATCGACAAAGGGCTGCCTCTCGCGGTGTTCCCCGGCGGAACGCTCAACCACTTCGCACGCGACACCGGACTGGTCGACGTCGAGGCCTGTGCCCGCGGAATCGAGTCCGGTGCAGCGGCGAACGCCGACATCGGCCACGTCAGCGTCGACGGCGAGCCGGGCCGATTCTTCATCAACACCGCGAGCATGGGCGGTTACCCCGACTCGGTGCTGTTGCGCGACGAGTGGGAACCGAAGATCGGCAAGTGGCCCGCAGCCGCCGCAGCGATGATTGCCGTACTGGCCAGTGCGAAACCGCTCGTCGTCAACATCGACGGGAGACTCGAATCGGTCTGGATGATCTTCGTGGGCAACGGAAAGTACGCCCCGGCGGATCAGGTACCCATGTCCAGACCGTCGATGTCCGGCGGCGTTCTCGACATTCGGTACCTGCGGGCGAACATGAAGCTCTCGCGCACTCGACTGTTGTTCGCGGCCCTGACCGGAACGCTGGGGTCGTCGCCCACCTACACGCACCTGCGCAAGCAGTCGATTCGCGTCGAGGATCTGCAGACGACGCTGACGGTGGCCGTGGACGGCGAGGTGTACGGCGAAGGCCGGACGTTCGAGTTCGACGCCCGGCCTTCGCTGTTGACGCTGTATCAGCCCGTCGGCAACAAATCCTGAAGCGCAGCGCCGGTGATCCGCCGGAACGCGCGACGCGGACGGGTCTGCTCGAGCACGGCAACCTCGAGTGCGGACACCTCGAGGATGCGCTTCTCCGGAGCCGTCTCACCGTTGCCGCCCCCGTTGGCGGGGACCGGCGCCGGTGCCGGTGACGTTCCGTCCTGCAACGCATTGACGGCCAACGCCACGGCGGCACCGAGGTCCAGACCGGTGCGGTACTGCTCCTTCAGCGCGGTGGAAATCGGTTCGGTGGCACCGCCCATGACGACGAACTCGGTCTCGTCGACGATCGACCCGTCGTAGGTGATCCGGTAGAGCTGCGACAGCGGCGGGTCGCCCGGGTTGCCCACCTCGGCAACGCAGATCTCGACCTCGTACGGCTTGAGCTGCTCGGTGAAGATCGTCCCGAGTGTCTGCGCGTACGCCTTGGCGAGCGACCGGCCGGTGACGTCGGCGCGGTCGTACGTGTAGCCCTTGGTGTCCGCGTGCACGATGCCCGCGCGGCGCAGATTCTCGAACTCGTTGTACTTGCCCACGGCCGCGAATCCGAGCCGGTCGTAGAGCTCGCTGACCTTGTGCAGCGCCGACGACCTGTTCTCGGCGACGAACAGGACACCGTCGGCGTACGTCAGCACGACCACACTTCGGCCGCGCGCAATTCCCTTGCGCGCGAGCTCCGAGCGATCGCGCATGATCTGTTCGGCAGATGCGTAGTACGGCATCGTCATCGCAGGTCACCCCCTCGGTTCGCACGGTCGGCCAAGACGGCGCGGGCCACTGCTTCGGTCCGCGACTGCGGCGCGAACTCCGCTCCCCCGGCACCGATGATCACGGCGGTCGGATAGATCCCGCGGACGATGTCCGGCCCGCCGGTGGCGGAGTCGTCGTCGGCCGCGTCGTAGAGCGCTTCGATGGCGACCCGAAGACCGTCGTCCTCGGACAGGCCGGGCGAATATAGCTTCTTCATCGCTGCCTTTGCGAAGAGCGAACCCGAGCCGACGGCGTGGTAGCCCGACACCTCCTCGTAGTGACCACCCACGACGTCGTAGGACACGATCCGGCCGGCCTTGCGGGCGTCGGCGGCGTCGAGGTCGTAGCCGACCAGCAACGGCACCACGGCGAGTCCCTGCATGGCGGCGCCGAGGTTGGCGCGCACCATCGACGACAACTTGTTGACCTTGCCGTTGAAGGTCAGGGACACGCCCT
Organism: Rhodococcus sp. 320_ES; assembly: GCF_059691855.1. Taxonomy (NCBI): domain Bacteria; kingdom Bacillati; phylum Actinomycetota; class Actinomycetes; order Mycobacteriales; family Nocardiaceae; genus Rhodococcus; species Rhodococcus sp. 320_ES. Next base: position 1,202,830 of record NZ_JCAWAG010000001.1, on the reverse strand, counting down.
CGATCTTCTCGTAGTGCTCGAGCTCGACCGCGAACAACCGCACCAGTTCGATCGCCATGCCCGCGGTGCCCGCGATGCCGGCGGCCGAGTATTCGTCGGTGATGTAGACCTTCTCGACGTCGCGGCTGGCGATGAGATTGCCCATCGTCGCCCGGCGGTCGCCGGCGATGATCACTCCACCGTCGAAGGACAGCGCCACGATGGTGGTGCCGTGCGGCGCGATGTCCGAATTACCGGCTGCTTCAACGGCATTCATGAAACGATTTTCCGGAAGCAGTTCGGGTGCGTTCTTGCGCAGATGGTCCGTGAACGACGACATGTTCGAGCCGAAGGGCAACGCGAATTCCCGCTCCGCCGTCACTGGCCGCCCTTTTGCACGTAGGCGCGCACGAAGTCCTCGGCGTTCTCCTCGAGGACGTCGTCGATCTCGTCGAGCAGATCGTCGGTCTCCTCGGCGAGCTTCTCGCGTCGTTCCTGGCCCGCCGCACCGTCGCCACCGGTCGCGTCATCGTCGTCGCCCCCGCCGGAACGTGTGGTCTGCTCTTGTGCCATCGCCGATCTCCTTGTCCTACTTCGACCCGCAGACAATTTGCGCGAGCGGAATCCTCAGCCTACCGAGCCGGGCAGCCCGGAGGGGCGCAACACGTCAGTTGGTGAGCTGATCGACCAGTTCGGCGGCCGAATCGACCGAGTCCAGCAGTGCTCCGACGTGGGCCTTGCTCCCCCGCAACGGTTCGAGCGTCGGGATGCGCACCAACGAGTCGCCGCCGAGGTCGAAGATGACCGAATCCCAACTGGCCGCCGCGATGTCCTGACCGAAACGGCGAAGACACTCGCCGCGGAAGTAGGCACGCGTCTCGGTCGGCGGGTTGGAGATCGCGTCCAGCACCTGCTGCTCGGTCACCAGTCGCTCCATCGAGCCACGGGCGACGAGGCGGTTGTAGAGGCCCTTGTCGAGGCGAACGTCCGAGTACTGCAGGTCCACCAGATGCAACCGCGGCGCGGACCACCCGAGGTTCTCGCGATTGCGAAAGCCCTCCAGCAGACGCAGTTTCGCGGGCCAGTCGAGCAGGTGGGCGCAGTCCATCGGATCCCGCTCGAGCAGATCCAGGATCATCGCCCACTTCTCGATGATGTCGCTGACCCGCGGGTCGTCCTCGCCGCGCGACTCGAAGTACTTCGTCACCCGCTCGAGGTAGATCCGCTGCAGCGCAAGGGCGGTCAGTTCGCGGCCGTCGACCAGCGCGACCGTCTGGCGCAGCGTCGGGTCGTGACTGATCAGGTGCACGGCCGTGACGGGCCGCGCGAGCTGCAGATCGCTGAGATCGACGCCGGCCTCGATGGTGTCGAGCACCAGCGCCGTGGTGCCGACCTTGAGGTAGGTGGCCATCTCGGCGAGGTTCGCGTCACCGATGATGACGTGCAGTCGGCGGTACTTGTCCGCGTCGGCGTGCGGTTCGTCGCGGGTGTTGATGATCCCGCGTTTCAGGGTGGTCTCGAGTCCCACCTCGACCTCGACGTAGTCCGAGCGCTGCGACAGCTGGAATCCGGCCTCGTCGCCGGCCTGACCGATGCCGACTCGTCCCGAGCCGGTGATCACCTGACGCGACGCGAAGAACGGGGTCAACCCGGTGATCACCGCGGAGAAGGGCGTGTCCCGCGACATCAGGTAGTTCTCGTGCGTTCCGTACGACGCACCCTTGCCGTCGACGTTGTTCTTGTACAGCTGCAGCCGAGGGGCGCCCGGAACGCTCGACGCGTGGCGCGCGGCCGCTTCCATGACCCGCTCGCCGGCCTTGTCCCAGATGACGGCGTCCATCGGGTCCGTCACCTCGGGGGCGGAGTACTCCGGGTGTGCGTGGTCGACGTAGAGCCGTGCGCCGTTGGTGAGGATCATGTTCGCGGCGCCGACCTCGTCGGCGTCGATCACGGGGGCGGGTCCGCTGAACCGCCCGAGATCGAACCCGCGAGCGTCCCGCAGCGGCGATTCGACCTCGTAGTCCCATCGGGTGCGCTTGGCCCGCGGCACTCCGGCCGCTGCGGCATAGGCGAGCACTGCCTGGGTGGACGTCAGGATGGGGTTGGCCGAGGGTTCCGTCGGAGACGAGATTCCGTATTCGACCTCGATGCCGATGATCCGCTTCATCGCTCGAGCCTAGGCGATCGACCGGCGCGGGCTGCGGGCCCGACCCCTTCTGACACGATGCAGGGATGGACGAGACCGTTGCAGTGTTCGACGAGGCCGGAGCGGTCGTCGGGTCGGCGCCGCGCTCCCGCGTCTATCGAGAGGGGTTGTGGCACGGCAGCTCTGGGGTGCTTCTGCGGTCGACCGACGGCCTGCGCGTGTACGTACATCGCCGCACGAGCACCAAGGCCGTGTTCGCCGGAATGCACGACTGCATCGCCGGCGGGGTGATGGATCCCGGTGAAACGCCGCTCGACACCGCGCGCCGCGAGTTCGCCGAGGAATTGGGCGTCACCGGGTGCGACCTGACACCGTGCGCCACGGCTGCGTGGAGCGGACACTCGGGCGATCGCATCCTGCGCTGCCACCTCTTCGCGTTCGAGGCGTTCTACGACGGTCCGGTGCACCACCAGTCCACCGAGGTCGCCGAGGGGTGGTGGTGGACGAACGCCGAACTCGCAGCGCACCTCGCCGACCCCGAGTGGCCGTTCGTTCCCGACACACGAGAACTGCTCGCCACCCTCGAGTGGTGACGAGCAGTTCTCGGCGAAAGATCTACAGGTACTGGCCGGTATTGGCCTCGGTGTCGATGGCGCGGCTGGCGCTCGCGTTCTTGCCGGTGACCAGCGTGCGGATGTAGACGATCCGCTCGCCCTTCTTGCCGGAGATACGCGCCCAGTCGTCGGGGTTGGTGGTGTTGGGCAGGTCCTCGTTCTCGGCGAACTCGTCGACGATGGAGTCGAAGAGGTGTCCCACCCGCAGACCGCGGTTGCCCGACTCGAGCACCGACTTGATCGCGTACTTCTTGGCGCGGTCGACGATGTTCTGAATCATCGCGCCCGAGTTGAAGTCCTTGAAGTACAGGACCTCCTTGTCACCGTTGGCGTAGGTGACCTCGAGGAAGCGGTTCTCGTCGGTCTCGGCGTACATGCGGTCCACGACGCGTTCGATCATGGCCTTGATGCACGCAGTGCGATCGCCCGAGAACTCGGCGAGGTCGTCGGCGTTGATCGGCAGCGTCTCGTCGAGGTACTTGGAGAAGATGTCCAGCGCGGACTCGGCGTCCGGGCGTTCGATCTTGATCTTCACGTCCAGTCGACCGGGTCGCAGGATGGCCGGGTCGATCATGTCCTCGCGGTTGGACGCGCCGATCACGATCACGTTCTCCAGGCCTTCCACACCGTCGATCTCGGCGAGAAGCTGCGGAACCACGGTGGTCTCGACGTCGGACGACACGCCCGATCCGCGGGTCCGGAAGATCGAGTCCATCTCGTCGAAGAACACGATGACCGGAGTGCCCTCGGATGCCTTCTCGCGAGCACGCTGGAAGATCAGCCGGATGTGACGCTCGGTTTCGCCCACGAACTTGTTCAGCAGCTCGGGACCCTTGATGTTGAGGAAGAACGACTTCGCTTCCTTGGGATCGTCACCCTTCGCCTCGGCGATCTTCTTCGCCAGCGAGTTGGCAACGGCCTTGGCGATGAGCGTTTTTCCGCATCCGGGAGGCCCGTACAGCAGAACACCCTTGGGCGGGCGCAGCGAGTACTCGCGGAAGAGGTCCTTGTGCAGGAACGGGAGTTCGACGGCGTCGCGGATCTGCTCGATCTGGCGACCGAGGCCGCCGATGTCCTCGTAGCCCACGTCCGGGACCTCTTCGAGCACCAGGTCCTCGACCTCGGCCTTGGGAATGCGCTCGAACGCGTACCCGGCCTTGGTGTCGACCAGCAGGGTGTCGCCAGGCCGCAGGCGACGCGACGGGCCGTCCAGATCGTCGTCGAGTCGCTCGTCGTCCGCCATCTCCTGCAGCGGCTGGGCGAGCCAGACAACTCGCTCCTCGTCGGCGTGACCGACGACCAATGCGCGACGCCCGTCGTCGAGGATCTCGCGCAGTGCGCTGAGCTCGCCGACCCGCTCGTACTCCATCGCCTCGACGATGGTCAACGCCTCGTTCAGGCGGAGCGTTTGGCCGGGACGCAGAATCGACGTCTCGATGTTCGGCGAGCACGTCAGGCGCATCTTGCGGCCGGAGGTGAAGACGTCGACCGTCGAATCGTCGTACACCTTGACCAGAACGCCGTAGCCGCTCGGGGGCGCTCCGAGACGATCGACCTCCTCGCGGAGAGCGATCAACTGCTGACGCGCTTCCTTCAGCGTCTCCATGAGCTTGGTGTTGCGGATGGACAAGGAGTCCACGCGCGACTCGAGGTCACGAACACTGTCGGGTGAGTCGGACAGTTGGCGGCGAAGAACAGCAGCCTCGGCGCGCAGGGCCTCCAGCTCCGCTCGCGCGGCAGCATCCGATTTGTCTGTAGGGCTCATTGCGACTCCTCCCAGTACCGACGACACAAGTGCTGCGCCAACAACACTAGTGCGATTCGTTCAACGCTACCGGTCGAAACCGATCGGTGCGTGACGACCGTCCGTGGCGGTCGCGACGACTTGCGTTCGTAACACGCTCATTTCCCGGTAACCAAGGCTTTTCCGGTGGCCGGGTAGAGAAGATTCGGTGCAGTGAGTGTTCCGGACCGGCTTACGCCGTGGCGGGTGGGGTCTTGCCTGCGCGGCGTTGCGGTTTGGGTGTCACCGTTCCCTCGGCCAGTCGGCGCACGCTCACCAGAAATGCCGTGTGCCCCTGCATCCGGTGCTCCGGACGCACGGCCAGGCCGACGACGTGCCATCCGCGCACGATCGACTCCCACGAACGGGGCTCGGTCCAGCACTCCTGCTCCCGCAGCGCCTCGACGACCTTGGACAACTGCGTGACCGTCGCGACGTAGACCAAGAGGACTCCGCCGGGAACCACGGCGCGAGAGATCGCGGGCAGCGCGTCCCAGGGCGCCAGCATGTCCAGCACGGCGCGGTCGACCAGACCTTCGTGTGTCGCGACGTCGAAGTCGGCGACGTCGCCGAGCACGAGCTCCCAGTTGTCGGGCCGTCCGCCGAAGAATTGCTCGACGTTGCGCACCGCGTGTTCGGCGTGGTCGTCGCGCACCTCGTAGGAGATCACCTTGCCGGTCGGTCCGACCGCCCGCAGCAAGGAGCAGGTCAATGCACCGGACCCGGCGCCCGCCTCCAGAACGCGAGCGCCCGGAAACACGTCGCCCTCGTGCACGATCTGAGCGGCGTCCTTCGGATAGATCACCTGCGCGCCGCGAGGCATCGAGAGCACGTAGTCCACGAGGAGTGGGCGCAGGGCGAGGTAGGGCGTGCCGTTGGTCGACTTGACCACGCTGCCCTCGTCGACACCGATCAGGTCGTCGTGCCGGATCCCACCGCGATGGGTGTGAAACTCCTTGTTCTCCTCCAGGTTCACGGTGTAGTGACGGCCCTTGGCGTCCGTGAGTTGCACACGGTCACCGGCGCGAAACGGTCCGGTGGGTCGAGTGCCGTTGGTCGGCTGCACGGGCATCTTCTTTCCGTTCGTGGAACTGCGGTCGGGTCGCGACGCGCCGGTAACACTATGGGAGTGACGCGATGTTGTCGGACCGCGGGCATAGTGTGCCCACCGTGAGTACAGCAGTGGTCGACCTCGAAACTCCGGTTCGCCGCCGCCCGGCGCTGTCACCGTCGCGCGCGGGAGATTTCAAGCAGTGCCCGTTGCTCTACCGTCTGCGCGCGGTGGACCGCATTGCCGCGCCACCGTCGCGCGCTCAGCTCAAGGGCACCCTCGTGCACGCGGCTCTGGAGGCGCTCTACTCGCTTCCCGCGCCGCAGCGCGTGAGCGATCGCGCAGTGGCCCTCGTCGACGAAGCGTGGCGGACCATGCTCGCGGACAACGAGTTCGCGCGTGAGGTGGTGCCGGCCGAGGAGTCCGAAAAGTTCTTGACCGAGGCCAGGAACCTGGTCACCGGCTACTACGAACTCGAGGACCCGACCCGCTTCGAACCGCAGTCCTGCGAAATGCACATCGAGACCGAGCTGGAGAACGGCGTGGTGCTTCGTGGGTTCGTCGATCGGATCGATGTCGCCCCCACCGGGCAGGTTCGGGTGGTCGACTACAAGACCGGGCGCGCGCCGCGTGAGATGAGCGAATCCAAGGCGCTGTTCCAGATGAAGTTCTACGCGCTCGTCCTCCTGCGCACCCGTGACGTGGTGCCGACCCAGCTTCGGTTGCTCTATCTCGCGGACGGTCAGATCTTGACCTACTCCCCCGACCGCGACGAGCTGCTGCGTTTCGAGCGCACCCTTACCGCGATCTGGACGGCGATCCTGGAAGCCGGCCGCACCGGCGATTTTCGGCCCAAGACGTCGCGGCTCTGCTCGTGGTGCGAGCACAAGGATCTGTGCCCCGAGTTCGGTGGTACGCCCCCGCCGTACCCGGGGTGGCCGCAGGCGCCGGCGGAGGATGCGGTGTTCGAGGAGCCGCTCGAATGAACAGCGGGCAGGCCGGAGGCCGGTCGGAATTTAGCGGGCAGGCCGGAGGCCGGTCGGAATTTAGCGGGCAGGCCGGAGGCCGGTCGGAAGGCACAGGCCAGCTGTCCTATTTCGTTCCGGTGGAGCCGGTGCGGGAGGGATTCGAACGATTTCTCGCGACGTCGCACACGGTGAGCGTGTGGGCCGACACCATGCAGCACGGCGCACCCCCGTCGGCGCTTCTCACCCGCGCTCTGGAGCGGTGCTCGCCGCGGCCCGGGCAGCGGCTGAGCCGGATCACGGTGGAGATTCTCGGCCCGGTTCCCGTTGCGGAGATCGAGGCTCGGGCGTGGGTGGAGCGGCCCGGATCACGGGTCGAGATGCTGGCCGCAGAACTGATCGCGCGGCGGCCCGACGGATCCGACCGCGTCGTCGCTCGCGCAACGGGCTGGCGAATAGCGCTGTCGGACACGGCAACTGCCACGCACGACGCCGACCCGGCGCTCAGGCCCGGACCCGACGACTGCGAAGCCGGGTGGGGCTTCGCATCCGATTGGCACGGCGGATACCTCGACTCCCTCGAGATGCGTGGATCGCAAGCGCCCGACGCCACGCGGGGACCCGGCCGCGTGTGGGCCAAGCCGGTCGTGGCGCTGGTGGACGGCGAGGGATACACACCGCTCACCAGGCTGATGTCCGTCGCGGACATCGCCAACGGTGTCGGTGCCCGTCTCGACGCCGGTACGTGGACATTCCTCAACACCGACCTCTCGGTGCACCTCTACCGCGAGCCCGTCGGCGAGTGGACGGGCGTGCAGTCCGAGACGTCGATCGGACCGGACGGGGTCGGGATGTGCTCCGCCGTCCTTCACGACGAGGTGGGGCCGGTCGGCAGATCGGCGCAGATTCTCGAAATCCGCAGGCGTTAGAACGCCCGGCAGGACCGAATGTCCGACGCGAGAATGGCTTTGGCACCGAGGTCGGCAAGCTGGTCCATCACCGCGTTGTGTCCCTTGCGCGGAACCATGGCGCGGATGGCCACCCACGCCTCGTCGGCCAACGGCGAGAGCGTCGGCGATTCGAGCCCCGGTGTGATCAATACGGCCTCGTCGAGGATGGTCCGCGGGCAGTCGTAGTCGAGCATCAGATACTGCTGCGCGAACACCACGCCCTGGATACGGGCGATCAGCTGATTGCGCGCACGGTCGTCGGCGGGCGCCCCGACCTGTTCGATCAGCACCCCCTCGGAGTCGCACAGCGACTCGCCGAAAGCAACCAGGTTGTGCTGACGCAGCGTGCGGCCCGAGCCGACGACGTCGGCGATCGCGTCGGCCACGCCGAGCTGAATCGAGATCTCCACGGCGCCGTCGAGACGGATGACCGTTGCGTCGAGCCCCCGCTTCGCCAAGTCGGCCTTGACCAGATTCGGGTACGAGGTTGCGATCCGAAGTCCCGCGAGATCCTCCGGCGCCCAATCCTTTCCGGCCGGAGCGGCGTATCGGAAGCTGGAGCGACCGAAGCCCAGGGGCAGCCGTTCCGACACCGGCGCACCCGAATCGAGTGTCAGGTCACGCCCGGTGATGCCGAGGTCGAGTTCCCCCGATCCGACGTAGATGGCGATGTCCTTGGGACGGAGGAAGAAGAACTCGACGTTGTTCGACGGGTCGAGGACGGTGAGGTCGCGTGAATCGGTGCGGCGGCGGTATCCGGCTTCGCTGAGGATCTCGGCGGCGGATTCGGACAGCGAACCCTTGTTGGGAACGGCTACGCGGAGCATGGGTGAGTCCTTAGGGTGTCGGTCAGGTAGGCAGAGTCAGGGCGTGTGTCACAGATGTCGGTAGACATCGTCGAGCGACAGACCCTTGCCCACCATGAGCACCTGCACCCAGTAGAGAAGCTGCGAAATCTCTTCGGCGAGGGCGTCATCGCTCTCGTGCTCGGCGGCGATCCACACTTCACCGGCCTCTTCCAGAATCTTCTTTCCCTGCGAATGCACGCCGGCGTCCAGCGCAGCCACCGTTCCCGAGCCTTCGGGTCTGGTTGCGGCGCGGTCCGTCAGTTCGGCGAACAGGCTCTCGAAGTTCTTCACGGGTGGTGATTGTTCCACGGTCTCAGACCAGGGCCGCCTGCAGGTCGGACAGGGTCAGCCCGTCGAGCGTGGTGCGGAAGGTGCGTCGAGCACCCTCCGGAACATCTACGTCGGAGGGAACCACGACTACCGCGCAGCCCGCCGACGACGCGGATTCGGTTCCGGTCGGCGAGTCCTCCACCGCCACGCAGTGGGCCGCGTCGACCCCGAGCAGAGCCGCCGCGCGCAGGTAGGGGTCGGGAGCGGGCTTGGTCTCGGCAACCTCGTCGCCGCACACCGTGGCGTCGAAGTAGTCGCGGCCGATCGTGTCGAGCGCCATTTCGGTCAGGGCGCGCTCGGTGTTGGTGACCAGCGCGCACTTGAGACCGGCTTCGCGGACCAGATCGAGGGCATCCTGCGCGCCGGGCCGCCACGGCAGACCTTCGCCGAAGAGTTCTGCGACCCGCGCGTTGAGCCATCCAGCGCTGCCCGCGAGGGCCTCGTCGGTGGCTTCCACCCCGACGTGCGCGTACACCTTGCGCAGCGCCCCCATCATCGAGTTTCCGAGCGTGCTCTCCCGGACCTCGGGGGTCAGATCCTTGCCGAGGGCCGAGGAGAGCTCGAACACCGCGATGTCCCAGAGCTTTTCGGAATCGAGAAGCGTCCCGTCCATGTCGAACAGGACGGCAGTCAAATCAGACATCGAAGCTCTCAGACATTGAAGTTCTCAGACATTGAAGTTCTCAGACATTGAAGTATTTGGCCTCGGGGTGGTGGAGGACGAAGGCGTCGGTCGACTGCTCCGGGTGCAGCTGCAGTTCCTCGGACAGCTTCACTCCGATGCGTTCCGGCTCGAGCAGTGCGACCAGCTTGGCGCGGTCCTCGAGGTCGGGGCACGAGCCGTAGCCGAACGAGTAACGGGCGCCGCGGTATTCGAGCTTGAAGAACCCGTCCACCTCGGCGGGATCGTCCTCGGCCACCTTGTGGCCACCGGGAAGCAGAAGCTCTTCGCGTACGCGGCGGTGCCAGTACTCGGCGAGCGCCTCCGTGAGCTGAACCCCGATTCCGTGGACCTCGAGATAGTCGCGGTACGAGTCGGCGGCGAACAGCTCGTTCGCGAAATCGGCGATGGGCTGGCCCATGGTGACCAGGTTCATCGGCAGCACGTCCACCTGACCCGTCTCGCGGGCACGTTCACGGGATCGAACGAAGTCGGCGATGCACAGGAACCTGCTGCGGTCCTGGCGCGGGAAGGTGAACCGCAGGCGCTCTGGTGCGTCGGGCTCGGGCGACTCGAGCACGATCACGTCGTCGCCCTCGGACACGCACGGGAAGTATCCGTAGACCAGCGCAGCGTGCGCGAGGATCCCGTCGGTGCTCAGTCGGTCGATCCAGTAGCGCAACCGGGGCTTGCCCTCGGTCTCGACCAGATCCTCGTAGGACGGGCCCTCACCCGCACGCGCGCCGCGCAGGCCCCATTGCCCCAGGAACAGGGCACGCTCGTCGAGAAGGTTCGAGTACTCGGCCAGCGAGACGCCCTTGACGATGCGGCTGCCCCAGAACGGCGGTGTCGGCACGTCCAGGTCCGCGGCGACGTCGGACCGTTCCGGAATCTCGACCTTGACTTCCTCGGCCTTGCGCTTGGCCGCGATTCGCTGCGAACGTTCGTGACGCTCCTTGCGCTCGGCCGTCTTCTTCTTGGCAGCGAGCGCCTCCGGGCTGTCGGGGGCCGGCCCCGATCCCCGCTTGGTGCTCATGATGGAGTCCATCAGGCGCAGACCCTCGAAAGCGTCACGGGCGTAACTGACTTCACCGTCGTAGACCTCCGAGAGGTCGTTCTCGACGTAGGAGCGAGTGAGCGCAGCACCGCCGAGCATCACCGGGAACTGCTCGGCCACGCCTTTGGCGTTGAGCTCGATGAGGTTTTCCTTCATGACGACCGTGGACTTCACGAGCAGTCCGGACATGCCGATGACGTCGGCACGCTTGTCGATGGCGGCTTCGAGGATGGACGAGATCGGTTGCTTGATACCGAGATTGACGACCTCGTAGCCGTTGTTGCTCAGGATGATGTCGACGAGGTTCTTTCCGATGTCGTGAACGTCGCCCTTGACGGTGGCGAGCACGATACGACCCTTGCCGTCCTCGTCGCTCGCCTCCATGTGCGGTTCCAGATGCGCGACAGCGGCTTTCATGACCTCGGCGGACTGCAGCACGAACGGCAGCTGCATCTGCCCCGAGCCGAACAGCTCGCCCACGGTCTTCATCCCGGACAGCAGCGTCTCGTTGATGATCTCGAGGGGCGGCTTCTCCGTCATGGCCTCGTCGAGATCGTTTCCGAGTCCCTCGCGCTCGCCGTCGACGATGCGGCGCTCGAGCCGGTCGAACAAAGGCAGACCCGCCAGTTCCTGAGCGCGCGACTCGCGTGCCGACGCGGCCGACACGCCTTCGAACAGCGCCATCAGCTTCTGCAGCGGGTCGTAGCCCTCGCGGCGGCGGTCGTACACCAGATCGAGGGCGGTCTCGCGCTGCTCGTCCGGAATCTTGTTCATCGGCAGGATCTTCGACGCGTGCACGATCGCGGTATCCAGCCCGGCCTCGGTGCACTCGTGGAGGAACACCGAGTTCAGGACCTGGCGCGCAGCCGGGTTCAGGCCGAACGAGATGTTGGAGATGCCGAGCGTGAAATGCACCTCGGGGTGCGATTCATGCAGTCGCCGAATGGCTTCGATGGTCTCGATGCCGTCTCTGCGCACCTCTTCCTGGCCCGTGGAGATCGGGAAGGTGAGGGCGTCGATGATGATGTCCGACTCGGGCAGACCCCAGTTCTCGGTGATGTCGGTGATGAGCCGCTCGGCGATGCGCACCTTCCAGTCCGCCGTGCGCGCCTGTCCCTCTTCGTCGATCGTCAGTGCGACGACTGCTGCGCCGTGCATCTTGACCAGACGCATGATCTTCTGGAACCGCGAGTCCGGACCGTCGCCGTCCTCGTAGTTGACCGAGTTGACCGCGCTGCGGCCGCCCAGGTGCTCGAGTCCGGCCTGCAGCACGGCGGGCTCGGTGGAGTCGAGCATGATCGGCAGCGTCGACGAGGTGGCCAGGCGGCTCGCGAGCGCGGACATGTCCGCCGCGCCGTCGCGCCCGACGTAGTCGACGTTGAGGTCCAGCATGTGCGCACCGTCGCGGGTCTGATCCTTCGCGATGTCGAGGCACTTCTGGTAGTCCTCGGCCAGCATGGCGTCACGGAACGCCTTGGAGCCGTTGGAGTTGGTGCGCTCGCCGACCATCAGAATGCTGTTGTCTTGATCGAACGGCACAGCGGCGTACAGCGAGGAGACCCCGCGCTCGGGAACGGGCGAGCGATCGGCCTTGCGTGCGTCGTGCACGGCGTCGGCCACCTGGCGAATGTGCTCGGGCGTGGTGCCGCAGCAGCCGCCGACGAGCGACAGACCGAACTCGGTGACGAATCCGCTGAGCGCCTGCGCCAATTCCTCGGGCTGCAGCGGGTATTCCGCACCCTTCGGGCCGAGTTGCGGCAGACCGGCGTTCGGCATGACCGAGACGGGGATGGTGGCGTGCTGGGAGAGGTGGCGCAGGTGCTCGCTCATCTCGGCAGGCCCGGTGGCGCAGTTGAGTCCGATCAGGTCGACGCCGAGCGGCTCGATGGCCGTCAGTGCGGCGCCGATCTCGCTGCCGAGAAGCATCGTTCCGGTGGTCTCGACGGTGACGTGGGTGATGATCGGCAGTCGCCGACCGAGCTTCTCCATTGCGGCCTGGCTGCCGAGCACGGCCGCCTTGACCTGGAGCAGATCCTGGCACGTCTCGATCAGGATGGCGTCGGCGCCGCCGTCGATCATGCCCAGCGCGGCCTCGGTGTACGCGTCGCTGAGCGAACGGAAGCCGGCGTGGCCGAGGGTGGGCAACTTGGTTCCGGGACCCATGGACCCGAGGACGAAGCGGCCCATTCCGTCGCGACCCGGGCCCATCTCGTCGGCGACCTCGCGGGCGAGGCGGGTGCCCTTCTCCGACAGCTCACGGATGCGATCCGAGATGTCGTAGTCGGCGAGGTTGGGCAGGTTGCAGCCGAACGTGTTGGTCTCCACGGCGTCGGCGCCGGCTTCGAAGTACGCGCGGTGGATGTGGCGAAGCACGTCCGGCCGGGTGTCGTTGAGGATCTCGTTGCATCCCTCGAGGCCGAGGAAATCGTCCAACGTGAGGTCTGCGTCCTGCAGCATGGTGCCCATGGCGCCATCGCCGATCACAACGCGCTGTGCCAGCGCATCGAGCAGGGCGGAGTGGAAGTCTGCAGGCATGGCCTCCAGCGTAGTGGTCACGTCGGACACTGGGCCTCGTCGGTGGGGCGCGGGTCGTAGGCTGGGCGGGTGAGTGAGCCAGAATCGCCCCGAGTCGAGTCCACGCCGGACCCCGAGTCCGTGGATGTCGAGCCTGTGGAGACTTCGTCCCCGGACCCTGCGACCTCGATCGACGAATCGGACGACGACGCGATCCTGCCGTCACTGCGCAAGCCTGTCCTGGTCGCGGCGTTCGAGGGATGGAACGACGCGGGCGATGCAGCCAGTGGCGCGGTCGAACACCTCGAATTGATCTGGGACGCCAATCCGTTGGCCGAACTCGACTCCGAGGACTACTACGACTACCAGGTCAACCGCCCGACGGTGCGCCAGGTCGACGGCGTCACCCGTGAGATCGAATGGCCGTCGACCCGCCTGTCGGTGTGTTCTCCGCCCGGAAGCGACCGCGACGTGGTGCTGCTGCGCGGGATCGAGCCCAACATGCGCTGGCGCAGCTTCTGCGACGACCTCCTCGAGTTCATCGACCAGCTCGGCGTCGACACGGTCGTCATCCTCGGCGCGCTGCTGGCCGACACGCCGCACACGCGCCCGGTCCCGGTGACCGGAACCGCCTACAGCACCGAATCGGCCGAACAGTTCAACCTCGAACAGACGCGCTACGAAGGACCCACCGGCATCACCGGTGTGCTCCAGGACGAGTGCGTCAAGGCCGGAATCCCGGCCGTGTCGCTGTGGGCCGCGGTGCCCCACTACGTCTCCCAGCCCCCCAACCCCAAGGCCACGGTCGCGCTCCTGCAGCGCGTCGAGGACGTTCTGGACATCGAGGTCCCTCTCGGTGAACTGCCGACGCAGGCCGAGGACTGGGAGGAGGCGGTCACCGAGATGACGAAGGACGACGACGAGATCGCCGAATACGTGCGCACCCTGGAAGAACGAGGCGACGCCGAGGTGGACATGTCCGAAGCTGTGTCCAAGGTCGACGGGGACGCTCTCGCGGCGGAGTTCGAGCGCTACCTCAGGCGCCGGGGTCCCGGCAGCTTCGGCGTGTGACGAGTCCGCTCCGGTCACGTCTGCAGGTTTCTGCCCTCTACCTCGGCGGATTTCTCGGACCGTTCGGCGGCGCGGTCGTCGCGTCGATGCTCCCGGAAATGGGTTCAGGGCTCGGCGTGTCGCCGGGTTCCGCCTCGTCTTCGCTGACCGCGTATCTCCTTCCGTTCGCCCTGACGATGCTGGTGTCCGGCACGCTCGGCGCTCGCTGGGGCCGGCTGCGCACCGTGCGCCTCGCCTACGGCGTCTACCTCCTCGCGTCGATCGCGTGTGCCGTCGCGCCCGGTCTCGGGTTTCTCCTCGGCGCCCGCGTGGTGCAGGGATGCGCCAACGCGTTCACCACTCCCCTGCTTCTCGCGACACTCGCGATGATCACGCCCAAGGCTCGGCTGGGACGGGTGCTCGGCACGTTCGGCGCGCTGCAGGCGGCGGGTCAGACGAGTGCACCTCTGGTGGGCGGCATCGCCGCCGAATTCGACTGGCGTTACGCCTTCGTCGTGCTCGCGGTGGTGTCGGCGCTGCTCGGTGCCATCGGCTTGCCCGCGCAGGCGGCGGCCCCGGCTTCCGCAGCACCGGAACGACTGCGCGACGCGCTGACGGCGCGTGTGCTGCGTATCGGGGTGGTGGCGCTGCTGGGGTGGGGCGCCCTCGGCGGTCTGAGTTTCCTGCTGGCGTTTCGCGCCGAGGACGATTTCGGTCTGTCGCCCGGGCTGCGAGGCCTGCTGCTGACCGGATTCGGTGCGGCCGGGATCCTGGCCGCACGGCCCGTCGGCGCGCTCATCGACCGCATCGGGCCGCGGCGCACCATCGTGGTCGGCGCGGTGGTCGGTGCGGCACTCGTCGCCGCAGCCGGGACCCTGAACGTGGTGATCCTGGTGGGATTCGTGTGGGCCTTGGCGGGCGTGGCGTCGCAGTTCGTCCTGGTCGGGGTCAACGCGGCCGTGCTCGGGTCGTCCGGCCCGAACCGCGGGGGCTCGGTGTCGGTGGTGCAGTCGTTCCGGTTCACCGGTGCGGCGCTGGCGCCGTTGGCACTGACCCCGGTCTACAACGCTCACCCGGCAGCGGCGTTCCTGTTCCCGGCGATGTTGCTCGCGGTGGCCGCCCCGCTCGTGATGCCGTCTCCTGACACCGGGGCGGCGGGCCTCGAGAGGTCTTCCTGACGTCGCTGTAACCCGGCCGCAGCGTTCCCGTCACCGCGCCCACGGACAGTCGTGCCATGGCCAGCACACCGCAATTCCTCCAGGGCGTCTTCTCCTTCACCGGCCACGGGCTCGGCAAGCCGGAGCCCATCGACTCGATGTCCTACGTCGTGCCGCCGGGACTGACGGCGCAACCCCTCTACTTCCGCGGGGGCAACTCCTCCGACGAGCTCATCGTGGTGACGTTGACGCGCGACGGCGAATCGATGCGCGTGTTCCCGATGGGCGCCAAGAGCAGCGTCAACGTTCCGCTGCGCGTGGTCGAGGACGTCGATCCCGACACGACCCTGGAACTGGTGGTCGCCGCTCCCGAAGGCTGCTCGGGCGAGGTCGTCGTCGACTTCGGCATGGTCACCTTCTGATGTCTCGCCAACGACTGCTCGTCGTCGGCAACGGCATGGCCGGTGCCCGCACGGTCGAGGAGATCTTCGCCCGCGGGGGCGCCGAGAAGTTCGACGTGACGATGATCGGCGACGAGCCGTACGGCAACTACAACCGAATCATGCTCTCGCACGTGCTGTCCGGCGAAAGCTCTATCGACGACGACGATCTGATGCTCAACCCCATGGCCTGGTACCGCGAGAACAACGTGACGTTGTTCGTCGGTGACCGCGCGGTCAAGCTCGATCGCTTCGCGAAGGCGGTCACGTGCGAGAGTGGCCGGATCGTCGAGTACGACGTGCTGATCATCGCGACGGGAAGCAACACCTTTTTCCCGAACATGGACGGTCTGCGTGAGCCCGACGGCCGACTTGCCAAGGGCATCTTCGGTTTTCGCACCATCGAGGACACCAACGGCATGCTCCAGATGGCGCTGTCGGGCGACGACGTGCGCGCCGTCGTGATCGGCGGCGGGCTCCTCGGCCTCGAAGCGGCGTACGGCTTGCGTACTCAGGGTATCGACGTGGACGTGGTCCACTCCCCCGGACATCTGATGAACCAGCAGCTCGACGAGCGCGGCGGTCGGGTGCTGCGCAACAAGATCGAGGGGCTCGGCGTCGGCGTCCACACCAACAAGCGCACCACCTCGGTGTTGCGGGCCGAGGACGGTTCCGTGGCCGGCGTGGGGTTCGCCGACGGCACCACCCTGCCCGCGTCCATGATCGTGGTGACGGCGGGCATTCGGCCCAACGTCGAGCTCGCCCGCGGCGCCGGGCTGGTGATCGAGCGCGGCATCGTCGTGGACGATCAGATGCGTTGCGAGGACGAAGGGTCGATCTTCTCGGTCGGCGAATGCTGCCAGCACCGCGGCGAGGTCTACGGTCTGGTCGCGCCGCTGTGGGAACAGGCGGCGGTGCTCGCGGACGTCCTAACCGGCGCGAATCCCGCTGCCGCGTATCACGGTTCGCGCCTGACGACCAAGCTCAAGGTGGCAGGAGTCGACGTCGCGGCCATGGGTGTGAAGGGCCCGGAGCGCGACACCGACGAATTCGTCCAGTTCTACGAACCACGCAGCGGCACATACAAATCCGTGGTGGTCCGCGACAACAAGCTGATCGGCGCCATGCTGCTCGGCGACATCAGCAAAGTCAGCTTCCTGACCCAGGCGTTCGACGAGAAGGTGCCGCTTCCCGACGAGCGCATCTCGATGCTGTTCGACATGGGCACGCCCAGCGCCGAGACCGGTGCGGCCGAACTGTCGGACGACGTGAAGGTGTGCAACTGCAACGGCGTCACCAAGGGCGACATCGTGGCGTGCGTCCACGGCGGCGCCAAGACACTGGCCGACGTCGTGGCGAAGACCCGCGCAGGCAAGGGATGTGGCTCGTGTAAGGGCCTGGTCGGAGACGTCGTCGCGTGCGCGGCAGGCGGTGCACTCGAGGTCGACCCCGCAGCGAACTGGTACGTCCCGTCGATCCCGATGACCAAACCCGAACTGATCGACGCCATTCGCGAGCGTGATCTTCGCTCGGTCTCACAGGTGTTCGCCGAGCTCTCGACGGACGGCGTAGAGGACGTCGCGTCCAAGATGCCGCTCGCGTCGCTGCTGCGCGTGGTGTGGGGTCCGGACTGGGTCGACGAGCGAGGCGCGCTGTTCATCAACGACCGGGTGCACGCGAACATTCAGCGCGACGGGACGTTCTCCGTCGTCCCGCAGATGATGGGCGGCGTCACCACCCCGGATCAGCTGCGCACCATCGCCGACGTGGCGGACAAGTACAACGTTCCGCTGGTGAAAGTGACCGGCGGACAACGCATCGACCTGCTGGGCATCAAGAAGGAAGACCTGCCCAAGGTGTGGGGCGACCTCGACATGCCGTCCGGCTACGCGTACGGCAAGAGCATGCGAACTGTCAAAACCTGTGTGGGAAGCGATTTCTGCCGGTTCGGGCTCGGTGACTCCACCGCTCTCGGGATTGCGATCGAGCAGCGTTTTCAGGGTCTCGAGACGCCGGCCAAGCTCAAGATGGCGGTGGCCGGCTGCCCGCGCAACTGTTCCGAGGCGCTGTGCAAGGACTTCGGTGTGGTGGCCGTCGGAGACGGGCGGTGGGAAATCTACGTCGGTGGCGCCGCGGGTGCTCACATCCGCAAGGGCGACCTGCTGGCCACCGTCGACTCACCGGAGAAGGTTCTCGAGATCGCCGGGCGCTTCATGCAGTACTACCGCGAAGACGCGAAGTGGCTCGAGCGCACGTACGCCTGGGTTCCACGCGTCGGGCTGGGGGAACTGCAGGCCATCTTGATCGACGACCGCGACGGCATCGTCGCCGGTTTGGACGAGCGGATGCAGAGTTCCATCGACGGGTACACCGATCCGTGGAAAGAACGGGCCGCGCCCAAATCGCCCGCCCAGTTCCAGCCGTCGTTGCCGCTTCTCCCGCTGCCTCAGGTTCCGGTCCGATGAGCGCGGCAGTGGCAATGCCCGTCGGGCACGTCACCGACCTCACGCCGGGCGAGGGCCGGACGTACGTCGTCGACGGCCGGCAGATCGCGGTCTTCCTTCTCGGCGACGGAACGGTCCGGGCCACGGCCGCTCTCTGCCCCCACAAGGGCGGACCGCTGGCCGACGGGCAGATCGACGGGAGGGTCGTCATGTGCCCGCTGCACCAGTACCAGTTCTCGTTGACCGACGGCCACTGCACGTCGGACGGAATCGCGTCGGTGGACGTCTACGAGGCCTCGGTTTCGGACGGTCAGGTCTTCGTCAGGCTCTGAGGTGTTCGTCGAGCGCTGAGGTGTTCGTCGAGCGCTGAGGTGTTCGTCGAGCGCTGAGGTGTTCGTCGAGCGCTGAGGTGTTCGTCGAGCGCTGGGGTGGACCACCTACCCTGTTCGAGTGACCGCATCAGCCGACTCTTTTCTCGTCGACGACCGGATGCGGCTCTTCTCCTTCGCCACCGCGGAGAAGCGGTCGGACTACCTGCGTGTTCTCCGGGCGTTCGAGCAGGCGCGCACCGGGTACGTCGTGCTGCTCCACGCCGGCGAGGTGGCCGACCTCGTGTCCGGCGACGATCTGACGCGCATCGAGATCGCGCCTCTGCTCGAGCAGTTGCACTCCTGGGGCGTTCTCGAGCGCAGCTACGACGGCACCCGCGCGGCCACGCTCGCCGAGTACCGCAACCGCCACTACGTCTACCAGTTCGCCCGAGTCGGCTATCAGGCGTATCGCGCCGTCGAGGACGTTCTCGCGGCCCGGCCGGAGGACTCGTCGCTGTCTCGACTCGTGCTGCCGGAAATCCTGGCCGATCTGGACGACCTCGCCGCCGCGAACGCCGAGGGCAATGCCGACCTGGTCTATCGCAAGCTCAACCGTCTCGATGCCGCGCTCGGCGAGATGGCAATGCGCGCAGCGCATTTCTACCTCTCGCTCGGTGATCTCGTGCGGACCACCGAAGTCACCCCCGAGTCGTTTCTCACCCACAAGGACGCACTGCTCTCGCACATGCGCGAGTTCAGCCTCGACCTCGCACGGTTCGCGCCCAAACTCGCCGACGCCATCGGCCGGGTCGAGGCCACCGGCGTCGACGCGCTGCTCGACCGCGCCTCGCGGAGCGACGAGCGCGTCTTCATGACCCCGGACGAGCGTCGGGACGACTGGGAATCGCGGTGGACCGGTCTGGTCCACTGGTTCGTCGACTCCGCGGACGGCGCAGGCACGACTGGCGGGCAGGCCGGAGGCCGGTCGGGAACGACTGGCGGGCAGGCCGGAGGCCGGTCGGGAACGACTGGCGGGCAGGCCGGAGGCCGGTCGGGAACGGAGGCGGACCGACTGTCCGAGGGGACGATGAGCGCCATCGCGGCGGTGCTGTCGTTGCTTCGCCGCGTCACCGAGACCCGTAAGGGCGGCGTGAGCCGCGAGTCGCAGCTCCGCCACCTCGCTGGCTGGTTCGCGTCCACGCCCACCGAGGATGCCGCCCACGCACTGTTCGGGGCGGTGTTCGGGCTCGGCCGACCGCGGCACCTGTCGATGGCGCACCCCGACGACGACATCATCCCCGCCAACCGATCCTGGTGGGACGCCCCGCCGGTCGAGATCGCGCGCACCCTCGCCGAGACCGGCCGTACCCCGGCAACCGGTGCGCCGGCACGGGTGCAGCGCAACGATGCCGGTGTGCGACGCCTCCGTGAGAGCCAGCTCGAGGACCAGCGTCGACGCGCCGCTGCAGCGTCCTCGCTTGCCGCAGGCGACGTCTACGAGCGGGTCCTGACGGACGAGGAGACCGAGGTACTCCTGCGGCTGCTCACTGCAGCCATGTCCGCGCGTGTCCCGACGGTCGGCCGAGTGACCGACTCGTCGGCCACCGATTCGGGTGTGAAGCTGATCGTCTCGGACGGTGCCGGATACTCCGCGGTGCGCACCCGACGCGGGGTTCTGCACCTGGGCGATCAGCGTGTGCGGGTGGAACCGCTGTGAGGGCCCGCAGCATTCCGAGTCTGGCGCTCGATTCCTATCAACGCGCGGCGCGGGTGGCGTTGTCGAATCACCTTCTCACCCGCACCTATCCGGATCGCATTGCGCTGCCGCTGCTTCGGCGCTGGGCCACCGAGTTGCGCGAGGACATGCTGGAGCTGTTCGGCTACAAGCTCGAGGTCACCGAAACCACCGCGCGCCTCTATCCCGTACAGGATCGGCTGGACCCGACGCAGCCCGCGAAAACCTCGACCGACCGCGTCTTCGACCGTCGCCGCTACGCATTCCTCGCGTTGGCGCTGGCCGCACTCGGCCGGGCCGGCGACCAGATCACGTTGTCCGAGTTGGCCGATCACGTCGCCTCCGAGGCCTCCCAGGTGGTTGGAGTGGACCTCGACACCGAGCGCGCGGCCGATCGTGACGCGTTCGTCGACGCCGTCGGTTGGCTCGCTGCCCGCGGCGCCATCCGCCTCGCCGACGGCGACGCCGGTGGTTGGGTGAGCAATCCCGATGCGGGCGAAGCGTTGTACGACATCGACCGGTCCGTGGTGGTGGCGTTGTTCCGCCCGCCGCGGGCGCTGCAACATCTCCGCAGCGCAGCCGCCCTGCTGTCGACTCCGTCAGACGATCCCGGCGACATCGCCCGGCGCGCCCGACGCGCTCTGGTCGAACAACCCGTGGTCTACACCGCCGGCGGGCTCGACGCACGCTCGATCGACGACGTTCAACTTCTGACGGGCCTCGTGGTGGAACGCCGAGCGGAGGGCCTGGCGTTGATCGACACCTCGGGGCGGTTGTCCGACACCAGATTTCCGTCGACGGGCACCGTCGCGCAGGTCGCGCTGCTCCTCGCCGGTGAGATCGCCGATCGTGTCCTCGATCCGGACGCATCCGACGCGCGTGAGTACTCGGTCGACCTCGATCCGACGGCAGACCTGGTCGCCGCGCTGGACGGCGCCATTCCCGAAGCCGGCGTCTTCGACAGTCTGGTGGACGATCCGGACGACCCGGATGCGATCGACTCTGCGGGTGCCACGCTGTCGCAGGAGGAACAGCGACACCCGTTCGTGGCCGATTCGTGGATCGCCGACACCGTCGACGCGCTCGTCGACACCTACGGTCGCACGTTCGCCGCGCAGTGGCAGTCGGACCGCGCGGGTGTCCGCGCCGCGGCGGTTGCGCTGCTGGCCAAGCTGTCCCTCGTTGCCCCCGCCCCCGGTGGCGTGGTCGCCCTGCCCGCTCTCGCTCGTTATCGAGGCGTGGTCGTGACCGTGCGGGAACGCGTTACCGAGCCAGATCTGTTCGAGGAGTGAGACAACCGATGTCGACACGCAGCAGCCGCTTCCGTCCCACCCGAGCGGGGATCGTGAACCTGTGGGACTACCGCGATCAGGAGTTCTCGTTCGCCGACGGCAGGCTCGTTCTGCGCGGTCCCAACGGTTCCGGCAAGACCAAGGCGCTCGAGGTGCTGTTCCCGTTCGTGCTGGACGGTCGGATCGAGCCACGTCGGTTGAATCCGTTCGCCGGCGAGGAACGCACCATGAAGTCCAACCTGCTCTATCGCGGGCAGGACTCCGCACATTCCTACGTGTGGATGGAATTCGCCCGCGGTGACATGAACGATCCGGAGGCCGTGACCGTCGGAATCGGCATGCGCGCCACCAAGTCCGTGGACAAGGTGACGCGGTGGTACTTCGTCGCCGAAGGCCGTGTCGGCGTGGACTTCTCCCTGCTCGGATCGGACGACCGGCCGCTGACGAAAAAGCAACTGGCAGAACAGATCGGCACCGACTCCATCGTCGATCGTCCGCTCGACTACCGCGCGGCGATCGACGCCCGCCTGTTCGGGCTGGGCGCGGAGCGCTACGACCAGCTCATCAACTTGATCCTCACCCTGCGCCGCCCACAGCTGGCGAAGAACCTCGACCCGAAGGGTCTCTCCCGCGCACTGTCGGACGGACTGCGCCCCCTCGACGAGCATCTGGTGCTCGAGGCCGCGCGCTCGTTCAGCGACATGGAAGAGGTCGGAAGAGCGCTCGACGGACTGGTGCAGGCAGACCAGGCGGCAAAACGGTTCGTCGGCGTCTACTCCAAGTACATTGCCGTGCAAGCGAAGACGGATGTGGATCAGGTCACCCGCCGACTCGAGGCCGTCGACCATGCCACCGTCGCACTGTTCGCCGCGAAAGCGTTGCGCGAGCG
This sequence comes from Rhodococcus sp. 320_ES, assembly GCF_059691855.1. NCBI lineage: Bacteria > Bacillati > Actinomycetota > Actinomycetes > Mycobacteriales > Nocardiaceae > Rhodococcus > Rhodococcus sp. 320_ES. The sequence continues at coordinate 1,180,614 of NZ_JCAWAG010000001.1, read as the reverse complement.
ACGGCGCATCGAGCGGGTGGAGGCCGAGCACCGCTTCGACGCCGCTGAGCGCGCGCTGGATCTGGCGCTGGCCGATCAGCAGACATTGCAGCGCTCGTCCGCCTACGAGGGCAAGCAGCAGCTCGACGACCTCGCCGACGCCGTGCGGGGCCTCGAGGTGTCCACGCAGCAGCAGGTCGAGAAAGCCCGTAAGGCAACAGAATCCGTCGATATCCGGCAGCGTGAGGCCGCCGAGGCGTCGACGAAGCTGCGCGTGGCCACCGCCGCCATCTCGCGTGCCGAGGACCAACTGCTCGCCGCCGCCGAAGACGCGGGCATCGCGTGGACGGCCCTGCCTGCGGACGCGCGCACCGAGCAGATCACTGCAGCCGTGCGTGGGCACGCCGAGGAGCGCGACGGTGACGTCCGGGCGGTCCGTGCCGCGATGTCCGTGGTGGACCGGGCAACAGCCGACCGCACCCGGACGGAGCGGTCGGCAACCCGGGCGCACGAACTGCACGACGCAGCGGCGATCGCCGTGCACCAGGCCGAGGTGGCCGTCGAGGCCGCGCGTGGGGCCTGCGCCGCCGACCTGCGCGCATGGTGGTCCGCCCACTCCGAGATGTTCCACTCGCCGTCACTGCTGGGCATGCTCGACGATGCCCTCGCCGTGGTCGGTGAGGACGACGCACCCACGCTCGCCGACGTGGTGAGCGAGGCGACACGCGACCCGCTCGACCAGCTGCGCGCCGGGGCTCAGGATGCGCAGCGCGAGATGGACACGGCCACAGCACGACTCGCCGAGTTGGCGTCCGAACGTGCGTCGATCGCCGAGAGTCACGACGACGCGCCGCCCGCGTTCGCGGCGCGCACCGCCGATCGGTCCGACCTGACCGGTGCTCCGCTGTGGCGTCTCGTGCGCTTTGCCGACGGCGTGTCCGAATCCGACGCGGCAGGCCTCGAAGCAGCACTCGAGGCGGCGAACATTCTGGACGGCTGGGTCACCGAGACCGTGCCCGGCGGCGCAATCTCCGATCAGTTCCTCACGGCCACGGACGCTCCCGCGTCCGGTCGCACCCTCGCCGATGTCCTCGTCGTGGAAGACGACATCGACGTGCCCACCGAGTTGGTACACGGCATTCTGCGGTCCATCTCGCTCGACGATCGAGGTGCCACTGTTCGCGTGGGAGTCGACGGAACGTTCGCCCAGGGCGTGCAACGCGGAGGTCACCTCAAGCCGGCAGCCGAATACATCGGCGCCACCGCACGAGCGCAGCGCCGAGCTGCCCGCATCGCGGCGATCGACACACTGACGCAGGAGATCGAGGAGAAGCGGGCCGAGTACTCACACCTCGCCGCGGACGCCCGCGACCGTATCGACGGCATCCGGCGAGCCGCGAAGTCGCTGCCCCGAACCACGTCGATCACCCACGCACTACGCAGTCTCGTCGACGCGTCCGGGGCACTGCGATCGACCACCGAGGCCGTCGCATCCGCCGATCGCGAACTCGACGTGGCCGTGGCCGAACTCTCCGCGGCCGAGCGGACGTTGCGCAGCGAAGCACTCGCGCACCGGGCACCGCATCGAGCGCGTGACCTCGACGCACTCGCCGCAGCCATCCGCCACTTCGAGAACATGGGTTCGTCGATCCTGCGGTACCGCAGCGACCTCGACCGTGCCTCGGAGCGCGGACGCGAGGCGCAGGCACGGCTCGACGAAGCTCGTTCCGTCGCCGAGGAATTGATGGAGGAAGCGGCGATCGCCGAGTCCGGGTATGAGCAGCAGGTCGGCAAACTAGAAACCTTGCGCGACACGATCGGGGCCAGCGCCGACAAGATCGACGCCGAGTTGGCAGCCGTCCGCCTTCGCATCGAAGAGTGCAAGAAGGAACAGCGCGCCGCCACGAAGGCCGATCGAGAGGCCGGTGAAGCGATCGGCAAGGCCGAGGGCGGGCACGAAACGGCCGTGGCCGGACTCACCACCGCACTCACCGAGACGATCGCCGACGCCGGTCGGCTGGCTCCGTATGCGCACCGCGACATCCTGGCGATCGTCGGTGCGGCGCAGGACTGCACGTGGCCCGCAAGCGATGCCGCCTGGTCGACGGTCGAGCAGTTGCTTTACCGGACGGAGGCGGCCGAGGGACCCGACGACGCGCCCGACGTCCTGCCGGCCGAAGTGCACCGGCTGCTGCGTGAGTTGGCGGCGGCCACCGACGCGGTGAAGGTCACCGATGCGTCGAGGAAGTCGACGCGTAGTGCGTTGACCGCAGCTCTGCAGGAGTTCGACGCGCAGCTCGCGGCCTCCGGCCAGGACTTCCGGCTCAGCTGGGACGCGGTCGACGGCGTCACCGTCGTGCGTGTGCAGGACGAGCAGGGATACTCGAGCATCGCGGACTTCGCCGATCGCATCGACGCGGCTCGGCGCGATCAGGAAACCCTGCTCACCGACGCCGAGCGCCGCATCCTCGAAGATGCGCTGCTCACCGGTCTCGCGCAGCAGATTCACGAGAGAACGGTCGACGCCAAGGAACTCATCGCGCGCATGGGATCGGAGATGAAGGCACGTCGAATGTCCTCGGGCAACACGATCGGCGTGCACTGGGTTCTGGCCGACACGTTGGACGACGACGCGCGTGCGGTGTCCAAACTGCTCGACCGCGACGCCTCGGCGCTCGGGCCCGACGAACTGTCGTCCATGCGGGCGCACTTCGCGTCGCAGATTCGGACCGCGCGCGCGGCGCATCCGGAGCGCTCGTATCCCGAGATCCTCACGTCGACACTGGATTACCGACAGTGGCGGGTCTTCGCGTTCACGCTCATCGGTGGTGACGGATCCGAGGACCGGCTCACGGTGGCGCGGCACAGCGCCCTGTCCGGCGGCGAGCAGTCTGTGTCGCTTCACCTTCCGCTGTTCGCCGCCGCGCACGTCATGCTGTCCTCGGCGGACCCGCATTCGCCTCGGCTGCTCGCGCTGGACGAGGCATTCGCCGGTGTCGACGACAACGGCCGGAGCGAATTGCTCGGTCTGAGTGTGCAATTCGATCTGGACCTGTTCATGACCGGTTACGACCTCTGGATCACGTACGCCGGCGTGCCCGGATGCGCGCACTACGATCTCGCGCACTCGACGGCCGAGAACACCGTCAGCGCAGCGCTTCTGGTGTGGGAGGACGGATCACTGCTCGCCGAGCACGACGGCTCGGACCTCGCTGCGGCTCTGGGATCCCCGCGGCGGCGCCGGGTGCCGACGCCGACGTCGGGTGGGCTCGACTTCGCCGAAGTGTGACAATGCTGAAGTATGACAGCGCAGAGGTATGACAGCGCAGAGGTATGACAGCGCTGAAGTCTGAGTAGCGTGTGCGCATGAGCATCGGAGCAGCAGTGCCGATCGTCCGCATCTTCGACGAGGCGATCGCGCGGAAGTTCTACGTCGACTACCTCGGTTTCACCGTGCAGTGGGAGCACCGGTTCGAGCCCGGACTTCCTCTCTACATGCGCGTCGCCCGCGACGCTTGCGTTCTGGATCTGTCCGAGCACCACGGCGACGGCACGCCGGGCACCGTGCTGTGGATCCCGGTCACGGACGTCCGAGAACTCCACGACCAGGTGCATTCCCGACGCCACCTGTTTTCGCTCCGGCCCGGAATCGATCCCGACGGGCCCGGCGGACCCACGATGGAGGTACCCGACCCGTTCGGGAACAGTCTCAGATTCGCTCAGCCCTGAAGCTGAAACTCCCTGAAGCCCAAACCCCCTAGAGCTGAACTCCCAGCAGCGCATCCACCGCGTCCGCGACCAACGTCGGCGCTCCGCTGTCCGAGCCGCCCGTCGACAGCGCATGCCGGGCCCACGCGTCGACGGCGTCGAGCGCTTTCGGAGAATCCAGGTCGTCGGCGAGGTGCTGACGCACCCGGGCCACCGTCTCGTCCGCGGACTGCGCCGACTCGAGCGCGATTGCTTTGCGCCACAATGCGACGCGCTCCTGCGCGGCCGCGAGCACCTCGTCGGTCCACTCACGGTCCTGTCGGTAGTGGCCCGAGAGCAGGCCGAGCCGGATCGCGGCGGCGTCGACTCCGGCGGCACGCAGTTTCGACACCAGAACCAGGTTGCCCAGGCTCTTCGACATCTTGGTTCCGTCGAGGCCGATCATTCCCGTGTGGACGTAGTGGCGCGCGAAGCGGTCCGCCCCCTGCGCAGACTCTGCCGCTCGAAGAGCCTCGGCGTGGGCTGCGGAGAACTCGTGGTGCGGGAAGATGAGGTCGCTGCCGCCGCCCTGGATGTCGAACCCGAACCCGATGCGGTTCAACGCGATTGCAGCGCACTCGATGTGCCAGCCGGGGCGCCCCGGGCCGAACGACGACGGCCAGGATGGCTCGCCCGGACGTTCGGCCTTCCAGATCAGAGCGTCGAGTGGGTTGCGCTTGCCGGGTCGGTCGGGATCGCCACCACGCTCGGCGAAGAAGTGGTCCATCGTCTCGCGGTCGTAACCCGATTCGTAGCCGAACTGCTCGGTGGCGTCGGCTCGGAAGTACACGTCGGGGTTCTCGGCGTCGTCGACGACGTATGCGGCGCCGGACGCCACGAGCTTGTTTACGAGCTCGGTCACTTCGTTCACCGATTCGACGGCTCCGATGTAGTCACGCGGCGGAATCACGCGCAGCGCGGTCATGTCCGAGCGGAACAGGTCGGTCTCGCGGTTTCCGAGGGCAACCCAGTCCTCGCCGTCGCGCTCGGCTCGCTCGAAGAGTGGGTCGTCGACATCGGTGACGTTCTGGACGTAGTGCACGTCGTGGCCTCGGTCGCGGAGGACCCGATTGACGAGGTCGAAGGTCACGTAGGTGGCGGCGTGTCCGAGATGCGTCGCGTCGTACGGGGTGATCCCGCAGACGTACATCGACGCGACGGGACCGGGTGTGACGGGCCTGACAGCACGGTCGGCGGTGTCGTACAGCCGAAGCGGAGGACCTTCGCCGGGAACGGAAGGGACAACGACTTCGGGCCACGACTGCATGGCGCGAGCCTAATCGAGACACCTCCGCGGTCCGGCGCGGGCGTCGCGCAAAGGACGAGCGGCCCTGCCACTACGCTGTGACACGAAACGAGGTGGCCATGACGAGCGAGGTCGACGGGTTCGACGAGTGGCCGACGGGTCGACTGCTCTCGACTGCCGCGCGTCTGGTCGAGCAATCGTGGAGCGAGCTGCTCGAGTCCCACGGCGTCACGCACGCGGGTTTGATTGCCCTGCACACGATTCGCAACGCGTCGCTGTCGCAGCGCGACATGGCACGGGCGAGCCGAGTCACCGATCAGACCATGAGTCGGACGGTGGAGAAATTGGCTCGTTCGGGGATGGTCGAGCGCAAGAGCGACCCGAGCGACGACCGTCGAGTCTTGGTATCCATCACAGACAGCGGCCGAGAGATGCTGGCGACGGTCATCGCATCCGAGCGGGAGGACAGCGCGCTTCATTCCGTGTCCGACCCGGACGCTCTGCGTGATCAGCTGCTGCAGCTCGTACGCGACCTGTCGGGTTCTAGAAAGCCGGCCACGGAATCGGGCGGTGTCGGTCCGGCTTCGGCATGACCGGCCGTGCGATCAACGTTGCCGTCCGCGCGATCAGGGCGTCGATCTCGTTGTCGGTGATGTGCGGGGCGAGCGTGTCGGCGAAGCCGGTGCCCAATTTCTCCGCGAAGGCGACGACGTCGGCCATCGCCCCGTCGTCGATCGCGCGGCCCGCCCAGCCCCACAGCACGGTGCGCAACTTGTCGTCGGTGTGCATGCAGATGCCGTGATCGACTCCGTACACCGATCCGTCCAGACCTTCGAGAACGTGCCCGCCCTTGCGGTCGGCATTGTTGACCAGCACGTCCAGCACCGCCATCCGCTGTAGACGCGGGTCGTCGGCGTGCACCAGCGACACCTCGTCCCCCACGTCGTCGTAGGCCTGCAGGACGGGGATGTATCCGCTGGGAATCATGTCGGGTCGGCACAGGTCGACCATGTCGATGCCCTCCCCGCGCTCCGGATGGTGCTCCGCGGTGTCGATCCATCTCTGCACCATGCCGGGTCCGAACGGTCCGTCGCGCAGGACCGTCGTCGGCACGACGCCCCAGCCGAGCGCCTCGGACACGAGGTAGGACGACACCTCGCGACCGGCCAGGGTGCCGTCCGGAAAGTCCCACAGTGGGCGTTCTCCGCGCACCGGCTTGTAGACGCACCGAAGCGGTGCCTCCTCGTCGGGGCGAGCGATCTCGCAGACGAGGGTGGCGTTGCTGGCGGTGGTGACCTGCCCGACGATGGCCAGTTCTCCGGTGGTCAGCAGATCGGTGTCCGAGGCTCCGCTCAAGATCAGTTCTCGTCGCCGAATTCGGTGGATTCGTCGCCGAGGACCGTTCCGCGGCGATATCCGTTCGTGCGGACACACATGTGTCCGGACGGGGTCAGCGGCTCACCGCACAGCGGGCACGGTGGGCGACCGGCTGCGATCACCCGTTCGCTGCGCGTCGCGAACTCGCGGGCCTGCTCCGGGCTCAGGAACACGCGGACGGCGTCGGGGCCTTCGTCGGTGTCGTCGAGGACGACGGACTCGTCGATCTCCGTCTCGGTGATCGCGAGCAACTCGACCACGACGGCGTTGGCGTCGGCGTCCCACCCGAGTCCCATGGTGCCGACCCGGAACTCGGCGTCGACCGGCATCACCAGCGGGTGGACGTCGCGCGGTTCGATTTCCTCCGGCGGCACGTCCGTGCCGAATCGGCGGTGAACCTCTTCGAGAAGAAGCCCGACCCGATCGGCGAGCACCTGCACCTGCTGCTTCTCGAGTGCGACGCTGACGATGCGAGTCTCGTGGACCGCCTGCAGGAAGAACGAGCGATCACCCGGCTCCCCCACCGTTCCGGCGACGAAACGATCAGGAGTGCGAAATACGTGAATCGCGCGGGACATGAGCACCTCCCTTGATCGCGCCGACGTTCGGAACTGTCATACCCATTATCCGCAGTATTGCGCGTGGCGGACGGTCGACGACGCAGACGGGGCCCGGAATCAGACTTCTCCGCCGGGCACGGCGTCGGACGAGGAGCGTTCCGGCTGGTCAGCGGCGGGCTCGGAGTCGGTCGGCGCGGTTTCGCCAGGAACGAACGCCGACAGATCCCCGCCCGTGTCACCCACTCGGTGCACGAAAGGACGCGTCTCGGTGTAGCGCACGATGCTGATGGACGCCGGTTCGATCATGATCCGCTGGAACTCGTCGAGATGACATCCCAACGCGTCGGCGAGCACCGACTTGATGACGTCACCGTGCGAGCACGCCACCCACAGAGCGTCGCGGCCCAACTCCTCGGCGAGTCTGCGGTCGTGGTCGCGGATGGCCTTGACGGCCCGCGCCTGCACGTCGGCCAATCCTTCTCCGCCGGGAAAGACGGCGGCCGACGCATGCTGCTGCACGACCTTCCACAGCGGCTCGGTGACCAGTTCCTTCAGCCCGCGTCCGGTCCACTCCCCGTAGTCGACCTCCACGATCCGGTCCTCGACCGTGGGCTCGAGCTCACGCGCCGTGGCCAGCGGCGCGACCGTCTGCTCACACCGAAGAAGAGGCGAGCGCACGATGGCGTCGATCCGGAGGCCGTCGAGCCGCTCGACGACCCGTTCGGCCTGAGCCACGCCCGTGACGTCGAGTTCGACGCCCGGGGTGCGGCCGGCCAGCGTGTGGGCCGTGTTGGACGTGGACCGCCCGTGCCGCAAAAGGATGACCGTCATGCTCCCAGCGTAATGACGACCGGCCTCCGGCCTGCCCGGAGGCCACGACCGGCCTCCGGCCTGCCCGGAGGCCTAGGTGGCGGCCACGACTCCCGTGCTCAAGAGGACGAGCACTGCTGCGCCGACGACGATGCGGTAACCGACGAACCAGTAGAGCGAGTGATTGGCGACGAACTTGAGCAGCCACGCGATGGAGGCGTAGCCGAGCACGAACGCGATGATCGTGGCCACGATCAGCTGCGCGCCCGACGCGTTGAGTCCCTCTCCCGCCGGCTCGAACGCGTCGGGAAGCGAGAAGAGGCCTGACGCCGTGACGGCGGGAATGGCGAGAAGGAACGAAAACCGAACGGCCGCTTCACGAGTGAGGCCCATGAACAGGCCCGCGCTGGACGTCGCTCCCGACCGGGACACACCCGGGATGAGCGCCAGACACTGCGCGGCGCCCATGACCAACCCGTCGCGCGTCGTCAGCTTCTCGATCGGCCGCGTCTGCCGACCCACCTTTTCCGCCACCGCGATGACGAGGGCGAAGACGATCAGCATCGTCGCGATGACCCAGAGATTGCGTGCGCCCGTGCGGATCTGGTCCTTCAGCAGATACCCGAGCAGACCGATCGGAATGGTGGCGATGATCACGTACCACCCGATGCGGTAGTCGAGGTTGCCGCGCTGCGACTTGTCGAACAGACCGCGGAACCACGCCGCGACGATGCGTCCGATGTCGCGGGCGAAGTAGATGAGCACCGCCAGCTCGGTGCCGAGCTGCGTGACGGCGGTGAACGACGCGCCCGCGTCGTCACCGAAGAACACCTGCGAGACGATCCGCAGGTGCGCCGAGGACGAGATCGGCAGGAATTCGGTGAGGCCCTGCACCGCCCCCAGAACGAGTGCCTGCAGCCAGGTCATGGACTCGATCACGCGCGTGGCCCCGTTTCGGATCGGGCCGGTGCGGTTCCGGTCGGAGCAGTGCGGCAGCAGCAGGAGGTGGTCACGGAGCGTGACCGTACTAGGGTTCTGCCGTCGGCGACCATCGCGGTGTGCAGGGGAACGGGACGAATACGACGATGATGTGGAAACGCCCATGATTGAACGGACGGTCGGACGCAGCGGCCTACGTGTGTCCAGGCTCGGACTCGGAACGGCCGACTGGGGCCGCGGTGTCGACGGCGACGGCGCCGCTGCGCAACTCGCCGCGTTCGTGGAGGCGGGCGGCACTCTGGTCGACACGTCGCCCGCGTACGGCGACGGCCGCGCGCTGCGTGTGCTCGCCGAGATCGTCGACGACGTCGTGCCACGCGTAGACCTCGTGATCAGTTCGGATGCCGGGGTGTCCACGCGCGACGGTGTCGCGCACACGGATTGCTCGCGGCGCGGGCTGCTCGACGTGCTCGATTCGACCCTGCTCGAGCTGGGTACGGACCACCTTGACCTGTGGAACGTGGCCGCGTGGGATCCCGGTACGCCCACCGAGGAGATCGCGGCCACCCTGAACTACGCCGTCACGTCCGGACGAGTGCGCTACGTCGGGGTTCGCGGATACCTCGGGTGGCAGTTGGCCACCGCGTGCGGCGCCGGCGGGTCCGTCGTGCCCGTCGCCGCGCAGGCGGAGTATTCGCTGCTGGCGCGCGACGTCGAGGACGAACTGATTCCGGCCGCCCAGCATCACGGCGCCGGCATCCTGGCGGTCCTGCCTCTGGCGGGCGGCGTCCTGACCGGCAAGTACCGCGACGGGATTCCGGCGGACTCGCGCGGAGCCGACGATGCGCGCGCTCCGGGCATCGAGCGGTACCGGACCAGAAGCGCGGCGAATGTGGTGGAAGCGGTTGCCACCGCCGCGGACGGGCTCGGCACGTCGCCCTTGGCCGTGGCGCTCGCCTGGGTTCGCGACCGGCCGGGCGTGTCGTCGGCCGTGGTCGGTGCACGCGACATCGGTCAGCTGACCGGAGTCCTGGCCGCCGACGATCTCGAGCTGCCCCCCGCCATCGTGTCCGCGCTGGACGACGTGAGCAGCTAGCCCGGATCGATCACGGAGCCGATGCGGGAGAGCACCGCGCGGATGCTCGACCCGTCGTTGGCGGGGCCGTCGACCGGCGTCGCCGACGCCACGGCGTCACGCACCGCGCCGACGAGGCTGCGTTCGTCGGCGAGATCGAGATCGACGACGGACACTTCCGCGGTGGCCTCGACGTCCCGTTCGTCGGGAACGGCCGAGGCGAGGTCGGCGCGATAGACGTCGACGAACATTCGATTGCCCCGTACCCGGAACGCATAGGTACGCCCGTCCTCGGTGTCGCCGAATCCGTGCGCGTACGCGCCGACCGAGATGTCGTCGACGGTGAACACGGGCGATGCGTCGGAGTGCTGGTGCTTCTCCACTTCTCTGCCCTCCCGATTCCTCGACTCCTGTCGACCCCCGACGCTACCGGCCGGTGCTCCCCGACCGCGCCCGCGCCACTCGTGGATGATCGAATTGATCCGCCCGACCCTGTAATGCCGACCCTGTAATGCCGACCCTGTAATGCCGACGAAAGTAGTGGACCCGAATGTTGTCACCAGTTGCCCGCCGTCACGCGATCACGGTCGGTCTTCTGGTTGCCGTCGCGGCCGGCTGCTCGTCCGGTGACGGCGGAACGAACCTCAACGTTCGCGAACCCGAGACTGCCGCAACGTCTCCCGAGGTGACGACAGCGCCTGCCGGCGTCGTGTCCGAGGCCGGAACGTCCGTCGATTCCATCACGTTCGACGCCGACTCGCGTACCGTCGCCGCCTTGACCGGCGATCGCACGACGCTGCTGCTGCAGTCCGCGTCGGGCGCCGATTCCCCCCCGCGGACGATCACGCTGCCCGAGGCCGGCAACTCTGTGACGGCGGACCGGGACGGAGCGGTACTTGTCACGACGAATTCGGGTGTGCTGCAAGTCGATTGCGCGTCCGGCGCGGTACAGGACATCACGGTCGACGGCGGCGCACTGTCCGCTGCGCCCTTCGAGGACGGACTGGCGGTCGGCAACGCCAGTGGTGAGATTCACATCCTGGATTCGTCCGGCGCGATCACGAAGACGATCGGCGGACTCGCGTCGGTGGACGCCCTGTCGTCGATCGACGGCCAGCTGACCGCTCTGGACACGAAGCAGACCTCGGTGACGTCGATCGACGCGGACGGCGGCGCCCTCGGACCGGCCTTGCGCGCCGGTGAGGGCGCGACCAATCTGGCGTCGTCACCGGACGGGCGCATCGCGGTCACGGACACGGCCGACGGCGAACTCCTCCTGTTCACCGACGACGACCTCATCCTGCGCCAGCGTTTCCCCGTCGCCGGGTCCCCGTTCGCAGTGGCCTTCGACACCACGTCGGGCGTCATCTGGGTGACGTCGACGAGTACCAACGAGGTGGTGGGGTACGACGTCTCCACCGGGCTCGGAGTCGAGACGGCCCGCTTCCCGACGGTTCGGCAGCCCGACTCGCTGGCCGTCGACTCGCAATCGGGCGATCTTTTCGTAGGCTCGTCCGACGGGCAAGGAATCCAACGTATCCAGTCCCGCAGTGAATGACGAGGTGACGAACAGATGAGCAGCGCCAAACGCACCCTGCCCTCGGGTTGGGAAAGCACATCCGACGACTGGGAATACGTCCCCTTGCGGCTTCCGCCGGACGTCACGCGAGTGAGCGCCTCGATGCGCCTCGCCATCTCCGCGGAGTTCGGCGGGTGGGAGCTCTCGCGGGTTCGGCTGTACACCGACGGCAGCCGCCGAGTGTTGCTCAAGCGGCGCAAGACGGCCACGCACGTGCCCGAACCCGGAATGTGAGCATGTCCCCGTACCAGTTGCTGCTCAGGGCAATGTTTCTCCTTCCGCCCGAACGTATTCACCACCTGTCGTTCACCGCGATGCGGTGGGTCACTCGGCTCCCTCCGACACGTGCCGTCGCGTCGCGAGTTCTCGTGTCCCGCGACCCTCTGCTGGCCAGCACCGTCTTCGGAGTTCGGTTTCCCTCCCCCGTCGGTCTCGCGGCGGGGTTCGACAAGGACGCCACGGGGGTCGACGCGTGGGGTCCACTCGGCTTCGGCTTCGCCGAAATCGGCACCGTCACAGCGCACGCGCAACCCGGCAATCCCCAGCCGCGCCTGTTTCGCGTCCCCGCGGACCGTGGCCTGATCAACCGCATGGGATTCAACAACCACGGTGCCGCTGCCGCCGCCGGCCGGTTGAGCCGCCGCCGCGGCGACGTCCCGATCGGCGCGAACATCGGCAAGACCAAGGTGACCCCACCCGAGGGTGCGGCCGACGACTACACCACCAGCGCTCGGCTGCTGGGTCCCGTCGCCGACTTCGTGGTGGTCAACGTCAGTTCGCCGAACACGCCGGGACTGCGTGACCTGCAGGCCGTCGAGTCGCTACGGCCTCTGCTGGCCGCGGTGCAGTCCGTCGTCGACAAGCCCGTTCTGGTCAAGATCGCCCCCGACCTCAGCGACGACGACATCGACGCCGTCGCGGATCTGTCCGTCGAACTGAATCTGGCCGGAATCGTGGCCACGAACACCACCATCGCCCGCACCGGTCTGCGCACGGCCAAGGCCGACGTCGACGCCATGGGCGCCGGCGGGCTGTCGGGCGCACCCGTCGCGGCGCGGTCCCTCGAGGTGCTGCGGCGCCTGCACAGTCGCGTCGGCGGGCGCATCGCGTTGGTGTCCGTCGGCGGCATCGAGACGGTCGATCAGGCCTGGGAACGCATCGAAGCCGGCGCATCCCTGATTCAGGGATACACCGGCTTCGTCTACGGCGGACCGTTCTGGGCGCGTCGGCTCAACGCGGGAATCGCGCGGCGTGCTCGTGCCGCCGGCTTCCGATCGTTGAGCGACGCGGTGGGGTCGGGCGCCCGCTAGTTCTGCTCGTACGTCCCGACGATCACCGCGCGTGCGATGGCGTGCGAGAAGAGGTTGAACCCCAGGTAGGCGGGGGTGGCCGTCTCGTCGATTCCCAACGACTCGACGTCGACGGCGTGGACCGCGACGAAGTAGCGGTGCGGACCGTGACCGGCGGGCGGAGCGGCGCCGATGAAGCGCGCCACGCCGGCGTCACCCTTCAACGTGATCGCGGACGTGGGCAGGCCGGTGCCGTGGTCGTCGCCCGCACCCGCGACCAGCGACGTGGTGGACGCGGGAATGTCCGCGACGGCCCAGTGCCAGAACCCGGAGGCGGTGGGTGCGTCCGGGTCGTAGACGGTGACGGCGAAACTCTTGGTTCCCTCGGGGAATCCCGACCAGGTCAGCTGCGGCGACTGGTCGTGCCCGCCGGCGCCCATGATTCCGCTGACCTGATCCTCTCTCAGCGGCCCGCCGTCGGTGATGTCCTCGCTCGTGAGCTCGAAGGACGGAAGATCGGGTAGCGCGGCGTACGGGTCGTACGACATGACGAATCCTTTCGGTCAGCTGTGCATCAGAAAATGCGCGAACACCTTGGTGCCGAACACCAAGGAATCGGTGGGTACCCGTTCGTCGACTCCGTGGAACAACGCCGCGAAATCGAGATCCGGCGGAAGCCTGAGCGGGGCGAATCCGAAGCAGCGGATGCCCAGCTTGGCGAACGCCTTCGCGTCGGTGCCCCCGGAGAGCATGTACGGGACGGTGCGCCCGTTCTCGTCGTGGGCGAGGATCGCGTCGTTCATGGCGTCGACGAGGGCGCCGTCGAACGTCGTCTCGTAGGAGTCGAGGTCGGTGATCCATTCGCGTTCGACGTGCGGGCCGATCAGCTCGTCGACCTCCTTCTCGAACGCTGCTTTCCGGCCCGGCACGATCCGGCAGTCGACGACGGCCGTCGCGGTCTGCGGGATGACGTTGGCCTTGTATCCGGCGGAGAGCATGGTCGGGTTCGCCGTGTCGCGGAAGGTGGCTCCGACGATGCGCGCAATGCTGCCGAGCTTGGCGAGCATCCCGTCGATGTCGGGCGACTCGGGATCGAAATCGATACCCGTCTCGTCCGAGACGGCGGCCAGGAACTCGCGCACGGAGTCCGACATGACGAGCGGGAACGTGTGATTGCCCAGTCGGGCAACGGCTTCCGCGAGGTAGGTGACGGCGTTCTCATCGTGGAGGAACGATCCGTGACCAGCTCGGGCCTTGGCGGTCAGGCGCATCCACGCCAGGCCCTTCTCGGCCGTCTCGACGAGGTAGAGCCGCTTCTCGGTGCCGTCCGGACGCGCGACGGTCAGCGAGAAACCGCCGACCTCACCGACCGCCTCGGTGACTCCGTCGAACAGGTCGGGGCGGTTTTCGACAAGCCAGTGCGAGCCCCACGTGCCGCCCGCTTCCTCGTCCGCCAGGAATGCGAACACCAGATCGCGCGGCGGGACCGTTCCGGACGATTTGAACTCGCGAGCTATGGCGAGTGCCATGCCGACCATGTCCTTCATGTCCACCGCGCCGCGGCCCCACAGGTAACCGTCCTCGACGGCCCCGGAGAACGGGTGCACGCTCCAGTCGGCGGGTTCGGCGGGAACGACGTCGAGATGTCCGTGTACGAGAAGCGCTCCACGTGTGGAGTCGGCGCCCTTCAACCGGGCGAACACGTTGCCGCGCCGCGGTTGTCCGGACTCGACGTACTCGGTCTCGTAACCGACCGCCTCGAGTTGGGCGGCAACCCACTCGGCGCACTCCTTCTCGCCGACCGTGGTGGCCAGCTCACCGGTGTTCGAGGTGTCGAAGCGGATGAGGGACGCGACCAGATCGACGACTTCGTCCACCGCCGCGGTAGGAGTGGAGCCTGCGGAACGACTCGGTTGATCTGGAGTGGAGCCTGCGGAACGACTCGGTTGATCTGGAGTGGAGCCTGCGGAACGACTCGGTTGATCGGTGTCAGTCACTCGTCTTTCCTACCAGGGCCCTGTGTGCCGTGCGTGCGACGTGCGGTTTTGTCTCGTGGGCAGTGATCGGCTAATGTTTGCCGTCGCACCGAGAAATCGGAGCGGCAGTTGCTGTTTGCGTGCAAACAGTGATGTCCGAGTGGCGGAATGGCAGACGCGCTAGCTTGAGGTGCTAGTGTCCTATTAACGGACGTGGGGGTTCAAGTCCCCCCTCGGACACGCACAGACCCCGATTCTCGCCGGAATCGGGGTCTTTTCTTTTGTCGTGACAGTGTTGCCGTGAGAGCCGAACGGAAGTGAGCAGCGTGACCATCGATCCGGACGATCTCGAGGTCTGTATCCGGGTACTCGCTCAGGCATCCGAACTGCACGACGAGCACCCCGATTCCGTTGCGCTGCAACGTGCTACGGCCCAGTTGTTCAAGTCGATCAAGAAGCGTCGCCGTATCGAGTCGCGCACCAAGGTCTCCGAAGCCGATCGGTCCGTCATCGCGAACACGGCCACGGGATCGCCCGAGCGCATCGACGACGAGACCGCCGGATTGGCGTTGACCTCCGGCGCGACCGGAGCGACGGCGGGCACGCTGCTGCGTGCTCGTCCCTGCTACATCTGCAAACAGCGTTACACAGTGGTCGACGCGTTCTATCACCAGTTGTGCCCGGCGTGCGCAGAGCTCAATCGAGACAAGCGAAACGCCCGGACGGACCTGACCGGGCGACGCGCGCTGCTCACGGGCGGCCGCGCGAAGATCGGCATGTACATCGCGTTGCGCCTCCTTCGCGACGGGGCGCACACCACCATCACCACCCGCTTCCCGGCCGACGCCGTGCGCCGGTTCACCTCCATGCCCGACAGCGCCGACTGGTTGCATCGACTGCGGGTGGTCGGCATCGACCTCCGTGATCCGGCGCAGGTGGTCTCGCTCGCCGACTCCGTCGCGGCGTCGGGCCCCCTCGACATCCTGATCAACAATGCGGCGCAGACCGTGAAGCGTTCCGCCGGATCGTATTCCGCGTTGATCGACGCGGAATCGCCACTGGTGTTGGAGGAAACGCCCGTCGAGGTGCTGACGTTCGGCAACACGAGCGACGCGCACCCCGCCGCGCTGGCGGGGTCCGTTCCGACCACTGCGCTCGAAGCGGTCTCGGCGCTGGCATTGGTGGCCGGCTCGGCGTCGCCGGAGCGCATCGAGATGGGCGTCGCCATCGACGCCGGTGGACTGGTGCCGGATCTCGCCGACACCAACAGTTGGGTTCACACCGTCGATCAGGTCGATCCGATGGAGCTGCTCGAGGTCCAGCTCTGCAACTCCGTTGCGCCGTTCATTCTGGTCTCGCGCCTGCGTCCCGCCATGGCCGCTGCGCAGGCCCGGCGCAAGTACGTCGTCAACGTCTCGGCAATGGAAGGGCAGTTCGGGCGCGGATACAAGGGGCCCGGGCACCCGCACACCAACATGGCCAAGGCTGCGCTCAACATGCTCACGCGCACCAGCGCCGGAGAGATGCTGTCCGACGGCATCCTCATGACTGCCGTCGACACCGGGTGGATCACCGACGAGCGCCCCCATCCGACCAAGATGCGCCTGGCGGACGAGGGTTTCCACGCACCGCTGGACCTGGTGGACGGGGCGGCCCGCGTCTACGACCCCATCGTGCAGGGCGAGGCCGGGCACGACATTCACGGCAAATTTCTCAAGGACTACGCCCCTTCGCCCTGGTAATGGTGAGATTGGCACATGGGCGATGAAGTCGAAGCACGGACATTCAGTCGTCAGGACCGACAGGAATTCCGGCGCAAGGTACAGCGGTGCCTGGACGCACTCGCGACGATGCTCGCGAACGACGAATTCAGTGTCGACGAGCCACGACTGGGTATGGAAGTCGAGCTGAACCTGGTCGACGACACGATGAAACCGGCGATGGCCAATGCCGCCGTACTCGAAGCCATTGCCGACCCCGACTTCCAGACGGAGTTGGGGCAGTTCAACATCGAGATCAACGTGGCGCCGAAACCGCTGAGCGCCAGCAACATGCGTTTTCTCGAGGCGGGACTGCGGGCATCGTTGGACTCTGCGGACGCACGCGCGAAGGAATCGGGCAGCCGACTGGCGATGATCGGCATGCTCCCCACGCTGACCGAAGAGCACTTCGCCCGGCACTGGTTCTCGTCCAATCCCCGATACGAATTGCTCGATCAGCAGATCTTCGCGGCGCGAGGCGAGGACATCGAGCTCTCCATATCGGGTGTTCCGCTGAATGACGAGATCAGCGTCGAAACCCTGAACATCATCTGCGAGACCATTCTTCCGGAGGCGGCGTGCACTTCTGTGCAGTTGCATCTGCAGGTCGCGCCGTTGGACTTCCCCTCGTACTGGAATGCGGCGCAGGCGCTTTCGGGCGTTCAGATCGCACTGTCGGCCAATTCGCCGTTCTTCGCCGGCAAGGCGCTGTGGCACGAGAGCCGCATCCCGATGTTCGAGCAGGCCACCGACACCAGGCCACAGGAACTCGTCAATCAGGGTGTGCGGCCCCGAGTGTGGTTCGGCGAGCGGTGGATCACCTCCATTTTCGACCTGTTCGAGGAGAACTCGCGTTACTTCCCCGCGCTGCTTCCCGTCGTCTCCGAGGAGGACCCCGTTCAGGTCCTCGCCGACGGGGGAACCCCGAAACTGACCGAACTCCGCATGCACAACGGCACCGTCTATCGCTGGAACCGGCCTGTCTACGACACGTCCGACGGCGGCCACCACATTCGCCTCGAGAACCGTGTGCTGGCCGCCGGTCCCACCGTCGTCGACATCATGGCCGACGCCGCCTTCTACTACGGAACGGTGCGCGCGCTCGTCGACGCCGACCGGCCGGTCTGGTCGCAGATGTCGTTCGACGCGGCCGAGGAGAACGTCCACGCCGCAGCACGCGGCGGTTTCGACGCCCGGCTCTACTGGCCCGAGGTCGGCTGGGTGGGCCCGCAGGAACTCGTCCTGCGCCGTCTGCTCCCCCTGGCCGACGCGGGCCTGCAGGCGTACGGAGTCGACGCGGACGTCCGCGATCGCTACCTCGGTGTCATCGAAGCCCGGTGCCTGGCGAGGCAATCGGGATCGGTGTGGCAACGAGCGTCGGTCGCAGCCCGAGAGAAAGCGGGAGACGATCGCCCCACGGCGCTCGCGGGCATGCTCGCCGAATACCTCGACCGCATGCACCAGGGCGATCCGGTGCACACCTGGACGGTGTGAGCGGCCGAAAGCCCGGGTTTCGAAGGACGTAGGGTTGGTGAATGGCTTCTTCCGAACAGCCCACGTCCGCTGCACAACGTCGCCGAGATTTCGACGTCATCGTCTACGGGGCCAGCGGCTTCGTCGGGGCACTGGTCGCCAAGCACCTGGCCGGCGCTGCACCCGAGGGAACTCGCATCGCACTCGCAGGGCGCTCGCAGAGCAAACTGGTGTCGGTCCGATCCACCCTCGGGTCTACCGCTGCCGACTGGCCGATCCTCGTGGCCGAGGCAGACGACACCGTTGCCCTCGACGCGCTTGCGGGCAAAGCGCAGGTGGTGATCACGACCGTCGGTCCCTACGCCAAATACGGCAAGGCACTGGCACATTCGTGCGCCGCAGCCGGAACGGACTACGTCGACCTCACCGGTGAGGTGCTCTTCGCCCGTGAAAGTGCCGACGAGAACCACGAGTTGGCGCACTCGACCGGCGCGCGCATCGTCCACTCGTGCGGGTTCGACTCCATCCCGTCGGACATCGGCGTGTTCGCACTCTACGAGAAGGTGAACCAGGACGGCGCCGGTGAACTCACCGACACCACGCTGGTCGTCACGTCGATGAGCGGTGGCGTCAGCGGTGGCACCATCGACTCGCTGCGCGGACAGATCGACGAGATCACGGCCAGCAAGAAGGCCCGGAAGATCGCGGTCAGCCCCTACTCGCTCAGCCCCGACCGCTCGATCGAGCCCGATCTCGGCCGCCAGAACGATGCGCCGATCATGAAGGGCTCGTCGATCCACCCGTCGCTGAAGGGCTACAAGGCACCGTTCGTGATGGCGTCGTACAACTCTCGGGTGGTCCGGCGGTCCAACGCCCTTCTCGGGTACGCGTACGGCAAGACGTTCAAGTACAACGAGGTCATGAGCGTCGGATCGTCGCCGCTGTCCCCCGTGCTCGCCGGTGCCGTGGCCGCCGGACTCGGCGCGGTCGTGGCCGGGCTGGCGTTCAAGCCCACTCGCTTCGTGCTCGACAAGGTGCTACCCAAGCCGGGCGAGGGGCCCAGCGAGAAGACCCAACAGAAGGGTCATTTCACCGTCGACATCTACACGACCACCACCACCGGTGAGCACTACGTCTCCCGCGTGAAGGCCAAGGGCGACCCCGGTTACGCGGCCACCGCGATCATGCTGGGCGAATCCGCACTCGCCCTCGCGCTGAACCGTGACCAGCTCCCCGGCCTGGGCGGCGGGGTGCTCACTCCCGCAACCGGTATCGGTGACGCCCTGATCACCCGTCTGCGAGACGCGGGAGTCGAGGTCTCGGCCCGAAAGGTGTAGTGGTGCACGAGCTTCTGCTGTCCGACTACGAGATCGCGCTCGACACGTCGAGCTCGATCTCGGTCGCGTCGGCGGCTCGTCCCTACCTGTCGGCACGCTTGCCCGTGGCGGCGCTGGCGACGGGATCGGTGGCCGCCTTCTGTAGCGCCGTCGATCGCTACCGGGCTGTTCGCGAACTCGACACGGCGCCATGGCGTCTCGACCCCGCCCGCATCTCAGCCTCCTTCTCCGGTGACAAGATGCTCCGAATCGACGGCGAACCGGTGAACGCTTTTGCCGAGCTCTCGGGCTTCTTCCCCGCGGCCGACGGATGGGTGCGCACCCACGCGAACTATCCGCACCACCGCAGCCGACTGTTGGAGGCTCTCGGTCTGCGGCACAGAGCATCTCGGGACGATCTCGCGACCGAGCTCGAACGCCGTTCGGGCGCTGACGTGGAGGATACGGTCATGGCGGCCGGCGGGCTCGCAGTGCGGGTGCGGACCGAACAGGACTGGGCCGCGTCCGAACCGGGGCGGCGTTCCGCATCGGGACCCCTGGTGTCTCGGACCATGCGACCCGACTTTCGCGATCCGTACGGTCCGCCTCAGGCCACGACCGTCTCGCCGCTGGCGGGCATTCGCGTACTCGACCTGACCCGAGTCATCGCCGGCCCCGTCGCGACCCGGGCGCTGGCGCTGCTCGGCGCGTCCGTGGTGCGCGTCGACCCGCCCCACCTGTCCGAGATCGCCTGGCAGCACCGCGAGAACGGCCAGGGCAAGCGTTCGACCCTTCTCGATCTCCGTGATCCGGACGACCGTCGACAACTCGACGCTCTCATGAGCGGCGTCGACATCGTGGTCACCGGTTACCGCCCCGGTGCACTGGATCTTCGGCTCGCGCCCGGGGTGGTCCACGGGCGAGTCAGTGCATGGGGCGAGCGCGGATCCTGGTCGCATCGGCGCGGGTTCGACAGCCTCGTCCAGGCGGCGTCGGGAATCGCGTCGATCGAGGGCACACCGGGAGCGCTTCCCGCCCAGGCGCTCGATCACGCCAGCGGATACCTGCTCGCCGCGGGTGTGGTGGACGCGCTGGCGGCGCAGCTTTCCGACGGGATCGGCCGCGACGTGACGGTGTCGCTGGCCCGTACCGCCGCGTGGTTGCTCGCCGCGCCCGGGCGAGCCGAGAACCCACCGTCCGCGGTTCTTCCCGACGACGACACCGTCTGCACACACGGCGCGATCACGGCGGCCAGACCCGCGCTCGCCGAATACGACGACTACCCGTTCCCCAGTCACGACTGGGGATCCGACGACGCGCGGTGGTGACACAATCGCTCGGGTGACCACGTTTCCGCAGAAGTTGATCGTCGACGTCGACACCGGAATCGACGATTCGCTCGCGCTTCTCTACCTCCTGGCCAGCCCCGAGGAAGCCGAGATCACCGTCCTCGCCTGCACCGCCGGCAACGTCCCGACCGCGCAGGTCACCGAGAACAACCTGCGCTGGCTCGACCTCTGCGGCGCACCGCTCATCGAGGTGGCGGTCGGCGCGGACGGACCGCTCGTGGCCCCGCTGATGACCACCGAGGACACTCACGGGCCGCACGGCATCGGGTACGCCGAACTCCCGGCCTCGTCGCGAACGGTCTCCGATCGCACCGCAGCGCAGGCGTGGGTCGCCGCCGTCCGCCAATACCCCGGAGAGATCGTCGGACTGGTCACCGGCCCCCTGACCAATCTCGCCCTCGCCGTCCGGTTGGAGCCCGATCTGCCGAAGTTGCTGCGGCGCTTGGTCGTCATGGGCGGATCGTTCGATCACCCCGGAAACACCACGCCCACGTCGGAATGGAACGTCGCGGTGGACCCCGAGGCGGCGAAGGAAGTCTTCGACGCCTTCTCCGTGGCGCTGCACCCGCCGATCGTGTGCGCACTCGGGCTTACCGAAACCATCGAGATGAAGCCCTCACACGTCGAGCGCCTGGCCGAACTGGCCGGCAGTCAACCGATCGAAACACTCTCCGCCGCAGACGAACCGGGTGTTCGCTCGACCGCGTCGAACCCGGTGGTGCGCCACTTCACCGACGCGGTTCGGTTCTACCTGGAGTTTCACCAGGCCCAGGGCGAGGGCTACCTCGCGCACATGCACGATCCGTTCGCCGCGGCGCTCGCCCTGCACCCGGAGTTCGCCGAGTACGAGCCCGCCACGGTCGACGTCGAGCTGACCGGAACCCTCACGCGCGGAACGACGGTGGCCGATCGGCGCGGTTTCTGGGGGCGCACACCCAACGCCGCGATCGCGGTGCGGACGGATCCCGACGCCTTCTTCGACCATCTGCTGGGGCGGGTCGGGGCGTTCGCGGCGCGGAGGTTTCCAGCCGACCAGCCCCTTCCCGACTGAGGGGCACATTCAGTCGATCTAACGGTGTGAGGGTGCCCCCGAGTCGGAAATGGGTCCGGTGTCGGACACAGGTCCGGTGTCCGACGAGGACGACGGACCGGTCCCGTCGAATGCCTCCACGATCTCCTTCGCCGCCAGCGCCGCGGTGAGTGTCCCCTTGGCCACACGCGCCTCGACGTCGTCGCGAATCTTCTTGACCGCTTCGTTTGTCGACAGTCTGCGCAGCAGTTGATCGTTGACCATCGTCCAGGTCCACTCGATCTGCTGCCGCCGACGCTTCTGCTCGAACTCACCCGCGTCCGCGAGTACGCGCTGGTGCTCGAGCACCGTGTCCCAGAACGTGTCCAGGCCGGTGCCTTCGATGGCGCTCATGGTCAGGACCTTCGGCTTCCAGAGCGCGTCGTGCGGGTAGATCAGGCGAAGCGCACCCGCGAGTTCGCGTGCGGCACCTTTCGCTTCGGTGAGGTGTTTGCCGTCCGCCTTGTTCACGGCCACCACGTCGGCGAGCTCGAGTACGCCTTTCTTGATGCCCTGCAACTGATCTCCCGTGCGGGCAAGGGTGAGGAAGCAGAAGCAGTCCACCATCCCCGCGACGGTGATCTCGGACTGACCGACGCCCACCGTCTCCACCAGGATCACGTCGTAGCCGGCGGCTTCGAGCAGGACGATGGTTTCGCGGGTGGCCTTGGCGACGCCGCCGAGCGTGCCCGACGTCGGCGACGGCCGAATGTACGCCTCGGGCGCGACCGACAGGCGGGCCATGCGGGTCTTGTCACCCAGAATGGACCCGCCCGTGCGAGTGGACGACGGGTCGACGGCGAGGACGGCGACGCGATGTCCGGCCGCGATGAGCTGCATCCCGAGGGCGTCGATGAACGTCGACTTACCCACGCCGGGTACGCCGGTGATGCCCACGCGGTGCGCTCCCCCGGCCTCGGGAAGCAGCTCGAGCAGCAGCTTCTGCGCCAGGTCACGATGGTCGGATCGGGTCGATTCGACCAACGTGATGGCACGCGCCAACCCGGATCGTTCGTTGGCGCGCACCGACGCGGCCAGGTCGGCGATGTCGATGGCGCGTGTGGGACGGTCAGACACCGGAAACAGACGGGAGGACCGGAGGCCGGCCGACATGTCCAGCCCCGTGTCCCAGCGATTCGGCGAGCTTCGTGACCAGGTCGGCTGCGGCGTCCGCGATCACCGTGCCGGGCGGGAAGATCGCGGCCGCGCCCGCGTCGTAGAGGGCATCGAAGTCACCGGGCGGGATGACGCCGCCCACCACGACCATGATGTCCGGCCGTCCGACGGCGGCGAGAGCGTCGCGGAGCGCCGGAACGAGGGTGAGGTGTCCCGCGGCGAGCGACGACACCCCGACCACGTGCACGTCGTTGTCGGCGGCCTGGTTCGCGACCTCTTCCGGCGTCTGGAACAGCGGACCGACGTCGACGTCGAAGCCGATGTCGGCGAAGGCGGTGGCGATGACCTTCTGGCCGCGGTCGTGTCCGTCCTGGCCCATCTTCGCCACGAGGATGCGCGGACGTCGTCCTTCGTCCTCGGCGAAGCGTGCGACGAGTTCGCTGGCGTGTGCCACGTTCTTCGCCTTTCCTGCCTCGTCGCGATATACCCCGCTGATCGTACGGATTTCTGCCTGGTGGCGGCCGTACACCTTCTCGAGTGCATCGGAGATCTCCCCGACGGTGGCCATGGCCCGCGCTGCGTCGACCGCCAGGGCGAGGAGGTTGTTCTCCATCCCGCCCTCGGTGGACGCGGCCGCACGGGTCAACGCCGCCAGTGCCGCTTCGACGGCGTCCGAATCACGCTCGGCGCGCAGGCGTTCGAGCTTGTCGATCTGCTCCTTGCGCACCTTGGAGTTCTCGACCTTGAGCACTTCGATGCTGTCCGGCTCGTCCGGCACGTACTTGTTGACTCCGACCAGCGGTTGGATCCCGGAGTCGATGCGGGCCTGCGTCCGCGCGGCGGCTTCCTCGATCCGCAGCTTCGGGATGCCCTCGCTGATCGCCTGCGCCATTCCGCCGGCTTCCTCCACCTCCGCGATGTGTGCGCGGGCGCGGTCGGCGAGCTGGGCGGTGAGCCACTCGACGTAGTACGACCCGCCCCACGGATCGATCGGGCGGGTGGTTCCCGATTCCTGCTGCAGCAGAAGCTGAGTGTTGCGCGCGATCCGCGCGGAGAAGTCGGTGGGCAGCGCCAGCGCCTCGTCGAGGGCGTTGGTGTGCAACGACTGGGTGTGCCCCTGCGTCGCGGCCATGGCCTCGATACAGGTACGCGGGGCGTTGTTGAACACGTCCTGCGCGGTGAGCGACCAGCCGGATGTCTGCGAATGTGTGCGCAGCGAACGCGATTTCGGGCTCTTCGGGTCGAACTTCTGCACCAATTCCGACCACAGCAGGCGACCGGCGCGGAGCTTGGCGACCTCCATGAAGAAGTTCATTCCGATCGCCCAGAAGAAGGACAGGCGCGGGGCGAACGTGTCGATGTCCATACCCGCGTCGAGGCCCGCTCGGATGTACTCGACGCCGTCGGCGAGGGTGTACGCGAGTTCGAGATCGGCTGTCGCACCGGCTTCCTGGATGTGATAGCCCGAGATCGAGATGGAGTTGTACTTCGGCATTCGCGCGCTGGAGTACGCGAAGATGTCGGAGATGATGCGCATCGACGGCTTGGGCGGATAGATGTAGGTGTTGCGGACCATGAACTCTTTGAGAATGTCGTTCTGAATGGTCCCGGCCAGCTTCTCCGGCCCGACACCCTGCTCTTCCGCGGCGGCCACGTACAGCGCGAGGATGGGCAGGACGGCGCCGTTCATGGTCATCGAGACCGACACGCTGCCGAGGTCGATGCCGTCGAAGAGCTGACGCATGTCGTAGATGGAATCGATTGCGACACCGGCCATTCCGACGTCACCCTGCACGCGCGGATGGTCCGAGTCGTACCCGCGGTGCGTCGCGAGGTCGAACGCCACGGACAGGCCCTTCTGACCCGCGGCGAGGTTGCGACGGTAGAACGCGTTGGATTCCGACGCCGTCGAGAAACCGGCGTACTGACGAATGGTCCACGGCTGGTTCACGTACATCGTGGGATACGGGCCGCGGACGAACGGCGCCTCGCCCGGGTAGGAATCGACCGGGTAACCCGCCGCGGCCACGGCGTCGCGGTCGGCGCCCGCGTACACGGACTTGACGTCGATACCCTCCGGTGTCGACCACGTCAGTTGCTCGGCCGTGTAGCCGTTCGCGGCGGCGCCCGCCGCGACGTGGGCGTCCACCTCGGCGGCGGTGGGTGACGGCGTCACCGGTTCGCCCGGCTCCGCCAGAGGGACGTCGGCGAAACTGCCGATCGTGTGCCCGATACGCCGATTCATGCCGGACTCCTGTCGAACGTGCTGGTCAGTTGGTCCATGAGTTCGGTCAACGCGGCGACGGCGTCGATCTTCGCCGTCAGATACCCGTCGGGTCGACCGTCGTCCGGTGCATCGGCGAAGACCTTCTCCGGGCCGGCGAGGAGGACGCGGTCGATGCCCGCGTTCCGGAGGGCGCGCACGGCGTCGACTCCCTCGTCCGCGTAGCGGCGGTCGGTGCCGCACAGGACGGCGATGGACGCGCCGGATTCGCGGGCGGCCGCGCCGAGGTCGGTGACCGCTCCGGGGTCGAGGGCCTCGATACCGCCGGAGGCCAACAGATTCGACGCGAACGTCGTGCGGACGTTGTGCTCGGCAACAGAACCCAGCGGAGCGAGGAAGATCTGCGGTCGTGAACCGGTCTGCTCGAGCACGCGGTCGCTGCGGTCTCGAAGCGCTTCGAACTGAGCGGCGTAGCGAGTCGTGCCGGCAGCCGGTGCAAGACCCTCGGGCAGCGCCTTCTCGGCGAGGTTCGGGAACTCGTTCACGCCGGTGACCGCGGTGCGGCGATGGGCGATGTCGGATGCGCGCTTCTCGCGTGTCGTCTCCACCGCGGTGTGCACGAATCCCGACTCGAGTGCCGCTGCGTATCCGCCCTCGGACTCGACGGCCTGCAACACCGACCACGCGGCCGCGGCCATCTCGTCGGTGAGGTCCTCGACGTACCAGGAGCCGGCGGCGGGATCCATCACCCGACCGAGGTGGGACTCCTCGAGCAGAAGCAGCTGCGTGTTGCGCGCGATGCGGTTGGAGAACGATCGCGACACCCCGAGAGCACCCGCCGGGAGCGACACGTCGAACGGAAGAACCGTCACGGAGTCGGCGCCGCCGACACCCGCGCCGAACGCTGCCAGGGTGGTGCGAAGCATGTTCACCCACGGATCTCGCTGCGCCATCATCGCGGCCGAGGTGACGGCGTGCTGTGGCGCGTTGCCGCTGCCGGGGGCGCCGCACACCTGCGCGACGCGCGCCCAGACTCGGCGGGCGGCGCGGAACTTGGCGATCGTGTCGAACTGACCGTCGGTGGCGGCCAGGCGAAACTCGATCTGGGACAAGGCCTGTGCGGCGCTCAGACCGGCGGCGGTGAGACTGCGGAGATACTCGAGTCCCGCAGCGGCGGCCAGGCCCACTTCCTGCGCGTCGGCGGCTCCCGCCTCGTGGAACACGGTGCCGTCGACGGTGATGGCGCGGACGGTCTCCGTTCGTTCGGAGGCTTTCTGCGCCAGCGCGATGGCGTACTCGACCGTGACGCCGGCCGAGTCGGCGAACCGGTCGGTGAGTGGCGACGCCGCCAGGCGAACGTCGACGGCCGAGCGATCGGCGATGTCGTCGGCCGAGTCGAGGTGATTCAGGAGCGCGTCCGCGAAGTCGACCAGTCGCTCACCGGCGTCGAGGGTGATCGGAGCGAGGTCGAGCAACACTCCGCCCAAAATCCTCGGGAGGTCGGCGGGCTCGACGGAATCGACACCGAGCCACAGTGCGCTGATGCCGTTCTCGAGGCCGTTCAGAATCAGGGAGTTGATCGCCGTGGGGTCCGCCTCCCCCACTCCGACGCTTCCCGCGACCAACCAGCCGCGAGCGACGTCGCGCGACGCGTCACGTCCACGGACGAAGGGAAAGGACCCGGGTAGCGGAACTTCGGGGCGGGCATCGCGAGGCCCGTAGAGGGCATTGATCGTGATGCCGTCGTAGGTCGTCGATGCGAGCAGTGATTCGGGGTGCTCCGGAAGGGTGTTCGCATCCACGCGACGGGATTTCGCGAGAACCCCCGCCACCGCTCCCTGCCACGCCGTGAAGGCCTCGTCCCCGTCCGAAATGTTGCCGTCGACACCTGTTTCCGGAGTGCTGTCCGCCATCGTTCCCTCTCGCCGAGTGACGCCTGTGTCCCGAGGCACCGTTCTCGTGATGCTAACCGCACCGATCGCTCGTTATCGTGAGGATCACCTCATCTTTCTGAGACGCCGGTCACATGTGACGGCGCTCGGCCGCTCGGCGGTACCGTTGAACCTCGTGAGCAGCGCGAGGACCCGGAAGTACGGACGAGGACTCCTTGCGATCGTGTTGGTGGCGGGGTTCGTGGCGGTCGCCGTTCTGGTGCCGCATCCGACCGTGGAGCAGTTGCGCGCGTGGGCGGCGTCGTGGGGACCCGGGTTTCCCATCGCGTTCTTCGTCGCGCACGTTCTGTTGACCATCACGCCGATCCCTCGGACGATCTTCACCATCAGCGCCGGTGTGCTGTTCGGCGCTGCGCTGGGCCTGCTCATCGCGGTGGCCGCCACCACCATCAGCGCAGTGCTGGCGTTGCTCCTGGTGCGGTGGGTCGGTCGCGACATCGTGGCTGCCCGTCTGACGCACCCCGCCCTCGCATCGGTCGACGCCAGACTCGCTCGTCGCGGGTGGTTGGCCGTCGGCTCTCTGCGCCTCATCGCCCCGGTTCCGTTCTCTGTCGTGAACTACTGCGCCGGGGTGTCCGCGGTTCGCGTGGTGCCGTTCGCTCTGGCCACTCTCGTCGGTGTCGTTCCGGGAACGATCGGGATCGTTCTGCTGGGAAATGCGCTGAGCGGACACACCGATCCGGCGTTGCTCGTCGTGTCGGGACTGTGCATCGCGCTGGGCGTGGTGGGTCTGGTGGTCGACGCTCGAACACCGGTCACCGCCCTCCCGTTGGCCGAGGCCACCGTGACCAGTCCGTCAAGTTCGGATGCTTGATTGGCCAGTATCCAGTTCCCATCCTTGCGTCAAGTCCAGATGCTTGATTACTGATTATCAAGTCACTAGACTTTACGCCATGTTCGTTCTGACCGTCGATCAACGTCGCAGTAGACGCGACATCGACCGCGTTCCCGACCTGCTCGACCGATACGCGACACGTCCGCTGAGTCGACGGTTCGAACGAACCGCCGGTGACGAGGTACAGGCAGTCTCCGACGATCCCGACCTCGTCGTCGACATCGCCCTGGACCTCGTGGACGACGGGTCGTGGAGCGTCGGCATCGGAGCGGGCAGTACCGAACAACCCTTGCCGGACGTCACCCGAGCCGGTCGAGGCGCGGCGTTCGAGGCGGCCCGCGACGCCGTGAACCGCGCGAAGACCGCCCCCGGGGCCATCGCTGTGGCCGGACCCGACGACGACACCGCCGCGGACGCTCAGGCCGTCCTGACGTTGCTGGCAGTACTGATCACACGCCGTTCCGACGAAGGCCGGTCGGCCGTCGCGACCATGCGGACCGCAGCCTCCCAGGCGGCCGCCGCGATCGAACTCGGCATCACCCGCCAAGCGATGTCGCAGCGACTGTCCGTCGCCGGCTGGCAGGCCGAACTGTCCGGACGAACCGCCGCCGTCAGACTTCTCGCCCGAGCAGACGGAGTTTCCTCGTGATCGTTACCGCACTCGTCGCCCTGGTCGTCGCAGCGTTCGCTCCGCTGCTGCCGGTCCGCCCGCTCCCCTGGCTGGGAAGCGCGATCGCCGCAGTCGGGACCGCCGTGGCCGGGGCCGTGGCCGCCGCGCTACCGAACCCGGTGACCGGTGTGCCGCTCGTTCTCGCTCTGGTGCTGTCGGTGATCGCGTCGGCGACCGGCGGGGTGCCCCTGGTTCCGCTCGCTTTCGGAATTGCGCGCCGACAGGACTCGGCCGGCCCAGAACCCGCTGTGCTGCACGGAGGTCTGGTCATCGGGGTTCTCGAGCGACTCGCCGTCGCCGTCTCCGTGATCAGCGGTTGGCCCGAGGGCATCGCCGTCGTGCTGGCAGTGAAAGGTCTTGCGCGCTACCCGGATGTCCGCGATGCACACGCGTCGGAACACTTCATCATCGGCACGTTCACGAGCGTGCTGTGGGCCCTTGCCTGCAGCGGTGTCGCTGCAGGCATCGCGCACTAGTTCTCGGGTTCCGGATCCACGGGCGCAGAGGTGGACGGAGCCGGCGCGGCCAGTTCGCCGACCGACGGCGAGTGTCCCAACGACGTGTCGACGGGCTTGCGCGCCACCGCTTCCGCCGCAGCAACCGCCTGCGCGATCACCGGATCGGTCTTGGTGTCGAACCAGCTCGCGACCTCGTCCGAGTCGTCCTCGGGCTTGGACCGAACATCGCCGTGATCACTCGGTTCGAACCGGAACACGCCGTCGTCGCCCTTCGCGCCGAGGTTCTTCGCGAAACCCTTCAGCGCGTCGCCGAAATCGCTGGGAACGATCCACGTCTTGTTGGCCGTACCTTCGGCCATCTTCGGCAGCGTCTGAAGGTATTGGTACGCGAGCAGTTCCGGTGTGGGCTTGCCGGCCTTGATGGCCTCGAAGACCTTCTCGATCGCCTTCGCTTCGCCTTGCGCCTGAAGGTATTTCGCAGCTCGTTCACCCTGTGCACGAAGGATGCGTGACTGCCGCTCGCCCTCGGCCGCGAGAATGGCGGCCTGCTTCGCACCTTCGGCGGAGAGAATTTGGCTCTGCTTCTCACCCTCGGCGGTCTTGATCGACGATTCGCGATGGCCCTCGGCCGTAAGGATGGTGGCGCGCTTCTCGCGGTCCGCCTTCATCTGCTTCTCCATCGATTCCTGGATCGACGGCGGCGGATCGATGCTCTTGAGCTCGACGCGCGCGACGCGCAGACCCCACCGGCCCGTCGCCTCGTCGAGCACTCCGCGAAGCTGACCGTTGATCGAATCACGCGATGTCAGAGTCTCTTCCAGCGTCATGCCGCCGACGACGTTGCGCAGCGTCGTGGTGGTGAGCTGCTCGACACCGACGATGTAGTTGCTGATCTCGTACACCGCCGCCTGCGGGGTGGTGACCTGGAAGTAGACGACGGTGTCGATGGAGACCGTCAGGTTGTCCTGGGTGATGACGGGCTGCGGCGGGAAGGACACGACCCGTTCGCGCAGATCCACTTTCGCGCGGACCCGATCGACGAACGGGACGAGGAACGCCAATTGACCCGAGATCGTTTTCGAGTACCGGCCGAGTCGTTCGATCACCGCCGCTTCCGCCTGCGGCACGAGGGTGACGGATTTGGCCACCACCACGACCACCAGAAGCACGATTACTGCGAGGACGATCAATGCCACCATGCGCTGTTCACAGACCTTTCCATACGACGGCGGTAGCGCCGTCGATCTTCATCACGGTCACGGTCGATCCTGCTGTGTACGTTTCGCTGGAATCGAGCGCTCGCGCCGTCCAGACGTCGCCGCCCAGTTTGATCCGACCGGAGTGACCGCCGACGTCTTCCAGGACGACGGCGGATTTACCCGTCAGCGCCTCCATCCCCATCGGCACAGCGGGCGGAGCCGCGAACTTGCGCAACAACACCGGGCGCACGGACAGGATCAGCAGGGCGGACAGCGCCGCGAACACGATCGCGTCGCCCCATACCGGCAGGTCGGTCACGGCGGACACACCAGCGGTCCCGAGTGCACCGCCCGCCAGCATCAGCAGGAAGAAATCACCCGTCAGCGCTTCGCCGGCGGCCAGCAACACCGCTCCGACAAGCCAGATGATTGCGACCACGTCTCCACACTACGTCGGCGAACCGTCCGGTTGGGTCACGAAATCGACAAGGCGTTCCACCGCACCGATCAGCGGAGCCTCGAGATCGCGAAAGCTGTTGACAGCGCCGTACACTCGCCGCCAACCGTCCTGTGGCGAACCCCACCCGAGCGCGCGGCACACGCCCGTTTTCCAGTCCTCGCCGCGCGGTACCCGAGGCCAGGAATCGATACCGACGGCCGACGGACGCACTGCTTCCCACACGTCGATGTACGGGTGACCCGTCACGGCGACGTGAGGTCCCAGCGATCGCGTCAACGCCGATTCCTTCGATCCGTCGACCAGATGGTCGACCAGCACGCCCACCCGCCGACCCGGCCCCGGTGAGAACTCGGCCAGCCGGTCCGCAAGGTTGTCCAGACCTTCGAGATGCTCGACGACGACGCCCTCCACGCGCAGGTCGTGGCCCCATACACGTTCGACGATGGCGGCGTCGTGAATGCCCTCCACCCAGATTCGGCTCGGCAGCGCCACCCGTGCACGCAGTCCCTCGACCTTGGTGGAACCGGACGCCGATCTGCTCGGCGTGCGCGCCGGAGCCGCCTTCGGTCGAACCAGGGTCACCGGGCTGCCGTCGAGGAGAAACGCCGCCTCCCGCATCGCGAACAGCCGAGTCCTGCCGCGGCCGTCCTCGAGCCGCACGAAGTCGCCGTCGTACGTGCGCTCGAAACCCACGACCGCGCCGCAGTAACCCGTGTCCGCGTCCTCGACCACCAGATCCCGCTCGGCGGCGACCGTCGGGTACTGCTTCTTGGCCTTGCGCGGATGTCCGGAAAGAATGTCTGCGCTGTACGGGTCGCGGAAAGTCACGAGGGTCGACGCTAGGTCAGTCCTTCCGGATCGGGCGTGACGCCACGCCGATCGAACTACGCTCGCGACCGGTGGGCCTCGTCTCGCCGGAGAAGGAGCCTCACCCATGACCACGTCGCAGCACGGGCTCACCACGGACGAGTTCGCGGACAAAATCTTCGACGTCGTCCGCGGTGCGGCGTCGGCCCAGGCGCTCTATCTCGGTGACCGGCTCGGGTGGTACCGCACGCTTGCGGACGAGGGCCCGTTGACGGCCGCCGAGCTGGCCGACAGGAGCGGCACCGACGCCCGATACGCCCGCGAATGGCTCGAGCAGCAGGTGGTGTCGGGTGTGCTGGCCGCCGACACCCACCAGGATCCGATTCGATTCGAACTGCCCCGAGCCCACGCCGCGGTTCTGGTGGACACCGAG
This sequence comes from Rhodococcus sp. 320_ES, assembly GCF_059691855.1. Classification (NCBI taxonomy): domain Bacteria; kingdom Bacillati; phylum Actinomycetota; class Actinomycetes; order Mycobacteriales; family Nocardiaceae; genus Rhodococcus; species Rhodococcus sp. 320_ES. Next base: position 1,148,916 of record NZ_JCAWAG010000001.1, on the reverse strand, counting down.
AGCACGCAGTTCATGCTTCCGCTGGCACGTCTGTTCGCCGCTACCGGAGTTCGCCTTCCCGATCTGGTGCACGCATACCGCACCGGCGGAGGCGTCTCGTGGGCGCAGCTGGGCGACGATGCACGCGAGGCACAGGGCGCGATGAACAAACCCGTCTTCGCGACGCAGCTGACGTCCGAGCTGCTGCCACAGATTCCGGATCTGCATCGGCTGCTCACCGCCGGCGCGTCGGTGGCCGACATCGGCTGCGGCGAGGGATGGGCATCCATCGCTCTCGCCGTCGGCTACCCGTCCACGCGAGTGCGCGGAATCGACGTCGACGCACCGTCCATCGCGGCGGCGACACGCAACGCGGCGGCGGCCGGCGTCGACGAGCGGGTCACCTTCGACGTCGCCGACGCGTCGGACTCGGCCGCCGGGGCCTACGACGCCGTATTCGCCTTCGAGTGCATCCACGACTTGCCCGACCCGGTCGCCGTCCTGGCCGCCATGCGTCGCATGGCAGCGCCCGGCGCCCCGGTGATCGTGATGGACGAGCGCACCGCGGACGTCTTCACCCCCGACGCCGGACCGGTGGAAGAGCTGCTCTACGGCTACTCGATTCTGTGCTGTCTTCCGGACGGTATGTCGCACCCGGACACCGTCGCGACCGGAACGGTGATGCGCGCCTCGACACTGGATTCGTACGCCCGCTCGGCCGGCTTCACGGGTGCGACCGTTCTCCCGATCGATCACGACTTCTTCCGCTTCTACCGCCTGCAGTAGCGCTCTCTCGGCCGTCACGACCTGTGGCGGGCCGAGGACCTATGCTGGACTGTTGTGCCTTCATCTGCTGCCAGCCTCGCCCTGTGGACCGGTTCCTGGCTCGGGGGCGGCTCCTCACCCGACGACGTCATCGACGCCGTCTGCGCCCGCGCCCCGATGAACCTCGTGGTCGCGGGAGACGTCGTCACCGCCGACCGGTGCTCGCTGCCCTGGCCCACCCCGCGCGACCTCGGTGTCACCGAACTGCTGAGAGTCGTCCGAGAAGCGGCGACGTCCGCCGGTCCGGACGCCACGGTTCGACTGGTACTGCCCGCGCCCGGCGACGTGCGCGGGCTTCCCGTCGGCTCCGACTTCTCGACTGCCGCGGTGTTGTCGGGCGAAGGCGTGCTGGTCGGCGCGCCAAGCGTCGGCGGAATCGGCATCGTGCCGTCGGTCGAGGGCCCGGATGTGCTGCGCTGGACCGTGTTCGCGACGGACGTACCCGAGTTCGTACCGGATGCGTCTCTTCGCGAGATCGAGTACTCGATGCGGGAGACCGTGCGCGACGCCGCGCTGGCCCTGACTCGTCAACAGACCGTGGGAAGCGCCGCGGCGTCCGTCGATGCGCGGTCGGTCATCGACGCCCACATCGAGGAGGCGAACCGCCACGCCTATCCGCCGATGGACGAGCGCATCACTCGCATCCTCGACTCCGCCGATCGAGTGGCGGCCATTCTCGCTGTGGCAGAGAAGAGTTCACCGGCTCAGGGAACGACCGGGTCCGACGCGCTGGCCCGCGAGGAAGTGTTGAGACCGCTGTACGCCGCGGTGCGATCCGCCCGTCTCGTCGCCGTCGGGTCGGCCATCGACGACGCGCTCGAGCGACGTTGAAGACCTGGCTGCACTGACTGGTCAGCTGCGAGACGGCCTCTTGGCCGGTTCGCAACACCCGACGTTGCACGGCGATCCGTCCAGCGTGGTGCCGTAGGCGGGTTCGGAGCCCAGCCGCTTCGGAGTGCCACCGGTGTATTCCTCGACCAGAGTCCGCACGAGTGTGGCGAAACGCGGATCGTCGCCGGGGGTGCCGACCCGCACGTAACTCATGCCGAGTTCGGCTGCCTTCTCCGCGGCCTCGGTGTCGAGGTCCCACACCACCTCGAGGTGGTCGGAGACGAAACCGACCGGGCACACCAGCACTGCCTCGACTCCCGTGGCGGAGAGGGACTCGAGGTGATCGCAGATGTCGGGATCGAGCCATGGAATCTGCGGCGGGCCCGACCGCGACTGCCACACGAGGTCGAAGTCGTCGCCGCCGGCCGCCGCCGCGCAGAGCCTCGAAGCCTCGGCGACCTGGCGGCTGTAGAGCCGACCGCCGTCGCTCGGCGGTCCCGCGGTCGCGTCGGCCGAGACGGGTACGGAGTGTGCGGTGAACACCAATCGTGCACTCTCGCGGTGTTTTACGGGCAGACGACTGCGTGCAGCGACGATGGCATCGGCGAAGGACTCCACCAACAGGGGGTGGTCGTAGTACTGCCGGATCTTGCGCAGCGTCGGTGCGCCCGGCCCGTACGCCTCGCGCGCCCGAGCGATGTCCTCGTGATACTGCCGGCATCCGGAGTAGCCGCCCCAAGCCGATGTGGGGAAGACCAGAGCCGATCGGATGCCGTCCCTGGCCATCTCGGCGACGGTGTCCTCGACCATCGGGTGCCAGTTGCGGTTGCCGAAGTACACCGGCAATTCGATTCCGGTCAAAGCGAATTCGGCTTCCACCGCGGCAATGATCTCGCGGTTGAGCCGGTTGATGGGCGAGACCCCACCGAAGTGCATGTAGTGCTCGGCGACCTCGTCGAGGCGTTCCGGCGGCACCCCTCGACCGCGCGTCACGTTCTCCAGGAACGGCCTGACGTCCTCCGGTTTCTCCGGCCCCCCGAACGAGAGCAGGAGGAGCGCGTCGAAACCGGAGGGCGTAGTCATGCCTCCATTGTGCAGTGCCGGTTGTCAGGCCCTACATGTCGTCGGGGAACCAGGTGTTGTGGCTCGCGCCGCCGTCCACGTACACGATCGATCCCGTGGTTCCAGGCAGCCAATCCGACAGCAACGCGCAGATCGACTTGGCGACGACGGTCGGGTCGTCCACGTTCCACCCGATCGGCGACGCGCCGTCCCAGTACTCGTTGAGCTGGTTCATCTTCGTGGCATCACCGGTGGCGGTTCCGGCGATCGCCTTGGCCGCCAGAGTCTTGATCGGCCCTGCCGCAACGAGATTGGACCGAATTCCCTTGGCCTGTCCGACCTCGCGGGCGACGTACCGGTTCACCGATTCCAGGGCCGCCTTGGCGACGCCCATCCAGTTGTAGAACGGCATCGCCGTGCGCGGGTCGAAGTCCATGCCGACGATGGACCCACCTTCGTTCATCACGGGGAGTACGGCGCGAGCGAGCGACGCGTAGGTCCACGCCGAGATCTGGAACGCCGACGCGGCGTCGGGTCCCGGTCCTTCGAGGAACGGCTTGGCGTCCGGCCCCATCAACGTCCGGGGTGCGAACGCGATGGAGTGCAGAACACCGTCGATGCCCTCGGGCGCCACCGCCGTGATCTTTTCGGCCAGCGCTCCGAGGTGCTCCTCGTTGGTCGCGTCCAGCTCGATCGCCGGCGGAACCTCCTTGGGCAGGCGCTGGGCGATTCGGTCGATCAGCCGCAGCCGATCGAACCCGGTGATGATCACCTTGGCGCCCTGCTCCTGGGCCATGGCTGCCGCGTGGAACGCGATGGACGCATCGGTGATGATGCCGGTCACCAGGATCGTCTTGCCTTCGAGAATTCCGGTCATGAAAAGCGTCCCTCTTTCGAATCAGTATGAGTCAGAACAAAATCGGTGAGGGCTCAGTGGCCCATGCCCATGCCGCCGTCGACGGGAATGACCGCGCCCGAGACGTACGCCGAGTCCTCGGACGCCAGGAAGCTGACGACCGCCGCGACGTCCTCCGGCGTGCCGAGACGCTTGAGCGGGATGTAGTCGCGCGCCATGGTGCGGAGCTTCTCGTCGAGATCGGCCGTCATGTCGGTCTCGATGAAACCGGGTGCGACGACGTTCGCGGTGATGGAACGCGACCCCAACTCGCGGGTGATGGATCGAGCCATACCGACCACACCGGCCTTGGACGCGGCGTAGTTGATCTGTCCGGGGCCACCGGCCATGGCCACCACGGAGCCGAGGAACACCAGACGGCCCCACCGTGCCCGCAGCATCGCGCGGTTGGCTCGCTTGGCGACGCGGAACGCACCGGTCAGGTTGGCGTCGAGCACGCGGGTGAACTGCTCTTCCGTCATACGCATCAGCAGCGTGTCGTCGGTGATGCCGGCGTTCGCCACCAGAACTTCGACGGGACCCTGATGCTTCTCGACCTCGGTGAACGCGGCCTCGACGGACTCGGAGTCAGTGACATCGCACGTCACGCCGAACAGGCCCTCGGGTGCACCCGAGCCGCGGTGGGTGACGGCGACCTTGTGTCCGTCGGCGGCGAGGCGCCGCGCCACGGCGAGACCGATGCCTCGATTTCCGCCCGTGACGAGGACCGATCGGGACACGAAGTCGGGCTTGAGTGCCGTGGGCTGCTCCGGGGGCATAGAAAAAGTCACCTTTGCTGTAGCTGGTTCGAATAATCTCGGGAGATGTTACCGACGAGTGTCAGGGAAGTCGCTGACGCAGGCCCAACGCTGTGACAACTCCTGCCGCGGTCAGCAGAACTCCAGCGATCAACCAAGGTCTCGAGGCATCGCCCTTGGTGATCTCGAATCCGATCTGCTCCTCGAGCGTGTCGTAGACGCTGCGGAGTTCCTCCAGGCTCGACGCGGTGAAGAAGTTGCCACCCGAGAGGTTGGCGATCTCCTTGAGCGACGGATCGTCGACCGGGACCGGGACCCGTTCGGTGTTGCCCTGGTCGTCGGTGATGTCGACCGTGCCGTACGACGTTCCGAACGAGATGGTCGAGATCGGAATGTCCTTCGTCTGGGCCTCACGAGCTGCGGTGTATCCGCCACGCGGATCGTCCGGACTCTCCGGCACGGTCTGTTTGCCGTCGGACAGCAGCACGATGCGGGCAGGTGGCGCCGCATCTCCCCCGCCCAGGACGGCGCCGAGGGTGTCGATGGACTGCATCGCCGTGAAGATCGCTTCACCCGTCGCGGTGCGCTCGGCGAGTTGCAACTTGTCGATCGCGCTCTTCACCGCGTCTCGGTTCGTCGTGGGTGAGACCAGCACGGACGCCGTGCCCGCGAACGCCACCAGGCCGAGGTTGATGCCGGGAGTCAGCCCGTCCGCGAACGACTTTCCGGCTTCCTGGGCGGCCACGAGCCGATCCGGCGCGACGTCCGTCGCCTCCATGGACAGCGACACGTCGATGACCAGCATGACCGTTGCTCGGTTGCGTGGGACTCGCTGATCCGCGGTGGGACCTGCCAGCGCGACGGTGAGGAACATCAACCCGGCGAGGATCAGCGCGGTCGGCGCGTACCGGGAGATGCCGAGGCGGCGAGGCGCGACCTTCTCGAGCAGGTCCATGTTCGTGAAGCGCATCGTGTTGCGCTGCCGACGGCGAGCGGCGAGAACGAACCCGATCGCCATCGCCACGACAACCACCAGGAACAGCAGCCACCACGGTGAGGAGAAATCTCGAAAGCTCATGCGCCGGAACCGATGCTGTGTCGACGGCGCGAGACGAATCGGACGACGTCGGCGATCCAGTCACCGTCCGTGCGCAGGGTCATCCGAGGGCAATTGCACTGCCGCAGCACGCGTTCGACGTCGTCTCGGTGGTCGGCGGCCGCGCGGGCGAAGTCCGCACGCAACTGCGGGGTGGTCGTGAACTCGCGCGTGCGTCCGGATTCGGGGTCGTGCAGGACGATGTCGCCCACGTCGGGGAGTGTCAGATCGCGCGGATCGAGCACCTCGACGGCCAGCAGGTCGTGCCGCGCTGCGATGGCGCGCATCGGGCGCTCCCAGTCCAACGGCCCGAGGAAGTCGCTGATCACCACGGCCATCCCACGGCGCCGCTGCGGGCGGCGCAGCGAGTCGATGGCTCCGGCCAGGTCACCTCGCACACCGTCGGCGGCGTGGGGAGTCGTCGCGATTCGCCGCAACATCGACTGGGTGTGCACGCGTCCACCGCGGGCAGGAATGCGAACCACGTTCTCGCCGTTGGCAATCACCGCCCCGATGCGGTTTCCGCCGCCGCTCGTCAAATGCGTGATCGCAGCTGCAGCGGCGACGGCGAGGTCGCGCTTCTCGCACCCGGTGGTCCCGAAATCGAGACTGGCCGACATGTCGACGATCAGCCACGTCTCGAGTTCACGATCGGCGACCGATTGCCGTACGTGCGGGTGCGTGGTCCGAGCGGTGACAGACCAATCCATCTGCCGGACGTCGTCGCCGGGCTGATACTCGCGAGCATCCCCCGGTTCCGAACCCGGACCGGGAATCAGACCGAGGTGGTCACCGTGCAACACCCCGTCGAGCCGGCGTCGCACCGTCAACTCCAGCGTGCGGAGCGCGGCAGCGAGGTGCGGGTCCTCCAGCGACCCGGACCGGAACGAAGGTGGTCCGCCGCGACCGCGCCGTGGCTCGTCCGCGGACGTCACCGCGTCGGATCGGAGGCCGGGGTCTGCTTCTGCATGGCCGGTTGCTGGTGGGGACCGTTCGGTGCTTGCGGACCGTTCTGCTGATACCCGTTCGTCGGACCCTGCTGCTGAGGACCCTGCTGCTGAGGACCCTGCTGCTGGGGAGCCTGCTGCTGCGGCGGACCTTGCGGGCTGGGCGGAACCGGCTGCGCGCCGACCTGGGGCAGACCGACCGTCTGCAGAATCCGGGTGATCACCTGTTCGGGCGTCACCTCGTCGGCGAGGGCGTCGTACGACAGCACGAGACGGTGACGCAGAACGTCGGGAATGACCTCCAGGACGTCCTGCGGCACGACGTAGTCGCGACCACGGACGAACGCCAGAGCGCGCGAGGCCGCGATGATGCCGAGCGTCGCGCGAGGTGACGCTCCGTACGCGATCCAGCCGGCGACGTCGGTCAACCCGAGTTCCTCCGGCGTTCTGGTCGCGGCGATGACCCGCACGACGTAGTCGACCAGGGCGTGGTGGACGAACACCGTCGCGGCGACGTTCTGCAGACGCACCAACTCGACCGGATCGAGGATCTGCTTGGGCGTGGGCGGGGCGACACCCATGCGGTAGACGATCTCGCGCTCCTCCTCCACCGACGGGTAGTCGACGATGATCTTGAAGAGGAAGCGGTCGCGCTGAGCTTCGGGCAGCGGGTACACGCCCTCGTTCTCGATGGGGTTCTGCGTCGCCATGACCAGGAACGGATCGGGCATAGGGAAAGTGCGGCCACCGATGGACACGTGCCGCTCGGCCATCACCTCGAGGAGCGCGGACTGCACCTTGGCCGGGGCGCGGTTGATCTCGTCGGCCAGAACGAAGTTGGCGACGACCGGTCCGAGTTCGGTGTCGAACTCCTCTCGGCCCTGCCGGTAGATGCGCGTACCGATCAGGTCGGTGGGCACGAGGTCCGGGGTGAACTGCACGCGCGAGAAGGAGCCGCCGACGACAGTCGCGAACGTTTCGACGGCCAGCGTCTTCGCGACGCCCGGTACGCCTTCGAGGAGAACGTGTCCTCGCGCGAGCAGCCCGACGAGAATGCGCTCGACCAGTCGGTCCTGCCCGACGATGACCCTCTTGACTTCGTAGATGGCTTTCTCGAGAGTCTGTACATCGCTCGCGAGGTCAGCCGAATCGCCGTCCCGTGAAGTCACCAAGAATCCACCGCTTTCTCACCTGGGCCGAACATGTGTGCCGTATCTCGCTCCACTATTCCAGGTGTCGCGCAGTAGAGGTTCTACCGGCGTGGTCCGAGGGGAACTCAGTCCACCATTCGCACGACGTACGGCGTCATGCCGCTGTAGCGCACCGGCGAGACTTTCACCACGTCACCGGACTGCGGAGCCTCCAGCATCTTGCCGTCGCCGAGGTAGAGCGCCACGTGCTGACTGGCGTTCGGACCGTAGAAGATCATGTCGCCGCGCTTCATCTGGGCGGACGGGATCTGCGTTCCGGCGGTGTACTGGTAGCCGGTGTAGTGCGGCAGTTTGATGCCGAGCCCGCCGAAGGCGTACATCATCAGGCCCGAGCAGTCGAAGCCGACTTTGTTGTAGTCGCCGTAGCTGTCCGCAACACCGCCGTCCCGGATTCCCTTCGTCGGACCGTTCGCGTTGCCGCCGCCCCAGGAGTACTGAACTCCGAGCTGGGACATGCCGCGGTCGACGACCAGCTCGATGGCGGCACTGCCGGTCAGCGATGTGTCGACCTTGGCCGTCGTACTGGGCTTGGTCGTGCTGGGCTTGGTGGTGGTCGACGGGGTCGAATCGATATCGGTGTGGCTTCGCTCGTCGGCGGCCAGTGACGCGGCGAGCTGGTTGGCGGCAGTCTCCGCGGCGACGCGGGTCGCCGCTGCGGCTGCTGCCTCCTTGGCGGCTTGCTGCGCGGCGGCGATAGCAGCCTGCTCGGCCTGACGCTGCTGATCCCACTGGTTGTACTGCTCGCGCTGCCCTTCGAGGCCCGCGGCGGAACTACGAGCCTGATCGAGCTCGGCCTGTGCGTTGTTGCGGTCCGTCTCGATGGCGGCCTTCTGTGCCGCTTGCTCCTGCTGAGCTGCGACGGCGGCCTCGATGGCGTTCTGCGCCTCGGCCTTCTTGGCGTCGGCTTCCGCGGCGGCCTGGTCGGCCTGCTGCTTGCTCGCGCGGGCGGCCGAATCCTTGTTGGCTTGATCGGTACGCGCTCGCTGCAGGTTGTCGAGAACCGAATTCTGCTTGGACGCAAGCAGTTTGAGAATCTGAGCGCGATCGAGAACGTCCTGCGGCCCCTGCGCGCCGAGCAGCGACGTGATGCCCGCCGATCCGGTGCCCTTCACGTAGTCACTCACCGCGAACTGGTCGAACTTCTGCTGGGCCGCCGCGATCATGGTTCCCGCGTCGGCGAGCGCCTGCTGCGCCGCCGAGACGACTGCCGCAGCGACATCGGCCGCGTCGCGCGCATTCTGCAGGTCGACGAGAGCCTTGTTGACCTCTTCACGCTTGATCGCGACCTGATCGTCCAGCGCTGCGAGCTGCTGGTTGGCCGACGCCACGAGGTCGATGAGCTGGCCCACTCGGCCGGCCTGACTGTCGACCGCTGCGCCTGCGGCGGCGAGGTCGGAATCGGACGGATTGGGCGGTGGAGGCGGTACGGCTGACGCGAGGTTCGGGGTGGCGGTCACGATCGCTGCGATCATGCCCAGGCCGAGCAGTATCTGCACGCCACGGCGCTTGACCCCGCCAGTGGTACTTCGCCTCACGTATGTCTCCCTCGGTTTCGCGCCGCGGCCCCACCCGCGCCTGACGCAGGGAAGAACCCGCAGACCGAAACCAGCTCCGGAAACAACCGCACGAGCCGCATGAGCCCCACAGGTGTTTCCGGTCCCTCTGCGACACTCCTTCCCCAAGCAGTGCCATGCGAACCGTACGACACTTTGCACTCTTACGGAACTCCAGTCACAAATAACATCAAAGTAATTTCATGCGCAACTACTGCCTCGAGCTGCGGTTATGTGCCGAAATAGTCCTTTGGACTTTTTCCGGAGCGGCGCTGTGGGAGGTCCGGTTCGTGACGTTTTCTGCTGGCCGAGGCTTTGTCGGCTATTTGTGCACTCCGATTTGCTCCGGGCACGGCCGATTGCGAGCGCCTCAGGCAATCCGTGGTGCACGGAGTTGGAGCACCGCCGATTGCGGGTGCGCGAATGCTGAGCGTCAGCCGCTCGCGGGATTGCAGGCGCTTCGCGGGCTATGCGGCCGAAGCGTCGCCCAACGACCGCGCCGCCCTACGTGCACTCCCGTTCGCCCCAAGCACCGCCGATCGCGCGGGCCTCAGGCAATCCGAGGTGCCCGAACCTCAGGAAACCCCGGAGCTCAGGAACGCCCACCCGCAAATCGCCGCACGTGCGCGGCATAGGTGGCCGCCACTACGACGGCGACGATGAGGATCAGTACGACGGTGTATCCGGTCCACGGCGTGCCCGGGCCGGTGATCTCGTCGACGAAGTTGTCCGCTGCCACGACCGGGTTCCCGACGTAGGTCCGGTCCTGGCCTGCTTCCAGTACGACGCGGCTGATGCTGTCGCTGAACGACCCGACCTGCCCGGGACTGAGCACCAGGACGGTGCCGCCTTCGGATGCGCCGACCTGTGTCGCGAGGTCGCGGAGCTGCGAATCCTGACCCGGGTCCCGGTCCACCACCACGATGGACAGTGGTATTCCGTCGCTTTCGGCGCGGGCGACAGCGGCCGCCAGTCCGTCGACATCGGCTGCGGGGGCGGAGATCGAGTCGTCCTGCACGTCCGCGATCACTTCGGCGACGTTCACGCCGGCGGGGATCACGGCCGACACGGGCGTTGCCGCGGCGGTGGGCAGTGCAAGAAACGGTGTCGACATCGTCCATCCGTGATGTGAAGTGGGCCGGTGATGCCCAGACCCTACGTGACGGCTCGGACCGCGCCGGACCGACTCGCGCGAGTTCTCAGGTGCGTTGCGGAAGCGCTGTGGTTACGTGAGGATTCGAGAGGTACGCGCGTCGAAAATCTCACAGGACAAGCGTACTGTTAGAATCTGTAAGCGAGACACGGCGACGCTGCCGAACCCGAGAGTCCGCGACTCTCCGCGGCGGTGCGCACCGTTTCGTTAGGCCGTCGACACAGCCCCGTCGATGGCAGCCCTGAAGACGAGTGGAGCTGACGTGACCGCAAGTATCGATTCCTACGGTGCCAAGGGAACACTGGAAGTCGGTGAGAACTCCTACGAGATCTTCCGACTCAGTGCCGTACCGGGTACAGAAAAGCTTCCTTATGCGCTCAAGGTTCTCGCCGAGAACCTGCTGCGCACCGAGGACGGCGCAAACATAACCAAAGACCACATCGAAGCCATTGCACACTGGGATCCGTCCGCGGACCCGAGCATCGAGATCCAGTTCACGCCGGCCCGCGTGATCATGCAGGACTTCACCGGCGTTCCGTGCATCGTCGACCTCGCCACGATGCGTGAGGCCGTCACCGCACTCGGCGGCGACCCGGAGAAGGTGAACCCCCTCGCTCCCGCCGAGATGGTCATCGACCACTCGGTGATCATCGACGTGGCGGGCCGCGCCGACGCGTTCGAGCGCAACGTCGAGATCGAGTACTCGCGCAACGGCGAGCGCTACCAGTTCCTGCGCTGGGGCCAGGGCGCGTTCGACGACTTCAAGGTCGTCCCGCCCGGCACCGGCATCGTGCACCAGGTCAACATCGAGCACCTCGCTCGCACCGTCATGGTCCGTAACGGTCAGGCCTACCCCGACACCTGTGTCGGCACCGACTCGCACACCACCATGGTCAACGGCCTCGGTGTGCTCGGCTGGGGCGTCGGCGGCATCGAGGCAGAGGCGGCCATGCTGGGCCAGCCCGTGTCGATGCTCATCCCGCGCGTCGTCGGCTTCAAGCTGACCGGCGAGATCAAGCCGGGCGTCACCGCGACGGACGTCGTCCTCACGGTCACCGAGATGCTGCGTAAGCACGGCGTCGTCGGCAAGTTCGTCGAGTTCTACGGCAAGGGCGTGGCCGAGGTTCCTCTGGCGAACCGCGCGACCCTGGGCAACATGAGCCCCGAATTCGGTTCCACCGCAGCCATTTTCCCGATCGACGACGAGACCGTGAAGTACCTCGCGTTGACCGGGCGCAGCGAGGAGCAGCTGGCTCTGGTCGAGGCGTACGCCAAGGAGCAGGGCCTGTGGCACGACTCCGAGCACGAGGCCGAGTACTCCGAGTACCTCGAACTCGATCTCGGTGACGTGGTTCCGTCCATCGCCGGACCGAAGCGCCCGCAGGACCGAATCCTGTTGTCGGACGCCAAGACTGCGTTCCGCAAGGACATCCACAACTACGTCGGCGGCGAGGATCTCGACGGCGATCACAAGTCGAAGCTCGACGAGAACCTCGACGAGAGCTTCCCGGCATCGGATCCCGCGACGCTGTCCTTCGCGGACGACGACGCGGTGCCGCTGCACTCCGCGGCCAACGGCGCCGAAGGTCGGCCGTCGAAGCCGACCAAGGTGATGTCGGACGAGAAGGGCGAGTTCGTGCTCGACCACGGCGCCGTGGTGATCGCGTCGATCACCTCGTGCACCAACACGTCCAACCCGTCGGTCATGCTCGGTGCGGCTCTGCTCGCCCGCAACGCCGTCGAGAAGGGCCTCACGTCCAAGCCGTGGGTCAAGACTTCCATGGCACCGGGATCGCAGGTCGTCACCGATTACTACGACAAGGCCGGCATGTGGCCGTACCTGGAGAAGCTCGGCTTCTACCTCGTCGGCTACGGCTGCGCGACGTGCATCGGTAACTCCGGCCCCCTCGACGACGCCATCAGCAAGGCGATCAACGAGTCGGACCTGACGGCCACCGCGGTGCTCTCGGGCAACCGCAATTTCGAAGGCCGCATCTCGCCGGACGTGAAGATGAACTACCTGGCCTCGCCGCCGCTGGTCATCGCCTACGCACTCGCCGGAACGATGGACTTCGACTTCGAGCACGACGCCCTGGGTCAGGACGGCGACGGCAACGACGTCTTCCTGAAGGACATCTGGCCGTCGGCCAAGGAGATCCAGGAGACCATCAACTCCTCGATCACGCAGGAGATGTACGTCAAGGGCTACGCCGACGTCTTCAAGGGCGACGAGCGCTGGCGCGGACTCCCCACCCCCGAGGGCAAGACCTTCGAGTGGGCGGAGGATTCCACCTACGTGCGTAAGCCCCCGTACTTCGACGGCATGCCGAAGGAGCCGACTCCGGTCAGCGACATCAAGGGTGCACGCGTTCTCGCGCTGCTGGGCGATTCGGTCACCACCGACCACATCTCACCCGCCGGAAACATCAAGGCGGGCACCCCGGCGTCGCAGTACCTCGACGCCAACGGCATCGACAAGAAGGACTACAACTCCTACGGGTCGCGCCGCGGTAACCACGAGGTCATGATTCGTGGCACCTTCGCCAACATCCGTCTCCGCAACGAACTGCTGGACGACGTCTCGGGCGGCTACACCCGCGACTTCACCCAGGAGGGCGGCCCGCAGGCCTTCATCTACGACGCGGCGCAGAACTACCAGAAGGCCGGCATCCCGCTGGTCGTGCTGGGCGGCAAGGAGTACGGATCCGGCAGCTCGCGTGACTGGGCGGCCAAGGGCACCTCGCTCCTCGGCGTCAAGGCGGTCATCACCGAGTCGTTCGAGCGCATCCACCGCTCGAACCTGATCGGTATGGGCGTCGTGCCGCTGCAGTTCCCGGCCGGCGAATCCGCCGCCTCGCTGAAGCTGAACGGCACCGAGACCTACGACATCGTCGGTATCGAGAAGCTCAACGAGGGCACCACCCCGAAGACGATGAAGGTCACCGCGACGAAGGAAGACGGCTCGACCGTCGAATTCGACGCCGTGGTCCGCATCGACACCCCCGGTGAGGCCGATTACTACCGCAACGGCGGCATCCTGCAGTACGTCCTGCGCAACATGATCGCCTGATCGTTCGACCCCGGAACGCGCACGACCATCCGATCGCGATGGTCGTGCGCGTTCTGCGTAGTGCCGGAAGGAGGAACCCATGCCCAAGGTGAGCGAGGACCATCTGGCCGCTCGCCGTAGCCAGATTCTCGACGGAGCGCGCGCGTGCTTCGCCGAGTTCGGATACGACGGTGCCACCGTGCGTCGCCTCGAGGAGGCGACCGGGCTCTCGCGCGGGGCGATCTTCCACCACTTCAAGGACAAGGACGGTCTGTTCCTGGCCCTCGCCCGCGACGACGCTCTCCGCATGGCCGACGTCGCGGCCAATCAGGGCCTCGTCCAGGTCATGCGCGACATGCTGGCGTCGCCCGAGCAGTTTCACTGGCTCGGGACGCGTCTGGAAATCGCGCGACGACTGCGCACCGACGCCGAGTTCCGCGCCAGCTGGTCGGAGCGCTCGGCAGAGCTACAGGACGCCGTGCTGCATCGCCTCGAACGTCAGAAGACGGCGGGGCGCCTGCGCGACGACGTCCCGACGGAAGTGTTGCTCGGCTACCTCGACCTGGTCATGGACGGGTTGGTGGCCCGCATGGCGACCGGGCAGGGATCGGAGAACCTGTCGGCCGTGCTGGATCTGGTCGAAGCATCGGTGCGGACGCAAGCGTCGCGGACGTGACGGCTCAGGCCTTGCGGCGGTTCGCTCCCCCGCGTTTGCGCAGTTCCACATCGGTCTCGGCCAGCACGTTGTGCACGAAGCCGTAGGAACGCCCCATCGACTTGGCAATCGACCGAATGCTCTCGCCGCCCTCGTAGCGGCTCTTGAGCTCGTCGTGCAGACGATCGCGCTGGGCGCCGGTGATGCGGGCACCCTTGGTCATCGAGGTCGACTGGTTGGTCTCTGCCATGGTGCCTCCAGTCCGTAGGTCCGTCGAAAACGACAGAAACCGACGCCTGCCCGGCTTCTGGTCTCCAGCCCAGGTTAGAGCGCACACCAGGATGTGGGCAGCATTTTGGGACAATTCACACCCATCCCTGGTTATGCCAGCGTGATGAGCTCCAGGTAGTCCTGCGACCAATGGTCTTCGCTGCCGTCGGGAAGAAGAATGACGCGCTCGGGAGAAAGAGCCTCCGCGGCGCCGGGATCGTGTGTGACCAGCACCACAGCGCCCTTGTAGCTGCGCAGTGCGTCCAATACCTGCTCACGCGAGATGGGATCGAGGTTGTTGGTCGGCTCGTCGAGCAACAGGACGTTGGCCGCCGAAGACACGAGCCCCGCCAGCGCGAGTCGTGTCTTCTCACCACCGGACAGGGTGCCCGCCGGCTGCTCGAGTTGCGGCCCGGTGAACATGAAGGCCCCGAGCAGCGAGCGAAGTTCCTGCTCACCGGTGTCGGGCGCGGCGTGTCGAATGTTCTCCCACACGGTCGCCATGTCGTCGAGGGTGTCGTGTTCCTGTGCGAAGTATCCGACGCGCAGACCGTGGCCGGGCACCAGTTCGCCCGCGTCCGACTGCTCGGCGCCGGCGAGAATGCGGAGCAGAGTGGTCTTGCCCGCACCGTTGAGTCCGAGAACGACCACTCGGCTGCCGCGGTCCACCGCGAGGTCCACGCCGGCGAAGATCTCGAGCGAGCCGTACATCTTGGTGAGGTTCTTGGCCATGAGCGGTGTCTTGCCGCACGGAGCCGGTTCGGGGAAGCGAATGTGCGCGACGCGATCGGAGACGCGTTCGGCATCGAGTCCGGCCAGAAGCTTGTCGGCTCGCTTCGCCATGTTCTGTGCCGCAACGGCTTTGGTCGCCTTCGCACCCATCTTGGCCGCCTGGATGCGCAGCGCTCCCGCCTTCTTCTCGGCGTTCGCGCGCTCGCGGCGTCGACGCTGCTCGTCGGTGGCACGGGCGTCCAGGTATTTCTTCCAGTTCATGTTGTAGACGTCGGCTTCACCGCGGACGGCGTCGAGGAACCAGACGCGGTTCACCACGTCACCCAGCAGTTCCACGTCGTGGCTGATCACCACCAGCCCACCTTCGTGGCTCTGCAGGAATCCGCGCAGCCAGGTGATGGAGTCGGCGTCGAGGTGGTTCGTCGGCTCGTCGAGCAGCAACACGGTTCCCGAACGCCCGCCGCTGCCGTCGGACGCGGCGAAGAGGATCCGCGCCAACTCGACGCGTCGGCGCTGACCACCGGACAACGTACGAAGCTGCTGGCCCAGGATGCGATCCGGAAGGCCGAGGCTGTTGCAGATACGAGCCGCTTCGCTCTCGGCGACGTATCCGCCCAGCGAGGAGAACCGCTCCTCGAGCTCGCCGTACTTGCGCACGGCTTTGTCCAGCAACGCCTCGTCGGCGACCTCCGCCATGAGCGCCTGCTGCTTCTCCATGTCGTGCAGCAGTGTGTCGAGCCCACGGGCCGAGAGCACCCGGTCCTTGGCCAGCATCTCGAGGTTGCCCTCACGGGGGTCCTGCGGCAGGTAGCCGAGCTCGCCGGTCCGCACGACCTCCCCCGCGTACGGCTCACCCTCTCCCGCCAGGACGCGCAGCGTGGTGGTCTTTCCGGCACCGTTACGACCCACCAGACCGATCCGGTCGCCCGCCTGGATGCGCAGGGCCGGGCCGGGTGCGGACAGAAGCGTCCGTACGCCGGCACGAACCTCCAGGTCGGTGGCGGTGATCACTAAAGGGTTCTCCCAAAAGGTCGGAAACTAAAGCAACTTCGAATTTTACCGCGCCGCGCAAGCCGCTTCTCCCACTCTGCAGTGACTTGGCTAACCTTTGGCCATGACTGGAGAACAGGACCTCGCCGGACGAGCCGCGCTGATCACGGGCGCGAGCCGCGGCATCGGCAAGGCCATCGCAGCACAGCTTCTGGCCCGCGGCGCGGCCGTGACGATCACGGCGCGCAAGCCCGAACCGCTCGAGGAAGCAGCCGCCGATCTCCGCGCCGGCGTCGACGGTGGTCGGGTGCTGGCGATCGCAGGCAACGCGGCCGACGAACAGGCGCGAGCCGAGGCCGTGGACCGCACCGTCGCCGAGTTCGGATCGCTGGACATCTTGATCAACAACACGGGTATCAATCCCGTCTACGGCTCGCTGATGGAGGCCGACCTGGCCGGTGTCAGCAAGATCTTCGAGACGAACGTCGTCGCCACCTTGGGCTACATCCAGCAGGCGCACCGCGCATGGATGGGCGAACACGGCGGCGCCATCGTCAACCTGGCCAGCGTCGCGGGGCTGCGCTCCACCGGTGTCATTGCCGCGTACGGCGCCTCGAAGGCCGCGTTGATCCGCCTGACCGAGGAACTCGCCTGGCAGCTCGGACCGAAGATCAGGGTCAACGCCGTCGCCCCGGGCGTGGTGAAGACCAAGTTCGCCGAAGCGCTCGTCGCGGCCGGCGAGGACGAGGTGTCGAAGGGCTATCCCATGAAGCGCCTCGGCACGCCCGAGGACGTTGCGTCCCTGGTGGCGTTCCTCGCCTCCGACGACGCGTCGTGGATCACCGGCGAGACCGTGCGCGTCGACGGCGGTCTGCTCGCGACCGGGTCCCTCTGATTTCGTCCACCACGATCGTCGACCTCGCGGTTGTCGGCTGCGGCCCGGCGGGGCGCGCACTCGCCCACCGCGCGCTGGTACACGGCGCGTCGGTGGTCGTGGTGGATCCGCACCCCGATCGTCGCTGGACACCCACGTACGCGGCGTGGAGCGACGAGCTCCCGGCGTGGCTCCCCGCCGCCGCTCGGTCGACGGAAACTGCGACTCCCTCGGTGTGGGGCACGAGACCGCGCGTGCTCCACCGCCCCTACACCGTGCTCGATACCGCGGCACTCCAGGACCAACTTGTTCTCGACGGTGCCCAGCGAATCGCTTCCAGCGCAACGGAATTGACGCCGGAGCGCATCACGCTCGCGGATGGAACCACCATCCGTGCTCGTGTGGTGATCGACGCGCGCGGCACCCCACCCGGCGCGGGGATACCGGAGCAGACCGCCTACGGCATCGTCGTCTCGCCCGACGTCGCTCGCCGGGTGTCGGACGACGCTTCGGCATGGATCATGGACTGGCGCACCGACAACGGCACGACCGGCGCGGCATTGCCCAGCTTCCTGTACATCGTGCCGCTGAGCAACGATCGAGTGCTGCTCGAAGAGACGTGCCTGATCGGCTCGCCCGCACTCGATTTCGCAGTACTGCGCACCCGCCTCACGGCGCGGCTGTCCGGTCGCGGATACGAGGTCACGGGAGACGAACCCGTCGAGCGGGTTCGGTTCGCGGTTCGGCCGCCACCCGGCGACCGTTCCGGGGTGCTCAGGTTCGGCGCTCGCGGCGGGTTGATGCACCCGGCAACGGGTTACAGCGTGGCGGCATCGCTGTGTCTCGCCGATTCGATGGCCATCGACATCGCCGACGGGCGTATGCCGCGAGTCGGCTCGCGTCGAAGTTCCGCGGTGTCGAAGTTGCGCTCACTGGGTTCGTCGGCGTTGACCACGCTCCCCCACGACAGCGTCGCCACCTTCTTCGACGCGTTCTTCGACCTCCCGATCGAGCGACAACGGGCGTACCTGTCGGGGCGCGACGACCTGATCGGGGTCGGCGTGGCCATGGCGTCGCTGTTCGGGGGTATCGACACTTCGTCACGATTGGCGATCGTTAGGGCCGTGGGTGGTGGCAAACTGCTGACCCGTACACCAAGATTGTGATCATGCGGTCAATCTGGAAAGGCTCCATCGCCTTCGGTCTCGTCAACGTGCCGGTGAAGGTGTACACCGCGACCGAGGACCACGACATCAAGTTCCACCAGGTCCACGGCAAGGACGGCGGCCGGATCAAGTACGACCGCAAGTGCTCCGTGTGCGGTGAGTCGGTGCAGTTCGCGGACATCGACAAGGCGTACGAGTCGCCCGACGGTGACCGAGTGATCCTCACCGACGAGGACTTCGCGAAGCTCCCGGCGGCCGAGAAGCACGAGATTCCGGTACTGGAGTTCGTCCCGACGGACCAGATCGATCCGATCCTCTACGACAAGAGCTACTTCCTCGAGCCGGACTCCGCATCGCCCAAGGCGTACGTCCTCCTACGCGAGACGCTCGACGACACCGAACGCACGGCGCTGGTGCACTTCACTCTCCGACAGAAGACGCGTCTGGCCGCGCTGCGGGTGCGCGACGACATTCTGGTCATCCAGACTCTGCTCTGGCCGGACGAGGTACGTGCCGCCGAATTCGGATCCCTCGACGACGCACCGAAGCCGCGCCCGCAGGAACTGAAGATGGCGTCGACGCTCGTCGAGAGCATGTCGTCGGACTTCGATCCGACCGAGTTCACCGACGACTACCAGCTCGACCTGCGCAAGATGCTGGAGGAGACCATCGAGAACGGCGGCGAGAAGGTGGTGCACGCCGAACGCGACGACGAGGACGACTCGGGCGAGGACGCCGAGGTGGTGGATCTCGTTGCGGCGCTTCAGCGCAGCGTCGAAGCAGCCGGCCGCAACACCAAGACCGAGGGCAACACCACAGCCGCCACCGAGAAGGCGCCGGCCAAGAAAGCTGCTGCGAAGAAAGCTCCGGCAAAGAAGGCAGCCGCGAAGAAGGCACCTGCCAAGAAAGCGGCCGCGAAGAAGGCGGCGCAGAAGAGCGCGTGATCTAGTCGGCAGCAGCCTTTGCACGTCCGCGCTGGAAGAAGTCCGCGAGAGCACCTTTCTCGCCGACTTCGTCGATGGACCGGGCTGCGCCGAAGGAGGCGTTCCAGAACGTTCCGCTGCGCGGCGTCCACGGAGACACGTAGGCGTAGGGGCGTGGGGACGACGCGTCGCCCGGCGAGACACCGAAGGTGACCTCGCCGACACTGACGGCGAGGTCGAAATGCTCTGGCCACAACACGGGCGTCTCGTCCGGGGCAAACGATCGCAGTGCGCTGTCGCCCTGCTCGAGCCACTGGGCGATCAACGCGGCGCACTCCGCATCGAGTTCGAGCGGGTCGTCGTCGCCGAGTTCTGCCGTCGGCTCGTACAACGACGGCGGCTGCGCCGTGATCCCTGCAGCCGCGGCCACGGATCGGATCGACCCGGACAGCGGTATCCGCCCGTCCGCTGTCACGAGATCCGTCCCGTCGACGCCGATCGACGACGACACTCCGCGAAAGCCGCGCGGGCTGACTTCGAGACGAATCGTTCCCGACTCGGCGTACTGCGGTCCGGCGATCAGACGCTCGGCGACGGCGTGCAGCGACTTCCGCGTGGTGTCGAGAAGCTCGTTGTCCACCACGTCAGATGGTGAAGCCGAGTGCCCGCAACTGCTCGCGTCCGTCGTCGGTGATCTTGTCCGGGCCCCACGGCGGCATCCAGACCCAGTTGATCTTGAGTTCGTTCGCCAGACCGCTGCGAACCAGAGCGGTACGCGACTGGTCCTCGATGACGTCGGTCAGCGGGCAGGCCGCCGACGTGAGCGTCATGTCCAGCGTGACCACGGCGTCGTCGTCGATGTGGATGTCGTAGACCAGGCCGAGGTCGACGACGTTGATGCCGAGTTCGGGGTCGACGACGTCGCGCATCGCCTCCTCGAGGTCCTCGAGCACGTTGTCGGTGGTGGGTGTGTCGGTCATGTCTGTCCTCCGGTCAGGTCGAGCTCGTTCACCGTGAAAGTCTGCAGGGTGGCGTCCTTGAAGGCCATCCACCCGAGCAGGGCACATTTGACCCGTGCCGGGTATTTCGCGACGCCGGCGAAAGCGATACCGTCGCCGATCACGTCCTCGTCGCCCTCGACGGTTCCGCGGCTGCCGATCATCGCGTTGAACGCGTCGACGGTGGCCATCGCGTCAGTGACCGACAATCCCGTGACCTGGTCGGTGAGTACCGAGGTCGACGCCTGGCTGATCGAGCACCCCTGGCCGTCGTAGGAGACGTCGGTGACGATGCCGTCCTCGATCTGCACACGCAGAGTCACCTCGTCACCGCAGGTGGGATTGACGTGGTGCACTTCCGCGTCGAACGGTTCACGCAGGCCGCGCCCGTGCGGGTGCTTGTAGTGATCGAGGATCACCTCTTGATACATCTGCTCCATGCGCATGTTCAGACCTCCCCACTGACCCGACCGGCCTCCGGCCTGCCCGCCGTCCCGAAGAAACTCTGGGCGCGGCGGATCGCATCGGCCAGCACCGAGATCTCGTCGACGGTGTTGTAAAGAGCGAACGATGCTCGCGCCGTGGCTGCGACACCGAAGCGGCGATGAAGCGGCCACGCGCAGTGGTGTCCCACGCGGATGGCGACGCCTTCGTCGTCCAGGATCTGACCGAGGTCGTGGGCGTGAATGCCGTCGACCACGAACGCGACGGTGGCACCGCGAGCGGTGTCGTCCGTCGGACCGATGATGCGCAGCCCGTCGATGTCGCTCAGCGCCGCAACGGCTTCGACGCCGAGGGTGTGTTCGTGCTCGGCTACGGCGTCCATGCCGATCGCGTTCAAGTAGTCCACTGCGGCGCCCAGCCCGACGACCTGCGACGTCATCGGCACACCGGCCTCGAATCGCTGCGGCGGCGCGGCGAAGGTGGTCGCTTCCATCGTGACGGTCTCGATCATCGATCCACCGGTGATGAAGGGCGGCATGGCGTTCAACAGTTCGCGGCGGCCGTACAGCACGCCCACCCCGGACGGACCGAGCATCTTGTGTCCGGAGAACGCCGCGAAGTCGACATCGAGCGCGTGGACGTCGACCGGCATGTGCGGCACCGACTGGCACGCGTCGAGAACGACCAGTGCGCCGACGGCGCGCGCCCTGCGAACCAGCTCCTCGACGGGCGCGACGGCGCCGGTGACGTTGGACTGGTGGGTGAACGACACCACGCGAACGCGATCGCTCAACTCGAGCGAATCGAGGTCGATGCGGCCGTCGTCGGTCACGCCGTACCACCGCAGAACTGCGTCGGTGCGACGCGCAAGCTCCTGCCACGGAACAAGATTCGCGTGGTGCTCGAGCTCGGTGATCACGATCTCGTCACCGGGCTTCAGCGACTTCCCGAACCGGTCGTCCGCGAGCACGTAGGTGACGAGGTTGAGCGATTCGGTCGCGTTCTTGGTGAACACGATCTCGTCGGTGTCCGCGCCCACGAACGCGGCGATCTTCTCGCGCGCGCCCTCGTAGGCGTCGGTCGCCTCCTCGGCGAGTTGGTGCGCTCCCCGATGGACGGCGGCATTGCACGTGGTCAGGAAGTGGCGTTCGGCGTCGAGAACCTGAACCGGTCGCTGCGATGTCGCACCGGAATCGAGGTACACCAACGGCTTGTCGTCCCGCACGGTCCGGCCGAGGATCGGGAAATCGGCGCGGATGCGTGCGATGTCGAGCGTCGCGGCGCCGGCCGTCATGCCGGAGTCTCGGCCTTGGTGAAGCGCTCGTAGCCGTTGGTCTCGAGCTCGTCGGCGAGCTCGGCGCCACCGGACTCGACGATCCGACCCGCAGAGAACACGTGCACGAAGTCGGGCGCGATGTAGCGCAGGATTCGGGTGTAGTGCGTGATCAGCAGGATGCCGCCGCTCTCGCGTTCCTTGTACCGGTTGACGCCTTCGGAGACGACGCGCAACGCGTCGACGTCGAGGCCCGAATCGGTCTCGTCCAGAATGGCGATCTTCGGCTTGAGGAGTCCGAGCTGGAGGATCTCGTGGCGCTTCTTCTCGCCGCCGGAGAAGCCTTCGTTGACACTGCGATCGAGGAACTCGGGCTTGATCTCGAGCTCACCCATCGCCTCTTTGGCTTCCTTGACCCAGTGCCGCAGCTTGGGCGCCTCACCGCGCACGGCGGTCGCCGCCGTCCGCAGGAAGTTCGACATCGAGACACCGGGAACCTCGACGGGGTACTGCATCGCCAGGAACAGACCGGCGCGAGCGCGCTCGTCGACGCTCATGTCCAGCACGTTCTCACCGTCGAGGGTGATGGTGCCGGAGGTGACGCGGTACTTCGGATGACCGGCGATCGCGTAGGACAGCGTGGACTTGCCGGATCCGTTGGGACCCATGATCGCGTGCGTCTCGCCCGACGACACCGTCAGGTTCACGCCGGTGAGGATCTCGATGTGCTCGCCGGCAACGTCGGCATTGGCCACGTCGACGTGCAGATCGCGAATTTCGAGGGTGGACATGAAAGTTCCTTTACGTTGGTTCGGTCAGACGCCGGTGAGGGCGAGTTCGGCTTCGACGGCGAGTTCGAGTCGCTCGCGGATGGCCTCGACCGGGATCTTCTGGATGATCTCGTGGAAGAAGCCGCGCACGACGAGCCGTCTGGCCACGTCCTCGGGGATACCCCGGGCGCGAAGGTAGAACAACTGCTCGTCGTCGAATCGGCCTGTGGCGCTGGCGTGTCCGGCACCGACGATCTCGCCGGTCTCGATCTCGAGGTTCGGCACCGAGTCGGCGCGAGCGCCGTCGGTCAGAATGAGATTGCGGTTGAGCTCGAACGTCTCGGTCGCCTCGGCAGCAGCGCGGATGACCACGTCGCCGATCCACACGGTGTGCGTGTCGGGCTTCTTCGACGCCGGATCACCTTGCAGCGCACCCTTGTACACCACGTTCGACTTGCAGTGCGGCGCCGAGTGATCGACGAGCAGGCGCTGTTCGAGGTGCTGACCGTCGTCGGCGAAGTACAGACCCTGCAGGTCCGCGTCGCCGCCGGGTCCGGCGAACTTGACCACAGGAGTCAGGCGGACGAGGTCGCCGCCCAAGCTCACGGAGAAGTAACGCAACGTGGCGTCGCGTCCCACATGGGCGTGATGCGCGGCCACGTGCACCGCGTCGTCGGCCCACTCCTGCAGTGCGACCACGACCAGCTGGGCGCCGTCTGCGATCACGAACTCGACGTTCTCCGCGTAGGTGCCGCTTCCGCGCTGCTCGAGCACGACGGTCGCCTTCGCGAACGCCTCCACCCGAATCTGGATGTGGCCGAAGGCGGTCACGCCCTCGCCGGGCCCGTCGACCGACACGGTGACAGGTCCGTCGAGCTCGGCTTCCTTCGCGACCGTCACGACGGTCGCTTCGGTGAACGACGTGTACGCCTGCGCCGCAACACGATCCATCGGAACGCCGGCGGTGCCGAGTCGAGCGTCGTCGCGGCCGACCACCTCGACGGTGACCGACGGGTCCTCGGACACCGTCACCGAAGCTGCACCGTCGGCAACAGCCGAACCGTCGTGCAGGCCGCGCAGACGCCGCAGCGGGGTGAACCGCCAGATCTCGTCGCGGCCCGACGGGACCTCGAATGCGTTCACGTCGAACGAGGTGAACTGCGCACCCTTGTTCGCGACGATGTCCCTCTTGTTTTCGGACGCAACTGCGCCCTCGACACCAGAAGTCATGGGGTCTAGCCCACCGACCCTTCCATCTGAAGCTCGATGAGCCGGTTGAGCTCGAGCGCGTATTCCATCGGCAGTTCCTTGGCGATGGGCTCGACGAAGCCGCGCACCACCATGGCCATGGCCTCGTCCTCGGTCATTCCGCGGCTCATCAGGTAGAACAACTGATCGTCGCTCACCTTCGAGACGGTGGCCTCGTGACCCATCGTCACATCGTCCTCGCGGATGTCCACGTACGGGTACGTGTCGCTGCGGCTGATCTGGTCCACCAGCAACGCGTCGCACTTCACGGTCGAGCGTGAGCCGTGCGCGCCCTTGTTGATCTGGATCAGGCCGCGGTACGACGTACGGCCGCCGCCGCGGGCGACGGACTTGCTGACGATGTTCGACGACGTGTTCGGTGCGAGGTGCAGCATCTTCGAACCGGTGTCCTGGTGCTGGCCCTCACCCGCGAACGCCACGGACAGAACTTCGCCCTTGGCGTGTTCGCCGGTCATCCAGACCGCCGGGTACTTCATGGTGACCTTGGAACCGATGTTGCCGTCGATCCACTCCATGGTGGCGCCCGCCTCGGCCTTCGCCCGCTTGGTCACCAGGTTGTAGACGTTGTTCGACCAGTTCTGAATGGTCGTGTAGCGGCACCGGCCGCCCTTCTTGACGATGATCTCCACGACCGCCGAGTGCAACGAGTCGGACTTGTAGATCGGCGCGGTGCAGCCCTCGACGTAGTGCACGTACGCGCCCTCGTCGACGATGATCAGCGTCCGCTCGAACTGGCCCATGTTCTCGGTGTTGATGCGGAAGTAGGCCTGCAGCGGAATGTCGACGTGGACGCCCGGCGGGACATAGATGAACGAGCCACCCGACCACACCGCGGTGTTCAGTGCGGAGAACTTGTTGTCGCCGGCCGGGATGACCGAGCCGAAGTACTCCTTGAAGATCTCCGGGTGCTCGCGCAGACCGGTGTCGGTGTCCATGAAGATGACGCCCTGCTGCTCGAGGTCCTCGCGGATCGAGTGGTAGACGACCTCGGACTCGTACTGAGCCGCGACGCCGGACACCAGCCGCTGCTTCTCGGCCTCGGGGATGCCGAGCTTGTCGTACGTGTTCTTGATGTCGGCGGGCAGGTCGTCCCAGGTCGCCGCCTGCTTCTCGCTGGAGCGCACGAAGTACTTGATGTTGTCGAAGTCGATGCCGTCGAGATCGGAACCCCAGTTGGGCATGGGCTTGCGATCGAAGGTCTTCAGTGCCTTCAGTCGCGTCTCGAGCATCCAGTCGGACTCGCTCTTCTTCTGCGAGATGTCACGCACGACTGCTTCCGAGAGTCCGCGCTTGGCGCTGGCGCCGGCCACGTCGGAGTCCGACCAGCCGTACCCGTAGGTGCCCAGTGAGGCGATGGTTTCGTCCTGGGTCAACGGCGCTGCCGGGGTCGGCGATGCCTGGGGGGTGACCTGGTCTGGTGTGACGGTCATGCGTGCTCCTTCCGGAGGCGTTGCTGAGATTCATGGCTGCGAGAAATCCGACGCTGGGCGCTACGACGGGCTGGTGCGGTGGAGCTGGTTACATCTGGTCCGGCTACATCAGGTGCAACGCCGGACCCGACCTGGATATTCGATTCGGCCGAGGGAATACCGAGTTCGGTGGAGCCGAGCGGCACGTGCGTGGTGCATGCACAGTCGCCGTTCGCGATGGTTGCCAATCGCTGGACGTGCGTTCCGAGAAGTTCGGCGAACGCCTCACGCTCGGCGGTGCACAGCTCGGGAAACTCCGAGGCGACGTGCGATACCGGGCAGTGGTGCTGGCAGATCTGAACGCCGGTTCCGACGTGGCGCGTCGACGCCGCGAACCCGGCGTCGGTGAGGGCCTGCGAAATTGCGTCCGCAGTGGCCTCGACCGAACCGGGCGAGTCACCGTCGGCCGGAACCACGTCGGCCACGATCGACTGGATACGCCGACGAGCGAACGTCTCGATGGCGCCGTCTCCGCCGATCTCCCGCAACTGCCGCATCGCGGCGCCTGCGAGATCGTCGTACGAGTGTCCCAGCCGAGAGCGACCGGTGGCGGTGAGCTGGAAGAGCTTGGCCGGTCGGCCGCGACCCTTCTGCAACCGTCCGGGGGTGACCGTCGAGCGGGCCTCACCTGCGTCGATGAGCGCGTCGAGGTGCCGACGCACGCCTGCCGCACTGAGGCCGAGCTTGACCCCGATGTCGGACGCGCTGACGGGTCCGTCCTCGAGGAGAAGGGTGACGATGGCGGACCTGGTCTGGCCCTCCGGCGCAGCAGAGGACGCACCGGTGGACCGGTCCGTCGAGTCGGCTGTCGTTTTCACAACACCAGTGTGACGGAATTGCTGCAGGTCTTCCAGCAAGGGGACCCTGGCCTGATCGGGCGGGAAGTTCGTTTACGCTCCGACACGTGCCTCCACCCGCCGACGATCCGAGCGCTTCCGCGCTGACGCGGTATCGAAGGTGGGCAACGACACAGGTGCGCCGCGTTCTCGGTGTCGACGACACCCGGCCCCATACGACCGTCGCGGTCCTCAACACCGTGGAGCCGGACCGCCCCGGCCTCGACGCCGCCGAACACGTCTCGTTGCGCAACGTTCGGCTGTTCGGCGCGGTCGGTTCGGTGATGATGGCCGTCGGCGCTCTCGGCGCCGGTGCCCAACCGGTACTGCAGAATCCGCTCCAGGGCGTGCGCGTGCTGGGACTGTTCGCGCGAATCCCGACGTCGGCGCTGTCGGTGACGATGATCGGCACCGTCATGGTGGTGCTGTCCTGGCTGATGCTCGGACGCTTCGCCGTCGGGTCGTTCCGCGGCGGGTCACCTCGACGACTGAGCCGCTCGCAGCTCGACCGCACGCTGCTGCTGTGGATCCTTCCGCTGTCGGTGGCACCACCGATGTTCAGCAAGGACGTCTACTCCTACCTCGCCCAGAGCGAGATCACCGCGCGCGGACTGGATCCGTACGTGCTCGGCCCACGCGAAGCGCTGGGACTGGACAACGTTCTCACCCGGACGGTGCCCACGATCTGGCGTGACACGCCGGCGCCCTACGGCCCGTTGTTTCTGTGGATCGGGCGCGGCATCACCTGGCTCACCGGCGACAACATCGTCTTCGGCATCTTCCTGCACCGACTCGTAGCACTGGGCGGCGTGGCGTTGATCGTGTGGTCGCTCCCCCGCCTCGCATCGCGGTGCCGGGTGTCCAGCGTCGGCGCGCTGTGGTTGGGCGCGGCGAACCCGCTGCTCCTCTTCCACCTCGTCGCAGGTATTCACAACGAAGCACTGATGCTTGGCCTGATGCTCGCCGGCATCGAGTTGGCCTTGCGCGCAATCGAATCCACCGCACCGATCCGCGGCCCGTCGCTTGCGCTGCTGATCGGCGGCGCCGCGCTGATCGCCCTGTCCGCGACGGTGAAGATCCCGTCCCTGCTCGCTCTGGGATTCGTGGGTATGGCCTTGGCCCGGCGGTGGGGCGCAACCGCCAGATCCGTTCTGCTGTCGGCGTCGCTGCTGGCCGGTGTCGCGGCCGTGGTGATGCTGGTGATCAGTTTCGCGAGCGGACTCGGCTTCGGCTGGGTCAACACCTTGAACACCGCGAGCGCGGTGCGGAGCTGGATGTCGCTTCCCACTCTGCTCGGCATGGGAACCGGCCGCGCGGGCGTACTACTGGGCATCGGGGACCACACGACCGCCGTGCTGAGCCTGACTCGGCCGATCGCATCCGTCGTCGCCGGCGTGATCGCACTGCGCATGCTGATCGCCGTGCTGCGCGGTCGCCTACATCCGGTCGGCGCGCTCGGCGTCTCGCTCGGTGCCCTGGTCCTGCTGTTCCCGGTCGTTCAGCCTTGGTATCTGCTCTGGGCGGTCACTCCCCTCGCGGCGTGGGCCACTCGGGCGGAATTCCGCGTGCCCGTCATCTGCTTCTCGGCGTTCGTGAGCGTGATCCTGATGCCGAACGGCAGCGAGTACCAGCCTTTCGTGATCGTCCAGGCGGCCATCGCCACCATCCTGACTGTGATCGCACTCATAGCTCTGACTCGAAACCACCTGCCGTGGCGTGCACCCGATGGGGCGGAAACGGAGCACCCCAGGTCGGGCGCCTACTCTGGATCAATGTGACCGCACCACCTCTCTCCTCCTCCACCACAGTGACGACCCCTGCGGTGGCGTTGCGCGGGGTGCGTAAGAGCTACGGGGACGTCGCCGCCGTCGACGGTCTCGATCTCGTCCTCGAACGCGGGCGTGTCCTCGCGCTTCTCGGCCCCAACGGGGCGGGAAAGACCACCACCGTCGAGATGTGCGAAGGGTTCGTCTCGGCGGACTCGGGCGAGGTCCGCATCCTCGGTCTGGACCCGGCCACCCAGTCCGCGCAGCTGCGTCCGCGCATCGGCGTCATGCTCCAGGGCGGCGGCGCGTACCCCGGCTCTCGTGCCGGTGAAATGTTGCGGCTCGTGGCGTCGTACTCGGCCGACCCGATCGACCCCACCTGGCTGTTGGCCAGACTGGGCCTGACCGACGCGGTTCGAACCCCGTACCGCCGGCTCTCCGGTGGCCAGCAGCAACGACTGTCGCTCGCCTGCGCGCTGGTCGGTCGACCGGAACTCGTGTTCCTCGACGAGCCGACCGCCGGACTCGACGCTCAGGCGCGACTGCTGGTGTGGGACCTGATCGACGCTCTGCGCCGCGACGGGGTGAGCGTGCTGCTGACGACGCACCTGATGGACGAGGCCGAGCAACTCGCCGACGACCTGGTCATCATCGACCACGGCAAGGTCGTCGCCTCCGGAACTCCGAGCGAGCTCACGAGCCGCGGTGCCGAAGGTCAGCTGCGATTCTCGGCGCCCGCCGGACTGGATCTGACGCTGCTGCAGACCGTGCTGCCCGAAGGGTTCGACCCGATCGAGGCGTCGCCGGGGAACTATCTTCTCGAGGGCACCATCGACCCACAGGTTCTCGCGACCGTGACGTCGTGGTGCGCCCGACTCAACGTGCTCGCCACCGACCTACGCGTCGAGCAGCGCAGCCTCGAGGACGTCTTCCTCGAACTCACAGGACGGGAGCTTCGAGGGTGACCACGACCCGCCGAGCGGACGGAGTGGACAACCGATTCGAGCCGGGCACGTTCTCGCCCGACCCGCGACCGGCTCCGCGAACGTCCATGCTGATCGCGCAGTCCAAGCTCGAACTGACGCTGCTTCTGCGCAACGGTGAGCAACTTCTGCTGACCCTGTTCATCCCGATCACCTTGTTGATCGGCCTGTGCCTGCTCCCGTTCGGCGAATTGGGAACCGACCGCGTCGACACCGTCGTGCCGGCCGTGATGACCGTCGCCGTGATGTCGACCGCGTTCACCGGCCAGGCCATCGCCGTCGGGTTCGACCGGCGATACGGCGCACTCAAGAGACTCGGTGCCACCGCGCTTCCCCGCTGGGGAATCATCGCGGGCAAGTCGATCGCCGTGGTCATCGTGGTGGTTCTGCAGTCCGTGGTGCTCGGGGTCATCGGTGCGGCGCTGGGATGGCGGCCCGAAGCGGGCGGCCTCGCTCTCGGTGCGGTGATCATTGCTCTGGGCACGGTGACCTTCGCCGCCATGGGCCTCCTGCTCGGCGGAACCCTGCGGGCGGAAATCGTTCTCGCCCTTGCGAACATCCTGTGGTTCGCGATGCTGGGAGCCGGCAGCGTCATCTTCGCCACCGACGCGCTCCCCGCGGGAGTGCACACCGCGGCTCGGCTGATTCCGTCCGGCGCACTGGCCGAAGGGCTCGAGCGGGCCGTCGGCGGTTCGGTTGACGTGTTCGCGATCGTCGTCCTCGCCGTGTGGGCGCTCGTATGCGGATGGCTCGCGACGCGCAAGTTCAAGTTCGTCTAGGACGGGTCCACTACACGGCGTAGTTGGCCGGGGATCTACCATCGAGTCGTGCTGTATCGAGGGTTTCTGTCCGTGGTCGACCGCCTCCCGCTGCCCTCGCTCCGGGTGCAGAAGATCATCGCGTTCGTTGTGATCGTGACCCAAGGCGGTATTTCGGTGACCGGCGCGATCGTGCGCGTCACGGCGTCCGGCCTGGGTTGCCCCACCTGGCCGCAGTGCTTCCCCGGCAGCTTCACCCCGATCGGCGTCTCCGAGGTGCCGGTGATCCACCAGGCCGTGGAGTTCGGAAACCGACTGCTGACGTTCGCCGTGGTGCTCGCTGCAGCGGCCATCGTTCTGGCCGTCACGCGTGCGCGCCGGCGCCGGGAAGTACTCGTCTACGCGTGGCTCATGCCCGGTGGCACCGTGCTGCAGGCCGTTCTCGGTGGAATCACCGTTCTGACGGGTCTGCTCTGGTGGACCGTCGCGGTGCACCTGCTCGTCTCCATGCTCATGGTGTGGCTGGCCGTGGTGATGTACAGCAAGATCGATCATCCGGACGACGGCATCGCCGTGGCAGCCATCCCTGCGCCCCTGCGACTGCTGACTGCGCTGACCGGCGTCGTCCTCGGATTTCTTCTGGTCGCCGGAACGATGGTGACCGGCGCCGGGCCGCACGCCGGTGACGCGAGTATCGACAAGCCCGTCCCCCGCCTCGAGGTGGAGATCACCACGCTGGTGCATCTGCACGCCGATCTGCTGATCGGATACCTGGCGCTGCTGGTTGCCCTCGGATTCGGGTTGTACGCAGTCGGGGCCCCGGATCGAGTGAAGACGCGCCTGAAAGTCGTCGTGGTCCTGGTGATCGTGCAGGCTGGAGTCGGTGTCGTGCAATACATCACGAACGTTCCGGCCGCGCTGGTCGCCGTCCACGTAGCGGGCGCTGCGCTCTGCACCGCCGCAACCGCCGCGCTCTGGGCCGCGGGCCGCACGCGGGAGGCCGTGCCGGTGGACGAGAGGGCGCGGGCGGCGTCGTAGGGGCTTGTCTCTTTCGGAGTTTCGGGCACCTCGGATCGCTTCGGGCACTCGCGATCGGCGAGGCCTGGAGCGAAACGGGGTGCACGAAGCGGAGCCGTACGGCAATTCGAGGTGCGCCGAGCGAATGGGAGTGCCCGGAGCCCTGGGCACCTCGAATAGCTACACGCATCCGCAATCGGCAGTGCCCGAAGCGAACCGGCGTGCACGAATCGGGGCCATACCGCGGTCGGCAGTGCCCGAGGCGAAACGGGGTGCACGGAGCGGGGCCGTAGGACAATTCGAGGTGCGCCGAGCGAATGGGAGTGCCCGGAGCCCTGGGCACCTCGAATAGCCGCACGCATCCGCAATCGGCAGTGCCCGAAGCGAACCGGCGTGCACGAACCGGGGCCATGCCGCAATCGGCAGTGCCCGAAGCGAACCGGCGTGCACGAAGCGGAGCCGTACGGCAATTCGAGGTGCGCCGAGCGAATGGGAGTGCCCGGAGCCCTGGGCACCTCGAATTGGCCCACGCATCCTCAATTGGTGTCGCCCGGATCGAACCGGGGTGCACAAACCTAGGCGCGAACGCAGTCAGCGTTGCCCGAAGCGATCCGGGGTGCACGTAACGGTGCGCACCCCGCAAATGCAGCTAGCTGATCGGCTCGTTCCGCGCCTTCGGGAACTTCTTCTGCTTGGCGACCCATCCGGCCATCTGCGCGAAGTGGCCCTTTCGCGGCGTCACCACGCTGGTGAGATCACGATCCCACTCCGCGATCTCCACGCTGTCGATGCTCTCCACGACGTTCTGCGCCGTGGTCAGATCGGGAGCCACGCGATCACCGAGGATGCCGTCCGACCCCACCAGGGTGATGCGGACACCAGCGCGGCCCATCGGCTGCAGCACGGCCTTGGCCGAACCACCATGTGCCGCAACGAAAGACGTGATCGAACTCACCAGGTGCTTCGGCGGTGCCGCGGTCTCCGTATCGGTTCCCGGCTCGCCGAGGTCGGAGTTCTCGATGCTGTGGGTGGTCATGGCCAAACTTTACCGTGGCGTGCCAGACTCGATTCATGCACGCTGTCGTCGTAAACCGCACCGGTGGTCCCGAAGTTCTCGAGTACACGGAGGTGCCGGATCCCCAGCCGGGTGACTCCGACTTGCTTGTGAAGGTCGACGCGGCCGGCATCAACTTCATCGACACCTATTTCCGGCGCGGTATGTACCCGCGCCCGCTCCCCTACACCGTCGGCGACGAGGGCTCGGGCGTCGTGGAGTCGGTCGGATCGCAGGTATCGACGTTCACGGTGGGCGACCGCGTTGCCTGGTCGGCCGCGCCCGGTAGTTACGCGGACAAGGTCGTGGTTCCGGCCGACAAGGCACTGCGAGTGCCCGATCACGTGTCGGCGCCGGAGGCCGCATCCGTACTGCTCCAAGGAATGACCGCCCACTATTTGGCGAATTCCACCTATCCGATCCAGTCGGGTGACGTCGTTCTGATCCACGCCGGCGCGGGCGGCACCGGATTACTGCTCACACAGTTGGCTGAGGCCAAGGGGGCGACGGTGATCACCACCGTGTCCACCGACCAGAAGGAAGAGCTGTCCCGTGGCGCCGGCGCCGATCACGTGCTTCGGTACGACGCGGACGTGGCCGAAGAGGTTCGCAAACTCACCGACGGCGAAGGCGTGCACGCCACGTACGACGGTGTGGGCAAGTCGACGTTCGAGGCGTCACTGGCGGCGACTCGCATCCGCGGCACCGTCGCCTTGTTCGGCGCAGCCAGCGGACCGGTACCACCCTTCGATCTTCAGCGCCTCAACGGCCTCGGCTCGCTCTTCGTCACGCGACCGACCTTGGCGCACCACGTGCGGAACAGGGAAGAGCTGGAATGGCGCGGCGGCGAGGTGCTGGGTCTGCTCGCCGACGGAACGCTGTCGGTGCGGGTCGGGGCGCAATACCCGCTGGCAGAAGCGGCTCGGGCTCACACCGATCTGGAGGCGCGGGCGACGACGGGGTCGATCGTTCTGACTCCGTAACTCTCGCGAACGCTTCTCACGGACCTCTGGAATGTCCGAAAAAACCCCGACTCAGCCCCGCACGACCGTCGACAACGCCTCGAACAGTCGGTCGATGTCCTCGTCGGTGCTGTAGGGCGCAAGCCCTACCCGGACTCCTCCGTCGGCAGTCAACCCCAGGTGACGAGTGGCCTCGTCGCAGTAGAACGCCCCCGCGCCCACCGCGATTCTCTGTTCGCCGAGCCGAGCGGCAATGGTCGCCGCAGACACTCCGTCGACAGTGAACAGCAAAGTCGGCGTTCGATTCTGCGCACGTGAGTACATGCGTACGCCCGGTAGTTCACCGATACCCTGCTCGATCCGTGTGCGCAGCCGGCCCTCGTGCCGGTCGATCAGAGACATCGCCGCGAGAAGTGCGCTGCGCCGATTCTGTTGTGGCGCAACAGCAGCGACGAAGTCGATCGCGGCCGTGACACCGGCCAGCTGTTCGTAGGGAAGCGTGCCGAGCTCGAAGCGTTCCGGTACCGCGTTGCTCGACGGTTCGAGCTTCTCGGGCCGCAAACTTTCGAGCAGATCACGTCGACCGGTCGCAAATCCGCAATGAGGTCCGAGCAACTTGTACGGAGAGAAGGCGAAGAAATCGGCTCCCATCGCCTCGACGTTTACGGGGTGATGCGCCGTGTAGTGGACACCGTCGACGTACACCAGGGCGCCGACCCGGTGAGCCATCTCGGCTATGGCCGCCACGTCGGGAATGGTGCCGATGAGATTCGACGCCGCCGTCAACGCGACGAGCCGGGTCCTCTCCGACAGCAATTCTGCCACTGCCTCAGGGGTCAGCTCGCCGGTAGCGGGGTCGAAATTTGCCCATCTGAGGACAGCGCCGACGCGGCGAGCCGCCTCGATCCACGGCCGCACGTTGGAATCGTGGTCCAGGCGGGTCACGACCACCTCGTCGCCCGGTTGCCAGTCCTTGCTGATCGCCTGCGCCAGGTGGAAATTGAGCGCGGTGGCGCTGCGTCCGTGGATCACCAGATCCGACTCGACCCCGAGGAGGTCGCCCACGGCTGACCGGCAATCCAAGACGATTCGGTCGGCGTTGCGCGCGCCGACAGACGTGACTCCGCGGTTGGACAGTGGCGACATCAGTGCCTGCGCCATCGCGTCGCCGACCGGCGTCGGGGTCTGCGTACCGCCGGGACCGTCGAAGAAGGCCCACGAGTCGATAGCCAGCGAGGGGAAGAAAGACCGCAGGCGGTCCACATCGAGGTCCACTCCTGTTGCCGCGAACTCCTCCACGGTTTCCTCCTACCTTGCCGCGCCGTGGTGCCCCGGCCGACCCGTGCCACCACGTTCATATGACCGAAGGCCCCGAGTCAGCCTCCGTCAGTGACTATGCCGCAACGTTTCGAGACGACGGGACCGGGTCAGGCACGATTTTCGTGACGTCATGGACCGACGCCGTTACCTCGTCCGGCCCCTAAACCGGTGGCGCTCGGCGTCGACAGCGCCCTAACGTCGCGGTGATGACGACCGAACTCAGAACGCACCAGGCCCGCTCTCGCACGGTGGCCGACGAGCCTCAGACGGTCACATGGATACGAGCGGTCGTGTCGGGTTTCCATGAAGCCGAATACAGCGACGAGGGCATTGCACGATGGGTTGCCGGCTTCGTCGACCAGAACGCCCGCATGCGCGCTGTTCACGACTTCGACACCGGCGGAGTCCGCGACGCCGACGTACCGGTGGCGACGCTGGCCAGCTGGGACACGACCGTCAACGTCGGCGGAACGTTGCTGGCGGCCAACGCAATCAGCGACGTCACGACACGAGCGTCACATCGCAGGCGAGGCATGCTCCGTGAACTGATGACTGCCGACCTGAGCGAGGCCGCGGAACGTGGGCTGCCACTGGCCGCGCTGACGGTCAGCGAGTCGGGCATCTATCGCCGGTTCGGGTTCGGCCCGGCGGTCCAGGCCAATCAGATCCGCGTGCGAACAGACGCATCGTTTCGGGTCACGACGCAACCCGGCGGCCGTGTCGAGATTGTCGATCGCGGCGTGTACCTCGCCCGCACGCGCGCGTTGTTCGAGGAGTACCACCGCCGCACGTCCGGGTCCGTCGACCGATACTCGGCCCTCGACGACGCGCTCGCCGGCACGGATCAAAAGACAGGAAAGCCGCAGCCCGCTTTTCGGCACGCTTTGCACCTCGACGCCGACGGCCGGTGCGACGGCGCGGTCGCCTACAAGCTCCTCGAGGAGGACAACACGGCTGAGGTGCGCGACTTGATCGCGCCCGATCCCGCTGTGGGGGTGGCGCTGTGGGACTTTCTCGGGCACATCGACCTCGTCACGTCCGTCACGCAGCGACGCGCACGGGTCGACGATCCGCTCCGCTACGCCGCGGCGGAGCCGGACGTCTACACCGTCGAGAACCGTCGCGATTTCCTGTGGTTGCGCGTCCTCGACGTGGCGGCGGTACTGGGCGCCCGCTCGTACCTGACCGAGGGCGAGTTGACGCTGGGCGTGCACGACCAGCAGGGCTTCACCGAGGGCACCTACCGGCTGCTCGTGCGGAGTGGTGCGGGCAAGGTGGAACGGATCCACGATCACGCGGATGACAGCGCCGACGTCGTGATGGATGTTGCCGCGCTGGGGTCCACTGTGCTGGGTGGGATCAGTGTGCGGACCATCGCGGCGGCAGGACACATCCGCGGGGATCGCGTCGCGGACTTCGCGCGCCTGATGGTGTGCGCCGAGTGTCCCGCATCGATCACGCCGTTCTGAGAACCGCCGGTCGCACCCGAGAAGTACGGGTCAGGAGAAGAAGGACGCGATTGTGCCCATGTCGAGCACGGAATCGACGGCCAAGCCGATGAACACGACGGCCAGGTAGTTGTTCGACTGCAGGAAGAGGCGCAGGGGCTTCACCGGCTCGCCGCGACGGACACCCGAGTACAGCTGGTGCGCCATGAGCAGGAACCAGGCGCCGGCCACGAGGACCACTGCGGCGTAGACGACCCCGGTGGCGGGAACGAGCGCCAGGGTGGCTGCGACGGTGAGCCAGGTGTAGATCACGATCTGCTTGGTGACGACCTGCTCGGTGGCGACGACCGGCAGCATCGGCACGCCCGCGGCCTTGTAGTCGTCCTTGTAGCGCATGGCGAGGGCCCAGGTGTGCGGCGGCGTCCAGAAGAAGATGACCAGGAACAGGACGATGGCCTGCCAGCCGACGGTCCCCGTGACTGCCGACCATCCGACGAGAGCAGGCATGCACCCGGCCGCGCCGCCCCAGACGACGTTCTGCGAGGTACGGCGCTTGAGGCCCAGCGTGTAGACGAAGACGTAGAACAGGATCGTGGCGACGACCAGCAACCCGCTGAGCAGGTTCGCGGCCCACCACAGCCACAGGAACGACCCGATGCCGAGTGCGGTACCGAAGACGAAGGCGTGCGAGGTGGGCACGGCGGCGCGGGCGAGTGGCCGGCGCGCGGTGCGCTTCATCAACTTGTCGATGTCGGCGTCGGCGACGCAGTTCAGCGTGTTGGCCGACGCGGCGCCCATCCAGCCGCCGAAGAGCGTTGCGAGCACGAGCGGCAGATTCACGTTGCCGCGGTCGGCCAGCAGCATCGTCGGAATGGTCGCGACGAGCAGCAGCTCGATGACACGCGGCTTGGTGAGCGCGATGTAGGCGAGGGGCTTTGCGGTGATCCGCCCGATCCGCGACTGCGGTGCCGGCGTCGTCACGTCCGCTGCGGATGTGTCGGCGAACCCGTGTCCACCGGGGCGCTGCCCTATCCGCACTCGAATCTCCTGTGACTGTCGCAAACGAAGAACTCGACCTGAGCTCACCACTACTACAGCCGATGGTAGACGCCAGGAGGGGCGGTACCCCAATCGGTCATGGGTGACCCTCGCGACGTGTCGACTCGTACGCGGCGGGGCAACCGGGGACAGACAGGTCGCGGCAGCGGTCCAACCGGAACTAGGCTGGTCCGAAGATGTCCCACCGTCGGCAGGATTTCGTCTCGGGGTCTGCCCCGCGACGCGCTCCTGTCCCATCTTTCTAGTGTCAGGAGACCTCTCCTCGTGTCGATCACAGACGACATTTCCGTTCTCACCACGCCGCACCACCCCGACGGCTGGACCGATCTCGACACGCGCGCGGTCGACACCGTCCGCGTGCTCGCCGCCGACGCGGTGCAGAAGGTCGGCAACGGCCACCCCGGCACGGCGATGAGCCTGGCGCCTCTGGCGTACACGCTCTTCCAGCGCACCATGCGACACGACCCGTCCGACACCACCTGGATCGGGCGCGACCGCTTCGTGCTCTCCTGCGGACATTCCAGCCTGACGCTGTATATCCAGCTCTACCTCGGCGGGTTCGGCCTCGAGTTGATCGACATCGAGTCGCTTCGTACCTACAAGTCCAAGACCCCCGGCCACCCGGAGTTCCGCCACACCAAGGGCGTCGAGATCACCACCGGGCCGCTCGGGCAGGGTCTTGCTTCCGCCGTCGGCATGGCGATGGCGTCGCGGCGTGAGCGTGGACTGTTCGATCCGGAGCCCGCCCTCGGCGAGAGCCCGTTCGACCACTTCATCTATGTCGTCGCCTCCGACGGCGACATCGAAGAAGGAATCACTTCCGAGGCGTCGTCGCTGGCCGGAACTCAGCAGCTCGGCAACCTCATCCTTTTCTACGACGACAACAAGATCTCCATCGAGCACTCGACGGACATCGCGCTCTCCGAGGACACCGCCAAGCGCTACGAGTCATACGGCTGGCACGTCCAGGTCGTCGAGGGCGGCGAGAACGTCACCGGCATCGAGGAGGCCATCGAGGCCGCGAAGGCCGTGACCGACAAGCCGTCGATCATCTTGCTGCGCACCATCATCGGCTTCCCCGCACCGAACATGATGAACACCGGCGCGGTGCACGGAGCCGCTCTCGGTGACGACGAGGTGGCCGCGGTCAAGGAAGCGCTCGGGTTCGATCCGAGCAAGACCTTCGAGGTCTCCGACGAGGTCATCGCCCACACCC
Organism: Rhodococcus sp. 320_ES; assembly: GCF_059691855.1. Lineage (NCBI taxonomy): Bacteria > Bacillati > Actinomycetota > Actinomycetes > Mycobacteriales > Nocardiaceae > Rhodococcus > Rhodococcus sp. 320_ES. Next base: position 1,111,305 of record NZ_JCAWAG010000001.1, on the reverse strand, counting down.
GCGCACTTCAGGAGCGCGGCGCCAAGGCGCACTCGGAATGGGACGCGGACTTCGCCGCATGGGCCGAGCGTGAGCCTGAGCGCAAGAAGCTGCTGGACCGCCTGACCGAGGGCACGCTGCCCGAGGGGTGGACGGATTCGCTGCCGACCTGGGAGCCGGGAAGCAAGGCGGTCGCCACTCGCGCCGCGTCCGGTGAGGTGCTCAACGCCGTCGCCGACATCCTTCCCGAGCTGTGGGGCGGCTCGGCCGACCTCGCCGGCAGCAACAACACGACCATGAAGGGCGCCAAGTCCTTCGGCCCGACGTCGATCTCGACGGACGACTGGGACGCCGAGCCCTACGGTCGCACCTTGCACTTCGGCATCCGCGAGCACGCGATGGGCGCAATCCTGTCCGGCATCGTGATGCACGGACCCACCCGCGCGTACGGCGGAACGTTCATGCAGTTCAGCGACTACATGCGCGGCGCGGTTCGTCTCGCGTCGTTGATGGACATCGATCCCATCTACGTCTGGACCCACGATTCGGTCGGTCTGGGCGAGGACGGCCCGACGCACCAGCCGGTCGAGCACCTCACCGCGCTGCGCGCCATCCCGAACCTGTCCGTGGTCCGGCCCGCCGACGCCAACGAGACGGCGCACGCATGGCAGGCCGTGCTGGAGCGCTCGTCGAGCAGCGGCCCGGTCGGCCTGGCCTTGACGCGTCAGGGTGTTCCCATCCTCGAGGGGACGTCGTACGAGGGCGTCTCCAAGGGCGGATACATCCTCTCCGACGCCGAGAACGGCGCCCCGGACGTCGTGCTGATCGGCACCGGCTCCGAGGTGCAGTACGCCGTCGACGCGGCGAAGTTGCTGAAGGAACAGGGCATCGCCGCCCGCGTCGTCTCGATGCCGTGCGTCGAATGGTTCGAGAGCCAGGACCAGAGCTACCGGGACCAGATCATTCCGCCCACGGTCAAGGCGCGTGTGTCGGTGGAAGCCGGCATCGCGATGTCGTGGCACAAGCTCGTCGGCGACGCCGGCGAGACCGTCTCCTTGGAGCACTTCGGCGAATCCGCGGACGCCGCAACGCTGTTCAAGGAGTACGGATTCACCGCCGAGGCCGTGGCCGCCGCCGCGCAGCGCTCCATCACCACAGTGAAGGGATAGCACAATGACTCAGAACGAGAACCTCGTCGCACTGTCCGAAGCCGGCGTATCCGTCTGGCTGGACGACCTGTCCCGCGAGCGCATCAAGTCGGGAAACCTGAAGCAGCTCATCGACACGAAGAGCGTCGTCGGAGTGACGACCAACCCGTCGATCTTCCAGGCGGCCCTGAGCAAGGGCGAGGCCTACGACGAGCAGGTCACCAAGCTCGCCGGTGAGGGCGCCGACGTCGAAGCGACCATCCGCACGGTCACCACCGACGACGTACGCGATGCCTGCGACATCTTCGCCCCGGTCTACGAGTCGACTGCAGGCGTCGACGGCCGCGTGTCGATCGAGGTCGATCCCCGACTCGCCCACGACACCGACAAGACGGTGGCTCAGGCGATCGAACTCTGGAAGATCGTCGACCGCCCGAACCTGCTCATCAAGATCCCCGCCACCGAGGCCGGCATTCCGGCCATCGCCAAGGTGATCGGTGAGGGCATCAGCGTCAACGTCACGCTGATCTTCTCGGTCGAGCGGTACGAGCTGGTCATGGGTGCGTACCTTGAGGGCCTGGAGAAGGCCCGCGCGGCCGGTCACGACGTGTCGAACATCCACTCGGTGGCGTCGTTCTTCGTCTCGCGCGTCGACACCGAGATCGACAAGCGTCTCGACGCGATCGGCACGCCCGAGGCCGTCGAGCTCAAAGGCAAAGCCGCACTGGCGAATGCACGTCTCGCGTACGTCGCGTACCAGCAGGTGTTCGAGGTCGGCCCTCGGTTCCACGAACTGGCCGGCAGCGGCGCTCGCCCGCAGCGTCCGCTCTGGGCGTCGACCGGTGTGAAGGATCCGAACCTGCCCGACACGCTCTACGTCACCGAGCTGGTCTCGCCCAACACCGTGAACACGATGCCCGAGAAGACGATGGACGCGGTCGCGGACCACGGCGAGATCACCGGCGACACCGTCACCGGCAAGGGCCCCGAGTCGCAGGAGATCTTCGACAAGATCTCGGCGCTCGGTATCGACCTGACCGACGTGTTCCTCGTCCTCGAGAACGAGGGTGTCGAGAAGTTCGAGGCAGCGTGGAACGAGCTCCTCGAGGCGACCGATGAGCAGCTCAAAGCGTCGAGCAAGAGCTGACCGATGACCACGACGGGTGACGCCACCTGGGTCAATCCGCTTCGTGACAACCGAGACAAACGTCTCCCGAGGATCGCCGGGCCCTGCAGCCTGGTGATCTTCGGTGTCACCGGCGACCTGGCCCGCAAGAAGCTGATGCCGGCCGTGTACGACCTCGCGAATCGCGGCTTGCTTCCACCCGGGTTCGCCCTCATCGGGTTCGCCCGTCGTGACTGGACCGATCAGGATTTCGCGACCGTCGTGCACGACGCCGTGCGCCAGCACGCACGAACACCGTTCAGCGAAAGCGTCTGGGACCGCCTCGCCGAGGGAATTCGCTTCGTACGCGGCACCTTCGACGACGCGGAGGCGTTCGACACGCTCGCCACGACCCTGGCGAGTCTCGACGTCGAACGCGGCACCGGCGGCAATCACGCGTTCTACCTGTCGATTCCGCCCAGTGCGTTTCCCGTTGTGCTGGAACAGTTGTCGACCTCGGGTCTCGCCAGCGGAGACAGCGACGACCAGTGGCGACGAGTGGTCATCGAGAAGCCGTTCGGGCACGACCTGCAGAGCGCCAAGGAGCTCAACGAGGTCGTGAACCGAGTTTTCCCCGAGGACAGGGTCTTTCGTATCGACCACTACCTCGGCAAGGAGACGGTGCAGAACCTGCTGGCGTTGCGATTCGCGAACCAGCTGTTCGACCCGATCTGGAACGCGCACTACGTCGACCACGTTCAGATCACCATGGCCGAAGACATCGGCCTGGCCGGGCGCGCCGGGTATTACGACGGCATCGGCGCCGCGCGTGACGTGATCCAGAACCATCTGCTGCAGCTCCTTGCCATAACGGCGATGGAGGAGCCGGTGAGCTTCAGCCCGTCGGAGCTGCAGACGGAGAAGATCAAGGTCCTCTCCGCCACCAAGCTGGCCGAGCCCTTTGCCGAAACCGCCGCCCGCGGGCAGTACACCTCGGGATGGCAGGGCAGCCAGAAGGTGACGGGGCTCAAGGAGGAGGAGGGGTTCGACACCGCGTCGAACACCGAGACCTACGCCGCCATCACCCTCGAGGTCGACACCCGAAGGTGGGGCGGGGTTCCGTTCTACCTGCGGACCGGAAAGTCGTTGGGGCGCCGCGTGACCGAGATCGCCGTGATCTTCAAGCGGGCACCGCATCTGCCGTTCGACGCCACGATGACCGAAGAACTCGGACAGAACGCACTCGTCATCCGCGTGCAGCCCGACGAGGGCGTCACGCTGCGCTTCGGATCCAAGGTTCCCGGGTCGTCGATGCAGGTGCGCGACGTGTCGATGGACTTCAGCTACGGGCAGGCCTTCACCGAGTCCTCCCCCGAGGCCTACGAACGCCTCATCCTCGACGTTCTGCTGGGCGAGCCCTCGCTGTTCCCCGTCAACGCCGAGGTGGAGTTGTCGTGGAAGATTCTCGATCCGATTCTCGAGTACTGGGCGTCGGGCGGTGAGGCGGACCCGTACGAGGCCGGCTCGTGGGGCCCGGACTCGGCGAACGAGATGATGGAACGCACCGGCCGTGAATGGAGAAGACCGTGATCGTCGATCTGCCGTCCACCACCACCGGCGCCGTGTCGAAGAAGCTCATGGAGCTTCGTGAGACGGGCGGTGCGGTCACCCTCGGGCGCGTATTGACCCTCGTGGTGATGACGCGTGACTCCGCGGGCGCCGAGAGGGCGATCCAGGCCGCGAACGAGGCCAGCCGCGAGCACCCGTGCCGGGTGATCGTGCTGGCGCTGGACAGCCGGGACTCCGAACCAAAGCTCGACGCCCAGATCCGCGTCGGCGGGGACGCCGGCGCGTCGGAGGTCGTGGTTCTGCGCATGTACGGCGAAATGGCCGAGCACGAGGAGAGCGTCCTGATGCCCTTCTTGCTGCCGGACACACCCGTCGTCGCGTGGTGGCCCGACAACGCTCCCCCGGTCCCCTCGAAGGATCCGGTGGGCCGTCTCGCCATCCGGCGCATCACCGACGCCACGAACGCGGCCGATCCGAAGGCAGCGATCGCCAGCCGCCTCGATTCGTACTCCGAGGGCGACAGCGATCTGGCTTGGAGCCGCATCACGTACTGGCGGGCGCTGCTGACCAGCGCTCTCGATCAGCACGCGTTCGATCCTGTCGTGTCCGTCGTCGTGTCGGGCCTGCGCGAGGAGCCGGCACTGGACATTCTGGCCGGGTGGCTCGCCGCGCGATTGAACGTGCCGGTGGTGCGCAAGGTCGGTGACCTGTTCGTCGAGATGACGATGGAGAACAGTTCGGTCTCCATCGCACGACCGCAGACCGGAACGACGGCCACCCTGGTGCGCACCGGTCAGCCCGACAGCCGAGTGACATTGGGACGCCGCGAGACTCGCGACTGCCTGGCGGAGGAACTGCGTCGTCTCGACCGTGACGAAATCTACGAGGAAGCCCTCGCGGGCTTGGCAAAGGTGACATATGAGTGAGCCGACCATCCACCGCTTCCCGGATGCGGCGGCACTGTCGTCCGCGGCGGCGGCGGCGTTCGTCGACGTCGTCGTGGCGGCGCAGAAGGAACGTGGAACCGCATCGGTGGTGCTGACCGGAGGCGGCACGGGCATCGCCACCCTGAAGGCCCTGAAGGCCGACAGCGGTGACATCGACTGGTCGGCGGTTCACGTGTTCTTCGGCGACGAGCGGTTCCTGCCCGAAGGTGACGGTGAACGCAACTACGTGCAGGCGCGTGACGCGCTCCTCGACCACGTGCCGGTCGACGCGGACAACGTGCACGTGATGGCACCGTCCGACGGTCCGCTGGGAGACGACATCGACCTCGCGGCCGCGACCTACCTGCAGACCATCGCGGCGTTCGCGCAGCCGAGCGGCGAACCCACCTTCGACATCCACCTGCTGGGGATGGGCGGGGAGGGACACATCAATTCGCTGTTCCCCCACACCGACGCCGTACGCGAAAGCGAACGACTCGTCATCGCCGTCACCGACTCCCCCAAGCCCCCGCCGCGCCGAATCACGCTGACGTTGCCCGCAGTTCGCCGGGCACGCCAGGTGTGGTTCCTCGTGGCAGGTGAGGAGAAGGCGGAAGCGGCGGCCGCCGCGATCAACGGTGCCTCGGCCGAGGACTACCCGTCGGCCGGCGCGAAGGGCATCGACGAGACCGTGTGGTTCCTGGACGAGAAGGCAGCGGCAGGCCTCGACGCGTCCTGACGGACTCTATGATCGGCGTCCGTCGTCGGGCGGGCCGTCCGTTCGCGTTCCGTGGTCGCCGGCGCGGTGCCTGCATCCAGGCGGACGACTACGCAGGACGGCCCCGCGGTGAGTCCTGGGGACGCCGGATCGCCACGCCGTGCCGGTGTCGTCACATCGCTTCATACCCACTATGACGCACCTGTGTGGCCGGCGGTTCCGTAAGTCGATTACAGCTGGAGTGTGAGCAGCGCTCCGCGCTCGGTTCCCACCGTCAGCCGATCGGTGTCGGGGACGACGGCCACCGACGTGATCGGCTCACCCGAGAACACCGAGCACGTCGCGCCCGTCAGCGGGTCGAGGCGGACGAGCCGACCGAGCGTCGTGCTCACGTACACTTCCGACGCGGTCACGACGGCGAGATCGTCGGGGATCAACGGTACGGCCGTGCCCGCCCACTGCATTCGTCCCACGACGGACGAACGTCCAGGGTCGGCCATGAGCACCCTGAGTACCGTGCCCGACAGGCTTTCGGCGACGGTCACCAACAGCGAATCGCCGTCCACCGCAATGCCGTTCATGCCGAAACCATCCACGCCTCGACCGACGTCGAACGGGTGCGGAGCCGCCTGCGTCCAGGCGTCGTCACGTCCACCGTTCGAGTCCAGCCGGACCAGCCCGAGTCGTGAATCGGCCACGTAGACCGATCCGTCCAGACCGATTGCAATTCCGTTCGGCATGCCCAACCCCTCGGCGAACAGGCGAGGAGTCGGCTCGGGGGCGGCCGGGTCGAATGCGACCACGTACCCCGTGAGCCGAGGTGAGACGAGATTGACCGCGGACGCCCCCGACACCGCGTACATCGTCCCGTCCGGACCCTGACGGACCGATCCCGGCGACGGCAACGAGAAAGCCCCTGTGAGGCGCCCAGCGCTGTCGTAGCGCTCGATCGCACCGGCCAACGTGCGCGACACCCACAGGTTCCCCGCGGTGTCGTACGTCGCGTTCTCCGCCCAGTCGCGCACGGGCACAGCCGGTTCCACCGTGTCCACCACTCGCGCCTGCACGCAACCGGGCACGTCGGCCTGCGCGGAACTCACTCCCACCGAAGTCAGCAGGAGTGATACCGCGGCGGTCGCGAACAGCCGGCGGCCCACTACCCGCTGTTCCTCAGCGCTGTCGCCAGGCCGTTCATTGTCAGCAGAATTCCCCGCTTGACCTGTTCGCGATCGTCACCGGCACGCAACTGCCGAAGTAGTTCCACCTGAAGGTGATTGAGCGGCTCGAGGTACGGGAAGCGGTTGAACACCGACCGCGCCAGAGCCGGGTTGTCGTCGAGCAGACCGTCGTACCCGGTGATCGCGAGGTACATCTTGACCGTCTTCGCGTGCTCGGTGCTGATCATCCCGAACACGTGCTCGCGCAGCGTCTGATCCGGGACGAGTTCGGCGTACCGGGCCGCGAGCCCCAGATCGGACTTCGCCATGACCTGAGCCATGTTGGACAGCACGGTGCGGAAGAACGGCCACTTCTCGTTCAGTTCGGACAGCTTGGCCAACTTGTCCGCGTCGCCGCCGACCCACTCCTCGAATGCGGTTCCGACGCCGTACCACCCCGGCAGCATGACCCGCGACTGACTCCACGACATCACCCACGGGATGGCGCGCAGGTCGTACACCGAATTTGTCGGCTTGCGCGACGCCGGTCGGCTACCGATGTTCAGCTCACCGATTTCCGCCACCGGGGTGGACATGCGGAAGTAGTCGACGAAGCCCGGGGTCTCGTGAACCAGTGCACTGTAGGCGTCGCGGGCGCGAGCGGCGAGATCGTCGAGAATCTCGTATGCGGGCTCGGCGTCGTCTCCGAGGCCCTCGACGTCGAGCAGGGTGCTCTCGATGGTCGCGGCCAACAGGGTTTCGAGGTTGCGTCGAGCCAGGCGCGGTTCCGCATATTTGGCCGCGATGACCTCGCCCTGCTCGGTGATGCGGAGTGATCCGGTGACAGCACCGGTCGGTTGCGCCAGGATGGCGTCGTAGCTCGGGCCGCCGCCGCGACCGACGGTGCCGCCGCGACCGTGGAAGAGCCGCAAGCGAATTCCGGCTTCGCGGGCAGCGTCGATCAGGTCCAGCTCGGCCCGGTAGAGCGCCCAGTTGGCCGCGAGGTAACCGCCGTCCTTGTTGGAGTCGGAGTACCCGAGCATGACCTCCTGGTTCATGCCGCGTGAGCTCACCAGCGCGCGGTAGACGGGCACCTTCATGGTCGCGAGCAGAGTGGACGCGCCGTTCTTCAGGTCGTCGATCGTCTCGAACAGCGGCACCACGCCGACCTCGGACGTGGGTCCGTCGCCGGACCCGGGATCGAGGATGCCTGCTTCCTTGAGCAGCACCGCGGCTTCGAGCATGTCGCTGACCGAGGTGCACATGCTGATGATGTAGTTCGGAATCGCGCCGCCGCCGAAGGTGCGCACCACGTCCGCGGCCGACGTGACGATCGCCAGCTCCTTGGTGGTGAGTTCGCTGAACTCGGCGCGGGCGCTGATCAGCGGTCGGCGCGTCTCCAGCTCGGCGGCCAGAATGGCAACCCGCTCGTCCTCGGGCAGGGACGCGTAGTCCGGATGCACCCCGGCCCACGCCAGAAGCTCGGCGACGACCTGCTCGTGCACCTCGGAGTTCTGACGCAGATCCAGCCCGGACAGGTGGAACCCGAACGTCTCGATGGAGTACCGCAGTGTCGCCAACCGGTCGTCCGCCAACACGTCGTCGGTGATCGCCCGCAGTGAGGCGTCGATCAGATCGAGATCGCTGAGGACTTCCTGGGGCGAGGAGTACGGCTCGAGTGTCGAGTCGAGCCCGTGGTCGGGCACGACGTCGAGCACCTTCTGCGCCGTGGCGGTCAACCGGCCGCGAATGCCGCGCAGCGCCTGCCGATAGGGCTCGTCCGCACGGAAGACGGAGTCGTCGCCGGCGGCGGCCGCAAGGTCGGCGAGCTCGGGGCTCACCGTCACCAGTCGTGCGGACATCGAGAGCTCGTTCTCGAGGTGCACCAGCTGCTCGAGGTAGTGCGCGAACGCGACCTGTGCGGCGCGGTTGCTGGCCTGATGCACCACTTCGCCGGTGACGAACGGGTTGCCGTCGCGGTCGCCGCCGATCCAGGATCCGGGCCGCAGCATCGGCTTCGGCAGCAGGTTCGCACCGGGCCAGCGGCTGCGCAGAGCGTCCCGCAGCTCGGTGTTGACCTTGGGAATGACGTCGAAGAGCGACATCTGGTAGTACCGCAGGCCCACTTCGATCTCGTCCTGAATGCGCAGGCGCGACAGGCGAATCAGGGCGGTCTGCCAGAGCGTCAGGATCTGGCGGTGGATCTTCTTGTCCGTCTCGGCGAGCTCGTCCGGATCGAGTTCGGTCCGCTCGCGGAAACGCATCAGATCGGTGATGCGAGTCTGTGTTTCGAAGATGGTGCGCCGACGGGTCTCGGTGGGGTGGGCCGTGATGACGGGTGAGACGAGGGCGTCACGAAGAAGGTCTTCGACGACGGCTGGATCGAGTTGCGCCGCATCGAGTTTGGCGTAGGTGGACGCCAGCGAGCTGTCCTGCGGCGGCTCGCCCGCCTTGACGTGCACGGCGCGGCGACGCTCGCGGTGAATGTCTTCGGCGAGGTTGGCGAGCAAGGAGAAGTGACTGAAGGCTCTGATGACGGGAATCGCGGTGGCGATGTCGATGCCGTCGAACATCTTGGACAGCTCGGCGCGGTCGATTTCGCTGCGGCGTACGCGGAAGGATTCGACGCGAGCCTTCTCCACCAGAGCGAAGACGTCCTCGCCCTCGTGATCGCGGACGATTTCGCCGAGGATGCCCCCCAGCAGTCGAATGTCTTCACGCAATGGCTCGGTTGCCGGCAAGCCGGGATCAACTGCTGTCATGCGCTCAGTATCGCCGCCCCGGGCGGGCAGCGCAGCCCGAGTAATCTACGGGGTCAAGCGAACTTGATCTCGAGGCCGATTCCGAGGATGGCGATGAGCCAGACGATGGCCGTGAAGACGGTGACACGATCGAGGTTCTTCTCGACGACACTCGATCCGGAGAGGCTGGACTGGACGCCACCGCCGAAGAGGCTGGACAGGCCGCCGCCCTTACCGCGGTGCAGCAGCACGAAGACGAGCAGCGCGACGCTGGTGACGATCAGCAGGATGTCCAGAAATGTATCCACGAGCGTAAATCCTACAGGTACGCCCCGCGCGCAGATCACTCTGCACACGGGGCGTCCTGTGGAACAGACGGGTCAGGGAAGAGGCCCACCGGCGGCGATGGCCGACAGCGTGGCGAACTCGTCCGCCTTCAGCGACGCGCCGCCCACGAGGGCGCCGTCCACGTCGGTCTGACCTACGATCTCGCCGACGTTCTTGGCACTGACCGATCCGCCGTAGAGAACGCGCACCGCGGCGGCCACGTCCACGTTGGACAGCGACACAAGCTCCTGGCGGATGGCGCCACAGACCTCCTGCGCGTCCGATGCACTGGCCACGCGGCCCGTTCCGATGGCCCACACCGGTTCGTAGGCGACGACGACCTTGCCGATGTCCTCCGCCGACAGCCCGGCCAGGGAACCGCGCAGCTGCTCGACGTTGTAGTCGACGTGCGTTCCGGCCTCGCGGATGTCGAGGCCCTCACCGATGCAGACGATCGGAGTCAGCCCGTGTTTCAGCGCAGCCTTCGTCTTCGCCAAGACGGTCTCGTTGTCCTCGCCGTGATTCGTGCGCCGCTCCGAGTGGCCGACGATCACGTAGGTGCACCCCAGCTTGGCGAGAAACGCACCGCTGATCTCACCGGTGTAGGCACCCGAATCATGGACCGACAGATCCTGGCCACCGTAGGTGAGCAGCAGCTTGTCGCCCTCGATCAGAGTCTGGACGCTACGAATGTCGGTGAACGGTGGGATGACGGCGACGTCGACCTTCTCGAAGTACTTCGCCGGCAACGAGAATGCGATCTTCTGCACCAGAGCGATGGCCTCGAGGTGCGTGAGGTTCATCTTCCAGTTGCCCGCGATGAGCGGTTTGCGTGCCACGCGTCAGTCCTCCAATACCGAAAGTCCGGGGAGCTCTTTGCCTTCGAGGTATTCGAGTGAGGCACCGCCGCCGGTCGAGATGTGCGAGAAGCCGTCGTCCGGCAACCCGAGAGCACGCACCGCCGCCGCGGAGTCACCGCCACCGACGACGCTGAACGCGCCTTTGGCCGTGGCGCCCACGATGGCCTCGGCGAGGCCCTTCGTGCCCGCCGCGAACTTCTCGAACTCGAACACGCCCGCCGGGCCGTTCCAGAACACGGTCTTGGCGTTGCCCAGGACGGCGGCGAAACGCTCCACCGACTTCGGGCCGATGTCCAACCCCATCCAGTCGTCCGGGATCTCGGACGCCGGAACGACCTTGGACTCGGCATCGGGGGCGAACTTGTCCGCGATGACGACGTCCACCGGGAGATGGATGACGTCGGCGTACTTGTCCAGCAGTCCCTTGGTGACCTCGATCTGGTCTTCCTGCAGCAAGGACGTGCCGACCGAATAGCCTTGTGCGGCAAGGAACGTGTACGCCATGCCGCCGCCGATCACCAGGGTGTCGACCTTCGGTGCGAGCGCCTCGATGACGCCGATCTTGTCGGAGACCTTCGAGCCGCCCAGCACCACGGCATACGGACGCTTCGGATCCTCGGTCAGCGTGGCCAGCACGTCGACCTCGGTGGCGACCAGCGTGCCCGCGTAGTGCGGGAGCAGCGCGGCGACGTCGTAGACCGACGCCTGCTTGCGATGGACCACACCGAAACCGTCGGAGACGAAGGCCGCGTCCTCGCCCGCGAGGGCGACGAGTTCACGGGCGAGGGCGGCGCGCTCGGCGTCGTCCTTGCTCGTCTCTCGCGGATCGAACCGAATGTTCTCCAGAAGGAGCACGTCGCCGTCGGTCAGGCCTTCGGCTCGCGCCTCGGCGTCCTGACCGACCACATCGCCCGCCAACTGCACGTGACGACCGAGCAACTCACCGAGCTTCGCCGCGACCGGCGCCAGCGAGTACTGCGGATCCGGTGCGCCCTTCGGGCGACCGAGGTGCGCGGTGATGATGACCTTGGCACCGGCGCCCACCAGCGCACTCAGGGTGGGCAAGGACGCCTCGATACGGCCGGGGTCGGTGATCTTGCCGTCTTCGAGCGGAACGTTGAAGTCGGACCGAACGAGGACACCTCGGCCGGAGACTCCTGCGTCGAGAAGCTCTTGAAGGTTCTTCACGCCAGCGCCCTAGAGCGACTTGCCGACGAGATCGATGAGGTCGGCGAGGCGGTTGGAGTAGCCCCACTCGTTGTCGTACCAGGAGACGACCTTGACCTGATCCTCGATGACCTTGGTGAGCGGCGCGTCGAAGATGGACGAGTGCGGGTCGGTGACGATGTCCGAGGACACGATGGGGTCGGTGCTGTACTTCAGGATGCCCTTCAGGGGTCCTTCCGCAGCGGCCTTCATCGCGGCGTTGATCTCGTCCACGGAGCCGGACTTGCGAACGTTGACCGTGAGGTCGGTGACCGAGCCGGTGGGGATCGGCACGCGCAGTGCGTATCCGTCGAGCTTCCCGAGCAGCTGCGGGAGCACCAGGCCGATGGCCTTGGCGGCGCCCGTGCCGGTGGGCACCACGTTCAGAGCGGCGGCGCGGGCGCGACGCAGATCCGAGTGCGGGCCATCCTGCAGGTTCTGGTCCTGGGTGTAGGCGTGGACGGTCGTCATGAGGCCCTTGACGATGCCGAACTCGTCGTCGAGCACCTTGGCGATGGGGCCGAGGCAGTTGGTGGTGCACGAGGCGTTGGAGATGATGTTCTGGCTGCCGTCGTACTTGTCGTCGTTGACGCCCATCACGATCGTGATGTCCTCGCCCTTGGCCGGGGCGGAGATGATGACCTTCTTGGCGCCGGCATCGATGTGCCCCTGCGCCTTTGCCGCGTCGGTGAAGATGCCGGTGGACTCGACAACGACGTCGACACCCAGGTCGCCCCAGGGAAGCGCCGACGGTCCCTCACGGAGCGAGAGTGCCTTGATCTTGGAGTCACCGACGACGATGGTGTCGTCACCCTCGAGGCTGACGTCGTACGGGAGCCTGCCGAGGATGGAGTCGTACTTGAGGAGATGCGCGAGCGTCGCGTTGTCCGTCAGGTCGTTGACCGCGACGATCTCGATGTCGGTGGTTCCGAGCGCCTTCTGCGCATCGACTGCTCTGAAGAAATTGCGCCCGATACGACCGAAGCCGTTCACGCCTACCCGAACCGTCACTGTTCGCTCCCTATGTATGTGGCTGATCTTCTTGCTTTTGCGTGACTCACCCTAGTGCTCCGCGCGTTCCGTCGTGCAGTTGCAGACCGTGGGCGTCACGCCTCGTCCAACAACTCGGCGGTCACGGCGGACTCTGTGTCGGGGATTCCGGTGTCCTTCGCCTTGCGGTCGGCCATCGACAGCAACCGCCGGATACGGCCTGCCACTGCATCTTTGGTCATCGGCGGGTCGGCCAGCTGACCGAGCTCCTCGAGCGAGGCCTGCCGATGCTCGACGCGAAGATGACCTGCGGCCGCGAGATGGTCGGGCACGTCCTCCCCCAGAATCTGCAACGCGCGTTCCACCCGCGCAGCAGCCGCGACGGCGGCACGCGCGGAGCGTCGGAGATTTGCGTCGTCGAAGTTGGCGAGGCGGTTGGCCGTCGCGCGCACTTCGCGGCGCATGCGACGCTCTTCCCAGGTGAGCCGGGTGTCCTGGGCGCCCATCTTCGTCAGCAGAGCGCCGATGGCCTCACCGTCGCGGACGACGACCCGGTCCGCCCCGCGGACCTCGCGGGCCTTGGCGGTGACTCCCAGCCGACGCGCTGCGCCGACGAGGGCGAGCGCGGCTTCCGGACCGGGGCAGCTGATCTCGAGTGCCGACGACCGGCCCGGTTCGGTCAACGATCCGTGCGCGAGGAACGCACCGCGCCACGCGGCTTCGGCGTCGGCGACGGTGCCGCCGACGACCTGGGCCGGTAATCCGCGTACCGGTCGACCACGCACGTCGAGCAGACCGGTCTGGCGTGCCAGGGCTTCACCGTCCTTGGCCACCCGCACCAGGTACCTCGACGTCTTGCGCAGTCCGCCGGCACTGAGCACGTGCACCTCGGCGTTGTAACCGAACAACTCGAAGATCTCCCGTCGCAGTCGACGGGCGATGGACCCCTGATCCACCTCGGCCTCGACGACCACGCGGCCGGCGACGATGTGCAGACCTCCGGCGAAGCGCAGAAGCGCCGACACCTCGGCCTTGCGACAGCTGACCTGAGTGATCGTCAACCGGCTCAATTCGTCCTTGACATCGGCTGTCATGGCCACGAAGAGCGTTCCTTCCTACTGATGTCCATCAAGTGGTCGTCTCGGCTGGGTCGACCCTCGCCGCACAAGCGGCTCAGGACGCGGCCCAGCTTGTCCACGTCGTGAACGTTGGCTCGCGCGCTCGCGACGTCGTCGTACACCACGGCCCCGCCGAACAGGGCGGCCGCACGTGCGACGTGCTCGCGCTCGCTCCCCTCCGGCACCGACGCCGAGTCCACGAGAACGTCGTCGACCTCGAAAGCAGGTGCGTGTTGGGACAGTACGTGCAGATGTCGTTCCGCGGAGAATCCGGTGGTCTCCCCCACCTCCGGCGCCAGGTTGAGCACCAGCACCTTCCGCGCCGCGGTGGTCCGCAACGCATGGAGCAACTCCGGAACCAGGACGTGTGGCAGCACGCTGGAAAACCACGACCCCGGTCCCAGGACCACCATGTCGGCTCGCTCGATCGCGGCGATGGCCTCGGGCCGGGCCGGCGGATCGGCGGGCAGCAGGCGCACCCGGCGCACCTTGCCGGGGGTGGTGGCGACCGCGACCTGCCCACGAATGACCCGGCTCACGCGCGGGTCGGACTCGAGCCCCACAACGTCGGCTTCGATGTCCAGAGCGATGGGCGACATCGGGAGCACGCGGCCCTCGAGCCGCAGCAGATGCGCCACCTCGTCGAGCGCGGACACGGTGTCGCCCAGTACCTCGGTGACACCGGCGAGGAGCAGATTCCCCACCGAATGTCCCGCCAGTGCTCCGTTGCCACCGAAACGGTGTTGGAGCACCTCGGCCCACATCTGGCTGCGCTCGTCCGGTCCGGCCAACGCGGCGAGGGCCATCCTCAGGTCACCGGGAGGGATCATGCCGAGTTCGGTGCGCAGGCGGCCGGAGGAACCACCGTCGTCGGCGACCGTGACCACCGCGGTGACCGAGGAGGTGAACGTCCGGAGCGCACTCAATGTGGCGTAGAGCCCATGACCACCACCCAGCGCTACGACATCCGGGGCTACTACGTTCGGGGCCGCCACGACATCTGCAGGGGTCATTCCCGACCCAGATCTCGGTGCACGACGCGTACCGACACCCCGCTGTCCGCCCCGAGGCGTGCGGCCAGCTCCTCGGTGGTCGCGACACTGCGATGCTTGCCGCCGGTGCATCCGACGGCAATGGTCATGTAGCGCTTGCCCTCCCGCCGATAGCCGGACAGCGTCAGCTGGACGAGCTGGTAGTACAGATCGAGATACTCCTGCGCGCCGGGCTGGGAGAGCACGTAGTCACGCACCGGAGCATCCTGTCCCGTCGACGCGCGCAGTTCCGGTATCCAATGCGGGTTGGGCAGAAAGCGCATGTCGCACACCGCATCCGCGTCGAGCGGAAGTCCGTACTTGAACCCGAACGATTCGACGGTGATGGCGATGGTCTCGGACCGCTCGTTCGCGAAGGCGCTCTCGATCTTGTCGCGCAAACCGTGCACCGACAGGGTGCTCGTGTCGATGACCAGATCTGCTGCCGCCTTGACCGACGACAGCTGCGACCTTTCGTCGGCGATGCCTTCGGTGAGGGTGCCGTCCACTCCGTAGTTCTGGAGCGGGTGACTGCGCCGAACCGATTCGAAGCGCCGAACCAACACGTCGTCGGAGGCGTCGAGGAACAACACGCGTGGGCGGACCCCCGCCCCGGCCAGGTCCTTCAGCAGGGTCGCGACGTCGCCGTTGAAGAGCCGACTGCGGACGTCGACGACCAGCGCGAGCCGATCGATGCCGGGCGTGCTGGTGCGGCCGATCTCGATCATGCGGGTGATCAGTTCCGGCGGCATGTTGTCGGCGACGTACCACCCCAGATCCTCGAGGACCTTGCCCGCGGTCCCGAGCCCGGCACCGGACAGACCGGTGACCAGTGCAACCTCGATCTCGGTGTTCTCGGCGGGGTTCTCGCCGACTCGTTCCTGCTGGTCGTTCACTCGGCCGGTTGTCCTGTTCGTGGAGACGTACTCGCGGTCGGTGGAAGTGCTGACCCATCATCCCCCACACGCGCCGTCGATGCGTCGGCATCGTCCGGTTCGGGCGAATCGGGCTGCTCGACCCCCAGTGCGCTCAGCACCGATCGCGCCGTGGTCTCGCCGATCCCGGGCACTTCGACGATCTCGCCGACCGTCGCCTGCTTCAGTTTGGCCACGGACCCGAAGTGAGCCACCAGCGCGGCTCGACGCGCCTCACCGAGGCCCTTGACGGAGTCCAGCGCCGACGCCGTCATGCGCTTGCTGCGCTTGCTGCGGTGGAACGTGATGGCGAAACGGTGCGCCTCGTCGCGGACCCTCTGCAGCAGAAACAGCGACTCGCTGGTGCGCGGGAGGATCACGGGGTCGGACTCCCCCGGAACCCATACCTCCTCGAGACGTTTGGCGAGTCCGACGACGGCCACGTCCGTGACACCGAGCTCGTCGAGCACCTCCGCGGCGGCGGCAACCTGCGGCGCTCCGCCGTCGACCACGAACAGGTTCGGCGGGTACGCGAACCGCCGCGGTCGCCCGGTCTGCGGATCGAGAGAGGCCTCGGGCGAGAGATCGCCGCCGGAGTCCTTGCCGTGGCGCAGGAAGCGGCGCCGGGTGACCTCCGCGATGCTGGCGACGTCGTCGGAGTGACCGTCGCCCGCTGCCTCCTTGATGGCGTAGTGCCGGTAATCGCTCTTGCGCGGCAAGCCGTCCTCGAACACGACGAGGGATGCCACCACATCGGTGCCCTGGACGTGCGAGATATCGATGCACTCGATACGCAAGGGCGCGGTATCCAGGTCCAGCGCTTCCTGAATGCCTTGCAGCGCAGCCGATCTGGACGTGAAGTCACCGGCGCGCTTGAGCTTGTGCTGCTGCAGCGATTCCATGGCGTTGCGCTGCACGGTTTCCGCGAGGGCACGCTTGTCCCCTCGCTGCGGCACGCGGAGTGCAACCGACGATCCGCGCAGGGTGCTGAGCCACGTCTGCACCTGATCGGCGTTGGGCGGCAGCACCGGCACCAGCACCTCACGCGGAACTGCGTTGGTGGCACCCTCGGCGGTCTGCGCCGACAGCGACGCCTGCTCACCGTAGAACTGAGTCAGGAACTGTTCGACCAGCGCAGGCAGGTCCGACTTGTCGTCGGTTGTCTGGGCGTCGACTGTCTGGGCGTCGACTGTCTGTGCATCGACCACGTCACCGGCCTTCTCGATGACCCATCCTCGTTGCCCGCGCACCCGGCCACCTCGCACGTGGAACACCTGAACAGCGGCTTCGAGCTCGTCGGTCGCGAACGCCACGAGATCGGCGTCGGTACCGTCGCCCAGAACCACGGCCTGCTTCTCCAGCGCCCGCTTGAGCGCGCCGACGTCGTCGCGCATGCGTGCGGCCATCTCGAAGTCGAGGTCCTCCGACGCCTTCTGCATCCGGCTTTCGAGCTGACGGACCAGCTTGTCCGTCTTGCCGGACAGGAAGTCGCAGAAGTCCTCGACGGTCTGCCGGTGTTCCTGCGCGGTGACCCGGCCCACACACGGTGCGGAGCATTTGTCGATGTAGCCCAGAAGGCAGGGACGCCCGATCTGGTTGTGGCGCTTGAACACTCCGGCCGAGCAGGTTCGAGCGGGGAACACGCGCAGCAACAGATCGAGGGTCTCGCGGATCGCCCAGGCGTGCGCGTACGGACCGAAGTAGCGCACACCTTTGCGCCTCGGCCCGCGGTAGACGAACAGCCGCGGGAACTCCTCGTTCATGGTGACCGCGAGCATGGGGTAGCTCTTGTCGTCGCGATACCGGACGTTGAACCGCGGATCGAACTCCTTGATCCAGTTGTACTCGAGCTGAAGAGCCTCGACTTCGGTGGTGACGACGGTCCACTCCACCGAGGCCGCGGTGGTGACCATCTGCCGGGTACGTGGGTGCAGAGACGAGATGTCCGCGAAGTACGAATTGAGCCGACTGCGCAGGCTTTTGGCCTTGCCGACGTAGATCACGCGTCCGTGCGGGTCACGAAATTTGTACACCCCCGGCTCCACCGGAATGCTTCCGGTGGCGGGGCGATACGAGGAAGGATCGGACACCCACCCAGGCTAGTCGTCCGGTGTGACAGCGACGCCGGGTGCCGGTTCGGTGCGGTATCGCCGCAGCTCGCGGCTCTGCCCGAGATGAACGGTTTCGAGCCCCGGATCCGCGGGCGCTCGGTAGCGTTCGCAGTGTGAAACGGACCCTCACCTACGCCGGAGTCGTCCTTCTCCTCGCCGGCTCCGCGGCCTGCTCGTCGAACGAGGTGGACACTTCGAACACTTGCGTCCCCGGCGGCGGCGGGACACCGGTGACCCAGTCGAGCGCACCCGGCGCGGCCGGCGGCGACATCTCCACGAACCCCGAGATCGCCACCGGCTATCGCACCGGCATGACCGCGGTGTCCACCTCGACGTATGCGGTGTCGACCGCCAACCCCGTGTCCACGCAGGCGGCGTGCGAGGTGTTGCGCGACGGCGGAACCGCGGCCGACGCGTTGGTGGCGGCCCAGATGGTGCTCGGTCTCGTCGAACCACAGTCGTCGGGCATCGGCGGCGGCGCCTTCCTGCTCTACTACGACGCGAAGAGCCGCGATGTCCAGGCCTACGACGGGCGCGAGACGGCGCCCGCATCGGCCACCGAGAACTATCTCCGGTACATCGACGACGCGAACCGCACCGCTCCCCTGCCCGCTGCTCGCGCGAGCGGACGATCGATCGGGGTGCCCGGCGTACTGCGCCTGCTCGAAGCAGCCCAGGGCGAGCACGGCAACAAGAAGTGGGACAGCCTCTTCGCGCCCGCTGTCGAACTCGCCGACAACGGGTTCGCGATCAGTCCTCGGATGGCGCAGTCCATTTCGGACTCCGCGGCGGATCTGGCGAAGGATCCGGAGGCGAGCGCCTACTTCCTCGAACCCGACGGCTCCCCCAGAACCGCCGGCACCCAGCTCACCAATCCGGCGATGGCGAAGACCCTCGGCACGATCGCGAGCGACGGCGCCGACGCCTTCTACACCGGCGACATCGCCCGCTCGATCGTCGACGCCACCGCGGACACCACCGGTGGCCGCACGCCCGGACAGATCACGATGGACGACTTGGCGAACTACCAAGCCAAGACGCGCACCGCCGTCTGCACTCCGTACCGTGATCACGACATCTGCGGGATGCCCGGTCCGTCGTCCGGCGGCATCGCCGTCGCGTCCACGATGGGCATACTCTCCAATTTCGACCTCGGGCAATACGCGCCCACCGATCTCGACGCGGACGGCGGGCGCCCCACCGCCGAGGGTGTGCACCTGATCTCCGAGGCCGAACGCCTCGCCTACGCGGACCGCGACAAGTACGTCGCCGACCCCGATTTCGTTCCGCTGCCCGGCGACTCACCCGACCGGCTGCTGGACCCGCAGTACCTGACCGAGCGATCGAAGCTGATCGATCCCGGACGCTCCATGGGAACCGCGCAGCCCGGCGACTTCGGCCCCGTCCCGCTCGGCAGTTACGACGGCCCCGAGCACGGAACGTCGCACATGACGGTGGCCGACAGCTACGGCAACGTCGCCTCGATGACCACGACGGTCGAGTCGGCGTTCGGGTCGTTCCACATGACCGACGGGTTCGTCCTCAACAACCAGCTGACCGACTTCGCGACCGAGCCGGCCGACAAGGACGGAATTCCCGTCGCCAACCGGGTCGCGCCGGGCAAGCGGCCGCGCAGTTCGATGGCCCCCACCTTGGTCTTCGACCGACAGGCCGACGGCTCGCTCGGCGATCTGCGGCTGGCGACCGGCTCGCCCGGCGGGTCGGTGATCATCCAGTTCGTGGTGAAAAACCTCGTGGGCGTGCTCGACTGGGGCCTCGATCCGCAGCAGGCGGTGTCGATGGTGGATTTCGGCGCCGCGAACACGCCCGCGACCAACGTGGGCGGCGAGCACCCGAACATCGACGCCGCCGACGACGGGGCGGCCGATCCCTTGGTCACCGCGCTGCGCGCGATGGGCCACCAGGTGTCCGTCGCCGATCAGTCGAGCGGTTCGTCGATGCTGCTGCGCACGGACACCGGCTGGATCGGCGGCGCCGATCCGCGCCGCGAGGGTGTGGTGATGGGCGACGCCCGCTAGTCGGACGCCGGCTCGTTACTCGGCGACGCTGGATCCGTATTTGCGTTCCAGCGCCCGGAACTTACGGGCGGCTGCCACCGCGTACTCGCGGTCGTTGGCCTGGATCGCCATCACCGGAATGTATTCGTCGTCGGGAATCTCGATACGCGCCCACGAGGCCCCGGGCGGGAACGACAGGCTGTTGACCAGATCCCACTCCACGAACTTCTCGCTCACCAGATTGCGAACGAGGACGCCCTTCGCGCCCACGCGCACTCTCGGCCGGGTCAGCAGCAGCACGCCGCCGCCCAGACCGCAGCCGATGAGGAAGATGGCGAACTGATCGACACGCTGGAAATACACGCCGGTCGAGCCCGTGCGCAACGCGATGCCGAGCGACAGGTGGACCAGGATCAGCAGCGCCGCAACGGCTATCGCGTATCTCGACGACTTACGAGGACGGGCTTCGAGCTCCCACTCGGGTACGTCGGTGGCGTTCTCGGTCATCTGAACGACCCTTCCGTCCACGGCTCGCGCAGGTGCTTGAGTGTGAGTGCGGTGTCGATGGCGGCCGCGCACGCCTGCGCGCCCTTGTCCTCCGTCGACCCCGGCAGACCGGACCGGTCGAGCGCCTGCTGTTCGTCGTTCACGGTCAGCACGCCGTTGGTGACGGGCGTGGACTCGTCGAGGGACACCCGCGTCAGACCTGCGGTGACCGCGTCGCACACGTACTCGAAATGCGGTGTGCCGCCGCGGATCACGACTCCGAGCGCCACGACGGCGTCGTGTGTGCGCGCGAGTTGCTGTGCCACGACCGGCAATTCGATGGCTCCCGCCACCCGCACGACGGTGAGGTCCGTGATGCCGGCTTCGGCCGCCTTGCGCTTGGCGCCCTCGAGGAGTGCGGTGCTGACCTTCTCGTGCCATTGCCCCGCGACGATGGCCAGCGTGAGGTCGGTGGCTCCGGCGAGTTGGAGCTGCGGTTCTCCGGCGCCGCTCATCGCGGCCCACCGGCGTCGAGGGTGGACCCGAACTCGTCGAGACCGACCAGGTCGTGGCCCATGCGATCACGCTTCGTGCGCAGGTACGTCAGGTTTTCCGCGTTGGCGCGCAGCGGCATCGGTACCCGGTCGGTGATGTGTAGGCCGTACCCGTCGAGGCCGACGCGCTTGGCCGGGTTGTTGGTGAGCAGCCGCATCGACGAGATACCCAGGTCCACCAGAATCTGCGCACCGATGCCGTAGTCGCGAGCGTCGGCGGGGAGGCCGAGCTGCAGGTTGGCGTCCACGGTGTCGGATCCGGCGTCCTGCAGCTGGTACGCCTGCAGCTTGTGCAGAAGGCCGATGCCGCGACCTTCGTGACCGCGCATGTAGAGCACCACGCCGCGGTCTTCGCGGGCCACCATGTCCAGCGCCGCGTCGAGCTGCGGTCCGCAGTCGCACCGCAGGGAGCCGAAGACGTCACCGGTCAGGCACTCCGAGTGGACGCGAACGAGGACGTCGCTACCGTCGCCGTCCGGTCCGGGAATGTCGCCGCGCACCAGCGCCACGTGCTCGACCTCGTCGTAAATGCTCTGGTAGCCGACCGCGCGGAAGACGCCGTGCGCGGTGGGGATGCGCGCCTCCGCGATCCGGACGACGTGCTTCTCGTGCTTGCGGCGCCACGCGATCAGGTCGGCGATCGAGACGAGCGCCAGATCGTGCTCGTCGGCGAACACGCGCAGCTCGTCCGCGTGCGCCATCTCGCCTTCGTCCTTCTGGCTGACGATCTCGCAGATCACGCCGGCAGGGCGCAGGTCCGCCATTCGCGCGAGGTCCACCGCCGCTTCGGTGTGACCCGGCCGACGCAGGACGCCGCCTTCCTTGGCGCGGAGCGGGACGACATGGCCGGGCCGGGTGAAGTCGTTGGCCCCGGTGTTCGGGTCGGCGAGCAGACGCATCGTCGCAGCGCGATCCGACGCCGAGATGCCGGTGCCGATTCCGACGCGAGCGTCGACGGTGACCGTGTAGGCGGTGCCGTGCTTGTCCTGGTTCGTGGCGTACATCGGCGGCAGACCGAGGCGATCGCAGTCCTCGCCGGCCAACGGGACACAAAGGTAGCCCGAGGTGTAGCGCACCATGAAGGCGACCAGCTCCGGTGTGGCCTTCTCGGCGGCGAAGATCAGATCGCCCTCGTTCTCGCGATCCTCGTCGTCCACCACGACAACCGCCTTACCGGCGGCGATGTCGGCGATGGCGCGTTCGATCGTGTCCAATCTGGTCACGCGTTGCGCTCCCCACGTTCGCTACTCGCAGAGCCGAGTAGATCGTTTCCTCCAGCGTACGACCTCACGGGCGGGCGTTCTGCAACCGCTCGACGTACTTGGCGATGATGTCGACCTCGAGATTGACCGGCGTCCCGGGCTCGGCGCCGCCCAGAGTCGTGAGGTCGAGAGTCGTCGGGATCAGCGAAATCTCGAAGAATTCGTCACCCGTGGTGCCGCCGAGCGCGGAGACGGTGAGGGACACCCCGTCCACCGTGATCGAGCCCTTCTCCACCACATAGCGAGAGATGCTGTCGGGCAGCGAGATTCGCACGACAGTCCAGTGCTCGGACGGTGTTCGGGAGATCACGTGACCCGTACCGTCCACGTGTCCCTGCACGATGTGCCCGCCGAGTCGGCTGTTGACCGCCGCGGCGCGTTCGAGGTTGACCGCGCTTCCCACCGCAAGGTTCTGCAGGCTCGAGCGGTTCAGCGTTTCCTGCATCACATCTGCCGTGAACGATCCGTCGACCACGTCGACGACGGTCAGGCACACCCCGTTCACCGCGATCGAGTCCCCGTGCGACGCGTCGGACGTCACCAGCGGGCCCTGCACGGTGAACCGTGCGGCGTCGCCCAGCTCTTCCTTGGCCACCACGTGACCGAGTTCTTCGACTATTCCGGTGAACACACTCAGCTCCTCGTCAGCGGTCGGGCGTCAGGCTGATCAGCGTATCCGGACCGAACGTACGCACCGATTCTCGGCGGAACCGCAACGCATCGGCGATCGTTCCCACCCCGGCCTCCGCCGAGACCACAGGGCCAGCGCCGAGAATCACGGGTGCGATGTACGCGGTCACGCGGTCGACGAGGCCGGCGGCCAGAAACGACCCCACCACCGTCGGCCCGCCCTCGAGCACCACGTCGCCGAGATCGCTCAGCGCATCGAGCACCGCGTGCGGGTCGTGGGAGCGGACCATCCTCGTCTCGGCCGACCCGTCGAGAATGCGGGCGGTGGGCGCGATCGCGCGATGCCCGACGACGACGCGGACCGGTTGGCGCGGGGCGAGCGAGCCGTCGGGCAGTCGGGCGGTGAGCCACGGGTCGTCGGCGAAAACCGTGCCGGTTCCCACGATCACGGCGTCGATCTTGGCGCGCTCGGCGTGCACGTGCGCGCGGGCCTCCGGGCCGGTGATCCACCGACTGGTTCCGTCCGCGGCCGCGATCCGTCCGTCCAGCGACGCCGCGTACTTCCAGGTGACATGGGGTCGCCCGGTGCGCTGCCGGTGGAGCCAGGCGCGCAGCGGACCGGCCGACACGAGGTCGGTGTCGACGCCCGCGGTGACCGTGATCCCGGCTGATTCGAGCGCCTGCGCCCCGCCGGACGCGACGGGGTTCGGGTCGGTGACGGCGAACACCACGGAGGACACGCCGGCCTCGATCAGCGCTCGCGTGCAGGGGCCGGTGCGGCCCGTGTGATTGCACGGCTCCAACGTGACCACGGCCGTGCCGCCGCGTGCGAAGTCTCCCGCCGCGCGCAGCGCGTTGACCTCGGCGTGCGGGCCCCCGGCCGGTGACGTGTGCCCGACGCCGACGACGTCTCCGACCGCGTTCAGAATCACCGCTCCCACGGGTGGGTTGGGTGTGGAACTGCCGCGTGCGTTCTCCGACGCCTCGACGGCCAGCCGCATCGCTGCCGCGACATCGAGCGCCATGTGGGCTCAGGCCAGGGTGAGGTGCGGGGAGGCCGCGGCGGCCGCGGCACGCAGCGACGCCACCGCGGCGGCCGGGTCCTCGGTGTTGTAGACGGCCGACCCGGCTACGAAACAGTCGACGCCGGCCTCGGCTGCGGCGGTGATCGTGTCGGCGTTGATGCCGCCGTCGATCTCGACGAGCAGGTTCAGCTCACCCGAGTCCACCAACCGACGGACCGCACGCGCCTTGCTCAGCACGGCCTCGATGAAGCTCTGCCCGCCGAAGCCCGGCTCGACGCTCATCACCAGAAGAGTGTCGAAGTTCTTCAGAATCTCGAGATATGGCTCGATCGGGGTGTCCGGCTTGATGGACAGTCCCGCGCGAGCCCCGGCCGCACGAATGTCCTTCGCCACGGCGACGGGATCGTCGGTGGCCTCGGCGTGGAACGTGACGTTGTGGGCGCCCGCTTCGGCGTACGGCGGGGCCCAGCGGCCCGGATCGTCGATCATCAGATGGCAGTCGAGCGGGATGTCCGTCGCGGTCAGAAGCGACTGCACGACGGGCAGCCCCAGGGTCAGATTGGGAACGAAGTGCGCGTCCATGACGTCGACGTGCAGCCATTCGGACCCGTGCACGGCCGCCGCTTCGTCGGCGAGGCGGGAGAAGTCAGCGGACAGTATCGAGGGGGCGATCATCGGTTGGGCCACGAGCGGTCAGCCTAGTAGGTCCTGGTCCACCCCTCCGAGAGCGTCCGAGATGTCGTCGGCGAGTTGGGCCTGTCCGAGGTCGGTGGGGTGGTCGCCGTCCTCCTGGATCAGCGCCGGGTCTGCGAGCCAGTGCAGCGGCAGAGGGTCGACGTAGCTCAGCTTCGCCGCCTCCGCAGC
Organism: Rhodococcus sp. 320_ES; assembly: GCF_059691855.1. Lineage (NCBI taxonomy): Bacteria > Bacillati > Actinomycetota > Actinomycetes > Mycobacteriales > Nocardiaceae > Rhodococcus > Rhodococcus sp. 320_ES. The sequence continues at coordinate 1,086,566 of NZ_JCAWAG010000001.1, read as the reverse complement.
GGATTTCACCGCGTCGCCCACCGCGGTGAGTTCGGGCGGCGGGTCGCCGACGCTCCAGATGGGGCCGATGACCACCACGCGCGCGGACGGAGCTTCGAGCTCGAGCCGGCGGTAGAGATCCGACGCGGCGACGCCCACATCGCCGGGGTCCGCGTCGACGTCGTTCTCGCTTCCGACGACGAGCACGACGTCCACGGGGTGCGCGACCACTGCGTCCACCTGGTCGGCGAAAGTTCCCAGGATGCCCTCACCGGCGACGTAGCCGGCTCCGCCCTGGCTGGCGTTCTCGAGATCCCATCCGTAACGATCGGCCAGCACCTCGGGCCAGATCACGTCGTTGTCGGAGCCGGAGGAGAACGAGTCCCCGATGACCGCGACCGCGGTCTGAGCGGGCGGCGACACCACGTTCACCGGAGCGGTGGACGGCGGCGGGTCAGTGGAACAGGCGGACAAAGTGACGACGAGGAGGCAGCACGCCGCCGCCCGCCTGATGTCCATCAGTCAGTTGTACCTGCCGTCGCCGGCACTCGCAGCGCCGCCATGAACATGGCGTCGGTGCCCTGGCGGTGCGGCCACAGCTGTACGTGCGGGCCCGGACCGAGATCGGGAACGCCCGGCACCAGCTCTCGGGTGTCGAGTGGTTCGACGCCGTGGCGGCGAACGGCGTCGGCCACCACCCCCACGGTCTCGGACAGGTGCGGCGAGCACGTCGAATACAGGACCACACCACCCGGGCGCACCAGACTCACTGCGGCAGCGAGCAATTCGCGCTGCAGCTTCACGAGCGCAGCCACGTCCGACGGCTGTCTGCGCCACCGCGCTTCGGGTCGCCGGCGCAGCGCTCCCAGGCCGGTGCATGGAGCGTCGATCAGAATTCGGTCGTAGCCGGGCGTGAGGCCCGACTCGCGGCCGTCGACGACGTGGACGTCCACGGGCAGATCGCGTGCGGTTTTGCGGACCAGTTCCGCTCGATGCTCGGCAGGTTCCACCGCGTCCACTCGGAAGCCGTCGATGGCCGCCAGCGCTCCGAGCAGGGCGGCTTTCCCGCCGGGTCCGGCGCAGAGGTCGAGCCACCGCCCACCGTCCGGGCCGTCGAGAGGAGCCGCCGTCAGCGCGCGCGCCACCAGTTGGCTGCCCTCGTCCTGCACGGCGGCGAGACCGTCGCGGACGGCGTCCAGACGGCCGGGATCGCCTCCGTCGAGGTACACCGCGTAGGGCGAGAACCGGCCCACCTCTCCCCCGGTGACCAGAGCCAGTTCTTCCGCCGAGATCTCTCCCGGCCGCGCCACCAGATGGACGGCGGGCCGGGCGTCGTCGGCGATCAGCGCGTCCTCGAGTTCGGCGGCGTGCGCACCGAGGGAATCGGAGAACGCCTGAGCGATCCACGCCGGATGTGCGTGCGCGAACGCCAGGTGCCCCACCGGGTCCTTCTCGGCGGGTGGGGCGAGCATGGCGGTCCACTCGTCGGCACTGCGTTCGGAGACGCGCCGAAGCACCGCGTTGACGAAACCCGCCTGACCCGGCCCGAATTCACTGCGCACCAGATCGACGGAGGTGGCGACGGCGGCGTGCGGGGCGACCCTGGTTCGGAGCAACTGGTAGGCCCCGAGACGCAACACGTCCAGCAGCGGTCCGTCGATCTCGGACGTGTCGCGGCCGGCGGCATGGGCGATCACCGGGTCGAGCACACCGCGTGCGCGTGAGGTCCCGTAGGCGAGCTCGGTGGCCAACGCGCTGTCGCGGGCGTCGAGTCGACGCTCCCGCAGCAGGCCCGGCAGGACCAGGTTCGCGTACGCCTCTCGCTCGCGCACCGCCCGCAGGACGTCCCGCGCGGCCAGTCGCGCCGGATCCAGAGCCGCCTCGGACGGATTGGGCCGCGACGGCTGCTTCGGGCGAGTGTTGCCGCGCGTGTTCGGGCGGCCCCCGCCTCGACGTCCGGGCGAACTGCCCGCCTTCTTCTCGCTCATCGCGCCACCACCGATCCTTCGAGCCGTGCACCGCGGGCCCAGTCGTTTGCCGCCATCGGCTTCTTTCCGGGAGGTTGGACCGTACCGAGTTCGACTGCGCTGCTTGCCGTTCCGATCAGAACGGACTTGCGACGAACCTCGACCGCCCCCGCGGGGAGAACCTCGTCCGTGACCGTCACCGGACCGAGTTTGATGCGGACGTCACCGATCTCCGTCCACGCGCCAGGTGCCGGGGTGACGGAGCGAATCAGCCGGTCGATGGCGACGGCGGGAGCCGACCAGTCCACGTGTGCCGACTCGGTGGTGACCTTCGGCGCCATCGACACGCCGTCGGTGCTCTGCGGAACTGCGGTGACCGTTCCGTCCTCGATGGCGTCGAGAGTCGATACGAGAAGCCTCGCTCCCCCCTCGGCGAGGCGGCCGAGCAGCGAACCGGCGGTGTCGTCGGACCGCACTCGCTCCGTCATCACGCCGAACACAGGACCGGTGTCCATCCCGTCGTCGAGCAGGAAGGTCGACGCGCCGGTCACCTCGTCTCCCGCGGCGATCGCCGCCTGCACGGGCGCGGCCCCGCGCCACGCCGGCAACAACGAGAAGTGCAGATTGACCCACCCGAACCGGGGAACGTCGAGAACCGATCGGCGCAGCAGCGAGCCGTACGCCACGACCGGGCAGCAGTCGGGCGCCAGATCGGTGAGCTCGGTCAGGAATGCGGGGTCCGACGCCTTGGCGGGCGCCAGAACCGGAATCGCGTGTTCGTCCGCCAGCTCGGCCACGGGCGAGCGGGTCGCCTTGCGGCCACGGCCGGATACGGTGTCGGGCCGGCTCACCACGGCGACCACGTCGTGCCGCGGTGATGCGATCAACGCGGCGAGAGACGGCAGAGCGGGTTCCGGCGTGCCGGCGAACACGATGCGCACGAAAGCAAATCCTCCGATGGGGTCGGGAGCGGACGGTTCAGCCTATGCGGACAGGGTCGATCTGCACGCGCAGCGCTGCGGTGGACTTCTTGGCACCGAGGAGCGCACGCGCTTCGGCGAGCGCGCGTGCCAGGGCCCCACCCGACATCCGCGGAACCCGCACCAGCATGCGTTCCACGGGTCCGGTGTCCGCGCCGGGCATGGACTCCCCGTCCGGCAGGTCCACCGGGCCCAGCACCTCCGCCGAGTCCGGCAGGTCGGCTTGCTCGAGCAGCTGCGCGAGCGCCTCGGACGACCCGTCGATCGCGGCCAGATGCACGGCCGGGGGAAGCAGCACTTCGGCGCGTTCGGCAAGTTCGGCCTGCGCGCGGCCCACCGGGTCCCACCGAACCAAACCCTGCACCGTGGGAAGCGACGAATCGGCCACCACCACCACTTCGCCGCCGTCGGCGTGTGATGTGACCAGAGTCGCGGCGTTCATCCACCGGCGCAACGTCTCCTCCGTTGCTCGCAGGTCGGCTCGTCCGAGCAGTGCCCATCCGTCGAGCAGCAGCGCGGCCCCGTACCCACCGGGCATCACCGGTTCCGCGCCGACGGTGGCGACGACGAGGGCAGGCCCCGCGGGCACCTCGTCGAGGACCGACGCACCGCCGGACATGCGGACGGTGACGCCGGCGAACGCCCGCCCGAGTTCTTCGGCCGTTCTGCCCGCTCCGACCACGACGGCGCGCAGTGCGCGCGAGCCGCACGTGGGGCAGCGGAACATCGAGTCCGCGATGCCGCACCACTTGCAGGTCGGAGTTCCCGAACCTTCCGGTCCCACCGCGGACGGCAGCGCGAGGGGCCCGTGGCACCGTCGGCATCGTGCGGGCGTGCGGCACTTGCCGCACGCCAGGGAGGGAACGTACCCGCCGCGCGGAACCTGCACGAGGACACCGCGTCCCGCGGCGAGAGCAGACCTCGCGGCCGCGAACGCGATGCCGGGCAGCCGGGCCGCGCGGGCTCCGGGGTCGCGCGCGAGCGCGTGGTCGCTGTCGGCCAGTGCCGTGATCTTCGGCGCGTGGCGGCGAACGGTGTCCCGCGTCGCCACGAGGTCGTGAGCCCAGCCGGTGTCGGCCAGTGCCTGCGCTTCGGCGGTGCGGGCGAACGCACCGACCACCGCGGCGCATCCGGTGCCGTGGGCTCGCAGCAGCGCCACTTCACGTGCATGCGGATAGGGCGCGCGCGGTTCGGAATGACTGTCGTCGCCGTCGTCCCAGATTGCGACGAGGCCGAGGTCGGCGAGCGGTGCGAAGACGGCACTGCGCGTGCCGACGACGATGCGCGCAGTCCCGCGCAGTACGGCGAGCCACCGACGGTATCGCGCCGCCGGTCCCAGTCCCGCCGCGAGCGCTACCACGGACTCGGCGCCCGCCAACTCCACACAGTGCGCCGCGACGCGGTCGAGATCGCGCTGGTCCGGCACGACGATCAGCGACGTCCTCCCGGTGGCCGCCGTGACGGCCGCGAGTTCGGCGAGCCGCCGAGCCCAGTCCTCACCGGGGTGGGCCTGCCACACCGCGCGGGGCCCGCGACCGTCGCGCACCGCGGCGACGAACTCGGCGCCGTGGTCGTAGTCGCTCCACGCGTCCGCGTCGATCACCGGATCGGTGACGACGGGCGGCTGGGCGGGGGTCTCCGCCTCCACGCGCGCGTGGCGCGGCGGGATGGCGAGTCGAAGAACATCCGAGCGGGTCCCGGCGTAGCGGGCCGCGACCACGCCTACCAGGGCCGCGATGTCCGGGGTCAAGACTCGCTCGGGCGAGACGACCTTCTCGACCTTGCCGAGTTTGCCGGGGTGATCGCTCGCCGCGATCCGGTCGAGGACGAACCCGTCGACCAGGCGGCCGGCGAAGCGCACCCGCACGCGAACCCCCGGCTGTGCCTGCTCGTCGAGTTCGGCCGGAACCAGATAGTCGAACTCGCGATCCAGATGCGCCAGGGAGAGCATGGGCAACACCCTGGCGATCGGCAGTGCCGACCCGTCTGTCTCGGGCAAGCGGCTCTAGGCGCCCACGGCCGCGCGCAATTTGTCTGCGCGGTCTGTGTTCTCCCACGGAAGGTCGATGTCGGTGCGGCCGAAGTGGCCGTACGCGGCGGTCGGCGCGTAGATCGGACGAAGTAGGTCCAGGTCGCGAATGATCGCGCCCGGTCGCAGGTCGAACACTTCGGTGATGGCCTTCTGGATCCGCGCCGGATCGGCCGTCTCGGTACCGAAGGTCTCGACGAACAGCCCGACGGGAGCCGCCTTGCCGATGGCGTAGGCAACCTGCACCTCGACGCGTTCCGCGAGGTCGGCAGCCACGACGTTCTTGGCAACCCAGCGCATGGCGTACGCGGCACTGCGGTCGACCTTCGACGGGTCCTTGCCCGAGAAGGCTCCGCCGCCGTGCCGAGCCCAGCCGCCGTAGGTGTCGACGATGATCTTGCGTCCGGTCAGTCCCGCGTCGCCCATCGGACCACCGAGAACGAACTTGCCCGTCGGGTTCACCAGAAGGCGCACATCGGAGGTGTCGAGCGAGTCGTGGCCGAGCTCGGCGAGTACGGCGTCGACGACGTGCTGACGGATGTCGGGGGTGAGCATCTTCTCGAGATCGATGTCCGCGGCGTGCTGCGTGGACACCACGACCGTGTCGAGGCGCACCGCCTTGTTGCCCTCGTATTCGATGGTGACCTGGGTCTTGCCGTCGGGCCGCAGGTACGGAAGCACCTCGGTCTTGCGCACCTCGGTCAGACGACGGGCGAGCCGGTGTGCCAACGCGATCGGAAGCGGCATCAGCTCGGGCGTGTCCTTGATGGCGTAACCGAACATCAGTCCCTGGTCGCCGGCGCCCTGACGATCGATCTCGTCGTCGGTGAGACCCTCGACCCGCGACTCGTAGGCGTTGTCGACGCCCTGCGCGATCTCGGGCGACTGTGCGCCGATGGCCACGTTGACGCCGCACGAGTTGCCGTCGAAGCCCTTGGCCGACGAGTCGTACCCTATCTCGAGCACCTTCTCGCGCACGATGTGCGGGATGTCGGCGTACGCGGTGGTGTTGACCTCACCGGCGACGTGAACCTGGCCGGTGGTCACCAGCGTCTCCACGGCGACACGCGCCCGCGGGTCCTCGGTGAGCAGGGCGTCCAGGATGGAGTCACTGATCGCGTCACAGATCTTGTCCGGGTGACCCTCGGTCACGGACTCGCTGGTGAATAGTCGACTGCCGGCCTTGCTCAACGGAACTCCCTATCGCTGCTGATGGCTGGAACTGGTCTGGCTGATACTGATCTGGAACGTGTGCGGCACAAACCCTCGAGAAACCCTAGACGTGACCACTGACAGTCGACAGACCCGGGATCACGCTGCACATATCTCTGCTACCCCGTCCGGGATTCGAGCAACCCACCCACGGCGTCGAGAACCCGCGAGGACAGCAGGGCCTTCGACCCGTGTTCGAGTGCGGACTCCGACCCGTCGGCGGAGAGCATCCACCCGTCGTTGTCCTCCATCTCGAACGCTTTGCCCTCGCCGACGGCGTTCACCACGAGCAGGTCGCATCCCTTGCGCGCGAGCTTGGCCCGCGCGTGCGTCAGGACGTCGCCGTGCTGATCGCCGGTCTCGGCGGCGAAACCGACGATGACGAGTTCGGCGGGCAACGTTCCGTCGGCGCGCGAGGTGACCAGTCCGGCGAGGATGTCGTCGTTGCGCGTCAGCGGGATGGTGTCGGGCTCGTCCGCACCCTTCTTGATCTTGCTGGCCGCCACGGTGCTCGGACGGAAGTCCGCGACCGCGGCTGCCATGATCACGGCGTCGGCGCCGGCTGCACAGCTGTCGACCGCGGCACGCATGTCCGCTGCGGTACGCACGTGCACGACGTCGACGGCTGCGGGCGGCTCGAGGTCCGCGGTGAAGCCGGACACCAGAGTGACGTCCGCTCCGCGCTGCGCGGCGACGCGGGCGAGCGCGTAACCCTGCTTGCCGGAGCTCCGGTTGCCGAGGAACCGGACGGGGTCGAGGGGTTCACGTGTGCCGCCGGCCGACACCACGATCTTGCGGCCGACGAGGTCGCGAGTCAGTGCGTCGCGCCGCTCGACGATCAATCGCGCGATCGCGACGATCTCGTCGGTGTCGGGCAGCCGGCCCGCGCCGGTGTCGCTGCCGGTCAAGCGACCGGAGGCAGGCTCGATGACGACAGCGCCGCGGCTGCGCAGCGTCTCGACGTTCGCGGCCGTGGCGGGGTGCTCCCACATCTCGGTGTGCATGGCGGGCGCGAAGACCACCGGGCACCGTGCGGTGAGCAAGGTCGCCGTCAACAGGTCGTCGGCACGGCCCGTCGCCGCGCGAGAAAGCAGGTCGGCCGTCGCGGGCGCGATCACCACAAGGTCGGCCTCCTGCCCGAGACGGACGTGAGGCACCTCGGGCACGTCGGCGAAAACGCCGGTGTGCACCGGGTTGCCCGACAGGGCCTCGAACGTGGCGCGACCGACGAAGTTCAGTGCCGACTCGGTCGGGATGACCCGGACGCTGTCACCGGCTTCGCTGAACGCGCGGATCAGAGAGCACGCCTTGTAGGCCGCGATGCCTCCCCCGACACCGACGACGACGTGACGCCTACCGGCGTTCACGGAGTGAGAGCTCACTCGCCTTCGACGTGCTCGAGAAGATCGGCGTGGATCTCGCGCAGCGCGATGGACAGCGGCTTCTCCTGCAGACCCGGCTCGACGAGCGGGCCGACGTACTCGAGGATGCCGTCACCGAGCTGGTTGTAGTAGTCGTTGATCTGGCGTGCGCGCTTGGCCGCGTAGATCACCAAGGCGTACTTCGACGACGTGCGATCGAGGAGCTCGTCGATCGGCGGATTGGTGATACCGAGCGGGGTGTCGTACGCCGGCACCTCGGAACGGGACACCGAATCGGACACGTTCGCTACGGGACTGCTCACTGAATATGCTCCTAAAACCTCGTCAAAATCATGCGTCTAGCTGGGCCGGAGCATCGAAACGAGCGCACTCAGCGCGCCTGCGATCGACCACCGACCAACAAGGATACCAACTCGTCGCTCGCACTCTCGACATCGTGGTTCACGATGGTGGTGTCGAACTCCGTCTGCGCGGCCAGTTCGACCTGCGCGGTCGCCAGTCGACGCTCGATCACGTCGGCCGGTTCCGTGCCCCTGCCGGTAAGCCGTGAGACCAGCGTCTCCCAGTCCGGCGGAGCGAGAAAAACCAGCAGAGCGTCGGGCGCCACCTGACGTACGGAACGGGCTCCGGCCAGGTCCACCTCCAGCAGCACCGGATCGCCCGCGTCCAGTGCGGCTCGGACGGGCGCCGCCGGTGTGCCGCTGCGCTGGAGCCCGCCGTGAATTTCGGCCCATTCGAGCAGTTCACCGTCGGCGATCATGCGGTCGAACTCGTCGTTGCTCACGAACCAGTAGTCGCGCCCGTCGACTTCGCCGGGGCGCGGTGCCCGCGTGGTGGCGGACACACTGAAGTGCAGATCGGGAAGTCGACGGCGTATCTGCTCGACGACGCTGGACTTACCGACGGCGGACGGACCGGCCAGAACGACAAGTCGACCCTTCTCTTTCCCGCTGTCGGTCACCTCGCCGTTGGTCACGTCAGGGTCAGGCTTCGAAGTCGAACCTGGCGAGCAGCGCCTTGCGCTGACGGTCGCCGAGGCCGCGCAAACGACGGGTCGGCGCGATCTCGAGCTCGGTCATGATCTCCTGAGCCTTGACCTTGCCTACCTTCGGCAGCGCTTCGAGCAGCGCGGACACCTTCATCTTGCCGAGGATCTCGTCGTCCTCCGCGTCCTTCAGAACCTGCTTCAGGTCCGTCCCGCCTCGCTTGAGGCGGTCCTTGAGCTCGGCCCTGGCACGACGCGCAGCAGCCGCCTTCTGCAGAGCAGCAGCGCGCTGCTCGTCGGTCAGTACGGGAAGGGCCACGGGTTCCTCCATGTCTTTGGTTCTGTCTTCTCGAGCGATTGCGACCGTACCGATTCCTACGTGCCCTGGCGAACTCGACCCCGCCGAGTTTCGGGCCTCTCGGGTCGGCTAGAGCAGCGCATCTTCGACGTCGTCGCGCACGCGCCGAGCAGCGTCTCGCAGATCCGCGGGCACCGGCCCGCGACGAAGGATGTCACGAGAAGAGCTGGGCAGCAACAGTTCTCGTGAGTCTGGAAAGATCTCTCGCAGATCGGCCGCGGTGGCTCCCTGCGCGCCCAGCCCGGGCGCCAGGATCGGACCGCCGAACGACGTCAGGTCGAGTCCGTGCCCTCGGGTCGCACCGACGACCAGTCCGACGGTCTCGTCGCCGACTGTGCCGTTCCATCCGACGGCCTCGTCGACGACGTGCTGTGCCACCGACACCCCGCTCGAATCGGCGGCCGTCTGTATGGGCGCGCCCTCCGCATTCGACGTTCGAGCGAGGACGAAGACGCCGCACTCCCGGGCCGCCGCCAGCTCGATCGCCGGGGCCAGCGCGCCCACACCGAGGTACGGCGACAGCGTCACTGCGTCCGAGCTCAGCGGGGACTTCGACGAGAGCCACGCGGAGGCGTACGCGTCGAGGGTGGTGCCGATGTCGCCCCTCTTCGCATCCGAGAGAACCAGAGTTCCCGCCGCACGCAGATCGCGAACGACCGACTCCAGCACTGCCATCCCGGCGGAGCCGAACCGCTCGAAGAACGCGACCTGAGGCTTGACCACACCCACCTCGCCGGCGAACGCCTCGACACACGCGTCGGAGAACGACCGGAGGCCGTCCACGGTGTCGCCGCACCCCCACGAGTCGAGCAGACCGGGGTGTGGGTCGATCCCGACGCACAGGCGGCCGTGTTCGGCGATCGCCGAACGCAGACGCTGCACCCAGGTCATACGGCCGGGGTGGAGATCGAACTGTGCAGGTCCTGCAACGAGCGCACGCCGATGTTGCCGCGCATCGACGCTTCGATTCCCTGCACCGCCGCCGCGGCGCCCTGCACCGTGGTGATGCAGGGGATGTTGCGGGCCACCGCGGCACTGCGGATCTCGTAGCCGTCGACTCGGGGGCCGGAGTTGCCGAACGGTGTGTTGAACACCATGTCCACCTCGCCGGCCCGAATCAGGTCGACGATGGTCCGCTCGCCCTCGTCGATCGAATCCGAGTGCTTGTGCACCACTTCGCTGGCAATGCCGTTGCGTCGCAGCATTTCTGCCGTGCCGATGGTGGCCAGGATGCGGAAACCGAGGTCGGCCAGGCGCTTGACCGGGAACACCATCGAACGCTTGTCGCGGTTGGCGATGGAGACGAAGATCGATCCGGTCGTGGGGAGCGACCCGTATGCGGCGGTCTGCGACTTGGCGAAGGCCGTGCCGAAGTCGGCGTCGATGCCCATCACCTCGCCGGTGGACTTCATCTCCGGCGACAGCAGAGAGTCGATGCCGCTTCCGTCCGAGCGGCGGAACCGGTTGAAGGGCAGCACTGCCTCCTTGACCGCCACCGGTGCGTCGAACAGGGCATGTCCGCCGTCGCCCTCGGCCGGCAGCACACCCGACGCCCGCAGGTCCGCGATGGTCTCGCCCAGCATGATGCGCGCCGCCGCCTTGGCGAGCGGAACTGCAGTCGCCTTGGAGACGAACGGAACCGTGCGCGACGCGCGCGGGTTGGCTTCGAGCACATACAGCACGTCGTCCTTCAGGGCGTACTGCACGTTGAGCAGTCCTCGCACCCCGATTCCGTGCGCCAGCGCCTCGGTGGAGCGACGGACCGCGTCGATATCGGTGCGGCCCAACGTGATCGGGGGCAGTGCGCACGCCGAGTCGCCGGAGTGGATGCCCGCCTCCTCGATGTGCTCCATCACGCCGCCGATGTAGACGTCGGTGCCGTCGCAGAGCGCGTCGACGTCGATCTCGATCGCGTCCTCGAGGAATCTGTCGACGAGCACGGGGTGCTCCGGGGTCAGTTCGGTGGCGCGCGAAATGTAGTCGTCGAGCGACGCCTCGTCGTAGACGATTTCCATTCCGCGTCCGCCCAGCACGTACGACGGCCGCACCAGCACCGGATAGCCGATCTCGGCGGCGATGCGCTTGGCGCCGTCGAAGGTGATCGCGGTGCCGAACTTGGCGGCGGGCAGCCCGGCGGCGGCGAGCACCTCACCGAACTCGGCGCGGTCCTCCGCCAGGTCGATCGCTTCCGGAGAGGTGCCGACGATGGGCACCCCGGCTTCGGCGAGGCGCTGCGCGAGGCCGAGAGGCGTCTGACCACCCAGTTGGACGATGACGCCGACGACGCCGGGTCCGCCCTGACCGGATTCCGCTTCGGCCATGTAGACCTCGAGGACATCCTCGAAGGTCAGCGGCTCGAAGTACAGCCGGTCGGCCGTGTCGTAGTCGGTCGACACCGTTTCCGGGTTGCAGTTGACCATGACGGTCTCGTAGCCGGCCTGTGACAGCGTCGTTGCGGCGTGCACGCACGAGTAGTCGAACTCGATGCCCTGACCGATGCGGTTGGGGCCCGATCCCAGGATCAGCACCTTGCCGCGCTCGGTCTGCGGGGCCACTTCGGACTCGGCCGACGGGTCGAGTTCGTACGTCGAGTAGTGGTACGGAGTCTTGGCCTCGAACTCTGCGGCGCAGGTGTCGACCGTCTTGTAGACCGGCCGCACGCCGAGTCGGTGCCGCAGCGAGCGCACTCCGTCCTCCCCGGCGAGCTCGGGCCGCAACGCGGCGATCTGACGATCCGACAGCCCGGCGTTCTTCGCGCGTCGGAGCAGTGCCTCGTCGACGACGGGCGATTCGATCAGTTCCTGGCGCAATTCGACGAGGCCGAGCACGACGTCGACGAACCACGGGTCGATGCCGGACGCCGCGGCGACCTGCTCGACCGTGCCGCCGAGCCGCAACGCGAGTTCGACGTCGTAGATCCGGCCCTCGGTGGGCACCTTCAGGTCGGCGAGCACTGCGTCCAGGTCGGTCGCCCGCTCCCCCGCCAACGCGGTGTCGGACAGTGTCCAGAAGCCGGCGCCCTTGGTTTCGAGCGACCGCAGTACCTTGCCCAGCGCCTCGGAGAAGTTGCGGCCCAACGACATTGCTTCGCCGACGGACTTCATCGTGGTGGTGAGGGTGCCGTCGGCGCCGGGGAACTTCTCGAACGCGAAGCGGGGCGCCTTGACCACCACGTAGTCCAGCGTCGGCTCGAAGCAGGCCGGGGTCGCACCGGTGATGTCGTTGACGATCTCGTCGAGCGAGTAGCCGACGGCCAGCTTCGCGGCAATCTTCGCGATGGGGAATCCCGTCGCCTTGGAGGCCAGTGCGCTCGAGCGCGACACACGCGGGTTCATCTCGATGACGATCAGGCGACCGTCCTCCGGGTTGATCGCGAACTGGATGTTGCAGCCGCCCGTGTCCACGCCGACCTCGCGCAGGATCGCGATGCCGAGGTCGCGCATCGTCTGGTACTCGCGGTCGGTCAGCGTCATCGCGGGTGCGACGGTCATCGAGTCGCCGGTGTGCACGCCCATCGGATCGACGTTCTCGATGGAACAGACGATGACGACGTTGTCGCGGTTGTCGCGCATCAACTCGAGTTCGTACTCCTTCCATCCGTAGATGGACTCCTCGATGAGTACGTTCGCGGACGGCGACGCCGCGAGACCGCCGCCGGCCAGACGCTCGAGGTCCTCCGTGGTGTACGCCATTCCCGAGCCGAGACCGCCCATGGTGAAGCTGGGCCGGATGACGACGGGCAGGCCGAGCTCGGCGACGGTGTCGTGGACCTCGTCCATCGTGTAGCAGACCCGTGACCGCGCGCTCTCGCCGCCGACCTTGGCGACGATGTCCTTGAACTTCTGCCGGTCCTCGCCGCGCTGGATGGCCTCGAAGTCGGCGCCGATCAGCTCGACACCGTACTTCTCGAGGATCCCCTGCTCGTGCAGTGCGACGGCACAGTTCAGTGCCGTCTGCCCACCGAGGGTCGCCAGGACGGCGTCGATGGGATGACCCTCCTCGGCTTCCTTGCGGATGACCTTCTCGACGAACTCGGCGTTGATCGGCTCGACGTAGGTGGCGTCGGCGAACTCGGGGTCCGTCATGATCGTGGCCGGATTGGAGTTGACGAGACTGACCCGCAACCCCTCCGCGCGCAGGACGCGGCACGCCTGGGTGCCCGAGTAGTCGAACTCGCAGGCCTGACCGATCACGATCGGCCCGGAGCCGATCACGAGGATGTGCTGGAGGTCTGTGCGCCGTGGCATTACTGCGCGCCTTTCGTGCTGTCGAGGAGACCGAAGAAGCGGTCGAAGAGGTACTCCGCATCGTGCGGACCGGCTGCGGCCTCCGGGTGGTACTGCACCGAGAAGGCCGAATCGTTCAGCAGACGAACACCTTCGACGGTGCCGTCGTTCGCGCAGACGTGGCTGACCATCGCCCGGCCGAACGGCGTGTCGAACTCCTCACCCGCCTCGCCTTCCAGCGCGAACCCGTGGTTCTGCGACGTGATGGCGACGCGACCGGTGCTGTGCTCGATCACCGGAATGTTCATGCCGCGGTGCCCGAACTTCATCTTGTACGTTCCCAATCCCAGCGCGCGGCCGAGGATTTGGTTGCCGAAGCAGATTCCGAACAGCGGGAGACCGTCGCCGAGAACCTCCTCGGTGAGCCGCACGACCGGGTCGGCCGTGGCCGGGTCACCCGGGCCGTTGGAGAGGAAGACACCGTCGGGCTTCAACTCGCGGACCTGATCGATCGTCGTCGCCGCGGGCACGACGTGGACGCGAATGCCGCGCTGCGCGAACATCCGCGGGGTGTTCGTCTTGATGCCGAGGTCGAGAGCAACGACGGTGAACCGAGGGTCACCGACCGGCTCGACGACGTATCCGGATCCGGTGGTGGACACCTCTCCCGCCAGATCGGCGCCCAGCATGCTGGGCTGGGACCGCACCCGGTCGATCAACGTGTCGTCGTCCGCAAGCTCCGCACCCGAGAAGATTCCGGCGGCCATGGACCCGCGGGTGCGCAAATGGCGCACCACCGCGCGGGTGTCGATACCGGCGATACCCACCACGCCCTGCCGAACGAGCTCGGCGTCGAGCGTGCCGCTCGCCCGCCAGTTGGAGCTGCGACGGCTCGGGTTTCGAACTGCGTATCCGGCGACCCAGATCTTCGAATCCTCCTGCGAGCCATCCGGTCCCACGGATTCGTTGTCCTCGCCGTTCCACCCCGTGTTGCCGATCTGCGGTGCGGTGGCGACGACGATCTGACGGTGGTAGCTCGGGTCGGTGAGCGTCTCCTGGTATCCGGTCATCCCGGTGCAGAACACTGCTTCGCCGAGCGTCGATCCTTCGGCGCCGAATTGCGTCCCGCGAAACACCCGCCCATCCTCGAGCACCAATACGGCGGCCTGCCCGCTCAACCCCGACCGGCCTCCGGCCTGCCCGCTGCTCACGCTGTCTCCTTCTTGTCGTCTGTCGTCTCGGGCGCAGGTGGGAATGCCTCCACCCACGTCGGATACACGTCCTTGTCGTCGGCGCGGAATCCCGTGTCGATCTCGGTTCCCGTCGGAAGCTCCCACCGGATGACCAGCAGTCCGTCCTTCGTCATCACCTTGCCGGCCAGTCCGCGCTCGGTGCGCACGGCGCGAATCGACCGCTGCGGCACCCAGATCGGCGATTCCCCGGTGCGGTCCAGCAGGATGCCGTTGCCGAATCGGGTGAGGGTGCCGGTTGCACGGTGACCGATGTCGCCCACCGCGATCCGGTCCTGCCAGCTCGGCGCGATCGTGCTGCCGACGTACAAACCGGTTGCCGGAGCGATCAATTCGTCGCCCACCTCACTGGGCACGGGCGGAAGATCGCCGACGGCCTCGACCTGACGCTTCTGCCGTCCGCGCCATCCCCACAGAATCAGCCCGATCAGGGCCGCCCAGAACACCAGGAATCCGATGACGAGCCACACTCTGTCCATGGTCAGACGACTCCTTCTTCGCGGCTGTGGGTGATGCGCCCGCGCAGGAACGTTGCGGTCACGCGCGCCGGCAGCGTCAGCGCATCGAACGGGGTGTTGCGCGACAGGCTGGCCAGGCGATCCCGCTCGACCGTCCACGACGCGGTCGGATCGACGAGAACGAGGCTTGCGGGTTCGCCGACCTCGATGGGGCGGCCCTGATCGTCGAGGCCGACGATCTCGGCCGGGCGCTCGCTCATCACGCGGGCAACACCGCGCCAGTCGAGCAGACCGGGCTCGACCATGGTCTTCACCACGATCGACAGCGCCGTCTCGAGCCCCAGCATTCCGGGCCGCGCGACGCTGAACTCACAGCACTTGTCCTGCTCGGCGTGTGGCGCGTGATCGGTTGCGACACAGTCGATCACACCGTCGGCAAGACCTGCGCGCAGCGCTTCGACGTCACTGACCTCGCGCAGCGGCGGGTTCACCTTGTTCACCGCGTCGTACGTCTCGAGCCGGGAGTCGTCGAGCAGGAGATGGTGTGGTGTGACTTCGGCGGTGATCGAGATGTTCTGACCTTTGGCCCACGCGAGAAGTTGGACCGTGCCCTCGGTGGACGCGTGGCAGATGTGAACGCGCGCACCGGCGTCGCGGGCGAGCAGTGCATCGCGCGCGACGATCGATTCCTCCGCAGCGCGGGGCCACCCGGCCAGTCCGAGCCGCGCGGCGGTCGCCCCTTCGTGTGCGACGGCACCCTTGGTCAGGCGAGGCTCCTCGGCGTGCTGCGCGACGAGAACGCCCAGCCCCGCGGAGTATTCGAGTGCGCGACGCATGAGCAGCGGGTCGTCCACGCAGTGGCCGTCGTCGGAGAAGAGCCGAACGCCGCCGACTCCCGCCGCCATCGTGCCCATCTCGGCGAGTTGCTTGCCTTCGAGGCCCACGGTCACGGCCCCGACGGGGTGGACGTCGACCAGACCGACTTCCTGACCTCGGCGCCAGACGTGGTCGGTGACCACGACCGAGTCGGCGACGGGGTTGGTGTTGGCCATCGCGAAGATCGCGGTGTAGCCGCCGCGAGCGGCTGCGAGAGAACCGGTTTCGATGGTTTCGGTGTCTTCGCGGCCGGGCTCGCGGACGTGGGTGTGCATGTCCACGAATCCCGGCAACAGGATCTGGCCGCGGGCGTCGACGACCTCGTCGGCCTCGGTGTCGAGGTCGGTGCCGATGTCGAGGATGACGCCGTCGCCCAGCAGGACGTCGACCGGATCGCCCTCCCCGTACGGACGAACACCCTTCAGCAGAACGGTCATGATCGAGAACCCTCCTCGGATCCGATGAGAGCCCGGAACAACACGGCCATGCGGACGTGCACACCGTTGGTGACCTGTTGCAGCACAGCCGTTTCGGGTGCGTCCGCAACCGAGAACGCGATCTCCATTCCGCGCAGCATCGGTCCCGGATGGAGAACCACCGCGTGCTCGGGCAGCATCTCGAATCGCTTCTGCGACAGCCCGAAGTTCACCGAGTACTCGCGGGCCGAGGGGAAGAAACCGCCGTTCATGCGCTCGGCCTGCACACGCAGCATCATCACGGCGTCGAGAGCGGGCAGTTCCGCGTCGAACGAGTCGGCGACGGCGACCGGCCATGTCTCGACCCCGGCCGGAAGCAGCGTGCGCGGCGCCACGAGGACGACCTCGGCGCCGAGCGTCGCGAGCAGGAACGCGTTGGACCTGGCGACGCGGCTGTGCAGGATGTCGCCGACGATCGCGATGCGCCGGCCCTCGATGTCGCCGAGCCGCTGCCGCAACGTCAACGCGTCGAGAAGAGCCTGCGTCGGGTGCTCGTGCGTGCCGTCACCGGCGTTGATGACCGCCGGCCCCTTGCCCGTGCCGGGATCGGTTGTCCAGGCCGCGATCTGGTGCGCCGCACCGGACGCCGGGTGCCGTACCACCAGGGCGTCGGCCCCGGCGGCTCGCAGCGTCATGGCGGTGTCGCGCAACGATTCGCCTTTGGACGCGGACGACGTGCTGCCGCTGACGTTGATCACGTCGGCGCTCATCCACTTGCCGGCCACCTCGAACGACACCCGAGTGCGGGTGGAGTTCTCGTAGAACACGGTCATCACGGTCTTGCCGCGCAGCGTCGGAAGTTTGTGGACGTCTCGGCCGAGCAGTGCCTGCTCGAATCGCACGGCCTCGTCGAGAATGTCGACCGCTGCCTCACGGGTGAGCCCGGATGCGGTCAGCAGGTGGCGCGTCATGCCCCGGCCCCGCTGGAACCCTGTCCGCTGGTGAGTTCGACGCCGTCGCGGCCGTCGTGTTCGACGAGCAGCACGGCCACGTCCTCGTCGCGCGCGGTCGGGACGTTCTTGCCCACGTAGTCGGCGCGCAGCGGGAGCTCGCGGTGCCCGCGGTCCACCAGAACGGCGAGTTGAACCGCACGGGGACGACCGAGGTCACGTAGGGCGTCGAGTGCAGCGCGCACCGAACGGCCGGAGAAGAGAACGTCGTCCACCAGGACGACCAGAGCGCCGTCGACGCCGACGTCGGGAACCGAGGTCCGCTCGAGGGCGCGGTGCGGTTTGCTGCGGAGATCGTCGCGATAGAGCGTGATGTCCAGCGATCCGACGGGAGGGCGGAAGCCGGAGAATTCCTCGATGCGTTCGGCGAGGCGGGTGGCCAGCGTGGATCCGCGGGTGGGGATTCCGATGAGCATGACCGGCGGCGCGTCGGGCGCGTCCAGTGCGGTCTTCTCGATGATCTGATGCGCCATGCGGGCGATCGTGCGACCGACGTCGGCCGACGACAACAACTCGCGGGCGGACTCGGAAGAGGGCGGCGTCACACCATGACCTCCTTCTCCGCCTCACTGGACGGATCGTTAAAGGATGTCGAACGGAAGAACTATAGCAAGTGCGCTACTCGGCGTCGGGCGCACTCTCGCGCACCACGGGAGTAGCCGCCGCCGCCGCGCGTACCTGCGGCGCGACCAACACGATCTGCCCGAGAATGCCGTTGACGAACGACGGAGAATCGTCGGTGGACAGTTGCTTGGCCAACTCGACCGCCTCGTCCACCGCGACAACCGGCGGCACGTCCGTGGCGTGAAGAAGCTCCCACACCGCGACGCGCAGGATGGCTCGATCGACGGCGGGCAGCCGGTCCAGAGTCCAGTCGTGGAGGTGATCGCCGATCACACTGTCGACCCGGTCGAGGTTCTCGGCGACACCCGTCACCAGCGTGAGGGTGTACGCACTGACCGGAGCAACCTGATCGTCCGTGGCCGCCAACTCGCTGCGTTCGTCGGCGAGGGCGACGGGATCGAGGTCGCGCGCCTCGGCTTCGAACAGGAAGTCGACCGCTCGTTTACGGGCCTTGTGCCTGGCTCCGAGCTTCTTCGGGCTCTTCTGGGGACTGCTCACTCTAGGAGTTCACACGCCCGAGGTAGTTGCCGTCGCGCGAGTCGATCTTGAGCTTGTCACCGGTGTTGATGAAGAGCGGAACAGAGATCTCGGCGCCCGTCTCGAGGGTTGCCGGCTTGGTTCCACCGGTGGAACGGTCGCCCTGCAGACCGGGATCGGTGTGCTGCACCGTGAGCTCGACCGTCACCGGGAGCTCGACGTAGAGCGGAACACCCTCGTGCATCGCGACCTGCACCTGCAGGTTCTCGAGCAGGAAGCGGTGGCCGTCGCCGACGGTCGCTTCGTTGATCGACAGCTGGTCGAAGGTGTCGCCGTCCATGAAGACGTAGTCCGAACCGTCGTGGTAGAGGTAGGTCATGTCGCGGCGGTCGACGTTGGCCGTCTCGACCTTCACGCCGGCGTTGAACGTCTTGTCGACGACCTTGCCCGACAGGACGTTCTTGAGCTTGGTCCGCACGAACGCGGGGCCCTTGCCCGGCTTGACGTGCTGGAACTCGATGATCGACCACAGATTGTCGTCGATGTTCAGAACGAGCCCGTTCTTGAAATCACTGGTCGAAGCCACTTGCTTGAACTCTCCTCTTTCGTAATCAAACCGAACATGTGGGCGCCGACACACAGGTTGCGGACCAGTGGCTAGTCTATCGACCATGAACGCCTGGTTGGTACGTGGCCTCGGAATGGCCCTTGTTCACTTCGTCGCACGCACTCTGCTGGCCCTGGCCATCGCGGCGTGGCCGACCCAAGGCTCCATCCTCAGAATCGTCACGATGGTCGGCGTGATTCTCGCGGCCGTCGTGTGGGGCGGAATCGACGGCATCAACGATCGCCGCGCCAACCCCGATCCGGACAAGTCCGCCGATCTGACGATGCTGTGGCTCAAGGCGTCGGTTGTCGCCGGCCTGCTCTCGGGCGTGGTGACGTGGATCGTCTCCGCCGTCTCCCCGATCGCCATCACGTCCAACTCGTTCTTCTTCGAGATCACCTCGGGTGCAGCGTTCACCATCCTGCTGGTCTTCGTACCGGCGATCCTCGCGGTGGGCCTCGGCCGGCTGCTCGCCGGTCGCGACGCCAAGACGAACGACGACGATCCTCGCCCGAACAAGAAGGACCGGAAGAAGGCAGACAAGAACGCCGACGACCGCGAACTGGTCGGAGCCGGCGCGCAGTCGGAGTACAGCCGGCCCACCGGCCAGTCCTCCGATGCCGAGCAGTCCGAGGCCGACACCGAGCAGTTCGAACAGGTCAAGCTCCAGAAGGACGACGAGCGGTCGTCCACCTGGAAGGAACCGAAGAAGTAGGTTCGCCCGTCTACAGCAGGATCGGCCCGGCCGCCGTCGGCTCTTCCCGTGCGATGGCCGAGTAGGCCGCCGCCAGCAGGGACGGGTCCGGACCCTCCAGCCGGCCGGGCTTGGCCAGATCGTCGAGCACGACGAAGCGCAACATGCCGTTGCGGTTCTTCTTGTCGGTCTGCATCCCCTTCAGCAGATGGCCGAAGGCATCGGCGTCGTAGGACACGGGCAGGCCGACGCTGCTCAGAATGGTGCGATGCCGATCCGCCACCGCGTCGGACAACCGCCCGGCGAGTCGTCCGAGCTCGGCCGCGAACATCAGCCCGACGGAGACGGCGGCGCCGTGCCGCCACTTGTACTTCTCACGGCGCTCGATGGCGTGCCCCAGTGTGTGACCGTAGTTGAGGATCTCGCGCAGATCGGCCTCGCGCAGATCGGCGGCGACGACCTTGGCCTTCACCTCGATGGACCGCCTGATCAGTTCGGGCAGAACGGAACCGGTGGGGTCGAGGGCAGCTTCGGGGTCGGCTTCGATCAGGTCCAGGATGACCGGGTCGGCGATGAATCCGGTCTTGATGATCTCCGCCATTCCGGAGACGATTTCGTGGCGGGGCACCGTCTCGAGCGTCGCGAGGTCCACCAGCACCGCCGACGGCTCGTGGAAGGCGCCCACCAAGTTCTTGCCCGCCTCGGTGTTGATGCCGGTCTTACCGCCCACGGCGGCGTCGACCATGGCCAGCAGAGTGGTGGGCACGTGCACCACACGCACACCGCGCATCCAGGTTGCCGCGACGAAGCCCGCGAGGTCGGTGGCCGCTCCCCCGCCGAGGCCGACGACGGCGTCGCTGCGCGTCAAACCGATGCGCCCCAACACTTCCCAGCAGAAGCCCGCCACTGCGAGTTCCTTGCCGTCCTCGGCGTCGGGGATCTCGACGCGGTGCGCATCGATGCCCGTCTCGGCCAGGGCCGCGCGCACCGCCTCGGCCGTGTCGGCGAGCGGCGGCTGATGAAAGATCGCGACGGTGCGAGTGCCGGCGAGCGTCTCGACGAGGTCGGTGAGCAGGCCCCGACCGATGATCACGGGGTAGGGCTTGGCCGTGCGGACCTCGACGCGTACCGGTTCGGTCACTTGCTTCGCTCCTGATGTAGATCGGATGGTTTCGGAATGCCCTTGCGCCGCAGTGGTATCGGCGATGGACGAGGCGTTCGGGCCGGAGCGGGAACGGGCTCAGGCGGCTCGACGCCGAGCTTGGTGAGGATCTGCGCGACGACCCGCGCGGGGCTGCGGCCGTCCGTGCGAACACGAACGGTGGCCACGCCGCGGTAGAGCGGACGACGGCGACGCATCAGTTCGCGGTACTTCGCTCGGGGGTCGCCGCCGGCGAGCAGCGGCCGGCCGGTGTGCGTCCCGGTGCGCCGAAGGCCCTCTCCCACACTGATTTCGAGGTAGACCACCGTCTGACCGGCCAGCGCGGACCGCGTACGTTGCGAGAGGATCGCGCCGCCGCCGAGCGAGACGATCCCGGTTCGGGTGGCCAGCGCCTCGAGAACGATCTTCTCTTCGATCGCGCGAAAGGCGGGCTCGCCGTCGGTCGCGAAGATATCGGGAATCGTGCGCCCGGTCTCGCGCTCGATCGCAGCGTCGGTGTCGAACACCTCGGTGCCGAGCGCATTGGCCAGACGCCGCCCGATCGTCGACTTTCCGGCGCCGGGCGGACCGACGAGGACGGCGCGAGGTCTACTCATCGGACTGCGGCGTCATCGCGGAGGGCGGGCTGAGGCGCCCTTCACGTATCCGGTGATGTTTCCGACGGTTTCGGCGAGCGAATCGCCACCGAACTTCTCCAGGGCGGCCTGCGCCAGGACGAGGGCGACCATCGTTTCGGCGACGACACCGGCCGCGGGAACCGCGCACACGTCACTGCGCTGGTGGATGGCGACGGCTTCTTCGCCGGTGCTCATGTCGACCGTGGCCAACGCGCGAGGCACCGTCGAGATGGGCTTCATGGCGGCGCGCACCCGCAGCGGCGCACCGTTCGTCATTCCGCCTTCGATTCCGCCGGCACGATTGGTACTGCGCTCGACGCCGTCGGGACCGGGAGTCATCTCGTCGTGTGCCTGGCTGCCGCGCCGACGCGCCGTTTCGAAGCCGTCACCGACCTCGACACCCTTGATGGCCTGAATTCCCATGAGCGCGGCGGCGAGTCGCGAGTCGAGCTTGCGCTCGCCGCTGACGAACGAGCCCAGTCCGACGGGAAGTCCGTGCACCACGACTTCCACGATGCCGCCGAGGGTGTCGCCGTCCTTCTTGGCCGCCTCGATCTCCGCGATCATCGATGCCTCGGCCGCCGACCCGAAGGCGCGCACGGGGCTCTCGTCGATGGCGTCGGAGTCGGCCGGACCGGGCACTGGCCCGGTGTAGGGATCGGAGGCCCCGATGGAGATGACGTGCGAGACCACCTCGACGTCGAACGCCTGCTTCAGGAACGCTCGCGCAATGGTTCCTGCCGCCACGCGCGCCGCAGTTTCGCGCGCGCTGGCGCGCTCGAGGACGGGGCGGGCGTCGTCGAAGCCGTATTTGAGCATGCCGGAGTAGTCGGCGTGGCCGGGCCGAGGCCGTGTCAGCGGGGTATTGCGAGCGAGCTCCGCCAGCTTCGCCGGATCCACCGGCTCCGCGGACATCACTTCTTCCCACTTGGGCCACTCGGTGTTGGCGATCTCCACGGCGATCGGGCCGCCCATGGTGACGCCGTGGCGCACACCGCCGATGACCGTCACCTGGTCCTTCTCGAACTTCATGCGTGCTCCGCGGCCGTACCCGAGGCGACGACGTGCGAGCTGCGCCGCAATGTCGTCCTTCGTCACCTCGACACCGGCCACCATGCCCTCGACGATGGTGACCAGGGCAGGTCCGTGTGATTCTCCGGCAGTAGTCCAACGCAACACGGGTGTCATCTTTTCACGCTCCGAAGCTCACCCACGCCACCAGGGTCGCCGCGCACATCGACGGGCCGTGCGGCACGACGGTGCGGTGCAGGCCGGTGCGGGGCACACCCTTGTGCGGAAGGGCGAGCGCGAGTGCGAGCACCGCGGTTGCGAGCGGCGCGAGGAGCGCGGCCGCAACCCACGCGGCACCTCCGTTCGTCGCCGCCAGCGCGCCGAGCGGAACCGCGAGCTTGACGTCGCCGGCGCCGATTCCGCGGGTGGCGAGGTGCGACCCGGCGTAGAGCAGCCCCAGCAGCAAGCCGCCGAGCAGGGCAGCAACGACGCAGCCGTCCCACGCCGCGGCGACCACAACGGCCGCGGCTCCGGGAAGCGTCAGAACGTTCGGAAGGCGCCGGCACGAGAAGTCCACGACGGACAGACAAAGCGACCACAGAGCGACGGCCGCGAACGCCTCGCCCGATTCGAGTGTGGTCGCGGCGGCGAACAGAATTGCGCATGCGATCGCGCACGCTGTGCGCACGAACGTCTGCGGAGTGATCCAGTACGCGACCACCGAGGGCACGCACCAACCGGCGGCGAGACCGAGTACCCCGGCACACAGTGCGTCCATCGTGCGACTGTGACACGCCGCGCGCTCGTCACCGGGTCTCCGAGCGGCCTCCTGTGGATAACTTCTTACATCGAGTAGCGGCCTTCGGCCCACGCTCGATCGGCCGGCTCGCGAACGGCGTCGACGATCCGTCCGTCCTGGTAGTACGCGGTATGGAGGATCGATCCTTCGTCGACAGCCTCCTGCCAGGCCTGCGTGGGGCCTTCCCCGTACCAGAGCCACGGCATGATGTCGTCCATCACCACCACGGTGTCCGGTCGCGCAAGGGCACGCAGGTCGGCCAGGTCTGCGCGGGCGCCGTCGACGGAATGATCTCCGTCGACGAAGACGACGTCGAATCGCACCTCGGGATGTGCGGTCGCGAACGCAGTGACGGTCTCGTGAGAATTACCCGTGATCAGGGTGTGACGCCCGGGGAACGACTCGTCGACATGGGCTTTGGCGGCGGAGCTGTAGGCGTAGTCGGCAAGATCGAACGAGTGCACGGTCACGGTCGGTGATGCGCTGAGGAAGGCCCAACTCGAGAAGCCCGCGTTGAAGCCGACCTCGCAGATCGAGCGCGTACCCGGCCGGGCCGCGAGCGAAGCCAGGTACCTCAGCTCGGCCTCGTCCGCTCCACCCTCGAAGGGCTCTCCGGCGGTACGGGTCTCGCGCAACAAGGCCTCCAGATAAGGCAGCGGCACATCTCTCCAATCGGGTCGGGTCGAGCAGGTGACACAAGCAGGTGACACAAACGACTCCCCCGATTTCCCTGTCACGAAACACAACTCGCGCTACCATCGCTCGAACGGTCGAATCGGGGCCGCAGAACGCAGTTCAGCGACTGCGCACTCGGACCGATCACATCGTGCCTCGGCTGGTGCAAGGTCGCCGATCCAGGAGGCGCGCACCATGATTCTCAGTTCCCTTCGCGACGATCCCGCTGTCGGTGTCGCCGAGGAATTCACACTGCACATCGACGAACTCGGCGCAGGTCCCGTGGTCATTCGGATCGGTGGTGTGGTGGATCGTCGTACGACCGCCGTGCTGTGCCAGTGTGTCGACGAAGTACTCGTGTCCGGGCGGTCGCTCGTCTTCGACCTGCACGCCGTGGAAGGGATGCCGGACGTGCTGTCGCCGGTCGTCCACGCCACCGTCCTACGAGTGTCGAGGACCCGCGCCCGCGTGAGCGTTGCCTGCTCCGATGCTGTCGCCGTGCGGCTCCAGCAGCAGGTACCGGGTCTACAGTGCTATTCGAGCATGGCCGAGGCGGTCGCCGCCGTGAGCAGCGAGATCGTTCCGGAGACGACGGTGGCTCCGACTGCTCCCATCAGCCACCCGAGTGCAGTGTGGATCGACACCACCGAGGCACTTCAGGGCCGCTACCTCTGAGCGGTCGACTCCGATCAGAGGGTGAGCCGGGTGAGCGCATCTGCCATGGCCTGCCGGGGTGCCGGCAGGCCCGTGAACTGTTCGACCTGCCCGTACGCCTGATTGAGCAGCATCGACAGACCGCCGATCACCACTCCCCCGGCCCGTGACACGGCAGCGGCGACTGGAGTGGGCCACGGGTCGTAGATGGCGTCGAAGAACACCGGTGTGGGGGCCAGCGCGTCCGCAAGCGGTGCGGCGGCGTCGGCGGGAACGGTGGAAACTACTGCGGCACAACCGGACACGACCTCGGAGATGGCCTGCGCGTCGAAACCGGTCCACGTGACGTTCAGCCCGACGGCCTGCCCGCACGTGATCGCTCCCTGCGCCCGATCGACGTTGCGTGCCACGACCGACACCGATCGCGCGCCCAGCGACGCCAGTGCCACCAGCGACGGCCGCGCGGTACCGCCGGCGCCCACCAGCACCACCGATTCTCCGTCGAGGCGGGAGATTCCGGCGTCGGCGAAGGCCCCGGTCACCCCGTCGACGTCGGTGCAGTCTGCGCGCCACCCGTCCCCGGTCCGCACCAACGTGTTGGCCGATCCGACCACCTCGGCGCGCGGAGTGCGCTCGGTTGCGAAAGTCAGGGCCGCAATCTTGTTGGGCATCGTCACCGACAGTCCCACCCACTCGGGTCCGAGACCGTCGACCAAGGCCGGAAGCTGATCACCCGTGCACTCGATCCGTTCGTACGTCCACCCGGTCAACCCGAGGGCCTCATAAGCGGCCGTGTGCAGAGCAGGCGACTTCGAATGGGCGATCGGTGACCCCAGCACCGCCGCCTTTCTGGCGCCGGTCACCGGCCGCTGGCCAGGAAGCCCGGCTCGACCTTCTGAATATTGGCCAGGTGCTGCTCGTAGTTGTCGGTGAACAGCGTGTCGCCGGCCGCGTTGATCGTGACGAAGTACAGCCAATTACCCGGCTCGGGGTTCTCCGCCGCCTGGACCGCCCCGACGCTCGGTGAGCAGATCGGCGTGGCCGGCAATCCCGTCATGGCGTAGGTGTTCCAGGGCGTGACGGTGGCTCGATCGACGTCTGTCGTGGCCACCTCGGTGGTGTCGAGTGCGTAGTTCACGGTGGAATCGAACTCGAGTTTCTGGCCGATGGCCAAACGGTTGAGGATCACCCGTGCGACCTTGGCGAAGTCGTTGGGCAGAGCCTCCCGCTCGATCAGCGACGACGCGACCAGGGTTTGGTACGGGTCCAACCCGGACTGGGCTCCGGCGTTCAGCAACCCCGTGTTCTCGTAGATCGCGGCGCTCTCGCTCACCAACTGCTTCAGGATGTCCGCGGCCGACGCACTGGGGTCGAAGTTGAAGCTCCCGGCGGCGATCAGGCCCTCGAGCTGCCTGTCTCGGTCCGGCACCCGCGCCACCGCGTCCGTCGCCCACTCCGGCACGCCGAGCGCGGCCGGATCGCCCGCGCCGGCGGTGTTGAGGTCGTCGTAGCTGACGCACGGAACACCCTGTCCGACAGCGCAACTGGACTCCGAAATCAGGGTGTAGATACCCTTCTTGACCGCTCCGGTGTTCACGTCGGCGGAGTCGTGCAACTGCCGACCCTCGGCGATCACGATCTGACCGACACGCGAATCGGGGCTCACCAGCGTCGCCACCGCGTCGGTGGCCTTCATCTGTGACTTCATGCGGTAGAAACCGGGCTGGACCGAACTCATCGCCGGATTCTGTACGGCGGCGTTGTAGAACGCCGCGCCGCTGGCGGTGACGTCATTGTCGACCATCTCCGTGGCGATCTGATCGGCCGTGTCACCGCTGCGAACCTCGATGACCACCGCGTTGCCGCCGGGGCCGGCGTAGTCCGCAGGTGCATCCTCGCCGCCGAACAATTTCATTCCTCCGTAGGCTCCGCCCGCGATCACGACGACGAGGACGAACACGCCGAACAGGATGCCCAGCGCCCGCCCGCGCCGCTTACGGCCGGCGGCACCCTCCTCGCGCCTGCGGCTCGCCCGTGACTGGCCGACCCGATCGGGCTGCGCGCGAGTCACGTCGATCTCGTCGGTGGGGAACTCGTCCTCGTGGTAACCACGGCGTCGGTCGTTCACCGATCGAGCTCCGAACGTTGCTGCTCACCTTCGGGCACCGTTGCCCCTCCCTGAAGTACCGACCGGCGTTCGTCGAGCCACCCCTGCAAGATCGCGACTGCCGCCATCTGATCGATCATCGACCGCTGATTCTTGGCACGGACCCCGCTTTCGCGCAACCCGCGTGCTGCCGTAACGGTAGTCAACCGCTCGTCCGCCATTCGAACCGGTACTGACGGGATCGACCGCGCGAGTACTCGGGCAAAGCGGACAGCGAGCTTGGCTGCCTTGCCCTGCTCGCCGCGGAGCGTGCGCGGCAACCCGACTACGATCTCGACCGCCTCGTACTCGTCGGCCAGCGCGACGATGCGCTGCACGTCCGACGCCTGGGGATGCGTCTTGTCCGCGCGGGCCACCGTTTCGACAGGTGTGGCGAGAACTCCGTCGGGATCACTGGAGGCCACCCCGATGCGGACGCTGCCCACGTCGATCCCGAGGCGACGACCCCGGCCGGGATCGTCGACGCCGGGGCGGTCCGGGGTGTTCGCGCTCGGAGTCGGAACCGTCACCGTCAGGATCCGGCGATCTCCGCGACCCGCGCACGCAGTGCGTCGATCGCGGCCGGAATGCCGGCGGCGTCGGAGCCCGCGCCCTGCGCAGTGTCCGCCTTGCCGCCGCCGCGTCCGCCGATCTTCGGTCCGAAGGCCGCGACGAGCTCGCCTGCCTTGACCCCGGCCTCCTGAGCGGCCTTCGTCGCGGACACGACGAACGGGACCTTGCCGTCCGCGTCGCCGAACAGGGCCACGACGGCTGCCTGCGACCCGAATCGGCCGCGCACGTCCGCCACCAGGGTGCGTAGGTCGCCGGCGCCGACACCGGCCGGTGCGGGTTCGGCCACCAGAAGCACGCTTCCGATGCGCTGGGCCTTGTCCACGAAGGACGACGCGGACGAGAGCACGGCAGCCGCGCGTGCCGCCTCGAGCTCTTTCTCGGCGACCTTGAGCCGCTCCACGAGGTTCTCCACGCGCGCCGGGACCTCGTTGCTGGGCACCTTGAGCGACGACGCGATTCCGGCGAGCAGCGCGCGTTCCTTCGCCAGGTACTTGTACGAGTCGAGGCCGACGAACGCCTCCACCCGGCGCACGCCGGACCCGACCGAGGACTCCCCGAGGATGGTGACCGGCCCGATCTGCGACGAGTGCTCGACGTGGGTGCCGCCGCACAGCTCCATGGAGAAGGGGCCACCGATCTCCACGACGCGCACCTCGTCGCCGTAGTTCTCGCCGAACAGCGCCTGCGCGCCCATCGCCTTGGCCTTGTCGAGCTCGGTCACGAACGTGTTGACCTCGAAGTCCGCGGCCACCGCGTCGTTGGTGACGGCCTCGATGTCGGTGCGCTGCGACTCGCTGAGCCCGCCCTGGTAGGTGAAGTCGAAGCGAAGGTAGCCGGGCTTGTTCAGCGACCCGGCCTGCACCGCGTTCGGGCCGAGAATCTGCCGCAGCGCCCCGCCCACCATGTGCGTGCCGGAGTGCCCTTGGGTCGCGCCGCGTCGCCACGCCGGATCGACCTGCGCGAGAACGACATCACCCTGGGTCAGCTGACCTTCGGTGATGGTGGACTTGTGCACCCACAGGGTCTTGGCGATCTTCTGGACGTCGTTGACCGTCACCCGCAGCCCGGGCGCGGTCAGGACGCCGATGTCGGCCAGCTGGCCGCCCGCTTCGGCGTAGAGGGGGCTGCGGTCGAGCACGATCTCCACGTCCTGCCCGGCGGTTGCGGTCGGGATGCGGACCCCGCCCGCGATGAGCGCGAGAACCGTTGCGTCCGAATTCAGTTCGTCGAAACCGGTGAACTCGGTGGGCCCCCGGTCGACCAGATCGCGGTAGACGGTCAGGTCGGTGTGCGCGTGCTTGCGCGCCTGAGCGTCGGCCTTGGCTCGCTGGCGCTGTTCGGTCATCAGCGACCGGAAGCCGTCCTCGTCGACCGTGAGACCGGCCTCCGAGGCCATCTCCAGGGTGAGATCGATGGGGAAACCGTAGGTGTCGTGGAGCACGAACGCCTCGTTGCCGGCGATGACTGCGCCGCCCGATGACTTGACCGCATCGGCGGCCTGCTCGAACAGGCGAGATCCGGAGGTCAGCGTCGCGAGGAACGCCGTCTCCTCGGCCACGGCGACGGAGTGGATACGGTCGAATTCGCTGACCAGCTCGGGGTACGACTCGGCCATCGTGTCCCGGACCACGGTGACGAACGCAGACATGGACGGGTCCGTCGCGCCGAGGAGGCGCGCGCTGCGCACGATCCGTCGGAGCAACCGGCGCAGCACGTAGCCGCGGCCGTCGTTGCCGGGCGTCACGCCGTCTCCGATGAGCATGACGGCGGTGCGTGCGTGATCGGCGATGACGCGGAACCGGACGTCGGCCTCGTGGTCGGCACCGTAGCGACGGCCGGAGAGTTCCTCCGCCTTGGAGATCACCGGGCGCACGAGATCGGTCTCGTAGACGTTGTCCACATCCTGGAGCAGGAAGGCAACGCGCTCGACGCCCATTCCGGTGTCGATGTTCTTCTTCGGCAACGGGCCCAGGATCTCGAAATCGTCCTTCGAGGTGCCCTGGCCGCGCTCGTTCTGCATGAAGACGAGATTCCAGATCTCGATGTAGCGATCTTCGTCGGCCTCGGGGCCGCCGTCCACGCCGTACTCGGGCCCGCGGTCGTAGTAGATCTCCGAGCACGGCCCACACGGGCCCGGAATGCCCATCGACCAGTAGTTGTCGGCCATGCCGCGCCGCTGAATTCGCTCGTCGGGCAGTCCGGCGATCTCCTTCCACAGCGCGATCGCCTCGTCGTCGTCGAGATAGGCGGTGGCCCAGATCCGTTCCGGATCGAACCCGTACCCACCGTCGGCGACGCTCGACGTCAACAGCGACCACGCGAACGTGATGGCCTCGCGCTTGAAGTAGTCGCCGAACGAGAAGTTTCCGGCCATCTGGAAGAACGTGTTGTGCCGTGTGGTGATGCCGACGTTCTCGATGTCTCCGGTACGCACACACTTCTGGACGCTGGTCGCCCGCGAGAACGACGGCGTCTGCTGACCCAGGAAATACGGAACGAACTGGACCATTCCGGCATTGATGAACAGGAGATTGGGGTCATCGAGGATCAACGAGGCGCTGGACACCGGAGTGTGCCCCGCCTTCTCGAAGTGGTCCAGGAAACGCCGTCGAATCTCGTGAGTTTGCACCCGTACAGGCTACTTGCCGGGGAAGCCGCCTCGAACGATGCGGCGGAGCTTGCCCAACCGCGTCTTGATCTCGCGCTCGGCGCCGTGGTCCGTCGGCGCGTAGTAGTCGACCCCCACCAGTTCGTCCGGCGGATACTGCTGTTGCAGGACACCGCCGGGATCGTCATGAGGAAAGCGGTAGCCGACGGCGTTGCCGAGTTTCTGCGCCCCGCTGTAGTGACCGTCCCGCAGATGCGTGGGTACCGAGCCGGCCTTCCCCGCGGTGATGTCGCTCATCGCAGCCCCCAACGCCGAGGTGACGGACCCCGACTTGGGAGCGGTGGCGAGATGAATCGTGGCCTGCGCCAACGCGAGCCGCGCTTCGGGCATGCCGATGAGCTGCACCGCCTGCGCCGCGGCGGTGGCGGTCTGCAGAGCCGTCGGGTCGGCCATCCCGATGTCCTCGGACGCGTGGACCATCAGTCGCCGCGCGATGAACCGCGGGTCCTCGCCCGCCGTGATCATCCGCGCCAGATAGTGCAGCGCCGCATCGACATCCGATCCCCGGATCGACTTGATGAAGGCGCTGATCACGTCGTAGTGCTGATCGCCGTCGCGGTCGTAACGCACTGCCGCCTTGTCCACGCTGGCCTCGACGGTCGGCAGATCGACCGTGCCGCCGGGACCCGCCGTGTCCGATGCCGCCTCGAGCGCGGTCAGACCACGTCGTGCGTCTCCTGCGGCCAGCGACACCAGGTGATCCATGGCGTCGTCCGTCACCGTGACGGACCCGTCGAGGCCGCGCGCATCGGCGACGGCGCGCGTGAGCACCACGCGAATGTCGTCGCGGGTCAGCGGCTGAAGTTGGAGAACCAACGACCGAGACAGAAGGGGCGACACCACGGAGAACGACGGGTTCTCCGTGGTCGCGGCCACCAGCAGAACGATGCGATTCTCGACGGCGGCGAGCAGAGCGTCCTGCTGGGTCTTGGAGAAACGGTGCACCTCGTCGATGAACAGGACGGTCTGCTCACCGTTCAGAAGCCGCCGACGGGCCAGCTCGATGACCCCGCGCACGTCCTTGACTCCCGCGGACAGCGCGGACAGAGCCTCGAAACGTCGGCCGGTGGCGCCCGAGATCAACGACGCCAGGGTGGTCTTGCCGGTACCGGGAGGCCCGTACAGCATCACCGACGCGGCCCCGGACCCGTCGACCAAACGGCGGAGCGGCGCGCCCGCGGTGAGCAGGTGGCTCTGGCCGACAACCTCGTCCAACGATTGCGGGCGCATGCGAACGGCCAGCGGTGCATCCGAGCGCACC
The DNA here is from genome assembly GCF_059691855.1 of Rhodococcus sp. 320_ES. Taxonomy (NCBI): domain Bacteria; kingdom Bacillati; phylum Actinomycetota; class Actinomycetes; order Mycobacteriales; family Nocardiaceae; genus Rhodococcus; species Rhodococcus sp. 320_ES. The sequence continues at coordinate 1,055,470 of NZ_JCAWAG010000001.1, read as the reverse complement.
GAGGACGTCGTGGGAAGCGCAGCCGGGTCGTCGAGGGGTTCTTCCGCGCGCGGCGCGTCGAACAGGCCGTCCGGGTCCGAGTCCATCACCGGACGAGGCTACGTGAGCGGAGCGTCGAACCGCGTCCGCAGACCGTCGACGACGGAGCGAGCGAAGTCCGCGGTGACGGCGTCACCGATCCGGTCCGCGAAGTTCGCCATGATCGTCCACCGCACGATGAGTGCCTGGGATCGCGGTACGGACAGGTGATGCTCACGCAGTGCCGCGTTGCGGGTGTCGTCCTCGGGGAGGAACCAGTACGTGGTCAACCACAGCCAGATCAGTTGCGCGTCGAAGAGTTTGGCGTTCAGCACCTCGTCACTCGCGAGTTGCGGCCAGATACCGACGACCTCGGCGCGCCAGGCGTCCACCATGGCACTCGCCCGCTCGTGCGTGAGCTCGAGGCGGCACAGGCACCCCGGGTAGGACAGCAAGTTGTACGCGACGTCGAGGGTGGCGTCGCGGTATCCGCCCCACTCGTAGTCCATGAACCGGACGCCCTCGTCGTTGACGGTGACGTTGTCCGGGCACAGGTCCGACGGGCTGAACGCGCGCATACCGCCGGGGCCGAACAGTCTCGCGGAACGAGCGACGGCGCCGGCCACCGAGCCGGGAACCGTCACCCCGAGCTCGGTCGAGAGCAGGTTCGGCACGACAGCAATGGCGTCCGCGACCTGGGCGGACAACCCGTCGACGGTGCCACCGACGCCGACACGGGAGAGAAGCGCCCCGAAATCGTCCTCACGCCCCACCGTCGCGGCGTGCATCCGACCGAGTGCCTGCGCCATGGCCATCAACGAGTTGGTGACGGAGGAGGAATCCGGGTGGGCCAGAAGCGATGTGAACGGGGCAGCGTCGCCGAGGTCGCTGAGAACGAGCAGTCGTTCGGCGAGGTCGTATGCGATGAGCGCGGGCCCCGGTCGGCTGTCGGTCGCCAGCGCGGTCGAGAACTGGTACGACACGGCCTCGCGAAGGAACGCGGTGTCGTCGCCGGCACCCAGTCCGGTGCGGGTGGTCAATTCACGCGCAGACTCCCGGACCTGCTTGATGACGAGGGTGCGCGGCAGCTGAAACGGGTTCTCGCCCACCCGAACTCGCAGTACGACCGTCCGGCCGCTCCCACCGAGGTCGACGGGGTCGATCAACGTGACCGGTGCGCCCGTGCGCCTGGTGAGCAGGTCGCGGGCCGCAGACACGGCTTCGGCCACTGGATCCGCCAACATTGCAGTCATCTCTGTCGAACCTACCCGCAGCGGGGTGGGCGTCCCTCCGAATCAAGTCTCGTATCGGTCGCAGCTCGTGGTCCGAACAGGCTTCGCCGATGTGGTTCGTGGCCCATCGTGCTGAGCCGGGGTTCCCCAACGGGCGACCACTCTAAACCGACCAGCTGCGCCGTTCACAATCGCCGAGGTCCACGATCATCGGACCGGCGCGGTGGACAGAGGCTCGACGTCGACCGACACCGCGATGGTGCTCTTGTCGGCGTCGGTGTAGATGATTCCGCGCAGCGGCGGCACGTCCTGGTAGTCCCGGCCCCACGCCACCGTGGTGTATCTCTCGTCGACCAGTTGGTCGTTGGTCGGGTCGAACGCCAGCCACGTGTCCCCCGGCAACCACACCGCTGCCCAGGCGTGCGTCGCATCGACTCCGATCATGCGTTCCTTGCCGGGAGGCGGCTGTGTCGCAAGATAACCCGACACATAGCGGCCGGCCAGCCCCACCGACCGGAGGCAGGCGAGGGCGAGCCTGGCGAAGTCCTGACACACCCCCGACCGGGCCTGAAGAACCTCGGCGACCTTGGTGGACACCGTGGTGGACCCGGACTTGTAGGTGAAGTCGGTGAAGATCCGATGAGTGAGGTCGACGACGGCATCGACGAGGGGGCGACCGGGCGTGAACGAGACCGACGCGTATTCACGCACGCTGTCGGTGATCTCCGGCGGAACCAGGTCGAGCTCGAACTCGACGGCCATCGCGCGGCCGACGTCCTGCATCGAACTCCACGCCCGCGGGCGCGCGTTCTCCCAGGGGCCGGTGGCGTTCCACCCGCTGATCCGAGCCGGATCGGGCGCGTCGACACTCACGATCGAGCGTGCCGTCACCACAAGTTCCTCGTGATCGCGGGTGACGTGGAAGAACACGTCTTCGTTGCCGTACACGTCCCGCCCGCTCGACTGGTCCGCCGGCGAAGGATCGACGGTGACCGACGACTCCAGGACGTGCTGGCCCTCGAAGGCGCGCGGGCTGAGGAAGCCGCGGCCGAACGACGACTTCACGCGATCGGAGTAGGTGTACGTGGTCCGGTGGGTGATGGAATACCACCGCTGCTGGGGTACTGGGGGCTGGGGTACTGGGGGCTGGGGTACTGGGGGCTGGGGTACTGGGGGCTGGGGTACTGACGGCTGGGGTACGAAGGGCTGTGTCACGCCAGAATCCTTCCGCTTCCGCTGCCCCACAACGGCTGTGTTCCGCCGGGAAGGGTCAGGTGGGTGTCGCGGATGACGTTCGCCAGCTCCTTCAGGGACCTGTGGATCGAGTCGAGAAGGTCGGCGAGCTCCGCGCGTGTTCCGGTGGGATCCACGGTCTCGAGGTCCTCCGGGTCGACTCGGCGCAGACGCGCGATCATGCGCTCGACCAGCGCCTCGGGCCGTGACGTGCCGGTGGAACCGGGCAGCTTGCCGAGCCCTTCGAGGGCTCGGTCGAGCTGGTAGACGAGGGAGCGCGGGTTGCCGGCGTCGAACAGGAGCAGATCCGCCACCGCCGCGAGTCGAATGCGGCCGTGGTGGCGGCGTCGGTACGTCACCGACGACTCCATCGCCGCGAGGACGGACTCGATCACAGCGGTCTCGGTCTCCGGGATGTAGACGGACGTGACCGTGACCGACAGCAGCTTGGTGAGCTGCAGAGCCCGCTCCACTCGCTTGCCGACGTCCATCACGAACCAGCCCGGATCCCGCACCATCGACTCGGAGGCCAGTCCGGAAACCGCGAGGATCGACCCGACGACGGCGGATTGCGTCGCCCAGAGCGGTGCCTCGTCGGTGGTCGGTGCCGCTGCGAGATCGGCGAGCGCGTTGTCCAGTCTGCTCAGCACGGCCCAGGTGTCGACCGACAGCTGATCGCGCACCGCACGCGCCGCATTCTGCAATCCGTCGACGGACTGAGCGAGCGACCCGGCGCGGGTCGCGTCCAGGGTCAGGGAGCGAAATTCCGCGATCGCCTTGCCGCGTCCGAGCTCGACCGTGAAGCCGGGCCCGGTGCCGGACACCCGCGTCACCGCCTCCAGCAGCACCGGCAGCGCACCGCTCCCGTCGGCCCACGGCTTGGATTGGTACTCCTGGTAGCGGTCGCCCGCCGTCACCAGCAGACGAGCCATGTCCTCGGCACGCTCGGAGTACCGACCGAGCCAGAACAGGTCCGCGAGCACGCGCGGCGACGACACGCCTTCGACGCGCGCTGCGGCGTAGCGCGGCAGCACCTCCGGCTGCGCAGGGATGTACGCGATGTCGGCGTCGGCGGGCGTCGTGCGCTGTTCGGAGCGGACCCACACGTCCTTCGCGGCGGTACTGAGCATCGGGTCGATCAGCGGGTCGGTCACCAGCACCTGAGCGAGGCCGCCGTACATCGGTGTGTAGCCGACGCGTTGCGCGACGTCGAACAGCCGCAGTCCGACCGCGCCGGGCACGACGGCTTCGCGGCGATCGTGATGGCCGGCCGGACCCACCGGCGCCGTGGCGAACTGGGGCCGGTCCTGGGCCGACCACGCCCAAGGCTGCGAGCGGATCCGAGCGAGCAGTTGCTCCCGAGCAGCCTGCGTCATGCTCGATCCGACGTGGGCCTCGCGAGAGTCGGTGGAACGCAACAGGAGCGAGCCGACGTTGGCCTCGATGTACGACATCGACGCGGCGTCGCCCGCCCAGTACGTCTGGACCGAGTCGATCAGCAGGTCCTCGTCCAGCAGCGCGCGGCTCAGCCGCGGCAGCAACGGGAGCAGGGCCGGGTTCTCGAGGACCCCGGAACCGATGGTGTTGACGACGGTCACGACACCGCGCCGCAGCACTTCCACCAATCCGACGACACCGAGGTGCGAATCCGGCCGCAGGTCGAGCGGGTCGACGTACGTCTCGTCCACGCGCCGCACGACCACGTCGACGCGCCGCAGCGTCCCGAGCGCACGCATCCAGAGCGACCCGTCCCGTACGACGAGATCCGCGGACTCGACGAGGGGAAATCCGAGCATGGACGCCAGATACGCCTGATCGAACGCCGTCTCGGACATCACGCCGGGGCTCAGGACGACCACCAGCGGATCCTCGGCCGACTCAGGAGCCGCTTCTACCAGTGCCAGGCGCATCGCCCGCGCGAAGTTCGAGAGCTGGCGTGGACTGGTCTTCTCGTACAGCTCCGGGATGGACCGTGACATCACCGTGCGGTCCGCGAGTGCGTAGCCGGCACCCGAGGGAGCCTGCGTCCGGTCGGCCGTGACGCGAAACTCGCCGTCGGCGAAACGGGCGACGTCCGCGGCGTGGAAGAACAACTGGTGGGGGCCGGGGACGGTGATGCCGTGCGCAGCCCGCACGTAGCCGGGGTGCCCGAACACGATCTCGGGCGGAACCAGACCCGTACTGATCAGCTTCCGCTCGCCGTAGATGTCGCTCAGGATCAGATCCAGCAGTCGCGAGCGCTGCACCATCCCGGCTTCGAGCATTTTCCAGTCCGGCGCGGAGACCACGTAGGGCACGCAGTCCAGTTCCCAGCGCACCGTGCCGGTTCCGCTGACACCGGGGCCGGGAATGGTGTTGTAGGTGATCCCATGATCGTCGACGAGCCGTCCGACGCGATTCTGGATGCTCGTCAGCGCGTCGCGACCGTTCTCGGTCACCGACGACACGAGATCGAGCCAGTGCGGCCGAATCGCGTCGCCGCCGTCGAGCAGTTCGTCGCGCGCACCGACGGCTGCGGCGAGCGAGCGGTATCGCGCGAGCAGACCTTCCGGGTCACGGGTACCGCGTGCGTGCGGTGTGTTCTGCGAGTCCGGCACACCGGACACTGTTGCGTGCGCCATGTGACCCGGTGTTCCCTCTCTGACGACCGTCGTGCCTTACGCCAGGAACGATCCGGTTCGACGGAGGTCGAGGAGCCCTGGCGCGCTGACATCGGCGGCAAGGCGCGCTTGCTTCTCGAGTAACTTACCCAGGTCGATGCGGCCGGTCGTGAACCCACCCTCTTCGAACCGTCCGCCGCGACGCGATTCGGCCTCGACGGCATTGACGGGCGGCGCATCGTAGGACCGTCCGCCGGGGTGCACCACGTGATACGCGCATCCGCCGAGGGACCGCTGCGACTGCTTCTCGATCAGATCGAAGTGCAGGGGTGACTGCACCTCGATGCTCGGGTGCAGTGCGCTGGGCGGTTGCCACGCGCGGTAGCGGACGCCGGCCACCTGAACGTCGGCCTTGCCGGTCCGCATCAGCGGCACGGGTGTGCCATTGCAGGTCAACATGAATCGGCCGGGATCGGCTCCGGTCACGGAGACCTGGATGCGCTCGACGGAGGAGTCGACGTAGCGCGCCGTGCCGCCGGACGTCGATTCCTCGCCGAGCGTGTTCCAGGGCTCGATCGCCCCCCGCAGTTCGATCTCGGCGTCGGCCACCACCGTGGTTCCGATGCGGGGGAACCGGAATTCGGTGAACGGGTCGAGCCAACTGGTGTCGAACTCGATGCCGTGATCTCGCAGATCGTCGACGACCCGCGCAATGTCCGCGATCACGAAGTGCGGCAACAGGTATCGGCCGTGGAGGTTCTCACCGTGCCGGATCAGCGGAGCCTTCAGCGGCTCGTCCCAGAAGCGCGAGACCATCGACCGCACGAGTAGCGACTGCACCATGGCCATCTGGTGGTGCGGCGGCATCTCGAACCCGCGAAGCTCGAGCAGTCCGAGGCGGCCACGCGAGGAATCGGGGCTGTACATCTTGTCGATGCAGAACTCCGCGCGGTGCGTGTTGCCGGTGAGGTCGGTCAGCAGGTGCCGCAGTGCGCGGTCGACCACCCAGGGCGCGGGCGCTGCGTCGGGGTCCGCGGGTGTGCGCACCTCGGCGGTGCGGCGAGCGATCTCGCCGAAGGCGATCTCCATCTCGTACAGCGACTCCGGGCGACCTTCGTCGAATCGCGGTGCCTGCGACGTCGGACCGATGAACCGACCCGAGAAGAGGTACGACAGCGACGGGTGCCGCTGCCATTGCGTCAGCATCGACACCAGCAGATCCGGACGCCGCAACAGCGGTGACTCGCGGGGCGTGGCACCACCGAGGGTGATGTGGTTGCCGCCACCGGTTCCGCGCCCGGTGCCGTCGTTGTCGAACGCCTCCGTGCTCAGCCGCGACTGGCGTGCCTCGCGATAGAGCGTCTGCATGAGATCGTTCTGCTCGGCCCACGACGCGGTCGGTTGAACGTTGACCTCGATGACGCCGGGATCCGGTGTCACGGTGAGAGTTTGGATTCTCGGATCGTTCGGCGGGCCGTAGCCCTCGATGACCACGGGAGTCTCGATACTCGACGCCGCCGATTCGATGCGAGAGACGACGTCGACGAAGTCGTCGAGTTCGTCGATGGGCGGCAGGAACACGTGCAGGATGCCGTCGCGCACCTCGGACACCAGGGCGGTGACCGGGTTGTCGCCGGGCTCCGGAGCCGCCGTCATCGGCGAGACGCTGTCCGCCAGACCGAAGTGCGTGCGCGGGGCGGCGCGCAGTTGCCGCGGCGTCGGCAACGGCCCGCGCTCGACGATGGGGTCTGCCGGGTTCTCGAGCCGCTTCGCCTTCCAGGAGATCGCGTCGAGCGGAAGGCGCAGGCCCGCCGGAGAGTCGCCCTCCAACAACACGATTCGGCCGCGTCGCAGTCGCCAGTCGGCGCTCGCCCAGCCCGCACCGTCGTCGGTGCGGTGGATGGGCAACACGAACGCGGCGGGCTCGTCGGTGCTGGCGTCGAGCTTGGCCAGCAGCGCCTTGCGGGCGTCGCGAGTGTCGGTACCCGGTTCGATGTCGTCCTGCCCCTCGGCGGCCGGCGGTTCGCCGTCCGGCTTCTTGAGCAGTGACAGCAGGTGCGCGAGAGGGTCTTCGAACGCCGGACGAGCCTGCTTCGCCGGGAAACCGAAGTCCTCGACGAGTGCCTCGACCAACTCGCGCGCTTTTGCCGGCTCGGTGGCCGGCTTCGTGCGATCGGCCGGTAACCAGGGATCGGCGATCAACGTGTCGTCGTGCCACAGACTTTCGCCGTCGGTTCGCCAGAACAGCCCGATCTGCCAGCGCGGCAACGGTTCTCCCGGATACCACTTGCCCTGGCTGCGTTGGACCATTCCGTCCGGGGCGTAGATGGTCCGCAGCCGCTCGGCCAACACGCTCGCCAGTTCGCGCTTGTGTGGGCCGTCCGCGTCGGTGTTCCATTCCGGCGCACTCGGGTTGTCGATCGCCACGAAGGTGGGCTCACCGCCCATGGTGAGCAGAATCTGCTGCTTCTCGATCCGCTCGTCGATCTCGAGGCCGGCGGTCTCGATCGCGTCCCACTGCTCGTCGGTGTACGGAAGTGTCGTGCGCGGATCCTCGTGGACACGGACGACGGTGTTGGAGAAATCGAGCTCCGCCTTGCACTTGCCGACCGCCCCGGTGATGGCGGCGGCAGTCGACGGGTGGGGTGTGGCCGAGAGAGGGATGTGCCCCTCCCCCGCGAACAGCCCGGACGTCGGATCCATGCCGACCCAACCGGCCCCGGGCAGATACACCTCGCACCAGGCGTGCAGGTCGGTGAAGTCCTCGACCGGTCCGCTTCCGCCTTCGAGCGAGGCGATGTCCTGACTGAGCTGAACCAGGTAACCGGAGACGAAGCGAGCCGCGAGGCCCATCTCACGCAGGATCGACACCAACAGCCACGCCGAGTCGCGGCACGATCCGATGGCGGTGCGCAGCGTGTGGTCGGGTGTCTGCACACCCGGCTCCATTCGGACCGAGTACGCCACGTCGCCCATCACGGCCCGGTTGACCATCGCCAGGAACTCGATGGTTCTGATCTCGCCGCGCTCGCGGACCGCGGCCCGCATCTTCTCCACCCACTGCGTGACCAGAACACCCGGTCCGGACCCTTCCTCGCCTTCGTCGACCGAACGCAGGTAGGGCTCGAGGTCGGGCAGGTCTTCCTTCTTGTACTCGAATCCGAAGTGCTCGGCCCAGTCCTCGACGAAGAAGTCCAGCGGGTTGATGGCCTCGAGATCGGCCACCAGGCCGACGGTGATCGACAGATGGTTCGTGCGTTCGGGGAACACCACGCGCGCAAGGAAGTTGCCGAAGACGTCCTGCTGCCAGTTCACGAAGTGCTCGGCCGGTTCGATCGTCAGCGAGTAGGCCTCGATGGGCGTCCTCGCGTGCGGCGCCGGACGCAGACGGATCTCGTGCGGATACACCTTGGTGAAGCGGTCGAACTGGTAACTGGTGCGGTGCTCCAGCGCTACCTTGATCCCCACCGGACGATCAACTCCTCGTGCAGCAGTTCCGAAATCGGCTCGTCGGCCGGTTCGCTGAAGCCACAACTCTAGAGCCGGGAGCACCGGAGCGCGCACCGACACGGACCCGCTGGGACCCCGGTGGTGTGCCCTACCTCACGATGTGGTCGCCCGGCGCCGGATCATCAGGACGACCGAGGCGGCGAACACGATTCCCACCAGGTTGATCGCCAACTGCCCCACCGACAACGCGGCGATGCGCCACGACCCCACCATCGCGGCCACCACCGCGAATCCGGCGGCGGGCACCGTGGTCACCGAAATGAAGACGCCGACCAGCGCAGCAGACTTCGCCGAGAGCAACGCGAGCATTCCCGCCGCGCCGGCGAGGATCGCGACCACGAACGACGCCGGTCCCACCTGGTAGATGAAGTCGACCTGATCGATGCTGTCGATGGTGCCGATCTCGAACCAGCCGAAGGCCTCCGCCAGCAATGCCCCGACCGCGGTGACTCCCATCGCGAGCGGAAACCCGACCAGGAGTGCGATCGACGAGCGCTTGATCAGCCGAGGTCGACGCAGAACGAGCCCCACCGCCAGTGCGGCGAGTGGTCCGAACTCGGGCCCCACCACCATCGCGCCGACGATCGTGACCGGCGAATCGGTGATGACGCCGACCGCGGCCAGCAGGCACGCGATGGTGAGAAACGACGCGAAGGTGACGTTGAGGGTCGACTCCTCCTTGGTGCGGACGAGCAGCTCGTCCCAGACGATGGCGTCGTCGGGGTCACCCGGCGCGGCGCGCTCGGCTCGGTCGGCCCGGTCCGACAGGGTCGCGTCGATCGACGTCACCGTGATCGCTCCGGTCTGCACGAGACCCAGGCCGTGCAGCGCGTCCAGCACCTCGTTGGAGCTTTCCCGCGTGACGTCGGCTTCGACGACGTCGCCCTCGGGTTCGAGCGCTGCGCCGGGGTACAGCGTCAGGTGCGCGACGCCGACGCAGTTCCGCATGGCCGCCACGACTTCGTCGGTCGTGTCGCTGGGCGTCGCCACGCGGATGCGCTGCACCGCGGCCACCGGATTACTCGTCCTTCTTCCCGGCCTCGTCCTTCTTCGGCGGTGTGGCGTCGATGCCCGACTCCTTGCGCTGCTGCGGCGTGATCGGGGCCGGTGCGTCCGTCAGCGGGTCCACGCCGCCACCGGACTTCGGGAAGGCGATCACCTCACGAATGGAGTCGACGCCGGCGAGCAGCGCCGTGATGCGATCCCACCCGAACGCGATGCCGCCGTGCGGCGGGGCGCCGAAGGCGAACGCGTCGAGCAGGAAGCCGAACTTCTCCTGTGCCTCGGCCTCGTCGATTCCCATGACGGCGAAGACGCGTTCCTGAATGTCCTTGCGGTGGATTCGAATACTGCCGCCGCCGATCTCGTTGCCGTTGCAGACGATGTCGTAGGCGTAGGCGAGTGCCGATCCGGGATCGGTGTCGAAGGTGTCCATGGATTCGGGCTTGGGCGAGGTGAACGCGTGGTGCACCGCCGTCCACGATCCGGAGCCGACGGCCACGTCGCCGCTGGCGGTGGCGTCCGACGTCGGCTCGAACAGCGGTGCGTCGACGATCCAGACGAACGCCCACTCGTTCTCGTCGATCAGCCCCTGCTTTTTGGCGATCTCGCCGCGGGCAGCGCCGAGCAGCGCTCGCTGCGCCTTGACCGGGCCTGCCGCGAAGAAGACACAGTCACCGGGCTGGGCTCCGACGTGAGCGGCGAGTCCGTCGCGCTCGGCGTCGGACAGGTTCTTGGCGACGGGGCCGCCGAGCGTGCCGTCCTCCTGGACCAGTACGTACGCCAGCCCCTTCGCGCCGCGCTGCTTGGCCCACTCCTGCCACGCGTCGAGCTGGCGTCGAGGCTGCGACGCACCGCCGGGCATGACGACGGCGCCGACGTACGGCGCCTGGAACACGCGGAACGAAGTCTGCGCGAAGTATTCGGTGCACTCGACGAGTTCCACCCCGAACCGCAGATCCGGCTTGTCGGATCCGTAGCGACGCATCGCCTCGGCGTAGGTCATGCGCGGAATCGGTGCGGTGATCTCGTGGCCGATCAGGTTCCACAGCGAGGTGAGAATCTCCTCGGCGAGGACGATGACGTCGTCCTGCGTCACGAAGCTCATCTCGACGTCGAGCTGAGTGAACTCGGGCTGGCGATCGGCCCGGAAATCCTCGTCGCGGTAGCACCGTGCGATCTGGTAGTACCGCTCGATTCCGCCGACCATCAGGAGCTGCTTGAACAGCTGCGGGCTCTGCGGCAGCGCGTAGAAGCTGCCCGGCTGCAGCCGAGCCGGAACCAGGAAGTCGCGGGCACCCTCCGGGGTGGAGCGCGTGAGCGTCGGGGTCTCGACCTCGACGAACTCGTGGTGCGCCAGCACCGCGCGGGCAGCTGCGTTCACCTTGGAGCGCAACCGAATTGCGTGTCCCGGGCCCGCTCGACGCAGATCGAGATAGCGGTACTTCAGACGAGCTTCTTCGCCGGGGGTTTCGTCGAGCTGGAACGGCAGGGCCGCACTCTCACCGAGCACCTCGAGCGCGCTCACGTTGACCTCGACCGCTCCGGTGGCGATCTCGTAGTTCTGGTTGCCTTCGGGTCGCAACTCGACGGTGCCGGTGATCTTGACGCAGAACTCCGACCGCAGACGGTGGGCCTGCTCGGCGGCGACTCCTTCGCGGAACACGGCCTGCGCGACACCCGACGCGTCCCGGAGATCGATGAAGATCACCCCGCCGTGGTCACGGCGCCGGGCTACCCACCCGGTCAGAGTGACTTCGTGATCGGCGTGCTCGGCTCGTAGCGAACCGGCGAGGTGCGTGCGCAGCACAGGATTCCTTCCGTGACAGTAAATGTTTTCGCGCCAATCCTACGGAGCGCGTCCACCGGGATCCGAAGACGGTTGCCGACTCACATGCAAAGCTGTCCGTCATGACGTTCGACGACAACGCTCGTATCGATTCCAGCCGGGTTTCGCGCAGCGGAGGCGGTGGGCGGGGCGGCAAGCTCGCGATCGGTGGTGGCGCCGGCGGGCTCATCATCGTGGTGATCGCGCTCGTCCTCGGCGTCGATCCCAGCACTCTGACGGGCGGCGGCACTTCCGACGCCCCGTCGTCGAGCCAGGCGGGCGCCATCACCGGGTGCGACACGGGCGCGCAGGCCAACGCCGACGTGGACTGCCGTGTGGCGGCGACCGTCAACAGTCTCGATCAGGTGTGGGGCGCTCAGCTGCAACCGCAGACCGGAACGGCGTACGTGCAACCGGAGGTGCAGTTGTTCTCCGGCGCGGTGAACACCGGATGCGGTCAGGCGAGCAGCGAGGTCGGCCCGTTCTACTGTCCCGCCGATTCCACGGCCTACTTCGACACCAGCTTCTTCCAGGTTCTCGTCGACCGCTTCGGGTCCAGCGGCGGACCGCTGGCGCAGGAGTACGTGGTCGCCCACGAGGTGGGCCACCACATCCAGAACCAGCTCGGCGACATCGGTCGGGCCCAGAACGACCCCAGCGGTCCTGAATCGGGTTCTGTCCGAACGGAATTGCAGGCCGACTGCTACGCCGGAATCTGGGCGAACTACGCCGACAAGCAGCCAGCGCCCGGGAGCAGCGAGCCACTGCTCGACCCCCTGACCGACCAGGACATCTCCGACGCTTTGTCGGCGGCGTCGTCGGTGGGCGACGACCGCATTCAGAAGGCGTCGACGGGCCGAGTGAGTCCGGAAGGCTGGACCCACGGCTCGTCGCAGCAGCGGCAGAACTGGTTCCTCACCGGGTATCGCACCGGCCAGGTGTCCGCGTGCGACACCTACAGCGCGCGGGACCTCGACAACCCGGCCGGTCTGCAGGGCGTCCGTTAAGTGGCCGACCGCCCGATCTGCGTCACCTGTGGCGTGGCCGTCGACCTCGACCGGTTCGATCCCGACGACTGCGCCGTCTGCTCGGACGACAGGCAGTACGTCGGGTACGACGGTCAGCAGTGGACGACGATGACGGATCTCGCGTCCGATCACGTCAACGTGATTCGGGAGGAGTCGCCCGGGCTCTGGGGAGTCGGGACGGAGCCGTCGTTCGCCATCGCGCAACGCGCACTGATCGTGCCGGGCGAAGGCGGAAACCTGTTGTGGGACTGCGTCTCCCTGGTCGACGGCCCCACGGTGGACCGCGTGAACGAGCTCGGCGGTCTCGCCGCGATCGCCATCTCGCACCCGCACTACTACAGCTCGATGGTCGAGTGGAGCGAAGCGTTCGGCGGTGTACCGATCTACCTGCACTCGGCCGACGAGCAGTGGATCAGGGCGTCCGGGAACACCCGCCTGTGGGACGGCGACACCACCGAGATCCTCCCTGGACGCACGCTGGTCAATCCTCGGGTTCACTTCGCCGGAGGGTCCGTTCTGCACTGGCCAGGCATCGACGGACGGGGCGCTCTGTGCACCGGTGACATCGTTCAGGTGGTGGCCGATCACCGGTGGGTGAGCTTCATGTACAGCTATCCGAACCTCGTTCCCGAGCATCCCGACACCGTGCGGCGGACGGTGGAGCTGTTGGCGCCGTTCGACTTCGAGACGATCTACGGTGCGTGGTGGGGACGCGTGGTGCCCACCGACGCCAAGCGTGCCGTGACCCGCTCGGCCCGCCGGTACCTCGAGCATCTCGGGCTCACGCTCTAGAACAGCGAGCTTTCAGAACAGAGTCAGTGCGGGCTCCGCGGTCGGGGTGACCGGCCGCGGCAGATCGTGAACGGCGCGGGCGCCGACCGGGTCCAGGTCGGTCAGTGCGCGCTTCTCGAGCAGAGGGGTCACCTTGTCGCGCAGCCAGTTCTTGTATTCCGGGCTGACGTAGGCACCGCGGCCGTACAGCTGCCGATAGCGCCGCACGAGCGCGGGGTGCTCGTCGGCCAGCCAGCTCATGAACCATTCGCGGGTGCTTCCGCGCAGATGCATGGGCATGGCCGACACTCCCGTGGCGCCGGCGTCCTCGATGGCCCCGATCAACGTGTCGAGATGTTTGGCGGAATCGGTGAGGAACGGAATCACCGGCGCCACCAGAACATTGCAGGACAGTCCCGCATCGGTGATCGCGCGAATCAGATCGAGCCGCGCCCGCGGGGACGGCGCGCCTGGTTCGAGGGATTTCTGCAGATCGACGTCGTGGAACGCCAGGCTCACACTCACCTGGACGTTCACCTTGGTCGCGGCGAGCGAGAGCAGGGGCAGATCGCGTCGGATCAGTGTCCCCTTGGTGAGGATCGAGAAGGATGTGCCGGACTCGGTCAGTGCGCGAATGATGCCCGGCATCAACCGGTATCGGCCCTCGGCCCGCTGATAGGGATCCGTGTTGGTGCCCAGCGCTACCGGTTCACGCTTCCACGACGCCTTGGCCAACTCCTTGCGCAGGACGGCCGCGACGTTCGTCTTCACGACGATCTGGGAATCGAAATCCCGTCCCGCATCGAGATCGAGATATTCGTGGGTGGGTCGCGCGAAGCAGTAGCGACAGGCGTGCGAGCAGCCGCGCATCGGGTTGATCGTCCACCGGAAGGGCATCGACGAGTCCTCGGGCAACTTGTTCAGCGCGCTCTTGCACAGGACCTCGTGGAAGGTGATGCCATCGAACTCCGGAGTCTGCACCGTGCGGACCAGGCCCGCGCGTTCCAGACCGGGCAGCGCACCGTCCTGCGCTTCGAGCGACTGCCCCTGCCACCTCATGCGTCACAGTCGAACATCTGTTCTAGTCGGTGTCAAGCCGGTCCGGTACCCGATAACCTGACTGTCGTGACCGCACCCACCCTGCCGACGCTCGAGCCCCTCCTCACCCTGGTGATCGAGACGGGGGACGTTCGCGACATCGGCGACTCCCCCGCCGGCGCCGAGGTGGTCGTTCCGGTGACAGGGGGAACCGTCGACGGGCCCGGCATCTCGGGCCGCATCCTGCCCGGTGGAGTCGACGTCCGCACCACGAGGGCGGACGGGTCGACGACGTACGCGGCGGACTTCGTGGTGGAGATGACGGGCGGCCTGGTTCGCATGCGCTGCAGCGGGTTTCGATTCGGCTCCGCGGAGGTCACTGCCGCCGTGGACGAAGGTCAGACGGTCGATCCCGCGCTCTACTACTTCCGGGGCACACTCGAGGTGACCACGGCGGTGCGTGAACTGGTGTACCTCAACCGAGCGCTTCTGGTGACGTCGGGCGCGCAGGACACGCAGTCCGTGGTCCTGGCCGCGTTCCTCGTCACGTAAGCGCGCGGTGGACGCCGCCTCCGCAGTACGGTGCGCCCTCGCGAGTGCGCGCCTCGAGGGGTGGAACCCGGCGGCCGACGACGTCACGACGGTGAACGCCCTCGCGACCGGCAGTATCGCGTTCGACGCAGTCGTCGATCGGACGGTTGCCGGACAGGGTGGCCGCACCGCGACGCGTCGATCGTTCGGTTCGCTGCGCCGTAGCGGCTACACCGTCCCCGGAAGCACGGTGCTGCGCAACCGTTTCGGGATCGTCGACGCGGACGCAGCACATCGCGTCGAGTTCGTTCTCGCCGCAGGTCGCACATGCGAGTTGCACCTGGGGCGTGCCGCATCCGTTCCGCGCACGGCGCGCGGTCTGCTGGGTACACACCGCCATCTGTTCGGCGACATGTACTCCTGGGCCGGATCGGTACGGACCGTCCAGCTGGCGAAGAACGGAACGAAGTTCGCCCCGGTCGGCCGCATCGCGGGATACTTCGACGAGATCAACGCGCTCGTGGACAGCGCACGGTGGGACGAACTCGACCGAGGGTCCATGGCGTACCTGTGCAGCGCCCTCTACGCCGTGATGAACCAGGCCCATCCGTTCCGCGACGGCAACGGCCGGGCCGGGCGCGCCTTCCTCTGCGAGCTGGCGCGCGAGAGCGCGTTCCACCTCGACTACAGCCGCACCGACCGCGCGGAATGGATTGCGGCGTCGATCGATTCCGCACCGCTGCGGCCGAGCGGCACGCCGTCGCCCCGGCCGTTCCTGCCCATCTTCCGAACCGTGGTGCAGCCCCGCGACTGATCAGCTTCCGGCAGAGTTGATCAGCCTCCGGCAGTGGCGAACTCGCCGGCGGCCGACCACGCGTCTCGCTCGGTACCGAAGGCCTCGGCCTGACCCTTGCGGAACAGTGCGATGGACTCGGCGTTCGATTCGAGGAACGATTCGTGCTCGGCGAGCGCGAACCGACCGTCCGTGATCTCGACGCCGGCGCCGCGCCCGGCCGCCAGGTCGGCGCGCATGTCCAACAGTTCCTCGTTGCTCACCGGATACCACGAGATCCGGTCGAAGAAGCGCAGCAGCCACGGGCTGCCGTCCTCGAAACCCGGTACGGCGGAGGGGAACCGGTGGTTCCAGACCTGCGTGGTGCGACCGACGAACTGGTACCCACCCGGCCCCTCCATGCCGTAGATGCAGAGGTACGCGCCGCCGATTCCCACGGCGTTCTCCGGCGTCCACGTGCGGGCCGGGTTGTACTTGGTCGTCACCAGTCGGTGCCGCGGATCGAGCGGAGTGGCCACCGGCGCACCGAGATACACGTCTCCCAGGCCGAGAACCATGTACTCGGCTGCGAACACGGTGTCGTACACGTCGTCGACGGTGTCGAGCCCGTTCATCCGCCTGATGAACTCGATGTTCCAGGGGCACCACGGGGCGTCGGCGCGCACACCGTGCATGTATCGCTCGGTCGCCTCTCGGGTGGACGGATCGTCCCAGGACAGCGGAAGGCGGACGGTTCGCGACGGTACCGACAACTCGGAGGTGTCGGGCAGTGCGTCCTCCGCCTCGCCGAGCAGGTCGAGCAACGACCGCGCCGACAACACGTCCGGGTCGAACTTGATCTGCAGCGAACGGATGCCCGGCGTCAGGTCACGCAGCCCCCGCGGCGCCGCGTCCTCGATGGAGCGGTGCAGCGCATGCACGCGCGCTCGCAAGGCGAGATCGAGTGTCATCGAGCCGTATTCGACGAGAATGTTGTCGTCACCGGACCGCCGGTACGTCACCGCCGTGGCAGCGTCACGTCGCCCGACCACGCCGTCGTCGCCGTCTCCGCCGCGGGAGAACACGGCAGGCGAGGACGCACGGCGCTCACGTCCGAGCGAGGAGGGAGACGCCGCGTGTGCCTGTTCGACAGCCACGAACCGCACCGAGTCACCGGGGCGAAGCTGGCCCAGTTTCCACCGCTCCGCGGCGACGACCGTCACCGGGCAGACGAAACCGCCGAGGCTCGGCCCGTCCGGCCCGAGCAGGATGGGCGTGTCGCCGGTGAAGTCCAGTGCCCCCACCGAATACGCGTTGTCGTGAATGTTCGACGGATGCAGGCCCGCCTCCCCACCGTCGGTGCGCGCCCAGTCCGGGCGAGGTCCGATCAGGCGAACTCCGGTGCGGTCGGAATTGAAATGCACCTCGTAGTCGGTACCGAAAACCGTGTCGATGTCGGCGCGGGTGAAGAATTCCGGCGCTCCGTGGGGACCTTCGGTGACCGCGAGCTCCCACCGATTCGTCAGGGCCGGAACGTGTTCCGACGGAACGGCCTGCGCCGCCCGGTTCTCGGGTGCGGCATGCGTGCTCAGCACGTCGCCCTCGGCCAGGACGCGACCCCGATGACCGCCGAACTTACCCAGGGTGAAGGTGGCCGCGCTGCCCAGGTACTCCTCGGCGTTCAGTCCGCCGCGCACCGCGACATACGTCCGCATTCCGAACCCGGTCACCGTCCCGACGTCGAGGACAGCGCCCGCGGGCACCGTGATCGGCGCGAAGCGGTCCACGGCGACCCCGTCGACGGTGACCGGAGCATCGGCGCCGGTGACACAGACGACTGCCTCGGAGTCGAAGCGCAATGCCGGCCCGACCATGGTGGCCTCGAGTCCGCAGGCCCCTTCGCCGTTGCCTACGGCCACGTTGGCGAGGCGGAACGACACGTCGTCCATCGGACCGGACGGCGGCACTCCCACCTGCCAGTAGCCGACTCGACCCGGCCAGTCCTGAACGGTCGTCATCATGCCCGGCCGGACCACGGTCACGTTCATGAATTCGGTTCCGAACGCGTGACGATCATCCGCACCGGCGTCGGGTCGAATCCGTTGCAGGGGTTGTTGATCTGCGGGCAGTTCGATACGAGTACCAGCACGTCCGTCTCGGCGCGCAGAGCGATCCGTTTGCCGGGTGCGGACAGTCCGTCGACGATCCCGAGGGAGCCGTCGGGGTCGACCGGCACATTCATGAAGAAGTTGATGTTCGGCACCAGGTCCCGTTTGCCGAGCCCCCAACGGCTGCCCTCGATCAGGAAGTTCTCGACGCAGGCGTGCTGGTGTTTGGTGTGGTGCCCGTAACGCAGGGTGTTCGATTCCTGCGAGCACGCTCCGCCGACGGTGTCGTGGTTGCCCACCTCGTCCGCGACGATGGTCATCAGCGGTTCCGACTCTGCGTCGAGGAGCACCGATCCCGTGCCCAGAAACAGATTGCGTTGGGCGGCAACGGTTGCCGCCGAGCTGTACCGCACCGTGTGGTCGTCGGCGCCGTAGATCAGGGTGTCGACGGCTTGATTGCCGTGCAGGTCCACGATGGTGAGGACGTCGCCGGCGGACACGACGGCGGACCACGGTGCGCGGGCACCGGCGATCGAGTCGTGCACCACCTTTCCGGGGACCAGGGCGAGGTCGGTGCCGTCCAGGGTGAGGGTCATCGCTGCACTTCCTTGTCGAACGTCGTTGCAGTCCAAGCATCTTCGGTGTTCGCCACCGCGCGGAGGTATTCCGGATCGGTGTTCTTTATCGCGTCGAGGTCGCCGGGCGCCTCCCACGCGATCACCTCCAGCGTCGTCGTGTCGAACGTCGGTGACGGATCGAGCGGGTGCGCGGTGTTGACGAGCACCACGACGAGCGACAGATGCAGAATCAACTCGACGGCGGTATCGGGACCGGCGGAACCGGTCGAGACCAGTTCACCGTCGGCCTCGGCTCGCACGCCGTGAAAGAACGACAGGCTCGGCGGTACGTCCCGCGGCTCGAGTCCGTTCTTGGCGGCCGCGAGAACGAACAGCTCTCGCCCGGCGGGCGACGCCGAATGTGCCTCCCCCGCACCGTATCGAGCGGTGTTGGTGCGCAGTGTCGTGGTTCCGCACAGCGCGTCGTGGTGGCCGGACGTGTCGGTGAGCACCGTGGCCAGAACTCGACCCTGATCGGACAGAAGTGGGTGTCCGCTGCCGAGATAGGCCTGCCACGGCACCTTGACCGTGTCGGCGACGTTGAGCCGCTCCCAGGGTGCGTCCGCTCGATACAACATCAGGTGTGCGCAGGCCGCGCCTGCCACGTCCCGCAGCCGGATGCGCGTGCCGCGTGCCAGCACCTTGCTGGTGTATCGACCGCCGGGCACCGACTCGGTCCAGGTCAGTCGGTCCGGCGCCACGCCGTCGGGCGGTGACGGCCACTGTGCGGCGGGCACCACCGGCATCGCGTCGGTGATCGACCCTGCCTGTGCGCGAGCGTGTTCGCGAGCGGCGGTGGTTGTCGCTGTCATGTCATGCTCCGATCGTGACTGCGTTGGGGTGAGCCTTTCCGCGGGGGAAGCACAGGGCTCCCACGATCACCACGGCGAGAACGGTCAGGGGCGCGGCGAAGCGCAGGATCGGCATGTCGGCGGCGGGGTCGAAGATCTCCGCTCGCGGCCAGGACAGGTTGACGACCATCACGGCGCCGTAGACGACCGCCAGGATGTTCACCGGCAGGCCCATGACTCCGAGCGAGAAGAGCGGTTTGCCCTCGCTGTCCACCTGCGTGGTCGATCGCGGCCACCCCTTCAGCCGCTGCACGAGGAGCGGCACGGTCACCATGAGGTACGCGAGGTAGATGAGCACGATGCACACGCTCGACAGGGTGGTGAAGATGGCCGAGTTGCCGACGTTGACGGCGAGGATGCCGACGCACGCGAGACCGATGACCACGGACGGCCAGATGGGAGTGCCCGTGCGGCCGTTGACGGTGGAGAGTGCGCGGGAGAACGGTAGGCGGCCGTCACGCGCCATCGAGAACATCAGGCGCGACGCTGCGGTCTGAATTGCCAACGTGCAGATAAGGATTGCGATGGAGACGTCGATCAGCAGGACCGTTCCCCACGGCGAGGACAGCACGGCCCCCAGGACGTAAGGCAGGCCCTGAGTCGCCAGTTCGCCGTCCGTCAAGCTCGGGGCCGCCATCAGCGCACCGATGATCATGAGTCCGCCGCCGAGTGCGGACACCGACAGCGCGAGCCGAATGGTGCGCGGAGCGACGCGTCGGGGGTTCTTCGTCTCCTCGGCCAGTTCGCCCGCGGAGCCGAATCCGACCATCACGTACGCCGCCATCAGACCCGAGACGATCCACGCACCGATGTATCCCGATCCGCCCGGAACGCTGCCGGTGTCGAACACCACCTGCGGCCCGCGCTGAGCGTGGGTGAAGAACACACCGATGACCGCGATGACGCCGATGATCTCGCAGGTGACTCCGATGCTGTTGATGCGCGACATCCAGTTGACGCCGAGACAGTTGATGGTGGTGGTGATCACGAGCAGGACGGATCCGAGGATGACCGCGTTCGCGGCTCCGCTCGGCGAGGTCAACGCTGTGTCGTCACCGACGAACTGGAATCCGCTCCACACCGACGGAAGGACCACCTGGAGGGCGATCGCGGCGGCGGAGGCGGTGACGATCTGCGCGATGATCATGAACCATCCCGCAAACCAGCCGACAACCTCGCCGCCCATACGCCGCGACCACTGGTAGATCGCGCCGGAGATGGGGAACCGCGCCGCCAGTTCGGCGAAGTTGAGCGCCACCATGAACTGACCGATGAACACCACCGGCCAGGTCCAGAAGAAGGCCGGTCCGGCGAATCCGAAACCGAGGCCGAACAGCTGGAAGATGGTGGTGAGGATGGAGACGAACGAGAATCCGGCCGCGAACGAGGCGTACCGGCCCAGTGACCGGTGTAGCTGTTGCTCGTACCCGAAGTCGGCGAGGTCGCCCGAGTCGGCCTTACCGGTTGCTCCCGAGCGAGAGCCTGGAGGTAGCAATGTGTCGCTCATGGACGTGAACTCCCGCGTGATGGAAACCGATTTTCTGTCAATTGACAGTTAAGCCGGATCCGGGACGCGGCGGGTGTCGGCTGTGTGACCGAAATGGCTGCGCTCGTTAACAACTCGTTTCTCGCGTGTCGCCGCCGTGACCGAGTTCTCACCTCCTGACACAATGACCGGCATGACCTCGATCGGCGCCGGTCGCCCACGTCTCGGAGCCCGCAAGCGACCGGGAGCCACCGCTCGGGACGAAATTCTCGACGCCGCAGCGGAACTGTTCACCACCCAGGGATTCACCAACACCTCCACCCGCGCCATCGCCGACGCGGTCGGAATTCGTCAGGCCTCGCTCTATCACCACTTCGGAACGAAGGACGACATTCTCGCCGCGCTCCTCGTCGGTACCGTCGACGAACCGCTCGCGCACGCACGTGAGTTGAGCGAGCTGACCGACGACGCCGTGCTGCGGCTCTACACGCTCGCGTGGTTCGACGCCGGCCAGCTCGCCCACTCTCGCTGGAACCTCGGCGCTCTGTACTTCCTGCCGGAGTTGGCGAACGTGAGGTTCGAGCGCTTTCGCGCGCAGAGGACCGACTTGATGGATCTGTACGCCGAGTTCTCCCAAGCCGCGCTGGTGGCCCTGAAGACGTTGGACCCGGCGGACAGCGCCACCGCGGCTCTGCCGTTCAGGCTCGTGGAATCGGTGATCAACACGCGCTCGGACTTCGGGGAACCGCCGGCCACGACCGCGGTGACGATCGCCCATGCGGCGATACGCGCACTCGGGTGGACCGGTCCTGCGGGCGAGTTCGAGGAGCCGGCGCGGGCGCTGCTCGGCGCGATCAGTCGCTGAGCTCGGCGACTTCCTTGTCCGTCAGGACGGTCCCCTGTTCACGGCCTGCGTTCTTCACCATCGTCACCGCCGCGTACAACGGACGCTCGGCCAGTCCCGCGTCCCGCGCCTCGGCGCGCAACTGCTTTATCAGCACCGACGCCGCTGCTGCGGCCGGAACCAACGCGGCCGACGACAACGCGTTCGCGAGCGATCGCAGGCCCATCGGCTGCAACTCACGTCCCCCGTTGACGGTGTAGAGCGCCAGGGCCACGGTCACGGTCGCGTTTCCGTCGCTGACCCGCAGCAGGACCTGACTCACCTTGGCTGCGCGGACCACCACTTCCACCGACACCGCTTCCGCGAAATCGACACGGCGGTGACGCACGCGAAACCGCTGATGCACCGTGGTGCCGTCGATCCACGTGTGGCGCCGAGCCACGAGAAGAACGACCGACACCGGGGGGACGGCGAGAATCACGGTGACCAGGGCGCCCAGCATGAAGGAGGACGCCAGCAATCCGACCACCGCACCGAGAACGACGGCGACGACGCTCACCGCGGCCGCAGCTCGGCGCAGCCGGGGAACCAACAGCTCCGGCGGAATCAGATCGAGATCGGTGATCTCACCCTGCGCCAAGTATCGCCTCCACGCGCGCGAGTACGTCGCCGAGCGGGACGGACTCCTGCTCCCCCGTCGCCAGGATCTTCACACCGATTTCGTCGGCTTCGATATCTCGCTCACCCAGAACGAGGGCGATGCGGGCACCCGAACGATCGGCCGCCTTCATCGCGCCCTTCACCCCGCGACCTCCGTAGGCGAGATCCGTTCGCACACCGACAGAGCGAAGGTCGCGAGCAATGACCGCCAAGCGGCGCAGCGCCTCGTCGCCCATCGGCACCCCGAACACGTCGCAACGGCTCGAGTCGCCGACGCTCACGCCCTCGGCCTGCAGAGCGAGCACCGTACGATCGACGCCGAGCCCGAAACCGATGCCGGACAACGGCTGTCCGCCCAACTGCGCCATCAGCCCGTCGTACCGCCCACCGCCGCCGATGCCCGACTGCGCGCCGAGACCGTCGTGGACGAACTCGAACGTGGTCTTCGTGTAATAGTCCAGACCCCGGACCATCCGCGGATTCACCACGTATGGAATGCCCAGAGCCGTCAGGTGCTCGAGCACGGTGTCGAAGTGCTCCTTCGCCGGCGCGGACAGGTGATCGAGCATCAGGGGCGCGTCGGCGGTCATCTCACGCACGTGCGGGCGCTTGTCGTCGAGAACGCGCAGCGGGTTGATCTCCGCGCGGCGACGGGTCTCCTCGTCGAGATCGAGCCCGAAAAGGAACTGCTGCAACAACTCTCGATACTGGGGACGGCAGGTGTCGTCGCCGAGGGAGGTGATCTCGAGGCGGAACCCGGTGAGGCCGAGACTGCGGAACCCGCTGTCCGCGATCGAAATCACCTCGGCGTCCAGGGCGGGATCGTCCACACCGATCGCTTCGACACCGACCTGCTGGAGCTGCCGGTAGCGCCCGGCCTGGGGGCGCTCGTATCGGAAGAAGGGCCCGCTGTAGGAAAGCTTCACCGGGAGAGCGCCGCGGTCCAGACCGTGTTCGATCACCGCTCGCATCACACCGGCGGTGCCCTCGGGGCGCAGCGTGACGCTGCGCTCGCCGCGGTCGGCGAAGGTGTACATCTCCTTGCTCACCACGTCCGTCGACTCACCGACGCCGCGGGCGAACAGCCCGGTGTCCTCGAAGATCGGGAGCTCGACGTGTCCGTATCCGGCCAGACGGGCAGCACGCACCAAGCCGTCACGCGCGGCGACGAACGCGGCGGAGTCGGGCGGGAGGTAGTCGGGAACGCCCTTAGGCGCGGCGAAACTGCTCACGTGGTCCTTGCTCATCGTGCGCCGCCCAATCCCACCAGGAACGGGTTCGTCGCGCGCTCGTCGCCGATGGACGTGGTGCCGCCGTGTCCGGGTAGCACGACCGTGCTGTCCGCGAGGGGCAGGAGCCGATCCTCGATGGACCGGAGGAGCTGCTCGTGGTCGCCACCGGGCAGGTCCGAACGGCCGACCGACCCGGCGAACAGGGTGTCGCCCGACAGGACGACGGAGTTCTCCGAATCCACCTCGACGCGGAACACGACCGACCCCGGCGTGTGACCCGGAGTGTGGTCGACGCCGAAGCTGATGCCGGCCAACTCGAGCGACTCGCGATCGGTCAGCTCGACCACCGTCTCGGGCTCGGTGAAGCTCATGCCGCCGATGAACGGAGCCAGCGCCGGACCGATGGCCGAACCGGGATCGACCAGCATGTAGCGATCGGCAGGATGCACATGGAGCGGGATACCGAACTTGTCGCACACAGGCTGCGCGTCCCACATGTGGTCGAGATGACCGTGGGTGAGCAGAACGGCAACCGGGGTGAGCTGCGACTCGTTCAAGAAGTTGACGAGCGGCGCCATGGCTTCCTGACCCGGATCGACGACGACACACTCGGCGGCTCCGTCGTGGGCGAGGACGTAACAGTTTGTCTGGAACATCCCGGCAGGGAATCCGGTGACGAGCACGGTGATGGACTCCTCGAGTGGGCGGGGGCGGTGACTGTGTTGGTGAGTCGACTGGTGTTGCTGAGACGACTGTATTGCTGGAACCTCCAGCCTAGGGTGCCCACCGCGCCACCGACATAACGGGCTGGTTCGCCCGGTCGGGGATCTCTCAGGTTCGCCTGGCACACTT
Source organism: Rhodococcus sp. 320_ES (assembly GCF_059691855.1). Taxonomy (NCBI): domain Bacteria; kingdom Bacillati; phylum Actinomycetota; class Actinomycetes; order Mycobacteriales; family Nocardiaceae; genus Rhodococcus; species Rhodococcus sp. 320_ES. The sequence continues at coordinate 1,031,260 of NZ_JCAWAG010000001.1, read as the reverse complement.
TGCGCGTCAGCCGAGCTCCGACGGGTTCGTTCGTCACGAAGAAAGAGGATCGCCGCAGTGCCCAGCAACGAACAGCGACGTGAGGCAGCCAAGCGCAAGCTCGATCGCCAGCTCGCGAATCGCGCCGCACGCGCCAAACGGCGCAAGCAACTGACCGTCGCAGGATCCGTCGTCGGCGTGGTCGTCCTGGTCGGCGCGGTGGTTCTCGCTGTGACATTGACCCGCGGTGGCGACTCGGGGTCCACCGACGCGTCGGCCACCTCGGCCGCGCCGGAACCACAGGTGGCGGGCGTGATGCCGGCGGGCCGCTCGCAGCCGCTGCCCGAGACGGTGACCTGCAGCTATACCCCGGGTGGGACCGCTGCCAAGCAGGTCAACCTGCCGCAGACCGACGGAGTGCCCACCGCCCAGGACAACGTCAGCGTCAGCATGGACACCTCGCAGGGGCCGATCGGTCTGTCGCTGAACGCCACCGAGTCACCCTGCACGGTGAACAGCTTCGCCTCTCTCGCGGGCCAGGGCTACTTCGACGGCACGCCGTGCCACCGCCTCACGACCGCCGATTCGCTGAAGGTGCTGCAGTGCGGCGACCCGACGGGCACCGGTAGCGGCGGACCGGGCTACCAGTACTCGAACGAGTTCCCCACCGACCAGTACGCGTCGAGCGACCCCGCCCTCCAGGAGCCGGTCACCTACGCCCGCGGCACCATCGCCATGGCCAACGCCGGTGCCGACACCAACGGCAGCCAGTTCTTCCTGGTGTTCGGCGATTCGCAGTTGCCGCCCAACTACACGGTCTTCGGCACGATCGACGAGGCCGGTCTGGCCACGCTCGACAAGATCGCCGCAGGCGGCGTCACGGGCGGCGCGCAGGACGGCGCACCGGTGCTCGCCACGACGCTGAACACGGTGCAGCTGGACGTGTAGCTCGCCGGATTTGCCGTGATCACGGTGGAAATGTTCGGAATTCTCGCGAAACCGAACATTTTCGCCGTGATCACCGGCTGACGGGATCTACGCAGCCGACGTCAACCGGTACACGTCGTACACACCCTCGACGTTGCGCACGACGTTCAGCACGTGCCCGAGATGCTTGGGATCGCCCATCTCGAAGGTGAACTTGCTGATCGCCACACGGTCACCCGACGTGGTGACCGAGGCGGACAGAATGTTGACCTTCTCGTCGGCCAGCGCCTTCGTGACGTCCGAGAGCAGACGGTGCCGGTCCAGCGCCTCGATCTGAATGGCCACCAGGAACACCGACGACGGTGACGGCGCCCATTCGACCTCGATGAGGCGTTCGGACTGCAGATGCAGCGAGCTGGCGTTGGTGCAGTCCGTGCGGTGCACGCTCACCGACCCGCCGCGGGTGACGAAGCCCATGATCTCGTCGCCGGGCACCGGTGTGCAGCACTTGGCCAGCTTGGCCACCACACCGTCGGCGCCCGACACCATCACTCCGGCGTCACCGACGCGGCGAGGGCGAGTCGGGATGGTCGACGGCGTAGAGCGCTCGGCCAGCTCCTCCTCGACGTCACCGACGCCTCCGAGATGGGCCACCAGCCGTTGCACCACGTGCTGCGCCGAGACGTGGTTCTCCCCCACCGCGGTGTACAGCGCGGAGACGTCGACGTAGCGCAGCTCGTGCGCGATGGACGACATGGACTCGGCATTCATCAAGCGCTGCAAGGGAAGTCCGCCGCGGCGCACTTCCTTGGCGATCGCGTCCTTGCCGGCCTCGAGTGCTTCCTCGCGGCGCTCCTTGGCGAACCACTGGCGGATCTTCGTCTTCGCGCGCGGCGAGACGACGAAGCCCTGCCAGTCGCGGCTCGGGCCGGCGCCCTGCGCCTTCGAGGTGAACACCTCGACCACTTCGCCGTTGTCGAGTTTGCGTTCGAGCGCGACGAGCCGACCGTTGACGCGTGCGCCGATGCAGCGGTGACCGACCTCGGTGTGCACCGCGTACGCGAAGTCGACGGGGCACGATCCGGCGGGCAGCGTCACCACGTCACCCTTGGGCGTGAAGACGAAGATCTCCTTGACCGCGAGGTCGTAGCGCAGCGACTCGAGGAACTCCCCCGGGTCGGCGGCTTCCCGTTGCCAGTCGAGGAGTTGCCGCATCCACGCCATGTCGTCGAGCTCGGTGGTGTCGGACTTCGAGGAGTTCTTGCCGCGGGTTTCCTTGTACCGCCAGTGCGCGGCGATGCCGAACTCCGCGGTGCGGTGCATGTCGCGGGTACGAATCTGCACCTCGAGCGGCTTGCCTTCCGGCCCGACCACCGTCGTGTGCAGCGACTGGTAGACCCCGTATCGGGGCTGCGCGATGTAGTCCTTGAACCGGCCGGCCATCGGCTGCCACAGCGAGTGCACCACGCCGACCGCGGCGTAACAGTCACGAATCTCGTCGCAGAGAATGCGGACTCCGACGAGGTCGTGGATGTCGTCGAAGTCGCGGCCCTTGACGATCATCTTCTGGTAGATCGACCAGTAGTGCTTGGGGCGTCCTTCGACCACGGCGCCGATGCGCGACGCGGCCAGCTCGGAATTGATGAGTGCCCGGACCTTGGCCAGGTAGGTGTCACGCGACGGGGCGCGGTCGGCCACGAGCCGGACGATCTCGTCGTACTTCTTCGGATGCAGGATGGCGAACGCGAGGTCCTCGAGCTCCCACTTGACCGTCGCCATGCCGAGACGGTGTGCGAGCGGCGCGATGACCTCGAGTGTTTCCTTGGCCTTGCGGGCCTGCTTCTCGGGCGGGAGAAAGCGCATCGTGCGCATGTTGTGCAGGCGATCGGCGACCTTGATCACGAGCACGCGCGGATCGCGGGCCATCGCGATGATCATCTTGCGGATGGTCTCGCCCTCGGCGGCCGTGCCGAGGACGACCTTGTCCAGCTTGGTGACACCGTCGACCAGGTGCGCCACCTCGTCGCCGAAGTCGCTGCGCAGCTGTTCGAGCGAGTAACCGGTGTCCTCGACGGTGTCGTGGAGCAGCGCGGCGACCAGTGTGGTGGTGTCCATTCCCAGCTCGGCCAGGATGTTGGCGACGGCCAGCGGGTGAGTGATGTACGGGTCGCCGGATTTCCGCATCTGCGTCGCGTGACGCTCGTCCGCAACGTCGTAGGCGCGCTGGAGCAGTGCCAGATCGGCCTTGGGGTACAGCTCACGATGTGTGCCGACCAGTGGCTCGAGGACGGGCTTGACCGTGGTGTTCCGCTGCGCCGTCATGCGACGGGCGAGACGCGCGCGTACACGCCGCGACGCGGAGGTGGACGTGGTGGTCACGGCCTCTTCCGGGGCAACAGGGGGCTGGGCTGCCGTGGGTGCAGGAGAGGGCTGGGCCGTCTCGGGTACGGAATCGGTCTCCGTCGGAACCGAATCCGGCGAGTTCTCGCCGATGAACCGTGTCACTGGGGTCACCTCCCTGCCTCACTGCGTCGACCGTGTACCTGTCGACTTTAGTCCTCAGACCACGGAGAGGGCGGCCAGCGCACCCGAACCCCATCGCCGACGCCCGTCCAGGGCTCCGATCTCGAGGACGACCGCCGCTCCCACGACGTCGGCGCCGCAGTCGGTGAGCAGTTCTCGGGCCGCGACGAGCGTGCCGCCGGTCGCGAGTACGTCGTCGACCACGAGGACGCGGCGGCCGGCGAGGTCGATCGTGTCGGCAGGCACTTCCAGTGTGGCCGTGCCGTATTCGAGGTCGTACGACCTGCTGTGCACCGGCGGTGGCAGCTTGCCGGCCTTGCGCACGGCCAGAACGCCGGTACCGAGCGCCAGCGCGACGCCCGCGCCGAGGAGGAAGCCGCGGGCGTCGATGCCCGCGACGAGGTCGGCCTCCGTGCCCGATTCCGCCAACGCGTCGATCACCGCGCGCAACCCCGCCGCGTCGGCGAAGACCGGTGTGAGGTCTGCGAATCGGACGCCCTTCTCCGGGAAGTCGTCCGCCCAGCGGGTCAGGGTCGTGATCGCGTGCTCGGCAGCAGCTGATGTCATCGCAGGAGCACCCATCTGTCCATGTTCCAGCCGGTGCCGGCCGTCGTCGGGTTGAACATCACGTTCTCGACGCCACTGGCTGTCGACGTCTTGCGGGGCGCGTTGAAGAGCGGCAGCGTCGGCATGTCGTTCCAGAGGATGTTCTCCGCCTCGGTTCCGACCGCGGCTTGCGTCGCGTCGGAATCGTCCACCGCGAGCTGGTCGACGATGGCGTCGATTCGGCCGTTGGAGTACCGCCCGAAGTTCACGGCCTGCCCGGTCCGCAGTGCGAAACGGTCCGCCTCACCGAGGGCGGATCCGGTGGCGCCCGCCTGCCCGGCGGTTCCGGTGAGGATGGCGTCGACCTGGCCGGAACCGAGGTCGGTGGGCTGGAATCGATCGCTCCCGGCGTCGACGACGGTGACCCCCGCGGCCTGGCAGGCCGACGCGATGGCGGCGACGAGACCGCGCCGGGTGTCGTCCGGCGCGAGGTATCCGATTCGCACGGTCGGATTCGGCACGCCCGCACCGGCGAACCCTGCCGACGCCGCGGCAGCGTCGGGCTGGAGGTAGCGGTCGCCGGCCGTCGCGGCGACGGTCGGATAGACCAGCGAGCCGGGAACGGTGACCCGGCTGTCCACGACGCCGGATCCTCGTCCGCCCGCCGTCGCGGAGTCGTAACCGGGACTGCCGGCGTCGTCGAAGAGCTGAGTACGCGGTACGCAGGACGCGAAGGCTCGGCGCGCGGCGGGGTTCTGGAACACCCCGCTCGTGGCGAACACCAGTTGCTCGATGCCCCACCCGGGCGCGACGGTGTCGGTGAAACCCGACGGCGACGCGGCGCCCGCCGACGAGTCGACGATTTCGACGTCGGAGGAGGACACCTTGGCGGCGATGTCGGTGCCGTTGGGCCAGACGACGATGCGCTCGGTTTCCGGCGCGCGCCCCCACCACGCTTCGTTCGGGACCAGGACCAGTCCGTCCTCCGCGGTGTACGACTCGATCCGATACGGGCCCGCGGACGGGAAGTCGGCGGGGTCGAATTGGCCGGGCGTCAGGTTCCACCCGGTGTTCCACATCTGAGCGACGCGCTCGAGCGACGCGGTGTCGTTCTGGGCTGCGGCGACGGGGAGGTCGGGCACGTTCGCGACTCTGCTCGCGACGTGCGCCGGCATCAGTGCGGTGGCTCCGAACAGGGACCGCCAGTCGACGTAGTTGCGTCCCGCCGCGAAGTGGACCAGTGCGTTCTTCGAGCCGGTGGCGCAGTCGATTCGATCGATGTCCGCGTACCCGCCGGTCGACGCGGCGTCGAACAGCGGTGCGCCCTCCGCGTTACGCGCCTTCCCGTTTCGTGCGGCCCACGCGAGCACGAGGTCCTCGCACCCCATAGGAACGCCGTCCGACCAGACCGACGCGGGTGAGAGCGTGTACGCGACGGTGAGCGTGTCGCCGGGAACGGTTGCGGCCGTGCCGATGTCGGTGTCGGCGAGCGGGACGCCCTCCGGTCCGAGGTAGGTGAACCCAGGGAGCACCCGTGAGAGTGCCTGCGGCGCACCGGAAACCGACCCGGCAGTCGTACCGGCGTTGTAGGTGGTGATGGTGTTGTCGATCGCGTAACCGATCGACGGAACCTTGTCCTCCGGCGACGAACACGCCGACAACGACGCGCCCGCGACGATCGCAACAGCGGCGAGGGCAGCCGTCCTACGCACCGTCAGCGCCTCCTTTTGGCGCGCTTTCCGGTCGGACGTGCACCCGGGCCGGGCGCACGAGCCGCTTCCCGCACCGGTTCGGATTCGGTCGTCGCGGTGGCAGCGGAGCCGGCTGCCACCGGAACTCGCTGCGCTCCGCCGTCGACGGCGGACCGGCGGGCGAGCACCTTCTTGGTGTGCGCGGCGACCGGTCCCCACCGTTCCTTGAGCGTGACCACGAGCGGTGTCGCGAAGAAGATCGACGAGTAGGCACCGACGACGATGCCGACCAGCTGAATCAGTGCGAGATCCTTGAGCGTGCCCACGCCGAGCAGCCACACGGCCACGATCATCAGCGCCAGCACCGGGAGCACCGAGATGAGCGTCGTGTTGATCGACCGCATGAGGGTCTGGTTGATCGCGAGGTTCGCCTGTTCGGCGTAGGTGCGGCGGTTCAGGTGCAGGATGCCGCGGGTGTTCTCCTCGACCTTGTCGAAGACGACGACGGAGTCGTACAGCGAGAAGCCCAGGATGGTGAGCAGCCCGATGACCGTCGCCGGCGTGACCTCGAACCCGACCAGCGAATAGACACCGGCGGTGACGAGGATGTCGAAGAACAGCGCCGCGATACCGGCAATGGCCATGTCCCGCTCGTAGCGGATCGCGATGTAGATGCTGACCAGGACGAGGAAGACCGCCAGTGCGATGAGCGCCTTCTCGGTGATCTGGCCACCCCACGTCTCGCTGACGTCGGTGAAGCTGATGGCGTCGGCCGTCTGGGTTCCCGAGCTGTTCACCGGCTTGAAGGCGTCGAACAGGGCCGCCTGAAGCGCGTTCGCCTGACCTTGGTCGAGCGCCTCCGAGCGGATCTGGACGGTGGCGCCGGCGCCGCTTCCGACGGTCTGCACGGACACCGGGTCCTGGCCCAGTGTCTGCGAGTACACCGTCTCGACCTGGCTGGTCGACACGTTGTCCGCGGCCGGAAACTGAACTCGCGTACCGCCTTCGAAGTCGATGCCGAACGTGAAGCCTCGCACCGCGATCGAGAGCAGCGCGATCAACACGATGACGCCGGTGAGGATGTAGTAGAAGCGCCTGCGGCCGATGACCTCGAAAGCGCCGGTACCGGTGTAGAGGCGGCTGATCCAGCTCTTGGACGCCTCTGCCTGCGCCGGATCGAGCGAGTCGGTCGTGGTGGTGTCGGCCATGATCATGCCTCCCTGGACGTGGTGGCGAGTTTGGCCGCCGCGGCACGCTTGCGTGCGCGGGCGATGTCGGCGACCGCCCCGAGCCCGTTGACGGACGGCTTGGACCAGAAGTCGGTGCGCGACGCGATGTTCACGAGCGGCCAGGTGACGAGAACGACCACGATGATGTCGAGCAGAGTCGACAGTCCGAGGGTGAACGCGAATCCGCGGACCTGACCGACGGCGAGCGCGTACAACACCGCGGCAGCGATGAAGCTGACCGCGTTACCGGACAGGATGGTTCGGCGTGCCCGCGACCAACCGCGGGGCACAGCGGACCGGAAGCTGCGGCCCTCGCGCATCTCGTCCTTGATGCGCTCGAAGAAGACGACGAACGAGTCGGCCGTCATACCGATGCCGATGATGATGCCCGCGATGCCGGCCAGGTCGAGCGTGAAATCGATCCACCGACCCAGCAGCACGAGGATTCCGTAGATCGCCACCAGCGACAGGATCAGCGAGAGCGCGGTGAGGATGCCGAGCATCCGGTAGTAGAGCAGGCAGTACAGAAGCACCAGGGCAAATCCGATGGCGCCGGCGATCAGACCGGCCTGCAGCGACGCGAGACCCAGTGTCGCGGAGACGGTTTCGGCCTCGGACGCCGCGAACGACAGGGGCAGCGAACCGTACTTCAGGGTGTTCGCCAGTTCGCGCGCACTGTCTGCGGTGAAGTTACCGGTGATCTGCGTGGCGCTTCCGGACGGCGTCGCACCCTGAATGACGGGCGCGCTGACCACCTTGGAGTCGAGGGTGAAGGCGGCCTGCTTGCCGATGTTGGCGGAGGTGAACTGCGCCCAGGTGTCGCCGCCGCTGGTGTCGAAACTCAGCGAGACGACGTTGCGCGACTGCTGGGTGTCGAACTGCGAGCTCGCGTCCGCGATCTGCTGTCCGTCGATGATGGACGGTTCGAGCACGTACACGGCGGTGCCGTCGGACGAGCAGGTGACCAGCGGCAGAGCCGGGTCGTCGTTGCCCTGCAACGGGTCCGGCGCGTTGCAGTCGATGGTCGCCATCGCCTGCTGCTGGATGCTCGGGTCCGTGCTCTGACGCAGCGCCTTGGCGGCGGCAATGGCGTCGGCGGTCTCGCCGGCCGTGGATTCGGCGGGAGCGTCACCGGGCTCGGTCCCTGCGGACTGACCGTCCACCGGTGCGCTGGGCGCTGTCGAATCGGCCGGCGCCGTCGTAGCAGCCGGGGTCGTGGGATCGGCCGGCGCCGTCGGATCCTGAGCGGGGAACGGGCGGTTCTGAGGCACCGTGTTTTGAGGCGCCGTGGAGGCGGGATCCTGCGCCGGGGCAGCCGGAGGTGCCGGATCACCGGTCGCCGGCGTCTGCCCCGACGGGTCGGTTGCGGATGGGGTCTGTCCGGCCACGGACGGTGCCTGCGTCGTCAGAACCGGGCGGATGTAGAGCCGGGCCGTCTGGCCGAGGGTGCGCGCCTGCGAGCTGTCGTCACCGGGCACCGTGATGACCAGGTTGTCGCCGTCGATGACGACCTCGGAGCCGGACACACCGAGGCCGTTCACGCGCGTCTCGATGATCTGCTGCGCCTGGCGCAGGCTGTCCTGGCTGGGCGCGCTCCCGTCGGGGGTACGCGCGGTGAGCGTCACCCGGGTGCCGCCCTGCAGATCGATACCCAACTTGGGGGTCGGGGACTTGTCACCGGTGAGGAAGACGAGTCCGTAGACGACGGCGACCAGCACTGCGAACAGCGCCAGAGCGCGCACCGGATACGTGGATCCGCTGGAAGGTGCCACGGTGTGTCGATCTCCTACAGGTCTCGAAAGGGTTCGGAACGCGAGCTATGGGGCGGACAAAGCACGGTCGACCGTACCCTCCCCATGGAAAAGCACCGCCGCCCAGGACGCCCGGGCAGCGGTGCGCGCGAGGTTTGTCGTACTTCTCGCGTGTCAGTCCTTGGTCAGGCGCGCCTGAGTCTGCTCGGGGCTCTCCTCGACGACGGGGTCGGAGACCGTCGTGGACGCTTCGTCGTCCTCGTACTCGTCGTCCTCGTATTCCTCGTCCACCAGCACGTCACGAACGACGGCACGCGACCAGGTGGTGATGATGCCCGGCGCGATCTCGAGGTCCACGGTGGTCTCGTCGAGATCCTCGATGGTGGCGTGCAGGCCCGAGGTGGTCAGAACGCGATCGCCGATCTGGAGCGAATCCTGCAACTCGGTCGTCTTCGCGAGTTCCTTCTTCTGCCGGCGGATGCCCAGGAACATGGGTACGAGCAGTGCGAGAATCAGGAGCGGGAACAGCAATTCCATGGAAAATCAGTCCTCGAATTCATCGGGTGGGTTCGGACCAGTGTGCCATCTGCCCGGATCGCCGGGAACCGCGATCATTCGTCGAAGAGCGTTCGGGCGGGCTCGTTGGATCGCACAGTGATCCCGCCGACGGTCAGATCGGGGGGCGGCACGAGGCCCAACTGCTTCCACGCGGCAGCCGTGGCGACGCGTCCACGTGGGGTTCGTGCCACCATTCCCGCGCGCACCAGAAACGGCTCGCACACCTCTTCGACTGTTGCCGGCTCCTCGCCGACCGCCACGGCCAGAGTCGACACGCCGACCGGTCCCCCGCCGAAACTGCGCACGAGCGCTCCGAGCACGGCGCGGTCCAGCCGGTCGAGCCCGAGCTCGTCGACGTCGTAGACCGCGAGTGCCGCCTGCGCGACCTCCAGCGTCACCACGCCGTCGGCCCGCACGTCGGCGTAGTCACGCACCCGTCGCAGCAATCGGTTCGCGATGCGCGGTGTCCCGCGGGAGCGACCCGCGATCTCGACGGCCGCGTCGGCGGTGATCCGCACCCCGAGGATGCCGGCCGATCGGGTGAGAATGCGTTCGAGCTCGGGTGGGTCGTAGAAGTCCATGTGCGCGGTGAAGCCGAAGCGGTCGCGCAGCGGACCGGTGAGTGCGCCGGACCGGGTGGTGGCTCCCACCAGCGTGAACGGGGCCACCTCGAGAGGGATGGAGGTGGCGCCCGGGCCCTTGCCGACGACGACGTCGACCCGGAAGTCCTCCATCGCCAGGTACAGCATCTCCTCGGCCGGACGCGCGATCCGGTGAATCTCGTCGATGAACAGCACGTCACCTTCGACGAGGTTGCTCAGCATCGCGGCCAGGTCGCCGGCTCGTTCGAGGGCGGGACCGGACGTCAGACGCAGAGCGGTGCCGAGTTCACCGGCGATGATCATGGCCATCGACGTCTTGCCGAGGCCCGGAGGTCCCGACAGCAGAATGTGATCGGGGGTGCCGCCGCGCATCTTGGCGCCGGTGAGCACCAACTGAAGTTGTTCGCGCACACGCGGTTGCCCGATGAAGTCGTCGAGCGACTTCGGGCGCAGACTCGCGTCGAGGTCCGCGTCGTCGGCGACGAACTCGGCCGTGACCGGCGATTCTTCGGGATCGCTCGTCATCGTGATTTGCCCAGACTCGACAGGGCCGTGCGCAGCGTCACCGACGTGGTGGCGTCCGGATCGGCCGCGAGAACTGCGTCGACGGTCTCCTCGGCCTGCTTCAGCGAGAATCCGAGGCCGACAAGTGCTTCGCTGACCTGATCTCGGACCGAGGCCCCACCGGCCACCGCGGCGGTTCGGGTCGGCGATCCGGCGGATGCGACGGCGTGCACCTTGTCTCGCAGTTCCACCACCAACCGCTCGGCCCCGCGCTTGCCGATACCCGGCACTCGGGTGAGCGCGACGACATTGCCGTCCGCCAATGCTGCGCGCAGCGAATCCGGTTCCAACACAGCGAGAATCGCCATCGCCAGCCTGGGCCCGACCCCGGACACGGTCTGCAACAAGCCGAACAGATCGCGCTGCTCCGAATCGGCGAAGCCGTACAGCGTCATCGAGTCCTCGCGGACGATCATCGCTGTCACCAAGCGGGTGTCGGCGCCGCGCGTGAGGCCCGCGAGCGTGGACGGCGTCGCGTTGAGCCGGTATCCGACTCCGGCCGCTTCGATCACGACGTGATCGAGTGCGATGTCGAGCACCTCACCGCGGATCGAGGAGATCATCGTTTGGCACCCGCTTTCCGCTGCTCTTTCAGTTTGGCCTCGTATCGCCGCTTCTGTTCTGCCGCAAGCGCTTCCGCCTGCGCCATCCGTGCCATCATCGGCGCCCGCCAGCAATGACAGATGGCCAGCGCGAGCGCGTCGGCGGCGTCGGCCGGTGTCGGCGCCTGCTGCATCCGCAGGATGCGGGTGACCATGGCGGTGACCTGAGACTTGTCGGCGCTGCCGTTTCCGGTGACCGCGGCCTTCACCTCGCTGGGTGTGTGGAACGCGACGGTGATCCCGCGCCGCGCCGCGGCGAGGGCGATCACACCGCCCGCTTGCGCCGTGCCCATCGCGGTCCGCACGTTGTGCTGGGAGAACACGCGCTCGACGGCCACGACGGTCGGTTGATGTGTGTCGAGCCAGTACTCCGCGGCTTCGGAGATGATCAGTAGGCGGCGAGCGAGGTCGAGATCGGCCGGCGTGCGAATCACGTCGACGTCCAACGCGGTGACGGTGCGGCCGGAACCGCCCTCGACGAGACTGAGCCCGCACCGCGTCAGACCTGGATCGACACCCATCACCCGCACGCTGCTCTGCTCCCGTCCCACCCTGCCGCCTTACGAACTGTTGTTCGAGAGCATATAGACGAGGGCGCGCACGAACGGTGAGGCTCGCCCGGTGAGTCAGTCCTCGTTCGGCGACTCAGTCCTCGTTCAACGCAGCCATGACGTCGTCGGAGAGCTCCACGTTGGACCACACGTTCTGCACGTCGTCGCTGTCCTCGAGCGCGTCGATGAGCTTGAACACCTTGCGCGCACCGTCGACGTCGACGGGCACGCTGACCGACGCCTGGAAGCTCGCTTCCGCGGAGTCGTAGTCGATCCCCGCTTCCTGCAACGCGGTACGCACGGCGACGAGGTCGGTCGGTTCGCTGACGATCTCGAAGCTGTCCCCCAGGTCGGTCACTTCTTCGGCGCCGGCATCGAGAACCGCCATCAGGACGTCGTCCTCGGACTGACCGTTCTTCTCGAGCGTGACGACGCCCTTGCGGGAGAAGAGGTAGGACACCGATCCGGGATCGGCCATGTTGCCGCCGTTGCGCGTCATCGCGACGCGCACTTCACCGGCCGCACGATTGCGGTTGTCTGTGAGGCATTCGATGAGCACGGCCACGCCGTTGGGCCCGTAACCCTCGTACATGATGGTCTGCCAGTCGGCGCCGCCCGCCTCTTCACCGGCGCCGCGCTTGCGCGCGCGCTCGATGTTGTCGTTGGGCACCGACGTCTTCTTGGCCTTCTGAATGGCGTCGTACAAGGTGGGGTTGCCGGTGGGATCGCCGCCACCGGTACGCGCCGCGACCTCGATGTTCTTGACCAGCTTCGCGAAGGACTTGCCGCGACGAGCGTCGATGACCGCCTTCTTGTGCTTGGTCGTGGCCCATTTTGAGTGGCCGCTCATACGCGCAGGCCCCTTTCTGATCGGTGAAGCGAATTGCGATGAGTTTACGCGCGTTCGCGCACCATCTCGGCAAACAGGCGATGTATCCGCAGGTCGCCGGTGACTTCGGGGTGGAACGAGGTGGCCAGCGCCGGTCCCTGTCGCACCGCGACGATCCGGCCGTCGGCCGGCCCGCCCGACACCGCAGCGAGTACCTCGACGTCCGGTCCGGTCCGCTCGACCCAGGGCGCACGGATGAAGACGGCACGCACCGGGCCGCCGTCGACGTCTCGCACGTCGAGGTCGGTTTCGAACGAGTCGACCTGGCGTCCGAATGCGTTGCGCCGCACGGTGATGTCGAGTGCGTCCAGGTGTACCGCGTCGGGACGGGTGTCGAGAATCTCCCCCGCCAGCAGGATCATTCCCGCGCACGATCCGAACACCGGCAACCCGCCTGCGATGCGAGTGCGCAGCGGGTCGAGCAGGTCGAACACCGAGAGAAGGTTGCCGATCGTGGTGGACTCACCGCCGGGAAGAACCAATCCGTCGACCGCGTCGAGTTCGGAGGGGCGACGCACCCCGATGGCGCGCACTCCGCACTCGCTCAGTGCCGCGAGGTGCTCGCGGACATCACCCTGCAGTGCGAGGACGCCGACGAGCGGCGCGCTCACGTCGTCGCGTTCCGATCGATGCGCATCAGACCCTCCTGGGTCACCGCAGCAACCATGTTGCCGTCCCGGTCGAAGATTCGGCCCTGGGTGAGGGCGCGACCGAAACCGGCGGAGGGCGAGGTCTGGTCGTACAGAAGCCATTCGTCCGCTCGGAAGGGGCGCATGAACCACAGCGCATGGTCGAGCGACGCCGTCTGCGTCGCCACGTCCCGGTGCGGCACCTTGGCCGATCCGAGAAGGGTCATGTCCGACATGTAGGCGAGCGCGCACACATGGAACACCTGACTGTCGGGCAGCGGATCGCGGTATCTGATCCACACTCTTTGCTGCGCAGCGAAATTGTGATTTCTGGTCAGCTTGTCCTCGGGAACGAGCCGAACGTCCCAGCGGTCCCATTCCTTGTAGAACGACTTCTGCGAGATCTCGGGGTCGGTCGCCGGGTCACGCAGCTCCTCCGGTTGCGGCACGGTGGGCATGGTGTCCTGGTGCACGATGCCCTCGTCCTGCACGTGGAACGAGGCGGACATGGTGAAGATGGCCTTGCCGTCCTGCAAGCCGGTGACTCGACGGGTGGCGAACGAGCGACCGTCACGCACCCGATCGACGATGAACACGGTGGGCTCCGTGGGCTTTCCGGGGCGCAGGAAGTAGCCGTGCAGCGAGTGCACCCGAAACTTCTCGTCGACGGTGTGCACGGCGGACACCAGGGACTGCCCGGCCACCTGGCCGCCGAACGTGCGTATCAGGTTCGTCGGGATCGTCTTACCGCGGTAGATGTCGTTCTCGATCCGCTCGAGCTCGAGAATCTCTTCGATGCCGGCCATGCTCACCTCATTCGTGTCCGGGTCAGGCTAGCAACCACACAGAAAAGGCAGAATCGACGTGTGCCTCAGTTCTCCCCCGTCGGTGTCGACGCACTTCTCGCTCTGATCGCTCGATCGGTGCGGGACGCGACGGGACGGCGGGTGGTCGCGGTCGACGGTCCCGACGCCGCCGATCCCACCGCGTTCGGTCGGAAACTCGTCGACGTTCTTCGGGCCGACGGAGGCGACGCGGCCGTGGTGTCACTGCACGACTTCGTGCGGCCTGCCTCGATACGACTCGAGCACGGCAGAACGGACGAATTGTCCTATCGCACATCGTGGTTCGACTATTCCGCACTCGACCGCGAGGTGGTCACTGCCGTCCGGCAGCGAGGCGAGTGGCTGCCGGCGCTGTGGGACGAGGAGAAGGATCGATCACCGCGCGTCCCGGTGCGTTCCGCGGGCGAGAAGGCCGTGATCGTCGTGGCCGGACCGATGCTGCTCGGACGCGGCCTGCACTTCGACGTGACGGTGCGGTTGCTGATGAGCGAAAGTGCTGTGCGCCGAAAGACACCCGAGGATCGTGCGTGGTCCATCCCACCACTGTTCGATCACGCCGCCGAGACGTCCGAGCCGGCCGACTTCACGGTGCGGTGGGATCACCCCGACCGGCCTGCGCTGGCCGAGGTGATCGACCGATGACTACCAGCCGCGCTCGGCCAGGCGGTGCGGCTGCGGGATCTCGTCGACGTTGATGCCGACCATGGCTTCGCCGAGGCCGCGCGAGACCTTCGCGAGCACGTCCGGGTCGTCGTAGAACGTGGTGGCCTTCACGATGGCGGCCGCACGCTGTTCGGGGTTGCCGGACTTGAAGATTCCCGAGCCGACGAACACCCCTTCTGCACCGAGCTGCATCATCATCGCGGCGTCGGCGGGGGTGGCGATGCCACCCGCGGTGAACAGGGTCACCGGGAGCTTGCCGGCCTGCGCGATCTCGACGACGAGATCGTAGGGTGCCTGCAGTTCTTTTGCGGCGACGAACAACTCGTCCTCCGGCATGGAGGTGAGGCGACGGATCTCGTCGCGGATGGTGCGCATGTGCGTCGTGGCGTTCGAGACGTCGCCGGTGCCGGCCTCGCCCTTGGAGCGAATCATGCCCGCGCCCTCGGTGATTCGACGCAGCGCCTCGCCCAGTCCGGTCGCTCCACAGACGAAGGGAACGGTGAACTTCCACTTGTCGATGTGGTTGGCGTAATCGGCGGGTGTGAGCACCTCGGACTCGTCGATGTAGTCCACCCCGAGGCTCTGCAGGATCTGCGCCTCGACGAAGTGACCGATACGAGCCTTGGCCATCACCGGAATGGTCACGGACGTCTTGATGCTCTCGATCATGTCCGGATCGCTCATGCGCGAGACGCCGCCCTGAGCGCGGATGTCGGCGGGAACACGCTCGAGTGCCATGACGGCGACGGCGCCGGCCTGCTCGGCGATCTTGGCCTGCTCGGCGGTGACGACGTCCATGATGACGCCGCCCTTGAGCATTTCGGCCATTCCGCGCTTGACGCGAGCGGTACCTGTGGCGGTGGTCACGACTGAAACTCCTAGTGTCGACTGAAACTGATGCAGAGACATCGACATTAGGCGCGATCGAGACGGGTTTCGATGGCCACTCGACCATCGCTGGACTGCCCCGTGTCAGTGAATGGTGCGAACTTCCGGGTCCGTTCGCAGCGCCACCACGGTGTCCGCCTCGTCCAGCAGCTCCGCCATGCCGTAGGGATAGACGGTCTCACCGGACGCCGCCAGCGCACGAATGTCCTCGGCGCTGCACCACCGGTGCCCCGTCACGGCGCGCCGCTCGAGGTCGGTGAAACCGGTGTGCACGGGTTCGAATTCTTCGGTGCGCGTGGCGAAGAAGAGCTCCTCGGAGCGGATCACGACACCGTCGAACGGGAACGTCGCGATGCGCCTCCACATGGGACCGCGCAAGTCGTCCACGTCGATCATCAGACCGGTCTCCTCGGCGAGCTCGCGAACGGCGGCCTCCTTGAGGCTCTCCCCCGGCTCGACACCGCCGCCGATGGTGAACCAGAAGTACACGTCGGGCGTCGACGGATCGTGCCCACGCATCAGCAGGACTCGACCTCGCGCGTCGAGCAACACCACGCGGGCGGACGTCCGCGTCGACGCCACCTCGAGGGTCTCCGCGCCCGAGGGGTTCGCCCGCTCCGAGATTTCGAAGTACGTCGGAAGCGGCGCCGTGCCGCCCAGTCGCAGCCACCGCACCGGCCGACGCGCGCGCAGCGCGAGGGTGTCTCGAACCGCGTCGTTGTGGAACCGACGCGCGATCAGCACCCTCGCCTCGGCGTCCGCCAACTCCGAAATGAGTTGCGGCTTCAGCGAATCGAGTTCGACGTTGGCGAGCGCCACCGACACCGCGTTCTCGGCGGACTCACGCTCCTCACGGTCGGCGCGTTCCGCCCGGTCGGCCAGCGACGTGAGATTCTTGCTGTCCATGGACCCCGGCGCGGCCAGGGCAGCGGCGACGGCGCGGGTGACAACCGAGCGGCGCGCCAAGGCGGCGTCGAGCGACTGCCACGCCTGATCCGACCGAACGTGCAGGCGGTCGAGGCGATTCGCGGTCCCGTACGCCCACAGGCCCACGACCAGAACCACCATCACGACGAGCCCGACGATCAGGACGGTCAACGCAGAGAGCGTCATCAGTCTTCGACCCGCACTTTCTTTCCCCCAACGGTCACGATGTCGTACACCCGCAGAATTTGCTCGGCGACGACCGGCCAATCGTATTCGGTCACCACGCGGCTCGCCTTCTCGACGAGACGATGCCGCAGGTCGTCGTCCGACAGAACGGTATCGAGCGCCGACGCCAGAGCATCCGAGTCCGAGATCGGCACCAGCACGCCGGCCTCGCCGTCACGGAGCACACGCCGGAAGGCGTCGAGCTCGCTGGCGACGACGGCGGCGCCCGCCGCCATGGCCTCGACCAGCACGATGCCGAAGCTTTCGCCGCCGGTGTTGGGCGCGCAGTAGACATCCGCGCTGCGCAGCGCCGACGCCTTCTCCGCGTCGCTCACCAACCCCAGGAACGTCAGATGATGAGCCAGCCGGCCCGCCTGGCGCCGCAGCTTGTCCTCGTCCCCGCGGCCCACGATCAGGATTTCGACGTCGGGGTGGCGTTCGGTGAGAGCGGGAAGTGCGCCGAGCAGTGTGGCCATGCCTTTGCGTGGCTCGTCGAAGCGGCCGAGGAACAGAACCGTCTTTCCCGGACGGGGATACCCGGGCAGCGGTTGCGCCGTCGCGAACGCCGGAACGTGTACGCCGTTCGGAATCTCGACCGCGTCCGACCCCAGCGCCTCGACCTGCCAACGCCGAGCGAGCTCCGACACCGCGATGCGGCCACTGATCTTTTCGTGATACGGACGCAGAACACCTTGAAAAGTGCTCAGCAGCAACGACTTCGTGGTCGCAGCGTGAAAGGTCGCGACGATCGGACCCTGCGCGATCTTGAGCGCGTACATCGACAGGCTCGGAGCGTTGGGTTCGTGAATGTGCAGCACGTCGAAGTCGTTGTCGTCGATCCAGCTCTTGATGCGGCTGTAGGTGATGGGGCCGAACGCGAGTCGAGCCACCGACCCGTTGTACGGAAAGCTCAGGGCCCGACCGGTCGAGACGACGAAGTCGGGCAGCACTGTCTCGTCCGCGGCCGGAGCGAGCACGCTCACCTTGTGTCCGCGCTGAATGAGGACTTCCGCCAGCTCGGCGATGTGCGCCTGAACCCCGCCCGGTACGTCGAACGAGTAGGGGCAGACCATCCCGATCTTCACTGCTGGGTCATTCTCTCTTGCCGCGCCTGCGACAGGTCGTCCCACCAGAGTGGTTGCAGCATGTGCCAATCCGCCGGATGGGCGGCGATATTGGCCGCGAACTTGTCGGCGAGAATCTGCGTTGCCTGCTCGACTCCTCCGGAGACGTCGATCGGAGGTTCGACGCTGAAGCCCCATCCCCCGTCGGTGAACCAGCAGTGCACCGGCAGGAGGGCAGCGCCGGTGTCGATGGCGAGGCGCGCCGGCCCTGCGGGCATACGCGTCGGCTCGCCGAAGAACGTCACGGGAACACCGTGTTTGGCCAGATCACGTTCCCCGAGCAGGCACACCACCTTGTTGTCCCGCAGCCTTGCCGCGAGCTCCGGGAACGGGGGCTTCTCGCCGCCGCTGAGCGGAAAGATCTCGAAGCCGAGCGACTCTCGATACTCGACGAACCGCCGGTACAGGCTCTCCGGCTTCAATCGCTCTGCGACGGTGGACAATCCCCCGTGCGCGTGGACGGCCCAGACTCCGGCCATGTCCCAGTTCCCGCTGTGCGGCAGCGCCAGCACCACGCCGTTGCCCGCCGTGAGGGCGGCGTCGATGTGTTCCTTGCCCTCGATCAACCGGTCCAGGTCGGCGCCCACTGCCGCCAGATCCATGGACGGAAGGCGAAAAGCTTCACGCCAGTATCGGGCGTACGAGCGCAGGCTTGCCCGGACCAGGTCGTCGGGCACCAATTCCGGTGTCGTCCCCAGAACCCGAGCGAGGTTGCGGCGCAACTGAACAGGACCACCGCCGCGCCGAGCCGCGACGTCGGCCGCACCATCGAAGATCGTGACCGCGACGCGCTCGGGCAGAGCCCGCACGACGCGCCAGCCGGCGACGTAGCCCGCGGCGCCCATTCTCTCGGACAGACTCACGGAGCATCCGCGCCGGCGTCCGGCTTGGCCATCGGCAGGATGTCGCGGGCACCGTCCGACCGGCGCACGGCCAGAACCCGTTGAAACACGGTGACGATGCTGGCCGCGGCGAGAACCCACATCGCGACGTAGATGGACCAGTGCAGCCAGTCGATGCCCAGAATGCCACCGAGACCGGTGAATCCGGCACCGACGAGCACGATCACGAGCCGATCGGGCCGCTCGATCCATCCTCCGTCCGCCGACAGACCACTGGCCTCGGCGCGCGCCTTGGCGTACGAGATCACCTGGGACGTGACCAGGCAGATCAAGGTCGCGACCAGAAGCGGCCGATTGTTCTCGTGGTACACCGCCCACCACGACAGGCCGGCAAAGATAGCGCCGTCCGCGACACGGTCGCAGGTCGCGTCGAGGACCGCGCCGTACTTGGTGCCACCTCCACGCGCTCGCGCCATCGCACCGTCGAGCATGTCGAACATCACGAACAACCAGATCACCAGTGCGCCGGTCCACAGGTGTCCCGTCGGGAACAGGGTCACCGCGGCGACGACCGTCGCGACGGTGCCGATGACGGTGACCGCGTCCGGAGTCAGGCCGGTGCTGTTCAGCGCGCGCCCGAGCGGCGCGGTGGCCTTGGACACCGACGCGCGCCCGAAGATGGAAAGCACGTCAGTCCTTCCACGCCGCGGCGAGCAGTGCACGTGTGTCGCGGAGCAACTGCGGCATCACCTTGGCACCGCCGATGACGGTGATGAAGTTGGCGTCTCCGCCCCAGCGCGGAACGATGTGCTGGTGCAGGTGCTCGGCCAGCGAGCCGCCTGCCGGCGCACCCAGGTTCAGGCCGACATTGAAACCGTGCGGACTCGACACCCGCTTGATGACGCGGATCGCGTGCTGGGTGAAGCTCATCAGCTCCGCGCTCTCCTCCGCCGTCAGGTCTTCGAGTGCGGCAACCTTGCGGTACGGCACGATCATCATGTGTCCGGGGTTGTACGGGTACAGATTCAGTACGGCGTACACCGATTCTCCGCGAGCGACGATGAGGCCGTCCTCGTCGGCGAGCTTCGGAATCTCCGAGAAGGGCTCGCTCGCCATCTTGTCGTCGGCCTTCGGGGCGGTGGCGACGTACGACATGCGGTGCGGAGACCACAAGCGCTGCAAGCGATCCGGATCACCGACGCCGGTCTCGACGATGTCCTCGTCCCCCGACCGCCCGTCGGTGTGCCCGTCCAACTCCGACCGGCCTCCGGCCTTCCCGCCGCTCACGACTGCGCGTCCTCGGCGATAGCGTCCTCGGCGAAAGCGTCGGCAGTCGGAGACTGGTTCTGCCGCTGCCCGATCCATTCGGTGACCAACGAGACCGCGCGGTCGATCGGCACACCGTTGACCTGAGTGCCGTCTCGGAATCGGAAACTGACGGCGCCGGCCTCGACGTCCCGTTCGCCCGCCAGGAGCATGAACGGGACCTTCTGCGTGGTGTGGTTGCGGATCTTCTTCTGCATGCGGTCGTCGCTGGAATCGACCTCGGCCCGCACGCCGGCGCGCCGCAGCTGATCGACGACCCCGTGCAGATGCTCCTCGTAGTCGGCCGCCACCGGAATACCGACGACCTGGACGGGCGAGAGCCACGCCGGGAACGCCCCGGCGTAATGCTCGGTCAGGACACCGAAGAAGCGCTCGATGGAACCGAACAGCGCACGGTGAATCATGTACGGCTGCTGGCGACTACCGTCGTTGGCGGTGTACTCGAGATCGAATCGGTCGGGCAACTGGAAGTCGACCTGAATGGTCGACATCTGCCAGGTGCGGCCCAGCGCGTCGCGCGCCTGCACCGAGATCTTCGGCGCGTAGAACGCCGCTCCCCCTTCGTCGAGGACGAGTTCGAGACCGGAGTCCATGGCCGCTTCACGCAGCGCCTCGGTGGCCTCGTGCCACTGCTTGTCGGTGCCGACGTACTTCTCCTCGTTCCGGGTGGACAGTTCGAGGTAGAAATCGTCGAGCCCGTAGTCGGCGAGAAGCCCCAGCACGAACCCGAGCAACGACTTGAGCTCGGACTGCAGCTGATCCGGAGTGCAGTAGATGTGGGCGTCGTCCTGCGTCATACCGCGCACGCGGGTCAAACCGTGGATCACACCGGACTTCTCGTAGCGGTAGACGGACCCGAACTCGAAGAGCCGCAACGGAAGTTCGCGGTACGAGCGCCCGCGAGCCTTGTAGATCAGGTTGTGCATCGGGCAGTTCATGGGCTTGAGGTAGTAGTCCTGGCCCGGCTTGCGGACGGTGCCGTCCTCGTTCAGTTCCTCGTCGACGTGCATCGCCGGGAACATGCCGTCGCGGTACCAGTCGAGGTGCCCGGACGTCTCGTACAGATCGCCCTTGGTGATGTGCGGGGTGTTCACGAACTGGTAGCCCGACTCGATGTGCCGCTGGCGCGAGTAGTTCTCGAGTTCGGTGCGAATGATGCCGCCCTTGGGGTGGAACACGGGCAGGCCCGAGCCCAGCTCGTCGGGGAAGCTGAACAGATCGAGCTCGGTGCCGAGCTTGCGGTGATCGCGCCGCTCGGCCTCGGCGAGCAGTTCGAGATGGGCGTCGAGCGCCTCCGCGCTCTCCCATGCAGTGCCGTAGATCCGCTGCAGATCGGCGTTGGCCTGATTGCCACGCCAGTACGCGGCCGAACTGCGAGTGAGCTTGAAGGCGGGGATGTACTTGGTGGTCGGCACGTGCGGGCCGCGGCAGAGGTCGCCCCACTCACGTTCTCCGGTACGAGGATTGAGGTTGTCGTAGGCCGTCAGTTCGCCGCCGCCGACCTCCATGATCTCCGGGTCGTCCGCGGAGCCCTTGTCGTCGACCAGTTCGAGCTTGTACGGCTCGTCCGCGAGCTCGGCCTTGGCCTGATCCAGCGACTCGTACACCCGGCGTGAGAAGCGCTGACCACCCTTGATGATCTGCTTCATCTTCTTCTCGAGCTTGGCCAGATCGTCCGGGGTGAACGGCTCCTTCACGTCGAAGTCGTAGTAGAAGCCGTCCTTGATGGGCGGTCCGATTCCCAGCTTGGTGCCGGGGAACAGATCCTGCACCGCCTGCGCCAACACGTGCGCGGCGGAATGCCGGATGACGCTCCGGCCGTCCTCGGTGTCGGCCGCGACCGGCTCGACCTCGGCGTCGGTCGACGGCGCCCAGGACAGGTCGTGCAACTGGCCGTCGAGGTCGCGCACCACCACGATGGCGTCCGGTCCCTTGTTGGGGGCGCCGAGCTCACGAAGCGCCGTTCCGGCGGTCGTCCCGGCGGCCACACTGATGCGGGCGGGAAGAACTGCGGAATCGGGCATGCTCACGGTGATGCGCTCCTGATGGGTCCGGCGGTGGCTGGGGCAGTGAACAGACTATCGGCAGAGATGGGCCGGCGGACACATCACCCGACGAGCGCAGCGAGTCGCGCCAGTCGGGTCTCCGGCCTCTGGCGCGGGCAGCTCGAGCACTTGTGGTCGCCGACCTCGAAGACCAGACAGCACGAACTGCGCTGGAGGAACCGTCGACGTCCCGGTGCGGGGTCGTCGCCATCTGCGGGCTCGGCCGCTCGAAGGGCGTCCACATCGACGAACCGTGGCGTCGGCAACCCCGTGGCCAGCTGTCGAGCCAGCTCGGTCGCCTCTCCGATGCGCCCGAGCGCGGTTCCGACGTCGAGCGCGCGGTTCGCGAGTGAATCGGAGGCGATGGCCCACAGGCTCGGTGGGTGCACCGACGCGGTCGTCGACACCGCGTCGACGAACCGGCCGCACATCTCCGTCAGCGCGGCGCCGAGTTCGGCGGGCTCGTCGATCCATCCACTGGATCTCACCGCGTCGGGAGTCCCGGTGTCATCCAGACGGACCATCACAGCATCGGGCCGCATGTCGAAGGCGCGGCCGGTGGCCAGCATCTGAGCGACCGGGACCAGCATGAACGTCGAACTGGCCGAGTACCACCACAACGTGGCGGCGACGGACGGTGACGCCGTGGGCCAGCGTCGACCGAGCAGAGGTCCCAGAGTGGCGGGCTCGAGCAGCTCCGCAGTAGTAACACCGTCGTCGGCCACGAGGTCGGCCACCCACGGTGGGATGCCAGCGATCAGATCGGGCTCTGCAGCCATGCCTGGTCCAGACCTACCCAGCCCGCCACGAGCCCGACTCCGCCCAGCAGCCACAGAGTTGCGATCACCACGGCAGCGGTGAAGAGGACGCCGAGTCCCTTCACGAACATGTTCTGCTGACCGAACCAGTGCATGAACGCGTTGTACTTCGTCTTCGCGAACCGCAGAAGGCGCTTCGCCCAGGCGAATTCGGAGGCGAGAATGCCGAGTCCGGCGAAGACGATCAACCAACCGGGGCCCGGGTACGGAATGGCGATGATTCCGATGGCGAGCACGATCGCGCCCACCACGCCGACCCCGATGCGGTACGCGAGGTCCATGGTGGGCTTCTCGGCGATCCTGGCCCGGAAGTCGTGATACCGGCCGGCGGCCTCCTCGAACGCGTTGTCGTCGTCGTCGACGGCCGACGTGTCTCGAACGTTCTCGCTGGATGCCACGGGCCAAGAGTACCGAGAAGAAACGACAAAAGCCTCCGACGTTGCCGTCGGAGGCTGCTGCGTGGTCCCGGCTGGGTTCGAACCAGCGACCTCCCCGGTGTGAACGGGACGCTCTTCCACTGAGCCACGGGACCGAATCGGGCCGCAGCGCAGCCCGTTCGAACGAGGACGAACATTAACACGCTGCTCGTGCGAGCAACCAATCGCTCGTCGCCGAGGCGCGGTGAGCAGGTGATTTGTTACTCGAGGCGGCGGTGGGCTAATGTTTCGAACCGCACCTGATGAGGCATTCGTGCCGATCAGGCGTGTGCGGACGTGGCGCAGCTGGTAGCGCACAACCTTGCCAAGGTTGGGGTCGCGGGTTCGAATCCCGTCGTCCGCTCGAGGGTCTCTGCCCCTGGTGGTTCACCGCGGGTTTCTCGACCTAGGGTGGAGTGGCCGAGTGGTGAGGCAACGGCCTGCAAAGCCGTGCACACGGGTTCGATTCCCGTCTCCACCTCGCTAGGTGAACGTCCCGTGTTCACCGACATGCGCGATTAGCTCAGCGGGAGAGCGCTTCCCTGACACGGAAGAGGTCACTGGTTCAATCCCAGTATCGCGCACCATTGTTCGACCCGGAAGGCCCCCTCTCGAGGGGGCCTTCTGGCGTTCACCGGTAGTGCTCAGTGCACTCGATACCGCTCGACCAACTCGTCCAGGTGCGCCGTGGTCTTCGCATCGTCGACCATTCGATTGTCGCCCTCTTCGACGACGTGGACGTGGTCGTGTACGTACTGCGTCCACTCCAGATCGGCCATCAGCTGATCGGAGCCGTACGCGCCCGCTTCCTCGATCGCCTTCTCGATCGCCTTGCGTACCTGATCGACGCGCCCGGTGAAGAAATCCAGTGTCAGTGCCTGTTCGCTCATGTGCATAAGCCTGTCCGGACAACCGGCTGTTCGCAGGAGAACCGTCAGGATTTTTTTGTGACGAACCCGTGTCGGTGATCTACTTCAGTACATGCCGACCTGGGGATGGTTCGTAGTTGCTTTGGTGGTCGTCGATCTCGTGGTGATCGTGACGTGGGTAGTGCTGCGCCGCACCGCGAAACCGACGCCCACGAGCGCGCACCCGGTCGATGCAGCAACGCACGACGAGGTGCTCGCACTGGTCTCGGACCGCAAGAAGGTCGAGGCCATGAAGCTGCTGCGTGACCGTACGGGCATGCCGCTGCGACAGGCCAAGAACACAGTCGACGCCGTGTCGTCCGGGCCGTCGCAGCAGTGAAGATCGTCGACGCGCAACTCGCCGACGTCGATCGTCTCGCCGACCTGGCCGCGCGCCTGTTCCCGCTTGCGTGTCCGCCCGGGTCCGACGCCGACGACATCGCCGCCACCATCGACGCGATGCTCTCCCCCGCACGATTCGTCGACTACCTCGCCGACCCCGAGCGCAGGGTTCGCATCGCGGTGCACGACGAGAAGTTCGTCGGGTACGCCATGTTCGTCACCGCGGAGCCGACCGATCCCGACGTCACCGGGTCGCTGACCGTCGCGCCGACCGTGGAGGTGAGCAAGATGTACGTCGACCCGAGCGCGCACGGCACGGGAACCGCTGCGGCACTGATGCAGTCGGGTGTGGACCTGACCCGCGAGCTGGGCCGACCGGCGATGTGGCTCGGGGTCAACCAGGAGAACGACAAGGCGCGGCGGTTCTACGAGAAGTGCGGCTTCGAGGTCGTCGGAACCAAATCGTTCACCCTCGGCACCGAGGTCGAGAACGACTTCGTGATGCAGAGGGTCCTGGCTTAGACCGAGGCGAAGCGTGACAGCGCGAGCAGACGCGACGTGGCACGCAGGTACTTCTTGCGGTACCCGCCGGCCAGCATCTCCTCGGTGAAGATCGCGTCGAGCTTGGCGCCCGACACGGTTACCGGAGTTCCCGCGTCGTAGAGGCGGTCGGCGAGGACCACGAGACGCAGCGCCACCGACTGGTCGGGAGCGGCGTGAACGTTCTCCAGGAAGACGGCGGGAACACCGTCGATCAACTTTCCGTACCTCGACGGGTGCAGCGTGCTCAGGTGCTTGCACAGTGCATCGAAGTCGTCGAGCGTGGAACCTTCGATCTTGGCTGCCGCCTCTTCCAGCTCCGCCTCCGAAATCGGTTCCGGAGCGGGAGGCAGGTCGCGGTGGCGGTAGTCGGGCCCGTCGACGCGCACGGACTCGAAGATCGATCCCAGCTTCTTGATCTCGCGGAGGAAGTCCTGTGCGGCAAAGCGTCCCTCGCCCAGCTGGCCGGGAAGGGTGTTCGACGTCGCGACCACGGACACGCCGCCCTGCGAGAGTTCGGTCAGCAGACGGGAGACCAGCATCGTGTCGCCCGGATCGTCGAGTTCGAACTCGTCGATGCACAGCACGCTGTAGTCCGAGAACCCCTCGAGTGCCTTGTTGAATCCGAGCGCACCGACGACGTGGGTCAGTTCGACGAACGTTCCGAACGCCTTCGGCTCGGGGCTCGCGTGGTAGATCGAGGCGAGGAGGTGGGTCTTGCCGACGCCGAAGCCGCCGTCGAGGTAGAGACCGGCGCCCACCGGCTGCGACTTCTTGCCGAACAGCCCACGCTTCCCACCGGAACGGATCTTGCCCACCTTTCCCGCGAACTCCTCGGCGATGCGCACGGCATCGGCCTGAGTCGGTTCGTTCGGGTCCGGGATGTAAGAGGCGAAACTGACGTCGTCGAACATCGCCGGCGGCACCATCTGCGCGATCAGCTGATCGGCGGGAACGACCGGGTTGCGGTCGACAAGGCGTTCTGGCATGAGGTCGAGGTTAACGACGTGGTGTGATGGTATTTGTGCAGCGTATCGATAATGGGACCTACCTCACACCCACCGACACCGAGCTCACCGAGCTGTACGACTACCCCAGCGATCTCACGGCGCCGTGGATCCGTCTGAACTTCGTGGCCAGCATCGACGGCGCAGCCACCGACGACGGAAAATCGGCCGGGCTGGGAACGCCCGCCGACAAGCAGGTGTTCGACATCCTCCGCAACCACACCGACGCCGTGTTGGTGGGTTCGGGCACCGCGCGTGCCGAGAACTACGGCGGCGTGGTCGTCTCGGACGACGTACGCGCGTGGCGACTCGCGAACGGACGTGCCGCGGTTCCGCCGGTGGTGGTGGTGACGTCGTCTGCCAACGTCGATCCGTCGTCCAAACTCGTCACCGACGCCGAGACACCGCCCATCGTCGTCACACCCGAGTCGGCGCCGAGCGATCGCATCGACGCCCTCCGCCGCGCCGGGGCAACCGTGGTCACGACACCGGGCGAGACGGTGGACAGCAACGACATTCGCCGCGCACTGGCCGAGGCGGGCCTGTTCCGCGTGCTGTGCGAGGGCGGGCCGAGCCTGTTCGGGCAGCTGCTCGACGACGACATGGTGGACGAGCTGTGCATCACCACCTCGCCGACTCTTGTGGCGGGCGACGCCGGGCGCATCGCCCGCTCCTCGACCACCCGGGCACGGCCGATGCGTCCCGCACACATCCTCACCGACGACGACGGAACGATCCTCGTCCGCTGGGTCAGAGCGCACCCTGGCACTGTGGAGGGATGACACCGACCTCTCCGGTGAGGGCCCGCCTCGGACTTCGTGCCATCGTCGCGTTGCTGTCGGCTCTCGCGCTGACCGCCGGGTGTGCTGCCGGACCGTCGAACCGACCGGACGTCGCCGTCGAGCGGGACGGCGGAGGCGCCCCGCCGCCGGAGTCGACGACGCAAGACCCGGGTCCCGCCGGACCCCCACCCCTCGAAGTGCCCATCACCGACCTGGCCTGGCAGGACTGCACCGCGTCCACCACCAGTCGCTACGGCATCACCGCGGCCGCCTCGGTGGTGGTCGAGTGCGCCACGTTCTCTGCTCCGATCGACGCGTCCGACGTGTCGCTGGGTGCGTTCGACCTGGCCGCCACACGAGTGCGCCTGTCCACGACACCCGCCGACGCCGGACCTCTGGTGTACACGCCGGGATCGGACCGGCCGGCGTCCGCCGACATCGCCGTCCTGGCCGCCCAACCCGACACCGCGTTGCTCGCCGCTCACCCCGTCGTCGGTGTCGATCGCCGCGGACTCGGCGCGTCGGCCCCCTTCGACTGCGGTCCCGACATGACCCAGCCGCGGGCCCAGCTCGCCGATCTCGGTCAGTTCACCCCCGGCTCGACCGACCAGGTCGACACGGTGGCGAGCATCGCGCGTGACGCCACCATCGCCTGCACCGATTTCCTGCAGGGCGACGCACTGAAGTTCTCCAACGCGGCCAGCGCCGACGACCTGAACGCACTGCGCACGGCACTCGGGGTGCGGACCCTGGGAATCGTCGGATCGGGTAACGGCGCACTCGTCGCGCTGGCCTACGTGGCCGCGCACCCGGACAACGCGTCGCGCCTGATCCTCGACGCTCCGAACAGCGTCAACACCGACGCCGCGGCCACCACCGAGCAGACCGTGAAGGGACGCGAAGCCGCGTTCGACGCGTTCGCCGCACGATGTGTCGCCTCGGGTTGCTCCCTCGGCGCCGATCCACGAGCCACCACCACCCAGCTGCTCTCCCGCGCCGCTGCCGGCGGCCTGGGTCCGATCTCCGCGAGTTCGATGCTGGCCGCCATCACCCGATCGTTGGCCTTCGGCTCACCCGTCGACGCTGCGGCGCGCACCACCGCGCTGTCGGACACCCTGAGCGCGGCGTCGCGAGGGGACACGTCTGCTCTGACGGCAGCCGTGCTCGCCGCCCGCGCCGACGTGGGTTCGGACGGCCAGTTCGTGAGCCGCTGCACCGACGGCCAGCAGTGGCCGGGACCGGATCGGGTGCGCGATCTGCGGCAGTCGTGGGGGCAGTCGTATCCGTTGTTCGGCTCCGACGCGGCGCTCGGCATGCTCGCGTGCTCCGCGTGGCCCGCATCGTCGCCGTCCCCGGTGCCGGGATCGATCGGCGTTCCGGTTCTCGTGCTGAGCGGAAACGCGGATCCGGTGGTGGGCAGCGACGGTCTCCCCGCCGTGACGGGCGCGATCGCGGCGACCGGTGCGACCACCGCGACGGTGACCTGGCAGGGCGTGGGGCATCCGGTGTCCGTCCTGTCGTCGTGCGCCCGGACGTCCGTCGTGGCGTATGCGAACGACGCGACACTTCCGGGCGACGGCAATGCCTGCCCCGCGTAGCGCTCGCGGTACCGTTCCCCGGTGTCGTTCCGGTCCCTAGAACCCCGCACCGCGGATACCGCCGCTCGCGTGATCAGCTACGTGATGTGGCCGATCGCCATCATGACGGTGCTCAACCGCGTGCTGGTGAAGGCCGTCAACGGTTTCCGAACGGACGACTTCACGCCGGTGTATCAGGCGGCGCTCGCGTTCCTCAACCGTCGGCCCGTCTACGACGCCGACTTCTCGTCGGTGGACCCGCACTACCTCTACCCGCCGAGCGGCACGCTGATGATCGCACCGCTCGCGGTCATCGACCCGGAACGCTCGCGGTGGCTCTTCATCGGGGTCAACGCCGTCGCGGCCGTCGTCGCGCTCTACATCCTGCTGCGCCTCTTCGATGTCGCGCTCTCCTCCCCCATCACCCCCGTGGTGCTGTTCGCCGCGTTCTCGACCGAAACGGTCACCAACACACTGGTGTTCACCAACATCAACGGTCTGATTCTGCTCGGTGAGGTCGCGTTCCTGGGGTTGCTGCTGAAGAACAAGCCCTACTGGTCCGGCGCGGCCATCGGTCTGACGATCGCGGTCAAACCCACGCTCGCGCCGCTCCTGCTCCTGCCACTGGTTCGCAAGGAATGGCGCGTCTTCGTCACCGCAGTCGGAATCCCGCTCGT
Organism: Rhodococcus sp. 320_ES; assembly: GCF_059691855.1. Taxonomy (NCBI): domain Bacteria; kingdom Bacillati; phylum Actinomycetota; class Actinomycetes; order Mycobacteriales; family Nocardiaceae; genus Rhodococcus; species Rhodococcus sp. 320_ES. The sequence continues at coordinate 1,002,267 of NZ_JCAWAG010000001.1, read as the reverse complement.
ACTGACGGCGGTCGCCATTCCCTTGATCGTCGATCCGTGGGACTTCGTCCGTCGAACGGTGCCCTACCTCGGCGAGACCAGGGACTACTTCAACAGCTCCATCGCCGGCAACGCGCTCTACTACGGTCTGCCGGAGTGGCTGAGCCTGGGCCTTCGCGGTGTGTTCGCCATCATCGTGGTCGTCACCCTCTACCTGCTGTGGAAGTACTACCGCCACGACGAACTGTTCTTCCTGATGACGACTAGCGGCGTGCTGCTCACCGCCTCGTGGCTGCTGTCGTCGCTCGCGCAGATGTACTACTCGATGATGCTCTTCCCGTTCCTGCTCACCGTTCTGCTGCGCAACTCCACCATCCGGAACTGGCCGGCGTGGCTCGCCGCGTACGGCTTCCTGAGCTACGACAGCTGGCTTTCGGGTCGATGGCCGACGGCCGGACGCGCCGCCGAGTACATGAAGACCACGTTCGGGTGGAGTCTGCTTCTCATCGTGGTGTGCTGCGTCCTGGTGGGCCGCTACCTCGCAGCCAAGCGGGAAGGCCGCCTCGAGGACGGCATCGATCCGCTGTTCGACGACGGTGTCACCGACAGGGCGGTCGAGGCGGCCGAAACACCGTCACCTGCGGCGGACACGAAGGTCGCCGAGAAGTATTAGCGTGGGGGCATGAGTTCAACAACGGATAGCAGCGCCCCCTTCGAACTGTCCGACGCGCAGTGGCGCGAGCGGCTCACCCCTGCCGAGTACGCCGTCCTGCGCCAGGCGGGGACGGAGCGCCCCGGTGTCGGTGAGTACACCGACACCACCGCCGAAGGCATCTACAACTGCCGCGCCTGCGGGCAGGAATTGTTCCGCAGCACCGAGAAGTTCGAATCTCATTGCGGCTGGCCGTCTTTCTTCGATCCGGCCGACTCCGACAAGGTCATCCTGAAGACGGACACATCGCTCGGAATGAAACGAGTCGAGGTCATCTGCTCGAACTGCCACAGCCACCTCGGGCACGTCTTCGAGGGCGAGGGTTACCCCACGCCGACGGATCAGCGGTACTGCATCAACTCCATTTCGATGACGTTCGAGCCGAAGGCCTGAGGCGCGTGCGTACGTTCACTTCGGCCGACGAGCTCGTCGCCGCCGTCGGCGACACCATCGGCACCAGCGACTGGCTCGAGGTCACGCAGAAGATGGTCGACCAGTTCGCGGAGGCGACCGGTGATCATCAGTGGATTCACGTCGACGTCGAACGAGCGAAGAAGGAAAGTCCCTTCGGTGGGCCGGTCGCCCACGGCTATCTGACGCTGTCGCTGCTGCCGGCGCTGTCGTGGCAGACCTACACGGTGGAGAACACCACGATGGGGGTCAACTACGGCTCCAACAAGGTGCGGTTCGTCAACCCCGTTCTCGTCGGGTCCCGCGTGCGACTGACCGCAGTACTGGCGTCGGCCGAACCCCTGCCGAACAACGCGCTGCAGCTGACGGTGGACTCGACCATCGAGATCGAGGGCGCGGACAAGCCTGCGCTGGTCGCTCAGGTGATCAGTCGCCTGTACTTCTAGCGACGAACGTCGGCTGCTCGTAAGCCCTGATCGGGGGCACGTCGCCGGTCCACTTCTCGATGTCGACCAGCGCGTGCTGCCCGGTGCAACCCTGCGCCAGCTTCGATGTGTGTTCGTCGGACGTCAGCACGTTCGGGTTCCCGTGCACGCACATCGACTGCGGATCGGCCGGGTCCAGCGGGTCGTACCAGGCACCGGTCGACAACTGCGCCACGCGGCGTGAGACCGCGTCGTCGAGAACGGCGCCGGCCAGGCACGCACCTCGGTCGTTCCAGACGCGCACCACGTCGCCGTCTGCGATGCCCCGCGACCGGGCGTCGTCCGGATGCATCCGGATCGGCTCTCGCCCCTGCACTTTCGACGCCTGACTGACGGCGCCGTGATCGAGCTGGCTGTGCAACCGTGACTTGGGCTGGTTGGCGATCAGGACGAGCGGGAAGTCGGCGGCGCGAGGTCCGCCGAGCCATTCGGTCGGTTCCATCCACATGGGATGGCCGGGACAATCGTCGTAGCCGAATCCGTCGATGTCGGAGCTGAAGATCTCGATCTTCCCACTGGGTGTCCGGAGTGGTTGACCGTCCGGATCGGCTCGGAACTCCTCGAACAGGGTCAACCCGTCCTCGGTGTCCATCCGGTAGCTGCCCGCACTCCAGAACTCGTCGAAGTCCGGCACCGGATGCCCTGCCGCGCGCACGAATCCCTGCCACTGCTCGTACATGTGCCGCAACCACTGCTCCGCCGTGCGGCCCTCGGTGAAGCGCTCCCCCACACCCAGTTTCGTCGCTAGCGCCGAGAGAGTGTCGTAATCGTCCCGTGCGTCGGCGAACCGCGGTACCGCCCGTTGCATCGCGACCATCAACGGATCGTTGCGGGTGCAGCTGAGGTCGTCGCGTTCGAGGCTCGTGGTCGACGGGACCACGAAATCGGCGTGTCGAGCCATCGGTGTCCAGTAGGGATCGTGCACGACGATCGTCTCCGGACGCGCGAGCGCGCGCCGAAGTCGGCCGATGTCCTGATGGTGGTGGAACGGGTTTCCGCCGGCCCAGTGCACGTACTTGATGTCGGGGTAGGTCAGGGACGCACCGTCGTAGTCGAATCGGCCACCGGGATCGAGCAGCATGTCCGACACCGCCGCAACGGGAACGAACGTCCGCACCGTGTTGACGCCCTGCCAGAACGTCGGCAGCGGATACGGGACCGGTGCGAGCCCGGGCTCGTTCATCGAACCGTACCCGTGACCGAATCCTGCTCCGGGCGTTCCGATTCCGCCGAGCATCGCCGCCAGGGTGATTCCCATCCAGGGGGCCTGTTCACCGCCACGGACCCGTTGCAGCGACCAGGTGACCGTGACCAGCGTGGTGTGCGCCGCCATCCGCCGCGCCAGGTTCGCGATGACGTCCGGCGCCAGCCCGGTGATGGCCGACGCCCACGCGGGGTCCTTGGGGACGCCGTCGGACCGGCCGAGCAGGTACTCCTCGAACCGGTCGTAGCCGGTGCAGTACCGAGCGAGGAAGTCGGTGTCGTGCAGGCCTTCCGACGCGAGAACGTACGCGAGAGCGAGCATGAGCGCGACGTCGGTTCCCGGCACCGGCGCCAACCACTGCGCGGCACCGTCCACGTCGTCCCGGAGCGGGCTGATCGACACGATTTCCCCACCGCGGGCACGGAAACGGTCGAGTGCGTCGCGCGTCGGATGATTGGACGTACCACCGTGATTGGTGCCGGTGTTCTTGCGCGGCACCCCGCCGAAACACACCATCAGCTCGGTGTGGTTCGCGATGACGTCCCAGGACGTGCTGCGCGCGAACAACTTCCAGTGCGTCCCGACGACGCGGGGCATGATGACTCCGGTGGCGCCGAGCGAGTAGCTGTTCACCGACCGCGTGTAGCCGCCGATGGTATTGAGAAATCGGTGAAGTTGGCTCTGCGCGTGGTGGAATCGGCCCGAACTGGCCCAGCCGTAGGAACCGCCGTAGATCGCTTCGTTGCCGTGGGTATCGAGCACGCGACGCAGTTCACCGGCGAGCAGATCGGTGAACTCGTCCCAGTCGAGTTCGACGAACGAGTCGTTTCCACGATCGTTCGACGGCCCCGGCCCATCCCGCAGCCAGCCGCGCCGGACCGCCGGTCGCCTGATCCGGGACCGATGCTGCACCGATCCGGGGATGTTTCCCAGTGCGGGTGACGGATCCGCGTCACCACGGTCGGGAACGACCGCGGTGACCTCGCCGCCGGACGACTGCGCCGAAAACATGCCCCAATGAGCCATGTGTTGGCTGGATGCGGTCACAGCTCGATTCCGTGCGAGCGCACCGCCGTGAGCAACGCGTCGGGGCGATCCTTGGTGGGCAGCGGCTCGACCAGCGCGAACGCCGCGCCGAGCGCACGGGCACCGCCGTCCGCCTCGTCGCTGTCGCCGACCATCAGTGCGCGCTCTCCCGCTACTCCGGCACGGGTCAGCGCGATCTCGAAGATCTCAGGGCTCGGCTTGATGGCGCCGACCTCGTATGACAGGACGTAATCGCTCACGTACTGATCGAAGCCGAGCTTCTCGAAGGCCGGGCGCATGTCGAACGCGATGTTGCTCACGATCACGACCGGAATGCCCTTGTCGGACAGCCCCTTCAGTACCGCCCCTGTGTCCGGGTAGGGCGTCCACGACGTCGGGTCGGTCACACGGTCATAGAGCGACTCCGCGTGCTCACGCCGCCGCACACCCGATGCCTCCAGCACCGCCAGGTACGCGGCGCGGTGCATGGCGGGATCGAGATCCCGGTTCTCCCACGCGTGCTTGCCGTCGTCGTCGAGTTCCACGACCGCGCCGACGGGCGTGGTCATCCGGCGCATCAGTTCCGCCTGCAGGGCGCCGTCGACGCGTTCGTCCTCGCCGACCCGCAGATCGGCGAACCAACTGTCGTCCTCCTCGAGGCGAAACAGCGTGCCCGAGTAATCGAAGAGAACGGCCTCCGGCCTGCCCGAGTAATCGAAGAGAACGGCCTCGGGTGAAGTCACGGCAGCGCGCTCACGAGCTTCTCGACCTCGACGCGCGGGCCGGTGAAGAACGGAATCTCCTCGCGCACATGGCGCCGCGCTTCCGTGGCTCGCAGATCGCGCATCAGGTCGACGATCCGATCGAGCTCGGGTGCTTCGAACGCCAGAATCCACTCGTAGTCTCCGAGCGCGAACGCCGGCACGGTGTTGGCGCGCACGTCCTTGTAGCCGCGGGCGGCCTTGCCGTGATCGGCGAGCATGGTGCGCCGCTCGTCGTCGGGCAGCAAGTACCAGTCGATGGACCGAACGAACGGGTACACGCAGATGTAATCGCCCGGATCCTCACCGGCGATGAACGCCGGGACGTGCGACTTGTTGAACTCCGCCGGACGATGCAGCGCGGCGTTGCTCCACACGGACGTGCTGGCCTTGCCCAACGTGGTGGTTCGCCGGAAGTCGTTGTACGCGGCCTGCAGATCCTCGATGCGCTCCGCGTGCGTCCAGATCATGAAGTCCGCGTCGGCCCGAAGTCCGGCCACGTCGTAGAGCCCGCGCACCACGACTCCGGTGTCCTCGAGGCCCTCGAAGAACGCGCGGGCCTCCTTGATGGCTGCCTCGCGATCGTCACCGAGGACGCCGGGAGTGACCTTGAATACCGAGAACATCAGGTACCGGAGGGTGGAGTTCAGTGCGGAGTAATCGAGGCGTGCCATGCCCCTATTCTTCCACGAGGGTCGCAGCCAGTCGCTGCGCTGCTCGCGTTCCCGACGCGATGCACGCGGGAACACCGACACCGTGCAGATACGCCCCGGCCAACTCCAGGCCCGGCACGTCGTCGACGGCTCGCATGACGGTGCCCACGCGCTCGACGTGGCCGGGTGCGTACTGCGGCAATCCCCCGTGCCACCGCTGCACCACGGTGTCCGTCGGCGCGTCGTCGACGCCCAGCACGGTCCGCAGATCCTCACGGGCGGCCGCCACGATGTCGGCGTCGGACGCGTCGACGATGGCGTCGTCGCCGAACCGGCCGAACGAGCACCGCACCAATGACACACCACGATCGGCCAAGTGTGGCCACTTCCGGGACGAGAGCGTGAATGCCTTGGCGCGCAACGGCTCTCCCCCGTCACCGAACTCACCCGTCGCGACGAGGACCCCCGAGTTGGTCGGCAGCTCGACCGCATCGAACGCCAGGGCGACGAGCACGGACGACGCGAGCCTGATCTCCGCGAGCTCGGCTGCGGCCGCCGGGACGACCGACCCGATCATGCGAGCCGCGTCGGGCGCAGGTGCGGCCACGACGACGCCGTCGACCGGCCCGATCGGGTCCACCGTCCACCCCGTCGACGTCCGTGCGATCCCGCCCACCGTCGTTCCGAGGAGGACCGATGCGCGAGCGGCGTGGGCGAGCGCTCGGAGCAGCACCCCGTACCCGTCGCGAATGCCCCCGAACACCGGGCCCGGCGTCGGCGTCGGGACGGCGATTCGGACCGCCTCGGTCAGCGATGGTGCTCCTGCGTCGAGGGCGGCAGCCAGAGTCGGTACCGCGGCTCGCACGCCGATCGAGGATGCGAGACCCGAGTACACCCCTCCGAGAAGGGGATCGACGCTCCGCGCCACCACCTGCGGGCCGAATCGCTCCGAGACCAGTTCGCCCACGGACAGGTCGTCGCCGACGGTCCAGCGGAACGGGCGTGAGGGTTCCCCCGCGATGCGCTCGCACGTGGCGTCGTCGACGAGACCTCGGACGGATTCGGCCGACGTCGGGATCCCCATGAGAGTGCCGGCGGGCAGAGGGTGGAGGGCGCCGCCGGACCGGATCACTGGGCGCGCTGCCGACGGCCTGACCAGTTGACCGGCGAGTCCGAGTTCGTCGAGAAGCGCCGGCACTTCCGGCCGACGCGAGACGAACGCTTCGGCGCCGACGTCGACCGTTCCCGACCGCATCTCGGCAGAGTGCAGTTTTCCGCCGACGCGGGTGCCGCCGTCCGCGACGACGATGTCCGCATCCGGCCCGAGTGCGAGCCGAAGTCGGTAGGCCGCAACGAGACCGGTGATTCCGGCGCCGACGACCGCTACTTTCACTGCGGAAAGGCCGGAGGCCGGTCGGTTCACTGCGCGATGCCGGTAGGTGGCAGCGCGTGCACCAGCTCCACGACCGCAGTCAGAACGGTGGGGTCGGTCTCGGGAAGAACGCCGTGCCCGAGGTTGAAGATGTGCCCGATGGCGTTGCCCGCCACCGCTGCGTCGGCTTCGGTGGCGATGCGTCGGACTTCCTTCTCGACGGCGGCCGATCCCGCGAACAGAACGGACGGGTCGAGATTGCCCTGCAGCGCCTTCCCCGGCCCGACGCGCTCGGCGGCCACGTCCAACGGGATGCGCCAGTCAACACCGACCACGTCCGCACCGGCTTCACCCATCGCGCCGAGGAGCTCGCCCGTGCCCACTCCGAAGTGCGCACGGGGAACGCCGGCTCCGGCGATCTCGGCGAACACCCGCGTGGAGTGCGGAAGCACGAACTCGCGGTACTCCGCCAGCGAGAGAAAGCCCGCCCAGGAATCGAACAGCTGCACCGCGTCGACCCCGGCGCGCAATTGCGCCTGCAGGAACGTGATCGTCAGGTCCGCAAGGGAGCCGAGCAGCGCGTGCCAGGTCGCCGGATCGGAGTGCATCATCGCCTTGGTGCGCTCGTGATTACGGCTCGGGCCGCCTTCCACGAGGTAGGACGCCAGGGTAAAGGGCGCACCGGCGAAACCGATCAGGGGCACGTCGCCGAGTTCGTCGAGCAGAAGTCCGATCCCGCGCGCGACCGCACCCACCTGCTCGGGAAGAAGTCGGGGAAGAGCGGCCACGTCCGCGGCGGTGCGAATCGGGTTCGCGATCACCGGGCCGGTACCCGGAACGATGTCGAGGTCCACCCCCGCGGCCTTGAGCGGAACCACGATGTCCGAGAACAGAATGGCTGCGTCCACACCGTGACGGCGGACGGGCTGCGCGGTGATCTCGCAGACCAATTCGGCGTCGAAGCAGGAGTCGAGCATGGCGATGCCTGCACGCACCTTGCGGTACTCGGGGAGCGACCGACCGGCCTGGCGTTGGAACCACACGGGGCGACGGCTGGGAATCCGCCCGGTCGCCGCCGCGAGGAACGGTGCATCGGGAAGAAGGCGTCGCGGAGTCAAGTCGGTGCTCATCGCCGTCCATGCTGCCACGGGTGGTGCGGCGCGCCTCCGACGCGTCGGCCTCGGGCGGCGATACCGTCCGCAGTTGTGACCACGCCCGTATCCGCCGCCGAGCCCGCGGTTTTTCGCGCCGCGATCGATGCGATGCACAAGGCCACGGTGCATCCGGACATCGAGGTCGGCCCCATCCGTCCGCCTCAGCGTCTGGCGCCGTTCAGTTATGCGATCGGCGCCGAGGTGCGCCACCCCGAGTCCGACATCGTGGCCGAGCAGTCCGACGGCGACGCGTTCGGCCGGCTGATCCTGCTGTACGACCCGGACGGCGACGAAGCGTGGAACGGCACCATGCGCCTCGTGGCGTACATCCAGGCCGACGTCGACGCCTCTCTCGCCTCCGATCCTCTCCTTCCCGAGGTCGCGTGGAGCTGGCTGGTCGAGGCGTTTCAGACCCGTGACGAGCCGCTGACCGCACTCGGCGGAACGATCACCTCGACCAGCTCGGTCCGCTTCGGCGACATCGCCGGTCCCGCGCGGGCGCACCAACTCGAGTTGCGGGCGTCCTGGACGGCGCTGACCGGTGAGCTGGCCGTCCACGTCGAGGCGTTCGGCGAGGTCCTGGCGTACGCGGCCGGATTGCCGCCTGCCGGAATCACCCGCTTGGAGTCACGCGCCGACACGGTCGACTGACCGCATAAAGTCGACTCTCATGCCCGACCAACCGGTAGCCGCCGAGAACCCCGAGATCCCGGACACCCCCGAGACCCCGGAGAGCCCCGAGGTACCGGAAAGCACGGCAGTGCCTCTTCTCGTGCCGGCGGACGGGGTTCCTCCTCTCACCGACACTCCGGCGTCGGTCGTTCGCGCTGCCGAGCTGCTGGCGGGCGGTACCGGCCCGCTCGCCGTCGACGCCGAGCGCGCATCCGGGTTCCGGTACTCCGCCCGCGCATACCTGGTTCAGTTCCGCCGCAAGGGTGCCGGCACGGTTCTTCTGGACCCGATTCCGATCGTCGAGTCCGCGGGCATTGCGGCGCTCGCGCCGCTCGCGGAGGTCGTCAATCCGCTCGAATGGGTCCTGCACTCCGCCGATCAGGACCTGCCCGGACTGGCCGAGCTCGGCATGGCACCCGCCGTCCTCTACGACACCGAACTGGCCGGGCGCCTGGCGGGCTTCGAACGGGTGGGGCTCGCCGCCATCGTCGAACGCACTCTCGGACTGGCCTTGCAGAAGGGCCACGGAGCGGCCGACTGGTCCACCCGCCCGCTGCCGGAGACCTGGCTCAACTACGCGGCACTCGACGTGGAGGTGCTGGTCGAACTCCGCGACGCGATGGCGGCGGAACTCGAAGCTCAAGGCAAGACCGCTTGGGCCGCAGAGGAATTCGAGCACATTCGGCTCGCGGGTCCACCTCCGCCGAAGCCCAATCGTTGGCGACGCACCTCCGGCATTCACGCCATCAAGTCGGCGCGCTCGCTGGGCGCGGTGCGCGAGTTGTGGACGACGCGCGACGAAATTGCGCAACGTCGCGACATCGCGCCGAGCCGGATACTGCCCGACTCCGCCATCGTCGCCGCGGCCCAGAAGGACCCGAAGACGATGAACGATCTGCGTACCCTGCCGGTGTTCGGCGGGCCGCGCCAACGGCGGTCATCGGCCGTCTGGCTCAGCGCACTCGAGCGCGCCCGCGCACTCGGGGACGCAGATCTGCCTCCCGTGTCGCAGCCCTTCACCGGTCCGCCGCCGGTCAGCCGGTGGTCCCGGCGCAACCCCGAGGCTGCTGCGCGCCTCACGGCGGCACGTGCGGGGTTGACCGAGCTCGGTGTCGACGTGTCGGTTCCCATCGAGAACCTCGTGACGCCCGATCTGGTGCGTCGGCTGTGCTGGGACTGGACTCCGCTTCCGGCCGACGAGGTCGAGGCCGCGGTCGATCGGTTTCTGGCCGACGGTGGTGCGCGGTCCTGGCAGCGCACCCTCACCGTGCCGGTGTTGACCGCGGCGCTGATCGAGGCGGAGCAGACACCCGCCGAGACCACCGAAGTTACCGGCGAGTAATCAGGGTTTAGAGTGTGCGTGTCCGGACCCCCGTCCGGCACGTAACAGTCCACCCCGGAGGAAGCATGTCCCCGAGAAGCGTCGTGTTCGTCGACGGCATCAGAACACCGTTCGGCAAAGCCGGACCCAAGGGCATCTACGCCGAGACTCGCGCCGACAACCTCGTCGTGAAGGCAATCCGCGAACTGCTGCGTCGTAATCCGCAGCTCCCGCCGGAGCGCGTCGACGAGGTTGCAGTGGCCGCGACGACACAGACCGGTGATCAAGGCCTCACGATCGGCCGCACTGCCGCCATGCTGGCCGGATTGCCGCGCAGCGTCCCCGGTTTCGCGATCGATCGCATGTGTGCCGGCGCCATGACCTCGGTGACCACCACCGCGTCGGGCATCGGTTTCGGTCAGTACGACGTCGCCATCGCCGGCGGGGTCGAGCACATGGGCCGCCACCCGATGGGCGAGGGCGTCGACCCCAACCCGCGCTTCCTCGCCGACCGCCTCGTCGACCCCAGCGCGCTCGTCATGGGCAACACGGCGGAGAACCTGCACGACCGGTTCCCGTCGATCACCAAGGACCGCACCGACGCCTACGCCGTGCGCAGCCAGGACAAGTACGACGCCGCCAAGAAGGCCGGCTTCATCGCCGACACCCTCGTACCCGTCGCCACCAAGTCCGCCGCCGGGTGGGGCCTGGCCACCGAGGACGAGCCGCCTCGTCCGGGTACGACGGTCGAGGATCTCGCGAAGCTCAAGACCCCGTTCCGTCCGGCCGGCCGCGTGACCGCCGGCAACGCCGCCGGACTCAACGACGGAGCCACCGCCGCCCTTCTCGCCGGTGAGGACACCGCCGCCGAACTCGGTCTGCCCGTCGGCATGCGGATGGTCGGCTTCTCCTTCGCCGGAGTCGATCCCGCCGTCATGGGCATCGGTCCCGTCCCGGCCACCGAAAAGCTGTTCGGTCGAACCGGATTGAGCATCGACGACATCGGACTGTTCGAGATCAACGAGGCCTTCGCCGTGCAGGTGCTGGCGTTCCTCGATCACTTCGGAATCGACGACGACGATCCCCGCGTCAACCCGTGGGGCGGCGCCATCGCCTGCGGCCACCCGCTCGCGTCGTCGGGCGTGCGCCTGATGACCCAGCTGAGCCGTCAGTTCGCGCAGCGTCCGGACGTTCGATACGGCTTGACCACGATGTGCATCGGCCTCGGTATGGGCGGCACGGTCGTGTGGGAAAACCCCGCGTTCGAATCCAATACTGCCGACGGCAAGAAGGACTGAACCATGGCCGACATCTCCACCGCCTTCGCCGACGAAGTCGTGACGAACGCGTACACCAAGATCTTCTCCGTTCCGGGCCTCGACGGCTCCGTCGCCCTGGTGACCCTGGACAACGGCTTGGACCACACCAAGCCGTCCACATTCGGGCCGGGCGGACTCACAGCGCTGGACGCCGCACTGGACGAGGCCTTCGCCGCGAATCCGGTGGCGATCGCCGTGACGGGCAAGCCGTTCGTGTTCGCGGTCGGTGCCGATCTGAACGGTGTTCCCAACATCACGTCGAAAGACGATGCGCTGCAGATCGGTTCGCTCGGTCACCGAGTGTTCCGTCGGCTCCGCGAATCGACGATCCCGACGTTCGCGTTCGTGAACGGGGCGGCACTCGGCGGCGGCCTCGAGATCGCGCTGCACTGCCACTACCGCACCGTTGCGTCGAACGCGGCCGCACTCGGTCTGCCCGAGGCGTTCCTCGGTCTCGTACCCGGCTGGGGCGGAACGCAATTGCTTCCGAACATCGTCGGGGCGTCGGCCGCCGTCACGGTCGTGATCGAGAACTCGCTGAACCAGAACAAGATGCTCAGCCCGGCGCAGGCGAAGGATCTGGGCATCGTCGACGAGGTGTTCGACGGCGCCGACTACCTCGAGCAATCACTGGCGTGGCTGGCCACCGTCGTCCGCGGCGACGTCACCCCCGCCCGCCCGGAGATCGATCGCGGTCAAGCGTGGGACGACGCGATCGCCCGCGCATCGGCCATCGTGGCCGGCAAGACCGGCGGGTTCGCGCCCGGTCCCGTCGCCGCCGTCGAGCTGTTGAAGTCCGCCAAGACCGTCGACATCACCGACTCGGCGTCACTGGATGCAGCCTTCGCCGCCGAGGACGAGGCTCTCGCGACGTTGCTGATGTCCGATGAGCTGCGCGCGGGTCTGTACTCGTTCGACCTGGTGCAGAAACGGGCCAAGCGGCCGGCCGGAGCGCCGGACAAGTCGTTGGCGCGCACGGTGTCCGGGGTGGGCATCGTGGGCGCGGGGCTCATGGCAAGCCAGCTCGCTCTGCTGTTCGTGCGTCAGCTGAAGGTGCCGGTCATTCTCACCGACATCGACCAGGAGCGCATCGACAAGGGAGTGGGGTACGTTCACGCCGAGATCGACAAACTCCAGGGCAAGAAGCGCCTGTCCCCCGATGCGGCCAACCGCCTCAAGGCACTCGTCAGCGGATCGCTGGACAAGGCCGCGTTCGCGAAGACCGACTGGGTCATCGAGGCCGTCTTCGAGAATCTGGACGTCAAGAAGAAGGTGTTCGCCGAGCTCGAGCAGTACGTCTCGCCGGAGACCATCCTGGCGACCAACACCTCGTCGTTGTCGATCGGCAAGATGTCGGCGGACCTCGCCCATCCCGAGCGTGTCGTCGGGTTCCACTTCTTCAACCCCGTCGCCGTGCTTCCGCTCCTCGAGATCATCAGGGGCGACAAGACCGACGACGCCACTCTCGCAACGGCATTCGCCACCGCGAAGGCGCTGAAGAAGTCTGCCGTGCTGATCGCCGACAAGCCGGGCTTCGTCTTCAATCGGTTGCTGACGCGGGCGCTCGGCGAGGTCATGAACGCGATCGACGAAGGCACCCCCTTCGACGTCGCGGACAACGCGATCACCGAACTCGGTATGCCGATGAGCCCGCTCACGCTGCTTTCCCTCGTCGGCCCGGCCGTCGCGCTGCACACCGGTGAGACGATGGCCGAGTACTACCCGGAGCGGTTCCACGACTCCCCCGGGCTGCAGGCCATCGTGGCGGCCAAGAAGTCGGCCATCTGGACCTACGGCGCCGACGGCACCAAGACCGTCGACTCCGAGGTCGCGGACATGTGGCCACAGGGCGACCGGCCGTCGACCGCGGAGCAGGTGCTCGATCGCACCCGGCGCGCGTTCGCGGAGGAGATCGAGATCATGCTGAGCGAAGGTGTGGTCGCAGCGCCGGAAGACATCGACCTGTGCCTGATCCTCGGCGGAGGATTCGGCTTCTGGAACGGCGGCATCACCCCGTACCTGGACCGCACCGGAACGTCCGAAGCGGTGACCGGCAAGAAGTTCCATTAGCAAGCAGTGATACGACAGCGGGCCCCTTCCGAGGAAGGGGCCCGCTGTCGTCGATCTGCGTCTAGTTCTCGCCGACCCATCCGAGGATGCGGCGTGCGATGTCGGCCGGGGTGAGTTCGAGCTCGGAATGGATGCTCTCGCGACTGGCGTGATCGAGGAAGCGCTGGGGCACACCGAGATCGCGGCAGGGAACATCGAGCCCCGCGCCGCGCATCGTGGCGGACACCGAGGATCCGATGCCGCCGTGCAGTCCGCTGTCCTCGAGCGTGACGACCAGTCGATACTCCTCGGCGAGCTTGATCAAGGACTCCGGGACCGGCAGCACCCACCGGGGATCCACCACCGTCGCCGAGACACCCCGTGCACGAAGCGCTTCCGCGGTCGAGAGGGCCATCGCGGCGAACGATCCGATCGAGACGATGAGCACGTCTCGCGACGACTCCGGAGCCTCGAGCAGCACGTCGAGAACCCCGTCCAGGCGGTGGACGGCCGTGATGTCTTCGCTCACAGCGCCTTTGGGGAACCGGATTGCCGTGGGGCCGTCCGACACCGCCAGCGCCTCGCCGAGTTCCTCGCGCAGGGTGGCGCCGTCACGCGGCGCGGCGACGCGCATCCCCGGAACGATGCCGAGCAGCGACATGTCCCACATACCGTTGTGGCTCGCGCCGTCCGAGCCGGTGACACCGGCGCGGTCGAGCACGACCGTGACCGGAAGCTTCAGCAGTGCCACGTCCATCAGCAACTGGTCGAACGCTCGATTGAGAAACGTCGAGTAGACGGCGACCACGGGATGCAGACCGCCCAGCGCCATGCCGGCCGCCGAGGTCATGGCGTGCTGCTCGGCGATGCCCACGTCGAACATCCGGCCCGGGTACGCCTCGCCGAACGCTGCCAGACCGGTGGGTCCGGCCATCGCTGCGGTGATGGCCACGACGTCGTCGCGGGTCTTCGCGCGCTCGATCAACTCGGCGGAGAACACCGAGGTCCAGTCGGGCTTGGACTTGGACTTCGCCAGTCCCGTGAGGGGGTCGATGATGCCGGTGGAGTGCATCTGGTCGGCCACGTCGTTCTCGGCGTACGAGTACCCCATGCCCTTGCGCGTGACCGCGTGGACGATCACGGGGCCGCCGTAGCTCTTGGCCCGCCGCAGCGCGGATTCGAGGGCTCGCTCGTCGTGACCGTCGACGGGTCCGAGGTACTTGATCCCGAGGTCGGTGAACATGACCTGCGGGCTGACGGCGTCCTTGAGGCCTGCCTTCATGCCGTGCAGCATCAGGTAGGCGGGTTTCCCGACGACCGGCATGCGCTTGACGAAACGGCGGCCGGTGTCGAGAACGCGCTCGTAGCCCGGCTGCAAGCGCAGTGCCGCGAGGTGGTCCGCCAATCCGCCGATGGTGGGTGAGTACGACCGGCCGTTGTCGTTGACGACGATGACCAGCGACCGGTCCTTCCCGGCGGCGATGTTGTTCAGAGCCTCCCAACACATACCGCCGGTCAGTGCGCCGTCACCGACCACCGCGACGACATGCCGCTGCTGGCCGGTGAGTTCGAAGGCCTTCGCCAACCCGTCGGCGTAGGAAAGCGACGCGGACGCGTGGGACGACTCGACCCAGTCGTGCTCGCTCTCGGCGCGGGAGGGATAACCGGACAGGCCGCCCTCCTTGCGCAGCGACTCGAACAGGTCGACGCGACCGGTCACCATCTTGTGGACGTAGGCCTGGTGACCGGTGTCCCAGATGACGGGGTCGGTGGGCGAGTCGAAGACGCGGTGGATCGCGAGGGTCAGCTCGACGACGCCGAGATTGGGTCCGAGATGGCCACCTGTGGCCGACACCTTCTCGACGAGAAAAGCTCTGATCTCCGCCGCCAGCTCGGACAGCTCCGACTGGTCGAGCTCACGCAGATCGCCAGGCGTCCGAATGCGGTGAAGTACACCCACCGAGATCGCTCCCTCCAGATTCGACCAACCGCAACATTCGGTGGTCAGGTTGTCCAAGTCTACGTGCCACTCGAAACTAGGGTTACCTCCATGATCGGGTTCCAGACATGAACGTGGTGAACGACATGCTGCGGCAGGTTCACTCACAATTCGTAGCCGACACGTCCGGGAGCGTGGCCGATTACATCCCCGAACTGGCCGCCGTCGACCCCGACTCGTTCGGCATCGTGGTGGCGACCGCGGACGGATACGTCTACGAGGTCGGCGACACTGCGACCGAGTTCACGATCCAGTCCGTGTCGAAGCCGTTCACCTACGCCCTCGCACTCGCCGACAACGGCGAGGACGCGGTGGGCGCCAAGATCGACGTCGAACCGTCTGGCGAGCCGTTCAACGAGATCAGTCTCGACCCGGTCACCGAACGGCCACGCAACCCGATGATCAACGCGGGCGCGATCACCTCGGTGTCGTTGGTGCACGGGCGATCTCACGAGGACAGGTTCGACCGCATTCGCGACACCTACTCGCGGTACGCCGGCAGGAACCTGACGATGAACGAGCAGGTGTACCGATCCGAAGCGCGCACCGGACATCGCAACCGGGCAATCGGACACATGCTGCGCTCGTTCGACATCGTCGACACCGATCCGGACGACGTGGTGGACCTGTACTTCCGGCAGTGCTCCATCGACGTCACCTGCCGCGATCTCGGAGTGATGGCCGCGACGATGGCGAACAACGGCGTCAACCCGATCACCCGCACCCGCGTCGCCGCGCCCGCGCTCGTCGAGCGAGTCCTGAGCGTCATGACGACCTGCGGCATGTACGACGGAGCCGGTGACTGGGTGGCACGCGTCGGCCTGCCCGCCAAGAGCGGAGTGGGCGGATCCATCCTCGCGGTTCTGCCCGGTCAGCTCGGCATCGCGGTGTACTCGCCCCGGCTCGATCCGCACGGCAACAGCGTGCGCGGAGTCCTGGCGTGCCGCGAGCTCTCCCGCCGGCTCGAACTTCACTTCCTGCACGTCGGACGAGCGGCACGCTCGGCGGTCCGAGCCGATTACACCCTCGCGGACGCACCGTCACGGCGGCGGCGCAGCGCCAGTGAGCAGACCACTCTGGAGGAGAAGGCGCCCGGAGCGCGCATCCTCGAGCTGCACGGAGACATGCTCTTCTCGGCGGCGGAAAGCGTCGTCCGCGCACTCGGCACCTCGGGCCCGGACCTGGATGCGGTGATCCTCGACATGCGCCGTGTCGACGACGTCAGCGACGTCGCCCGCACCATGCTCGACGACATGATGGCGTCCCTGCGATCGGACGGGTGTGCCACCGCGCTCGTCGACCCGAACGGCTCCCTCGGCCACACGACGTCGTCCATCTCCGGCGGGCAGGGCGAGCGGGTGTTCACCACCGTCGACGCCGCCAGCCAATGGGCCGAGGAACTGGTGCTGGATCGGTGGTGCACCGGGCCGAGGCAGCCGGCACGGGTCACGCTCGGCACCCACCCCGTCCTCGAGGCCATCGACGTCGATCACCGAGACGTGGTGCGGAACGCATTCGAGCTACGACATCACGGGCGCGGCGACGTGATCGCAGCGCCGGGCGACGACGCGATCGGCTTGGCGCTGATCCTCGAGGGCCGTGTCGTGATCGGCGCACCCGACCCTGCCGGTCGCACGGTGGCGGTGTCCACACTCGGGCCAGGCATGTCGTTCGGCGAGATGCCGATGATGCAACGCTCGCAGTTTCTCGTGGAAGTGCGCGCCGCGGCGCCCGTCACCCTCGCACTGATGACCATGGACCGCTTCGATGCGCTGACGAAGCAGGACCCGTCGGCCAAACTCGACCTGCTCGAGACGTTGCTGACGAGCGCCTACACGCAGGCCGAGTCGATCATTCGCTCGCTCAGGCGTCCAGTGTGACCGCGGCGATCGGGGTGGTCGTCGGCGCCGGCGAACCCCCGTCGGGTTCGACCGACACCGCGAAGGTGCCTGCCTGACCGAGACCGGTGATCAGGGTCGGCGCGTCCGGGTTCGCCGCGTCGGGTGGCACGAGGCCGACCGACCGTGGAGCGGACTCGCCCTCGATCAGCCACAGCTCGAAAACGCGATCGGGACCGGGCGAGGCCAGGCCGTCGAACGTGACGACCGCGGCGTTCGCGGTGCGTGACCACTTGACCGTCGCCGTTCCTCCGCCGGTGACCTCCGCAGTCGAGGTCCGGACGTCGTTCGCCGCCAGCACCTGCGATGTCGGAGCGTCGGATCGGTTGTCGCCCAGCTGGGTGGAGACGACCGTTCCGCCGACACCGACCACCACCACGGCAGCAGCCGCCGCGGCGACGACACGCCACCGGGACGAGCGTCGGGCACGGTGCTCGGCGAGCGAGGAGACCGAGCCGGACTCCTGCTTCGCATCGCCGATCGCGTCGAGAATGCGGTCGCGCAGTTGCGGGGGCGGCGTCACGGCCGTTGCGGACGACGTGACCGCCAGCGTCTCCCGCGTGTCGCGGACCACAGCGTCGAAGCTCGCACGCACGTCTGCGTCGGCGCCGCGCAGGGTTGCCTCGATGTCCGCGCGCTCGGCGTCGTCCATCGCGTCGAAGGCGTAGGGGTACGCCAGGTCTGCCAGGTCCGCGTAGCGGTCGTCAGTCATCTCGGTTCACCCCCAGACACGTCTTGAGTTTGATCAATCCATCTCGTATTCGGGACTTGACGGTCGGAACGGCGACTCCGAGACGCTCGGCCACCTCGCGGTAGGTCCAGCCGCTGTAGTACGCCATCTGCACGGACTCGCGCTGCGTGGCGGTCAGTGTGTCGAGGCACCGCACGACGGCCTCGGATTCGAGGGTCTGCGTGACCGATTCCAGCACTTCGTCGTGCGCCGGGCTGTGCGTCGAGGATCCGTAGAGCGCTTCGCGATCGGTGCCGGACTGTTCGGACCGCACTCGATCCACCGCACGTCGGTGCGCGAGAGTCATCATCCAGGCCAGCGGTGAGCCCTGCGCCGGGTCGTAGCGCTCGGCGGTCTTCCAGATCTGCAGGAACACCTCCTGCGTCGTTTCCTCGCTGAACCCGGGATCACGCAGGACGCGCAGAACCATGCCGTAGACACGCGCCGAGGTGAGGTCGTAGAGCTGAGAGAACGCGGTGCGGTCGCTTCGACCGGTGGCGAGCAGCAGCGTGCGCAGTTGATCGGTTTCCGCGATGCGCTGGGCCGCCGCACCGGTCTCGGGAACCGGGCACGTCGGATCGGGCGCCGAGTCGGGCACAGCAGTCGGCTCGTCCGCGCGGTGACGACCCACGTCGGTACCGGCCGCCTGGTCCCAGTTGTCGGTGCTCACCGGGAGAACCTCCCGCAGAGACCGGTCGTGATCACGTTCATCGACCATGAGAGTAGTGCTCATCTGCGCAACACCTGCACACCTCCACCATTTGGGGGCGTTGTCGCACGTGGACCGTCCCGTCGATCAGTGTGTCAGCCCGCTAGCGGTGGGGGTAACCGTCTCTGCGCCCGTTTTGCGGTAGTTCGGTAAGGGTTGATTCGTACAAGACCCTTACCGGAAGCTGGCGTTCATGACATCGACGATCAGCTGCCTGCACTCCTGGACCACCGAATCCACCCACCGCACCAGCGAGGGAACCGTCACGTACGAACGCTGCTCGTGCGGAGCGCGGCGGGTTCAGCAGCGAGGGGAGATCGTGCACGACTACCGCGTGAACAGTCCGATCACCTCGACGTGGTGGGTCAACGGGAACGCGTCGAACGCTCGGAGGTCGGTCAGCCGGTAGCCGGCCTCCTCGAAGAGTCCGGCGTCACGCGCGAACGCAGCGGGGTCGCACCCGATGTGGACGACGGTGCTCGCACCGGCCGACGAGACGCCACCGACGACGTCGCGCCCGGCTCCCGACCGAGGTGGATCCAGCACCACCACGGACGGGTCCGGCGGCAGTCGGTCGAACATCCGCTCTACCCTTCCCGAATACAGCGACACCTGCGGCAGATCGGCCAGCGCGACGCGGCCGTCGCCGACCGCCTGCCGCGAGAACTCCGCGCCGACCACCGAGCCCTGCTCCCCCACCTGATCTGCCAGGACGGACGCGAACACACCCACCCCGCAGTAGAGGTCCCACACCGTCGCGCCCGGCGCCGCACCGGCCCAGGCCCGCACGACGTCGCTGTATCGCTCGGCGGCGCCGGTGTGGGCCTGCCAGAAACCGGTCGCGTCCAGTTCGAACGTGCGCGAACCCACTCGCTCGACGGGCCGACCCGTTCCCTCGAGAACACGGTGGCGCTTCGGGCCGGACGCACCGGCCCGGCGTGCTGCGGCGCCGCGGCGACCGCGGTCGGTGCGTGCGGTGCGGCTCCCGGACCCCGGCGCCGACGCCTCGACGACGTGCCGCGCGCCGGTCGAATCGACCACTACGTGCAGTTCCGAATCCGGACGCCACGCCGTGTCGCCCAGACCCACGTACAGCCCCGGTACGACCTGGGGACAGCGGAGGTCGGTGACGAGACGCGAGCTGCGGAAGCGATGGAAACCGGCGTGCCCGGACTCGTCGACCGCGAGTCGCACGCGGCTGCGCCATCCGGTGCCGTCGTCGCTACCGGGCAACGCCTCTACCGTCACCTCACGGTCGATCTTGGCAATCCGCGCCAGCTGCTCGCGGACCACCGTGGACTTGATGGCCCGGAGCGCGTCGGGAGTGACGTGTGAGAAGTCGCAGCATCCGGATCCGCCCGGTCCCGAGATAGGGCAGCGCGGCGACATGCGATCCGGTGATGGATCGAGCACCTCGACGGCGTCCGCGCGGCAGAACGACTTGCCGGGGTCTTCGGTGACGCGGGCCAGAACCAGTTCTCCGGGAAGGGTGTGGCGAACGAACACGACGCGGCCGTCGCGGCGTCCGACACAGAATCCGCCGTGCGCCGGACCTTCGACTCGAATCTCGAAGGTCTCCCCGAACCAGCTGACGCTCACCTGCCGGTGGGCGGTTCGTAGCCGCGACGCGACGACCCGGGCGCGTTCTCGATCCGCTCTCGTTTGGCACGTTCCGACGAATTGAGTTGCCACGGCACGCTGGTCACCATGACGCCCGGCTGGAACAGCAAGCGGCTCTTGAGCCGCAGCGCGCTCTGGTTGTGCAGGATCTGCTCCCACCAGTGACCCACGACGTACTCGGGGATGAACACGGTGACGACGTCGCGCGGTGAGTCTCGGCGCACGCGCTTGACGTAGTCGAGCACCGGCTTGGTGATCTCTCGGTAGGGAGACTCCACGACCTTCAGTGGCACGGAGACATCCGAATTCTCCCACTCCCGCACCAGCTTTCGGGTGTCGGGCTCGTCCACGTTGACCGTGACCGCTTCGAGGGTGTCGGGCCGACTTGCCCGCGCGTACGCGAGCGCCCGCTGCGTCGGACCGTGCAACTTCGACACCAACACGATCGAATGCGTCCGGCTGGGCAGAACGCCGTCCCACTCGAAGTCCTCGAGTTCGGACGTCACCGAGTCGTAGTGCTTGCGAATCAACTTCATCAACCCGAAGATCGCGACCATCGCCACGATGGCGATCCACGCTCCTGCCGCGAACTTGGTGATCAGCACGATCACCAGCACGGTGGCCGTCATGGCCAGGCCGATGCTGTTGACGACGCGCGAGCGCATCATCTGGCGCCGCACCGCCGGGTCGGTCTCCGTCTTCAGATGCCGCGTCCAGTGCCGGATCATTCCGGTCTGGCTGAGGGTGAAGGAGACGAACACGCCGACGATGTAGAGCTGGATCAGCTTGGTGACCTCGGCGCCGAACATCACGACGAAGAAGATCGCGGCCGCGGAGAGAAACAGAATGCCGTTGCTGAACGCGAGACGATCGCCGCGCGTGTGGAACTGACGCGGCAGGAAGCGGTCCTGCGCGAGGATCGAGCCGAGCACCGGAAAGCCGTTGAAGGCGGTGTTCGCGGCTAGCACGAGGATGAGCGCCGTGACGATGGTGATGAAGTAGAACCCGATCGGGAAGCCGGAGAACACCGCG
This sequence comes from Rhodococcus sp. 320_ES, assembly GCF_059691855.1. Taxonomy (NCBI): domain Bacteria; kingdom Bacillati; phylum Actinomycetota; class Actinomycetes; order Mycobacteriales; family Nocardiaceae; genus Rhodococcus; species Rhodococcus sp. 320_ES. The sequence continues at coordinate 981,161 of NZ_JCAWAG010000001.1, read as the reverse complement.
TCCGCGAGCTGTGCGATCAGCGTCTTCTGCTGGTACCCCTCGGGCGCGCCGATGAGCTGCGTCTCCGGCTCCGCCGCGTACTTCACGCCGATCTTCTCGGCGAGCACGATGATGCCCATCAACAAAGTGATACCGATGGTGCCGAGCAGCAGCAGGGTCGTGGCCGCGTTCCGCGACTTGGGTTTGCGGAACGCCGGCACTCCGTTCGAGATGGCCTCGACTCCCGTGAGCGCCGCGCACCCGGACGAGAACGCACGCGCGACCAGGAACGCGAACGCGATGCCGTAGAGGTGACTGTCGTCCTGCGTCAGCTCGAAGCTCGACGACTCGGCGGACACGTCGTCGCCCAGGACGAACACCTGGACCAGTCCCCAGATCAGCATCACGAACATGCCGATCATGAACGCATAGGTGGGGATGGCGAACGCCGTGCCCGACTCCCGCACACCGCGCAGATTGATGGACGTGATCAGCGCGATCGCCGCAACGGCGAACAGCACCTTGTGCTCGGCGACGAACGGCACCGCCGACCCGATGTTGGAGGCAGCAGCCGAGATGGACACGGCGACGGTCAGGACGTAGTCGACCAACAGCGCGCTGCCCACGGTGAGGCCCGCGGTCGGCCCGAGATTGGTCGTGGCGACCTCGTAGTCGCCGCCCCCCGACGGGTAGGCGTGGACGTTCTGGCGGTAGCTGGCCACGACGACGGCCATGACGACCGCCACCGCCAGTCCGATCCAGATGCTGAAGGAGTAGGCGCTGATCCCGGCGACCGAGAGCACGAGAAAGATCTCCTCGGGCGCATACGCGACGGAGGACATGGCATCGGACGCGAACACCGGGAGGGCGATCCGCTTGGGCAGGAGCGTATGTCCGAGCGTGTCGCTACGGAACGGTCTACCCAGCAGCAGCCTCTTGGTGGCCGTCGAAAGCTTGGACACAGAGGGAAGCGTAAGGCGTGGCAGCGCGCTCGGCGTGGTGCGGGTACGCCCGGCCGGTTTCGCGGTCTCCGTCGACGGTTGTACCGTTCTGACTCGGAAGCACACTCGCACTTGCCCCGATCGGAGCAGCGTTGTACGTAGTCGTCATGGGGTGTGGCCGCGTCGGGTCGTCCCTCGCCGCAGCACTCGTCCGGGTCGGGCACGAGGTTGCCGTGATCGACCGCGATCACACGGCCTTCCTCCGACTGGGACCGAACTTCCCCGGACTCACGGTGGTGGGGATGGGATTCGACCGGCAGGTGCTCATCGACGCCGGGATCGAGAAGGCCGACGCATTGGCCGCGGTCTCCTCCGGTGACAACTCGAACATCATCTCCGCCCGAGTCGCACGGGAGACGTTCGGTGTCGACCGCGTCGTCGCCCGCATCTACGACGCCAAGCGCGCCGCCGTGTACGAACGGCTGGGCATTCCCACGGTCGCCACGGTGCCGTGGACCACGGATCGCTTCCTGCACAACCTGATTCACGACACCGAGCCCACCAAGTGGCGCGACCCGTCGGGCAACGTGGCCGTCGCGCAACTGCATCTGCACGACGGGTGGTTCGGCAAGGGTGTGGGAACGCTGGAATCCGCCACCAACACCCGCGTGGCGTTCATGATCCGCTTCGGCAACGGCGTTCTTCCCACCCGCAAGACGGTTCTGCAGTCCGGCGACGAGGTGTGGGTCGCGGCCGTCGACGGAACCGTCGCCGAAGCCTTTGCCGCAGCGGGCAACCCACCCCCCGAGGACAGCTGATGACCGACTTCGCTTCTCCGACAGGTGGATCTCGATGAGGGTTGCAATCGCCGGCGCCGGCGCGGTGGGTCGATCCATCGCCCGCGAGCTGCTGCGCAGCAAACACCACGTGCTGCTGATCGAACGCAAGCTCGACCACGTCGACCCCGAGGCTGTCGCCGACGCGGAATGGCTCCTGGCCGACGCGTGCGAACTCGTCACGCTCGAAGGTGCGGAGATGCACACCTACGACGTGGTGATCGCGGCGACGGGTGACGACAAAGCAAACCTGGTCCTGAGCCTGCTCGCGAAAACCGAGTTCGGCGTGAACCGCGTCGTGGCGCGCGTCAACGACCCGCGCAACGAATGGTTGTTCGACAGCTCTTGGGGTGTCGACGTCGCCGTGTCGACACCGCGGATGCTGGCCTCGCTCGTGGAGGAGGCGGTGTCGGTCGGCGACCTGGTACGTCTGATGACACTGCGTCAGGGGCAGGCGAACCTGGTGGAGATCACGCTTCCCGCTGACACCCCGCTCGCGGGCAAGGCTGTTCGCAAGGTGGATCTGCCTCGCGACGCAGCGCTCGTGACGATTCTGCGCGGCGGGCGGGTGATCGTTCCCGAGAAGGACGACCCGATCGAGGGCGGCGACGAGTTGCTTTTCGTCACGACCGTCGACGTGGAGGATCAGTTGCGCGAGGCGCTCGGGCTCACGGCTCGCTGACCGGTTTCGGCGTCAGCGCGTCGGCTCTACGCACCGCCCAGAACGTCACGAGGAAGGCCAGCGCAGCCAGGGGCCAGCCCATGCCGATGCGGGCGACCGCGAGCCAGCCGGTGCGGTCCGCGTCGTATAGCTGCGACTGGACGATGTAACGAGCAGCGAACACGAGAACCCAAGCCGCCGTGGCGATGTCGTACGCCCGCATGGCGCCGCGCACGCGTCGCCACTGCGTTCCGCCGCCGTTCAGGACACCCCATACGATGCCGACCAGCGGCCGCCGAACGAGTATCGACACCAGGAACACTCCGGCGTACAGCAGCGAGGTATAGATGCCGAACAGGAAGAACCCCTTGGCGTCCCCGGTGCGGTGTGCGATGAACGCGCAGACCCCGACACCCAGGAAACCCGAGATCGCGGGCTGAATTGGATTGCGACCGATCAAGCGCCACACCAGAATTGCCGCCGCGATGCCGAGCGCCGACCAGATGGCCACGGTCAGCCCGAAGATCGAGTTCAGCGGAACGAAGGCGATGATCGGCAACGACGAGTAGACGAGGCCGCTGACGCCGCCCATCTGTTCGAGAACCGTCTCCGGCCGCTCCTTGCGCGCGACCGACGGCGTGTCTTCGGTCAAGAGAGCTCGGAATCCTCGTGAAGTTCGTAATACGGGTTGTAGACGATCTTGCGGCCGTCCCGTTCGCCGATGCGGCCCCGGATCAGCACCGTCTTGCCGGGCTCGATGCCGGCGATGCGGCGACGGCCGATCCACACCACCGTGATGGTGTCGGTGCCGTCGAACAGTTCGGCCTCGATGTTGGCGTTTGCCGCCTTGGAACACGCTTCGACGCTGCGCAACCGGCCGAGGACGGTGACTTCCTCGCCGCGCGTGCAATCGCACGCTCGTTGCGCCCCGGACGCCTGTGACGACTCGGCCATGTCCTCGGCATCGAGCTGATCGATGTCGGCGGTCAGCTTGCGGGTCATGCGGCGGAAATATCCTGCGGCAGCGGGTGCCATGGTGCGCTCCTGTTGATTCGGACAAGTGTCCCCGACTGTAGACCTCCCGGGACCCGACAACCACATCAGTCGCACCCGCGGTGCAGGATCGTTCGATGCCCCTGTTCGACACGCCCAGAACTGTGATTCTTCTCCCCGGCACCGGGTCGGATGCACGGTTCGTCGAGGACGCCTTCGCCACTGCCGTCGCCCACGCCGGGAGCACTCTGACCGCAGTGCGACCGGAACCGGCCGCCCTGGTGGCCGGGTATCTACGAGCGCTCGACCGCGCGGCCGAGGAGGCCGCGTCACCCATCGTGGTCGGCGGCGTGTCGATCGGCGGCGCGGTGGCTCTGGACTGGGCCACGCAGAACCCGGAGAAGGTCGCGGGCGCCCTGGTGGCGCTTCCCGCATGGACGGGCGACGGCGCCGACGCTCCCGCCGCGGCGAGCGCACGCGCAACAGCCGACGTCCTGCGCTCGGTGGGATTGGACGCCACGATCGAATCCATGACCGCGTCGTCCCCTCCGTGGCTCGCAGAGATGCTGTCGCGGTCGTGGCGAGAGCAATGGCCCGATCTGCCCACCGCCCTCGACGACGCCGCACGCCACGCGTCACCGTCGGTGCAGGCGCTGCGTACGGTTCGAATTCCGGTCGGAATCGTAGCCGCGGTCGACGACCCGGTTCATCCCGAAGACGTGGCCCGGCTGTGGGCACAGGAAATTTCCGTCGCCGCCCTGACCACACTCACCCTCGATCGACTCGGCGCCGACCCGTCGCTCCTCGGCCGACTCTGCGTCGAGGCCCTCGTCGAAGCCGACGAGCGGGGATCAGCCCAGCTGCTGCATTGCTGACCCCGACGCGCCGCGACGCGGCTGGGGCGTCTGGGCCTGAGGTGTCTGGGTCTGAGGTGTCTCGGCCTGCGGCGCGGGGCCCTGGGGTGCGGGTTGCGGGGCAGCCTGCGCCTGCGCAACCTGCTGCTGATGTGCTGCGGCCAGCTGCTCGGCGAGCGCCTGCGGCAACGTGATCGGAAGCGGGGTGCGCACCGGATGCGGCTCGGTCCCTCGGTCGACGACGGTGCCGCGGATCACGGTGCGAATTTGCTCGGCCAGCGGCGAATCGGCGCCGACGGTTCCGATCGGGCCCGTCGCGACTCCGCGAATCATCCAGCGATACCCGTCCACGCCGACGAACCGCAGATCGCCGTTGGCGGTCGACGCCAGGACCTCACGACCCCACGGGCCGGACTCGATGCTCACCGACGCGCTGTCCGTGCGCAGGGCGTCCGCGAGCTCGGACGCGACGTCGCGCCACTGCCCCGGCGACTTGGGGGCGGCGAAGGCCGCGATGGTGATGCGGCCGTGCTGCGTCATGAGGTGAACGGCCTGCGGCGCGCCGGCCGGTGTCATCTCGACCTGCAGTTGACCGCCGTCCGGAACCGGCACCAGCACGGATCCGAGGTCCAGCCGACCTTGCTGCAGGGTCTCGCGGTCCTCCCCCAGATCGGAGATCTCGAAGGGTCCGTCACCGGTCGCACCGGTCTCGTCGGCGACGCCCTCGTCCCGGTCGTCGTCTACCGGCGCACTCTCGTTCTTGTTGCGTCGTCCGAACATGTTCAGCTCTCTTTCTCGCCCGCTGCGACGGACCGCAGAAGTGCGTGGCCGCCGCTCGAGCCGTATCCGCCGCTGCCGCGGGTGGTTTCGTCGAGTGACTCGACCTCCACAAAGTCCACCAGCTCGACCCGTTGGACGAGGAGCTGCGCGATCCGATCGCCTCGGCGTAGTTCGATGGGTGTGCGCAGGTCGTGATTGATCAGACACACCTTGATCTCGCCGCGGTACCCCGCGTCGACGGTCCCCGGCGTGTTGACCACGGACAGACCGGTCTTGGCCGCCAGCCCGGACCGCGGATGAATCAGTCCGACCGTGCCCACGGGCAGTGCGATTGCAATTCCGGTCCCGACCATTACTCGCTCGCCCGGTGCGATGGTGACGTCCGCAGTCGTGGTCAAGTCCACACCGGCGTCACCGCCGTGAGCGCGAGTGGGCATCGGCACACCCGGATCGAGTCGCGTGATCGCGATGGGGGGTAGGTCACTCACGTGCACCGAGATTACTCGGCTGCATCTACTGTGGATGACGTGACCGACGGATCCCTGGCTGCAACCCCCACGACCCGCGTGGTGTACTCCGAACGGCTGTGGGTGCCGATCTGGTACTGGGTGGCCGCGGTCGGAGTCGCCGGCCTGCTCTCGGCCGAGGTGCACATGGGCTCGCCCGGCATCATCACCTGGCTGCCGTACGTCGTTCTGGTGCCGCTCGCGGTCTGGGGCGTCATGCACCTCAGTCGCACACGCGTCGAGATCACGGACGGACCCGACGGACGCGTCCTGCACGCGGGCAAGGCCCACCTGCCGGTATCCGTGATCGCCCGCGTTGCCGTGGTCCCCCCGAGCGCAAAAAGTGCGGCGCTGGGAAGGCAGCTCGATCCTGCTGCCTTCGTTCAACACCGCACCTGGGTGAAGCCGATGGTGATCGTCGTTCTCGACGACCCCGAAGACCCCACCCCTTACTGGCTGGTGAGTTCCCGCCATCCGGAGAAGGTGGCGGAAGCCCTCGTTCCTGCTACTTCGTGACTCTCGTGCCGCCGGTCGATCTCACGCGGCACAGTCGCGGCACACCAGGACGCCGCCGTTGTCCTCGGCGAGGCGCGAGCGGTGGTGCACCAGGAAGCAGCTCGAGCACGTGAACTCGTCGGCCTGCTTCGGCACGACCCGCACCGACAGTTCTTCGCCCGACAGGTCGGCGCCCGGCAGTTCGAACGACTCCGCCGTGTCCGTCTCGTCGACGTCGACCACTGCGGACTGAGCCTCGTTGCGCCGGGCCTTCAGCTCTTCGAGCGAATCCTCGGATACGTCATCTGTTTCCGTACGCCGTGGGGCGTCGTAATCGGTTGCCATGTTTCCCCTTCACCTTCCTGCACAGGCCACGCGCACACGCGCGCGGCCCTCTGTCGATCGTCTCGCTGGGGAGTTTCGTTCTGACTCGTCGCCGACCATTTTTCGATCCGACTTCTCTCGTCGTCCACCTATTCGCAGCCGAGGCCGACACGGATGATCCGACGGTCGAGCCCACACACGGTTGCCCGAATTCTTGCCCGCCGAACCTTCGTTCGACCCGGCGTCGAAAACGAATACTGCCCGGTCGACACCGTTTCTCGACTCGCCGGGCCGCCAGACGATAGCCGATCGCGGTCCGGAAGTGGTAACCGGGCCGAATCGGCGTGTCGAATGCGGTCCGACACACGCCCCAACGCCGGCCGCATCCCGAATGTTCCGCGCGTCCGCCTGCCCATCACAGGCACCACGCGGCGGTGCGGAACTAGAGTGACCTCCGACAGTCGCCGATCACCCGAGAACGGGGACGGCGGCATCGCCGGACACGAAGGGCATTTCAGCACCGTGGTTTCTTTGATTACCGAGGGTCGGTCCACCGACCGCAACGGCAACCCCTTCCGTCGTCGCCGAGCGCTCCCGATCGTGGCGGTACTCGCGGTGTTGGCCGTTCTGGGCGCCGTCGTCTGGATCAAGGTGTTCACCACCACGGAGGCAACCACCGCGGCCGTGTCCTGCAACCCACCCCAGCCGTCGTCGGATCCGAACGCCCCGGCTCCGGCTCCACTCGGAACCGAGGTGGATCCCGAGTCGCTCCAGGACGTACAGCCCGCGCCCCTCTCCGCGACGCGGGTCCGGGTGTTCAACGCGAACGGCCAGGGCGGGCAGGCCGCGCACATCGCCGCTCAGCTCAGCGACTTCGGTTTCGCGAGCGCTCCGGACGTCCAGGTCGGAAACGACCCCGTGTACGTCGACCAGAACCTCCAGTGCCAGGGACAGATCCGGTTCGGTGAGAACGGACGCGCCGCCGCGGAGACCGTCGCTCTCGTGGCACCGTGCTCCGAGCTGATCCAGGACACCCGCGCCGACGACACCGTCGATCTGGCTCTCGGGACCTACGCGCTGGCCGATCTGCAACCGAATCCCGATGCACAGGAAGTGCTGCGCTCGCTCGCGGACACCCCGCAGGGCGCCCAGCCTGCTCCGCTCGACCTCGACCTGCTCAAGGCAGCGCGGGTGTCGCGCTGCTGATCGTCACGGAATCGGGGCGAGCCCACCGATCTCGTTCAGCACGGTGCGAAACTCGTCCGCTATGCCCGGCGCGCACGCCACGGTGACTGCGCCGTCCCGACTGCGGGACGAGGCGGACGGCACGATGACGACAGCGCCCGCCTCGGCTGCGATCAGGCTGCCCGCTGCCCAGTCCCACGGACTGAGTCCGTGCTCGAAGTGTGCGTCGACCAGACCGGCCGCCACCATGCACAGATCCAGTGCGGCAGAACCGATTCGGCGGACGTCGCGGACGCGGGGAAGCAGCTCGCACACCAGGCGACCCTGTTCCCGCCGGCGAGCCGGGTCGTATCCGAACCCGGTAGCCATCAGCGCCATGGCCAGATCGTCGACCGGGTTGGCGCGCAACGGCTTCCACGTCTGTCCGTCGTCACACACGTGCGCACCCCCACCGAGGTGTGCGGCGTAGGTCCGTCGACCGACGACGTCGACGACGGCGCCCGCGACGGACGTTCCGCCGACCTGCGCGGCCACGGAGACCGAGTACACCGGAATGCCGTAGAGAAAGTTGACCGTGCCGTCGATGGGGTCGACGATCCACCGCACGCCGTCCGGCGGCGCGTCGTCGCCGCCCTCCTCCTCACCGAGTACGGCGTCGCCGGGGCGCAAGCGCACCAACGTGGTTCGCACCAGATTCTCGGTCTCGGTGTCGACGACGGTCACCGGATCGGTCGGCGTCGACTTGGACCGGACAGCGTCGTCGTGCGCACCGGACTCGGCGAACACCTCCGGTCGCCGACGGCGCACGAGCTCGCTCGCTTCCTCGGCGACGGCGACGGCGACACGCCGAAGAACGGCCGCTTCGAGGGACGAGGAGTCGAAGTCTCTTGTTGCGGAAGGAGGTCTCGTCACATCCATCATCCTCGTCCATCGGCGACGGCTATGCGAACGAACTAGTGTGGGCGCGAGTCGGATCACCCCAGACTCGGCCAACCAAGGTACTTGCACTCTTCGAAGGGGACCCCATGACGGAAGCAGTCTCGTCGCCCGGCTCGATCTCGATCTCGAACGCGTCCGCCGACGTGGCCGGAACACAGGGATTCGGAGTCGACATCGGTGGTAGCGGAGTCAAAGGCGGCATCGTCGACCTGACCACCGGTGATCTGATCGGCGAGCGCTTCAAGATCGAGACTCCGCAGCCGTCCACGCCCGAAGCGGTTGCCGACACGGTGAAGAAGATCGTCGATCACTTCGAGTGGACCGGCCCGGTCGGCATCACACTCCCCTGCGTCGTGACCGGAAACGTGGCGCGCACCGCAGCGAACGTCGACAAGGGATGGATCGGCACCGACGCCGGAAAGCTGTTCGGCGAACTTCTCGAACGTGACGTGACCGTCCTGAACGACGCCGACGCGGCCGGACTCGCCGAGGACAAGTTCGGCGGCGGCAAGAACACCAAGGGCGTGGTCATCCTCCTCACCTTCGGCACCGGAATCGGCTCGGCGATCCTCCAGAACGGGGTGTTGCTGCCGAACACCGAACTCGGTCACATGGAGGTCGACGGCAAGGAGGCCGAGCACCGGGCCGCGTCGTCGGTGAAGGAGAACAAGGACATGTCCTACAAGGAATGGTCGAAGGAGGTCTCGCGAGTTCTGACCCGTATCGAGGACCTCTTCTGGCCCGACCTGTTCATCGCGGGCGGCGGAATCAGCCGCAAGGCGGACAAGTGGATCCCCCATCTGACCAACCGGACGCCGGTCGAGGCGGCAACCCTGCTCAACACGGCCGGGATCGTCGGCGCCGCTCTGGCAGCCCAATCCGGCCTCGCACCATGACATGAGCGGCAGTGCGCGCCGGTTCCTGGCGCTGCGGTGGGTTCACGCGGCCGAATCATCGTTACAATAGAGTCCGCCCGGCTTCGGGCATGAAAACCGACTGACCTCTCCGCCGGAAGAACACTCTGGCGTGACGCCGCACGACACCGTCACGAAAGGGCGTACGTGGCAGCCACCGATACCCGTCAAACCGTAGACCGCGAGACCGACAGCAGCGAGATCGTCGGTACCGTCACGGAGACTTCGGCCCCCGCCAAGAAGGCGCCCGCCAAGAAGGCTCCGGCTCGCAAGGCCGCAGCCAAGAAGGCAGCGCCCAAGAAGGCAGCGCCGGCCGCCGCGCCATCGGAGGAACCGTCCGAGGACGGCCCCACCGACATCGCCGATCTCGACGTTCCGGAAGCCGAACTCGGCACCGACGTCGTCGAGGTCGTTGCCGTCGGTGACGAGGTCGAGGACGAAGCCACCACCGAGCCGACCGCCGAGGACAAGGCGTCGGGCGATTTCGTCTGGGACGAAGAGGAGTCCGAGGCGCTGCGTCAGGCGCGCAAGGACGCCGAGCTCACCGCGTCGGCCGACTCCGTCCGTGCCTACCTCAAGCAGATCGGCAAGGTCGCACTCCTCAACGCCGAGGAGGAAGTCGAGCTCGCCAAGCGCATCGAGGCCGGTCTCTACGCGACTCAGATCATGGCCGAGCACGCCGACAAGGGCGAGAAGCTGCCCGTGGCTCAGCGCCGCGACATGAACTGGATCTGCCGCGACGGAAACCGCGCCAAGAACCACCTCCTCGAGGCCAACCTTCGCCTCGTGGTGTCGTTGGCCAAGCGCTACACCGGCCGCGGCATGGCGTTCCTGGACCTGATCCAGGAGGGCAACCTCGGCCTCATTCGTGCCGTCGAGAAGTTCGACTACACCAAGGGCTACAAGTTCTCGACCTACGCCACCTGGTGGATCCGTCAGGCCATCACGCGCGCGATGGCCGATCAGGCTCGCACGATCCGTATTCCGGTCCACATGGTCGAGGTCATCAACAAGCTCGGCCGCATCCAGCGCGAACTCCTCCAGGATCTGGGCCGTGAGCCCACGCCCGAGGAACTGGCGAAGGAAATGGACATCACGCCGGAGAAGGTGCTGGAGATCCAGCAGTACGCCCGCGAGCCCATTTCGCTGGATCAGACCATCGGTGACGAGGGCGACAGTCAGCTCGGTGACTTCATCGAGGATTCCGAAGCCGTCGTGGCGGTGGACGCCGTGTCGTTCACCCTTCTCCAGGATCAGCTGCAGTCCGTGCTCGAGACGCTCTCCGAGCGCGAGGCCGGCGTGGTGCGCCTGCGCTTCGGCCTCACCGACGGCCAGCCGCGCACGCTCGACGAGATCGGTCAGGTCTACGGGGTGACGCGTGAGCGCATCCGTCAGATCGAGTCGAAGACGATGTCGAAGCTGCGCCACCCCAGCCGCTCGCAGGTTCTGCGCGACTACCTGGACTGATCTGGATCGATCGCACCACCGAACGCCGAGCCGGGCCGACCTCCACGAGGTCGGCCCGGCTCAGTTCGCTGACGCCTCAGTGAACACACCGCTCTCGTCCGGCCGATAGTCGACGACGGCGGTGACGGCGGACGCGGGCAGCGGACCGTACAGGTGCGGGAAGAGCATTCCGCCCGGATCGGTGGGCACGCCCGGCTCCCACTTCACCGGTGACCCCAGCCGCGACGGATCGAGGCGGAGCAGGACGAGGTCCCTGCGGCCGGCGAAGATCCGGTTGGCCGGCAGATGAACCTGCTCGGGTGTCGACAGGTGGACGAAGCCGTGGTCGTCCAGCGAGGCGGGTCGGTGTTCTCCGGTCCCCTTGGACGCCAACCAGTCCGAGAGGGTGCAGATGTGCACGAGGGCCGGGGTGGATGCGGTATCGGTCATCAGCGAACTCCTGTTCGTCCGGTCACACCAGTGTCGCACCAGCGGTCAGGGCGGCGGAACCGGCGCGCGCAACCCGGTACCTCCGAGTATCACCGCGGCGACGACCAGGGCGATGCCGACCACCTCCAGAGCGGTGGGCACCTGCCGGAGCACGACGACGCCGACGATCGTGGCGGTCGTGGGCAGCAGGGCCAGCAGCAGAGCGAACCGCGCACGCCCCACCCTGCGCAGCACCACCTGATCGAGCGCGTACGGAATCACGCTCGACAGCAGACCCACCCCGATACCCAGAACCCACGTGGCGGGATGGAGAAGCACGCCCGCCCCGACGGCGAACTGTGGCCACAACGCGACCGGAGCGAGCACCACGGCGGCGATGGTGATGCCGACGGCCAGAGAGTCCAAACCGTCGCCGTCGTCCGCCACACGCTTGCCCAGGACCACGTACGCGGCCCACAGAGCCGCGGACGCGAGCGCGAAACCGACGCCGACGATGCCGCTTCCGTCGAAGGTGTCGCCGTCGAAGGTCGCACCCGCGACCGACACCACCCCCGCGGCCACCATGAGCAGCGCGACGATGTCCCGCCCTCGACGAGACCCCACCGCCGCCACCGCGACCGGGCCGACGAACTCGATGGCGACCGCGGTGCCGAGCGGAATACGCGCGATCGCTTCGTAGAAGACCAGATTCATCCCGACGGTGACGATTCCGAAACCGCCGGCGATCGCCGCCGTGCGACGGGTCCACCGGCGTCCGCCGCCGAACGGCCGTCTCCACACGAGCAGCACCACGGCCGCGCCCGCAGCACGAAGCCACGCCACGGCGGCCGGTTCGGTGGTGTCGAACAGGAACACTCCGATGGCCGCTCCGAGGTACTGGAACACTCCTCCGACGACGAACACGAGGGGAATCGCCCACGTCGGTACCCGCGCCGCGTCGTGACGCGGTTGCTCTGTTCCGGTCATGTCCGGCCCGTCACCTGTTCACCGGTAGCGAACGTCGGCAGCGGCTCGGCCTCGGCACCAGCATGTTTCGTGTTGGTGACAACACACGGAAACGGGCGTGGGAACAACGCATGACGCCCGAACGTCTGTAAGAGTGAAGGAACCGCGTCGGACCGGCGCGGCGGACCGGCCCCAGGCTCGCGACTCGAAAACGCGAGCCAGTACGGAGGAGTCATGCCCGGATTGTTGACCGAAACAACGTTGAGTGCTGCGGATCGTTGCGATCGCTGCGGTGCCGGAGCGCGGGTGCGTGCCGTCCTCGAAAGCGGCGGCGAGCTTCTCTTCTGCCGTCACCATGCGAACGAGCACCAGGACCGACTGCAGCAGATGAACGCGACCATCGTCGCGGACGCTGACGCAGTGGCGTAATTCCGAGCTTGCTCGAACAGAGGGCAACCTCCGACAACTGAATTTTGCAGTTCCTGAGCGGGCGATCACCACGGTGATCGCCCGCTTTGTCGTTCTTCACCAGGCACGCAGCTCACCAGGCACGCAGCGCGGCGATGCGCTCGGTCAGTTGATCCGCCGTGGCGATGGCCGTGGGCGGGCCACCACAGGTACGGCGCAGTTCGCCGTGAATGATCCCGTGCGCCTTTCCGGTCCGGTGGTGGTGCATGGCGACCAGCCCGTTCAGCTCCCGTCGCAGCGACGCCAACTGGCCGGCTGTGCCGGCGCGCTCGGCGGCCGCTGCAGCGGGCGCGGGTGCTTCGACGACCTTCGACGGCGCGTCGATCTGCTCCTGCTGCCGTTTGCGCAGCAGGGCGCGCATCTGCTCGCCGTCCAAGAGCCCTGGCAACCCCAGGTAGTCGGCCTCCTCGTCGCTGCCGGAGAACGTGGCAGTGCCGAAGGACGACCCGTCGTAGATCACTTGATCGAGTTCGGCGTCGGCACCGAGCGAGGTGAACGCCTTCTCCTCGTCGCCCGGTTCGTCCTTGACCTTGTTGGCGTCGACGAGCAGGTCGTCGTCGAGACCGTCCTTCTCGCGGTGCGGCTTGCCGATCACGTGGTCGCGCTGCGCCTCGAGCTGGCTGGCCAGGTCGAGCAGCACGGGCACCGAGGGCAAGAACACGCTGGCAGTCTCGCCGGGCCGCCGCGATCGCACGAAACGCCCGATGGCCTGCGCGAAGTACAGCGGAGTCGACGCACTGGTCGCGTAGACCCCGACTGCGAGCCGGGGCACGTCGACACCTTCGGACACCATCCGCACGGCCACCATCCAGGCGGACGTCCCGGCGCCGAATTCGGCGATGAGCGACGAGGACGAGGGCTCGTCCGACAGCACGAGCGTCGGCGTCTCCCCCGTCAGAGTTTCGAGAATCTTCGCGTACGCGCGCGCCGTGGTCTGGTCGGAGGCGATCACCAAGCCGCCGGCGTCCGCGATCCCGCCCGCACGAAGTTGATGGAGCCGGGTGATGGCGGCGGTCAGCACCGCCGGAATCCAATCCCCCGACGGGTCCAGAGCGGTACGCCACGCGCGGCCGGTCTGCTCCGCGCTCAGCGGCTCTCCCAGACGGGCCGAGAATTCCTCGCCCGCGCTGTCCCGCCACCGAGCTTCGCCGGAGTAGGCCAAGAAGACCACCGGCCGCACGACGCCGTCCGCCAGCGCTTCGGCATAGCCGTAACTGTGGTCGGGCTTCGAGCGCGGCAGACCTTCGTCGTCGGGCTCGTACGTGACGAACGGGATGGGGCTGTCGTCGCTGCGGAAGGGCGTTCCGGTCAGGGCGAGTCGACGCGTGGCGTCGCTGTAGGCCTCGCGGATTCCCTCACCCCAGCTCTTGGCGTCGCCGCCGTGGTGAATCTCGTCGAGGATCACCAGGGTGCGCCGCGCCTCGGTGCGGACGCGGTGCCGAGCCGGGTGCGACGCAACCTGTGCGTAGGTGACCACGATGCCGTGGAAATCGCTCGACGTCTGACCGGTGCTGTTGGAGAACCGCGAGTCCAGCGCCAGCCCCACCCGCGCCGCCGACTCCGCCCACTGGTGCTTGAGGTGCTCGGTGGGTGCGACGACGGTGATCTGGTCCACGGTGCGGTCCGCCAGCAGTTCCGAGGCGATGCGCAGGGCGAACGTGGTCTTGCCGGCGCCGGGTGTCGCGACGGCCAGGAAGTCTTTCGGGCCTGCGGACAGGTACTTCGTCAGTGCTCGTCGCTGCCACGCGCGAAGGGGTTGACCCGACCCCGATAGCGTTGCGGTGGTCGAGCTTTCGCCGGTCTCAGCACTCATGAGCACACCTCGCCCACGCTGACATCGCACTCCCGTTCACTGCTGGTGTATCTGTTTCGGTCCGCAGGAGAGCCTAGCGTCCGAAGCCCGCCGCCCTCGCATCGAAGACCTCCGCGTCGATGTGAGGAGGAAGACGATCGGCGCGTCGCGTGGGTGCGACGAGCGGGCGTGTCGCCGGTAGGCAATGCTGGAACGATGACCGACGACGCGCAGACAGGACCGGACGGGGTTTCACCTCGTCGCGGTCCCGTGCGCACCGGTCTGCACGTGCTCGGCCGAACGGCGAGCAAGGCCTGGGACGATTCGATTTTCAGCGAGTCCGCTGCCGCCGCGTTCTGGCAGACGCTGTCTCTGCCTCCGCTCCTGTTGGGCCTGCTGGGCAGCCTCGGGTACGTGGGCGGATGGTTCGGTCCGGACACGTTGACCATCATCGAGTCCAAGATCGTCACCTTCGCCGGAACAACGTTCAGCGACAGCGTGGTGAACGAGATCATTGCGCCCACCGTGCAGGACGTCCTGCAGAACAGCGCCGGCGAAGTGGTCTCGTTCGGCTTCCTGCTCTCGCTGTGGGCGGGCTCGTCGGCCATCTCCACGTTCGTGGACGCCATCGTCAAGGCGCACGGTCAGCAGGACGCGCGGAATCCGGTGTGGCAGCGCATCTTCGCGCTTCTGCTGTATGTCATGTTTCTGATCGTCGCGGTGTTCGTGCTGCCCCTCGTCGCGCTCGGGCCCACGCTGATCGGTCGGGCGCTCCCCACGGCCTGGTACGAGGCCGGGTCGCAGGCCCTGGACATCTTCTACTACCCGGGCGTGGCGCTGCTGCTGATCGTGGGTCTGACCACCCTCTACAAGGTCGCGCTGCACACCTCGCTGCCGTGGCACCGCCTGCTCGGAGGGGCGTTGCTGGCGGCGGTGTTCTTCGTCATCGCCAGCGCGGTGCTGCGGTTCTATCTCTCGTGGGTCACGAGCACCGGCTACACGTACGGCGCCCTCGCGTCGCCGATCGCGTTCCTGCTGTTCACGTTCTTCCTCGGGTTCGCCGTCGTGCTGGGCGCCGAGTTCAACGCCGCCATTCAGGAGACCTGGCCCGCCAAGGCCACTCGTATCGACCACGTGAAGGAGTGGATCGTCGAGAAGGCGGCTCAGGACGGCGAACAGCCCACCTCGACCGTCGACGCGCTCACCAAGCTGGCCACCGGACCCATCCGTATCGACAGGTCCCGTCGCGCCACCCCGGCGGATTCCCACACACGGCCGACGGATTCCGACAAGCGTCAGTCGCCCTTGCGCAAACCGTCGTAGACCTTTTTGCACTCGGGGCAGACCGGCGATCCGGGCTTCGCCGACTTGGTCACCGGAAAGACCTCACCGCACAGTGCGACGACATGAGTACCCATGACCGCCGACTCGGCGATCTTGTTCTTCTTGACGTAGTGGAAGAATTTCGGTGTGTCGTCGTCGGCGGTTTCGTCCGTGGTGACGTCGGGACGTTCCTTGGTCTGAGTGCTCATCAGACGATTATGAAGCACGTCGGCGCGGCGCGAGAGGGACCAGGCGCCGAAAAGCGCTTATTCGTTACGGATCCCCTGTTCGGACCGGTTTTTCCCTTGTGACGTATGGACGTGTGCGCAGCGCGTAAGACAGTGACAGAGTGGAGTCATGGCACGCAACGCGAAGGTACAGACCTCCGGAGACGACTCTCCTCGCGAGGCCATCCGTATCACCGAAGCACACCTGTCCGTCGAGGATCAGCACCGGGCGCGGGTGAAGAAATACCTCACCATCATGTCCGTCCGTATCCCTGCGCTGGTTCTCGCTGCGATCTCCTACAGCATCTGGGCCAACCCGTGGATCGCGATGGCCATCATCGGCATCTCCATTCCACTGCCGTGGATGGCAGTGCTGATCGCCAACGACCGGCCGCCGCGCACCGAGGACGAGCCGTCTCGCTACCACTATCGCGCGCAGGACTCCACCGCGCTCGAAGCGCGTCCGCACCCGGTTGTCGCCGACGACGAGGACATCGTGATCGACGATCGTCCCGCGCTGACGACCAAGGTGGCGGCTCCGACCGCGTCGACGCCGCGTGAGCCGCGCAAGAAGAAGCCGAAGCCGTACACCGGCGAGGACTTCCTTGCGGACAACTACCCAAGTTCCTGATCGCTGACGTTCCCGCACGCTGGCAGAATGCGTCGGTGACCGATTCCTCGCCCGTCGACAGTGTCGGCCTTCTCGGATTGTGCCCGACGCTTCGAGCGGCATTCCGGCGTTGCTCGTACGACGCCGACTCGGTTCTCGCGACCCTGGGTGACGATGTTCACGCCGCGCTGGGACGCGCCGAGCCCGTGCCGGTTCGACGGGCGTGCGCATCCGCCGGTGACCTGGGCACGCTGATTCGGCTGTTTCTGTTGGCGGACGACCTCCCCACCGCGGCGGTCGAGACAGCGATCTCCCCCGTCGGTCTGGCCGACGCGATCGCCTGCGGCCTCCTGGTCGGCGACCATGAGTTCACGCGCGCCGCGCTGGACATTCGGCCGCTGGATCTCGGCAGCGGTAACCGCTGGGTGGTGTCCGACATCGACGGCAGCACCCGCGCCGTGGACATCGGCTCGGACCACGTGTTGGGCGTCGGACAGGCCTCGCTGTCCCTCGTACGTGCGACGCCCACCGATCCGGTCGCGTCGGTGCTCGACATGGGAACGGGCTGCGGTGTGCAGGCGGTGCACGCCGCAGCGTACGGAGCACACGTGACCGGCACGGACGTCAGCGAGCGGGCCATGACGCTGGCCGCGATGACCGCCGCCCTCAACGAACTCGACGTCGAACTGGTGCGCGGTTCCTGGTTCGAACCCGTCGTCGGCAGAACCTTCGAACGCGTCGTCGCCAATCCCCCGTTCGTCGTCGGGCCGGCGCGCGTGGTGCACAGCTACCGCGATTCCGGTCTCGAACTCGACGGCGCCAGCGCGTTGGTCGTCGGGACCGCCCCGGATCACCTCGAACCAGGCGGCGTCGCAACACTTTTGGCGGCATGGCTGCACGTCGAGGGCGAGGACTGGCAATCGAGGGTGGCGTCCTGGTTGCCCGATCACGGCGTCGACGCGTGGATCCTCCAACGCGACGTGGCCGACCCGGCCCTGTACGTCGGGACCTGGATGCGCGACGGCGGCGTCGACCTCCGATCGCCGGCGTCGGCGGCGCAGGCGGAGTCGTGGCTGGACCGCTTGCAGCAGGCGGACGTGGTCGGCATCGGCTTCGGAGTGGTGTATCTGCGGCGAACCGATCGGCCGACGCATGTCGTGGCCGAAGATCTCACCCACGGCTTCGACGATCCTCTGGGATCGGAGGCACCCGCGTGGTTCGACCGACTCGATTGGCTGCGTGAGCACGACGTTCTGGGATCGACCTTCGCGCTGGACCCGGCGACCGCGCTGGAAGAGGTGTCGCTGCCGTCCGAGGACGGGTGGTCACGTGTCGTCACCCGCGTGCACCGTGGAAACGGTCCGCAGTGGTCGCACGAGATCGACGAGCTGGGTGCGGCTCTGCTCGCCGGGTTGCGCCGTGACGGTCTCCCGGCCGGCGAGCTCGTCGAATTGCTGGCTGCTGCGCACGATCTCGATCCCGACGACCTCGCGGTGGTCGCCGAGGAGTTGCTCACCGGACTGCTCATGCACGGGCTGATCACACCCGGCTGATCACACCCTGCCGAGTGCGGCCGTATCCCACGGCGTCGTCTTCTCAGCAACTTCTCAGACGTGTGAGGGAGAAACCGCAGCTCACAGGGTTTACGACCCCTGCCTCGAGGGAACTTTCCAAGCGTGTCCGGGCGTTGAACCCAGTGAGACACCACAGAGCAGGAGGCACGTCATGACCAGCCCCACCACAGTCCGCCCTCGTCCCACCGACGCCGATCTGGACGCCCAAAGCCCGGCTGCCGATCTGGTGCGCGTGTACCTCAACGGGATCGGCCGGACCGCGCTGCTCACCGCCCTCGAAGAGGTCGATCTGGCCAAGCGAATCGAGACCGGCCTGTACGCCGCTCACATTCTCGAGACCGGCAAGCGCCTGTCGCCCGCCAAGAAGCGTGACCTGGCCCTCATCGTTCGGGAAGGCCGTGCTGCACGTGCACACCTGCTCGAAGCCAACCTGCGCCTGGTGGTGTCGCTGGCAAAGCGCTACACCGGTCGCGGCATGCCGTTGCTGGACCTGATCCAGGAGGGCAACCTCGGGCTGATCCGCGCGATGGAGAAGTTCGACTACGCCAAGGGCTTCAAGTTCTCGACGTACGCCACCTGGTGGATCCGTCAGGCCATCACCCGCGGCATGGCCGATCAGTCGCGCACCATCCGCCTTCCCGTCCACCTCGTCGAGCAGGTGAACAAGCTGGCGCGTATCAAGCGCGAGCTTCACCAGCAGCTCGGTCGCGAGGCCACCGACGACGAGCTGGCCGAAGAGTCGGGCATCCCCGTCGAGAAGATCGCCGATCTGCTCGACCACAGCCGCGACCCGGTGAGCCTCGACATGCCGGTGGGCAGCGACGAGGAGGCACCCCTCGGTGACTTCATCGAGGACTCGGAGGCCACCTCCGCGGAGAACGCCGTGATCGCGGGTCTGCTGCACACCGACGTGCGCAGCGTGCTCGCCACCCTCGACGAGCGTGAGCAGCAGGTCATCCGTCTGCGCTACGGCCTGGACGACGGTCAGCCGCGCACACTCGACCAGATCGGCAAGCTCTTCGGCCTCTCGCGTGAGCGCGTACGCCAGATCGAGCGTGAAGTCATGGGCAAGCTGCGCCACGGCGATCGCGCCGATCGGCTCCGGTCCTACGCGAGCTGACCCACAGCCCGACTCATACCATCAGCGCAATCGGCGCGGTCCCAGATCGATCTTGGTCGGGACCGCGCCGATTCGTATTTTGGCGTCCGTGATCGCGGCGCCCGACGACGACGCCAGCACCGGATCGCACACCAACTCGCGAAGCTCCGGAAGGTCTTCCGAAATGGCCGAGACTCGCTGAACGAAATCCACCAGCGCGCTTCGGTTCACCGGTTCCGCCGTCCGGTATCCGCTCAGCAGCGGCGCCGCCTTCGGCGCGTCGATCAGGGACACGGCCTCCTGCTCGGTGAGGGGCAGCACCCGAAATGCTCTGTCGCCGAGCAGGTCCGAGATGATCCCGGACAGGCCGAACGAGATGAGCGAGCCGAACGAGACGTCGTCCTGCACCCTGATCACGCACCCGATGCCCTTGGTGGCCATCTTCTGCACCTGAACCATCGGGGTTCCCGACACGGCGGACAGGTCGCGGTACGCGCGTGCCACCGCGTCGTCGCCCACGACGTCGAGCCGCACTCCCTCGAGGTCGGGGCGATGACGCCACTGCTCACCGAGCGCCTTCACGGCCACCGGATGGCCCAACTCCTGCGCCGCCTCGACGGCGTCCGCTTCCGTTGCGACACCGCGGAATTCGGCCACGTGTAGCCCGTAGCACGCGAGCAGCTGGGCTGTCTCGACGTCCGAGAGCCAGCGCCCGTTCGGGCTCGCGGAATGCCATCCCTCCACCAGGGAGCGTGCGCGTCCGGTGTCGATGTCGGCCGGGCGGACCACCTTGTCCGGCGGACCGCTCAGCCACGCCGCGTAGCGCCACGCCTTGGCGAGGGCGTTGACCGCGCGATCGGGGTCGGGGTACGACGGAACCGATCCTCGAACGGGATTGCCGTCGTCGTCGAGCGTGGCCAGCACGTCCGGAATACCCTCGGCCGCAAGGAATGTCGTCACGACCGGCTTCGTGGCTCCGCGCACGACGTCGACCAGAGCCTGCGCGTACGCCTCCACCTTCAGGGTGACCGGCGGGACGAACACCGCCACCACAGCGTCGACGTCGTCGGACGCCAGCGCCGTCTCGATGGCACCGGCGAACTCCGACGGAGACGCGGCCGCACCGACGTCGACCGGAGTACCCGATCGCAATCCTCGGGCGTTGGCACCGTCGGCCGCGAGCACACCGAGCGCCGTGGAGTTGCCGACCACCGCAACCCGCGGGCCGGCCGGCAACGGTTGGTACCCGAGCAGGATCGCGCAGTCGAAGAGTTCGGAAATCGATTCGACCTGAATGACTCCCGCCTGTTCGAACAGGGCGCGCACGATGGAGTCGTCGATGTCGTTTCCCGTCGCGAGCGCGGGAGGCACCGCGCCCCGCCCGCTCTTGACGGCAACGATCGGCTTGTTCCGCGCGACCCGGCGGGCGATCCGCCAGAACTTGCGCGCGTTGCCGAAGCTTTCCAGGTAGAGCAGCACCACCTCCGTGCTCTCGTCCTGATCCCAGTACTGCAGCAGGTCGTTGCCCGAAAGGTCCGCGCGGTTGCCCGCCGAGACGAAGGTCGACAGTCCCAGGCGACGTTTCGACGCCTGGGCCAGAATCGCGATACCCAGAGCGCCGGACTGACAGAAGAAGCCCACCCGCCCTCGGCCCGGTAGTTCCGTCGCCAACGTGGCGTTCAGCGCGATCTCCGGGT
Source organism: Rhodococcus sp. 320_ES (assembly GCF_059691855.1). Classification (NCBI taxonomy): domain Bacteria; kingdom Bacillati; phylum Actinomycetota; class Actinomycetes; order Mycobacteriales; family Nocardiaceae; genus Rhodococcus; species Rhodococcus sp. 320_ES. The sequence continues at coordinate 960,123 of NZ_JCAWAG010000001.1, read as the reverse complement.
CGAGATTGGCGACGCCGAGAGCGTTCGGACCGACCAGACGCATCCCGTGTGCGCGCGCGGCGTGGACCAGACGGCGCTCGTTGGTTCGGCCGTCCTCACCCGCCTCGCCGAAACCGGAGGACACGACGACCAGCGCGCGCACACCTTTGGCCAGGCAGTCGTCGAGAACGGCGTCGATCGCTTCCGCTGGAACCGCGGCGACGGCCAGGTCGACCTCGTCGGGGATGTCGCTCACCGTGGCGTAGGCCCGGACACCGCGCACCGAGGTGTGTTCGGCGTTGACCGGGTAGACCGGCCCGGTGAATGACGCGCGAAGCAGGTTCGTCAGGACGGCGTTGCCGACCTTGGCCGGATCGGTCGACGCACCGATCACGGCGACCGATCGCGGACGAAGAACGTTGCGCACACTTCGAGCCTCGGCCGCTCGTTCCCGCGAATTGCGAACGGTCACCAGGGCATCGGTGGGGTCGATGTCGAAGTCGAGGCTGAGCACGCCGCCGTCGTAACTGCGGCTGACCTGGTACCCGGCTTGGCGGAACACCGTCACCATGTTGCGGTTCTCCGCGAGAACTTCGGCGATGAAGCGCGTCACCCCGTTCTCCGCCGCGGCGCCGGCCAGATGCTCGAGCAGGATGGGTCCCAGCCCACGGCCCTGATGGGCGTCGGCCACCACGAACGCCACCTCGGCCGAGTTGCCGTCGTGCCCTGAATCGTCGGCCGGTAGTCGCTCGTAGCGGCCGACCGCGATGATCTCGTCGCCGAGGGTCGCCACGAACGCCACCCGGTTCGAGTGGTCGACGGTGGTGAAGTTCAGGACGTCGCGCTGCGGCATCGTGGGGTACGGGCCGAAGTAGCGCAGGTATCGCGTGCGTTCGGACAGCTTCGAGTGGAACTCGACCAGCGCGTCGGCGTCGGACGGAACGATGGGCCGCAGGCGCACCGCCCGGCCGTCGGACGCCAGCACGTCGGCGGCCCAGTGTTTCGGGTAGTTCTCCGCCCTAAGACGCTCGCGTTCCTTCGGCGTCAGGTCGTCGGGAAGGCCGGAGGCCGGTCGTGGATCGTCGGGTAGGCCGGAGGCCGGTCGGGGTGTGTCGGGAAGGCCGGAGGCCGGTCGGGATGCATCGCCGTCAGTCACGGGGATCCTCCGGGTCGAGGCCGAGCAGTGGGAACACGGCACGACGGGTGGCGATGATCGCGGTGTCGATCCGTTCCAGTGAGCGGTCGAGGTGGGTGACACCCGATTCGGGGGTGCCTCCCGGTCCGTCCCACGGCGGGTAGTCCACGTCGCCGTCGTCGCTGAGGGTCGACGGCAGGTCGATACTCGGCGCGATCTCGCGCACGTGGTCGTGCCATACGTCCGGAATCGGTGTGGTGGGGTCGAGTTCGCGGCCCAGCGCGGCGGCGATCAGATGGGTCCAGGCGCGGGGAACGACACGCACGAGGCCGTAACCCCCACCGCCGACGGCCAACCAGCGTCCCTCCGAATGCTGATCCGCCAGATCGCGCATGGCGAGGAAGGCCGCGCGCTGCCCGTCGACCGTGAGGCCGAGATCGGCGAGCGGATCCTCACGGTGGCTGTCGACGCCGCACTGGCTCACGATGATCTGGGGTCGGAACGCAGCGATCGCCCCGGGCACGATCGCATGAAATGCTCGCAGCCACAGTCGATCTCCGGTCCCGGGGAGCAGTGGAACGTTGATGGAGGTGCCTTCGCCCTTCTCGACGCCGATCTCGCTGGACCATCCGGTGTTGGGCCACAACGTCGCCGGGTGTTGGTGCAGCGACACGGTGAGCACGCGTGGGTCTCCCAGGAACGCGGCCTGCACTCCGTCACCGTGATGTGCGTCGACATCGACGTAGGCGATGCGGTCGAAGCCGTTGTCGAGCAACCACGAGATCGCCAGCGCCGCATCGTTGTAGACGCAGAAGCCCGACGCCCAGTCGGCCATCGCGTGGTGCATGCCCCCACCGATGCTGACGGCACGCCGCGAGGTGCCGGACGCGATCGCACGCGCCGCGGTGAGCGTGCCGCCGGCGATCACCGCACTGGCGGCGTGCATGTCGGGAAAGATCGGGTTGTCCTCGGACCCCAGGCCGTGCACGACGTCCGACGCCCGCACGCCGAGAGGTGAATCCAGCGGCGCCCGTTTCACGGCGGCCACGTATTCGGGAGTGTGCACGCGCAGCAACTCGTTGTCCGTGGCGGCGACCGGGGCGATGATCTCCGCGCCGTCCAGCAACCCGATTCCGCGGGCGAGTTCCATCGTCAGCGCCAGCCGGGTCGGGTTCATGGGATGGTCGGCGCTCCACCGATACGACAGATAGTCCTGGCTCCACACCACAGCGGGCGAAAGGGCAATCGACTCCGGTGTCATGTGTCCCAAACTACGTGCCCGCGCGGTGTGGCGTGGCCTGCTCGGCAGACCGTTAGAATCGGACGGAACGAAGGGTGTGATTGTGAAGGATCTGGTCGATACCACGGAGATGTACCTCCGCACGATCTACGACTTGGAAGAAGAAGGTGTCGTCCCACTGCGCGCTCGTATCGCCGAGCGCCTGGAGCAGAGCGGACCCACCGTCAGCCAGACCGTCGCCCGGATGGAGCGCGACGGTCTCCTGCTTGTCGCCGGTGACCGGCACCTGCAGCTGACCGAGAAGGGTCGCAACCTCGCGGTCGCCGTCATGCGCAAGCACCGTCTCGCCGAGCGCCTGCTCGTCGACGTCATCGGTCTGCGGTGGGAAGACGTTCACGCCGAGGCGTGCCGCTGGGAACACGTCATGAGCGAGGAGGTCGAGCGGCGCCTGGTCGAGGTGCTCGACAACCCGACCACCTCGCCGTACGGCAACCCGATCCCGGGCCTCGCACAGCTGGGTCTGAGCAAACCGGCAGAGAGGCCGGAGGATCTGGTGCGGCTCACCGACCTACCTGCGGGAAAGTCGGTGGCGGTGGTGGTTCGCCGGCTGTCCGAACACGTGCAATCCGATCCCGACGTCATCGCGCGGCTGCGCGAGGCAGGGGTGGTCCCCGACGCCCGCGTTACAGTCGTCGCGAAGCCCGGGGTGTCGGTCACGATCACCGTTCCCGGACACGACGACGTCGATCTCTCCGAGGAGATGGGCCACGCCGTTCAGGTCAAGCAGATCTGAGCAACTCGAACAGGGGCGATCCGTGAAGTTGGTGGTCACCGGCGGTGCCGGTTATGTGGGTGGCGTGTGCGCGGCGGTGCTCGCCGAACGTGGCCACGACGTCGTGGTGGTCGACGATCTGTCGACCGGTAATCGCGACGGGGTTCCGCCCGGCGTCCGCTTCGTCGAGGGCAACGTGGCCGACGTCATCGGCAACGTCCTCTCCGAGGAGTCGTACGACGGTGTTCTGCACTTCGCGGCGCAGTCCCTGGTCGGTGAGTCGGTGGAGAAGCCGGAGAAGTACTGGCGCGGCAATCTCGGTGCCGCACTGGAACTGCTCGATGCGGTGACCGAGACGGGCGTTCCGCGGCTCGTGTTCTCGTCGACGGCGGCCACCTACGGTGAGCCCGAGATCTCGCCCATCACCGAAGACGCCCCGACGCGGCCGACCAACCCCTACGGTGCGAGCAAGCTCGCCATCGACAACGCGATCACCGGGTACGCGCAGGCGCACGGCTTCGGCGCCACGAGCCTGCGGTATTTCAACGTGGCCGGCGCGCACGCCGGATTCGGCGAGAACCGCGTCGTCGAAACGCATCTCATTCCTCTGGTCTTGCAGGTTGCACTCGGCCAACGCGAGAAGATCTCCGTCTTCGGTACCGACTGGCCGACGCCCGACGGCACCGCGGTACGCGATTACATCCACGTCCGCGATCTGGCCGAGGCCCACCTCCTCGCGTTGGAGTCCTCGGTACCGAGCACTCATCGCATCTTCAATCTCGGTTCCGGACAGGGCTTTTCGGTGCGCGAGGTCATCGCGTCGTGCGAACGCGTGACGGGTCTGCCCATCGCGGTGCAGAACGCCCCGCGCCGTGCGGGTGACCCGGCGGTGCTGGTGGCGTCCAGCGAGAAGGCGATGGCCGAGCTGGGGTGGAAGCCCGCGTCGACGGGTCTGGACGAGATCGTCGGCGACGCGTGGGAATTCCTGCAGCAGCTGGGCGATCGCTCGCACAGCGCACGCCGCACGTCGCCCTAGATCAACGGCCTAGACCAGCGGCGGAGGCAGCTCGACTCCCCGGTCGACCAGGTCGTCGTAGGCTCGACTCGCCACCTCCCGAACGAAGTCCGGCCGCATCGCGTTCATCAGCGCGTTGTCGAGCAGCGTCGCGAAGCTGTGATCGGGCTGTGAGGCGAGTGCCGCCAGGAATGCGGTGCCCGCCAACGGACCCTCTCCCCGCACGTAGGCGAAGAATCCCAGAAGCGTTGCGGCCGTGGCGCGGTCCGCATCGGGTAATGCGCGCGTGAGAGCGATCCACAACTGCTGCGCCTGATGGCACAGAGAGGTGACCGACACGGCGAGAAGCATGTCGCGCACGGTGATTCGTTCCACCGCCCACGCCGTCTCGGCGATCTCCATCGGGCCGAACGGCGCAATGCGGTCCGTCTGCAGGAGATCGAGAACGAACTGCAGTGATTCGAGGTCGGTGCGTTCGGTCGCCCGGTCGGCAGCGGTGTCGATCGCCGTCTCGACCATGCGGCGCACGGCTTCCGGGGCGGGATCGAGCAGGCGTTCGAGCTCGTCCCGCGACCCTCGGATCACCTTGCCGTTCACCACACTCGCGAGCGTCACGGGAGCAAGTCGATGGTCGGTCAGGACGCCGCGGCGAGTGTCACCGAAGAAGCTCGCCCACGGTGCGTTCGCCTCGATCCGCCCGACGATGTGCGCGCTGCGCAGCTCGGTTCCGAACTGACTCAGGATCGCGTCCACCACGTCCATGAGCAGGACGTGGTCGTCGAGCGCCTCGTAGTCGCACGGGTGCGTGACACCGAAGGCGGTGGCCGACGCCGACGACGCGATGGCCCGCTCGACCTCGTCGGTGTCGTCCACGATCACGGCGATCGCCTGCACGATGTCTTCTCGTTCGCACAGTTCGCCGAGCTTCGTCACCACCTCCACCATCACGGGGTGCACACCGTGCACGTCGGTCGGCGGGGCGAGGTCGTGCCGCATCGTCGGCCCGAGCGCGAAGGACGGGCCGGGACCCGACAGGCACACGACGACGAGCGAACGGCTCGGCACGAAGCCCATGAGGGCGGGAAGCGCGGTCATCAGGTCGGCGGGATCGCTGAGCTTCGGCACGGGGGCCGCGGCCCAACCGCCGGAATCGGCATGAGTTGTCATGCCTCGGAAGCATTCCGAGGTCGGGCCTCGGCGGATCCGAGCTCACCTGCGGAAAAAACCGGCCTGTGGATGACGGCTTCTCCCGGGGATCAACCGACTTTCTGCACCGCCTGCGTGAACAGTTCGTCCAAGGTCGCCGAATCCGGTGTGTCCCCGGAGAACGACATGAACGTGGCCGTGATTCGCACGTCGGATTTCTGCGCGACGAGCGAGAGCATCGACTGGGTCACCTCACCGGAACCCGAGGTCACGGTGCGGCGGTAGGCAGCCGTGTCGTCGGCGTCGATCGGCGGAGCGGGCACCAGATCCGTTGTGACCGTGGACACCACGTCGTTCGACGTCGCCTTCACCGACGGGCACTGCTCCCACTGCGCTCGCTGATCGGCGAGCGCATCGCGCACCCTCGTCAGCTCGACGGAGATGGTGGACCGAGTCTCGTTGTCGGTTCCGACCACGAGCGCGACGGAGTCGGCCGCGGTACCGCGCGCGGACGGCTTGCACCCGGCCGGATCGACCGAGGCGTCCGCTGCGATCCCGTCGAGATCCTGAGCCGCTGCCGCCGCGGCTTGCTGTGGAAGCACCGTCGCCTGGTAGGGACTCGGAAAGACGGACGGATCGAGCAGGAGCGCGTCCAGGTTTCCCGCGACGGGAGGGCTCGACAGGGGCGCGGCGCTGCTGGGTGAGGGCGACCCGGTGACGGTGGATCCGCCACAGCCGCCGACCAGCAACACCGCGCCGACTGCAAGCGCCGCGGCGCAGGTACTACGACCCACGCTTGATCCATTCCTCCAGGTGGGGCGACTCGTCACCGATCGACGTGCCGTCACCGTGGCCGGTGTTCACGACGGTCTCCGCCGGGAGCGCGAACAGCCGATCCCGGATGGAGCCGATGATGGTCGGGAAGTCCGAGTAGGACCGCCCGGTCGCCCCGGGGCCACCGGAGAACAGGGTGTCGCCGCTGAACAACTGACCTGCTTCGGGCAGGTACAGGCACGTCGAGCCCGGTGAGTGCCCCGGGGTGTGCAGGGCCTCGATGTCCGTGCCGGACACCGTGATTCGAGCCCCGTCCTCGAGCGTCCGGTGTGACACACTGGGGTGCGTCTGCTCCCACAGCACGTCGTCGGCCGGATTGAGGAAGATGGGGGCGTCGAGCGCTGCGGAGAGCTCGGGCGCCACCGTCACGTGGTCGTTGTGCCCGTGTGTGCAGACGATGGCGCGCACCGTGCGGCCCGCCACGGCGTCGATGATCGGCTGCGCCGAGTGCGCCGCGTCGATCACGACCACTTCGGAGTCGTCGCCGATCAACCAGATGTTGTTGTCGACGTCCCACGTCCCGCCGTCGAGGCTGAAGGTGCCCGACGTGACGACCTTGTCGACGCGCAGTGCTGCGCTCACAGCACGACCACCGAACGCAGAACCTTGCCCTCGTGCATCGTGTGGAACGCGGCCTCGACGTCGCCCAGTCCGACGCGTTCGGTCACGAACGTCTCGAGCGGCAACCGGCCCTGCTGGTACAGGTCGACGAGCATCGGGAAGTCACGCTCGGGCAGGCAGTCGCCGTACCAGGAGGACTTCAAAGCTCCGCCGTGGCTGAAGAAGTCGATCAGCGGCATCTCCAGGGTCATGTCGGGTGTGGGCACACCGACGAGCACGACGGTTCCGGCGAGATCGCGGGCGGCGAACGCCTGCTTGTAGGTCTCGGGGCGGCCGACGGCGTCGACGACCACGTCGGCACCGAACCCGCCGGTCAGTTCCTGGATCGCCTCGACCGCGTCCTGCTTCGACGCGTCGACCGTGTGGGTGGCGCCCAGCTTCAGGGCCCACTCGAGCTTGCCTGGGTCACGGTCCACGGCAACGATCGTCGAGGCGCCGGCCAACCGGGCGCCCGCGACTGCAGCGTTTCCGACACCGCCGCAGCCGATCACGGCCACCGTGTCGCCGCGCTGGACGTTGCCGGTGTTCATCGCCGCGCCGAGGCCGGCCATGATTCCGCAGCCGAGCAGACCGACGACGGCGGGATCGGCGTCGGGCGCGACCTTGGTGCACTGGCCCTCGTGGACGAGGGTCTTCTCCGCGAACGCCCCGATGCCGAGCGCCGGGGTGAGTTCGGTGCCGTCGTCGAGCGTCATCTTCTGTGCGGCGTTGTGCGTGTCGAAGCAGTACCAGGGCTTGCCCTTCTTGCACGCCCGACACTGACCGCACACCGCGCGCCAGTTCAGGACCACGAAGTCGCCGACCTCGACGTGGGTGACGCCCTCGCCGATCGTCTCGACGATCCCGGCTGCCTCGTGCCCCAGCAGAAAGGGGAACTCGTCGTTGATTCCGCCTTCTCGGTAGTGCAGGTCCGTATGGCACACACCGCATGCCTGCACCTTCACGATCACCTCGCCCGGACCGGGGTCGGGAATGGTGATGGTCTCGGTGGTCACCGGAGCACCCTTGCTTCTGGCGACGACGGCGCGGACCTGCTGGGGCATGAGAACTCCTCCAAGAAACGATGTGGGACGGATTACGTCGGCCCAACACTAACGATCGAAGTATGCGAACACCCGCATGGACGCGCACTCGCCGAACGTTCACCAGTTCGTGACACAGCGAGCACGCGCACGTTCCCCGATCGGAGTATTTCTGGACGAATGTCGGACGGAAACGAATACGACCTGCTCGTCATCGGCTCGGGGCCGGGCGGACAGAAGGCGGCCATCGCCGCAGCCAAGCTGGGCAAACGCGTCGCAATCGTCGAGAAGGGCAGCATGCTCGGCGGCGTCTGCGTCAACACCGGCACCATCCCCTCGAAGACCCTGCGTGAAGCGGTTCTCTACCTCACCGGGATGAGCCAGCGCGAGCTCTACGGCGCGAGCTACCGCGTCAAGGCCAACATCACGCCGCAGGATCTCCTCGCGCGCACCTCGCACGTGATCGGCAAGGAGGTCGAGGTCGTCCGGTCGCAGCTGTTGCGCAACCGGATCGAGATGATCACCGGCGAGGGCCGCTTCCTCGACGCCCACACCCTCGCGATCGACGACCGGGCTCGCGGCGAGCGGCTGACGGTGCGCGCGAAGAACGTCGTGATCGCCACCGGAACCGCCCCGGCGCGGCCGGAGGGCGTGTCCTTCGACAACTTCCGCGTGCTCGATTCCGACGGAATCCTCGACCTGCAGTTCATTCCGGCCTCGATGGTCGTCGTCGGGGCCGGCGTGATCGGCATCGAGTACGCCTCGATGTTCGCGGCCCTGGGCACGAAGGTGACCGTGGTCGAGAAGCGCGACACCATGCTCGACTTCTGCGATCGCGAAATCGTCGAGGCACTGCAGTTCCACCTCCGCGATCTCGCGGTCACGTTCCGCTTCGGCGAGGCCGTCACGACGGTCGACGTCGGCGAGTCCGGCACCGTCACCACGCTGGCCAGCGGGAAGAAGATTCCGGCCGAAACCGTCATGTATTCGGCGGGTCGCCAGGGCGTCACGGACTCGCTCGACCTCGAGAAGGCAGGCCTCGAGGCGGACGCCCGCGGCCGCATCTTCGTCGACGACAACTTTCAGACCAAGGTGGACAACATCTACGCCGTCGGCGACGTCATCGGCTTCCCCGCACTGGCGGCGACGTCGATGGATCAGGGCCGGCTCGCGGCGTACCACGCGTTCGGTGAGCCGACGGCCAAGCTGACCGATCTGCAACCGATCGGCATCTACTCCATCCCGGAGGTGTCGTACGTCGGCGCCACCGAGGTCGATCTCACGAAGAATTCCGTTCCCTACGAGGTCGGGGTGTCGCGGTATCGGGAACTCGCGCGCGGCGGCATCGCCGGCGACTCGTACGGCATGCTCAAGCTGCTGGTCTCCACCGAGGACCGGAAGCTGCTCGGGGTGCACATCTTCGGTTCCGGCGCAACGGATCTCGTACACATCGGCCAGGCCGTCATGGGGTGCGGCGGCACCGTGGACTACCTCGTCGACGCCGTCTTCAACTATCCGACGCTGTCGGAGGCTTACAAGGTGGCCGCACTGGACGTCACCAACAAGATCCGCGCCCTCAAGGCCTTCAGCTGATCGCCCGCTCACAGTCCGTGTCAATCACAGTGCGTGGGAATCAGACCGCACTCTCGGTGTGTTGGAAGGTAAGCGTGGGACGATAGAAGCTGCGCGCCACGAGAGGAGTCGTCATGGACGAGAAATCAGGGATGTACGAGCTGGAGTTTCCCGCACCCCAGGTGTCCTCTGCCGACGGGCTGGGACCGGTGCTGGTGCACGGCCTCGAAGGGTTCTCCGACGCCGGTCATGCGGTCAAGCTCGCGACCACCCACCTGCTCGAGACACTCGAGACCGAGTTGGTCGCGTCCTTCGACGTCGACGAGTTGTTGGACTACCGCTCGCGTCGCCCCATGATGACCTTCAAGTCGGATCACTTCGCTGCGTACGAGGAGCCGAGCCTCAACCTCTACGCGGTGCGCGACGCGACGGGCACTCCGTTCCTTCTCCTTTCCGGTCTCGAGCCGGATCTGAAGTGGGAGCGGTTCACCACTGCGGTACGCCTGTTGGCCGAGCAGCTCGGCGTCCGCCGCACCATCGGACTGAACTCGATTCCCATGGCGGTCCCTCACACCCGCCCGCTGGGGGTGACGGCCCACTCGACCAACAAGGAACTCATCGAGGACCAGCACCGCTGGGCCGGTGAGCTGCAGGTTCCGGGGAGTGCGTCGTCCCTCCTCGAGTACCGGATGGCGCAGCACGGCCACGAGTCCATGGGCTTCTCCGTGCACGTGCCCCACTACCTCGCGCAGACGGCGTTTCCGAGCGCAGCCGAAACGCTGCTGGAGAACGTCGCTCTCTCCGCGGACCTCGAGCTCCCTCTGATCGCCCTGACGGAGGCGGCCGCTCGGGTACGCGAGCAGGTCGATCAGCACGTCGAAGGCAACACCGAGGTTCAGTCCGTGGTGCACGCGCTCGAGCGTCAGTACGACACCTTCGTCACAGCGCAGGAGCAGCAGTCCACCCTTCTCGCCAGCGACGAGGAGCTGCCCAGCGGGGACGAATTGGGTGCGGAGTTCGAGAAATTCCTTGCCGAGCAGGCCAATTTCGAAGAGGACGACGACAACTCGGGCTCCTGAACGCGAAACCCAGTCGTAACCACACCCACCGGGTCGATTCGGTCGTCGGGGTTTAGGCTCGACCGAGATCGGCGGTGGATGTCACCGCGTCGACGTCGACGTTCGGAGTGGTCCATGGGAGGTGTCGAACTGTGACGGATCAGCGTCGCCGCACGTTGCGCCCGGTTCCCGACACCGAGCCCCGGCTGGTGTTCAGGACCATCCACGGTTACCGCCGCGCGTTCCGCATGGCGGGCGAAGGCCCGGTCGTCCTGCTGATCCACGGCATCGGCGACAACTCGGAGACGTGGCAGGAACTCATTCCTCACCTCGCCCAGCGGTACACGGTGATTGCGCCGGACCTGCTCGGTCACGGCCGCTCCGACAAACCTCGCGCCGACTACTCGGTTGCCGCATACGCGAACGGCATGCGCGACCTGTTGTCGACCTTGGGCATCGACCGCGTCACGGTGGTCGGTCATTCGCTCGGCGGCGGCGTGGCCATGCAGTTTTCGTACCAGTTCCCGCAGATGGTCGAACGGCTCGTTCTGGTGTCGGCGGGCGGCGTGACGAAAGACGTTCACCCAGCCCTCCGGCTGATGTCCGTACCGGTGATCAACGAGGTCATGAAGCTGCTCCGATTCCCCGGCGCGGGATCCGCGATGAAGATGGTGGGATCGGCGGTCAGCGCTCTGGACGGCTCCCGGCTACGTCCCGGGGCGATGTTGCACGACACTCCGGACCTCGTTCGCGTGCTGAGCGACCTGCTCGATCCGACCGCCTACTCCGCGTACCTCCGCACGCTGCGTGCTGTCGTGGACTGGCGCGGACAGGTCGTGACGATGCTGGACCGCTGCTACCTCACCGAGAACCTGCCCGTGCAACTGATCTGGGGCGATCAGGACATCGTCATCCCGGTCAGCCACGGGCACCTGGCGCACGCCGCGATGCCCAACTCTCGACTCGAGATCTTCCGCGGTTCCGGACACTTTCCCTTCCGCGACGATCCGATGCGCTTCCTCCGCGTTCTCGAAGGATTTCTCGACGACGCCGCCCCCCTGCATTTCGACGAGGCGCGCTGGCGTCAGATGCTCGTCTCGGGCGTCGGCGAAGACATGATCACCGGTAGCCCGTCCACCCGGCAGGCGGTTCTCGGTGCCATGGGGTCCGACGAACGGTCGGCCACCTAACCTGTAGGTGTGCTCCTCTCGTCCCGCGTCCCCGACCAGAACCTCTCCCCCGATGCTCTGTACGACGCATTCCTCGAGTGGATCACCGAACGAGGGCTCGAGCTGTACCCGTTGCAGGACGAGGCCGTCATCGAGTTGGTCACCGGCAACAACGTCATTCTGGCGACGCCGACCGGGTCGGGTAAGTCCATGGTGGCCGTCGCAGCGCACTTCGCGGCGTTCGCGGCCGGGATCCGCTCGTTCTACACCGCGCCCATCAAGGCTCTGGTGAGCGAGAAGTTCTTCGCGCTGTGCGAGATCTTCGGCTCGGAGAACGTCGGAATGGTCACCGGCGACGCCTCGGTGAACGCGCAGGCGCCGATCATCTGCGCCACCGCCGAGATCGTGGCCAACATGGCGTTGCGCGAAGGTCCCGACTCGTCCATCGGCCAGGTGATCATGGACGAGTTCCACTACTACTCCGAACCGGACCGCGGGTGGGCGTGGCAGGTCCCGCTGATCGAACTGCCGAATGCCCAATTCCTGCTGATGTCGGCCACTCTCGGGGACGTCTCGTTCTTCCGTGACGATCTCACCCGGCGCACCGGCCGCACCACGTCGGTGGTCACCGGTTCCGAACGCCCTGTCCCCCTGATGTTCTCGTACCGGGTCACGCCCGTCGTCGAGACCATCGAAGAATTGGTGAACACGCATCTGGCACCGGTCTACGTCGTACATTTCACCCAGGCCGCCGCACTCGAGCGCGCGCAGGCCCTCACGAGCGTGAACGTGACGACCAAGGCCGCCAAGGAGGCCATCGCCGAGGCGATCGGCAATTTCCGCTTCACCACCGGTTTCGGTAAGACGTTGTCGCGCTTGGTTCGTCACGGAATCGGTGTGCACCATGCCGGCATGCTGCCTCGCTATCGACGACTGGTGGAGAAGCTGGCGCAGGAAGGTCTGCTCACCGTCATCTGCGGCACGGACACTCTGGGAGTCGGCATCAACGTGCCCATTCGCACGGTGCTCCTCACGGGACTGACCAAGTACGACGGAGTGCGCACCCGGCAGCTGCGCGCCCGTGAGTTCCACCAGATCGCCGGGCGCGCCGGCCGCGCGGGGTACGACACGCTCGGAACCGTCATGGTGCAGGCCCCCGAACACGAGGTCGAGAACGCTCGCCTCGTCGCGAAGGCCGGCGACGATCCCAAGAAGCTCAAGAGGATTCAGCGCAAGAAGGCGCCGGAAGGCTTCGTCTCGTGGGGTGAGCCGAGCTTCGAGCGACTCGTCGCCGCCAGCCCCGAACCGTTGACGTCGCGCTTCTCGGTCACCAACTCGATGCTCCTCAACGTGATTGCCCGCCCCGGCAACTGTTTCGAGGCGATGCGGCACCTGCTCGAGGACAACCACGAGACGCGGGCGATGCAACGACGCCACATTCTGCATGCCATCCGGTTGTACCGAGGTCTGCGCGACGCCGGCATCGTCGAGCAGCTTCCCGAGCCAGATGCGGACGGGCGTACCGCACGGCTCACGGTCGAACTGCAGCGCGACTTCGCCCTGAACCAACCGCTGTCGACGTTCGCACTCGCCACCTTCGAGCTCCTCGACGCCGAATCCCCCACGCACGCACTCGACGTGGTCTCCGTCATCGAGTCGACGTTCGACGATCCACGGCAGATTCTGATGGCGCAGCAACACGCCGCACGCGGTGAGGCCGTCGCCCAGATGAAGGCGGACGGTCTCGAGTACGAGGAACGCATGGAGTTGCTCGAGGAGATCACGTGGCCCAAGCCTCTGGCGGAGTTGCTCGTTCCCGCGTTCGAGATCTATCGGGGCGGGCATCCGTGGATCTCCGAGTTCGCCCTCTCTCCCAAGTCCGTGGTGCGGGACATGATCGAGAAGTCCCTCACGTTCGCCGAGTTGATCAGTCAGTACGGGCTGACCCGCTCGGAGGGCTCGGTGCTGCGCTACCTTGCTGACGCCTACCGGGCGCTGCGCCAGACGGTGCCGCCGGAGGCGCGGACCGACGAGGTTGCGGACATCACCGAGTGGTTGGGCGAGCTTGTCCGCCAGGTGGATTCGAGTCTTCTCGACGAATGGGAGAACCTCACCGATCCGTCCCTGGACGACGACGGAACCCCGGTGGTCGCCTACGGCGAGGACACCCCGAGGCCCGTCACCGCGAACCAGCGCGCGTTCCGAATCATGGTGCGCAATGCCCTGTTCAAGCGCGTGGAGCTCGCGGCACTGCGGCGCTGGACCGCGCTCGACGACCTCGGCCACGACATCGATTGGGAGGACGAGCTCGAACCGTTCTTCGAGGAGTACGGCGAGATCGGAATCGGCCCCAGTGCGCGCGGACCTCAGCTGTTCTCGATCTCGTTCGGCGGTGACGAGATCACCGCGCGGCAGGTACTGGAAGATCCGAACGGTGATCTGGGATGGTCCCTCGACGCCGTCATCGACGTCGAGGAGTCCGATGCCGCGGCAGAAGTGGTGTTCTCCGGCATCGCGATCACGGCCGGGTGAGCTGCTGACTATCCTTTCCCCATGTCCATCGCTGTCGACGTCGTTCGCGTGTTTGCCGACCGCGGTGGCCGCTTCGGCAATCGGCTCGGGATCGTCGACTCGCGCGACATCCTCGTCCCGGAACTACGCCAGGAACTCGCCGGCCGCCTCGGGTTCAGCGAGACCGTGTTCCTCCAGGTGCCGGACGAACCGGCGCATTCGGTGGCGGTCGCCATCTTCACGCCCGCCGTGGAACTCCCGTTCGCCGGTCATCCCACCGTGGGCCTCGCAGGGTGGCTCGCCAAACGCGGAACCCCGGTCACGATTCTCGAGGTCGGCGCGGGAGACGTGCTGGTCCGTCTCGACGGCGACACGGTCAACGTCCGCGCCAAGGCCGAGTGGTGCCCCGAGTTCGAGTTCCATCGAGTCGAGACCACCGAGGCGGTGCTCGGCGCCAGTGCGTCGACCTACACGTCGGGCCACCACTACGTGTGGGCCTGGAGCGATCAGGAAGCCGGCGCCGTCCGGTCGCGCATGTTCGCTCCCGACATGGGCGTCGCCGAGGACGAGGCGACGGGAGCAGCCGCCGTGCGTCTGACCGAGCAGCTCGGTCGAGGTCTCGACATCACGCAGGGACGCGGCTCCCGGCTGTCGACGTCGGTTCTCGGCGACGGATGGATCGAACTCGGCGGCATCGTCGTCGGCGAACCACCGCTCACGCTGGACTGATCGCTACTTCGTCCCCGAGGCGGACGCCGGGCATCAGCGGCAGGTGATCACCGCTCCAGAACTTCCCGGGGTCGTACCAGTTGGCGTTGCGCCGATCCTCGAGCAATCCCATCGCTTCGTAGGTCAGTGCGACCACCTCGGCGCAGTACGCGGTTTCCAGCGCGACGTCGGCACGCCCACGGACCGTTGGAAGTCGACCGGCGAACCACCGGCCCGCAAGCCGCGCCGTGGTGGGAAACGCCGTCCCGTCCATCCGGGCGATGGTGGTGAGCAGCGCATCTTCCTGCTCGCGGGTGACCGACGATTCGAGCTGCCGCAGCCACGCCCGCTGCGAGTACTTCTCGGACCAGTGGGTCACCGCCTCGCGCAGGTCGTGCAGCTGAACCCCTCGCTGAAAGCGACCGGTCCACATGTCCCGCAACCGATTACCCAGCTCGGCGTGCCACATGAGCGGGGGCATGTCGTCGAGGACCACGGCCATCCCGACGTGGTTGACCGGGCTGTTCGTCAACGTCTGGATGGCGCGGTCGGGAAACGAGGTTCCGCGGAAGATCCAGATGTCGCCGGTGCGCGTCAGATCGACCGCCTCGTCCAGGCTCATTCGCGAAGTCATGGGCATCACAGTAGAGCTAGCCTGACCGGATGAAGTCCTCGTCGGTCTGGAAGCTCCTCGGTCTCGCCGGCGTCGTCGGTGTGGCTGCGTCGGGCGCCGTCGTCGCTCGGTCCGAGCGCGCTCGTCGCGCGTACACCCCCGACGAGGTGCGCGAACAACTCCACCGCCGCCTCGCGGTGGCCACCACGACGGCGCACTCGCAACCCGAGGCGCCTCCCCCACCGCCACCGAGCCGCGGCGAGCGGTTCAGGCGTCGAGTGCGCGACGCGTTGCCGCTGCCATCTCGGCGATCTCGTCGTCGGTCATGACGAACGCCGGAGAGAACTGAAGAGCTCCCTGACCGGCCGCTCGGGCCGAGACACCTTCTCGTCGAAGCGCTTTCACGAAGGGCATCGCTTCGGCCGGATCAGCCATCTGAACGGCGGCCACCGCGCCCAGTCCACTGCGCACCTCGGAGACCCGATCGTGGTGGGCGAGAGGACTCAGGTGCCGGTGCAGAGCGTCCTGAACGCGCGTCGCCTCGTCGAGCAGGCCTTCGCGTTCGATGATGTCGAGATTGGCCATCGCCGCTGCGGCGGCGCCGGCGTGCCCGCCGTAGGTGTACCCGTGGCGCCACCACGTGCCGCCGGAGTAGAAGGGCTCGGCGACACGCGGTGCGACGAACACCGCACCCATCGGGACATATCCCGAGGTCAGACCCTTGGCCGTGGTCATCATGTCGGGCTGAAGATCGAACTTCGTCGAGGCGAACCAGTCGCCGCCGATGCGCCCGAAGCCGGTCACGACCTCGTCGACGACGAACAGGATGTCGTGATCGCGGCAGATCTGGCGCACCTCGTGCAGGTATCCGGCCGGAGGTAGGTAGATGCCGCCGGCGCCGATCACGGGCTCGGCGAAGAACGCCGCGATGGTGTCCGCTCCTTCCCGCTCGATGAGCTCGAGCAGTGCCTTCGCGTCGTCCCACGTGACCGTGCGGGCGTCGGGCATCAGCTCGCCGTAGTGCTCGCGGTTGAGTGGTATTCCGGCGAGCGACGTTCCGCCGACATGCATCCCGTGGTACGCCTTCTGGCGGCCGACGATGACCGTCTTGCCCGGCTGACCCACCTGGTTCCAGTACCGCCGCGCGAGCTTCGCCGCAGTGTCGATAGAGTCGGAACCGCCGGAGGTGAAGAAGATCTTGCTGCCGGGCACGGGCGCGATGGCGGCGAGACGCTCGGCCAGGGTCAGGGTGATCTCGGGAACCACGTCACCGAACGTGGAGTAGTGCGCGAGCGTGGAGAGCTGGCGCGCAACTGCGTCGGCGATCTCGCTGCGGCCGTGACCGACGTTGGTGAACCAGAGACCGGCCGTGGCGTCGAGGTAGCGGTTGCCGTCGGCATCCCAGATCGACGCGCCGTTACCCTTCGCGATCACGAAACGGCCACCGTCCTCGATGGTCTTCATGTCGGCGAATCCGTGCCAGAACGCTGCAGCAGTCATGGCCGACACCCTAGCGAGCGCTCTCGTACCTCCGACGCCCGGCGAGCTCGCCCAGGCTCGACACGGCCAGCGCGATCAGGACGAAACCGCCCAACAGGACGACCAGCCCGATGGACAACGAGACGTATCCGCCCGATCGAGGATCGAGAAACGGGTACGGGTACCAGTCCACCATCGGACCGCGGATCAGTGAATACACCCCGTACACGACGGGAAAGCTCAACCACCACAGCGCATCCCGCGCGCCGACTCGTGAACGAGGTGGTACGAGAACCCAATCGAGCAGAATGACCAGCGGGAGGATTCGGTGCAGTGCATTGTTCGTCCACGGGTCCTGAATCTGCACGTCGACGTTCGACAGCAGCACGGCGTAGACGATTCCAGTGATCACCATGTACGTCGTCACGGCTCCGCGGAACCGATCCCACCGCTCGCTCGACGGATCGAGCACCGCTCCGACGCCCAGGACGAACGCGCACAGGACGTTGCTCAGCACGGTGAAGTAGCTGAAGAAGTTGGCGACGGTGAACCCGGGCCCGGTCGTGTGTGTCGGAATCCACACCAGCGCAGCGACGCCGAGGAGGGCGAATGCCATTCGGAGAACTCGGACCGCAACTCGGCGCATGCCGGTCATTGTCACACCCGATCCGCCCGCCCGGGACCGATCACGCCACCGACTAGACTCGACGTCAGAATGCCCACGTCATCCCGCTCTCAGCTCACCTCCCGACTTCGCGAACTGACCGTTCGCGACTCGTATCGGATCGGCCGCAATCTCGATCGATCCCGCGACGACGCGGCCCTCGCCAAGATCACCGCCGAGATCGAACGCGCCGAAGTCACCGTCTCGAACCGGCGCGCGAGCGTCCCCGACCTGACCTATCCCGCGGCGCTGCCCGTCACGGCGCGCAAGGACGACATCGCGGCCGCGATCGAGGCCAACCAGGTGGTCATCGTCGCCGGCGAAACCGGGTCGGGCAAGACGACCCAGATTCCCAAGATCTGCCTCGAGCTGGGCCGCGGCGTGCGCGGCGTCATCGGTCACACCCAACCGCGGCGCATCGCGGCGCGCACCGTCGCCGAACGCATCGCCGAGGAACTGGGCCAGCCGCTCGGCGAGAGCGTCGGCTACAAGGTGCGCTTCACCGATCAGTCGTCGGACAACACCTTGGTCAAACTGATGACCGACGGCATTCTACTGGCCGAGATCCAGCGCGACCGGTTTCTGCGTCAGTACGACACCCTCATCATCGACGAGGCGCACGAGCGCAGCCTCAACATCGACTTCATCCTCGGGTACCTCGCTCAGCTGCTCCCCCGCCGCCCCGACCTCAAGGTCATCGTCACCTCGGCGACCATCGACCCGGAGCGGTTCGCCGAGCATTTCCGCACCGCCGGTGCGCCGGCACCCATCGTCGAGGTGTCGGGCAGGACGTTCCCCGTCGAGGTGCGGTACCGCCCCCTCACCGTCGACGTGGACGACGAGACCGTCGACCGCGATCCCGTCGACGCGACGTGCGACGCGGTGGAGGAGCTTCTCCGTGAGCCGGAGGGCGACGTTCTCGTCTTCCTGTCCGGTGAGCGCGAGATCCGCGACACCGCCGACGCGCTGCGCGACCGAAACCTGCGCAACCTGGAGATCCTGCCGCTCTACGCGAGACTTTCTGCAGCCGAGCAACATCGGGTCTTCACTGCGCACACGGGGCGACGAGTCGTGTTGGCCACCAACGTCGCCGAGACATCGCTGACGGTGCCGGGCATCCGCTACGTCGTCGACCCCGGAACCGCCCGTATCTCGCGATACTCGGTGCGCACCAAGGTGCAGAGGCTGCCCATCGAACCGATCTCGCAGGCATCGGCTCGCCAGCGCGCCGGCCGGTGCGGACGCGTCGCCGACGGAATCTGTATTCGCCTCTACTCGGAAGAGGACTTCGATTCTCGGCCCGAGTTCACCGATCCGGAGATCCTCCGCACCAACCTCGCGTCGGTCATCTTGCAGATGACCTCCCTCGGGCTCGGCCGCATCGAGAAGTTCCCCTTCGTCGAGGCGCCGGACCCGCGCGCGATTCGGGACGGTCTCGGCCTCCTGAACGAACTGGGAGCGATCGACAACGCCCCGGCGAACACCGGTGACGGACCGGTTCTGACGCAGCTCGGACGCGAACTGGCGGGCCTCCCCGTCGATCCGCGCATGGCGAGGATGCTGGTCGAGGCCAACCGGACCGGGTGCCTGAAGGACATGCTGATCATCGTCTCCGCCCTGTCCATTCAGGACGTGCGCGAGCGGCCCGCCGAACACCAACAGGCCGCCGACGAGAAACACGCCCGGTTCGCGGTGGAGAACTCGGACTTCCTGGCGTACCGCGAGCTGTGGAACTATCTGCGCGCGCAACGAGACGAGAAGTCCAGCAATCAGTTTCGGCGTATGTGCAAATCGGAATTCCTGCACTACCTGCGTATCCGCGAGTGGCAGGATCTGCACGGGCAACTTCGGCAGATCACGCGCGGCTTGGGGTGGACGCCGTCGGACACGCCCGCCTCCGAAGCGACGATTCATCAGGCGTTGCTCGCAGGCCTGTTGTCGCACATCGGAGTTCGGGAGGGCGACAAGCGTGACTTCCTCGGCGCACGAGGAAGCAAGTTCGCGGTCTTCCCCGGCTCCGGCCTGTTCAAGAAGCCCCCGCGCTGGATCATGGCAGCCGAACTGGTCGAAACGTCGCGGCTGTGGGCCCGCATGGGCGCCCGAATCGAACCGGAGTGGGCCGAGAAGCTGGCGCCGCATCTGGTCAAACGCATCTATTCGGAACCCCATTGGTCGACCAAACGCGAAGCGGCGATGGCGTACGAGCGCGTCACGCTGTACGGAATCCCACTGGTGACCAAACGGCCCGTCAATTACGGGCCCATCGACGCCGAGATTTCGCGCGAGCTGTTCATTCGTCACGCACTGGTGCAGGGAGAATGGCGCACGCATCACGCGTTCTTCCGTGCCAACCAGGAATTACGCAGCGACGCCGAGGAATTGGAGCAGCGCGCCAGGCGCCGCGACATCGTGGTGGACGACGACACACTGTTCGCCTTCTACGACGAACGTGTCCCGGCGAATGTCGTGTCCGCGCGCCACTTCGACCGGTGGTGGAAGAAAACGTCCCGGACCTCGCCCACACTTCTCGACTTCGACCGCACCACCGTCGTCAACACCGACGCCGCCGCCGTCCTGTCGGGCGAGTACCCGGACGCTTGGCGTCAGGGAGAGTTGCAATTCCCGTTGACCTACCAGTTCGAACCGGGGAAGGACGACGACGGCGTGACCGTGCGCATCCCGGTCGCGTTGCTCGGCTCGGTCTCGGACGTCGGGTTCGACTGGCTGGTTCCCGGCATGCGCCAGGAACTCGCGAGCGCCCTGATCAAGACCCTGCCGAAAGAACTGCGGCGCAATGTCGTTCCCGCTCCGGATTTCGCGAAGGCCGCACTGTCCGCAGTGCGTCCACGGTCGGAACCGCTCACGTTCGCTCTGGCGCGTGAACTGTCCAGGTTGGGATCGACACGGATCGCTCCGACCGACTTCGATCCGGCGTCGCTTCCGGCTCATCTGAAGATGACGTTCGTCGGTCAGGACGAGAACGGCCGCGAACTGGCCCGATCGACGTCGCTGTCCGAGCTCCGTCGTCTGCTCGGGGAGCGCGCGTCGTCGGCCGTGGCCCGCGCCGCAGCCGATTCCGAGCGTGCACCGGCCACGCGGTGGACGTCGCAGACCCTCGGCACGCTCGAGCCCACGGTCACACGCACGGTGGGTGGTCAGAAGGTCACCGGTTACCCCTCGCTGGTTGCCGAGAACGACGGCGTCGCGGTTCGGGTCCTGGGTTCCGCTGCGCAGCAACGCGCCTCGATGCGGGACGGAACGCGGCGTCTGTTACTGGACGCGGTGCCGACGTCGTCGAAGTCGATTCTGGGCGGCCGCACCAACAGTCAGCGCCTCGCGTTGGGACAGAACCCCCACGGGAGCCTCGACGCGTTGCTCGACGACTGTCGCACGCTGGCGGTCGACGACATCATGATGGCGAACGGTGGGCCGGTGAGCTCGCCCGACGACTTCGCTGCGCTGGTGACGGTGACGCGCGCCGAGCTTCCGTCGCGCGTGGCCCGCATCGTGCGCGCCGTCGAGCCGGTTCTCGCCGCCACCGCCCGGCTGCGTTCGGCCCTCCACGGGGCGACGGGGGAAGCTGCCGAAGATGTTCGCGAACAACTGGATTCGCTGATCTTCCCCGGGTTCGTGTTCGAGACCGGTGAGAAGCACCTCGCCGAACTTCCGCGGTACCTTCAGGGCGCGATCGACCGACTCGAAGCACTGCCGTCCAGTGCGCAGCGTGATCGTGTGGGTATGGATGCGCTCGACCGGGTCTACGCGGACTACGACACCCTCTTGCAGTCTGTTCCGGAGGCGCGTCGCACCGCACCTGCTATCCGGGAGGTTGCGTGGATGATCGAAGAACTGCGCGTGAACTTGTTCGCTCAGAAGCTGGGGACACCGTATCCGGTGTCGGAGAAGCGAGTCCGACGGGTCATCGAGGACCTACGCCGTGGTTGAGCGATGCTCTCGGAGGTCTTTGATCTCGCGCTCGAAATCGTCGGCACTGCTGAACGAGCGATAGACCGACGCGAAGCGCAGGTACGCAACCTCGTCGAGATCACGTAGTGGCCCGAGAATGGCCAAACCGACTTCGTTGCTGGGGATCTCGGCCGATCCGGAGGATCGAACCGCGTCCTCCACCTGCTGCGCCAGCAATCCCAAGGCGTCGTTGTCGACGTCGCGGCCCTGGCACGCCCGTCGTACACCCTTGATGACCTTGTCGCGACTGAACGGCTCGGTGACGCCGCTGCGCTTGACCACCGACAGCACCGCGGTTTCGACTGTGGTGAACCGTCGTCCACACTCCGGGCAGGACCGTCGCCGACGGATGGCCTGACCTTCGTCCGCCTCGCGCGAATCGACGACTCGCGAGTCGGGGTGTCGACAGAACGGGCAATGCATGAGGCAAGACTACCCGCCGGCATTTCCGTCAGCGGGCGCCCGCCGCACCCAGCTCGCCCTGCACGATCGACGTGGATGTGGGCGATTGCACATCGTTGGTGTCGGCACGCAGGTTGGCTACGCCGATCAAGCCGAGCGACAGGACAGCGGTGGTCACGGCGACCGCGAGCATCTGCCCGACCGACATCCGCGAAGGCTGCTCGTGCTCGGTCCGCGACACGCCCGGCCCGCACTGACCGTAATCGACCGTTCCGGCGGCAGGCCGCGTACCGACCGGACGCCGCACCGGTGCGCTGCGACGCGTGCGGACCGAAGAGCTGGCCTGAACAGTGCTGGTGAGAACAGAGCTGGTGGTCATCGAAACAACTCCTTGCTGCGCGTCGACCCGTGGTGGGCCGACTGTGTCGGTGTTCGAACGTTCGAACGTTCGAATGCTCGATGTTCGATCACGCGTTCGAAAGAACGCATGTGCGATTTGTAGCACGCAGCTCCGACAAAGTCTGCGAAACACGCGACACGCTTCGAACAGGTGTTTGATCGAACAGGTGTTTCGGTCTAAATTCGTGGCATATCGCACAGCTCGTTCGAATCGAACGGCAGGCGAAACACGAATGCAGAACCAGGAGGCCAGGCGAATGAAGGACGACAACTCGTCATCCACAACGGCAACACGGAAGAAGGGCACGGAGCCGGACGCCGCTGCGCCCGAGTCGGGTTCGGTGGCCGTCGGTGTGCCCGATGCCGACATCACGGCAGGCCTGACCGATCGCCAGCGCCGCGTTCTCGAAGTCATCCACGCGTCGGTTCGCGAGCGCGGATATCCGCCGAGCATTCGAGAGATCGGTGATGCGGTGGGGCTCACCTCCACGTCGTCCGTCGCGCATCAATTGCGCACCTTGGAGAAAAAGGGATTCCTGCGGCGGGACCCGAATCGCCCCCGCGCGGTGGACGTTCGCGGACTGGACGATCCCGCACAGGACGCGCCGCAGAGCGCCCCTGAGATCGACACGGAGGTCGCGACCGCCGATGCGGAGCGCTTGCCCGCCCCGACGTTCGTGCCCGTTCTCGGTCGTATCGCGGCCGGCGGTCCGATCCTCGCCGAGCAGGCCGTCGAGGACGTCTTCCCGCTCCCCCGCGAGCTCGTCGGGTCCGGTTCTCTCTTCCTCCTGCGCGTCGTGGGCGAGTCCATGATCGACGCCGCGATCTGCGACGGTGACTGGGTTGTCGTGCGGCAGCAGAACGTGGCTGAGCAGGGCGACATCGTTGCCGCCATGATCGACGGCGAGGCGACGGTCAAGACCTTCAAGCGTATCGACGGTCAGGTGTGGCTGATGCCGCACAACCCGCTGTTCGAGCCGATCCCGGGCAACCACGCGGTGGTTCTGGGCAAGGTCGTGACGGTCATGCGCAAGCTCTGACCCGAGACGAAGAAACACCCCGGATGCGTCGTGCATCCGGGGTGTTTCTGTCTTCGACGAATCAGAGATTCAGCCCGCGGCCGATGATCTCCTTCATGATTTCCGTGGTGCCGCCGTAGATGGTCTGCACGCGAGAATCCATGTACGCCTTGGCGATCGGGTATTCCTTCATGTATCCGTAGCCGCCGTGCAGCTGCAGGCACCGATCGATCAGCTTGACCTGAGACTCCGTGGTCCACCACTTCGCCATCGCGGCTTCCTGGACGCTCAGCTTCTCGTCGTTGAGCAACTCGATGAACTTGTCCACCATGATGCGCACTGCCGTGGTCTCGGTTGCCAACTCCGCCAACACGAAACGGGTGTTCTGGAACTTGCCGATCGACTTGCCGAAGGCCTTGCGGTCACGGCAGTACTGGATCGTCATCTCCAGGGCGGACTCCATGGCCGCCGCCGCAACCACCGCGATCGACAGTCGCTCCTGGGGCAGGTTCTTCATCAAGTAGATGAAGCCCATGCCCTCCTCGCCGATGAGGTTCGCGGAGGGCACCCGGACGTCGGTGAAGCTGAGTTCCGCCGTGTCCTGCGCCTTCATACCGATCTTGTCGAGGTTGCGTCCTCGCTCGAATCCGGCCATGCCGCGCTCCACGCCGAACAGGCTGAAGCCCTGCGCGCCCTTGTCGGGATCGGTGCAGGCGACCACGATCACGAGGTCGGCGTTGATTCCGTTGGTGATGAACGTCTTCGAACCGTTCAGCACCCAGTCGTCGCCGTCGCGGACGGCCCGAGTCTTGATGCCTTGCAGGTCGCTACCCGTACCCGGCTCGGTCATGGCGATCGCGGTGATGATCTCGCCCGAGCAGAATCCCGGCAGCCAGCGCGCCTTCTGCTCGTCGTTGGTGAGCTCGATCAGGTACGGCGCGACCACGTCGTTGTGCAGCGTGAAGCCGATTCCGCTGAACCCGGCGCGCGTCGTCTCCTCGGTGACCACGGCGTTGTAGCGGAAGTCCTTGACGCCACCGCCGCCGAAATCTTCGGGTGCAGCGGTGCCGAGGAAGCCCTGCTTACCGGCTTCGACCCACACACCGCGGTCGACGATGTTCTGCTTCTCCCACTCGTCGTGGAACGGCGCCACGTGTTGCGCCAGAAACTTCTTGTACGACTCGCGAAAGAGCTCGTGCTCCGGCTCGAACAGGGTGCGTTCCATCGGTTCTCCTCAGATCGTGGCCGTGCGCCAGTTCTCTCGACTGTACGACCGGCGCCGACACGCGTCGATGACCAAGGCGTGCACCATCCGTGACCGACGTGGGCGTCAGCTCAGGATCGCGGCGGCCGCGGCGCGCGCCTCGTCGGTGCTCGACGTGGCCAGTACTGCCTCCGCTGCCTGACGGCACTGATCGAGTGTCACCGATTCGAGCTTGGCACCGACACCCGCCACGGCGGCGGACGCGGCGGACAGCGAGGTGACCCCGAAGCCGACGAGGACACACGCCAGCAGCGGGTCGGCCGCGGCCTCGCCGCACACACCGACGGGCTTACCGACTCTCGCACCGGCTTTCGCCGTCTGCGAGACGAGGGTGAGGACGGCGGGCTGCCACGGGTCGGTCAGTCCGGCGAGGTTCGCGGACATGCGATCGGCGGCCATCGTGTACTGCGCGAGGTCGTTCGTACCGATGGACAGAAAGTCGACGTGGTCGAGGATGCGATCGGCGAGCAGCGCTGCGGCGGGGACCTCGATCATCACGCCGGGCTTGAGCCCTCGCTCGCGCACGTCGGCCGCGAAGGCCTCCGCCTCGGCCGCCGTCGCGATCATCGGTGCCATCACCCACGGTTCGGAGCCCGTCGTCTTCGCTGCGGCGGCGATGGCGTCGAGCTGGCGGTAGAGGATGCCGCGGTTGCCCTCGGCGATGCGGATACCGCGCACGCCGAGTGCCGGATTGGCTTCGTCGGGGTGGTTGGCGAAGCGCATCGGCTTGTCCGACCCGGCGTCGAGGGTGCGGATGACCACCTTCTTGCCGTCGAACGCGTCGAGCACCTGGCCGTAGATCTCCGCCTGCTCGTCGACGGTGGGTTCGGTGTCGCGGTCGAGAAAGCTCAGTTCGGTCCGGAAGAGGCCGATTCCCTCCGCCGCAGTCGAACTCGCGGCGCGTGCGCCGGCGCCGTCCTGAACGTTCGCGAGTACGTCGACGAGGTGACCGTCGGCGGTTCGACCGGGGCCGGTCCACTGCGAGACCTGCTCGAGGTGCGACTTCGATTCGGCCACAGCGGTGTTCGCGGTCTCGGGATCGGGATCGACCACCACCAGCCCGCTGGTGCCGTCGACCATGACCAACGTGCCCGATTCGACCTCGTCCAGGCCGGTCACCGCCACGATGCACGGAATTCCGAGCTGACGCGCGATGATCGCGGTGTGGCTGGTGGGCCCACCCAGCGACGTGGCCAGGCCGACCACGAGCGACGCGTCCAGGCCGGCGGTGTCCGCCGGAGCAAGGTCTTCGGCCAGGAGGATCGACGGCTGCGTCGGGGTCGGTACTCCGGGCTCCGGGAGACCGAGGAGCTCGGCGATCACGCGGTCACGAATGTCGAAGAGGTCGGTGGTCCGCTCGGCCATGCGTCCCCCGAGCGAGGCCAGCGTGCCGGCCAACTTGCCCGTCGCCGCGGACACGGCGCCGACGGCGCCGGTTCCGTTCTTGATCTGCTTGACCGCAGGTGACAGCCACCCGCGGTCCTCGGCCATGGCGGCGTTGGCGGCGAGCACCTCGGACGCGGAGCCGGTAGCCAGCGCTGCGCGGTCCTTGAGCCGTCCGGCGACCACGGCCGCGGCGTCGCGCAGGCGCGCGACCTCGGCTTCGCGCTCGTCCTCGGCCACTGTCACCTCGTCGGCGAGCGGTACGGGCCGCGGCGCGGGGCGGATGACGGGGGCGTACCCCACACCCGGCACAACCGGCGTTCCCTGGTACTCGCTCGTCTTGGTGGTGACCGATGCCGACATGACGTTCTCTCCTTCGACGTATGTTCCACGTCTCGACTTATCTGACTTGTGATTCAGATTACTCAAATCCATTGACAAGTCAACACACACGGGCGTAAAACAACATAAACCAACAGAAAATCCCGAGGAGGTGAAGATGTACGCAGAAGAGAGACAGCAGGCGATCGCGAGTCTGATCGGACAGCGAGGACGTGTGTCCGTCACCGACCTCGCCGACTCGTTCGACGTCACCACCGAAACCGTACGTCGGGACCTCGCGGTTCTGGACCGAATCGGATTGGTCAAGAGAGTCCACGGCGGCGCCGTACCCGCGTCCACGCTCATCTCCACCGAACCGGGCATGGCCGAACGCGAGCACACACACGCAGACCAGAAGGACCGCATCGCCGCCAAGGCGCTTGCCTACCTCCCGCCTGCAGGCGGAAGCATGATCATCGACGCCGGCACCACCACGGCGCGGCTCGCCGCACTCCTCCCGGTCGATTGCTCGCTCGACGTGGTCACCAACTCCGTGCCCATCGCCGCTCGGCTCGCCGCCGTCCCGTCCGCACACCTGCACCTGCTCGGCGGTCGCGTTCGCGGCGTCACGCAGGCCTCCGTCGGTGAAGATGCACTGCGCGTTCTCGCCACGCTGCGGGTCGACGTCGCGTTCGTCGGAACCAACGCCATCAGCGTCGGACACGGCCTGTCCACCCCCGACAGCGACGAGGCCGCGGTCAAGCGCGCTATCGTACTGTCGGCCAATCAGGTTGTCGTCGTTGCCGATTCGGCCAAACTCGGGCGCGAGTTCCTCATCTCGTTCGCCCCCATCGACAGTGTCGACGTGCTCGTCACGGACGACGGCATCTCCAGCGCAGACGTCACTCGTCTGCAGGATCAGGGAATAGAGGTAGTAGTGGCATGATCGTCACTCTCACGGCCAACCCCAGCATGGACAGAACCGTGCTGCTGGACGGTGAGCTCGTCCGAGGTTCGGTACACCGAGCATCAGGAACGACCACCGACCCCGGCGGCAAGGGGGTGAACGTCGCACGTGTCGTCAGCTCGGCCGGAAAGGGTTGCACGGCAGTTCTTCCCGGCAACGGAAGCGATCCGCTCCTGGCTGCTCTCGGCGCCATCGGAGTCCGCTACCGCGCGGTTCCCACGCTCGGCGCCGCACGCATCAACCTCACGGTGAGCGAGCCCGACGGCACCACGACCAAGATCAACGAACCGGGAGCGACGGTGGGCTCGGACACCGTCGACGGACTGTTCGCCACCATCGTCGACCTCGCCGCGCACGCACAGTGGGTGGTCCTCTCCGGGTCCGTCCCGCCCGGCATCTCGGCCGGCTGGTACGGCGAGCTCGTACGGGCGATGACCGACCTCGAGTGCAAGGTCGCCGTCGACACCTCCGACGACCCCCTCACGGCACTTGCGGCCGGATTCCCCGACACCGCACCGGATTTGATCAAACCCAACGCCGAGGAACTGGCGCAGCTGACCGGGTCGAACGGTGACGAGCTCGAACGAGCCGCTGCCGCAGGCGATCCCGGCCCGACGGCGTCCGCGGCCGCGATTCTCGTGGACCGCGGTGCCGGCGCCGTCCTCGCCACGCTCGGCGCTGCCGGTGCCGTGCTGGTGACGGCCGACGGCGCCTGGTCCGCGATTCCTCCCCGAATCACCCCCCGGAGCACCGTCGGTGCTGGAGACTCGTCCTTGGCCGGGTACATCCTGGCGGACCTCGACGGGGCCCACGGGGCCGGACGGCTCGCACGCGCCGTCGCCTACGGCACCGCAGCCACCGCACTGCCCGGAACACAGCTACCGACACCCGCTCACGTGAACGAGGGCGACGTGACGATCCGAGCCCTCGATTCACCGATACGCGTTGCACGCGCATGACAACACCACCCACATCCGTCCACAGCACGACCGCACACCAAGGAAAGAATCAATGACCACCTCCAGCACCAGGCCGGGAATCATCAGCGAGGAGCTGATCACTCTCGACGCGGACCTCGGGTCCACCAAGAACGACGTCATCGAGAAGCTGGCCGGGCTGCTCGCCGACGCCGGGCGCGCCACCGAGGTCGACGGACTGCGCGACGCAGCCCTCGCCCGCGAAGCGCAGTCGGCCACCGGCCTTCCCGGCGGCATCGCCATCCCCCACTGCCGGTCTGCGGCCGTCACCACGGCGTCGCTCGGCTTCGCCCGCCTGAACCCGAAGGTCGACTTCGGCGCACCCGACGGCGACGCCGACCTCGTCTTCCTCATCGCCGCACCCGAAGGCGCCGGCTCGGAGCACATGAAACTGCTCTCCAGCCTGGCCCGTGCACTGGTCAAGCCCGCGTTCGTGACCTCGCTGCGTGAAGCGGCCACCCCGGCCGACGTCGTCGCGCTGGTCGAGGAGGTGCTCAAGCCCAAGGCCCCCAAGGCATCCGCTGCTGCTGCCACCACCGCGGCCGCGGCCGCCCCGGTTGCCACGACCAAGGACGCCGGACCCGCCGACGCTGCCGGCGGTGCCCGCCACATCGTCGCCATCACGGCGTGCCCCACCGGCATCGCGCACACCTACATGGCGGCCGATTCGCTGACCGCCGCCGGTGAGCGCGCCGGCGTTCCGGTCTACGTCGAGACGCAGGGTTCGTCGGGCTCGACGCCGCTCGACCCGTCGCTCGTCGCGAACGCCGCCGCGGTCATCTTCGCCACCGACGTGGGCGTGAAGAACCGGGAACGCTTCGCCGGCAAGCCCGTCATCGAGTCCGGCGTCAAGCGCGCCATCAACGAGCCCGACGTGATGGTCACCGAGGCGCTGCGCGCATCGATGGATCCGTCGGCACGCACCGTCTCGGGTACCGCTCCGGGTGCCTCCGACGCATCGTCGTCCGGCAGCTCGCTCGGCTGGGGCACTCGCCTGCGCCAGATCCTGCTCACCGGCGTCAGCTACATGATTCCGTTCGTCGCCGCCGGCGGCCTGCTCATTGCTCTCGGATTCCTGCTCGGCGGGTACGAGATCAAGGGTGTCGCGGAAGACATCATGACCAACAACAGCCTGACCAACCTCCCGGACGGCGGCCTGCGCATCTTCATCGGCGCGGTGCTGTTCCAGCTCGGCGGTTTGGCGTTCGGCTTCCTCGTCCCCGCTCTGGCCGGTTACATCTCGTTCGCCATCGCCGACAGGCCCGGTCTCGCACCAGGTTTCACCGCCGGTGCCGTGGCACTGTTCGTCGGTGCCGGATTCATCGGCGGCCTCGTGGGCGGCATCATCGCCGGCTTCGTCGCACTGTGGATCAGCCGCATCTCCGTACCGCCGTGGCTGCGCGGCCTGATGCCCGTCGTGATCATCCCGCTCGGCGCAACCCTGGTGGTCGGCGCTCTGATGTTCCTCGTTCTCGGCCGCCCGCTCGCCGCGATCACCACCGGACTCACCAACTTCCTCAACGGACTGTCGGGCTCGTCGGTCATCATCCTCGGCATCATTCTCGGCCTGATGATGTGCTTCGACCTCGGCGGACCGGTCAACAAGGCGGCCTACGCCTTCGCGACCGCCGGTCTGAGCGTCGACAACACTGCGTCTCTGAAGATCATGGCCGCAGTCATGGCCGCGGGCATGGTTCCGCCGCTCGCGATGGCACTGTCGTCCACCCTTCGCCCGAAGCTCTACAGCGAGGCAGAGCGCGAGAACGGCAAGGCCGCATGGCTTCTCGGCGCTGCCTTCATCTCCGAAGGTGCGATCCCCTTCGCCGCGACCGATCCGCTGCGAGTGATCCCGTCGATGATGGCCGGCGGCGCCGTCACCGGTGCACTGATCATGTCCTTCGGCACCACCCTCAGCGCACCGCACGGTGGACTGCTGGTGTTCTTCGCGATGAACAACTTCTTCACGTTCCTCGCGGCCCTGGCCATCGGTACCGTCGTCTCGGCACTGCTCGTCACATCGATCAAGCAGTTCGCGGGTAAGAAGGAACCCGTCCTGGTCGAGGACAAGATCGCCGTGGCAGCCTGATCTCCACCACTTCATCACCAGAAGGAGCACTTATGCCCAGCACCACCGTCACCGTCGGTTCGGCCATCGGGCTGCACGCTCGCCCGGCAGCCATCATCGCCGAAGCGGTCGAGGCCGCCGGTGAAGAGGTCACCCTCGAGGTCGAAGAAGACGAAGAGGTCGACGCCGGGTCGGCTCTGCTGATCATGACCCTCGGCGCCACCAAGGGCACCGAGGTCAAGGTCACCGCCGAAACGCAGGAGACGCTCGACAAGATCGCGGCACTCGTCGCGTCCGATCTCGACGCCTGACCTACGGCCTACCTGCAGCACCCCCGCCGTCCCGTACCAGGGAGGCGGGGGTGTTGTCGTCTCAGCAGTGCAGACCGAAATCGACCACCGCAAGGGCGGCATGTTCGTCACGCTCGAAGAGAGCTGCGATCGCGTGAACGACACGGGCGCACAGTTTCATGGCACGAACGATATGTACCTCGGAGTCCCCGAGGAACAGTTGGAATCACCCCGAGTCGAAGGGTGTTGGATCAAGGCATGACGACAGCGAGCCTTCCCGGAGGCACCTTCACGATGGCCGACGATCTCACCGTCACCCGAATGGGCTACGGGGCCATGCAACTGGCCGGACCGCACGTGTTCGGTCCGCCGGCCGACCGCGACGCAGCCGTCGCGGTCCTGCGCGAGGTGGTTTCGCTCGGGATCAACCACATCGACACCAGCGACTATTACGGCCCCTACGTCACCAACGAGATCATCAAAGAGGCTCTGCACCCGTATCCCGAGTCGCTCCACCTCGTCACGAAGGTCGGAGCACTGCGCGATGCCGAGGGTGGTTGGCCCCCCGCGCGCGAGCCCGAACAGCTGCGCCAAGCCGTCCGCGACAACATCGACCGCCTCGGCCTCGAGGCGATCGACGTGGTCAACCTGCGCGTCGGCGGCTTCGACAGCCCGGAGCCCGGATCCCTCGCCGAGCCGTTCACCGTGCTCGCAGAATTGCAGCAGCAGGGACTGATCAAGCATCTCGGGATCAGTACGGTCAACGCCGAGCAGGTCGCCGAAGCGCAATCCATCGCACCTATCGTCTGCGTGCAGAACTTCTACAACCTCGCTCATCGGGACGACGACGACCTGATCGATTCGCTTGCGGCGCAGGGTATTGCGTACACGCCCTACTTCCCCCTCGGCGGCTTCTCCCCGTTGCAGTCGAGCGAGCTGAACGACGTCGCAACACGCTTGAATTCGAGTCCGATGTCCGTGGCCCTGGCCTGGTTGCTCCAGCGCTCGCCGAACATCCTGCTCATTCCGGGCACGTCGTCGGTGGATCATCTGCGCGAGAACGTCGCCGGTGCCGGACTCACACTCTCGGCCGACGACGTCGCGCAGTTGGACAGTATCGGCGCCTGATAATCGGGTGCTGTTGACCGCGTATATCGCGGTCAACAGCACCGGATTCCTTCACTGGCGTCGTTTCGGAGACGGCGGTTGGGTATCCTCGGCCCATGGCTGAGGGGAGCAGCACACGAGGGCGTTGGGGAGCCCCGACAGCCCTGGTAGCCCTCGTGTTTCTTGTCGGACCGGACGTGCTGAGTTCGGTGGCGCACGCGCCCTCGATACGCGATTGGATTCGCTTGGTTCTCTGGGTCGGCCTCAGCATTGCTCTGGCCCGTACCACGTACATCGCGTGGAGGGACTACCGACAGCGCCCCGACCAGCCTGCGCGTCCGGTACCAAAAGACTCTGTGGCACAACGAGATGTCGTGTCGGCCATCGCCCGCTCCGCTGATCGCATGGAGTCGATCGAAAACTTACGAATGCAGTATCGCGGCCTCGCATTTAACGACGCTCGCGAACTCGTCGACCGGCATTCCTGACTACCGCCGACGCTTGGCCAGGAACACTCCTGGTCCCAGGATGATCAGCGCAACTGCTCCCCCAGCGACGAGCACCCACACGACGGTCCGCGTCGATTCGTTCGGTTCGTCTGCCGCTGCTTCCGGCGGCGGTGCGACCAGTTCCGTCGCGCCGCGTAGCACCATGATCGGCGGGAGCGTCGGCGTCGAGGTGAAGCCCTCCTCCGATCCCAACAACAGATCACCGTTGTCGGCGAACGCCAGCGACTCACCTTGCGGCTGCTCGGGCAGGGGAATTTGTTCGGCGGGCCCGGACATCAATGCGGACACAACGTTTCCGCCCGGAGCCGAATAGAGGTACAGGTCGGTGTAGGTACGGAGGGCCACCACCGTGCCGTCGGCGCTCACGGCGCCACCGGTCGCGAGGAGCGATCCCCGGATCAACGGCGGACCACCGGGCGTCCCCGTGGCCGTCAGCCGCATCTCCCCCACGCGAGTCAGCGCGCTCGGGCCGGGCGACGCCAACTGATCGACAGGAACTCCGGCGCTGTAGATCCCGCTTGACCCGGACGCCACCTTGGTCACGATCACCGGGACGCCGTCGCGGCCGATCAGCAGGGTCTCCGCATCGTGCGGTCCGTCGGGATACGTCAGTCGGTGCAGTTCCCCCGAACCGTCGGCAGGGTCGAGTCGAGTCAGCGCCACGGTGGGACGGATCGAGTCGTTGTCTCCGATGTCGCCCAACCACAACGAGTTCGAGTAGTGCGACAGGTCCTCGACGTCGTACGGGTCCACCGGATTGGGGATCCACCGCACCACGGCGCACGTCGTCGGGTCGATCTCGGCGACGCGATCGTCGGCGCCGCTGTCACCCATCCCGAAGAGCCTCCCGCCCACGACGGTGGTACCCGACAACTCCGAAAGCCCCGGGTCGGTGGGCGTACAGAGCTGACCGAAGCTCGCTTCCTGAGCAGCGGCCGTTCCCGGAAACAGCAGGAACGCAGCAGCAGTGAGGGAGAGCGCCCTACGCACTGTGGCTGAAGTCGTGCAGCGCCGACGCCAACGCGTACGGCACCTTCGCGTCGATGCGGGTGCCACCGTCCTCGTGAGTCGAACTGACGATCTGCCCGTCCGCGTGAATGCGCGACACCAGATCACCGCGGTCGTACGGCACCAGAACGCTCACCGACACCTCGGGCGGACGCACCAATTCACTGATCATGGAACGCAATTCGTCGATGCCCTCGCCGGTGTGCGCCGACACGAACGCCGCGCCCGGAAGAAGACTGCGCAGTTGCGTCAACGTGACCGGGTCCGCGACGTCGATCTTGTTGACCACCACCAGTTCCTGCACCGGCACGGTGTTCTGCTCGCGCACGACCTGGGCGATGACTTCGTGCACCGCGTTGATCTGCTCGGTCGGCAAGGGGTCGGACCCGTCGACGATGTGCAGCAGGAGGTCGGCGTCGGTGACCTCTTCCAGCGTCGACCGGAACGCCTCGACGAGCTGAGTCGGGAGGTGTCGCACGAAGCCGACGGTGTCGGTGAGGACGCAGGCTCGACCGTCGTCGAGCTGCGCCTTGCGCGTCGTCGGATCCAACGTGGCGAAGAGCGCGTTCTGCACCAGCACACCGGAACCGGTGAGTGCGTTGAGAAGTGATGACTTTCCGGCGTTCGTGTAGCCGACGATCGCGATGTTCGGAACGTCGCTGTGCAGGCGACGCGTCCGCTTGGTGTCGCGGGCGGCCTTCATGCCCTTGATCTCGCGGCGCAACTTCGCCATCCGCTCACGAATGCGTCGACGGTCGGTCTCGATCTTGGTCTCACCGGGACCACGCAGACCCACACCGCCGTTGCTTCCGGCACGACCACCGGCCTGCCGGGACATCGACTCACCCCAACCACGCAGGCGCGGGAGCATGTATTCCATCTGGGCGTACGCCACCTGGGCCTTGCCCTCACGCGACGACGCGTGCTGAGCGAAGATGTCGAGGATCAGCGCCGTGCGGTCGATGACCTTGACCTTGACGATCTTCTCCAGCGCAGTCAGCTGCGCCGGGGTGAGCTCGCCGTCGCAGATCACGGTGTCGGCGCCGGTTGCCACCACCACCTCGCGCAGTTCCTTGGCCTTGCCGGAACCGATGTACGTCGCGGCGTCGGGCTTGTCACGACGCTGAACGAGACCTTCGAGCACTTCCGAACCCGCGGTCTCGGCGAGAGCGGCGAGCTCGGTCATGGACGAGTCGGCTTGGATCGCGGTACCGGAGGTCCACACTCCGACGAGAACCACGCGCTCGAGTCGCAGCTGTCGGTACTCGACCTCGGTGACGTCGGTGAGTTCGGTGGACAGACCCGCGACACGGCGAAGCGATGCGCGGTCCTCGAGCTGCATGTCGCCGACGGACCAGGTGGGGTCTTCGTCGGAGTGGTTGTCAGCATCGGGCAGGAGATGATGTGAGTTCGTCATACACCACTCATGATCCACGAAAAGCCGGCTGCGTGCACTTGCATTACGTCAGCGATGCCCACCACGAGTCGGAGACGGTTCCCGAGGCCACGAGCTTCGACGGTCCACGCAGCTCTGCCGCTCCGTGCTGGATGCGAACGACGACCTCGCCGCCGAGCACCCGGACCGTCACCTCACCGCTGTCGGCGCCGTCGAATCGCAGCGCTGCCGCTGCGGCAGCCACGGTTCCGGTACCGCACGAGCGTGTCTCTCCCACGCCTCGCTCGAACACGCGCATGTCGACAGCGCCGCCACGCGGCACCGTCACGAACTCGATGTTGACCCCGTGCGGGAAGGTGTCGGCGTCGAACTCCGGCTGCGCCGACAGGTCGAGCGTCCGCAGAGCCGCGCTGTCGAGTTCGGCGTCGACGCACGCGAGGTGCGGATTGCCGACGTCGATCCCGATGCCGTCGAACTTCCGCCCGGCCACCATCGCGCTGGAGCGGCCGAGATCACGAACCTCGCCCATGTGCACCGTGACGTCGGCGTTCGTGTTGTCCGCAGAGTGCACGGTCACGGGACGGGCCCCGGCTCGGCTGCCGACGACGAAGTCCGACCGCGATTCGAGACCCGACGCGCGGAGGTAGTGCGCGAACACGCGCACTCCGTTGCCGCACATCTCCGCGATCGATCCGTCCGCGTTGCGGTAGTCCATGAACCAGTCGTCCTCGGAGACGCCGGACGGGAGTTCGCTGAGAACGCCCCGATCGCGGAGAGCCCCGGACCTGGCGATGCGGAGCACACCGTCCGCGCCGATGCCGCGCCGCCGATCGCACAGCGCGTCGACACGTGACGGCACCAGATCGACGGCCACGTCGAGGTCACGAAGGAGCACGAAGTCGTTCTCGGTGCCGTGACCTTTCGCGAAATCCATGGTGGACAGCCTAGCCGCGCCTCTGTCGAGCCATCTCGTACAGACTCACGGCGCCGGCCGACGGTGCCCCGAGCGAGCTGGCCGACCCGCCGATCGGGATGGACACCACGGTGTCGCACGCGGCGCGCCAGGCCGCGCTCATTCCACGCGTCTCGTTGCCCACCACGAGGACCGTTCCGCCGGTGAAGTCGTGGCCGTACAGCGGCACCGTCCCGGTCTCGTCCGTACCGACGACGGACATGGGTACGCCGCGGCCGATCTGCCGGGTGACGAACTCGACGACGTCGGGCGGTCCGCCGGCCTGCGCCACCGGCACCGCGAAGACGGATCCGGTGGACGCGCGGACGCACTGCGGATCGAACGGGTCCGCCCCGTGTCCTGTGATCACCACCCCCGCAGCCCCGAATGCGTCCGCCGAGCGAATCAGTGTCCCGAGATTTCCCGGTGACGTCGGGCGGTCGAACACCACGACGACCGGGTTGTCGCCGGGCGGGTTCCAGTTCTTCAGGTCCACCCATGCGGCCCCGCACACCGCGAGAAGCTCCGGCGGCTGGTCCGGCTTGTCGCCCAGTTCCCCGATCAGCTCGGGGGACATCGCGACCGTCGAGACGGTAGCTGCGTCGAGGATTCCGGACGCCCACGACGACAGTGGAGCGTCCTGACGCCGGTACACGAGAGTGTCGATCGGCCAGCCCTTCTCGAGCGCAAGAGTCAGCGGCCGTACCCCCTGAACCACGAAGAGACCGGCGCGCGTGCGCTTCTGGCGATTGGTGAGGTAGGACTGCCACTGCTGAAACCGCGCGTTGCGGGTGGTGATCATCTGTTCCATGTCGTCGAGACGCCCTTTCCGACGATCTGCACTGCGCGGTCCACCAAACGAGGATCGGCGCCGTCGAGCCACATGATGCGCGAGTCTCGACGAAACCACGAGCGCTGCCGCCGCACGTAGCGTCGGGTGCCCGTGAAGGCGAGCTCGCGCGCCTGCTCCTCGGTCATCTCTCCGTCGAGCATGGACAGAACCTGCGCGTACCCGATCGCGCGCGCAGCGGTGACGCCGTCTCGGAGACCGAGATCGACGAGACCCTCCACCTCGCCGATCAGACCCTGATCGAACATCTGCGTCGTGCGCAATGCAATCCGCTCATCGAGTTGGTCTGTATCACGGTCGATTCCGAGAATGATCGTGTCCCAGCGCGGCGCGCCGATGGTCGGAGCCGACGCGGCAAACGGCTTGCCCGTCAACTCCACCACCTCGAGCGCGC
The DNA here is from genome assembly GCF_059691855.1 of Rhodococcus sp. 320_ES. NCBI lineage: Bacteria > Bacillati > Actinomycetota > Actinomycetes > Mycobacteriales > Nocardiaceae > Rhodococcus > Rhodococcus sp. 320_ES. Next base: position 923,316 of record NZ_JCAWAG010000001.1, on the reverse strand, counting down.
GCACCATCCGACGGCCGTCGGTGGGCAGAATGGTGGCGGCAGCAGCCGGGTCCGCCGCTCGGAGGGCCTCGTGCAGACCCTGCGTTCCGCGCTCGGCCAGAACCGCTTCCCACTTCGCTCTGACGTCGGGATCTGTTGCGGGAAAGGACCATTGGTCCAGCAGCGACTGCACGTACATCATCGATCCGCCCACGATCACAGGCACGACGCCTCGCCGCAGCATGTCCTCTATCTCGGCGGACGCGGCAACTTGGTACCCCGCGACGGTCGCGGTGGTGGTGACGTCGAGGACGTCGAGTCGGTGGTGCGGGATTCCGCGACGCTGATCGACCGGCGTCTTGGCCGTGCCGATGTCCATACCCCGATACTGTTGCATCGCATCGATGTTGACGATTTCGCCGCCCAGTTCCTCGGCGATCGTCAGCGCCAGATCCGACTTCCCCGTGGCGGTGGGACCGACGACGGCGACGGGCCGTGTCATGGCAACCCCCGTGTCATGGCAACCCCCGTGTCATGGCAACCCCCGTGTCATGGCAGCCACAGCCCGACGAAGTATCCGACGCCGTACGGTGCGCCTGAATAGAGCTCTGTGGCGCTCGACACCGGAAGTACGGCGGCAGCGGCGATCTGCCAGATCGCGCGGCCGGTCATTCCGATGTCGTGGCACAGGTCTGCGTCGAGCGCCCACAGCGCGTCGGCGTCACCGGTGTGCAGTGCCCGGTCGACCTTGGCCTGAACCTCCGGCGCCCCCTCGTGGAAGGAGCCGGGCGCCTTGGCGGTCAGCGTCGTCGCCCCGTCGGCGATCACCAACAGTCCGATCGGCTCGTCCAGCGCGTCCAGCTCCGCCCGCAGGGCGAGTCCGTACCGACGGGCCGCGGCAGGATCGGTATCGGCGGGGATCGTGCGCACTTCGAGTGAGGTCTCGGGCGCCGCCGCGGTCCTGATCCACGCTCCGGTGAGTGCGCTCAGCGGCATCGATCGGTCGACAGTCGGCGCCGTGTCGGGCGACAAGGTCACCACCACGTCGACACCGAACCCCGCATAGGTGCCCGCAGACGTCGCCGGAACGGTGTCGACAGCGTCGCCCACGCCGATGGCGATCCACCTGCTCGCGGAACGGGCGAGAACGCCCGCGGCGTCGAGTGTCGCCTGTCGCAAGTCCCGCGTCTCCAGCGCGATCGACCCACCAAGTTCCGGAACCAGGATCGGCGGGGACGAGACAAATGCGGCAGCGGCGAGCACCCCTCAAACCTAGTCGGTTGTGGTTCATCACCTGTTTCACTGGTCGCTGCGACGCAGAACGGGGTTGAATGGTCGAGCACACGTAGTTCAGGCAGCCGTGACGCGCGGCAGAGACGAGGACACATGACCGAGAACACGGGACCCAGCACCACCGGGGCCGACACCGCCCACACAGCCGCCGCCGACACAGCTGCCGCTGAGGCTCCGGCACCGTCCTCCTCCCCCAAGCCGTCGCCGCGCCCGGGGCCCAGGCCCGGCCCGGCGCCTTCGCACAAGCACCTCCCGCACCCGGTCGCGCACGCGCCCGCACCGGTGACCACCGATCCGTCGAAGTTCGGGCGCGTCGACGACGACGGCACCGCCTGGGTCTTCGGTCCCGACGGCGAGAGGCAGATCGGCTCCTGGCAGGCCGGCGACGCCGCCGAGGGTCTTGCACACTTCGGACGCCGCTACGACGACCTGGCCACCGAGGTCTCACTGCTCGAAGCACGCCTGACCTCGGGTGCGGGAGATGCGAAGAAGACTCGGGCTGCCGCGAGCGCACTGGCCGAGACGCTCCCCAGCGCCGCTGTCATCGGCGACATCGAATCGTTGGCCGCCCGCCTGCAGGCCATCATCAGCAGCTCCGACGAGGTCGCCGCGGCCAACAAGGAGCAGAAGGAACGCGAGCGCACCGAGAGCACCGCACGCAAGGAAGCCCTCGCCGCGGAGGCCGAGCAGATCGGCAACGAGTCGACGCAATGGAAAGCGGCAGGAGACCGCCTCCGCGAGATTCTCGACGAGTGGAAGACCATCCGCGGCGTCGACCGCAAGGTGGACGACGCCCTGTGGAAGCGATACTCGAAGGCGCGCGAGGCCTTCAACCGTCGACGCGGCGCGCACTTCGCCGATCTGGACCGCGAACGCGGAGCCGCGAAGATCAAGAAGGAAGAGTTGGTCGCCAAGGCGGACGAGCTGTCGACCTCGACGGATTGGGCCCCCACCGCCGCGGTGTTCCGCGATCTGTTGGTCGAGTGGAAAGCGGCCGGACGCGCTCCGCGTGATGCGGACGACGCCCTGTGGAAGCGATTCAAGGGCGCTCAGGACGTGTTCTTCGCCGCACGCAACGCTGCTCAGTCGGAGCAGAACGCGGAATTCGAGGAGAACGCAGCCGCCAAGGAGGAACTGCTGAAGGGCGCTGCGTCCATCGACCCGGCAACGGACATCGAGGGTGCCCGCGCCGCCCTGCGCACGCTTCAGGACAAGTGGGACGCCATCGGCAAGGTGCCTCGGGAGAAGATGCAGGACCTCGAAGGCCGACTGCGCGCGATCGAGAAGAAGGTCCGTGACGCAGCCGACAACGAGTGGCGCAGAACCGACCCCGAGGCTCTGGCACGAGCCGCTCAGTTCCGCGAGCGCGTGACGGCGTTCGAGGAGCAGGCAGCCAAAGCCACTGCCGCGGGCAAGACGAAGGACGCAGAGAAACTGCAGGCTCAGGCCCAGCAGTGGCGCGAGTGGGCCGAGGCTGCCGAGAGCGCGATCAGCTGAAGTCGGCTGGTCCGCGCTCGGCGCGGGCGTCGGCTTCCGCGGTGGCGATTCGTCGCCGCTCGGCTGCTGCGAGTTGAGCGGTCGACCTCAGCCACACGGCGCGGAGCCAATGGAACGTCAGCACAGCGACGACGATCCACGCCAACACCAGTCCGGCGCCCGGTCCCGCGCCCGTCGAGGTGGACGGCAGCGTCTGCCGCGACCAGATCGCCAACAGGCCGAACACGGTGGCCACTCCGGAACCGTAGAGAGCGATCCAGGCGAGCGCCCATTTCTGGGTGACCAAGGCCAGAGTCGAGAAGATCACCGAGAACACCAGCGTCAGCCACACGAAGATGCGCGACGGCAGGGCAATCGATTCGGCGATCGCGTCCGAGTCACCGGCCAGCACGTCCCATCCGTTGGCAGAACCGGTGTGCGGCAACGCGAACGACAGGAGCAGGACCAGGACGGCTACCGCGACCACGAGCGCGCGGGCTCCGGGATCGATCGCGCCGGACACCTTGCGTTCGGCGTCCTCCATGGTGCCGAGCCGCTCCAGTGCTGCCTGTTTGTCCGAGGCATTTTTCTCCGAGGCCGTTTTGTCTGTCACAGTGCACATCCTGTCGATACGGGTTCCGGGGCCGGGGCGCCGATGCTCGGCAATCCGAGTCCGACGCCGATGGGCGCCGTCTTCGGGGTGATACCGAGTGCGTAGCGGTCGCCGGCCTTGGTGGTGCGGTGGCCGAGAATTTCGCCGTCGGCGACGAGGTGGTACGGCCGAGCGTCGGTCACTCGGGAGGTCACGATGTCCCCCGGACGGATGGCCGACGGGTCGGCTCCGGGCCGGAAGTGGACCAGACGTCCGTCGCGGGTACGTCCGCTCATCCGCTCGGTGGCTGCGTTCTTGCGCCCGCCGTGCGCCGAGACCAGGAGTTCGACCTCGTTACCGACGATCGCCTGATTGCCTTCGAGGGTGATCTGCTCCTGCAGAGCGGTGAGACGCTCGTAACGTTCCTGCACGACGGCCTTCGGCACCTGATCGGCCATCTCTGCCGCGGGCGTCCCGGGTCGCTTGGAGTACTGAAAGGTGTACGCGCTGGTGAAGCGGGCGCGGCGCATCACGTCGAGAGTGTCCTGGAAGTCTTCCTCGGTCTCGCCCGGGAATCCCACGATGATGTCGGTGGTGATCGAGGCGTCGGGAATCGCGGCGCGAACACGGTCGATGATTCCGAGGAACTTGTCCCTGCGGTACGACCGCCGCATCGCGCGCAGAATTCGGTCCGAACCGGACTGCAGCGGCATGTGCAGCGTCGGGCACACTTTCGGTGTGGTCGCCATTGCCTCGATGACGTCGTCGGTGAACTCGGCGGGGTGCGGTGAGGTGAAACGCACACGTTCGAGACCCTCGATGGACCCGCACGCCTTCAGCAGCGAAGCAAAGGCGCCGCGGTCGCGTGGGAGGTCCGGGTCGCCGAAGGACGCACCGTAGGCGTTGACGTTCTGGCCGAGGAGAGTCACCTCCAGGACACCTTCGTCGACGAGTGCCTGCACCTCGGCGAGGATGTCTCCGGGCCGACGATCGACTTCCTTGCCGCGCAGCGACGGGACGATGCAGAACGTGCACGTGTTGTTGCATCCCACGGAGATGGACACCCACCCGGAGTGCGCGGAGTCGCGCTTCGCGGGCAGCGTCGACGGGAAGGCTTCCAGCGACTCGAGGATCTCCACCTCGGCGCGCTCGTTGTGGCGCGCGCGGTCCAGAAGCGCCGGAAGCGAACCGAGGTTGTGGGTGCCGAACACCACGTCCACCCACGGCGCCTTCTTGACGACGGTCTCGCGATCCTTCTGAGCCAGGCAGCCACCGACCGCGATCTGCATGTTCGGGTTGGCGTCCTTCGCGGGTCGCAGCATCCCGAGGTTTCCGTAGAGCTTGTTGTCTGCGTTCTCCCGCACGGCGCAGGTGTTGAAGACGACGAGATCCGGATCCGACCCGGCTTCCGCAGGTACGTATCCGGCTTCCTCGAGCAGTCCGGACAACCGCTCGGAGTCGTGCACGTTCATCTGGCAGCCGTGGGTGCGCACTTCGTAGCTGCGTCGGGTTCGGTCGATCGTGTCCACACCTCCAGGGTACGGCCCACTCCACCTGGCTCTTTCCTGCACCGACTCTTCGCGACGAGTAAAGATTCCATTACATAACCCGTGAAGAACCCCAATAAATGCCTGTGGCAGAGCAAACTACGAATAGGGTCATCGCCATGAGCTCGCCCGCCGCACCGGTATCTGCAAACCGTCCGATGATCTCGATGCGTGGAGTGCAGAAGCACTTCGGCGATCTCCATGTACTGAAGGACATCGACCTCGAAGTTCCGACTGGACAGGTCATCATCGTCCTCGGGCCGTCCGGTTCCGGAAAGTCGACGCTCTGCCGCACCATCAACCGCCTCGAGCCCATCGACTCCGGCACCATCGAGGTCGACGGCAAGGAACTGCCCTCCGAAGGAAAAGCGTTGGCCGCCTTGCGTGCCGACGTCGGCATGGTGTTCCAGTCGTTCAACCTCTTCGCGCACAAGACGATCCTGGAGAACGTCAAGCTCGCGCCCACCAAGGTGCGCAAGCTGGGCAAGGCCGAGGTGGACAAGACGGCGAAGGACCTCCTCGAGCGCGTCGGGATCGCCAACCAGGCCGACAAGTACCCGGCGCAGCTGTCCGGCGGACAGCAGCAGCGTGTGGCCATCGCCCGTGCGCTCGCGATGAACCCCAAGGTGATGCTGTTCGACGAGCCCACCTCGGCCCTCGATCCCGAGATGGTCAACGAGGTGCTCGACGTCATGACGTCACTGGCCAAGGAGGGCATGACCATGGTGGTGGTCACCCACGAGATGGGCTTCGCCCGCAAGGCCGGAGATCGGGTCGTCTTCATGGCAGACGGTCAGATCGTGGAGGACACCGATCCCGAAACCTTCTTCACCGCACCGAAATCCGACCGCGCCAAGGACTTCCTCGGCAAGATTCTCAGTCACTGATTCGGATTCACCCACGTAACCGCATCACCCATTTCACGAAGGAGTTCGATGAAGATCACACGTTCGCTCCGCTTCGGCGTCGCTGCCGTAGCCCTGGCTTTCGCGGCAACCGCTTGTGGAGGTGACGAAGCCACCAGCGCGTCCGAGAGCGCCGCGAGCGGCACCCTCAACATCGGCATCAAGTTCGATCAGCCGGGCCTCGGACTGCGTAACCCTGACGGCTCGTTCACCGGATTCGACGTCGAGGTGGCCAAGTACGTCGCCGACAAGCTCGGCGTCCCGGCCTCCGGCATCACCTTCAAGGAAGCTCCGTCGGCACAGCGCGAGACCCTGATCGAGAACGGCGAGGTCGATTACGTCGTCGCCACCTACTCCATCACCGATGCGCGCAAGGAGAAGGTCGACTTCGCCGGCCCGTACTTCGTTGCCGGACAGTCGCTTCTGGTGGCCAGCAACAACAACGACATCACCGGTCCCGACACTCTCGGCGGAAAGATCCTGTGCTCGGTCTCGGGCTCGACCCCCGCGCAGAAGATCAAGGACCAGTACCCCGATGTCCAGCTGCAGGAGTACGACACGTACTCCGCGTGCGTCGAGGCGCTGCGCAACGGCGCGGTCCAGGCTCTCACCACCGACGACATCATCCTGGCCGGCTACGCCGCGCAGTACCCGGGACAGCTCAAGCTCGTCGGTCAGCCGTTCTCGACCGAGAACTACGGCATCGGCCTGAAGAAGGGTGACACCGACACCCGCAACAAGATCAACGACGCGATCGAGGAAATGATCTCCTCGGGTGCGTGGAAGCAGGCGTTCGAGTCCACCGTCGGACCGTCGGGTTACCCGATCCCCAACCCGCCCACCGTCGACCGCTACTGATCCAATCGCTGCTGCCGACGGCCCGGTGCCCTGCCGGGCCGTCGGCAGTTGTTCGTTCGTCCCGCATCTCGAGATCCGACAGGGGAGCACGTAGGTGGACCTGATCACCAAGTACGACACGCAACTGCTTCAGGCGTTCTGGATGACCATCAAACTGACGGTGTTCTCCGCCGTCGGCGCGTTGATCCTCGGAACTGTCCTGGCAGGAATGCGCGTCTCCCCCATCCCCGTGGCGCGCTGGGTCGGTTCGACCTACGTCACCATCTTCCGCAACACACCGCTGACACTGATCCTCGTCTTCACGGCGTTCGGCCTGAACCAGACTCTCGGGTTGACCCTGGCCAACGCCGGATCACCGACGTTCCTCAAGGACAACAACTTCCGTCTCGCAGTTCTCGGATTGACGGTCTACACGGCCGCATTCGTATGCGAGTCGATCAGGTCCGGCATCAACACCGTGAACGTCGGCCAGGCCGAGGCGGGCCGATCCCTCGGTCTCACCTTCTCCCAGAATCTGCGGATGATCGTTCTGCCGCAGGCGTTTCGGGCCGTGATCGCACCGCTGGGCAGCGTGCTGATCGCCTTGACGAAGAACTCCACGATCGCCGCCGTCATCGGTGTTGCCGAGGCGTCCTTGCTGATGAAGTCGATGATCGAGAACGAAGCCGCCATCTTCGTTGTCGGCGGCATCTTCGCGCTCGGATTCGTGATCCTCACCCTGCCCACCGGCTTGTTCTTCGGCTGGCTCAACAAGCGATTGGCGGTGGCCCGATGAGCCAAGCATCGGTTCTCTACGACGCGCCGGGCCCGAAGGCCCGCACCCGCAACACGATCCTGTCCGTCGTCGTCGGGCTGCTCGTCCTCGCGGTGCTGTACTACATCTACTCCGCGCTCAGCGACAAGGGCCAGATCACTGCGGACAAGTGGCGCCCCTTCGTCGACTCCTCCACGTGGACAACGTATGTGATCCCTGGCATTCGGGGCACGCTGATCGCCGCCGCGCTGTCCATCGTGTTCGCGCTGTTCCTCGGTGCTGTCCTCGGCATCGGCCGGCTGTCGGATCATCGGGCGATCCGCATGGTGTGCGGGTTCATCGTCGAACTCTTCCGCGCCATCCCGGTTCTGATCCTGATGATTTTCCTCTATCAGTTCTTCGCCGAGTACCAGGTGTTCAAGTCCCGCTACCTCGCGCTTGCCGCGGTGGTGACGGGCCTGACCCTCTACAACGGTTCGGTGATCGCGGAGATCGTCCGGTCGGGCATCGGGTCGCTTCCCAAGGGCCAGACCGAAGCCGCCATGGCGGTGGGTCTGCGCAAGGGACAGATCATGCGCATCATCCTGTTGCCCCAGGCGGTGACGGCAATGCTCCCCGCGATCATCTCGCAGATGGTGGTGGCGCTTAAGGACTCTGCGCTCGGCTACCTGATCGGCTACGTGGAAGTGGTCCGCTCGGGCCAGCAGGTGGGCGCGTTCTACGGCAACTACCTCCCGGCGCTGATCGTGGTGGCGATCATCATGATCGTGCTGAACTCGCTGCTGACTCAGCTGGCCACCCGCGTGGAGAAGCGGCTTCGCAAGTCGAAGGGCAGCGCTGTGTTGCCGGCCGGCGCCAACGTGGGAGCACCGGGCATGACCGGGACCGGCAACTCCACCACGGTCTAGCTCTACTGCTCTACCTCGAGGCCTTCGGCGTCCGCGCCGTGGGCCTCGAGCTCTGTCTTGACCACGTCGAACGCCATGCCCTGAGCGAACCCTCGTCGTGCCAGCATCGACACCAGCTTGCGCACGATGCGGTCGCGCTCCGCTCGGTCCGTCGTCGACAGGTTCCCCGACCGTGCCAGGGTGCGCATCTTCTTCACGACCAGCTCACGGGCGCGTTCTTTTTCGTCGTCACCGTGGATGGTGTCCAGTGCCTGCGCGGCAATGTCCTGACTGATGCCCTTGGTGCGCAGTTCCATCCCGATGGCGCGCTTACCGCGACCCGAATACGTGTGCCGTGACGTGACCCACTGCTGAGCGAACTCCACGTCGTCGATCAGCTTGATGTCGGTCAGACGATCGAGCACTCGCTCGATGATCTCCGGCGTGAAGCCTTTGGTGGTCAGCTTGTCTGCCAACTCTTTTCGGCTGCGCGCCCGATCGGTGAGATACCGGAGGCAGACGTCTTTCGCCTGCGCCTCCGTGCCGCCCTCAGGACGCGAGCGGGCGCCCGAAGTGTCTCGGGCGCCCGGTCGGTCGGCGCGTTCGTCGCGCACTGCGGCCTAGAAGTCGACCGGAGCCGGCGCGACCTCGGCGGCGTCGCGAACGTCCGCCCCGATGCCGAGCTTCTCCTTGATCTTCTTCTCGATCTCGTCGCGGATGTCGGTGTTCTCGAGCAGGAACTTGCGAGCGTTCTCCTTGCCCTGACCGAGCTGATCACCCTCGTAGGTGAACCACGAACCCGACTTCCGAACGAAGCCGTGCTCGACACCCATGTCGATGAGCGAGCCTTCCTTGCTGATTCCGCGACCGTAGAGGATGTCGAACTCGGCCTGCTTGAAGGGCGGCGACACCTTGTTCTTGACGACCTTCACGCGGGTGCGGTTACCGACTGCGTCGGTGCCGTCCTTGAGCGTCTCGATGCGACGGATGTCGAGGCGAACGGATGCGTAGAACTTCAACGCCTTACCGCCGGTGGTGGTTTCGGGAGACCCGAACATGACACCGATCTTCTCGCGCAGCTGGTTGATGAAGATCACGGTGGTGTTGGACGCGCTGATGGCGCCGGTGATCTTGCGGAGCGCCTGGCTCATGAGGCGAGCCTGCAGACCGACGTGGCTGTCACCCATCTCGCCCTCGATCTCCGCGCGGGGAACCAGCGCAGCCACGGAGTCGACGACGAGGATGTCGAGCGCGCCGGAGCGGATCAGCATGTCGGCGATTTCCAGCGCCTGCTCACCGGTGTCGGGCTGCGAGACGAGCAGTGCGTCGGTGTCGACGCCCAGCTTCTGTGCGTAATCGGGGTCGAGCGCGTGCTCGGCATCGATGAAGGCGGCGATGCCGCCGGCCGCCTGCGCGTTGGCCACTGCGTGCAGCGCCACCGTCGTCTTACCCGAGGACTCCGGGCCGTAGATCTCGATGACACGTCCGCGCGGCAACCCTCCGATGCCGAGCGCGACGTCCAATGCAATGGATCCCGTGGGGATCACCGCGATGGGCACGCGAGCCTCGTCACCGAGACGCATCACCGAGCCCTTGCCGAAGTTCTTGTCGATCTGAGCAAGAGCAAGATCGAGTGCTTTGTCCCGGTCGTATGCTGCTGCGGCCATCATGTTCTCCTTAGTGGTCTTCTCCAACGGATCCGGCCGGCCTCCGGCCTTCCCGTGCGATCCGGCCGCTGAGGCCTTCCCGCGCGATCTGCCGATACGGTAGATGCGGGTACCGACAAGTTCTGAAACCAACTATAGGGGAACACCTGTTCGATTACGTGTCGAGACACGCCCACCGATCACCAGACAGATTTGGGAACATCGAACTCGGCGCAGAGTGCCCGCCAGACCTCTTTCGGATCCACCCCGGCCTCGATCGCTTGCGCACCGGTCAGGCCGCCCAAGCTCGTGATGACATGGTCGACGAGGATGGAATCGCCTCGAATTCGACCGAACTGGGTCTCGATACGTTCGTAGAAGTCGGTCATGCGCACGATGTCCACCGTAGCGGGCCGGGCGATGCGGTCCGCCTGGACCAGGTTGGGACTTGGTGCACCCCGGATTGTCAGGGACGCGTGCGATCGGCCGTGCCCGGAGCGAACCGCGGTGCCCGAACCTTCCGGCACCCCGGATCGTGCAGCTCACCGGCAACCCGGAGTGCCCGCACGCCCGTGCACCCCGAATAGCCGGCCGCATCCGCAATCGGCCGTGCCCGAAGCGAACCGGAGTGCCCCAAGCCTCGGAGCCGGCACCCCGCACCCTCACCGCCCCCCGAACACACTCCTGCACACCGCGACCGGATCCTTCACCGCGGTCGCGTCCCGCGCCGCACGTGCCGCCGCTGCGGCGTACGAAGGATCGGTGAGCACGGTCCTGACCGCGTCGCCCACGGACTCGGGCGTGAGCGGTCGCACGAGCACCGCACTCCCCTGCCGCGCAGCACGATTGGCCAGTTCCCACTGGTCGCCGCCGCCGGGGATCGTGACCACCGGCACGCCGGCGGTCAAGGCTTTGGACAGCATGCCGTGCCCGCCGCCGCACACCACCACTCGTGCGTCTCGAAGCATCACGTCCTGACGACCGAGCCCCGCAACGACCCACGGCGGCAAGTCTTTCGGCGGATCGTCGACCATGCTGACGATCACCCGCACACCGGAATCTCGTAGGCCTTCGACGGCAGCTTCGACCATGCCTTTCGCCCCGGTGATCGCCGTGGAGGGCGAGATCATCACGAGCGGATCGTCACCTGGCGGCGGCTCCAACACGGCGTTCGTCGGCTCCCACAGCAGCGGCCCCACGAGGCGCGCAGTGGACGGCCAGTCCGTACGCGGCACCTCGAGAGCCGGAATGGTGGCAACCAGGGTGGCGGCGGGCCCCGGTTCGTCGAAAGGAAGACCGAGCGTTTCCCGTGCCGCACCGCGCTCTCGCTGTCCTTGGCGAATGGAACGCGCGGTGAGCGTCCGCATGACCGAATCTCGTAGGCGCCCGCGTGGCCCGACGCCCGGAGCCAACCCACTTCCCAACGGCGGCAACGACTTCGACGCGGAATACAGGGGATGCGGAAGCAGTTCCACCCACGGCAATCCCAGTTTCTCCGCCGCCATCCCGCCCGACGCCGTGAGGACGTCGGAGACGACGAGGTCGACGCGGGCCTCGACGAGGTCGTTCATCAACGGTGTCGCCATGTGGGCCGCTCGCGCATGAAGGCGCTGCCCGGCATCGTGGTCGTCGTCGGTCGTGCGCGGCGCGAGTCCCTGCAGTTCGCGGCATTCGATTCCGGCTCGCCGAGCCGCTCCCGTCCAGCGATCGCCGGTGTACAGAACCGCATCGTCGCCCGCTCGAAGGATGGCGAGAGCCAATGCGATGGCCGGGAACGCGTGGCCCGGGTCTGGACCTGCCACCACCGCAATGCGCACGGGGCAACACTAACCGTTTCAGAGTTTCAGGTCAGCGTGGTCGTTGTTGCCCATCGCCTTGAACAACAGGTACAGCCCGAACACCAGGACCGACAGCGCGATCAACGGAAACAGGAACTTCAGGATCGCTCCGAGGACCGTCAGCACGATCCACACGACAGCGATTCCGAGCACGATTTTCCAGAACATGACACCGACTCCTTGGTTGCTGCGATCGGCGTACCCGATCGCTTCCGTGTGTCGATCGTGGCACGCGCCGACGCCGAAAACACGGCCTGAGCAGCAAGATCAGGGAAAGATCAGGGGTTACCCCGACACAACCCGAGGGACAGAAGTGACGAGATCGTTGTGTCGGTCCCGACCACCGACCCCACAGGCGGCGCGGTCATCGACACGGGCACCGGATGGGTCGAGTACACCGTCACGATGACAACGGGGGCCTTCGTCCCGCAGATCAACCCGCAGACGGTCACTGCGAGCGGAGCAGTCGAGGTGAGTCAGACGCCCTGACCGGAGCCGGGTTTCAGCTGATCCAATGCGAATGCCCACCCGCGCAGACGATCCGAGGCGAAGAGCAGGGCGTCGCGTCGAGCGGCAGGTCCGCTAACCCCAGGTGCAGTGAGTTGTGCTGCGGCAGCGACCAATTCGTCGAACTGGTCCACACCTTGATCGAGTTCCTCCACGGCTGATGCGATGGAGGCGGACAGATGTTCGGCTGCCCGAGGACTGCCCTGCGCAGCGCGTTCCATCTCCACGACGTCCTGCGCCACCGATTGCAGGGACTCCGAGGCTGCCGCGGCAATCCGTGCTGTGTCGTCCAGATCGGTCGTGGCGATGGCCCCCGATCGGGCGACCAGACCGAGCAGGTGGTGCAAACTCTGCTCGGCACCGGTGAGGCGCTGGACCGGACCGCGGGCTGCCGAACCCCACGGCGGAAGGGCACGTTTACGGGGCGCAGCGGGCGGGAGCGGGAGGTCCCGCATGCGTCGGTATCGGTTTACGGCGAGAACGGCAGGAACAGCGAAGACCACAACCGCGCCGCCACCGGTGACCACGAGCCACTCGGGAGCGGACGCTGCTGCTACCGCGGCCGTTCCGACGGCTGTCGACCCCGACGCGGCACCGAAGAAGGATGCCTTGCGCCGGGTCCGCCGGCGTCGACGAATCTCTTTCCTGCGGGGATCGGACAGGGCCAGCGCGTAGTCCACCACCGACCGAAAGTGCGACAGCGCCACCGCCGCGGTCCTAGCTCGTGGAACCGGTCTGGCCGGGCGGCTCGACGGCAGGCTGCGCGGGCGCAGAGAGGTTCTTCTGCGTGTTGGGCGTTCCCGACGTCAGGGAGTCACCGGCCATCGACGCGCGAATCTGCTCGAGGCGGCTGTGTCCGGCCATCTGGACGCTCGCCTGCTGAACTTCCATCATCCGGCCCTGCACGGAGTTCTGTGCGAGCTCCGCCGAGCCCAACGCGTTGGCGTAGCGCTTCTCGATCTTGTCGCGCACCGCGTCGAGGCTGGGGGTGTTCCCGGGTGCGGAGAGCGTGGAGTCCATGGACCGCAGCGACGCGCTGACCTGCTCCTGCATCTTGGCCTGCTCGAGCTGGCTGAGCAGCTTGGTGCGCTCGGCGACCTTGGCCTGCAGCGACATCGCGTTCTGCTCGACGGCCTTCTTGGCCTGCGTGGCTGCCTGCAGAGCCTGATCGTGCAGAACCTTGAGGTCCTCGACGCTCTGCTCGGCGGTCACGAGCTGCGCAGCGAACGCCTCGGCGGCGTTGGTGTACTGCGTGGCCTTCTCGACGTCGCCGGCGGCGTTGGCCTGATCGGCAAGGGTGACTGCCTGGCGCGCGTTGGCGTTCAGCTTCTCGACCTCGTCGAGCTGGCGACTGAGCTTCATCTCGAGCTGACGCTGATTACCGATGACGGACGCGGCCTGCTGGGACAGCGCCTGGTGCTGACGCTGAGCATCCTCGATGGCCTGCTGAATCTGAACCTGAGGGTCGGCCTTCTCGTCGATTTTCGAGTTGAAGAGGGCCATGAGGTACTTCCAGCCCTTGACGAAAGGATTGGCCATTGGTTGGTCCCGCCTCCATGAATTCTGCCGCGACGACCGCGACTACGGCTTTCCTGGAATGATTCCACGACCGTCGCCGTGGCGTGATGCAAGACTACGCAGCCGCGAGGGCCCTCGGTGCGGGCGCTGGAATAACGACTCTGGTCTCGTCGGAAATGTGCGCGGCCTTGTCGACCTCGACCGTCTCGGTCCGCACCGGCGCGTCGGACATTGTTTCGCTGACGTCGTAGAGAACGGCGGACAGCGGAACGGCCAGCGCGTCACAAATGGCATTGAGCAGTTCGCTCGACGCCTCCTTACGACCACGCTCGACCTCGGAGAGATATCCGAGGCTCACTCGTGCCGTGTTGGAGACCTCGCGCAGTGTTCGGCTTTGAGATACCCGAGTGCGTCGAAGACTGTCACCGAGTGCCTCACGCAAGAGCAGCGCCATGCGGCCCCTCCTTCATCGTGTCCGTCTCAATGCCAACGTCCGCCGGGGGCCGGATGGTTCCCGAGCGTGTCGTGCAAGCCTATTACGACTCCGTGACCGCCACGACACGAGGCCGCACCGCCTGAACGAGGTAGTCGATGCCGGTCACCACGGTGAGCACGACGGCGGCGCCCATGACGACCATCGCGGCGGGCATCACCACCTCCGGCAGGGGCAGAACGTACAGGCCGATGGCGACACCTTGGACCAGAGTCTTGAGCTTGCCGCCCCGACCGGCCGGGATCACCCCATGTCGCAGCACTGCGAAGCGCAGCGCGGTGATGCCCAGCTCCCGGACCGCGATGACCACGGTGACCCACCACGGCAGATCGCCGAGTATCGACAACCCCACCATCGCGGCACCGATGAGTGCCTTGTCGGCGATGGGGTCGGCGAGCTTCCCGAACTCGGTGACCAGTCCGTGCTTGCGTGCCAGCTGGCCGTCGATTCGGTCGGTCACCGCGGCGACCGCGAAGATCGTGAACGCCATGCATCGCCAGAACGTGTCGTGGCCGCCGTCGGCGAAGAGCGCGGCGAGGAAAACCGGCACGAGGACGATGCGCAGGACGGTCAGCACGTTCGCGATGTTGAGCAGAGGAGGTGTCGAGATGACCGCATCCGCTGGGGGTTTCACCGAATCGCCGCCGTGCCGCTCGGTCACCGAACGACCAACCGCTCGCGGCGCGGGAACTCGGGGTACGGCACACGGTCACAATATCTTCTGCGCTCGACCACTACTGTTCACCCCATGACTGTCGTCGTCCGTCGCGCCCGCACCTCAGACGTCGAGGACATCAAGCGCCTCATCGACATCTACGCCGGCCGCATTCTGTTGGAGAAGAACCTCGTCACCCTGTACGAAGCCGTGCAGGAATTCTGGGTGGCCGAGCAGGGTGACCAGGTCGTCGGATGCGGGGCCCTGCACGTGCTGTGGGCGGACCTCGGCGAGGTACGCACGGTGGCCGTCGACCCCAGCGTGAAAGGGCACGGCGTCGGTCATCTCGTCACCTCGAAGCTGATCGAGGTGGCCCGCGAGCTCGAGCTGACGCGGGTGTTCGTGCTGACCTTCGAGGTCGACTTCTTCAGCCGGCACGGCTTCGTCGAGATCGACGGCACGCCGGTCACCGCCGAGGTCTACGCGGAGATGTGCCGGTCCTACGACACCGGTGTCGCCGAGTTCCTGGACCTCAGCTACGTCAAGCCGAACACGCTCGGCAATACTCGAATGCTCTTGACGCTCTGACCGAGGAGAACAACCGTGGCCCACTTCGTCGTCTCGTACACCTACTCGTCGTCCACGACCGAGGGTCGCGACCGGTATCGCGCCGAGCACCGCGAATGGTTGCGAGGACTGCTGGACGAGGGAGTGCTCGTGGTGTCGGGCCCGTACACGGACGACAGCGGCGCCCTGATCATCGTCAACGGCGACGACGAGGCATCGGTCCGCAGCCTGTTCGACAACGATCCCTTCGCACGGGAGAACCTGCTCGAGGCCGCGAGTGTCACCGAGTGGAAGCCCGTGATGGGCGCGCTGACCTAGGTCAGGCGGCGTCCGTATCAGGCGTCGTCCGATTGCTCGCCCCCGTCGGGGTCGCCGCCCTTGATCGACCACAGCAAGCCGTCGAGCTCGTCCGGCTTGATCAGCACGTCTCGCGCCTTGGAACCCTCGCTGGGTCCCACCACGCCGCGCGTCTCCATCAGGTCCATCAGGCGACCGGCCTTGGCGAACCCGACGCGCAGCTTGCGCTGCAACATGGACGTCGAACCGAACTGTGACGTGACCACCAGCTCGACGGCCTGGAGCAGTACGTCGAGATCGTCGCCGATGTCGGCGTCGACGTCCTTCTTCTCGCCGGCCTTCTGAGCGGTGACGCCTTCCTGGTACTCCGGCTCGGCCTGGTTCTTGGCGAAGTCGACAATCGCGGTGATCTCTTCGTCGGTGATGAAGGCGCCCTGCAAGCGGGTCGGTTTGCCCGCACCCATCGGCAGGAACAATGCGTCGCCCATACCGATGAGCTTCTCCGCGCCGGGCTGATCGAGGATGACCCGCGAGTCGGTGAGCGACGACGTGGCGAACGCGAGGCGTGAGGGCACGTTGGTCTTGATCAGACCCGTCACCACGTCGACGGACGGTCGCTGCGTCGCCAGCACGAGGTGAATGCCGGCGGCGCGGGCCTTCTGCGTGATGCGCACGATTGCGTCCTCGACGTCGCGGGGAGCCGTCATCATCAGGTCGGCCAGCTCGTCGACGATCGCCAGGATGTACGGGTACGGCCGGTAGACGCGCTCGCTTCCGAGCGGCGCGGTGATCTCGCCCGACCGGACCTTCTTGTTGAAGTCGTCGACGTGACGGACCTTGTTGACCTGCATGTCCTGGTAGCGCTGTTCCATCTCCTCGACCAGCCACGCGAGCGCCGCCGCAGCCTTCTTGGGCTGGGTGATGATGGGCGTGATGAGGTGCGGAATGCCCTCGTAGGGGGTCAGCTCCACCATCTTCGGGTCGATCAGAATCATGCGGACTTCGTCCGGGGTGGCCCGCGCGAGCAGCGACACGAGCATCGAGTTCACGAAGCTCGACTTACCCGAGCCGGTGGATCCCGCCACCAGAAGGTGGGGCATCTTCGCCAGGTTCGCGCTGACGAAATCGCCCTCGATGTCCTTGCCGAGCCCGATGACCAGCGGGTGGTGGTCCTTGCGCGTCGACGGCGCGGTCAGGACGTCGGCGAGCCGCACCATCTCGCGGTCCGAGTTGGGCACCTCGATGCCCACCGCGGACTTGCCGGGAATCGGGGCGAGCAGTCGCACGTTGTCCGTCGCCACCGCGTAGGCAATGTTGCGGGCCAAGGCGGTGATCTTCTCGACCTTGACGCCGGGGCCCAGTTCGACCTCGTATCGGGTGACCGTCGGGCCGCGGGTGAAGCCGGTGACGGCGGCGTCGATCTTGAACTGCTCGAGCACCTCGGAAATGGCCTCGATCATGACGTCGTTGGCTTGGCTTCGCGTCTTGGGCGGATCGCCGTCGATGAGTAGCGACAGCGAGGGGAGGGTGTAGTCCCCTTCGATGACACGGTCGACGACCAGCTTGTCGTCGGTGTCGGGCTTCTTCGGCTCCGCGGCCTTGACCACGGGCTTCGGCTTCACGGGCACCGGCGGCGGCGCGATCACCTCGGTGGCCGTCTCCGGGGCCGGTTCCGCCTTCACGCGTCGGCTGCGGGGCTTCTTGACCGGTACGTACTCTTCGAGCGGGTAGCCTTGCGTGGCCGACGACGTCTCGTCGACGGGATAGCCCGACGCGTCGAACAGGGACGGGTCGTACGAATCGAACCCTCCGTCGTCGAACGCCGGGTCGCCGTCGAGCGGATCCCAGTCGCCGTACTCGTCGCCTCGACTGTCGGTGCCGAACAATGCGCGCAGCGTGGCCGGGATGTCGCGAATGGTGGTGCCCGTCAGCAGAAGAACACCGAAGAGGATCGCGATCAGCAACAGTGGGACGGCGATCCAGACCGTCACGCCGTCGGCCAGCGGTCCACCGACTGCGAAGCCGAGGAAGCCCGCTCCTGCCGCCCGGCCCGTCGCGTCGGCCGGCGATCCGGAGGCCAGATGCCACAGTCCGAGGATGGGCAGTGCGACGAGGAGGGATCCGAGAACCAGACGAGGTCGGGCTTCCGGTGTCGGCTCGGATCGCATGAGGGCCACCGCGGCCGCCGTGCCGAGAAGCGGGAGAAGAAACGCGGCCGATCCGACGACGGCACGGACGGCGATCTCGATCCACGATCCGACGGGTCCGGCGGCGGAAAACCACAACCCCGCTGCGATGACGACGCTCACCGCGATCAGACCGAGGGCGAGCCCGTCGCGCCGGTGACCGGGCTCGATGTCGGCCGCCTTGCCGACCGTGCGCGTGGTGGCACCGACGCCGCGGGCGGTGAGGGACCAGGTCGCGGCAATTCCGCGACCGACCGACGACATGGCGCGCTTGGCGGGAGACACCGTCTTCTTGCGCGGCGCGGGCGACCGTCGAGCGGTCGACGACGTACGCGGGACGGTCGGCTTGCGCGGTGTGGTGACCGTCCGAGACGTCTTGGGTGACGCCTTCGGCGCGCGCGATGTTGTCGTCTTCCCTGCCATGGATGTCAGGTTAGTCGCATCCTCACCTTCAGGACCATCCGCAACACGAGTAACACCCCACGAGCGGTCAGATTGCTCTGTCGACCGCGTTCAACGCCGCGATGTCCGCAGGATCGCCGTCGAATTCGAGGTCGACCGCGTCGCGACCGAATGCGTGCAGAAGCAGCTCGGACGGCTGACCGCGCAGCACCACCTCACCGCGACGGCCTCCTCGCAGCGTCTCGCGGCGCCCGCCGGGCGCCACCACGGTGACGCCGACGGGCGAGCTGCGGTAGCTCACCTTGCCCATCAGGCGCACCAGCCGCCAGAGCGTCGTCTGCGCGTCTGCGGACAGGTCACGCGGCGTCCACTCCCCCGGCCCCGCGCGGCGCACATCCTCGTGGTGGACGAACATCTCGTGCGCGTTCGCCTGTGCGTCGATCAGCTTGTACGGCGACCAGATGGGCGGACCCGAGCGAAGCTCGGCCACCAGGTCCGGCCAGGGCTTGCGGGCCACCGAGTTCTGCACCTTCTCGGTGTATCCGGCGAGCGGCGGCAGGAAGATCCCGGCCACGGCGTCGAACCGGCGCTCACGAATGACGAGGTGCGCCGCCAGATCTCGCACGGTCCAGTCTCCGCACAGCGTGGGCGCGTCGGGCCCCACCTCGACCATCGTCGTTGCCAGGGCCTGTCGTTCACTGCTCGCAAAACTCATAGGCAGACGGTACCTGCGCCGACGGGTCGGCGTTCGCGGTGTCGTAGCGTCGCTCCGGTGTCCGTAGTCGAAATCGTCGTCATCCTGCTGGCCGGCTTCGGTGCCGGCGCGATCAACGCGATCGTCGGATCCGGCACGCTCATCACGTTCCCCACCCTCGTCGCCTTCGGATATCCGCCCGTCGTCGCGACGATGAGCAACGCGGTGGGTTTGGTGGCCGGCGGCGTCTCCGGAACCTGGGGCTACCGGCGCGAACTGCGCGGTCAGTGGCGCAGACTGCGGTGGCAGATGCCGGCGTCGTTCCTCGGCGCGCTGACCGGTGCGTGGCTGTTGCTGCACTTGCCGGAGGACACGTTCACCTCGATCGTCCCCGTGCTGCTGGTACTCGCACTGATCCTCGTCGTCGTCGGACCCAAGATTCAGGACTGGGCACGCGGACGTTCCGAGTCGGGAACAGGCGTCGGGCCGGTCCGGTCGACCCTGTTGACGGTCGGAACCTACGCCGTCGGCGTCTACGGCGGCTATTTCACTGCGGCACAGGGCATTCTGCTGATCGGCGTGATGGGAGCGCTGCTGCCCGAAACCATGCAGCGGATGAATGCGGCGAAGAATCTGCTCTCACTCATCGTGAACATCGTCGCCGCAACGGCCTACACCATCGTTGCGTTCGACCGAATCAGTTGGGCCGCAGCAGGATTGATCGCAGTCGGCTCGCTGATCGGAGGGACGGTCGGCGCCCGATTCGGACGCCGACTCTCCCCCACCGCACTACGCCTGGCAATCGTCGCGCTCGGCCTCATCGGCCTGTGGCGACTGCTCGCGAGCTGACGTCAGTTCTGATTGACCTCGAGCACCGTCGGCACGATCATCGGCCGGCGACGGTACTTGTCCGCGACCCACCGGCCCACGAGGCGACGAACCGCCTGCGCGATGCGATGAGTGTCGCTCACGCCTTCACCGGCGAGGCGCACGAGCTCGGCCTCGACGAGCTGAGCGGCTTCCTTGAGTGCAGCCGGATCGTCCGAGAAACCACGACCGTTGACTTCGGGAGTGCTGACCGAACGTCCGGTGGTCGAGTCGATGGCGATGGTGATCGCGATGAACCCACCTTCACCGAGGACGAGACGATCCGACAGCGTCGAGTCGCCCACGTCGCCGACCGACAGGCCGTCCACGTAGACGTGCCCGACCGGAACCTGACCCACGATCTCGGCCAACCCGTCGACCATGTCCACCACGACGCCGTCCTCGGCGAGCACGATTCGGTCCTCCGGAACACCGGTGGCCGCAGCCAGCGCCGCGTTGGCGCGCAGGTGGCGCCACTCGCCGTGCACCGGCATGGCGTTGGTCGGCCGCACCGCGTTGTAGAGATACAGCAGCTCGCCCGCCGACGCGTGTCCGGAGACGTGCACCTTCGCGCTCTGCTGCGTGATCACCTTGGCGCCGCGCTTGGCGAGACCGTTGACCACGGCGAACACCGAGTTCTCGTTGCCGGGGATCAACGACGACGCCAGAACGACGAGGTCGTTCGCGCGGATGTTGATCTGGCGGTGCTCACCGCGGGCCATCCTCGACAGCGCCGACAGCGGCTCACCCTGTGAGCCGGTGGAGATGAGAACCAGTCGATCGTCGGGAAGCTTGGTCGCGGCGTCCATGTCGACCTCGACGCCCTCGGGCACGTTCAGGTAGCCGAGTTCCTGCGCGATCGCCATGTTGCGCACCATCGACCGGCCGACGAAGGACACCTTGCGGTTGTACCGATGAGCCACGTCGATGACCTGCTGAATGCGGTGCACGTGCGAGGCGAACGATGCGACGATCACGCGATTCTTCGCCTTGCCGATCACACCGTCGAGCACGGAGCCGATTTCTCGCTCCGGCATGACGAACCCGGGCACCTCGGCATTGGTGGAGTCGACCAGGAACAGGTCGACACCCTCGTCACCGAGACGCGCGAATCCGCCGAGGTCGGTCAGGCGGCCGTCGAGCGGAAGCTGATCGAGCTTGATGTCGCCGGTGTGGAGAACGACACCGGCGTCGGTGCGGATGGCCACGGCCAACGCGTCGGGAATCGAGTGGTTGACGGCGAAGTACTCGCACTCGAATGGTCCGTGCTGAGTGCTTTCACCCTCACGCACCTCGACCAGGTTGGGGCGCTGACGGTGCTCGCGGCACTTCGCGGCCACCAGAGCGAGCGTGAACTTGGAGCCGACGATCTTGATGTCGGGACGCAGGCGCAACAGGAACGGCACGGCGCCGATGTGGTCCTCGTGGCCGTGCGTCAGGACGAGCGCCTCGACGTCGTCCATCCGGTTCTCGATGTGCCGGAAGTCGGGCAGGATCAGGTCGACGCCGGGCTGCGCGTCCTCGGGGAACAGGACGCCGCAGTCGACGATGAGCAGCTTGCCCTGGTGTTCGAAGACGGTCATGTTGCGACCGATTTCGCCGATACCGCCGAGCGCCACGACGCGCAATCCCTTGCGCGGGGCCTTGGGCGGGCTGCCGAGGCGAATCGTCTTGTCGACGGGCGTCCGCTGATCGGGCCGCTGAATGTTTGCCGAGTTCTGAGGTGTGCGCGCTGGTCTCGGTGCAGGCGGGCCTGCACTGCGAGTCGCGCGTCCACGCGTCCGTGAGGGACGGGTCATACGAGTACTCCTGCTGAGTGGAGATCGGCTGCGAGAGCGTCGAGCTGATCGGTTGACGGAGGAACTTGGGGCAGCCGCGGCTCGCCGACGTCGATTCCGAGAAGGCGCAGTCCTGCCTTGGACGCGGTGACGCCACCGAGGCGCGCAATGGACGCAACCAGCGGGAGCATGCTCACGTTGATGGCCCGCGCGCGCTCGACGTCACCGGACTCGTACGCGGTGAGCAGCTCGCGAAGGCGGCCCGGTACGAGGTGCCCGATGACACTGACGAAGCCCACGGCTCCCACGGACAACCATGGGAGGTTCAGCGGGTCGTCGCCGGAGAGGTATTGCAGCCCAGTCGATTCGATCAGTTCCGCGCCGGCGGCCAGGTCACCCTTCGCGTCCTTGACAGCAAGAATTCGCGGGTGCTCGGCGAGCTTGCGCAACGTGTCGCTCTCGATGGGGACGATCGAGCGAGGGGGAATGTCGTAGAGCATCACGGGCAGATCCGTCGCGTCGGCGACGGCCGTGAAATGTGCGTAGAGACCGGACTGGGGCGGGCGGGAGTAGTACGGGGTGACGACGAGGAGCCCGTGCGCCCCGTCTCGCGCTGCGTCGCGCGCCAACTCGACGCTGTGCGCGGTGTCGAAACTTCCGGCGCCGGCCACGATGCGCGCGCGGTCGCCCACGGCCGCGACGACGGCACGGAGCAGATCGGACTTCTCGGGCTCGGTGGTGGTCGGAGACTCGCCGGTAGTGCCGGAGATGACGAGCCCGTCACAGCCCTCGTCGACGAGGTGGCTCGCGAGACTCACCGCAGCGTCGATGTCGAGCTTGCCGTCCTTCGTGAACGGCGTCACCATGGCGACGGACACGGAACCGAAGGGTCGGGCGTCCTGATCAGCGATCATGATCGGAAGGTTACCCGTGAACTACACCTCGGTAGTAATGGGACTGTGCGCTACTTCTGTTCCGTCGGGCAGGGTCTCGATCTCGAAATCGCCGAACACGTGCGGGGCCGTCGACGCGAGTAGTCGTAGACATTCGATGGCCAGGCGGCGGATCTCCACGTCGGCATGTTCGGTGGCTCGCATGGCGACGAAATGCCGCCACGCCCGGTAGTTCCCGGTCACGACCAGGCGCGTTTCGGTTGCGTTCGGAAGAACTCCGCGCGCCGCCTGCCTCGCCTGCTTTCCGCTCACGATTGCTGGGGCGTCCGCACCGAACTCCGACTCCAGCGCGTCCAGCAACTCCGAATACGCCTCGCGACTGGTGTCGGTGGCCTTCAGGAACAGCTCGGTCAGAGTCGAGTTCGCCTCGACGGCGGGAGGCAGCACGATGTTGGCGTCGCGCTCGGGCACCGACCGCTGCGACAGCTGTGAGAACGAGAAGTGCCGGTGGCGGATCAACTCGTGACTGCACGACCGGGAGATCCCGGTGATGTAGAAGCTGACGTTCGCGTGCTCGAGCACCGACAGGTTGCCGACCGCCAGCAAATGCGCGAGGTAGCCGCCGTTGGTCGCGGTGCGCGGATTGGGCTTGGACCAGCTCTGGTAGCACGCTCGACCGGCGAATTCGACCAACGCCTGTCCCCCGTCGGCGTCCGTGCTCCAGGGGATGTCGTCCGGTTGCTCGAAGTGCGTGGTGGCCACGAGGCGAACCGACAGGCGAGCGGTATTCATGGACGTGACTCTATCTATGACATCAGGCCGGCACTTGACTGATGTCAGATGTGACGTCACTGTGGTGTCATGAACCTCGACGCGTACACCGCCCGCCTGTCCGACGACCTCGTTGCCGCTGCCGCCCTGGGCGACGACAACACGAAACAGGTCGCCGCCGCGCTCGGGGTTGCCGCCCAGAACTCGGCCAGACTGATGCTGCTCGCCGCTCTATCCGACATGGCCGCCGACGTGACGAAGCAGGCCGACGGATTCACCGTGCACGTCCGACTGTCCGGGAGCGACGCCGTCGTCGACGTCGTGCGCGACGAGCCGGTGGTGGCCGACGAACACATCGACCCGCGCACCGCCTTCGACGACGCCGCGGGCGACATCAGCCGGGTCACCCTGCGTCTGGCGGAACAGATGAAGGCCCGCGCGGAGGAAGCCGCCCAGCAGAACGGGATGTCGCTCAATTCGTGGATGTCGAAGGCCATGCAGGGCGCACTGCGCGATCAGCTACGCAAGAACTGAGCGAGGTCGCCCCTCTCCCCCACGACGACGTCGTCCAGATCGAGCCACGACGCCATCTCGCGCAGACTGTTGTTCAACGCCGGCGCAACCACTCTTGGATCCTGACCAGGCTCGAGAAAAGCTCCCGGAATCCTCAATGCGCTCGAGGCCCGGTCCGCCTTGATGTCGACACGGGCACGCAATTCACCGTCCAATAGAAACGGAAACACGTAGTACCCGTACTGCCGCTTGGGTTCCGGCGTGTAGATCTCGATGCGGTAGTGAAAGTCGAAGATCCGTTCGGTGCGCGGCCTAAAGAAGATCAGCGGATCGAACGGACACAGCAGCGCCGCGCCGACGCTCTTGCGCGGCGTCTTGGCGTCGCGGTGCAGATACGCAGGCGCTCCCCACCCTCGGACGGTCACCGGCTCCAGCACACCCTCGTCCACCAGATCCGCGATCGCCGGAGTGGTCTGTTCACGCTTGAGTCGGTAGTAGTCGCGAAGGTCCGGCTCCGTCGCAATTCCCAGTGCGCGAGCAGATTTCGCGACCAGCGCACGGATCGCATCCCGCTCGGACATGTCGCTTCCGGCCAGTTCGGCGGGGAGCACCTTGTCGGGCAACTCGTAGTACCTCGTGAACCCCACTCGCCGATCGACGGACAAGCCGCCCGACGCAAACAGCTGCTCGCACACCACCTTCACATCGGTCGGGTCCCACCACGGGCCCTTCTTGGTGGTGCGTTGCATCCCGAGCATCTTCTCGAGATCCGCCGAACTCGACGGACCGACCTCGGCGATCGCAGCTCTGATGTCGTCGGCCAGAGTCGGATTGCGTGCCGTCACGCGGTGTGCGTGTCCGTACCGCCCGTGTTCGTACTTGCGCATCCGCCACTTCATCAGCGGCCAGTCCTCGACCGGCATCAGCGCAGCTTCGTGCGCCCAGTACTCCACCAGCATCCGGGGCTTGCGTGCCGTGTGCGCCCACGTCGCCGTGTCGAGAAGCCCGCGGTCGTAAGGGCCGATGCGGCTGAAGATTGGTGCGTAATGCGCCCGGACGGCTACCGACACCGAGTCGATCTGCAGAAGTTGTGTCGACGCAAGCACTTTGGCGAGCGCACGACGGTCCGCCTTTGCCGGCCGCTTCTGCCCGAACCCCTGCGCGGCGACGGCGATGTGCCGCGCTGCGTCGGCTGTCATCTCTCGCACGTGGTCAGGGTGCCACTAAAGTCCCCGACATGATCGGGAGACTCGATGAAGTCGTGTTCGACTGCACAGATCCGGGTGCGCTGTCGACGTTCTGGGCGGACGTCTTGGGTGGCGAACCGGTCCGCCGCGACGACGACTGGCACTACGTCGACCCACCGGGAACGCACCGCATCGCGTTTCAGCGGGTGCCCGAGGCGAAAACGGTCAAGAACAGGCTGCACCTCGACGTGGAAGTCGAAGACATTCCGGCCGCCACCGCGGCCGCTGAGGCGGTCGGCGCGAAACGGGTGGGTGACGTGCACTCCGATACCGCGGGGTCGTTTCAGGTGCTGCTCGATCCCGAGGGGAACGAGTGGTGTGTGGTGCGGGCGAACTAGGCCTCGCGACCTCGCGAGCACGCAACTGCGAACGTCGCGGCAAGGACGACTGCAACCGAAGTGCACACGGCGACAACCGTGTACGGCGACGTTGTGTACCCGAGTATCCACGCCACACCCATTCCGGCTCCGGTGGCGAGTAATGCTCCGACGGGAAGCACCGCAGCAACTGAGGTGACGATCCGCCGCGGATTGCGGTCGCCGCTTGCATGAAGCAGGGCATAAATCGCCACGAGAGCGAGGGCGTACGCGAGCACTGCACTGATTGCGTACAGCAACAGTAGCCACTCGGTCACCGACTCCCCGACGTCCAGCCCCACGAATGCACGACCCAGCACGACCAGCGCGGGCGATAGCCCCACCAGCGCTCCTGCAAGGCCTGCGACTATCACCCTCCCCGCTCGGCCGTCGGCACCCGACCGAATTCGTACCCCGCCCACGTGCAGCGACGCGCCCGCGACACAGCCGACGATGGCACCAGCCAGGGCGGCCAACAGCAAGACCGACCATGCTCGTGCTTCGACACCGTCACTGATGAAGGACATCCCGGCGACGTACGCGGTGTACCCGCCGGCCTGCGCGGTCGACATACCTAGTGCAGTGCCGAGTACTGCGGTCACTGCACCGAACAAAGCAAACCCGGCGGCCTGTTTAACCATTCACCCAGCATGACCGACGGACAGCACTCGACTCAAAACGGTGGCGGTTCGTCCGCCTTGCGGGCCCGCACGACAGCCTTGTGTTCCAGATACTTGTTCCTCAACCGTCGCGCAGTATCGCGATGCTCCGAGGTTTTGAGTCGGGCAATGGCGGACAAGGTGAGGTGTTCTTGCGCCTCGTGGTGGAGATGATGGTTTTCCCACCATGTCGGTGCATGAATGTCGTCGGGTAGTGGAGTGGACAGCTTTCTACGCCATGGTCCGTTGGGTTCGGGATCGGGGTCGGAGACGTCGGGGTCGTCAAACGCGAGGTTCGCGAGCGCAACGACGGCGGGCGAGGGCGCGGTGATGCGCACCGCACCAGTGTCGAGACGCCAGCACACGAATCCGCCCGCGAGTATCGCTGCGCGCCATCGCTTCTCGGTCTTCGCCTGATGATGAACCACACACAACGGTTGGATGTTCTCCGCGATCGTCCACCCTCCCTGAATGGGGTTGTCGTGGTCGAACTCCACGACGTGGTCGAGCTGGCACTCGTCGAACGGCCGTGCACACCCGGGACCTGTGCACGTGCGATAAAGAGCGCGAACCAGAGCCGTGACTTCGACGCTCGGCTTGTAGGTCAGAGCACCCTTGGGCGGGACCGAATGTCCACCGTGCCCGTCCGGGTGTACGCCGAGAGCCACACTGGGATTCTTCCGAACTCCCTGCAACTGGGCATGGATGTGCGCGAGCAGCGCCGAGTGCCACCCACGCAAGCGTGGGCGGTGTAGCTGATCGGTGTCCTTGTCGGGTAGTCGTGGTGGTTCGTAGTAGCGGCTTCGGTGGCGCATGACTCGCACCCGCTTCAAGCAGGTCGGCGCCGCATCAGGCTTCGGCAGCGGCACATCGGTCGAGGGCAACCCCGTAGCAACAGAATTCGGCAGGGTCTCTGCGATCGAGTCCGCCGGCGTAGCACTCGCCTCACCGTTATGGCTCTCGGTATCCGGTCCCGCCGGCTCGACTACCTCGGTCGGAGGCGACGCCGCCTCAACCGAGTCCGGCAGGGTTTCGCAGGTCGACTCCGGCGGCGGAACAGTTGCTTCCCCGTTTCGCCTCTCGATCTCCGGTGCCGCAAGCTCGACCAACTCGGTGAGAATCAATTGCCATTGCGCGTCGGCCGCGATATGCCGGGCAACGTCAGGAGGTAGCGGAGTTCCGTCGGCAAGGGTGGGTGGATTCGACGTCAGGCCGAGGAGTAACTCGATGCCCATGTGCGCGACGATGCGCTTCACTGGCGGCGGGACGATCTCCACGTCCCTGACGGGGCAGTCGTCGATACCGCATCCGCATGCGATGGCGTTGTTGCCCTGCGCCATTGCGCTCGCCGCGGCCGCTCGGAGCTGCCCCTTCGTGCGGGTGTCGTCGTCGCAGACCGTGCCGGCGATCTCGTCGATGCGAGCCATGAAGTCATCGGCACTGCATTCGTCGGTGGTGATGACGACGTCGGCACCACCGTCGTGCCTCTTTGACCTGCGCACCCCAGTACAGCTGCGCAGGTTGTTTTTTCGAGCCTCGGCGGCTTCCTCCGGGTCGTGGTCGAACCAGAGTTCCCAGATCGTGTCGCGCAGAGCGTGGGGGTGGTATAGCTGAGCTGCAGCAAGGACGTCGGGCTCGAGCACTGCGACGGTAGTGTCCGACGCTCGGGCGAGCACGCTGGTGATGACTTTGATTCGCGCCCAGTCCACAGTGCCCGCTGTGAATTCGGTGTCCACCAGAGGGAGTCGGTGCCAGAGCTGCTCGCCGGCGTCGATCATGTTCACCGCGACGGAATGCGACAGGTTCAAAGCCTGCGAGACGGTGCACGCGGCGTTTCGAGCCGCTCGTACGTGATCGCCGTCGCCGGTGCGTGCCTCCCGGTCGAACTCCTCGGACAGGTGAAAGTCGAGAAGGTCGTAGGCGTGATGAACTCGGACCGCGTCGAGGCAATTGACCTGGCGCTGCGCATCGGACAGGGCGGCAGCCAACTCGGGCGCAGACTTGACTGCACCCAATTGACCACTGGAACCCCCCGGTTCGAACATACGTTCTACCGTACGCCCCAATCGAACACCGTGCAACAGGAAATAACCTGCGGTGCAACCGATTCGAGAAAACATTAGTTGTCGGTGCCCTGTGCTAGGTGCTCGGTTTACCCTTCGCCGACCGCGCCCCCACTCCCCGCAACCACTCGACCAGATCGCCCGAACCACTGTCGAGCGACGCATCGAGCGGCGTCTTCGGCTCCCACAGTGGCACGTAATCGATATCTGCACCTCGCCCCAGCAGGTACTCCGCCATACTCAGCCGGCCACCGTGACACGCCGACCAGAACGCCCGCGAGGTGTCGTCAACGGAGGGCGGTGACAATTCTCGTGACGACCGTGGAAGCGCGCGTCCACGTCTGCACCGGCGTCCACCAGAACGCGCACGCTCGTCGCGCCGTTCGGATAGTGGCCGGGCCAATCGGTGACGACGTGAAGCGGTGTGCGCGAACAGCTTTCGTTGCCCACCCGAAAAGTCGCCGTGTCAGGTTCCAACAACCGGCGCAGTGTTGCGGGATCAACGAGGGGCAAGAAAATCGACTGTCCCCGGGTAATTACCGCCGGTGCTCTGGTTCGCGAATACCCGGTGGCAGTGGCCGAACGCGCAAATCGGCGACGGAACGAATATCGGTGTGGTCAATATCCAGTAGGTGTCCCCGACGACGCGGTAGTAGTCCCACCGATCAGGCGGTGTGTCACCGTATTTCACGGCACGGATCTCGCCACCCGGCTGGGTGTCGATTGCACGGTCGGTCGTGAAGAAGTCCTCGATGCTGCCGATGGTGTAGATGCGGAGCATGTCGGCGCCGCTCTTGGTGGTGTAGAGAAATTCCGTCGACGGCGGGGCGGCCACCGCGGTGGGCTGGGCGGAGGCAGGGGCCACCACCAGCCCGAACGATGCAGCCAGGAGGGCCAGAACCACTATTGCTCGTTTGATCTGCATAGGGGGACGGTAGAACGCAGACCTTCCGGACCGGTCAAGGAAAAGCTTCAGTCGAGTAACGAATTACTGCATCAACGTCGCAGCCAGCGTCCCGCCCAGCTCATGGCACTTCTCTCGATCCACGGACTGCAGTTCGAGCACCGGCGCGGCCTGCGCGAGTCCCCACCCGGTCGCGATCTTCGTGATCGAGGTGGTCGCACCCGCGGTGTCGGTGTTTCCGTACACCCATGCACCCCAAGGCTTCCCGGCAACGGCGCCCTGAGTCGGGTAGTACACGGTGTCGAAGAAGTGCTTCAGCGCCCCGGACATGTAGCCGAAGTTGGCCGGCGTCCCGAGCAGGAAGCCGTCGGCGGCGAGCACGTCCGGGATGGTGGCACCGAGGGCGGGGCGCACCACCACGTCGACTCCGGTGATGTCCGGGTCACGCGCCCCGGACAGCACGGCGTCGAGCACGTCGGCGAGCGGCGGCGACGGCGTGTGATGCACCACCAGCAACGTCGCACTCACGCGCGTTCGTCACGCTCGAGGTCGACAGCCCGCTTCATCGTCTCGCGAGCCCGGCCGCGGTCGCCCGCGTAGTCGTAGGCCCGCGCGAGGCGGTAGGAGTTCCGCCAGTTGTCGGGGTCCTTTTCCCATTCGGCCTTGACCTGCGCGAACAGCTCGTCCGCGGCGTCGCGTTCGATGCGGCCGGACGGTCGACGGGGAAGGTCGGATGCGTCGAGTTCGAGACCTTCCTCTTCGATGCGGCGCGCGAGGTGCTGGTGCGCGAATCCGGCGCGCAGTGTCGCGGCGACGATCCAGATGCCGATGATCGGCAGGATGATCACTCCGATGCCCAGCCCGATCCCGACCGCTCCACCGGTCTGGATGAGCTCGATTCCACGCCGGCCGAGCAGCACGAAGTAGAACGCCAGCACGGCGACCAGAACGGCGATGATCCCGACGACGCGGGCAGTGCGGTTCACAGATCCATCAACGGTTCGATGCCGACGGTGAGACCGGGCCGAGAGGCGATGGCCCGAACACCCAGCAGCACACCGGGTGTGAAGGAGGTGCGGTCGATCGAGTCGTGTCGGATCGTCAGCGTCTCGCCTTGCGTTCCGAGCAGAACTTCCTGGTGGGCAACGAGTCCCGCGAGTCGAACCGAGTGAACGCGCACCCCGTCGACGTCGGCGCCGCGGGCACCGTCGAGCTCGGTGCTGGTGGCGTCGGGACTACTGCCGACACCGGCGGAGGCACGCGCTTCGGCGATCAGCGCGGCCGTCCGGTACGCGGTTCCCGACGGCGCGTCGGCCTTGTTCGGGTGGTGCAGTTCGATGACTTCCACCGAGTCGAAGAAACGTGCGGCCTGCTGGGCGAACTTCATCGACAGCACGGCGCCGATGGCGAAGTTCGGTGCGATCAGCACGCCCGTCTCGGGAGAGTCGGCGAGCCAGGACCGGACCGTGTTCAGCCGTGACTCGTCGAATCCGGTGGTTCCGACGACGGCGTGAATGCCCTGCGAGATCAGATATTGCAGGTTGTCCATCACGACGTCTGGGTGGGTGAAGTCGACGACCACCTCGGTCTTGCTCTCGACGAACGTCGACAGTGCGTCGCCCTTGTCGACCTCGGCCACCAGCTCGGTGTCCGACGCCGCCCGGACGGCGTCGCTCACTGCCTGCCCGACTTTGCCGCTCGATCCCAGTACTCCGACACGAATAATCACGGCAGAAGCCTAATCGGCGAACTCGATGACCTGACGAATGGCACGACCGTCGGCCAGCTCGTCCATGCCGGCGTTGATCTCGTCCAGGGTGATCGTCGACGAAACCAGCTTCTCGACGGGAAAATTGCCGTCCCGCCACATCTGCTCGTACCGCGGGATGTCGCGCTCCGGAACGGCAGATCCGAGGTAGCTCCCGACGATGGTCCGGGCTTCGGCCACCAGACCGAGTGGTGAGATCGACGATCTGGCGTCGGGGGCAGGGAGGCCGACGGTGACCGTCGTCCCACCCGCAGCGGTTGCGGCAACGGCCGTTTCGAACGCGCGAGCATTCCCGGCCGCCTCGATGACAATCGTCGCTCGGATGCCTTTCTCGGCGACCTCCTGCGGCGAGAACATTTGCGTCGCACCGAGTTCACGCGCCGTCGCCAGTTTGTCGGGGAGGGAATCGACCCCGATCACCTCGCCGTGTCCGAGCGATGCCGCCGTGAGAACGGCGGCCATGCCGACGCCGCCGAGACCCACCACCATGATCGAGTCGCCCGGCTGTGGTGAAGCCGCGTTGAGTATGGCTCCACCTCCGGTCAGCACCGCGCAGCCCAACACCGCGGCGACGGCGGGCGGCACGTCCGACCCGACCGCGACGACGGAGCGTCGGTCGACGACGGCGTGCGTCGCGAAGCCCGACACACCGAGGTGATGCTTCACCTCACCGCCCTCGCGGTGCAGTCGCAGTCCGCCGTCGAGCAGGGTTCCCTCGTTGTTGGCCGCGCTGCCGTTGACGCACGGCATGCGTCCGTTCGACTCGCAGGCGGGACACTGACCGCAGCGCGGGAGAAACGTCATCACGACGCGCGTTCCGACCTCGATGTCGGCGACCGCCGATCCGAGCTGTTCGACGATGCCGGCCGCCTCGTGGCCCAGCAGCATCGGAACCGGACGGACGCGGTTGCCGTCGACGACGGACAGGTCCGAGTGGCACAGCCCGGCCGCTTCGATCCTGACGAGGATCTCGTTCTCACCCGGCGGGTCCAGCTCGAGGTCGGAGACGGTGATGGGCCGGGAATCGGCGAACGGCCGCTGCCGGCCGATCTCTTCGAGAACTGCGCCACGGATCTTCATGACGCCAACGTACTTACCTTTGGTGCGATGGCAACGACGGATTCAGCAAGTGGGCCACCAACGCGGTCCATCCGGTCTGGTGGCTGGCACCGAGACCCTCTCCGGTGTCGCCGTCGAAGTACTCGTTGAACGTGGGATGCGCGGACCACAGCGGGTCGTCGCTGGACTCGATTCGCCCGCCGTCGGCAGGCCGTTTTCCGTCGACGGGCCGGAACAGATCGGCCAGCCCGCGCTCGATGATGTTGGCCGCTTCCCGCAGCGTGACCACGTTCCCCGATCCGGTGGGCACCTCGATGGTGAAGGTATCGCCGTAGTAGCGGCCGTAGGCCCTGATCTTGTCCGCCAGAAGGACGTTGACCGGAAACCACACCGGCCCTCGCCAATTGGAGTTTCCGCCGAACATTCCGGTACGCGACTCCCCCGGTTCGTACGCGATGGACAGGCTACGGCCGTCGACGTCCATCGTCATGCCCTCGCGATATGACGCGGACAGCGACCGGATGCCGAACGAGGAGAGGAACTCCTCCGAGTCGAACATGCGCTCGAGAATTCGGCGCAGCTTGTCCGGCTCGACCAGGCTGAGCATCGTCTTGACCTTGCCACCGGCGTTGCGAACGAGCATGGGGCTGATGGTTTCCGGCCGTCGGCGCGCGACCCAGCGGAATCGCGACATCAGGTCCGGGCACTCCTCTGCCACCCAGGAATGTATTTCCGTCGCCGCCAGGATCGGGAGCAGACCGACCATCGACCGCACGCGCATGGGCAGTGCGTCACCGTTCGCCTGAACCAGCACGTCGTAGAAGAAGCCGTCCTCCTCGTGCCACAACGAGGTGTGCGCGGACCCGAAGGATCCGACTGCGTTCGCGATGGAGAGGAAGTGCGTGAAGAACTTGGTGGCGACGTCGTCCCACGCGGAGTCGTACCGAGCGAGCTCGAGGGCGATCTTGAGCATCTGCTGGCAGTAGAACGCCATCCAGCTCGTCGCGTCGGATTGCTCGAGACGGAAACCCGGGGGCAGCGGATCGGATCGATTGAACAGCCCGATGTTGTCCATCCCGAGGAATCCGCCCTCGAAGACGTTGGAGCCTCCCGCGTCCTTCCGATTGACCCACCACGAGAAGTTGAGCAGAAGTTTCGTGAACACCCGGACGAGGAAGCCGCGGTCACGGTGACCGTCGATTCGGTACACCTGCCACGCGGCCCAGGCGTGGACCGGCGGGTTGACGTCGCCGAATTCCCATTCGTACGCGGGCAATTGGCCGTTGGGGTGCATCGCCCATTCCCGGCACATCAGGACCAGCTGCTCCTTGGCGAAGTCCGGGTCGACGTGGGCCAGCGGGATTGCGTGAAAGGCGAGGTCCCAGGCGGCGAACCACGGGTACTCCCACTCGTCGGGCATGGAGACGATGTCGGCGAGGGACAGATGCGACCACGAGGCGTTACGCGCGTGGGGGCCCGAGCGCGAATCCGGCGCATCCGCGCCCACCGGGTCTCCCTCGAGCCACTGGTTGACGTCGTACCGATAGAGCTGCTTGCACCACAGGAGGCCGGCGTAGGCACGGCGGGCGATGTGACGGTCCTGCTCGCCGAGGTCGGGGCCGATGACGTGGTCGTAGAACTGATCCGCCTCGCGATGCCGATCGGCGAGGACCGCGTCGAAACCCGGCCCGAACGTCTCGCTGTCGGGAGCCGTGGTGGTCAACCGGAGCCGGATACGACGCGTGCCGCCGGGCTCGACGTCGTCGAAGCGGTAGAAGAACGCCGCCTTGGTACCGACGCCGTCCGGGTTGACGGAATCCTCGCCCGCGACGACGTGCCGGTCGATCCCGTCCTTGGGATACTCCGACAGGTTCTTCTCCGCGCCGAACAGTGCGACGAGGTTGGATTCGTTGTCGCAGAACAACAATTCCGGACTGTCCTCGCTCGCGAGGAAGTAGCGGCCGAGGAATCCGTGTTCGACTTCGACCGCGGCGAGGGAGCTGACGAGGAGGTCGTTCGTGACGTCGCGAATGGACCCACCGCGCGTGTCACGGCCCCACGACCAGGTGTTGCGCAGCCACAGGTGCGGAAGCACGTCCACCGACGCGGACTCCGGCCCGTGATTGGTGACGTCCACGACGATGCACACGTCGTCCGGTGACGCTTTGGCGTAGGTCAGCTGGACGTCGAAGAATCGGTTCTCGGCCAGGATGCCGGTGTCGCCGAGTTCGAACTCGCGGTCGTCGCGCCCACGAGCGGCGCTCTGCGCCCGCAACTCTGCGTAGGGATATTCGGCGTGCGGGTAGCGGTAGAGCCATTGCATCCAGCTGTGCGACGGGGTGCCGTCGATGGACCACCAGTACTCCTTGGCGTCCTCCCCGTGATTGCCCTCGCCGTTGGTGAGTCCGAAGAGCCGCTCCTTGAGGATCGGATCGTTCCGATTCCACAGTGCGATCGAGAAATTGAGGAATCCGAACCGGTCGCAGATGCCGCCCAGACCGTCCTCTCCCCAGCGGTACGCCCGCGATCGCGCGTGGTCGAACGGAAACGAGTCCCAGGCGTTGCCGTCGGCGGAGTAGTCCTCGCGCACGGTCCCCCACTGGCGCCCGGACAGGTAGGGACCCCAGGTTCGCCACGCGCCGAGAACGCCGGGTGATTCGGCGAGGCGGGCGTGTTCTGCCGTCGGGTGGTCGGTGGCGGCGTCGTCGGTCACCGAGACAGTGTGACGGGTGGCTAGAGTCCGCGCAGCGCGGGGAACTGGTCGTCCCGATATTCCCTGCCGTTGTCGGTGATGGCGGCCATTTCACGGTTCCGCAGTTCGACCCGCCGAATCTTCCCGGACATGGTCTTGGGGAGCTCGTAGAACTCGATTCGGCGCACCCGCAGGTACGGAGCGAGATGCTCACGTGCGTACTTCAGAATCTCGAAGGCCGTGTCCTCGTTCGCTTCCCACCCCGCCGCGAGCGAGACGTACGCCTTCGGGACCGCGAGCCTGGTCTCGTCCGGGGCGGGAACCACCGCCGCCTCCGCCACGGCGGGATGCTCGATCAGCACGCTCTCGAGTTCGAACGGCGAGACCTTGTAGTCGGACGCCTTGAACACGTCGTCCGTCCGTCCGACGTAGGTGATGTATCCCTGTTCGTCTCGCGATGCGACGTCGCCGGTGTGGTAGTACCCGCCCTCCATCACCTCGGCGTTGCGTTCGGCGTTGCCGACGTATCCGGTCATCAAGTTCAGGGGGCGATCGGTCAGGTCGAGACAGATCTCCCCCTCGTCGGCCAGTTCGCCCGTGGCCGGATCGACCAGAACGACGGGCACACCCGGGAGCGGTCGGCCCATCGACCCCGACTTCAGTTCGGACCCGGGCGAATTGGCCACCAGTGCGGTGGTTTCGGTCTGTCCGAATCCGTCTCGGATCGTCAGTCCCCATTCGCTGCGGATCCGTCCGATGACCTCGGGATTCAGCGGCTCCCCGGCTCCGATCGTCTCCCTGAGCTTTCCCGGCCCACCGGACAGATCGGCCTGAATCAGCATGCGCCACACGGTCGGTGGCGCGCAGAACGTGGTGACGTCGGCTCGCCGAATCTGATTCAGAAGCGCAGCGGCGTCGAAGCGCGAGTAGTTGTAGACGAAGATGGTCGCCTCGGCGATCCAGGGGGCGAAGAAGCAGCTCCACGCGTGCTTGGCCCACCCCGGCGAGCTGATGTTGAGGTGTACGTCGCCGGGCTTCACCCCGAGGAAGTACATCGTCGTCAAATGGCCGACGGGGTACGACACCTGCGTGTGCTCGACCAGTTTCGGTCGGCTCGTCGTCCCCGAGGTGAAGTACAGCAACAGCCGATCCGTTGCCGCCGTGACGGTTTCGAACCGAGCCGGGTCCTGCACGTCGGCGGCATCGGTGTACGCGGTCCAGCCGTCGACCGGCTCGCCCACCGCGATGCGCAGGAAGTCGCCGGGAACCTGGTCGAACTTCGGCGCGTCTGCGGCGCCGACGATCACGGCCTTCGCGTTGCCTCGTGTCACGCGGTCGATCAGGTCCGCCGGGCCCGCCGCGGCGGCGGTCGGCATGAGCACCGCGCCCAGCTTCATGACCGCGAGCATCGACTCCCACAGCTCGACCTGATTGCCGAGCATCAGCATGACGGCATCGCCCTTGCCGATACCGCTGCGCTCGAGCCAGCGGCCCACCTGATCCGATCGGTGTGCGATCTCGTCGAACGTGTACTTCGCTTCGTCGCCGTTCTCCTCGACGATCCACAGTGCGGTGGTGTCGTTTCCGCGGGCGACGCGGTCGAACCAGTCGATCGCCCAGTTGAAGGACTCGCCGACCTCGGGCCAGACGAATCGGCCGACGGCAGTGTCGTAGTCGTCTCTCGCGGAGAGCAGGAGATCGCGGGCGTCTCGGAAGGCGTCGTGCGCGGCAGTGATCTGCGTCATACGACTCACCCTACGACGCGGCTCGGAATTTCCGCACGAGGCCGGTCGTTGCCCTGTGTAACAAGAAATCGGCGTAACGACGCAACGACATATCGACAGAACAGGACCCATGATCATGAAGATCGGCATCATCGGCGCGGGATTCATCGGCGGAACACTCACACGGCGACTCACGGCACTGGGCCACGATGTGCGCGTGTCGAATTCGCGCGATCCGCAGACTTTGGCGGATCTGGCCGAGGAGACCGGCGCGACGGCGGTCTGGGCAAAGGACGCCGCAGCCGACGCCGACCTGGTGATCCTGAGCATCCCGCAGAAGAACGTCCCGAATCTCGCCGACGGCATCGTCGACGCCCGCAAGGACGGCGCACCGGTGATCGAGACCAACAACTACTACCCACAGCAGCGCGACGGCCGCATCGACGCCATCGAGAACGGAACTCCGGAGAGCGTCTGGGTCTCCGAGCACATCGGCGCACCCGTCTACAAGGTGTTCAACGGCATCTGGTGGAAGCACCTGCTGAACAGCGCGAAGCCTGCCGGGTCCGCGGAGCGCATCGCGCTCCCCGTTGCCGGTGAGGACGGACCGCAGAAGAAGATCGTGTTCGATCTGGTCGACGAGCTCGGATTCGATCCGATCGACGGCGGCACGCTCGCGCAGTCGTGGCGTCAGCAGCCGGGAACCCCGGTCTACGGCAAGGACTTCGGACGCGACGACGCGGCGAAAGCACTGGCCCAGGCGACCGAAGAGCGCACCGAGGAGTGGAGCGCCGCGAGCTGATCAGACCCTAACCGACTGATCAGGGCCCGCCGACATAACCCAGCTTTCGACTGATTTCGTCGGCTGCTCCCTGCGCCTCCGCGGCGACTTCCGCGAAGAGCTCGGGGCGCAGCCGATAGGACGGGCCCGACACGCTCAGTGCCGCAACGACTTCGGACGTATGGTCGCGCACGGGTGCAGACACGGCATTGAGGCCGATCTCGAGTTCTTCGTGCACCGATGCCCATCCGTTCTCGCGGATGGACGCAAGCTCCTTCTCGAGCACGGCCAGGGTTCCGAGCGTGGCCTCGGTGAAGGTTTCGAGGCGGTTGTTCAGCCTGTCCCGCAGGTCTTCTCGGCTCAGCTCGCTGAGGAGAATCTTGCCGCTCGAGGTGGCGTGGACCGGGCTGGATTGGCCCACCCACGTCCGCAGAGCCACTTCGGACTCGGACCGAGCTTCGACCACGTTGACGGCCCTGTCGCCGTCGAGAACCGCAAGATTGACCGTCTCGCCGACCTTGTCCGCGAGCGCGTCGCAGATGGACTGTCCGAGGCGGGCGAGGTCTCGCTGCGCCGTGGCCGATCCGGCCAGACGCACGATCGAGAAACCCAGTCGATACTTGCCTCGTTCGCCGAGCTGCTCGACGTAACCGCGAGCTTCGAGGACCCCGATCAGTCTCGACACGGTGGACTTGTGAACGCCGAGTTCGTCCGCGATCGCCGTGACGCCGGCGCTCCCGTGTCGGGCGATGATCTCGAGCACCAACAGTGCACGATCGACCGACTGAACCGCGGCGCCGCCGCGTTCGGCAGGTGTCGGTGAGGTCGGATGCATGGTGAGTCCACCTTAGCTACCGCCCGGTATGCCCGGCATGGGCACTCCGGAATTGGCGGCGATGTACCCCACACGCTTCTGCACGGAGGCGATCTGGCGGATGGCGTCCATCAGCACGCTCCGCTCCAGCGGGGTCAGTTCCGAGAGGACGACGACGTCTCCCGGAGGTCGGTTCTCCTCGAGCTGACCCACCTGGTGCGCGAACCGTAGACGCTGCAACAGCTCGAACACCTCGGTGAGAACTCGCGCGTCGTCGG
This sequence comes from Rhodococcus sp. 320_ES, assembly GCF_059691855.1. NCBI lineage: Bacteria > Bacillati > Actinomycetota > Actinomycetes > Mycobacteriales > Nocardiaceae > Rhodococcus > Rhodococcus sp. 320_ES. The sequence goes on along the minus strand of NZ_JCAWAG010000001.1, from coordinate 885,055 downwards.
CGCCTATCATCCCGTTACCGGCCGCCGCGTTCAGCCGCGCCGGCGTCGACGCCGCCGCCACCCCCACGCTCAGCCCGCCCCAGCGGGCGAGATTGACGATGGGAGCGACGGCATGAGTCTTGAGGTCGACGGTGTTGCCTCGCCGCGCGAGAACGTCGCGCAGGGAGCGCACTCGCGCCCGGGTCGCCAACGCTTCGCGCAACTGCAACCGAAGTGCGTCGGGAAAGTCGACGGCCATGGAGCGGTACGACGCCGGGACGGTGTGCAACTCGGCGTTTCCCCAGACAACCCGGCCGTCCACGAGCAACGACGACATGATGATGCCTCGGTCGCCGAGAGGGTCGTTCAGCCACTCCCGCGCGGCGACGCGCCAGTCACGTGACGACCGTGAGAAGCGCGGGCTGCTCGCCACCGCGTTGTTGGTGTCCGCCGGCAACCCACAGGCATCGAGAGTGCGATGGACGTCGGCGGCGAAACTGCGTAGATCGGCGGCCCGGCCGCTGAGGCGCTCGGCCCACGACAGTGCGCTGTCGACGTCGGACGACGGCATCGCCTCTCGTCGACCGATGCTGCCGAGCGAGAGCCAGGCGACGTCGCGGGCATGGATCGGCTCGTCCCGCCCGTGATCGACGAGGGCGATCTCGACGGCGCGGCGCACCGCCGCATCCACCACCACCGACAGGATGCCGCTGGCGGCCGTCACCGCGGTTCCGGTCGAGTGCATGTCGATCAGCAGCGGTTTGATTCCGGTGCACGCCTCGGCCAATGCGTCGGCCGAGTTCGCCGTCGCGATGCGGCGACGCAGCGCAAAACTCTGCGCGGTCGAGTCGGACAGCAGCTCCGAGTTCTCCACCACGCCGACGAGTCCACCGCGGACGTCGACGACGACCATGTGCCGCACGCCGAGCTCGAGCATCTCCATCAGGACGCCCGTGGGTGTTCGGTCGGCGTCGACGGTGCGCGCGGGCGCACTCATCACTCGGTCGATGGGAGCATCCACCGACACACCCGCGGCGACGACTCGGGTGCGCAGGTCCCGATCGGTGAAGATGCCGAACTGCCCGTGCGACAACGGAATCACGACGTACGACGCGCCGAGTTCGGTCATGGTGCACACCGCGTCCCGGATGGACGTGTGTGCGTCGACGGTGACCGGGTCCGGCCGGACCAGCGAGCCGACGGGCCGGCTCTCGGGTGACTGCTGATCCCCGATGGCACGTCCGCCGAACGACGCAGAGATGACACCGGCCAGGTATTTCGTCCCCTCCGGTCCGGCGAAGTACGGACGGACCAATTTACCCGGCAACCGGTACACCACGACGTCGGACGCCGCCCGCGCCACGAACGTCCACCGCGTACCGGACAACATCGCCGAGAATCCGAACAGCCCGCCCGGCGGCACGGTGTCGAGGGGCGCCGCACCTTTCGCGTCGTCCGGGTGAAGCAGGGCAACGGTTCCCGATCGGACCATCCACACCGCGTCCACGTTGGGCGAGTCCGACCCGACGATCGTGTCGCCGGCCCGGTAGGCGTCGATGCTCGCGGCGTCGGCGAGCTCGGTCAGCTCGCTCGGGGTCAGCGTGTGAAAAGGCGGATTCCGGCCGAGGAAGTCGGCCGTATCACTCACTCACGCACCAGATCCGCACACCGCTCGGCCATCGTCATCACGGTGATGTTCGGGTTGACCGCCGGCAGCTTGGGCATCGCCGACGCGTCGACCACCCGAAGATGCTGCACGCCTTTGACTCTGAGTTGCGGATCCAGAACCGCCATCGGGTCGTCCGGCGCTCCCATCTTGGCCGTTCCCGCCGGGTGATAGACGGTGTTGTGGGTCTTGTGCACGTAGTCGAGCAGATCGTCGTCGGTGACGGCGTCGGGCCCGGGGGCGAGCTCGCGCGCGATCCACTCCTTCAGCTGCGGCTGATCGGCGATACGTCGGGCGAGCTTGAGGCCCGCGAGCATGACGCGATCGTCGTGCCCGTCCGGGTCCGTGAAGTACCGCGGGTCCACCTTGGCGCGGTCGCGGTAGTCGCGCGAGCGCAACCGCACGGTTCCCCGCGACTTCCCTTGTGTGACATTGGGTGTCAGGCAGAATCCGTTGTCGGTGGTCGGATAGCCCCATCGCAGCGTGTTCATGTCGAAGGGCACGCTGCCGTAGTGCATCATCACGTCCGGGTAGTTCAGCCCGTCCTCGGTGGTGGCGAAGAGACCGATCTCCCACCACTGCGACGAGGTGGTGACCATCGGCTTCGACGCCTCCCAGAACACCAGTCCTTCGACGTGGTCGTCGAGGTTGGCGCCGACGCCCGGCGAATCGACTCGAACGCCGATGCCCATCTCGCGCAGATGCACCGACGGGCCGATGCCCGAGAGCATCAACAACTTCGGAGTGTCGATGGCGCCCGCGGTCACGATGACCTCGCGGCGGGCCGTCGCCGTGTCGTATCCGGTGAGGTCCGGCCTCTGGTATCGGACGCCGGTCGCAGTGAGCGAGTCGTCGATCAGAATTTCGCTGACCCAACAGTCGGTCAACACGTCGAGGTTCGTGCGGGTCCCGAGAATGGGGTGCAGGTACGCGTGCGACGTGGACATCCGCAGACCGTCGTCGGAGGAGTTGATCTGGAACCATCCGGCACCGTTGAGGACGGTGCTGCCGCGATTGAACTGCACGGTCGGAAGCCCTACGCCCGCAGCCGATTCGATGACGGCTTTGCCGCACGGGTCGAGCGGCGGAACGTCACGCAGAGTCACCGGTCCGGTGACGCGCGAGACGTACGGCAGGATCGACTCCGACCCCCACCCGGCCGCGCCCATCGATTCCCAGTCGTCGAGGGCTTCTGCGGGTGGGTGGAACGCGATGCAGGAGTTGTGCGAGGAGCACCCACCCAGCACCTTCGCGCGGGCGTGCCGCATGAAGCTGTTGCCCTTCTCCTGCGGTTCGACGGGGTAGTCCCAGTCGTACCCGGAGTCGAGAAGGTGCATCCACTCGGACAATTCGAGAATGTCCTTGTTGTCGACGTCCGTCGGCCCCGCCTCGACGAGCGCGACCGTCACCGACGGGTCCTCGCTGAGCCTGGCGGCCAGGACACACCCTGCGGTGCCACCGCCGGCGATCACATAGTCGTACACCCGTTCGGTCACACCGCATCCTCCTTGGCTTCGGCTGCATGTGATTTCAACGTACCGATGTTCTTCTTGCCCACGGTGAAATACCAGATCAGGCCGAGGCCGAGGATGATTCCGATGTAGACGAACGCGCCCCAGGTGTTGTACCAGGGCGTGCCGTAGACGGCCTCGCGCGGCCACGCCAGGTTGAGAGCCATGCCGGCTCCCCACAGCACGGCGAAGATGTTCACCGGCAGACCCCAGCGGCCCATCGTGAAGTAACCGCCCTCTTTCAGGTCCTTCGGCGGCCACTGGCCCTGCAGGCGCTTCTTGAGCAGCGGGCCCGTCACCATCAGGTAGGCGAGGTAGATCATGATGATCGCGATCGAGGTGAGAACGGTGAAGATCTTCGGCTGTCCCACGTTGATGACGAGAATCAGGATCGCGATCAGTCCGATGACCACGGCGGGCACGATCGGAGTCTGGAAGCGCGGGTGCACCTTCGCGAGCTTCTCGCCGAACGGCAGGGCGTTGTCGCGAGCCATGGCGAACGTCAACCGGATCGCTGCCGTGTGCACGGCCAGCGAGCAGACGGTGACCGCGACGACGATGCAGATCAGGAAGATCGTGCCGAGCGGCCCCCACATGACCGCTTCGACGATTCCCTGCAGGTTGCCGCTCTGCTCCCCGAGCGCCGGATCGTCGAGATCCGGTGCCGCCATGACGGCGAACACCAGGATGGCCCCGCCGATCACGAACGAGGCGAGAATGGCACGCAGAATGGCCTTGGGCGCGGTCCGGCGAGGTTCGACGGTCTCCTCACCGAGCGAGCTGGCGGTGTCGAACCCGTACATCACGTAGCCCGACGCCAGCGAGGCGACGAGGAACGCCCCGAGGTACCCCGAGCTCTCCCCCGCCCCGTAGCCGTTGGTGGAGAAGAAGACGCTCGGCCCACGAGTGATGTTGGCCGCCAGAATGATTGCAATCAGAACGGCGGCGATGAGTTCGATGAATACGCCGGCGCTGTTGATCATGGCCATCAGCTTGACGCCGCACGCGTTGATCACCGTGGTGAACACGATCATGATCGCGCCGAGCAGCACGGCGTTGGCGGCGAAATCGGTACTGCCGCTGCCGTCACCGATGATCTGGAAGCCGCTCCAGAGCCGAGGCAGGTTGAGCTGCAGTGCCAGCACGACTGCCGCGAGCGTGACGATGGAGGCGGTGAGCATCAGCCATCCCGACGACCACCCGACGATGCGGCTGCCGAGCAGTTTGGCCCAGTTGTAGACCGAACCCGCCACGGGATACTTGGCGGCCAACTCCATGAAACACAGCGCCACCGCCATCTGCCCCACGAAGACGATGGGCCACGACCACAGGTAGGCCGGCCCGGCCGTACCGAATCCGAAGTAGAACAGCTGGAACGTGCCGGTGAGGATCGAGATGTAGGACACGCCCGCCGCGAAACTGGCGAACTTGCCGAGACTTCGGTCGAGTGATTCCTTGTATCCGAAATCGTCGAGTCCACTGCTGCCGTCATTGCCCGCGTTCGTTGTGGTCACCGATATCCTCCAAGTGGGTGCGACGGTGAGCAGATCGTAAGGTCAGGATGCGCCGAACCACCCGGCTTTGGGTGACGTCGTGTTGTTCCAAATGTGTTTCGTTTCCTGATATTCGGACAAACCGGTCGGGCCGAGCTCACGTCCGTTGCCGGACTTCTTGAACCCGCCCCATTCCGCCGCGGCCGTGTAGTAACCGAAATCGTTGAGCCACACGGTTCCGTGGCGCAGACCGCGCACCATTCGTTCGCCTCGCGCCCCGTCCGACGTGCGAACCCCGGCGGCCAGTCCGTACTCGGTGTCGTTGCCCAAGCGAAGTGCGTCCTCGTCCGTGGTGAAGCGTTCGACGGTGAGAATCGGGCCGAACGTTTCCTCCTGAACGATCCGCATCTCTCGCGAGCAGTGATCGAACACCGTTGGCAGGAAGAAGCTTCCGTCGGACAGGGCCGGGTCCGAGGGGCGGGTGCCGCCGGTGAGCAGCGTGGCACCTTCGGACTTGCCCAGCTCCACGTACTTCTCGATCTTGTCCCGCTGCGCCGTCGAGACCAACGGGCCCGTCTCGCTGGCGTCGTCGACGCCCGGACCCATGCGAATTGCCTCGGCGCGCTTGACGACTTCTGCGACGAACTCGTCGGCCACCGACTCCTCCACGATCAGCCGGGTCCCCGCCGAGCACACCTGTCCCGAGTGCAGGAAGACGCCCGTCAGAACCTGATCGACGGAGGCGTCCATTCCCTCGGGGGTGGACACGGCGTCGGCGAACACGATGTGGGGGTTCTTGCCGCCTAGCTCCACCGCAACCTTGGTCACGTGCTTGGCCGCGGTCTCCAGAATGATGCGGCCGGTCGCGAGTCCGCCGGTGAAGGAGATGAAATCGACGTCCGGGGTGTCGGTCAGAGCGCTGCCGAGAGTGGCCCCACTTCCCTGGACCAGGTTCACCACTCCCGCCGGTGCACCCGCTTCCTCAATCAATCGAACGAACGCGATGGTGCTGAGCGGGGTCACCTCGCTGGGCTTGAGCACCATCGTGCATCCGGCGGCCAGCGCGGGCGCGACCTTCCACGACATCTGCAACAACGGATAGTTCCACGGGGCGATCAGGACGCACACTCCGATGGGCTCGTGCACCACCCGCGAGATGACGGCCGGATTGCCGACGTCGACCACCCGATCGGGCGACACCGTGGCCAGCTGGGCGTAGTACCGGAACACCGAGACCACGTCGTCGATGTCGATCCGGCTCTCCGGCAACGTCTTTCCGGTGTCGAGGGTCTCGATCAGCGACAACTCTTCCTTGTCGCGCTCGAGCAGATCCGCGATGCGGGCCAGCAGTGCCGTGCGTTCGGCCATCGGCGTGGCCGGCCACTCGCCCGCGTCGAACGTCGCCCGAGCGGCGGCGACCGCAGCCGTTGCGTCGGCCGGGGAGGCCTCGTCGACGGTCACGATCACCGCACCGGTGGCCGGGTCGATGCAGTCGCGGGTCTCACCCGAGGTGGACGCACGCCAGACGCCGTCGATGTAGTTGACGGTCCCGAACAGTCTCTCCGTGTCCACCGTGGTCCTTTCGCTTCTTGCTAGCCCAATCGTCCGCTCAGCCAAGCATGAAAGTCCCCGATGTGGTGTTCCGCGGGGACGAGCACGCCCCCGTTACGGTAGGCCCGCGACGACATCGCCGGTTGCGTTCGCTCGCACGCGTCGAAATCCTGCAGGTTGACCCGGTGGAACAGCTCGACGGATCGTGCGGTGTCCGCGCCGGACGCGACGACGTCGGGCGCATAGAGCCAATCGCACTCGACCACCGTGCGATCGGCGGACATCGGGAACATCCGATGCACGATCACGTGGTCGGGCACCAGGTTCACGAACACGGTCGGCTTGATCGTGATGGCGTAGTACCGGCGATCCTGATCGGGATCGAGACCGGGTAGCGCCTCGAAGCCGGCAGACCCGTCGACCGTGAAGCCGCGCACGTCCTCACCGAACTCGGCGCCGTGGCCGACGAAGTACTGCGCGGCCAATCCGTCCGCGAACTCCGGAAGCACCTCGGTGAGTTCGGGGTGAATGGTGGCGCAGTGATAGCACTCCATGAAGTTCTCGACGATCAGTTTCCAGTTCGCCGCCACGTCGTACACCTCGCGATGTCCGAGAGCGAGGGAGTCCACCCCGTAGTGCCCTACGGCGTCGGCTGTGCCGAGGCGTTCGGTGACGGCGCCGATGACCTCGTCCTCGAAGGGCGGAGGGTCGTCCGCGAGACACACCCACGCGTAGCCCAGCCACTCACGCAGTGCGACGGGAATCAGGCCCCAGGCCACGCGGTCGAGGTCGGCACCCGAATCGTCCTTCAGCGAGCCGAGATTCGGCGCAGCGATCAGTTTGCCGTCGAGACCGTACGTCCACGCGTGATACGGACACTGCAAGTTTCGCTTGACCTGACCCGACTCCTCGGTGCAGATCATGGCGCCGCGATGTCGGCAGACGTTCAGAAACGCGCGCAGCGCCCCGTCTCGGCCCCGAACCACGAGAACGCTCTCGCGGCCCACGGTGACCCGTCGAAAGGCACCGGGGCTTTCCAGGTCGGCGCTGCGGACACTGCAGAACCACATGGCCTCGAAGACGCGCTCCTGCTCGGCAGCGAACGTCTCCGCGCTGGTGTAGGACTCACCGCCCAGCGTCGGGATCAGGGACGTCACACCGTCACCAGCCGACGGGGATCGAACAGCGCGATCGGGTGATCGGTGCGTCCAGTGGTCGCGAGGTCCGCGAGAATTTCGCCGACCACCGGCACGAACTTGAAGCCGTGCCCGGAGAATCCGCACGCCACGGTCACATTGGCGGCGTCGGGGTGGCGCGCGATCACGAAATGCTCGTCCGGAGTGTTCGAGTACATGCACGTTGCGGAGTCGAGGCAGTCACCGTCGAGGGCCGGGAGCGTCTCGCAGACCCGCGCCCGCATGGCATCGATCTCCCCCGGGTAGACGGTGCGGTCGATCGTCTCGGGCGTGCACTCCTGACCCTTGCGGAAGAACGCGACCTTGACACCACCGGTGGGGCCGTCGATCGCGGGAAATCCATAGTCCTGCATACCGTCGGCTGCTTCGTGAATGAAGATCGGGTGATTCTCGAAGGGTGCCGTGCCGCCGATCGGATCGAACCAGTAGAGAACCTGTCGCTCGACCACGATCGGCACACCGAACTGCTCGAGCAGGCCCGGCGCCCACGCTCCGGGGCAGATGACGACCTGCCCCGCGGTGTACGTGCCCTTGTCTGTCGTGACCGTGACGCCGTCACCGTCTTCGGACCACGACTGCACCGTCTCGCCGAATTGCAGTGTGGCGCCGCGCTTCACCGCCAGATCGATGTGCGCCTGCACCGTGAGCTCCGGACGCGCGAACCCCGCCGCGGCTTCGAACAGCGCCACCTCGTCGTCGTTCAGATCGAACTGCGGAAACCTCGACTTCACCTGCGCCGCATCGAGAACCTCGTGCGGAAGCGACCATTGCTGCGACGCCTTCAGACTGCCGGCGACGGTCGTCGAATCCTTGCGCCCGATGAACAGGCCGCCGGTGATGCGGTACACCTCCTCACCGGACTCCTGCGCGAGTTCCGCCCAGAGTTCGTAGGCGCGCAGCAGCAGCGGAACGTACGCCGGGTCCTCGAAGTAGGACTGCCGAATGATGCGCGATCCGCCGTGGCTGGACCCCTTGTCGTGCGCCGGGGTGAACTTCTCGAGGCCGAGAACCTTCTGGCCACGGTCGGCGAGATGGAAGGCAGCGGCGCTGCCCATTCCACCGAGCCCGATGACGATGACGTCGTAATGCACGTGTCTATCTCCTGATCAGCTCGCCGGACGGATCGACGACAGCATCGTCGGCGACCGTCGCGGTCTCGTCGTGGCCGAAATATGTTGCGCTGACGCTGTCTCCGACGGCCACGGTGAGGGGCAGCCACGCGTAGGCGATCGTCCGAGCCAGGGTGGCCGAGTATCCGGCACTGGTGACGTACCCGACCACCTCGCCGTTCACCGACACCGGCTCCTTGCCCAGAACCACGGCGTCCGCGGAGTCGAAGACGATGGTGCGCAGTCGTTTCGTCGCCGGCCGGTCCGCGAGTGCGGCCTTGCCGACGAACTCCTTGGTGTCGCGGACCGCGAACTCCACCCCCGCTTCGGCCGGAGTGTGCTCCGAGGTCATGTCGTGTCCCCAGGACCGGTAACCCTTCTCGAGCCGGAGGCTGTCGAAGGCCAGGCGTCCCGCGGCGATCACCCCGTGTTCCTGTCCGGCCGACCAGAGCAGATCCCACAGAGCCCCACCGTGTTCGGCGCCCGTGTAGATCTCCCAGCCGAGTTCGCCGACGTACGACACCCGCATCATCGTCACCGGAATCGCGCCGATGTACGTCTGCAGTGCGCGGAAGTACTTGAAGCTCTCGTGAGAGATGTCGGCATCGCACAGCGGCGCAACGAGGTCACGCGCGCGCGGACCCCAGACTCCGACACAGCAGGTGGCTCCGGTGATGTCGCGGACGGTCACCGAGCCGTTTTCAGGAAGACGGCGAGTCATCCAGTCGATGTCGAGGGGGCCGTTGGCGCCGACCTGATATCGATCGGAGGCCAGCCGCGCGACCGTGAGATCGCTTCGGACACCGCCCACGTCGTCGAGCATCAACGTGTAGGTGACGCTGCCGACGGACTTGTCGACGTTGTTGGTCGTCATCTCCTGGAGGAACGCGGCCGCGCCCGGTCCGGCCACCTCGTATCTGGTCAGCGGAGTCATGTCGAACATCGCGACACGCGATCGTGTGGCGTTCGCCTCGGCCACGGAGATCGGTGACCAGAACGACGCGGACCAGTCGTCGCGCGGCGGCACCGTCACCGCCGCCACTTCGGCGGCGTTCGACTCGTACCAGGCAGGCCGCTCCCAGCCGCCCCCCTGTACGAACTGCGCACCCAACGCGACTTCCTGCGCGTGGAACGGACTGCGCCGCAGACCTCGGAGCTTCTCGCGTTGCTGCCGCGGGTGCACGATGTCGTACACCTCGACGAACGCCTGCTTGCTGGTCTCCATGATGAAGTCGGCGCTGCGTTCGGTCTCCTCGAACCGGTAGAGGTCCGATTCGTGGATGTCGGTCTGGGGCGCTCCGTCGATCATCCACTCGGCCACCGCCTTCGCGATGCCGGCCGAATGCGTCACCCAAATGGCCTCGGCGACCCAGAAGCCGGACAGATCGCGGTGCTCGCCGACGACGGAATGGCCATCGGGGGTGAAGGAGAAGATTCCGTTGAACCCGGACTCGACCTTCGAATCACCCAGCGAGGGAAGCAGAGCCATCGATTCACGCCACGCGGGAGCGAAGTCCTCCTCGGTGAACGGCAGCATCGACGGCATCTGCTCGCCGGCCGTGTCGGACATCAGGGTCGTCATGTCGACAGGCATGGGGTCGTGTCCGTAGTACCCGATACCGATGCGGTCGCCGTGCTCGCGGTAGTAGAGGTCCTGATCCTGGTGCCGCAGGATGGGAAGTCCCGCTTCGGCGGCGTCGCTGTTGCGCCCGACGAGCGGTTCGATCCGCCCGGTGGTCGCGTACTGGTGCGCCATGGGGACCAGCGGGACGGTGAGGCCGACCTGCTTTCCCAGCTGCGCTCCCCAGAATCCTGCGGCGGAGACCACGATGTCGGCGGGTACGTCGCCGTGGGGTGTGCGAACACCGGTGACGCGTCCGCCCGCGCTCAGGATCTCGGTGACGGGCGTGTGGCCGCGGAACACGGCACCGCGTGCCTCCGCGAGCGTCGCTTGAGCTTCGGCGGCGCGGACGGCCTTCGCGAGACCGTCGTCGGGAGTGTGGAATCCGCCCAGAATGCGCTCTCGGTCGACCAGCGGGTGCAGGGCGACGCAGTCCGCGGGGTCGAGAAGCTCTCCCCGGATCCCCCAGGACTGTGCCCACCCGGCCTTGCGCTGGAGGTCCGCCCACCGCTGCGGCGTGGTGGCGACCTCGAGCCCACCGACGGTGTTGAAGCACCATCCCCCGTCGTGGTGCAGGCCGCGGAATTTGTCGGCCGTGTACGCCGCGAAGTGCGACATCGAGCGCGACGAGTTCGTCTGGAACACCAGCCCCGGCGCGTGCGAGGTGGACCCGCCCGTGGAGAAGAGAGGGCCCTGATCGAGAACGGTGACGTCGGTCCACCCCCGAGAGGTGATCTCGTCCGCGAGGGAGGTGCCGACTATTCCGGCACCGATGATGACGACGCGAGGTGAAGACACGCAGAACCTCTCATAGGACAACAATTGGGACGGTGTTGCGCTTTGCGCAACACACTATTCACTACGCAACAGTTTCGACTCTCGATCCACGTCCGTCAAGCCACGAAACAGGCTGGAAACACGCCGGGCGCAACAGTTGACGGAACCCCGGTACATCGCGCATCCTGTTGCGCATCGGGATCCATGTTGCGCTCTCGACAACCAAATTCAGTATCGACGCAAACCGGACACGATCCGGTGGGAGTGCCTGATGACCGACACGATTCACACCAGACCGGCCTACCCGGTATGCAACCTCGCAGCCCTGCCCGTCGGTGAGGCCGTCACCGTGACCCCGCCGGGCTGGGACCCGATCTCCGTCTTCCACACCGACGAGGGGCTCTACGCCATCGACGACACGTGCACCCACCAGGACGCGTCGCTCGCCGACGGCTGGGTGGAGAACTGCGCCGTCGAGTGCCCGCTGCACGAAGCCTGCTTCGACCTGCGCACCGGAATGCCGTCGGGACCTCCCGCCAAGGTGGCCGTGCGCACGCACGCGGTGCACGTCGTCGACGGCGTCGTCGTGCTCGACCTCGGCTCCCAGTGACCGACACCGTCGAATCGGTCGTCGTCGTCGGAGCATCTCTTGCGGGCCTGTCCGCGGTGCGGGCTCTGCGCGACAACGGTTTCGGCGGCTCGATCACCGTTGTCGGCGACGAACCACATCTCCCCTACGACCGCCCGCCGTTGTCCAAGGCGTTCCTCTCCGGCTCCGTGAACGACACCTCGCTCGTGACGGACGACGAGGACCTGAACGTCGAGTGGATCCTCGGCGTCGCCGCAACCGGGCTGGACGGATCGTCCGTCGCGCTGGGCGACGGACGCACGATCTCCGCCGACGCCACCATCATCGCCACCGGCGCTCGCGCGCGCACACTCATCGGCGCGGACGACCTCACCGGGGTGCACACGCTGCGCACCCTCGACGACGCCGTGGCCCTGAAAGCGTCGCTGGCGACGGCGAAGCACCTCGTGGTGATCGGCGCCGGTTTCATCGGTGCCGAGGTGGCCTCCACCGCGTCTGCTGCCGGAATCGACGTCACCGTTGTAGAAGCCTCCACCGCTCCCCTGTCCGGCCCGCTCGGCTTCGACATGGCCGAGCTGTGTGTCGGCATGCATGCGGCCAACGGGGTCAGGCTGATCCTCGGTGCCGCGGTCGACACGCTGGAGGGCGTGGACGGCGCGGTGCGTTCCGTCCGCCTGGGAGACGGCACGTCCCTGCCGGCCGACGTCGTGGTCATCGGCATCGGCGCGGTCCCCAACACCGAGTGGGCCGCAGCGTCGGGTCTGGCGATCGACGGAGGCTTCGTCACGGACTCGTCCTGCCGCACCACCGTGCCGGGCGTCTACGCCATCGGCGACTGCGCACGCACCTTCGATCTCGTCCTGCAGGACCACCACCGCAGCGAGCACTGGTCCAACGCCACCACACAGGCCGCGGTCGTCGCGCGATCGATCCTGGGCCTGCCGGCACTCGATCGCCGGCCCGCGCCCTATTTCTGGTCCGACCAGTACGGCAAGCGCATTCAGTTCGCGGGGTGGCGGCAGCCGACCGACGCGGTGCGGGTGATCGACGGCGACCCCAGCGACGGGCCGTTCGTCGCCGTGTACGAACGCGGAGACGAGACAGTCGCCGTTCTCGCGGTGGACACTCCGCGACTCTTCACCCGAATTCGCAAGCAGCTGGCCGTCACCGTTGTCGCCGACCCTGCGTTCACCTGACGTTCGTTGTGACAGACACAGACGTTCGCGTGTGATTATTGGGTACGGCGCGGACCCGGTAATCTCGCCGCGATGAGCATCGATGACCGGACCACGGAACCTGCGGCATTCGATCCGGCCGACCATGCGCGCGCGATGGTCGGCTACCACTATCGGGTCGACGACTACTACGAGGTCGGCCGCGAGAAGGTGCGCGAGTACGCCAAGGCCGTGCAGGACCTCAACCCCGTCCACTGGAACGAGGATGCGGCTCGCGAGTACGGCTACGACGGTCTGATCGCCCCGCTGACGTTCATCTCACTGGTCGGCACCCTGGCTCAGAAGAAGCTTCTCGCCACCATCGCCACCGGCTACGACCTCAGCCAGATGCTCCAGACCGATCAGGTCATCGAGTACTACACCCCGATGCAGGCGGGTGACCGCATCGTGTGCGACGTCTCCCTCGACTCCTTCCGCCAGATCGTGGGCCGCGACATGATGGTCACCAAGAACATCGTGTCGAACCAGCGCAACGAACTCGTCCAGATCACGTACACGACGCTGCTGATCGGCCGTAAGGGCGACATCGACGAGACCGTGGCGAACGCCGCACGAGGAATGATCATGCACGGCATGACCTCCTTCGGCGCTGCCGGTGACGACGACGAGACCGAGGTCGAGACAGATATCGCGGACAAGCCGACCTACGAAGAGCCGGTGACCGTGCCCTTCAGATCCTCTGCGGCGCACAGGTTCGAGGACGTGTCGGTCGGCGACGAACTGCCGCCTCGCACGGTGGAGCTCACTCGCGGCGATCTGGTGAACTACGCAGGCGTTGCAGGTGACGCCAACCCGGTTCACTGGAGCGACGTGTTCGCCCACATGATCGACCTCGAAACCGTTGTGGCGCACGGCATGCTGACGATGGGTGTCGCAGCCGGCTACCTCACGTCGTGGCTCGGCGATCCCGGCGCGGTCCGTGACTACACCGTGCGCTTCACCAGCCCGGTCAGTGTGCACCCGGACCGGCCCTCCGCACTGGAGTTGGCGGGCAAGGTCAAGTCGCTCGACCCCGAGACGCGCACCGCGGTCGTCTCGTTGGACGCGCGATTCAACGGCAAGCGCATCCTGGGCCACCGAGCGACGGCGAAGGTTCAGCTAGCCTGAGACCGCGGTTTTCACCGGCGCCGGAAGTTGCCGGGCGTTCTTGTACGGCCCCACCACTGCGGCCGCCATCGGGCGCGCGAGCAACTCCGCCGCCACCGCGCGCACCTCGTCGTTGGTGACCTGGTCGATGCGCGCCAGAGTCTCCGACACGCTGCGATGGTTGCCGTAGTTCAGTTCACTGCGCCCGATTCGGTTCATCCGTGAGCCCGAATCTTCCAGTCCCAGAACGAGTCCGCCACGCATCGATCCCTTGGCGCGTGCGCACTCCGCGTCGGTGATTCCGTCGGCGGCAACCTTCGCCAGCACCTCGCGGATCAGCGTGGTCACCTCACCGAGGTTCTCCGGCTGGCATCCGGCGTAGACGGAGAACGCGCCGGTGTCGGCGAAGGTGTCCACCGACGAGTACACCGAGTAGGCCAGGCCGCGTTCTTCTCGAATCTCTTGGAACAGACGCGAACTGAGGCCACCGCCGACAGCGTTGTTGAGCACGGACAACGCCCAGCGGTTTCCCTCGTGCCGCCCGAAGGCGCGCACGCCGAGCGACAGGTGAGCCTGCTCGCTGTCGCGCGTCGTCACGCTGAGCGTGGGTGCGGTTTTGATGCGTCCGGTGCCGGTGCGGCGAGGCGCCGGGCCCACGTCGCCTCGAATTCGGTCACCGAAACTACGACGAACGCTCTCGACGGTGCTCTCGTGATCGACGTTGCCGGCGACGGCAACCACGATCCGCGGGGCGGTGTAGCGCCGAGTGTGGAACGAGTGCAATTGCGTTCGCGTCATCGTCTCGATGGACTCCACGGTCCCGATGACGGGTCGGCCGATCGGATGATCGCCGTACAGCGCTTCGAGGAACGCGTCGCCGAGCAGGTCCTCCGGGTCGTCGTCACGCATCGAGATCTCCTCGAGCACGACCTGCCGTTCGACGTCGACGTCCTCCGCGCGGCAACGGCCCCGCAGGACGACGTCCGCGACGATGTCGAGGCCCAGGTCGAGATCCTCGTCCAGCACGTGCGCGTAGAAGCACGTGTGCTCCTTGGACGTGAACGCGTTCAGCTCGCCGCCGACACCGTCCATCACCTGCGCGATGTCGAGCGCCGTGCGCGTGGGCGTCGCCTTGAACAGCAGATGCTCGAGGAAGTGCGCCGCGCCCGCCACCGACGGGCCCTCGTCGCGGGAACCCACGGCCACCCACACCCCGACGGACGCCGAACGCACACCGGGAACGAACTCGGTCACCACCCGCACACCACCGGGAAGGGTGGTTCTGGACACGCCCGACTCGTGGTCGGCCGTGACGCGCGGACGGCGCAGTCCGGACTCCATGGACTGCGCCGCCAGATTCGAATACTTCTTCTTACTCAGCGCTGACCTCTGCTGCGGGTGCCTCGGACGCCTCGGCAGCCGGAGCAGCCGCGTCGTCCTCGACGGGAACGAGGCTGATCTTGCCGCGGTTGTCGATGTCGGCGATCTCGACGCGAAGCTTCGAGCCGACGCTCACCACGTCCTCGACCTTGTTGATCCGCTTGCCGCTGCCGAGCTTGGAGATGTGCACCAAGCCGTCGCGACCGGGGAGCAGCGAGACGAATGCACCGAAAGCCGTTGTCTTGACGACGGTTCCGAGGAAACGCTCGCCAACCTTCGGCAGCTGCGGGTTGGCGATGGCGTTGATCATGTCGATCGCGGCCTGTGCGGACGGACCATCCGCGGCACCGACATAGACCGTGCCGTCATCTTCGATCGAGATGTTGGCACCGGTCTGCTCGGTGATGGAGTTGATCATCTTGCCCTTGGGCCCGATGACCTCACCGATCTTGTCGACGGGCACCTTGATGGCCGTGACGCGCGGTGCGAACGGGCTCATCTCGTCGGGTGCGTCGATGGCCTCGGCCATGACCTCGAGGATCGTGTTCCGGGCGTCCTTGGCCTGCGACAGCGCACCGGCCAGAACCTGGGACGGGATGCCGTCGAGCTTCGTGTCGAGCTGCAGAGCCGTCACGAAGTCCTTGGTACCGGCAACCTTGAAGTCCATGTCTCCGAAGGCATCTTCGGCGCCGAGGATGTCGGTCAGTGCCACGTAGCGGGTCTCACCGTCGACCTGATCGGAGACCAGACCCATGGCGATACCGGCCACCGGGGCCTTCAGCGGCACACCGGCGTTGAGCATGCCCAGTGTCGACGCGCAGACCGAACCCATCGAGGTGGATCCGTTGGAGCTGAGCGCCTCCGAGACCTGACGGATCGCGTAGGGGAACTCGGCCTGGCTCGGGAGCACGGGCAGGAGTGCACGCTCGGCGAGCGCTCCGTGACCGATCTCGCGACGCTTGGGCGATCCCACGCGTCCGGTCTCGCCGGTGGAGTACGGCGGGAAGTTGTAGTGGTGCATGTAGCGCTTGCTGGTCTCGGGTCCCAGCGAGTCGATCTGCTGGGCCATCTTGACCATGTCCAAGGTGGTGATGCCCAGGATCTGGGTCTCGCCGCGCTCGAACAACGCGCTGCCGTGGGCGCGCGGGACAACCGCCACCTCGGCCGACAATTCGCGGATGTCGGTGATGCCGCGGCCGTCGATGCGGAACTGGTCGCGCAGGATGCGCTGGCGGACCAGCTTCTTGGTCAACGAGCGGAACGCTGCGCCGATCTCCTTCTCGCGGCCTTCGAACCGGTCGCCGACGCTCTCGAGGATCTGTGCCTTGACCTCGTCGAGCTTGTCTTCACGCTCGGCCTTGCCGGCGATGGTCAGAGCCTCGCCCAGCGGAATCTGCGCGGCGTTCTCGACTGCCTCGAAGATGTCCGACTGGTACGCCGGGAACAGCGGGTAGTCGCCGGTCGGCTTCGCCGCGCTGGCGGCGAGTGCCTTCTGGGCGTCACAGAGCGACGCGATGAACGGCTTGGCGGCCTCGAGGCCCTCGGCCACGATGGCTTCGGTGGGTGCCTGCGATCCACCCTCGATGAGCTCGAACACGTTCTCGGTGGCCTCGGCCTCGACCATCATGATCGCGACGTCGGCGTCCGCGCCCGAACCGGAGACGATGCGGCCCGCGACGACCATGTTGAACACGGCCTCCTCGAGCTGCTCGTTGGTCGGGAACGCAACCCACTGCTTGCCGATCAGCGCGACGCGCACGCCGCCGACGGGGCCGGTGAACGGCAGTCCGGCGATCTGAGTCGACGCGGATGCGGCGTTGATGGCCACGACGTCGTACAGGTCCTTGGGGTCGAGGCTCATGACCGTGATGACGACCTGGATCTCGTTGCGGAGACCGTCGACGAAGGTCGGGCGCAGCGGCCGGTCGATCAGGCGGCAGGTCAGGATCGCGTCGGTGCTGGGGCGTCCTTCACGGCGGAAGAACGAGCCGGGGATACGGCCGGCGGCGTACATGCGCTCCTCGACGTCCACCGTGAGGGGGAAGAAGTCGAAGTGGTCCTTGGGGTTCTTCGACGCGGTGGTCGCCGACAGGAGCATGGTCTCGTCGTCGAGGTAGGCGACGACGGATCCGGCGGCCTGACGGGCCAGACGGCCGGTTTCGAAACGGATGGTGCGGGTACCGAACGAGCCGTTGTCGATCACGGCGGTGGCTTCGTAGACGCCTTCGTCGACCTCTACTGCGGATTCTGTGGTTGTCATGTTCTTCTCTTCGTCCTCTCGTCTTCGCCGCTCCCACCCGGGCGCGCCAGACGGCCCGGTGGCCCTGGCGGCGTAGTCGGCCGGCGGCGGAAGCGGTCCACGATCGAAACCCCTGGTGCCGCGCTCTCGTCGAATCGGAGAACGGACCGGAACCGAGGAGTCACTACCGGAGACCGACCCGTGCGATCGGTCGGCTGCGAGCGACTTCGTTACTGCTGGTGTTGCTGGTAGTGCTGTAGAAACACGTGTAGCCAGCGAGGCTCAGTCTAAGCATGCCTCGCTGGCAACAGTGCGGAGTGGATATTTATCGACGCAGTCCCAGACGCTCGATGAGCGAGCGGTAGCGGGCGACGTCGACCTTCTGAACGTACTTGAGCAGACGACGACGACGTCCGACGAGCAGCAGGAGGCCTCGGCGGGAGTGGTGATCGTGCTTGTGCACCTTCAGATGCTCGGTCAGATCGACGATGCGCTTGGTGAGCATGGCCACCTGCGCCTCGGGCGATCCTGTGTCGGTCTCGTGCAAGCCGTACTCGCCGAGGACCTTCTTCTTTTCTTCGGTGGTCAAAGCCACTGCATAACTCCTGGTGATAGACGTTCGCGTGTGTTCAGACGTTGGTGTGGCCGCCGCGAACCGCAGCACGCACCGAGAGAAGAGCCTACCAGCGCCGAGCGGCCCTACCGACCATCGGCGACGGCGGTGAGGATCTCCCGCGCGCGAGCGACGTCCCGATCCATCTGTTCCACCAGCGCGCCCACCGAGTCGAACGCCTCCATCCCGCGCAGCCGCTCGACGAAATCGACGGCGACGTGTTGGCCGTAGAGGTCGGCGTCGCCGTCCATCACGAAGGCCTCGACGGTGCGGGTCCGGCCGGAGAACGTGGGATTTGTGCCCACCGACACCGCCGCCTGGCAGCGCTTGCCCGACTTGACCGTGCCCACGACGGGCCCGGCGCCGAGCACGGTGAACCAGCAGGCGTAGACGCCGTCCGCCGGAATCGCAGCGTGCATCGGCGGCGCGACGTTGGCGGTGGGATACCCGATGGTCCGGCCTCGGCCGTCGCCGTGCACCACGACACCTTCGACCCGGTGCGGGCGCCCGAGTGCCTCGGCCGCCGCGGAGACGTCGCCGGCGTCCACGCATGCGCGAATGTAGGTGGACGAGAACGTGACCGTGTGTTCGGCGAGGAGATTGACGCCGTCCACCGCGAAGCCGAATCGGCGACCGGCCTGCTCGAGGAACGAGACCGTTCCGAGCGCCTTCTTGCCGAAGGTGAAGTTCTCCCCCACCACCACCTCGGCGGCGTGAAGACGTTCGACGAGGATGTCGTGCACGTAGCGCTCGGGGGTGAGCTTCATGAATTCCGCGGTGAAAGGCATGACGCAGAAGACGTCGACGCCGAGTTCTTCGGCCAGCTCGGCCCGGCGGGTGAGCGTCGTCAGTTGGGCCGGGTGGCTTCCGGGCCGCACGACCTCCATCGGATGCGGATCGAAAGTCATCAGAACACACGGAATGCCCCGCGCTGCTGCCGCTTTCACCGCTCGGCCGATCAGCTGAGCGTGACCGCGGTGCACGCCGTCGAACACACCGATCGTCAGAACGCACCGGCCCCAGTCGGCAGGTACCTCGTCGAGACCTCGCCATCGCTGCACAGTGGAGAACACTACGGCCACATCGCCTGGCGGTCACGCGCACATGTGTCGCGCGCGAGTACGAGCTGCCTTTTGCCTAGGATGAGCCCGTGAACACCCGCTCGCTGTCCGCCGTGGCGCAGGACTATCTCAAGGTCATCTGGACCGCGAGCGAGTACTCCGACGAGCCGGTGAGCACCAAGATGTTGTCCGAGCGGATCGGCGTGTCGCCGTCCACGGTGTCCGAAGCCATCCGAAAGTTGTCGGATCAGGGAATGGTCGACCACGCCCGGTACGGGGCGATCGCGCTCACCGACACCGGTCGGCGCGCCGCGGTCGCGATGGTTCGCCGTCACCGCCTTATCGAAACGTTCCTGGTCCAGGAGCTCGGCTACGGGTGGGACGAAGTCCACGACGAGGCCGAGGTTCTCGAGCACGCGGTGTCGGACCTGCTGATGGACCGCATCGACATCAAGCTCGGCCACCCGGATCGTGACCCCCACGGTGACCCGATCCCCACCGCCGACGGAGACATTCCCGCCCCGCGTGCGGTCCCGCTCAGCGAGTTTCGTGTCGGCCAGTCCGGGCGCGTCGCTCGGATTTCCGACGCCGACCCGGAGATGCTTCGTTACTTCGACACCGTGGGGATCTGCCTGGACCTGACGATCGAGATGGTCGAGCGCCGGGACTACGCCGGCACCGTGGCGGTCCGAATCTCCCCCACGGAGAACCCGATCGATCTGGGTCGTATTGCGGCCGAGGCGATTTGGATGACTGTTTAAGTCAGTCACGCAGCACTTCAGTCACGCAGCGTGGCCGGTCGCACCACCATGACGGTGCTGGCGCGCTTGCCCCGTTCCTGAAGCAGGGCAATGGTGTTGCCGTCCGGGTCGATCGCGGCGTAGATGCCCTTCATGCCGATCGGATCGAGCCACCGACCCTGGCTGATCGACTCCGCTTCCTCGGCGGTGACGGAGCGATGCTCGTACGCGGTCTTCGCAGCGGCGTCGATGTCGAGGCTGACGGCCGGACGGGTCTCGACTTCGGTGAGGGTGCGCGCATGCTCGAGGGTGAACGGCCCGACTCTGGTGCGTCGCAAGGCCGTGAGGTGTCCTCCGACGCCGAGTGCGGCGCCGAGATCGCGGGCCAGCGCACGGACGTAGGTCCCCGACGTGCACTCGACCTCGACGTCGAGATCCACGACCGTGTCACCGCGGCGGACCGACGTCAGGTCGAACCGGCTGACCGTCACTCGTCGTGGTTCGAGGACAACCGTCTCGCCGTCACGTACCAGCGCATGAGCCCGCTTGCCGTCGACCTTGATCGCGCTGACGCTCGCGGGGATCTGGCTGATGTCGCCGGTCAGGCTCTGCATCTGCGCGGCGATGTCCTCGTCCCGCACGCCGGACGCGTCGGCCGAGGAGACCGTCTCGCCCTCGGCGTCGTCCGTGGTGGTGGCCGCACCGAGTCGAATGGTGGCCGTGTACGCCTTCGTGGTGAGAGCCAGCAGGCCGAGCATCTTCGTCGCCCGCTCGACGCCGAGCACGAGCACCCCCGTCGCCATCGGGTCGAGGGTGCCGGCGTGCCCGATCTTGCGTGTCTTCAGCAACTTTCGGCAGGCGGACACCACGTCGTGGCTCGTCATGCCGGGGCTCTTGTCGATGATCAGCAAGCCGGCACCGACGAGTCCTGTGGGCGGTTTGACGTGAGGCACGGGAGACGATTGTGCCATTGCCTAGAGAACGGTGATCGCAGTCACCACGAGACCGCGTGACACGACCCACCGCCCGTCGAACGAGCTCAGCGGCGGGCCACTGGTGGTCGTACCGGAAATCAGCAGGTCGGTGTGGAAGGTTCCGGTGATGTCGTCGTCGCCGGTCGAGGCGTCCTTCTCGAACGTGATGTGCGCGTCCTCGAACCCCAGCCACCGGCCCGTCAGCGGAAACCAGGCCTTGTAGGTGGCCTCCTTGGCGCAGAACAGCAACTTGTCCCAGTGCACCGTGTCGTCGGACACGCTCGACAGCCAGGTGCGCTCTTGCTCGATGCTGACCGCGCCGAGGACGCCGTCGGGGAGTGCCTCGTGCGGTTCGGCATCGATACCGATCGACCGAACGGCCAAGGCGTGTCCCAGGGCGGCCGCCCGGTATCCGTCGGTGTGGGTGAGGCTCCCGACCACGCCGGACGGCCACTGCGGCGACCCCATCTCGCCCCGCAGAATCGGCGCCTGGTCGACTCCCAGGCGGGTCATCGCCTGGCGCGCGCAGTGGCGAGCGGAGACGAACTCGCGGCGCCGCTTCTCGACGGCCTTGGCGATGAGGTGTTCCTCGCGGGGGTGGGGGCTCAGCCCGGGCGGATCGGCGAACAGTTCCTCCGCCACCACGACGTTCGGCAGAATCTTCTCGATCACCGCAGTCGACCTCCGGACGCGCGCATCTTCTCGACCTCTGCTTCCATCTCCGGCGTCACCGTGAAGTGCCCACCGAACTTGTTCAACGTGCCCGGCGGGTACTCAGGCACCGGAAGAATCTGCCGCATAACAGGATTCGGCAGTCCCCGTCGCTTCCACTCGCGTGGGTAGCCGACGGACACCTCCTCGAATCGGACACCGTCGTAGTAGGTGGTTCGCGGGATGTGCAGGTGTCCGTACACCGCGCAGAGCGCGTTGTAGCGGGTGTGCCAGTCGGCGGTGTGCACCGTGCCGCACCACAGCGCGAACTCCGGGTAGAACAGGACGTCCGTGGGTTGCCGCACCAACGGAAAGTGGTTGATCAGCACCGTCGGGATCGACGGGTCGAGCTCGTCGAGCCGCCGGCGGGTGATCTCGAGTCGCTCCGCACACCAGGCGTCCATGGTCGCGTAGGGCGTGGGTTTGATCAAAAACTCGTCCGTCGCGACCACGTTGCGTTCGCGGGCTATCGCGAGGCCGTCCGTCTTTCCTGTCGCACCGTCGGGAAGGAACGTGTAGTCGTACAGCACACACAACGGCGCCAAGGTGACCGGACCGTTGTACTCCGACCGGCCTCCGGCCTGCCCGCTGTAATCCGACTGGCCGACCTCCCCGGTCCAGACCGGAAACGGGTCCTCCGGCGTGATGACGCCGAGCTCTCGGCACATCGAGACCAGGTAGTCGTACCGTGCGACGCCGTACATCTGGACCGGGTCCTTGGTCGTGGTGTAGAGCTCGTGATTGCCCGGTACCCAGATGACGGTGTGAAACTTCTCGGCCAGCATGCCGAGCGCCCACTTGATGTCGTCTGTCTTCTCCGAGACGTCGCCGGCGACGATCAGCCAGTCGTCCGGGCTCTCGGGTTCGAGCCCCTCGGTGATCGGCTTGTTGCCGTTGTGACCGATGTGGATATCGCTGACTGCCCAGAGCTTGGCTGGCACACTCACGACCTTTCGTTCTTCGTAGGAGCACGGTTGTCCGCGCCCTCCGTGATCCAGCGGCCGGACACGGTCCGTGCGGTGACCGCTATCAACCTGACAATGACGAACACCGCCAACCCCACCCAGATTCCGGCGAGTCCCCACTGCAGCGTCAGCGACAGCCAGACGAAGGGGAGAAATCCGAACAGAGCGCCCACCAGTGTGGCCGTTCGCAGGAACGCCGCGTCACCCGCACCGAGGAGAACACCGTCGAGTGCGAACACCACACCCGCGAGCGGGATCATGGCGACGAACAACCACCAGATTCCGCGCATCTCGTCCTGCACTCCGAGGTCGTCGGTGAAGACCCCCGGCAGCACCGGGTAGGACGCAGCGAACGCTGCCGCCAACGCGACGGCCGCGGCGGTGGACCACAGCGTGACCCGGCGCGCCAGGGACATCACCACGTCACCGTGGGAGGCGCCCAACGCGGCTCCGATCAACGCCTGCGCCGCGATCGCGAGCGAATCCAGGATCAGGGCCACCAGATTCCACAGCTGCAGCACGAGCTGATGGGCTCCCACCGCGGCGGCGCCGAACCGCGCTGCCACCGTCGTCGCCGAGAGAAAACACACCTGGAAGGCCGCTGTGCGCAGGATCAGGTCCCGGCCGAGCACCAGCTGCGCTTTCATCACCTGCACCCGAACTCCGAGCGGCACACGCGCACGCAACAACGCGGACACGAACAGTGTCGCCGCGACGAACTGTCCGACGACGTTCGCCACGGCCGACCCCTCGAGGCCCAGCTCGGGGGCGACGGACCAGCCGAACACGAGCACCGGACACAGCGCGGTGGACAGCACCACGCCGGTCACGACGTACCGCAGCGGCCGGACGGTGTCCTGCACCCCGCGCATCCACCCGTTGCCGGCCAACGTGATCAAGATCAGGGGCGCGCCGACGACGGCGATCCGAAGCCAGTGCTCGGCCTCCGCGGAGATCTCTCCCCCGCCCCCGATCACGGCGAGGATGGGCGACGCGAACACCTGGACCACGGTGAGCAGCACCAGACCGATTCCGGCGGCCAGCCACGTGGCCTGTACGCCTTCGACGACGGCGTCCCGATCGCGCCCCGCACCGTGCAGCCGAGCCGCGCGTGACGTGGTGCCGTAGGACAGGAACGTCAGAGCCGAGCCGACCTGCGCGAGAACGATGCCGCCCACGGCGAGTCCGGCCAACGCCTCCGCGCCGAGACGCCCGACCACCGCGGCGTCGATGAGGAGGTAGACCGGTTCGGCGACCAGAACGCCGAGCGCCGGCAGCGCCAGACCGAAGAGGGCTCGCGCCGAGACGTCAGCGGTCGCGGATGCGTCAGCCAAGAGCGGCGACGAGCGCGGTGATGTTGGTGTCGATGTCGCCGGTGGCCGTGTACCCGGCGGAGAACCGGTGACCTCCGCCCCCGAGCGAGGTCGCGACCGCGGACACGTCGACGGTGCTCTTCGCGCGCAGGGAGACGGACCATCCGATCTCGACTTCCTTGAACACCGCGGCCACCTCCGCCTCGGCGGTGGTGCGCACGATGTCGACGACGCTCTCGATCTCCTCGGACCTCAGGCCGCGGGAATCCTCGGTCCTGATGACGGCGTACACCAGGCCCTGTCCGCCTGCGGCGTCCTGCACCAGGCGAGCCGATCCCAGGACGCTGCCGAGCATGGGGAGCCACCCGAACGGGTGGGTGTCGAGGAGGCGACGCGCAATGGCGGCGCCGTCGATACCGGTCGACAACAGCCTCTCGGCGAGCGCGTGCGATCCAGGACGCACCCACCGAAACGATCCGGTGTCGGTGACGAGGCCGGCGAACAGGAGGTGCGCGATGTCGGCGTCGATGTCGACGTTCCAGTCGTCGAGCAGGGTGGCGATGACGGCGGTGGTGGATTCGGCAGCCGGGTCGATCAGGTGCGCGGTGCCGTACTCGGTGTTGGACCGGTGGTGGTCGATGACCAGAGAATTCGGGGCATGGTCCAGCCGCTCCCCCAGCGTGCCGAGGCGGCCACGGCTGCCGCAGTCGACGGTCACGACGAGGTCGACCTCCGAGCGCACGTCACGCGGAGCAACCAGGAACTCGAGGGCGGGGAGCTCGCGCATGGACTCCGGCAGTTCGGCCGGCGTGGAGAAGGCCACCTGCACGCTCTTGCCTTGTCGATCCAGAGCCAGTGCCAACGCCAGTCCGCTGCCGATCGTGTCCGCGTCCGGTTGGACGTGGCAGAGCACCGTTACGGAGTCAGCGTTGCTCAGCAGGTCGATGGCCGCGGCCGTGTCCGACGCCGGGGTGGTCTCGGTCATGCGCTGCGCTCAGTCGTCGGCGTCGTCGGTATCGGAACGTGGCACGCGGTACGGATCGGGATCGCCTGCAGGAGTGGCGGTTGCCGCCGTCTCGGCGACCTTGTTGTCGATCTCGCGGGCCCGTGCGAGCAGTTCTTCCATGTGCCGCGCGGTGTCCGGAACGGTGTCGGCGACGAAGGTCAGGGTCGGGGTGTAGCGCACACCGGTTCCGGCGCCGACCTTCGACCGCAGAACGCCCTTGGCCTTCTCCAGTCCCTGTGCGGCGGACTGGAAATCGGGTTCGGCGTCGAGCGTCTCCCCGAGGACGGTGTAGTAGACCGTGGCGTCGTGCAGATCGGCCGTCACCTTGGTGTCGGTGACGGTCACGAAATTCAGTCGCGGATCCTTGATCTCGTGGTCGATCGCGGTCGCCACGATGGTGCCGATCCGCTTGGCAAGCTTGCGTGCCCTGGCCTGGTCAACCACGGTCGAACTCCTCTTCGTCGTCGTGTGCGGGTGTCAGTCTTCCGGACCGAACACCCGCCGCCTCACTGCGAGCAGGTCGAGCTCCGGCCGCTCGGCCACGTGCCGCTCGCACGTGTCGAGCACGCGATGCAGATGCTCCACATCGCTCGTCGCTATAGCGACACCGATCATCGACCGTCGGTAGCGCTCCTGCTCACCGGTTTCCGCCGCGGACACGCCGAATTTCAGCAACGCCGCCACGACGGGTTTGACCACCGATCGCTTTTCCTTCAGGGAATGTACGTCGCCGAGCAACACGTCGAGCTCGAGGGCACCGAGATACATGGGCTGCTCCTCACGCGTGTCGTGCGAACGGACGGGACGCGAACCGGGGCGGTGCGGGCACAGTGGTCACTGCGCCCGCACCCCCGATCGGAATCAATCGCGAGGCTTCTCGCGAAGCTCGTACGCCTCGATGACGTCGCCGACCTTGATGTCGGAGTAGGTCACCGTGAGGCCGCACTCGTAGCCTTCGCGCACCTCTGTCGCGTCGTCCTTCTCACGCCGGAGCGAGGAGATGGTGACGAGATCCTGAACCACCGCGTTGTCGCGCAGCAGGCGGGCCTTCGCGTTGCGACGCATGATGCCCGAGGTGACGAGGCAACCGGCGATGTTTCCGACCTTCGACGAGCGGAACAGCGCGCGGATCTCGGCCTGACCCAGCGTGACCTCTTCGTAGACCGGCTTGAGCATGCCCTTGAGGGCCTTCTCGATCTCGTCGATGGCCTGGTAGATCACCGAGTAGTACCGGATGTCGACACCCTCGCGGTTCGCCAGCTCCGTCGCCTTGCCTTCGGCACGGACGTTGAAGCCGATGATGATCGCGTTGGACGCCGACGCCAGGTTCACGTTGGTCTCGGTGACACCACCGACGCCGCGGTCGATGACACGAAGTTCGACCTCGTCGTCGATCGCGATGCCGACCAGAGCCTCTTCCAAGGCCTCGACCGTGCCGGAGTTGTCGCCCTTGAGGATCAGGTTGAGCTGCGACGTCTCCTTCAGAGCGGCGTCGAGATCGTCCAGGCTGATCCGCTTGCGCGACTTCGCGGCCATGGCGTTGCGCTTGCGCGCATTGCGGCGGTCCGCGATCTGGCGTGCGATGCGGTCCTCGTCCACGACGAGGAGGTTGTCGCCTGCGCCGGGCACCGAGGTGAAACCGATGACCTGCACCGGACGCGACGGCAGTGCCTCGATGACGTCGTTGCCGTGCTCGTCGACCATGCGTCGAACACGTCCGTACGCGTCACCGGCGACGATCGAGTCACCCACACGCAACGTTCCGCGAGCGATGAGAACCGTTGCCACCGGACCGCGACCACGGTCGAGGTGCGCCTCGATGGCGACACCCTGTGCGTCCATGTCCGGGTTGGCACGCAGGTCGAGCGCTGCGTCGGCCGTCAACAGCACCGCTTCGAGGAGAGCATCGATGTTGGTGCCCTGCTTGGCGGAGATGTCGACGAACATGGTGTCGCCGCCGTACTCCTCGGCGACAAGACCGTATTCGGTCAGCTGCTGCCGGATCTTGTCCGGGTTCGCGCCTTCCTTGTCGATCTTGTTGACCGCCACCACGATCGGCACGTCGGCCGCCTGCGCGTGGTTGATTGCCTCGACCGTCTGCGGCATGACGCCGTCGTCGGCCGCGACGACCAGGATCGCGAGGTCGGTCGCCTTGGCACCACGAGCACGCATGGCCGTGAAGGCCTCGTGACCCGGGGTGTCGATGAAGGTGACGAGGCGTTCGTTGCCCTCGAGCTCGGTGAGCACCTGGTAGGCACCGATGTGCTGCGTGATGCCACCGGCCTCGCCCTCACGCACGGTGGCGTTACGGATCGAGTCCAGCAGTCGCGTCTTGCCGTGGTCGACGTGACCCATGACGGTGACGACCGGCGGACGCTGCTCGAGCTCGTCCTCGCCGCCTTCGTCCTCGCCGTAGGTGAGGTCGAACGAGTCGAGAAGCTCGCGATCCTCGTCCTCCGGGCTGACGACCTGCACGACGTAGTTCATCTCGCTGCCAAGCAGTTCCAGCGTCTCGTCGTTGACCGACTGAGTTGCGTTCACCATCTCGCCCAGATTGAACAGGGCCTGCACCAAGGCGGCCGGGTTCGCGTCGATCTTGTCCGCGAAGTCCGACAGCGACGCGCCGCGGGCGAGACGGATGGTCTCACCGTTGCCGCGAGGAAGCCGAACGCCGCCGACGGCGGGCGCCTGCATGGACTCGTACTCGGCGCGCTTCGCCCGCTTGGACTTGCGACCACGACGGACTGCACCGCCGGGACGACCGAACGCTCCTGCTGCCGCTCCGCGCTGACCCGGACGACCACCGCCGCCGGGACGACCGCGGAAACCACCGGCGGGTGCGCCGGCTGCCGGAGCACCGGGCGCTCCGCCGCCACCGCGGTAGCCGCCGCCTGCGGGGGCTCCGCCACCCGGACGCCCGCCGGGAGCGCCGCCCGGACGACCCGGACGGCCACCGGCTGCCGGTGCCGGTCGCGCGGAACGCGACGGCATGGCACCGGGGTTGGGGCGAGGAGGCATGGAGCCGGGGTTGGGGCGAGGGCCGCCGGGACGGGGACCGCCCTGACCTGCGGGCGGACGACCCGTTCCGGAAGGTGCTCCGGTACCGCCGGGACGCGGGGCTCCCTGACCGGGGGCCGGACGACCTGCTGCGGGACGCGGGGCCTGACCCGGCGCCGGACGCGGAGCGGGACGCTCCACCGGGGCCGAGGAATACGGGTTGTTGCCCACACGGGGTGCCTTGGGACCCGGCTTGGGTCCCGGTGCTCCCGGCTTGGAGGGCGCCGGTGCCGAAGCCTGCGGCGCTGCGGGTGCCTCCGCCGCGGGTGCGGCGGGTTCCTGCGGCGCGACCGGCGGTGCTGCGGGTGTGTCGACTGCTGCCGGCTGCGCGGGCTCGGGAGCCGGCGTCACGGTCTCGGGAGCCGCGGGCTCCGGAGCAGCGGCGGGCTTCGGACCCGGACGCGGTGCGCCGGGCTTGGGGCCTGCGGTGGAGGCACCGTTCGATGCCGCGCGGCCGTTGCCGCTCTTGCCCGCTGCGGGGTTGCTGTCTGCGGGGGTGCCGTCGGCGGGGGCCGACGAAGGGAACGATTCCCGGAGGCGACGTGCGACGGGTGCTTCCACCGTCGACGACGCCGATTTCACGAACTCGCCCTGCTCCTTGAGCCGTGCGAGTAGATCTTTACTTGTGACACCGAGTTCTTTTGCCAACTCGTGCACGCGGGCCTTGCCTGCCACTGCTCTCCTCACTGAGAGGTCGAGCGTGGCTCCTGGTGCAGGGGCCCGCACGACCTCGGGTTAACTCCGATGGACGATCATCGACGACGCTTCACGGTGTGCTCATGAATTCGTGTACCTGTTCTCCTCGTGGACCGACTCGGTGCCGATCCGTTCTGCCGACTCGATGGTCCGGGTCAGCTCCGACGTGTCGATCGATCCCGACACGCGTAGAGCTCGCCCGAACGCTCGACGCCGCTCCGCCTGGTGCAGGCATTCGGGCCGCAGGTGCATCCATGCACCACGCCCCGGCAACTTGCGACGAGCGTCGATCACCGCAGCGACGTTGTTCGCGTCGCCACGAGCCACGATTCTCACCAGCTCGGATATCAACTCGCGCTCTCGACACCCGACACACATACGCACCGGCATGGCCGGTTCGGACGTGGAGGACACGGAGAGTTCGTGCTGAGCCATTGACCACTCTAGCGCTGCCGAGGCGGGTTCGAACAATTCCACCCCTAGCCGCGCGGGGCGGACGCCGTGTCCGCGGCCGCCGCGTCGCTCCGAATGTCGATGCGCCACCCGGTCAGTCGCGCAGCCAGGCGGGCGTTCTGCCCTTCCTTGCCGATGGCGAGCGAAAGCTGGTATTCGGGAACGACCACGCGTGCTGCGCGAGCGTCCTCGTCGACGACGGTGACCGAGACGACCTTCGACGGTGACAGTGCATTTCCGACGAACCGCGCCGGATCGTCGTCGTAGTCGATGATGTCTATCTTCTCTCCGCCCAGCTCGCTCATGACGTTGCGAACGCGCTGCCCGACGGGCCCGATGCACGCGCCCTTGGCGTTGAGGCCGGGGATCGTGGACCGCACGGCGATCTTCGAGCGGTGTCCGGATTCGCGGGCCACGGCCACGATCTCGACGGAACCGTCGGCGATCTCGGGAACTTCGAGCGCGAAAACCTTGCGCACCAGGTTGGGGTGGGTGCGCGAGAGGGTCACCTGTGGTCCGCGGTTGCCACGCGCCACACCGACCACGTAGCACTTGATGCGCTCGCCGTGTTCGTACGTCTCCCCCGGCACCTGCTCGGCGGGCGGGATCGTGGCGTCGACTCCGTCGGCGTCGGTTCCGATCCGGACCACGACGGTCCCCTTGGCGTTGACCCGCGCGTCGCGTTGGATGACGCCGCCGACGATCTCGCCCTCGTGGGTGGAGAACTCGCCGAAGCTGCGCTCGTTCTCGGCGTCGCGCAGACGCTGCAGGATGACCTGCCGTGCGGTGGTCGCGGCGATGCGCCCGAAACCTTCGGGAGTGTCGTCCCACTCCGACACCAGGTTGCCGTCCTGGTCGATCTCCCGAGCCATGACGCGCACCTTGCCGGACTTGCGGTCGACGTCGATGTACGCGTTGGACGCATGACCGGCGGTGTGCCTGTACGCCGTCAGCAGAGCGGACTGGATCGTCTCGATGACGGCGTCGATGGTGATGCCCTTGTCGGCCTCGATGGCGCGCAGGGCGGTGATGTCGATATTCATTTGTCCGTCTCCTCTTCTGTGTCGTCGCCTTCGGCTTCCGTGTCGGGCTCGTCGGGCGGGTTCAGTGGGTCGAAGCGTCCCGGCGCGACCCCGCCGGCCAGTTCGAACTCCTCGCGATTGGGCGGCCGGAACTCCACCTGCACCACGGCACTGCGCACCGACGACAGGGAAATCGCGCGAACCGACGGTCCGGTCTTCGACCGCACGACGAGGTCGACGGTCTGCTCGTCGTCGGACAGAGCGCCGACGCGTCCCTGCACCTCGTCGACGTCGCCGGATTCGCCGGTGATCTCGAGCGCGACCCATCGACCGCGGGAGCGTCTCCAGTGCCGGGGCTGCGTGAGCGGACGGTCGACGCCCGGCGTGGTCACCTCGAGGTTGTACGGAGCGTTCCCGAACTCGTCGAGCGAATCGAGAACGTCGGAGATGCGGCGGCTGAGGTCGGCCGCGGCGTCGAGTTCGACACCTTCGTCGCGGTCGACGATCACCTTCACGACACTGTGGGCACCTGCTCGGGACACGGTGACGTCTTCGAGATCGAAGCCGTCCATGACTTCGCGGCCCGCGAGGAGTTCGACGACCCTCTCCCTGGATGGAACCGGCATCGTGAATCTGCTCCTCGTTCAGTTGTGGGAACCGCTGTCGGCGACATGGATTCCGGCCCGACGTGGCGGAACCGGAAGAACAAGGATAGCGCGGCGACAGGCCGCCGGTGACCATCCACGAGGAGACGGCAGACACCTGGCACGATGAGCGGGTGCGATCGCCCACCCCCTCTCCGTCGTTGTCCAGAAGGGCCCTGTTGCGGCTCGCGGGTGGAGCCGCCGTCGTCGTCGCATCGGCAGGATGCGGGTCGAAGGACCAGCCCGCAGCGGTCACTCCCGACGCACTGCTCGCCGAGGTGAGCCGCGCCCGGACGGATGCATCCGACGCTGCCACGGTCGCCCTGGCACGCCCCGACCTCGTCGGCGCGCTCGGTGTCGTGACTGCCGAGCGCACCGCACACGCCGATGCGTTGGCCGCCGAGGTCGCCCGGCTCACGCCGCCGCCGTCCACATCGGGTGCCGCCACCACCACCGGCGCGGCCCCGTCGACCGAGACCGCCCCGCCGCCCACACTGGACGAACTACGCGCGAGTCTGACCGCGTCGTCCGACAGTGCGGCGAACCTCGCCCGCTCGCTGTCCGGATACCGGGCAGGACTGCTGGGGTCCATCAGCGCCGCGTGTTCGGTGCACGTGTCGGTGGTGCTGGCGTGAGCAGCCAGGGGCCGGGACCGGAACAGCAGTCGTTGATCGACGCGCTGAACGCGGAGTACGCAGCGGTCTTCGCCTACGGACTCGTGGCCGCGTTCTCCAATCCGAATCGCGCCGACCTGGTCAGCGCGTGTGCGGCGGCGCACCGAGCACGGCGGGATTCGACATTGGACGCACTGAAGGCGGCGAGCGTCACCGCACCCGAATCCGCGGCGGGCTACTCGGTTCCGTTTCCCGTGTCCGACCCGGTGTCGGCCGCGCAGTTGGCGGCGCAGGTCGAGGTGGACACCGCGACCGCGTGGCGGTCGGTCATCGAACGCAGTCGATCCGACGCCACCCGCGGTGTCGGAGTGACGGCGCTGACCGAGGCAGCCGGTCGCGCCGCGACCTGGCGCGCCATTCTGGGGACCGAGCCGGCGACGGTGCCGTTTCCCGGTCAGCCCTGACGTTCTCGACGAACTGAGTTGTTCGACGAACTGGGTTATTCGACGACTTGGGTTATTCGACGACCAAAGCCAGAGCGAAACCGTCCCAACCGGCGCGGCCCACGGTCTGCAGAGCGGACGCGTCCAGCTTGGGGTGCGAGGCGAGCAGTGCGAGCACCTCGCGCGCGCCGCGAACCGTGGGATCGTCTGCGTCCGGTCGAAGTACGTCGCCGCGCCGGACGACGCCGTCCAGCACCAGGACCGTCCCCGGTCGACCCAGTACGAGCGCCCACTCGACGTACTGAGTGGCGTGCTCGTCGACCGCGCCGATGTGGACGATGTCGAAGGACGAATCGTCGTCGGTGCGCACGCCGTGCAGCGTCGTGACGGGTGGGCCGACGACCACGTCCACACGCTCGCCCACACCGGCGGCGGCCAGGTCGGAACGCAGCGACGTCGCGAGCTCGGGCTGCTCCACCAGGGAGACGACTCGGCCCTTCGAACCGATCGCTCGCGCGAGCGAGTGCGTCGACCGACCGTCCACCGCGCCGATCACGAGCACTCTCCGGGCATCGACCATGCGCGCGAGGATGCCGAGAAACTTCTCTTGCGCAGGTGCACCGAAGGTGTCGTCGAGGAACTCGTCGACGCCGACCCACTCGTCGGTCACGACGGTCTGCCGATCGCGGCGAGAACCTCGCTCACAGCCGCGTCGGCCGGCACTTCCCGCACTTCGCCGGTGAATCGATCGCTCAGCTCGACCGTCCCGTTGGCCCATCCGCGGCCGATCACCACGATGAGCGGGACACCGATGAGCTCGGAATCCTTGAACTTCACGCCGGGAGAGACCTTGGGCCGGTCGTCGAGAACCACTTCCACGGCGCGCGAATCCAGCTCGGCAGCAATGCTTTCCGCGCCTTCGCGCGCGCCGGCGTCCTTGTTGGCGATGACGATGTGCACGTCGAACGGAGCGACGGCGGCGGGCCAGCGCAGGCCCTTCTCGTCGTGCATCTGTTCCGCGATGACCGCGACCATGCGCGAGACACCCACACCGTACGAACCCTGCAGCAGCCGAACAGGTTTGCCGTTTTCGCCCAGCACGTCGACCGAGAAGGCGTCGGTGTACTTGGTGCCGAGCTGGAAGATGTGCCCGATCTCGATTCCGCGCGCCGCCACGAGGGGGCCCGCGCCGTCTGGGGACATGTCGCCGTCGCGGACCTCGGCGGCCTCGATGGTGCCGTCGGGGGTGAAGTCGCGGCCGGCCACGAGGTCCACCACGTGCTTGCCCTTCTCGTCGGCGCCGGTGATCCACGCGGTGCCGCTGACCACCCGAGGGTCGACCAGATAGCGAACGCCGTTGGCCTGCAACGCTTTCGGGCCGATGTATCCTCGGACCAGGAACGGATTCGCGGCGAACTCGGCGTCACCGATCATCTCGAACTCGGCGGGCTCGAGGGATGCCTCGAGACGCTTCTCGTCCACGTCACGATCTCCGGGAACACCGACCGCCAGCAGTTCCCACTCCCCACCGGGGTTGCGAACCTTCAGCAGGATGTTCTTGAGGGTGTCGGAGGCGGTCACGGTGCGCCCGAGGTCAGCAGAGTTGGCCCAGTCGACCAGGGTCGCGATGGTGGGCGTGTTGCCGGTGTCGTACACGGTGGCCTCGGGCAGGCCGTCCACCGGCGTCGACTCCGGTGCGTGCGTGACCACGGCCTCGACGTTGGCCGCGTATCCCGACTCGAGGCACCGTACGTAGGTGTCCTCGCCGATCTCGCTCTCGGCCAGGAATTCTTCGGATGCGCTTCCGCCCATGGCGCCGGACGTTGCGGCGACGATCACGTACTTGACCCCGAGGCGGGCGAAGATGCGCTGGTACGCCTCGCGGTGCGCGTGGTAGCTGGTCTTCAGGCCGGCCTCGTCGAGATCGAAGGAGTACGAATCCTTCATCACGAACTCGCGGCCACGCAGGATTCCGGCACGAGGGCGTTCCTCGTCGCGGTACTTCGTCTGAATTTGGTACAGCGTGACGGGCAGGTCCTTGTACGAGCTGTACTCACCCTTCACCGTCAGGGCGAACAGCTCCTCGTGGGTGGGGCCGAGCAACATGTCCGCGCCCTTGCGGTCCTTCAGGCGGAACAGGCTCTGCCCGTATTCGGTCCAGCGATCGGTGACCTCGTACGGGTCGCGCGGCAGCAGGGCCGGCAGCGAAATCTCTTGTGCGCCGATCGCATTCATCTCTTCGCGCACGACGCGCTCGACCTGCCGCAACACCTTCAGTCCCAGCGGCAGCCACGAGTAGACGCCGGGCGCGATCCGCCTGACGTAACCGGCTCGAACGAGAAGCCGGTGGCTCGGAACCTCCGCATCGGCGGGGTCGTCGCGGAGAGTGCGCAGGAACAGATGGGACAGGCGGGTGATCACAGGCCGAAATTCTAGTGGCAGCGGCAGTCGGTAGCGTTGCCGCCCGTGCTCGTTCTCCTCCCACCCTCCGAAACCAAGTCCGACGGAGGACGCGGCGGTCCCCTCGATCTCGACCGGCTGTGGCTGACCGAGCTGACCCCGATCCGGCGCACACTCGTCGACGCGCTGGTGGCGCTGTCGGCCGACGTGGACGCGTCGCGCTCCGCACTCGGCATCAGCGGCAAGCAGCTGTTCGAGATCGAGCGCAACGCGTTGCTGCTCTCCTCCCCCACGTCACCGGCGCTGGCGCGCTACACCGGCGTTCTCTACGAAGCGCTGGACGCCGCAGGCTTCACCAATGCTCAGCGAGCTCGGGCCGACGCGCGGATCGCCATCGGTTCGGCGCTGTTCGGTGCCGTACGGGCGTCGGATCCCGTTCCGGCGTATCGACTCTCCGGCGGTTCGACCCTGCCCGGGCTGCCCACTCTCCGGTCGCTGTGGAAGCCCGAGCTGTCCGACGCGATCGCGGCCGCGGCGGACGGTCTGGTCGTGGACCTGCGCTCCGGCACATACCAACAGCTCGGACCGATCGAGGGTGCTGTCACGGCCACCGTGCTCACCGAACATCCCGACGGATCACGCTCTGTCGTCAGTCATTTCAACAAACATCACAAGGGTCTGCTCGCTCGTGCGCTGACCGTGACGCGGGCCGAGCCGACCGACGCGCGGGCCGTGGCACAGGTGGCCTCCAAGGCGGGACTGCGCGTCGAGGTGGCGTCTGCGACCGAGGTCGTCGTTCTTACTGAGTGACGGCGTCCTGGGCGGCCTTGGCCTGCGCCACCTGAGCGGGGGTGTAGCGAATGAGCAGCGCCGCGAGTCCCGCGACCACGGCGAGCACGGCGCAGCCGAGCAAGCCGAACGTGTAACCGTCGCCGAGTGCGACGATCTGCGCGTCGGTCATCGAGGCGGCGGGACCGGTCGTACCCCCGAGCGAGAGTGTCTTGGCCACCGCCATCGCGGACACCACCGCGAGCCCGATCGGGCCGCCGAGGTTCTGTGCGACGAGCGAGATGGCCGTGAGCGGTCCGATGTTGTCGGGGTCGACGTTCGCGATCGCGCACAGCGGCAGCGCGATCACCGCGAGTCCGACGCCGAAGCCGATGCCGCCGATGGGCAGGAAGAGGTTGGTCCAGTACTGGGCGTCGACCCCGAGCGTCGACGCGTAGATCAGGTAGCCACACGTGATGAGGGCGCCGGCGGCGATGATCCAGCGCGGCGCGAGACGCGGCGCCAGCCAGGACGACAGGACCGCCGCCAGTGCCATACCGCCGCCGAACGGGATGAACGACAGGCCGGCGTGCAGCGGGCTGTACCCCAGCACTTCCTGGACGAACACCGCGACGATGACCGTCATCGAGAACAGGGCGGCACCGGAGAAGAAGATGGCGACGAAAGTGGCCACTCGGTCTCTGTCGCGGAACAGCGAGAACGGCAGCAGCGGGTTGCGTGCGGTGCGCTCGACGAGGAGGAAGGCCCCCACGAGCACCAGACCGATCGCGATCGAGGACAGGACCAGCGTGTCGGTCCATCCTCGTTCCGGGCCTTCGACCAGACCCAGCACGACGCCGAACGAGCCCAGGGTGGCGAGCACCGCACCGGGCACGTCGAGGGGGGCTCGTTCGGATCGGGTCTCGACCAAGGATTTCGAGCCGAGGATCAGGATCAGTAGACCGATCGGGAGGTTGATGAGGAAGATCCACCGCCACGACACCTCGGTGAGTGCGCCGCCGATGATCAGCCCGGAGAACGAGCCGACGCCGGTCATCGCCGCATAGATGGCAATGGCCTGGTTGCGCACCGGGCCGGGCGCGAAGGTCGTGGCCACGAGAGCGAACGCGGTCGGGGACGCGACGGCGGCGCCTGCCCCCTGGATCACGCGTGCTGCGATCAGCATGCCCTCGTCCTGCGCCAGACCGCACGCGGCGGAGGCGAGCGTGAACAGGGCGACCCCGGTGAGGAACATGCGTTTGCGGCCGAAGGCGTCCCCGAGGCGACCACCGAGCAACATCAGTCCGCCGAACGCCAGGACGTACGACGACACCACCCAGTTGCGTCCCGCGTCGGACAGGCTCAGTTCGTTCTGCAGCGGCGCGAGCGCGAGGTTGACGACGGTTCCGTCCAACACGGCCATCATCTGCATCCCGCTCAGAGCGATGATCGCAAGACCGAAGGCTCGGGTCGTGACGGGGTACGTCACGGCGGGCGAGGGCGGCGCAGGGGAATCGGACACGAAAGTAGACGTTACTGGGCGTCTCGCCCGAACCCGGCCACCGGACCGATCACGATGATGGCCGGAGGGCGCACCTTCTCGGCGGCGACGCGCTCCGCGACGGTGCCCAGATCTGCGGCAACCACCCGTTGCGAGCGGGTGGTTCCCTCCTGCACGACCACCACCGGCGTCTGCCCGGGCCGTCCGTTGGCGATCAACACGTCCGCGAACGCACCGATCCGCTCGACGGCCATCATCAGCACGATGGTTCCGCGGAGACGCCCGAGCGAGGGCCAGTCCACCAGCGAATCGGGGTGGTCGGGCGCAAGGTGGCCGCTGACGACGACGAACTCGTGGGTCACGCCGCGATGCGTCACCGGAACCCCGGCCGCGGACGGCACCGAGATCGCGCTGGTGATGCCGGGAACCACCGTCACGGCGACGCCGGCCGCCGTGCACGCTTCGAGTTCCTCGTATCCGCGTCCGAACACGTACGGGTCGCCGCCCTTGAGCCGGACGACGAACTTGCCGGCTCGGGCGTGGGTGACGAGAGCGTCGTTGATCGCCTCCTGGGCCATGAAACGGCCGTAGGGAATCTTGGACGCGTCGATCACCTCGACGTCGGGTCCGAGTTCGGCGAGCAGCTCGGGCGGTGCGAGCCGGTCGGCGACCACCACGTCGGCGCGGCTGAGCAACCGCCGACCGCGCACGGTGATCAGGTCGGGATCGCCCGGTCCCCCGCCGACCAGAGCGACACCGGCCGCTACCGGCTCGGTGGAGTCGCTGATCGCGCCGGACTGCAGCGCTTCGAGTAATCCGGTGCGGACCGCTGCGGACCGCCGATGTTCGCCACCGGCGAGAACGCCGAACGTCAACCCGTCGTGCTGCGCGCTGGCGGGTGTGACCGCGGTGCCGTCTCGGGCGATGTCGGCGCGCACGCAGAAGATGCGGGAGCGTTCGGCCTCGGCGACAACGGCGGCGTTGGTGGCGGGCTCGTCCGTGCAGGCCACGGCGTACCACGCGTCGTCCAGATCACCGGCGGCGTAGTCACGGATCTCGAGGGTGATCTGACCGAAGCTGGCCATCGCTTCGACAGCGGGAGTGGCCTCGCGCGTGACTACCGTGACGTGCGCTCCGCAGGCGACGAGCAGCGGAAGACGGCGTTGCGCCACGCTTCCGCCCCCGACCATCACCACGCGACGGCCCTCGAGATTCAGGCCGACGAGATACGGAGATTCGGTCGCGTCCACGGGGGAAGACCCTACGTCACGCCCGCACGGACGTCCTGACACCCGCAGCCGTCAACGCCAATTGTGCTGTCGGAAGCAGGATTTGCTCGCCGTCGACGACTTCCGCGTGATCGACCCTAAGCTCGAGTGCGCGGTCGTACGTCGTCAGTGACATCACACCGTTGTCGAACCACGGTCCGGCCTCGGTGCTCCAGGACGCGTTGGGCGGATCCACCTTTGCAGCGCGCGCGAGCCGGCCGAGTGCGCGGGCCACGGGCCGACGGAACGCCAACCGGTTCACCACACGCACCGGCAATTCGAGCGGATTGCGGAACGGCGACATGGTGAGCTGGTACATCGCCGTCGAGCTCGGCACGTCGGTCTCGGCTTTGGCGACGTAGGAGCAGTGGACGTCGCCGGAGAGCCACACGATGCTCTTGGGTGCGCTGGGCTTGGTGATCATCTCGTTCACGAGCGAGACCATGTCGCCGAACGACTTTCCGAACGCGGCCCAGTGCTCGAGGTCGAGACCGATGCGCAGCTTCTCGCCCAGCTTGGCGAAACGTGTGCCCCACGCTCCCTGCGCGACCGCCTCGTTCCACCCCTCGATGTGGTGCAGTCCGGGGAGCATCAGGAACGGCAGGGACGATCCGAGGAGCACGTGCGAGGCGTCGGTGTCGAGTGCTTGCTCGCGGACCCACGCCCATTCGACGTCGTCCACCATGGCCCGCCGCTGCGGGCTGAGGTCACGCGAGCACCGGGAGTCGATCATGACGAGCCGCGTGCGGCCGAAGTCTCGTCGGTAACTCCACCGGGCCGAACTCGGCTCCCGGTCGGCTCGAAGGGCGAACTGCGCCAACAACTTCTCCCGTTCGAGGTCGGACGACGCCGAGCGCACGGCGGCGTACAACTCGTCCGACGCGAGCTCGTCGGGCGAGAGGTTGCCCAGATGCTGGTAGACCCAGTAGGAGGAGAACGCACCGATGACGCGGTCGTCGAACCACGGCTCCTTGCTGGTCTCCCGACGCCAGTCGGCCGAGGAGTTCCAGTCGTCGCGCATGTCGTGGTCGTCGAGGATCATGCAGGTCGGGATGGTGGCGAGCAGCTCTCGGACGGGCTGACCTCCCCACGACTCGTGGTAGAGCCAGGTGTACTCCTCGAAATCGCAGATCTCGTCGGCGATCTCCTCGGACGTCGCGCCTGCGACGCGCTCACCCGCGGCACGCCGCGCGTGGAGCCGCTCGACGATTTCCGGAGACGGATCGTCCGCGTAGACCTGATCGCCGAGGAACACCAGGACGTCGGGCCACTCCGACGGGTCCTCGTCGCGAATGCGTTTTCCGAGCCCGGCGAGAGCGTCCGCGCCGATGCGGGTGAGCGCGTCCTCGGAGTAGGTGTCTCCGCGTCGGCAGGACCCGAACGCGATCGTGGCCGGCCCGTCGGCGCGGAACGGGTGAACCACGGCGCGCCGGTCCGGAAGCGGCCACACCAGATGATCACCGAGGCGAACCTCGTAGCCCACCAGTTCCTCGTCGCCGAGGTCGGTCACCGCCACCACGGCGTAGTGGTGGCCGTGCACTCCCCACGTCTGCTCGCTCGCGCTGACACCGGCGGACGTCGTGACGGTCACCGTGGTGGGTGCGCTCGTCTCGATCCAGAACGTGGCGCGGTGCGAGTCCACGTAACGCACGAGCGGCCCCAGGACGACGCGCGGCGAGAGATTGTCCGTTTCCATCCCTCTACAGTGCCACTCGCCGTCCGGGGCCCGCCATCGCGGCGACGGCAACGACCGCGGTGGCGCTCGTGACCCGTGCGGCGAGGAGTTCGTCGGCTCCGGAGGCAAGCAGTGCGGCCGCCTCCGCGACCGACCCGGTGCCCACCGCGGAGGCCGTGATCGGGGACGTGCCGACCGTGTCGACGACGGCAAGGGAGGCCGCGTCGAAAGCAACGACGTCGACGCCGTGGTCTGCGGCCAGATCGATGACGGCCGGCTCCGCCGCGCGCCGGTCCAGTGTGGCGATCACGGCGATCCTCCATTCGGGTCGAAGCACCGAATGCACCAGTCGCCGTACGTCGTCGGTGGCAGCGCCCGGGCGTAACCCGATTCCGACCGCGACCTCGGCGCCGCTAGTCGTCACCGAGGTATCGGCGACCGGCGTCGACGAATCGACCGATAGCGTGGGGAACGGACGCGGGGTGCGTGTGCAGATACGACGCGTGCACCGATCCGGACACGACACCTTCCCGCACGGAACCGGCCGCGCCGCTCCATCCCCAGGCGGGTTGCGCCGAGTCGTCGGCGTGGGTCAGATGCGTGCGGTGGAACTCGTGGCCGGTGACGCGCTCCCCCACCCGGAACAGGACGGAATCGGTCAACGCCACCGCCGTTCGGTAGCCGAGGGTCAGCCGCGGCGAGAACGACGCGTCGGTGTCGAGCACGCCCGTCATCGCGTGCCCGTCGAGAGTCGCGCCGAGGTACAGCAAGCCTGCACACTCTCCGTGAATCGGCATTCCCGCCGCCGCGCCGGTGCGTACGTCGCCGATCAGGTCGCTGTTCGCTGCGAGTTCCGCGGCGTGTTCCTCCGGAAAGCCGCCGGGCAGAACGAGTCCCGCGGTGCGCGGCGGTAGACGGTCGTGACGCGGATCCACCGTGACCACGTCTGCGCCGGCCGCGGCGAGCAGTTCGGTGTGTTCGGCGTAGGCGAAGGTGAACGCGGGGCCGCCGGCCACGGCGATCACCGGTCTGCTCGCGCCGGACGCCCGAGTCCCGACGGCTTCCTCCGGTGACCACGCGGGCACTACGGGAACACGTGCGGTGGCGGCGAGCCGCGCCACGGCCGCGATGTCGACGTGCTTCTCGACCAGTTCGGTCATGGCCGTGACTGCCTGCCCGGCAGCGGAACCGTACTCGGTGGCCGTGATCAACCCGAGGTGCCGCGACGGAACGTCGAGCTGGGCACTGCGGGGCAACGAACCGACGACGGGGATGCCGACGCGCTCGCACGATTGTCGCAACACCTGCTCGTGGCGATCGCTGCCGACGCGGTTCAGGATCACCCCGCCGATGCGGACGTTCTCGTCGTAGGTCGAAAATCCGTGCAGCACAGCGCCGATGCTCTGACTTTGACCGCGGGCGTCGATCACCAGAAGAACAGGAGCGCCGATCGTCGCAGCGACGGATGCGGTAGAGCCCTCGGCGGACGCAGGCGGGAATGCACTGTCCGACAGTGCGATCCGACCGTCGAAGAGCCCCATCACCCCTTCGACGACGGCGATGTCGCACCCGGCGCTCCCGTGCCGCAGGAGAGGAACGATGGCGTCGGATCCCAGCATCACCGAATCGAGGTTGCGTCCGGGCCGACCCGCAGCGAGGGAGTGGTACCCCGGATCGATGTAATCGGGCCCGATCTTGAACGGCGCGACGGTCGTTCCCGCGTTGCGCAGGGCGCCCATGATGCCCGTCGCGATGGTCGTCTTGCCGCTGCCCGAGCTGGGCGCCGCGATGACGACCGCGCCTACCATTCGATCCCGCGCTGACCCTTGCGGCCCGCGTCCAT
This sequence comes from Rhodococcus sp. 320_ES, assembly GCF_059691855.1. Classification (NCBI taxonomy): domain Bacteria; kingdom Bacillati; phylum Actinomycetota; class Actinomycetes; order Mycobacteriales; family Nocardiaceae; genus Rhodococcus; species Rhodococcus sp. 320_ES. The sequence goes on along the minus strand of NZ_JCAWAG010000001.1, from coordinate 843,856 downwards.
GGGATGGCGCACCTTGGTCATCTCCGTCACCAGATCCGCCGCCTCGACGAGGGCCTGTGGGGCATCGCGGCCGGTGATGACCACGTGTTGCTGTCCGGGCCGGGTTCGCAGGGTTTCCACCACTTCGTCGACGTCCACCCAGCCCCATTTGAGGGGGTAGGTGAACTCGTCGAGAACGTAGAACCGGTGGGTCTGCTCCCGGAGTCGGCGGGCGATCTCGTGCCAACCGTCGAGTGCGTCGGCCGCGTGGTCGGTCTCGCCGCCGCGTTTGCGCGTCCAGGACCAGCCCGACCCCATCTTGTGCCATTCGACGGCTCCGCCGACGCCGTCCCGCTCGTGCAGGTCCCCGAGTGTGCGAAAGACCGACTCTTCGCCCACCTTCCACTTCGCACTCTTGACGAACTGGAACACCCCGACGTCGAATCCCTGGTTCCACGCGCGCAGCGCCATGCCGAACGCGGCGGTCGACTTGCCCTTGCCCACACCGGTGTGGACGGCGAGGACGGGCAGGTTTCGCCGCTGACGCGTGGTCAGGCCGTCGTCCGGGATGCTTCCCTCGACCGGAACTCCTTGCGGCACGGCTATTCTCCGCTCATGCGGCGGCCCGCACGACGCCGGCCACCTGCGACGAGGACAGTTCGGGAAGCGACACGTACGCGCCGCGCAGGGCGGTGGCCATGTCCTTGGCGAGTCCGAGGCGAATCATGCCGTTCTCGCAGTCGACCACCACGGACGCCACCGATTCGGCGACCAGACGCGACGCCGCGATCTTCGCCCGTCCGACGGGATCGGTTCCGCCCGTTGCCCGCCCGTCGGTCAGCACCACCACCAGGGCGCGGCGTTGCGGGTCTCGCGCACGCTCGCGGAGCACCAGTTCCCTTGTGCGCAGGAACCCCTGCGCAAGCGGTGTGCGACCCCCGGTCTTCAGATCGCCGAGTCTGCGCACCGCGACGTCGATCGACGACGTCGGAGGAAGGACCACCTCGGCATCGGCGCCACGCATCGTGACCACGGCCACCTTGTCGCGCCGCTGATACGCGTCGCGCAGCAGTGAGAGAACGGCTCCGGTTACCGCGGACAGTCGATCCCGAGCCGCCATCGAGCCGGATGCGTCGACGAGGAACACCACCAGGTTGCCCTCGCGGCCCTCACGGACGACACCGCGCAGGTCGCGGCCGTCGATCCGAACACGTGATCCGCCCCGCTCCACGTGCTTCTCGGCGGCGGCGAGCAGGGTGCCGATCAGATGAATGCTGTTGCCGCCGAACGTGGTCGAGCGCACGACACGACCCGACGCACCACGCGAACGTGACCGGCGTCCCGGTGCGCCGTCACCGACGCCCGGTATCTGAAGCAGTCTGGCGCCGAACTCGCGGCCGGGTGTCGCGGAGGTGTTGCTCGGCGCTGTGTTGCTGGGCGCTGTACTACTCGGGGACGAGTCCGGGGAGTCGGAGGATGCCTGCGGCTCGTCGGGCTCGTTCGGAGGCGTCTGGCCACCGTCCGGATCGTCGTCGGGATCGGGTTCGTGGTCGGACCCGGAATCGGATTCGGGCGGATCTGCTTGCGCCGCGGCCTCGTCCATCTTCCGGTCGAGTTCGCCGTCGTCGAGCCCTGGAGCGTCGAAGGGATCTCGCCGTCGCCGGTGCGGCAACGCCAGTTCGGCGGCCACGCGCACGTCCTCCTCGGTGACCGTGTCGGCTCCCCGGAGCGCCGCGTGGGCGGCGGCGGTACGCGCGACGACGAGGTCACCGCGCATGCCGTCGACATCGAAGGCCGCGCAGAGCGCGGCGATGCGGCGCAACTCGGTCTCGGGGAGGACGACGTCGTCCAATCGCTCGCGCGCGGCGGCGATTCCGGCCGCCACGTCGGCGTCGTCCGCCGCGTACCGCGCCGCGAAGGCGGCCGAGTCGCGTTCGTAGGCGAGGCGACGACGGACCACTTCCATGCGGACGTCGACGTCGCGGGACGCCGTCACGTCGACCGCCAGCCCGAACCGGTCGAGCAACTGCGGACGCAGTTCGCCCTCCTCGGGATTCATCGTGCCGACGAGCACGAAACGCGCTGGGTGCGAATGCGATACACCGTCACGCTCGACGTGGACACGCCCCATGGCCGCGGCGTCGAGCAGGAGGTCGACGAGGTGATCGTGCAGCAGGTTCACCTCGTCGACGTAGAGAACTCCGCGGTGCGCCGCAGCCAGCAGTCCGGGCTGGAATGCTCGCTCGCCGTCGCGCAGGATCTTCTCTAGGTCGATGGAACCGACGACGCGGTCTTCGGTCGCACCCACCGGCAACTCGACCAATCGGGCGGGGCGCGAACCGTTCTCGTCGTTCACCGGCGGCAACAGAGTCGCGAGGGCACGCACCACGGTCGACTTGGCGGTGCCCTTCTCGCCGCGGACCAGAACCCCGCCGATCCCGGTGTGCACGGCACACAGCACAAGCGCGAGACGGAGCTTGTCCTGTCCCACGACGGCGCTGAACGGATAGCCGGCGGGGTGCTCTACCTCCGAATTGTGCAGGGACGTACTGGCAGTGGAAGACATCGGGTCAACAGTAGTCGAACCGCGAGGTCACCCGTTCTGCGCGGGCGTTCCCCCACCGCGGCGCATCGGCGTATGCGGAATGCCGTCCTCGAGCACTTCTTGGCCGTCGGGCTCGAAGCCGTGCTTGCGGTACATCTCGACCAGGTAGCTCTGGGCGTTGATGCGGCACGGGGCCGACCCGACCTCGGCCAACGCAGCCCGCAGGATTCGGACCGTGTGGCCCTGACCGCGCGCCGAGCGCTGCGTGCAGAGCCGACCGATACGGAACGACTTCTCGCCGTCGTCGTGTTCTTCCAGCAACCGCAGGGTGCAGACCATTTCGCCGTCACGCTCGAGCCAGAAATGGCGGGTGTCGGAGAGCAGGTCCTTACCGTCGAGCTCCGGGTATGCGCATGCTTGCTCGACGACGAACACTTCGACTCTGAGCTTGAGAAGGTCGTACAGAGTCTGGTTCGACAGATCGAGTGCCCATGATCGTTTGAGAGTTGCTGTCGCTGTCGTCATCTCGTGTTGCTATCACACAGCCGCGGGCTGCGCGAACCGATCGCCCGCAGGAGTGGCGGTATCGAGTCGAAGAGCACTCGATGTGCGTGCCCAGATCTCCTCGAACAGGCTGGGGTTCTCGGCGAGCTTGGTGCCCAGCGACGGGACCATGTCGCGCAGCTTCGGCTCCCACGACGCGTAGCGGTCGGCGAAGCACTTCTTCATGACGTCGAGCATCGCGGGCACCGCGGTGGAGGCACCGGGCGATGCGCCGAGGAGACCGGCAATCGTGCCGTCGCCCGCGTTGATCACGGCCGTGCCGAACTCGAGCTTGCCGCCCTTGCCTGTCGGCCGGATGACCTGAACGCGCTGACCGGCGGTCACGAACTCGAAGTCCTCGGCCTTGGCCGTCGGCATGAACTCGCTCAGCGTCTCGATCCGGTCCCCTTCGGACTGGGCCAGCTCGGTGACCAGGTACTTGACGAGCGACAGCTCGGTCACTCCGACGTTGAGCATCGGGAGCAGGTTGCCGGGCTTCACCGACGAGAAGAGGTCGGTGGTCTTGCCCGCCTTGAGGAACTTCGGCGACCAGCCGGCGTACGGTCCGAACAGCAAGCCGGGCTTTCCGTCGATTACTCGGGTGTCGAGGTGCGGAACCGACATCGGGGGTGCACCGACCGACGCCTTGCCGTACACCTTGGCCGAGTGCATCTTGATGAGTTCGGGGTTGGTGCAGCGCAACCATTCGCCGCTGACCGGGAAGCCGCCGAAGCCCTTGGCTTCCTTGATGCCGGACTTCTGCAGCAGATGCAGGGCGCCGCCGCCCGCCCCCACGAAGACGAACTTGGCGTTGACCTTGCGGACCTCACCGGTACGACGGTTCTCGACCTTGAGGGTCCACGTTCCGTTGGACTCCTTGGAGATGTCGCGGACGTCGTGGCCGAAGTGGATGGTTCCGCCGGACGCCGCGCCGTAGTTCAGGAGCTGCTTGGTCAGCGCGCCGAAGTCGACGTCGGTGCCGCCGTCGCTCCAGTTGAGGGCAACGGGCTCGGAGAAGTCGCGGCCGGCCGCCATCAGGGGCAGGCGACGGCTGAACTCGTCCTCGTCGTCGATGTACTCCATGTCCGGGAACAGCGGGTTGCCCGCGAGTGCGTCGTAGCGAGCGCGGAGGTACTTCACGTTCTCGGCGCCGTGCACGAAGCTCACGTGCGGAATCGGGTTGATGAAGTTCTTCGGGTCGGACAGCACGCCGTGCTCGAGGGCGTACGTCCAGAACTGACGCGACACCTGGAACTGCTCGTTGACGTTCAGCGCTTTGCTGATGTCGACTGAGCCGTCCTTGTTTTGAGGCGTGTAGTTCAGCTCGCACAGGGCCGAGTGGCCGGTGCCCGCGTTGTTCCAGGGATCGCTGCTCTCGGCCGCTGCGGCGTCGAGGCGCTCGAAGGTGGTGATGGACCAGTTGGGCTCCACTTGACGAAGCAGCGTGCCCAGCGTCGCGCTCATGATCCCTGCCCCGACCAGGACGACATCGGTCGTGGTGGGTGCGGATTGCTTCGAAAGCTCGTGTTCGGCCACTGGAGTCGACATCCTTACGTCCCTGGGTGCCCACGTTGGCACCTCGTTCGTTTACCCGATTGTGCCCCTCCGAACCGGCGAGTAACGCGCATTACGCTGTGAGGGTGACTACATGGGCGCCCGACGTACTCGGCGACGGATACGAGCAACTGACCATTCCCCTCGGACCGGACCCCGACGGCGAAGGAGACGTGGAGGCGACCCTGGTTCGGTATCGCCCCGCCGCAGCCCCGTCGACGGGCGCAGCCGTCATCTACGTGCACGGATACACCGACTACTTCTTCCAGACCCACCTCGCCGAGCACTGGGCTGCGCGCGGGTATCGGTTCTACGCGCTGGACCTGCGTAAATGCGGCCGCTCGTTGCGCGACGGTCAGACACCGCACTTCACGACAGACCTGGATCAATACGACGCCGAACTGAGCCGCGCACTCGAGCTGGTGCGAGAGGAGACCGGCGGCGCCGACGTGCTGTTCATGGCGCACTCGACCGGCGGCCTCATCGTCCCGCTGTGGCTGGACCGGCTGAACGCCGCGGCCGGCGGCACGTCCGCGACGGGCATCCGCGGCCTCGTCCTCAACAGCCCGTGGTTCGACCTGCAGGGCCCACCCGCCATCCGCAGTGTCGGCACGTCCTTCATCGACGTCATCGGCAAGGCTCGTCCCACCGCCACGGTTCCCGGCAGCAAACTGGACACCTACGGGGTCAGCATCGCGGCGGGTTCCAAGGGCGAGTGGACATACGACCTGAAGTGGAAACCGCTGGCCGGCTTCCCCATCAAGTTCGGATGGATTCGCGCGGTTCGCCGCGGGCACGCCGCTCTGCACCGCGGGCTCGACATCGGCGTGCCGTCGCTCGTCCTGCGGTCCAAGGTCACTCGCTTCTCCAAGAAGTACATTCCGGAGGTCGACGCGGCCGACACCGTTCTCGACGTCCGCCAGATCGCTCGCTGGGCCGGATGCCTGGGCGACCGAAGCACCATCGTCCCCGTCGAGGGCGCCCGTCACGACGTGTTCTTGTCGACGAAGGAGCCCTTGAAACAGGCCTTCGCCGAACTCGACTCCTGGCTCGACTGGTTCGAGTCCTCCTCCACCGCCGCGAAGTCCGGCGGCGAACACGCAGAGATCAGGGCGGACGCATGACCGACAAGCATTACGACATCGCCATCATCGGATCCGGGTCCGGCAACACGATCGTCGACGAGCGCTTCGCCGACAAGACCGTGGCGATCTTCGAAGAGAGCACGTTCGGCGGCACCTGCATCAACGTCGGATGCATTCCGACCAAGATGTTCGTCTACGCGTCCGAGGTCGCGGAGACGATCCGGGAGTCGTCTCGGTACGGCGTCGATGCGCACATCGACGGCGTTCGCTGGACCGACATCGTGGACCGCGTCTTCGGGCGGATCGACCCGATCGCGGTGGGCGGCGAGAAGTACCGCCGGGAGGGGTCGCCCAACGTGACCCTCTACTCGGGCCACGCCCGGTTCGTCGGTCCGCGGCGCATCGACACGGGAACCGGTGAGATCGTGACCGCGGATCGAGTGGTGATCGCCGCCGGTTCTCGCCCGATGATTCCCGATGTGATCGCCGAGAGCGGCGTGAAATACCACACCAACGACGACATCATGCGGCTCCCCGAGCTGCCCGAACGCCTGATCATCGTCGGAAGTGGTTACATCGCAGCCGAATTCGCGCACATCTTCTCCGCGCTCGGATCACGCGTGACCATCCTCGCCCGCAAGGACGCACTCCTGCGCGGCCTCGACGCCGAGGTCTCGAAGCACTTCACCGAACTGGCCCAGAAGAAGTGGGACGTCCGCCTCCACGTGGAAACCGTCGGCGCGCGGATCGAGGGCGAGAAAACGGTGCTGTCACTCTCCGACGGGTCCGAGGTGCACGGCGACGCCGTCCTGGTGGCGGCGGGTCGGTTGCCCAACGGCGACGCGATTAATCTCGAGGCAGCCGGTGTCGACATGCACGACGACGGCCGCGTGAAGGTCGACGACAATCAGCGCACCACCGCCGACGGCGTCTTCGCGCTCGGTGACGTGTCCTCGCCCTACCAGCTCAAGCACGTCGCCAACGCGGAAGCTCGTGTGGTGCAATACAATCTGCTGAACCCCGACGCATTACGCGCGATCGATCACCGCTTCGTTCCGTCCGCCGTGTTCAGCGATCCGCAGATCGCCATGGTGGGTATGACGGAGGACGAAGCCCGCGAGTCCGGTGCGGACATCACGGTCAAGGTGCAGAACTACTCCGACGTGGCGTACGGATGGGCGATGGAGGACCACGAAGGGTTCTGCAAGATCATCGCCGAGCGCGGCACCGGCCGGTTGCTCGGAGCCCACATCATCGGCGCGCAGGCGTCGAGCGTGATTCAGCCGCTGATCCAGGCCATGAGCTTCGGGCAGACCGCTCTCGAGGTGGCGCACGGGCAGTACTGGATTCACCCCGCGCTTCCCGAGGTGGTCGAGAACGCCCTGCTGGGCCTCGATATCTAGCTCGACGCGAGCCTCACCACGCGCTCGTCCGCATCACGATCTCCGTCGCCACGGCGGGCGCAGCGTCCACGGGGGCGCACGCACAGGGATCGAGGGTGACGATGCGGAAGTCGCCGAACACCTTGCGTCCGCTCGTGTCCGCCTCGGGCTGTTTCGCTGGATCCGATACGACCACGGTCGTGCGGACCTCGACGGGCGGGCAATCGGCACCGGGATGACCGCGGTCGATCGCGACGAGACTGACGAACCGGCCGAAGGTGCGGGCCGCGAGTGACCACGCGACGTCTGCGCCTTCTCGGTGACCGACGAGATTGACCCAGGGGATCTTCAACTCGTCGAGGGTCGCGAGCACGCGTGCGTCCGTCAGCCCGTCGACGGAGTCGATCGTGACGGTGCGCAGGTCCGAGTTGTGTAGTCGCTGAGCGACGGCATCCCACACGGTGTCCGGGTCGCCTGCACCCGGAATCAGCAACACCACGTCGCCGGAATCGGGGCCACCCACACGTACCGACACGGTCTCGGAGGTCATGGCGCGAAAGTTTATGCCACGTCGATATTGTGTCGGCGACTCTTCGGTTATATGGTTAGTTACATGAGTGATGAACCACGTAACCAACTAGCCAAGAAGGCTGGTGAGGTGCATGGATGACGACCGGCCCCTGTTCCTGCAGATCGCCGAGATGCTCGAGAACCAGATCATCGACGGAACGCTCGCCGAAGAATCTCGTGTTCCGTCGACCAACGAACTGGCCGCGTTCCACCGCATCAACCCCGCCACCGCCGGCAAGGGACTGAACCAACTCGTCGCCGACGGAATCGTCTACAAGAAGCGCGGCATCGGAATGTTCGTGACCACCGGATCACGAGATGCGTTGCGCTACCGCCGAAGTGAGCGCTTCTCCGAGCAGTACATCCGGCCCCTGATCGCGGAAGCCGAGAAGCTCGGCATCACCACCGAAGAGCTCAAGAAACTCATCGACGCCTGGGAGGACGAACAATGACCGACACCCGAACAGTTGCCTCGGTACGAGGTGTACACAAACGATTCGGTGACGTGACGGCGCTCGACGACGTCGGCTTCGACATCGAGGAGAACCGCATCTACGGACTGCTCGGCCGCAACGGAGCCGGCAAGACCACCGTCATGCAGATCCTCACCGGACAGTCCTGGGCGGACACCGGGACGGTCGAGGTGTTCGGGCACGCCCCGTACGAGAACCCCGAGACACTCCGCAACATCTGCTTCATCAAGGAGAGCCAGCGCTACCCGGACGACTTTCGGGTCAAGCACGTTCTGACGGCGGCGTCAGGGCTGCTCCCCCAGTGGGACAACGCTTTTGCCGAGCGGTTGCTCGACGACTTCGACCTCCCGACCTCCCGCAAGGTGAAGAAACTCTCCCGCGGTATGACGTCCGCACTCGGCGTGATCATCGGATTGGCATCCCGTGCACCCCTCACGTTCTTCGACGAGCCGTACCTGGGGCTCGACGCAGCCGCGAGACAGATGTTCTACGACCGCCTGCTCGAGGACTACGCCGAGAATCCGCGCACCGTCATCCTGTCGACCCACCTCATCGACGAGGTGAGCGACCTCATCGAACACGTCGTTCTCATCGATCGCGGAACCGTCGTCCTCGATGACGACACCGACAATCTGCGCGGCCGCACCGTCAGCGTCTCGGGCCCGGCGGCGCGCGTCGACGAGTTCACCGCCGGTCACGGCGTCATACATCGACGCAAGCTGGGATCGCTCGCCCGCGCGACGATCACCGGCGCCATCAGCGAACTCGAACGCTCTCGGGCGCGTTCGCTCGGACTCGAACTCGAACCGGTGTCGCTTCAGCAGCTGGTCGTCGACAGCACCACGAACAGGAAGGAGACGGTCGCATGACCGCCACACTCTCTCCCGCACGTCCCTCACCGGCGCCGCGCATCCTCCGGGTGGCCCGCATGCACACCGTCGCGTGGCCGCTGGCGATCGGCGCACCTGCCGCAATTCTGTTCATCGCCTTCGCAATCGGGTGGATTCTCTTCCTCGCCATCCCCAATCCAGACGGCAAGACACAGTTCACCGGTGGGGTCACGTCGGTGTTCTTCTTCGGCATCGGCTTCTACGTCCAAGCCATGACGCAGACGTTTCCGTTCGCACTCGGCCTCAGCGTCACCCGACGCGAGTTCTTCACCGCGACCGCGCTGACCGGGCTCGTCCAATCCGTGGTCTTCGGAACGATCGTCTACCTGTTGTCCCTGGTGGAGACGGCCACCTCCGGATGGGGGGTGCACATGAGAATGTTCGGCATCTTCGACTACCTCACGAGCTCGCCACCGACTCGGCTTCTGACACTGATCGCCCTGTTCTTCCTCGTCTCGTGCCTGGGCCTGCTGATCGGGACGATCTACCTCCGGTGGAAGCTCCTCGGACTGATGACGATGGGCGCCGCCGCCATCGTGGTGATCGGCGGAACCCTGATCTTCATCGCCTGGCGACAGGCGTGGCTCACCGTCGGCGACGCCATCGCCGACACACCGCGCTTCGTGAGCATGGTTCTGATCCCGGTGGTCGTGGGCATCGCTTCACTGCTCGGCGGCTGGGCCGCTCTGCGACGGACGTCCCCCTAACCTGGTTTCCACCACGGGCCGCCGGCTCTGCCGGTCGCCTGTCAGTGCCAGGACAGCTTCCACGTCGACGTGGGTCTCGACCAGATCGGCCAGCAGATCGAGCTGTGCACGCCGCACCGCGGACACGTCGGTGTCCGTCGCCACCACGAACTCCGCACGGCCCGAGAGCTTTCCGACCTCGGTCAAGAACATCCGCCGGAAGTCGTCGCTCTCGAACAATCCGTGCCAGTGAGTTCCGAACACAGCGCCGCGCCGGCTACCCTCGTCGTCGAGCAGAAAGTCGTCCCCGCTTCGGCTCACGCGCCCATGATGAATCTCGTACCCGGACACCGCGGTTCCCCACCCCGTGCCGGTGACGCGCTGCAGAGTCTTGACCGGATCGAAGGTGATGTCGAGGTCGAGCACCCCCAGACCCGCCACCTCCCCTGCCCCGGATTCGACCTCGTCGACGATCACCCGGCCGAGCACCTGATAGCCCCCGCAGATACCCAGAACCGGTCGACCCGCGCGGGCACGTTCGATCAGCGCGTCCGCAATTCCGTTGCGCCGCATCCACTGCAGATCCGACACCGTGGCCTTGGACCCGGGGACGACCACGAGGTCGGCGTCGACCAGTCGCGAAGGCTCCGTGGACCAGACCACGCTCACACCGGGCTCGCACGCCAGAGCCTCCACGTCGGTGGAGTTGGACACCCTCGGCAGCCGGACGGCGGCAACACGCAGCCACTGCTCCCCCACCGGCGGCGCCTGACGCCCCACCGGTGCGTCGGCGACCGTGGACAGCGAGTCCTCGGCGTCGAGCCACAGTTCGTCGCTGTACGGGACCACGCCGTAGGTCGGCCGACCGGTCAGGCGGTGCAACTGGTCCAAGCCCGGTGCCAGCAGAGCTGGGTCACCGCGGAACTTGTTCACCACGAAGCCCGCGATCAGTTCCTGATCCTCCGGCTCCAGAACAGCCAGAGTTCCGAAGAAATGAGCCAGCACACCGCCGCGATCGATGTCGCCGACCACGATCACCGGAATGTCGGCGGCACGCGCGAGCCCCATGTTCGCGAGATCCGTTGCTCGGAGGTTTATCTCGGCGGGCGAGCCGGCGCCCTCGCAGATCACGACGTCGAATTCCGCACGGAGCGAACGTAAATCGTCTGCGACCACCTCTCGCAGGTGGGTCCGGTGAGACATGTAGTCGGCTGCGCCGACGTGACCGGTGGCCTTCCCCCGCACGACGAGTTGGGACGTCCGGTCACCACCCGGCTTGAGCAACACCGGATTGAATCGCACGCTGGGCTCGAGGCCACACGCGAGCGCCTGCATGGCCTGAGCGCGGCCGATCTCGCCGCCGTCGAGCGTGACGACGGAGTTGTTGGACATGTTCTGCGCCTTGAACGGCGCGACGGACACCCCTCGCCGGGCCAGCAGACGGCACAGCCCAGCGGCCAACACACTCTTGCCGGCATCGGACGTCGTGCCGGCGACCAGAAGTGCGCCCATCAGGGCAGGGTCAGAATTTCCGCGCCCGTGTCGGTGACCAGGAGGGTGTGCTCGAACTGCGCCGTCCACGACCGGTCGCGCGTGAGCACGGTCCACCCGTCGTCCCACATGTCCCACTCGATGCCGCCGAGGTTGATCATGGGTTCGATGGTGAACGTCATCCCCGGCTCGATGACGGTGTCGACGTCGGGCTGGTCGTAGTGCAGCACGACGAGTCCGTTGTGGAACGTGGTTCCGATGCCGTGTCCGGTGAAGTCCTGCACGACGCCGTATCCGAAACGGTGTGCGTAGGACTCGATCACCCGGCCGATCACGTTGAGCGCGCGACCCGGCTTGACCGCCTTGATGGCACGCATCGTCGCCTCGTGGGTGCGCTCGACGAGCAGCCGCGCGTCCTCCGCCACGTCACCGGCGAGGAAGGTGGCGTTGGTGTCGCCGTGCACTCCGTCGATGTACGCGGTGACGTCGATGTTGACGATGTCCCCGTCCTGGATCACCGTCGAATCGGGGATGCCGTGGCAGATGACCTCGTTCAGCGACGTGCAGCAGGACTTGGGAAATCCCTTGTAGCCGAGCGTCGACGGGTACGCGCCGTGATCGATCATGTACTCGTGCGCGATCCGGTCCAGGGCGTCGGTGGTGACCCCGGGGGCCACCGCCTTCCCCGCCTCCTGCAGCGCTCGGGCGGCGATGGTGGAGGCGAGACGCATCTTCTCGATCGTCTCGGGAGTCTGCACCCAGGGCTCGTGGCCCTCGTTCGCGGTCGGCTTCCAGGCGTATTCGGGAGCCTCGATGGATTTCGGTACGGGCAGAACGGGCGACACGGTGCCGGGGGCGAGAGCGGTGCGGACGGACATGGGACCAGTTTAGGTGGCGGGCAGGCCGGAGGCCGGTCGGGTTTGGATGGCGGGCAGGCCGGAGGCCGGTCGGGTTTGGATGGCGGGCAGGCCGGAGGCCGGTCGGGTTTGGATGGCGGGTAGGCCGGAGGCCGGTCGGGTTTGGATGGCGGGCAGGCCGGAGGTCGGTCGGGTTTCTGTTTGCTCAGTAACCCTCGGGGAGTGCGGTCATCATGTCTCGAGTGACCGCGACTGCGTTGTCGGAGCTTCCTCCCCGCACCACCAGTGTCGCGAACGCGAGGTCGCCGCGGTATCCGACGAACCACGCGTGTGATCCGCCCTCGACCTCGGCCTCACCCGTCTTGCCGTAGACCTCGCCCTGATCGGCGATGCGGAGCGCGGTTCCGCTCGTCACCACCGTGCGCATCATCCCGCGCAGACCGTCGACCATCGCCGGGTCGATGCTCGGATGGTCGCCGTCGATCGTGGTGTCGTCACCCATGATCAGGTGGGGCACCGGAGTGGACCCATGGGCGATCGTGGCTGCGGCCAGCGCCATGCCGAACGTCGACACCAACACCTTGCCCTGCCCGAATCCGTCCTCGGTGCGCTGAACCAGATCCGACGCCGGCGGAACCGATCCGGACTCGGTGGGCAGACCCACCACGCCGTAGTCGGGTCCGATACCGAACTTGGACGCGGACACCGTCAGCGCGTCGGCGGGCATCTCGCTGGCGAGCTTGGCGAAGGAGGTGTTGCAGGACCGCGCGAACGCGGTCTCCATCGACACCGTGCCCAGAGCGAACTCGTTGTAGTTCGGGATGCTGCGCTCCCCGATCTCGATTCGTCCGGGGCAGGGAACCGGGGTGTTCGGCGTTGCGAGGCCCGTCGCGATGGCGGCGCCCGCGGTCACGATCTTGAAGGTCGATCCGGGCGGATACAGGCCCATCGAGGCCACCGGCCCGTCGCGGTCCGCGGCCTTGTTCTGCGCGACCGCCAGGACCGCACCGGTGGACGGCTGAATGACGACCATCATCGCCTGGTCGGTGGGCACCGCGTTCACCGCGTTCTGTGCTGCCACCTGCACCGGCCGATCGAGGCTCACCGAGAACGACGGAACGGGTTGCGGCGCAGTCTCGGTCAGCACCCCGATGTCGCTGCCGTTGGAGTTGACCGCGACGACGGACCACCCTGCCTTGCCGTCGACGTCGTCGGAGACCGCCTTCTTGACCTGCGAAATGAGGTCGGGAGCGAACGTGCGATCGGTGGCCACCAGATCGGCCTGTTCCGAGACGGTGACACCGGACATCGTCGCGAGCTGCGCGGCGACGCTGTCGTAGTCGTCGTCCCGCAGCGAAATCACCGAGTACGGGCCGGCTGCCGCAGTGGAGGATTCCACGATGGACTGCGCCGTGATCGTGGGATCGAACGGTGCGATCGTGCGCTGCAGGAAGGTTGCGGTAGCGACCACGTCGGCGGACGCCGAGGCGTCGAAGAGAACCTGATGCACCTCACCGGGAACGAGGACGTCCGAGCCCGCGTGTTCGTTGACGCGTGCGCGGGGGGCGGCCGTCGACCGGAGCACCATGGTCTGTGTGTCGCCCAACTGCGGGTGGACGTCCGTCGCGGTCCACCGCACCACCCACTGGCCGTCGCGTCGGCCCATGTTCAACCGGCCGTCGTAGGTCCACACGCGGTCCTTCGGAAGCTGCCACGTGTAGGTGTAATCGACGGTCGCGGTGTCTCCGCTCACGGCGACGGCACCCGTGGTGGCCGTCATGGACTCGGCCTGCAGCCCGTTCCACGCTGCGTCGAGCGCGGCCGACGCGGTATCCACTCGATCCGTGTGCTCGGCCGCGCCCGCCGTGTCGCGCGCAGCGAACGACGAGACGAACGACTCCGCGGCCGACTCGGGTCCGAGAGGCTTCGGTGTGCAGGCAACCAGACCGACCGACACGAGCAGAGCGGAGGCAAGTGCGGTACCGCGGTGGAGGAGAGACATCACTCGACATCGTAAGTCGCGGAAGCGAGCTCACCCCGTCACGAATCGCCGGTGTCGGGAGAGCGGATCAGTCCAGGAGAACGGTCGTGAAGGTAGCGACCTGGCGGAAGCCGACGCGTGCGTAGGCACCGCGCGCAGCGGTGTTGAAGCTGTTCACGTAGAGGCTCGCGGTGCGTCCGCCCGCCACGATGGACGCCGCGACGGTCGCGGTTCCGGCCGAGCCGACGCCGTGGCCGCGGAAGAGCGGATGCACCCACACACCCTGTATCTGACCGACCGTCGACGACATCGACCCGACTTCGGCCTTGTAGACGACCTGGCCCTCTTCGAATCTCGCCCACGCGCGGCCGGCCGCGATGAGACCGGCGATCCGGCGGCGGTATCCCCTGCCGCCGTCACCGGCGCGCGGATCGACGCCGACCTCCTCGATGAACATGGCGATGGCGGCGGTGAGGTAGATGTCGAGTTCGTCCATCGTCACCAGCCGGACGCCGCGATCCGGCGGCGCGGACGGCGCGCAGTCCAGCGCAAGCAACGGCTGCTCGGCGCGCACCTCGCGGGGCGGACCCCAGTCCCCCTCGAGCATCTCCCACAGCGGCAGGGTCAACTCGGCTCGACCGACGAGCGACGAACACAGTCGTGGACCGCGGCTCGCACGGTCGGCGAAGGACCGCAGATCGTCGGTATCACCGCGGAGGGGAACAAGATTAGCGCCGGAATAACACAACGACATCGACGGTCCACCGCGACTCCACATTTCACCGTGGATCTGCCGCGGCTGGACACCCGACTCCTCGACACGCGCAGCAACCATGCACGACGCGACGGGGTCCGCGTTCAGGACGCGGAGGACTTCGCTGGTGTCACGCACACCCAACGGCTTGGCACCGAGAAGCTTGAGCACCCGTCGTCACCTCTCTTGCGCACAGATTCCGTTGCGCGCCACGCCGCCGATACAGAATGCCATGAATGGCGTGCCGATCGGTGACGAATCAGCTCACCGACACGACAGGCGATCCGGACTCGGCGTCACCCTCGTACTGTTCGGCGATCCGCATGGCCTCTTCGATGAGCGTTTCGACGATCTGCGCCTCGGGCACGGTCTTGATGACCTCGCCCTTGACGAAGATCTGGCCCTTACCGTTGCCCGACGCAACACCGAGGTCCGCTTCGCGAGCCTCGCCGGGTCCGTTGACGACGCAGCCCATCACGGCGACGCGCAGCGGAATTTCCATACCTTCCAGACCAGCGCTCACCTCGTCGGCGAGGGAGTAGACGTCCACCTGCGCACGACCACACGACGGGCAGGACACGATCTCGAGCTTGCGAGGGCGAAGGTTCAGCGACTGCAGAATCTGGTTGCCCACCTTGATTTCCTCGACGGGCGGCGCCGACAGGGACACGCGGATGGTGTCGCCGATGCCCTCGGAGAGCAGCGCGCCGAACGCCACCGCGGACTTGATGGTGCCCTGGAACGCCGGGCCTGCCTCAGTGACGCCGAGGTGAAGCGGGTAGTCGCACTTCGCGGCCAGCTGGCGGTACGCCTCGACCATGACCACAGGGTCGTTGTGCTTCACCGAGATCTTGATGTCACCGAAACCGTGCTCTTCGAACAGGCTCGCCTCCCAGAGCGCGGACTCCACCAGCGCCTCGGGCGTCGCCTTGCCGTACTTCTTCATCAGCCGCGGATCGAGCGACCCGGCGTTGACACCGATGCGAATCGGAATGCCGGCCGCACCCGCCGCCTTCGCGACCTCGCCGACGCGACCGTCGAACTCCTTGATGTTGCCGGGGTTCACGCGAACGGCGGCGCAACCGGCGTCGATCGCGGCGAAGATGTAGCGCGGCTGGAAGTGAATGTCCGCGATCACGGGGATCTGCGACTTCTTCGCGATCACGGAGAGCGCGTCGGCGTCCTCCTGCCGGGGGCACGCGACGCGCACGATGTCGCATCCGGATGCGGTCAGCTCGGCGATCTGCTGGAGGGTGGCGTTGATGTCGTGGGTCTTCGTCGTCGTCATCGACTGCACGGAGACGGGCGAGTCGCTACCCACCCCGACGGTGCCGACCTTCAGCTGGCGCGTGACGCGCCGAGGAGCAAGTGTGGGGGCGGGTCCAGATGGCATGCCCAAGCCGACCGATGTGGTCACGGAATCCCTTCTTTCGTGATTCGTTCGACTTCCACTCTAGACGCGCCGGTGACCGCTGAACGGTGACGTGAGTGCGAACACTGAGCTACCGAACTTCGCGCTACTGGAAGAGCTGGATCGGGTTGACGATGTCGGCCGTCAGCGTGAGCAACATGAATGCGCCGCCGGCGATGATCACCACGTACGTCGCGGGCATCAACTTCATGTAGTCGACGGGCCGTCCCGCGGGCAGTCCCTTGCGGAAGCGCAGCTTGTTACGGATGCCCTCGTAGATCGTCACCGCGATGTGCCCGCCGTCCAGCGGCAGCAGCGGAAGCAGGTTGAACGCTCCGAGGAAGAAGTTCAGTGTCGCCAGCAGGCCCACGAACACTTCCCACAGTCCCCGCTCGGCGGCCTGCCCGCCGATGACGGAGGCACCGACCACGCTGATGGGGGTGTTGACGTCGCGCTCGCCGCCGGTGACGGCGGTCCAGAGAGCGCCGACCTTGGCGGGCAACTGGACGATGGCGTGCGCGGTCTGAACGAAGATGTAGCCGGTGTAGCTGAGCGATCCGGGGATGGCCGTCAGCACGTTGTACTGCACGTTCGGCGGTCCGACGGTCGCGATGCTCATACCGACCGCACCGACCGTGGTGGACGTGAGCTCACCCGACGCTGATTTCACGTAGCGCTGCACCTGCTGCAGCTCGACCGGCAGCGTCAGCGGTCGGTCGTCGCGCAGGACGCCCAGTTCAACGGTGCCCGTGAGCGGCTGCAGCGCGGACACCACGTCGTCGCTGGTCGGGGTGGGTGTGCCATTGACCGAGGTGATCACGTCGCCCTGCTGCAGTCCGGCCTGTTGCGCCGGGCCGGGGCCGCTGCACGCGGACAACGCTCCGTCCTCCGCCTGAGTGGGCGCCGCACAGCTGAGGCCGCCGACCTGCGCGGTGGGAGCGGTTTCCCGGTCCGGGAGCCCCCAGCCGAGGGCCAGCGCGAACACGAGGGCGAACCCGAGCACGAAGTTCATGGCGATGCCGCCGAACATGACGACCAGGCGCTTCCAGGTCTTCTGCCGGAACATGGCCCGGTCGACCTCGTCGGGAGCGAGCTCGTCGACCGCGGTCATTCCGGCGATGTCGCAGAATCCGCCGGCGGGAATGGCCTTGAAGCCGTACTCCGTCTCGCCCCGGCGCCACGAGAAGATCTTGGGCCCGAAGCCGATGTAGTACCGGCGCACCTTCATGCCGAGCTTCTGCGCGGTCCACATGTGACCGGCTTCGTGCAGAGCCACGGAGAAGCCGATACCGAGAGCGAAGAGGACCACTCCGAGAACGAACATCACGAGAGCGACACTCCTTCACGCTTGTCGACGAACGTGGCCGCGGCCGACCGTGCCCACGCGTCGGCCTCGAGAACGTCGCCCACGGTAGTCGGTTCCGCCGACCACAGGGCGGCACCGGTCTCCACGATGTCCGACACGGTGTCGACGATGGCGGGGAACGACACCCGTCCATCCAGGAACGCTTGTGCCGCAACCTCGTTGGCTGCGTTGTAGACGGCGGTCATGCACCCGCCCAGCTCGCCGGCGCGGCGCGCCAGCGCCACCGCCGGGAACACAGCGTCGTCGAGCGGCTCGAAGTCCCACCGAGCGGCCGACGTGAAGTCGCACGCAACCGTTGCGTCGGGCACTCGGTCGGGCCACCCCAGCGCCAGGGCGATCGGCAACTTCATGTCCGGCGGACTCGCCTGCGCCAGCGTCGACCCGTCGACAAAAGTGACCATCGAGTGGACGATCGATTGCGGATGCACCGTGACGTCGATGCGGTCGTAGGGAATGCCGAACAGCAGGTGGGCTTCGATCACCTCGAGTCCCTTGTTCACCAGGGTGGCGGAGTTGAGGGTGTTCATCGGGCCCATGGACCACGTCGGGTGTTTGCCGGCCTGCTCCGGCGTGACGGTCTCGAGTCCCTCGCGATCCCAGTTCCGGAACGGTCCGCCGGAGGCGGTCACCACGAGGCGGGCCACCTCGTCCGCCCGCCCGCCGCGCAGGCACTGGGCGAGTGCGGAGTGTTCGGAGTCGACGGGAACGATCTGCCCGGGTGCCGCGGCCTTGGTCACCAGAGATCCTCCGGCAACCAGCGACTCCTTGTTCGCCAGCGCCAGCCGAGCACCGGATTCGAGTGCGGCGAGGGTGGGTTCGAGACCGAGCGATCCCACGAGGCCGTTCAGCACGACGTCGGCTTCGACGTTTCGCACCAGTTCGGTGGCAGCGTCGGGTCCGGTTCGCGGGGTGATGCCGCCCAGCTGCGTTCCGGCTCGGGCGACGGCCACCTCGGTGACCCCGGTCTCGGCGATCTGCTGGTTCAGCAGATCCAGGTTGGCGCCGCCGGCAGCGAGACCGACCACCTCGAAGCGGTCCGGCCTCGCGGCGATCACCTCGAGCGCCTGGGTACCGATCGAGCCCGTACTTCCGAGGATGAGCACCCGGATCCGCTGCTGTTGCACCGCACCATTGTGGCCGACGATTCTGAGCGAACGCTGGGGGTCGGTCGAACCGAACGCTTCCGGACCGACGTGTGAGGATCGGGCACATGGATCTGAGCGCCTACGCCGACCGCCCGCTGACCTACGACGAGGTAGGTGCCACCGACGGCGAGATGCCGTCGGGATATCACCACGTCGATGTCGAACGACCGATCGGGCACGGCCGTGCGGCGTTCGATCTGGCGGCACGCCGCATCATGGAGTTCGACATGCACCGCGGGGCGGGTCTGCGTGTGCGGGCAACGACCATCCGCGCCGAGGAAGGGGCGATCGTCGTGCTCGGACTGGGCCCGGTCTCGATTCCGTGCCGCGTGGTGCGCGTGATCGACGAACCGACCCGGCGCGGTTTCGTCTACGGAACGCTGCCGGGGCACCCGGAGAGCGGCGAGGAGTCCTTCGTCGCCGAGTTCGATCCGGCGACGAACGTGGTGACCGCGCACATCCGCGCGTTCTCCCGGCCCGGCAACAAGCTCGTCGCCCTGGGCGGTCCGGCCAACCGCGCGATGCAGAAAGTGATGACGGGCCGCTACATCGGCGCGCTCGCTAGGCCGTAGTAGCGCCCTGCGCGTGGTGGGCGTGAGTAGCGCCCGGCGCGTGGTGGGCGTGCCAGTGTCGCGCGATGTCGACACGGCGGGTGATCCACACGTCGTCGTGACTCTGGACGTGGTCGAGGAATCGTTCGAGCGCCACGATCCGGGCGGGTCGGCCCACGATGCGGCAGTGCAACCCGACCGAGAGCATCTTCGGCGCGCCGTCGACGCCTTCGGCGTAGAGCGCGTCGAACGCATCGCGAAGGTGCGCGAAGAACTGCTCGCCGGACGGGAAACCGCCGGGCGACGCGAAGCGCATGTCGTTGGTGTCGAGTGTGTACGGAACCACGAGGTGATCGACGGTGGTGGATCCCGACGCCACCTTCTCCCAGTACGGGAGGTCGTCGGCGTAGGAGTCGGAGTCGTACAGGAAGCCGCCGTGCTCCACGACCAGTGACCGGGTGTTCGGCGAGTCGCGGCCGGTGTACCACCCGAGCGGCGCGGCTCCGGTCAGGTCCGTGAGGATCGAGACCGCATCGGCCATGTGTTCGCGCTCGACGTGCTCGTCGATCAGCTGGTACGACAGCCAGCGCAGCCCGTGGCATGCGATCTCGTGCCCGAGCTCGCCGAACGCGGCGACGGCCTCCGGGTTGCGCTCCATGGCTTTGGCCACGGCGAACACCGTGAGCGGGAGGTCACGCTTTTCGAACGTGCGCAGCACCCGCCACAGCCCGGCGCGCGATCCGTACTCGTAGAGCGACTCCATGCTCATGTGCCGGTTCGGAAAGGCTTGCGCGCCCACCATTTCGGACAGGAACGTCTCCGACTTGGTGTCGCCGTCGAGCACGTTGTTCTCCGCGCCCTCCTCGTAGTTGAGGACGAACTGCACCGCGATCTTGGCGGCGCCCGGCCACTTCGGATCGGGGGCGCGGCGGCCGTAGCCGACCATGTCGCGCGGATAACCGTCGAGGGGGTGCGGCTGACGCGTCGAAGTCACGTCGGGATTGTTGCAGCCCCGGCGCCGACTCGCTGGAATCGGCGTGTCCCCGATGGCTACGACGGACGGTCGTATGCCAAGATTGCGGGCACAGCGACGGGGCAACCCGCCCGACGATCTTTCAGGAGAGACACCGTGGCCGACAACAAGAGTCCCGCATCGATCCACGATCTCACCACGGCCGCCGAGGTTCCCTCCGCCGCGTGGGGATGGAGCGGCGAGGCTCCCCGCGCGTTCCGTGTGGCCGGGTGGATCGTCGCGCTCATGCTGCTGGTTCAGCTGATCGGCAACCACGTGGGCAAGGTCGAGGACCTGTGGCTGGTCGGCCTGGCGCTCGTCCTGATCGGCGTCCTCGTGATCGACATGGTCAAGCGGCGCCGCAAGCGCTAGGAGATCAGTTCTCCGCGGCCAACTGGCCGCACGCGGCAGCGATTTCCTGCCCACGTGTGTCGCGCACCGTGCACGAGACGCCCTGAGCGATGACTCGTTTCACGAACTCGTCCTGCACCGGCTTGGGGCTGGCGTCCCACTCGCTGCCGGGCGTCGGGTTCAGCGGAATCAGATTCACGTGCACCAGCGCGCCGAGCGCCTTGTGCAATTTCTTGCCCAGCATGTCCGCGCGCCACGGCTGGTCGTTGACGTCCCGGATCAGGGCGTACTCGATGGACACTCGTCGGCCGGTCTTGTCGGCGTAGTACCGCGCGGCGTCGAGGACTTCCTTGATGGCCCAGCGGTTGTTCACCGGCACCAGGGTGTCGCGCAGCTCGTCGTCGGGGCAGTGCAGAGACACGGCGAGCGTCACGGACAGGCCTTCGTCGGCGAGCTTGCGGATCGCCGGGGCGAGACCGACCGTCGACACCGTCACCGATCGCTGCGAGAGCCCGAGCCCTTCCGGGGCGGGTGAGACGATGCGCCGCACGGCGTCGACCACGCGCTTGTAGTTCGCGAGCGGCTCCCCCATCCCCATGAACACCACGTTCGACAGGCGGCCCTCACCACCTTCGACCTCGCCGTCGCGCAGGTCGGCGGCGGCGGAGCGAACCTGGTCCACGATCTCCGCGGTCGAGAGGTTGCGCTGCAGGCCTCCCTGTCCGGTGGCGCAGAACGGGCACGCCATGCCGCAGCCCGCCTGACTCGAAATGCACAGTGTGGCGCGACCCGGGTACCGCATCAGAACGCTTTCGAGCAGCGTGCCGTCGCCGGCTTTCCACAGCGTCTTGCGCGTGTCCCCGCCGTCGCACGACAGGTGCTTGACCGGCGTGAGCAGGGTCGGGAACAGCGCCGAACCGACGGCGTCGCGCACCGAAGCAGGGAGGTCCGTCATCTTCGCGGGGTCCGCTTCCAGCCGGCCGTAGTACTGCCGGGCGAGCTGGTCGGCGCGGAAGGCGGGCAGGCCCAGATCCGTGACCGCCTTGCGACGGGCGGCGGCGTCGAGGTCGGCGAGATGCTTGGGCGGCATACCGCGGCGGGGGGCGTCGAATACGAGTGGTAAGGCAGGCCGACGGCTGTTCTCTTCGGACGGGACAGCGGCAGGCCTGAGGCCATTCTCTTCGGACTTGTGCGGTGTTGTTGCCATGGTGAGTTCCAGTGTCCCACTACTGCCCGGTAACTGGCCAATGCCGCGTCGGAGAGGAGAAACTGCTGGTGAACACTATTGACGCAACCTTTCGCCCAGGGCGACCTCGTGTGCACGATGGACCTTCGACACCACCGATGACGAGCGAGGACCGCACCGTGACCACCTTTTTGGAGACTTCCGTGCAACCTGCCATCGCAGCCGACAAGGCTCGGTCGTGGCTTCTGGTTCCGGCTACCAAGCCCGAGACCTTCACCGCTGCAGCACAGTCCGAGGTCGACGCCGTCATCCTCGACATCGAGGACGCGGTGGCTCCCGCCGCGAAGCCGGCTGCCCGGGCGGCCGTCGTCGAGTGGCTGTCGAACGGCGGAAGCGCCTGGGTGCGCATCAACGACGCCACCACCACGTTCTGGGCCGACGATCTCGCCGCGCTGGCCGATGCACCGGGTCTGCAGGGCGTCATGCTCGCGAAGACCGAGAGCGGCAGCCAGGTCGAGATGACCGCCGAGCGCCTCCCCGAGGGCACTCGGATCCTCGCGCTGATCGAATCGGCCATGGGCCTCGAGGCGACACCGGAGATCGCTCGCGCCAACTCGACGTTCCGTCTCGCGTTCGGAAGCGGCGACTTCCGGCGTGACACCGGGATGAGCGACGAACCGCTGGCCATGGCCTACCCGCGCTCGCGCCTGGTCGTCTCCTCCCGCGCGGCTCGCCTCCCCGGACCGATCGACGGCCCGACCTTGGCCGTCAACGACGGGTTCCTCAGCCGCGACAGCGCTCTCACGCTGTCGATGGGGATGTCCGGCAAGCTCTGCATGCATCCCGACCAGGCCCCCATCGTCAATCGCGAGCTCGCACCGAGCCCGGCCGACGTGACGTGGGCACGCGAGGTCATCGATGCCCTCGGCGAGGACGGCGCGCGCGTCCGCGACGGCAGCGACCTCCCCCGTCTCGCGAAGGCCAAGAAGATCACCGCTCAGGCGGCGACGTTCCACATCACCGCGGGCTGATCAGCCCGTCGGGCTTTCGCCGCGTGTGAATGCGGTAGCGGACGCCGAACGACAGCCCGGGAACGCTCTCGATCGCTCGGCGCGCCGCGGCTTCGGAGAACTCGATGCCGAGAACGTCGACCAACGTTCGGCGATCCTCGAATCGCCACACCGTGTCGATTCGCCGCAGATCGAAACCCTGCGCATCGAAGAAGCGTTCCACTGCGGCGGGGTCGTAGTGCGGCAGATCGGCCCGCATCCAGTCGCCATACGGCGACGCGGTCGCGTCGAGGTCGACGACGGCCAACACTCCTCCGGGCCGCAGCACCCGCATGGCTTCCCGGATTCCCGGCCCGCAGCCTGAGCCGAAGAAGTACGCGGTGCGCGCGTGAACGACGTCGGCCGACGCGTCGGGCAGCGGCATTCGCTCGGCCGATCCGACCACCACCGACACCGTCGGGAGTGACGACACCCTCTCGACGGCGGGCCCCACCAGCGGCGCGTGCGGTTCGACGCCGATCACCGACCGGGCGCGCTCGGCGAAGACCGGCAGGTGATAGCCGGTTCCGCAGCCGACGTCGACGACGTCTCGTCCCGTCCAGTCGGCCACGTCGCGCAGCGCCGCGAAGATCGCGCCGTCCGCATCCTGGGCGCGGTTCTCGGCCTCGTAGACCTGCGGCCAGTTCCAGATGTTGGGGCTCTTGATCACCGCCACGGCGACGTCAGACGAGTGCGGTGAGAACGAGCCAGGTGACGAACACCGACGGCAGGACCGAATCGAGCCGGTCCATGATTCCGCCGTGGCCGGGCAGCATCGTGCCCATGTCCTTGATTTTGAGATCGCGCTTGACCTGCGACTCGATGAGATCGCCGAGCGTGGCGCTGAAGACCACGAGAACGCCGAGCAGAACACCGATCAGGGGGTTCGCGTCGAGCATGAACGTGACCGTGCACAGGCACCCGACGATGCAGAACAGCAACGATCCGCCGAGGCCTTCCCAGGACTTCTTGGGGCTGATCGCCGGTGCCATGGGGTGCCGACCGAACAGCACACCCGCCGCGTAGCCGCCGACGTCGGAGCAGACGACGGCGATCATCAGGACCAGTACTCGGAAACCGCCCTTGTCTTCGAGCGTCAGCATGGTCGCGAACGCTCCGAGAAGCGGCAGCCACGCGAGAACGAAGACCGAGATCGCGGTGTCACGCAGAAAGTTCTCCGGCGGCTTGGTCAGACCCTGACCCAGGAGCCGCCACACCATCATGACCAGAACGGTCGCGGCGAACGCGCTGATCGAGCCCATCGGACCCCACGGCCAGGCGGACCACATGACGGCCTGGCCGCCGACGATCAACGGGACACGCGGGACCTCGATACCGCCCTCGCGCAGGCGTTTCGCGACTTCCCACGTGGCGATGGCGACGGCCACGGCGGCCACGGCGACGAACACCTTGGGCACGAACGTCAGCACCACAATGAGCATGATGCCGAGACTGCCGCCGACGGCGAACGCGGCGGGAAGATCGCGCCCGGCGCGGGACGCCTTCTTCGCGGGCGCGTCCGGACCGGGACTATCGGAGGTCACTCATACCTCCATCAAGTCCGCTTCCTTGTTCTTCACGAGGTCGTCGACGGTCGCGACGTACTTCGCCGTGGTCTTGTCGAGTTCCGCCTCGGCGCGGGCCACCTCGTCCTCCCCCGCCTCGCCGTCCTTCTGAATGCGCTTGAGCTCGTCCATCGCCTTGCGCCGGACGTTGCGGATGGACACCTTGGCGTCCTCGCCCTTGCTCTTGGCCTGCTTCACGAAGTCGCGGCGACGCTCCTCGGTGAGCTGCGGGATCGAAATGCGGATGATGTTGCCGTCGTTCGACGGGTTCACCCCGAGGTCCGAGTTGCGGATCGCCGTTTCGATGGCGTTCAGCTGCGACTGCTCGTAGGGCTTGACGATGACCATGCGCGCCTCGGGCACGTTGATGCCGGCCAGCTGCGTGATCGGGGTGGGAGATCCGTAGTAGTCGATCACGATCCGGTTGAACATGCCCGGGTTCGCTCGTCCGGTTCGGATGGAGCCCAGGTCGTTCTGGGCGACCGTGACGGCCTTCTCCATTTTTTCTTCTGCGTCGAACAATGCTTCGTCGATCACGACCGGTCCTTCCGAAACTTGCTGTGTACGTTCACTATTTGACCAACGTCCCGATCTTCTCACCGCGCACCGCACGGGCGATGTTGCCCTCGGTCAGCAGGTTGAACACCATGATCGGCATCTGATTGTCCATGCAGAGACTGAACGCGGTGGCGTCGGCGACCGCGAGACCCTTCTCGATGACCTCGCGGTGACTGATCTGATCGAACATCGTGGCGTCGGGATCGGTACGCGGATCGGCGGAGTACACCCCGTCGACCGCCTTCGCCATCAGGACCACCTCGGCGCCGATCTCGAGCGCACGCTGCGCCGCCGTGGTGTCGGTGGAGAAGTACGGCATGCCCATACCGGCACCGAAGATCACCACGCGCCCCTTCTCGAGGTGACGCTGCGCGCGCAGTGGGATGTACGGCTCCGCGACCTGCCCCATGGTGATGGCGGTCTGCACGCGGGTCGCGATCCCCTGCTTCTCCAGGAAATCCTGCAGCGCAAGGCAATTCATGACGGTTCCGAGCATGCCCATGTAGTCGGATCGGGACCGGTCCATGCCCCGGACCTGAAGTTCGGCGCCGCGGAAGAAGTTTCCGCCGCCGATGACCACGGCAACCTGCACACCGGTCCGCACCACGTACGCGATCTCTTCCGCGACCTTCTGAACCACGTCGGGGTCGAGACCGACCTCACCGCCGCCGAACATCTCGCCGCCCAGCTTCAGCAGGACACGCCGAAAGCCAGGTCGTTCGGTTGCCGGTTCGGTCATGAAAGCTCCTTACGAGTGCGTGGCGCCTCGGTGCGGTCTACTCCGTGCGGTCTCATCCTGCCTCATGTCGCACTCACGACTGTGCCGTCCACCCCGAAAGGATGGACGGCACAGGTGCGATCTACACGAGATCAGTTCGAGCCGACCTCGAAACGAACGAAGCGGGTGATCGTGACGCCTGCGTCGGCGAGGATGGCCTTGACGGTCTTCTTCGAGTCCTGAACCGAGGACTGCTCGGTCAGAACGACGTCCTTGAAGAAGCCGTTGACGCGACCTTCCACGATCTTCGGCAGAGCCGCGTCGGGCTTGCCTTCCTCGCGGGCGGTCTCCTCGGCAATGCGACGTTCGCCCTCGACGATGTCGGACGGCACCTCGTCACGCGTGACGTACTTCGCCTTCAGTGCTGCGACCTGCATGGCAGCGCCGCGAGCGGCCTCCGCTGCAGCCTCACCCTCACCGGTGTACTCGACGAGCACGCCGACGGCGGGCGGAAGGTCGGAGCTGCGCTTGTGCAGGTAGGTGGCGACCGGGCCGTCGAAGGACACGACGCGACGGATCTCGAGCTTCTCGCCGATCTTGGCCGACAGCTCCTGCAGTGCCACGTCGACGGTCTTGCCGTCCAGCGTCAGCGCCTTGAGTGCGTCGACGTCGGCCGGCTTGCCCTCGGCGGCAACGTCCGCGATCGACTGCGCGAACGCCTGGAACTCGGCGTTCTTGGCGACGAAGTCGGTCTCGGAGTTGATCTCGACGAGGACGCCGCCCTTGGCGACGACCAGGCCCTCGGCGGTGGACCGCTCGGCACGCTTGCCGACGTCCTTCGCGCCCTTGATGCGCAGCTGCTCGACGGCCTTGTCGAAATCGCCGTCGGTCTCGGCAAGTGCGTTCTTGCAATCCATCATTCCGGAGCCGGTGAGCTCGCGGAGCCGCTTGACGTCAGCGGCGGTGTAGTTCGCCATCGTGGGCGAGCCTCCTCTTGATGTGGGGTGAATCCGGGGAGTTTTTCGAAAGAAAGACGAAACGGCCCCGGCCAGAGTTCTGACCGGGGCCGCGTCGACTATGCCTGTGTGGCAGGTGCTTCCGCGGCGGGCGCCTCGGTGACAGGAGCTTCGGTGGCAGCCGGTGTCTCGGCGGCCGCGGCCGTGGTGGCCTCGGCAGCGGGAGAGGCCTGCGCGAGCTGCTCGAGCTCCCACTCGGCAAGGGGCTCGCCTGCGCCGACCTCGGGCTTGTCGTCGGAACCGGTGTTGCGGCCGGCACGTGCCTGCACGCCCTCGGCCACGGCGGACGCCACGACCTTGGTCAGCAGGGCGGCACTGCGGATGGCGTCGTCGTTGCCCGGGATCGGGTAGTCGACGACGTCGGGATCGCAGTTGGTGTCGAGGATCGCGATGACCGGGATGTTCAGCTTGCGCGCCTCGGCGACCGCAAGGTGCTCCTTGTTGGTGTCGACGATCCAGATGGCCGACGGAACCTTGGACATGTCCCGGATACCGCCGAGGGTGCGGTCGAGCTTGGTCATCTCACGCGTGAGCATGAGGATTTCCTTCTTGGTGCGACCCTCGAAGCCACCGGTCTGCTCCATCGACTCGAGTTCCTTGAGCCGGATGAGGCGCTTGTGCACGGTGCTGAAGTTGGTGAGCATGCCGCCGAGCCAACGCTGGTTCACATACGGCATACCGACGCGCGTGGCCTCGGCTGCGATGGATTCCTGCGCCTGCTTCTTGGTGCCGACGAAGAGAACGGTGCCGCCGTGGGCAACGGTCTCCTTGACGAACTCGTACGCCTTGTCGATGTACGTCAGCGTCTGCTGCAAGTCGATGATGTAGATGCCGTTGCGGTCGGTGAAGATGAAGCGCTTCATCTTCGGGTTCCAACGGCGGGTCTGATGCCCGAAGTGCGTGCCGCTGTCGAGCAGCTGCTTCATGGTTACTACAGCCATGGCTGAAGAACTCTCTTTCGTTGTGCCGGTTGTCGCGGGAAACTCGGGTTTCCCGCCCTGGCGCTCGTGGCCCCCGGACCTGCACTGCAGGACCAGCCGGAGGCTAGATGTACGACCTTCCGAAAGGAAGGCCGAACGCGAACGCGCGAAGTCGACCCGTGATGACACGAGCCGCACGTCGAGTGTACGGCGTCGAAGCCCCAGGTCATAACCGCCTCCTGCTCGCCCGCGATCTGTCAAGACCACACGTCGATCTGTGGACGGCCGCGGCCGGTTGTCCACACCTGCCGAGTGATCGGTGCCGACGGGCATCGGGCCGCGGGAGGCTGTCGAGCATGACGCGATACGTGGCCGTCCTGGTGGCTGCACTACTGGTGCTGTGCTCGACACCCGCGACCGCCCGCACCGGCGTGTTCGGGTGGCCGCTGGCACCCCGGCCCCACGTGGTGACCGCCTTCGACCCTCCCGACCAGCGGTGGCTCCCCGGACATCGAGGTGTCGACCTGGCCGCCGAGCCGAACGCGGTCGTGCTCGCGGCCGGCGACGGCGTCGTGGTGTACGCGGGAACCGTGGCGGGCAAGCCGGTCGTGTCCATCGACCATCCTGGCGGTCTGCGGACGACGTACGAACCCGTCGAGGCGGGCGTAGCAGCAGGTGATCGCGTGCGGCGTGGTCAGCCGATCGGAACGGTGGCAACCGGCCATCCGGGCTGCCCCGAGGCGGCGTGCCTGCACTGGGGCGCGCGCCGAGACCGTGACTACCTCGATCCGACAGCACTCGTCAGCGGCCGAGCGGTACGACTCGAACCGGTGGTGACGACCTATCGGCGATGATTGGCGTGGCGACCGCCGGCGTCCGGGAAGTCGTCGGCCACCATGGCGGCGAGTTCGGTGAACGCCTCCCGAGTGCGCGGACGCAACCGCTCGAGGTCGACGACGGACCCTTCCGCGAGGTGCTCGTCGAACGGCACCACCACGACGGCGCGGCACCGGGCCAGGAAATGACGAGTCAATTCGTTCATGTCGATCCTGGCCGCGCCCGGGCGATGCGCGCTGACCACCACGACGGTCCGCTCTACGAGATGCGAGTACCCGTGCAGACCGAGCCAGTCCAGGGTTGCGGCCGCGCTGCGCGCACCGTCCACGGCCGGCGAGCTGACCAGAACCAGCGAATGCGCAAGGCTGAGAACACCGTTCATCGCCGAGTGCATGATGCCGGTTCCGCAGTCGGTCAGAATCAGGTTGTAGTGCACGCGCAACAACTCGATCACGCCGCGGTAATCCGATTCGGTAAAGGCCTCCGAGGCGGCCGGATCACGTTCTCCCGCAATCACTTCCAGACGGCTGGGCGCCTGCGAGGTGTGCGCTCGGATGTCGGAGTACCGGCGAATGTACGGGCCCGCGGCCAGGAGATCGCGCACCGTCGACTTCGTCTGCTGCGGCACGCGTTCACCGAGGGTTCCGAAGTCGGGATTCGCGTCGACGGCAACCACGTTGTCACCGCGCAACGACGCGAACGTCGAGCCCAGACCGACCGTGACCGTCGTCTTGCCCACTCCGCCCTTGAGCGAGAGGAAGGCTATGCGGTAGTCGCTTCGGATGGGTTGGCGAATGCGGTTGATCTGCGACTCGAGCCGCTCGGCCGCCGTCGGCTCCCCGGAGACAGCGCCGGCGGTGAATCGTCGAAGCGTGCGCCGCCACCCTGGTTCGAGGTCACGGTGTGAACGGTCGAGCAGAGCTTCCGCACCCAACTCACCGTTGACGGGCGGACGCGCCGCACCGTTGTACTGCGGTTGACCGCCGTGCTGGGGCTGACCGGAGTACTGCGATTGACCGTGATGCTGCGGTTGACCGTGATGCTGGGGCGTGTGTACGGGGTGACCGTCGTCGAAGCGAGTCGCGTCCGTCCGGAATGCGGACGTGTACAGGTTCGGGCCAGGCACCGACGGGGTCGTCGGCAGCCAGAATCGGTCTCGGTCGTTCATGTGACGATCCACGATCCTCCCTAGCGCCCTCGTCTGGATGCTTCCCCGCCTGCTACCCGACCATGCCCCTCGAACGACGAGTATGTTCCACATCACTAACTGATGGATGTAACTCTGGGTACACAGTACCAAATGGTGACGTCCGGTCCGAAACGGTCGATTTATGCGCGCGGATGCGCTTTATCGTGCACCGTTCGCAGACGTTCTACCGAAACGTGGGTGTATAGCTGGGTAGTCGCCAGGGATGCGTGGCCCAGGATCTCCTGGACCACACGGAGGTCCGCTCCGCCCTCGAGCAAATGGGTGGCGGCGGAGTGCCGTAAGCCGTGCGGCCCCAGGTCGGGGGCACCGGGTATGGCGGACAGCACTTCGTGAACCACGCTGCGGGCCTGTCGCTGATCGAGCCGTCCACCGCGCTTGCCGAGCAGCAGAGCCGAGCCGGACTTCGGGGAGGCGAGCGCCGGCCGCCCCACTTCGAGCCACGAATCCAGTGCGTCGGCCGCGGGTCCACCGAATGGGGCCGACCGTTCTTTGTTGCCTTTTCCGATCACCCGCACGAGGCGGCGCCCGAGGTCGACGTCGTCGACGTCGAGTCCGCACAGTTCTCCCACACGGATACCGGTGGAGTAGAGCAGTTCGACGATCAGTCGGTCTCGCAGTGCCAGAGGGTCGTCCTGCGCGGCACCCGACTCGGCTGCCGCGAGAGCATCGGCCGCCTGATCCGCTCGCAGCACGGCCGGCAACGTGCGGCGCGACGCCGGCGCCACGAGGCGCGCACCGGGATCGGTTTCCAGGAGGCCCTCACGGCACAGCCAGGCGGTGAACGTGCGCGCGGACGACGCGCGACGGGCGATGGAGGTACGAGCGGACCCGTCGCGAGTGAGCGAGGCGAGCCAACTGCGAAGCACCGTCAGCGTGATGTCCTCGAAGCCGGCGCCGGGAACTTCCTTCTCGAGATGACCCATAAAACTGCCTGCGTCAGACAGATAAGCCCGAACGGTGTGCTCCGAGCGCCCTCGCTGCAGTCGCAGATGCGCGGCGTAGCGGTCCATCACCGCGCTGTCGGTCACTGCTCTCTCTGTCGCAGCTCTGTCTGTCGCTGCTCTGTCATGATTCGGCGGCAGCCAGTTCGCGCTTCCACTCGCGGAAGCCCTCTTCGGTGCGGCCGCGTCGCCAGTACCCGGAAATCGATGCCCACTCGGCAGGAACTCCGCGTTCCTTGCGGATGTACGGGCGGATGTTCTGCATCACGGCCTGCGCCTCACCGTGCACGAAGACCTGAGCCTGGCCGGGAAGCCATTCGGTCGCTCGCACCGCAGCGATCAGCGGCGCATTGTCACCGGCGTTGTCGTTGCCCACCTCGTTCGACGGCGCGCCGCGGTGGATCCAGGTGACGTCGACCAGCGCCAGAGACTCCATGTAGATCTCGTCGTGCCGATCGGCCACTTCGATGAACACCTTGGCGATGGCGTCTTCGGGGAGCGACTCGACGGCCGCCGAGATCGCCGGAATGGCCGACTCGTCACCGGCGAACAAGTGCCAATCCGCATCGGGCCGAGGCGAATACGCACCACTCGGCCCGAACATGCTGACCGTCGTGCCGGGTTGCACGTTCGCAGCCCATGGGCCTGCCACACCCTCGTCTCCGTGGACGACGAAATCGATGGCGACTTCGCGACGGACCGGGTCGACGGACCGCACCGTGTAGGTACGGAGGGTGGGCTCGTCACCGAAGTGGATCTTCACGTACGAGTCGGTGAAGGTGCTGGGTTCGAACGCGCCGAAGTCCGGGTCTCCCATGAAGACCCGGACCATGTGCGGTGTCAACCGTTCGGTTCTGACGACGGTGAGCGTGGTGGTGCGTCGCGCCACGAGAGCGCCCCCTTCCGGGATCAGGTAAGTGTTACCTAATATAGCGCACTTCGGTGGCGCCGACGCTCAGTGTGCAGCGTCGTACGCGTCCTGAATTTCCTGACTGATACGCCCGCGCGCCGACACCGCAAAACCGTTGTCCTTGGCCCACGCGCGAACGTCCTGCAAATCTTGGCGCCCCTTCTTCGGCGCTGCTGCGGTCGCACGACGCGTTTTGCGGCCACCGGTCTTCTCGGCATGCTCGACCCAGAATGCGAACTGGTCGTAGAGCTCGTTGGCGTGCTTGTGATTCAGATCGATGGTGTACGAGACTCCGCCGAGGGAGAACTCGACGGTTTCGCCCTGCCCCTCTTTGATCAGCGATCCGTCGACATCGTCGATCATCTGGACAGTGGTACGTCGTGCCATTTTGTTTTGTTCCCTCTCACGATTTCGGTCCGTACGCGGATCCGACTGGAATGCTTTGGCCAAAGCATATGCCGCAAGAGAAACAAAGACACGCACCGGCCCGGTGGGATCGCGTCTTCACGTTCGACCGACTCGACCTCGTTGCAATTGCGAGATAATCGAAGACGTTGTGACGGTGCACTTTTGATCTCATCTTTTCAGGTTTCGGATATCTCCGTTCCGCTTGCAACAGACCGTTGGGTTCTTTTTCTGGGCGGCGATTCGCGCACCGATATGGACGCCCCGCCGTACCGTTATGCCGGTTTTCGAGCGGTGAGTCCGCGGACGCTTTTTGCGCAAACGGGTACGGAATATCGGAGTCGGCGTACTACCGACTCCTCGGCGCCCGCGCCCACCCAGTGTCGTCACGAATCACAAGCGATTCCATTTCCAGCAGAACCAATGCCGCCCGCACGTCCGACAACGGAACACCCGACAACTCCGATATCTCACGAGACCCCAGAGAACCGGCCCCCGGCAATGCATCGAGAACCAGCACAGCCGGTCCGGAAATACGATCGTCGGATCGGGTGAACAAATGGTCTTGCTCGTCCAGGGCCGCCGTGATCGACCCGATTTCCTCGACCACGTCACGCGCGTTCGACACCAGTCGGGCCTCGGATTCCCTGATCATCCGGTGGCACCCCGCCGACGACGCCGACGTCACCGGACCCGGTACGGCCACCACCGGTCGACCCAGAGAACGTGCCCACGACGCGGTGTTTCGCGCACCGCTGCGCCATCCGGCCTCGACCACCACCACACCCTCACCGAACGCCGCCACCAGACGATTGCGCGCCAGAAACCGATGCTTGGCCGGAGTGGTCCCGAGCGCATACTCGCTGACCACCAAGCCCGACGAGGCGATCTGCTGCAGCAACCGGGCATGACCGGCGGGGTACGCCCGATCGACGCCGCACGCCAACACCGCAACGGTCACTCCGCCGACGCCCATCGCCGCCCGGTGCGCCACACCGTCGATCCCGAACGCGCCGCCGGACACCACGGTCCACCCGTCGACGGCCATGTCACCCGAGATCTCCCCGGCCACGTGCTCCCCGTAGGCCGTCGCCGCCCGCGTGCCCACCACGGCCACCGCTCGTTCGGTGACGTCGAGCAGAGAGCGCGCACCGATCACCCACAGCGCCAGGGGAACCGACGTGTCGGCCCGGCCACCGAACTCCCCGTTGTGAAAGCCGACGAGTCGCCAGGCCGGCCACTCCTCGTCCGTGGGAATCACCAGTCGCCCTCCCAGGGCCGCTACCGCATCCAGATCGGCGACGGCGGTGTCGATGTGCGCACGCGCCGACACCCGATCCCCCACGACGCGAGGAACCACACCGGACTTGATGGCTCGGACCGCCTCGATGACCCCGAAACGATCGACGAAATCCGACACCACCCGCGACGGCCCCTGCGTCACCCGCGACAGGTACGCCCACGCCACCCGTTCGTCGTCCCATGCGCTCACGCGACACCCCGATCCCGAAACCCCATGGCCGCCAACACCGCATCGGGACCCGGCGACGACGTGCCCGCCAAATCGCTCAGGGACCACGCCACCCGCAGGGTGCGGTCGGCGCCTCTCGCGGTCAGCACCCCACGCCGCAGTGCCCGCTCCAGCGGTGCGACTGCGTCACGGGACAGTCGAAACTGTTGACGCAGAGCCGGTCCGGGCACTTCGGCGTTGGTGTGCCAGCCGAACTGCGACCACCGTTCGATGGCCGCGGCGCGCGCCGCAGCGACGCGCATGCGAACCTCCTCGGTCGACTCCCCCGGCTCGTCGGTCAACGCACCCGTCGTGACCGCGTGCATCTGCACCCTCAGGTCGACCCGATCGAGCAGCGGACCGGACAGCCTGCCCAGGTACCTGCGACGAACGGTCGGCGCGCACACACAGTCCGCGGTCCGAGCCGCCGCACACGGACAGGGGTTGGCTGCCATCACCAACTGGAAGCGCGCCGGGTAGCGGGCAACCCCGTCGCGGCGCGCGATCCTCACCTCACCGTCTTCCAGTGGGGTACGCAACGACTCGAGAACGCGCGCGGACATTTCCGCGCACTCGTCGAGAAACAGCACTCCCCGGTGCGCGCGGCTGACGGCACCGGGCTTGGCGATACCCGTTCCACCGCCGACGAGGGAGCTCACCGAGCTGCTGTGGTGCGGGGCGATGAACGGAGCCGAGGTGATCAGTGGCCGTTCGCTCGTCAACGTCCCCGCGACGGAATGCACTGCCGTCACTTCCAGGGCTTCCGCTTCGGTCAGTGGCGGCAGCAGTCCTGGAAGTCGTTGCGCCAACATGGTCTTCCCGATCCCGGGTGGGCCCGTGAGCATGAGGTGATGGGCACCGGCCGCGGCAACCTCGATGGCCCACCGCGCTTCCGACTGACCCACCACGTCTCGCAGGTCGCTCGACGTGTCCTCGGGCGGAGCGGGCACCGGTCCCGGCGGCATCAGCGTCGCACGACCGGAGAGCCACGCGATCACCTCCGCCAGATGCTTGGCCCCGAGGATGTCGATACCGCTCACCAGCCCTGCCTCGGCCAGACTCGCCACGGGCACCACCACCCGCGGCCACCCGGCGCTGCGTGCCGCAAGAACGGCCGGAAGAATGCCCCGAACGGAGCGAAGCCGGCCGTCGAGCGCCAGCTCACCCAGCAGGACGGTTCGCGAGAGCAGCCGTCGTGGAACCACTTTCGCAGCGTCGAGAACCGAACACGCCAGGGCAAGGTCGTACACGGAGCCGACTTTCGGCAAGGTTGCGGGTGACAGCGCAAGGATCACTTTCGAATTCGGCCACGTCTGACCGCAGTTGGTCACCGCTGCTCGCACCCGATCACGTGATTCCTGCAATGCCGTGTCCGGCAATCCCACGACATGTACGCCCGGAAGTCCGCGGCCGATGTCGGCTTCGATCTCCACGAGTACGCCGTCGATACCCGTCACTGCCACCGAATACGCACGTCCGAGGGCCATCAGAACACCGCCCGGTGGTGCACGACCGTCGGTTGCCCACCCGGAACGGCGATCACACCGATGACGTCGAACCGCACGGGTACGAACGGCCCTCCCCTCTCGATCAGCCACAACCCGGCCAGTCGCCGAATGCGGCCCTGCTTGGCGACCGTCACCGACTCCTCGGGTGAGCCGAAGCTCGTGCCCGATCGCGTCTTCACCTCGACGAAGACGATCGTGTCACCCTCCCGCGCAACGACATCCAGTTCGCCGTAGCGACAACGCCAGTTGCGCTCGACGACCTCCATTCCCGATGCGACGAGGAACGCCACAGCCGCATCCTCACCCCGCGCACCCAACCCGACATTCGACAACTTTCGACCCCCCAGCCGCTGCGCCCCGGACCGATCCCGAGGGCGCTCTGCCCAGAACACTGGCAGGAGCGGCTCGTTCGGCGCAGACGACGACCTGCGGGGAAACAGGTCTGTGGATGGATGAGCCTGTGGATGGAGGCTGTTTCTGCTGTGGGGAGCTCGCTTCGGGCACCCCCGATTGCGGGTGCGCGGACGCCGGGCACTTCGGTTCGCCCCGTGCGGTCGCGATTGAGGGTGCCGGGAGCTATCTGGGATGCACCACATGGCGTGGCCGCACAGCGGCGCGCGGGCAGGCAGTCGAATGAGCGCGCGATCACGGGGTTCACCTCCATACGCCTACCGTCCAGACATACGCACACGCTGCATCGCGCGCGTACGTCTGAACCGTGCGCGCATTCACCGGGCACACCGATTCGCCGGCACTTAGCTTCGAGGTTCGCCTGCTGCACCCCCGACCAGAGGGCCCACTTCGATACGCCTACCGTCCAGACATACGCACACGCTGCATCGCGCGCGTATGTCTGAACCGTGCGCGTATTCAGCGGGCACCCCGAATCGCCGGACGGGGCCTCGAGGATCGCCCAATGCACCGCCGATCTCAGGTGCACGAAACTGGTGCACCCCGATACGCTGCGAGCACAACCAATTGCAGGTGCACGCAGCGATTTGCGATGCCTCAAACAACCCCGACTGGCAAAACGGCGCGCGCTCAGTCGAATACGCGCGCGATAACGGCGCTCCACCTCATCACCAGCTCCCAGTGCACCCCAGCTCAGCGCACGAACACCGCCGCCGATTGCGCCAGGTCGAGCACCGGCTGAGGAGCCAGGCCCAGCACAACGGTCACCACCGTGGCGAGGAACAGCGCCAGACGGGTCAGTGCGCTGGGCACCACCACCTCCGGTGTCTCCGCCGTCGGGTCCGTGAAGAACATTGCGACGATCACGCGGACGTAGAAGAAGGCGGCGATGGCGCTGCTCAGAATGCCGACCAACACGACGGGGGTGGCGCCGCCCTCCACCGCGGCCTGGAACACCGCGAACTTGCCGACGAATCCGCTCGTCAGGGGTATGCCGGCGAAGGCGAGGAGGAACAGCGCAAACATCGCTCCGACAAGCGGATTGCGCCGACCGAGACCGGCCCAGCGCGAGAGCGTCGGAACCTCACCGTTGCGGTCGCGCACCAGCCCGACGACGGCGAAGGCGCCGAGCGTGCTGAATCCGTAGGCGAACAGGTAGAACATCGTGGACGAGAGTCCG
Organism: Rhodococcus sp. 320_ES; assembly: GCF_059691855.1. Lineage (NCBI taxonomy): Bacteria > Bacillati > Actinomycetota > Actinomycetes > Mycobacteriales > Nocardiaceae > Rhodococcus > Rhodococcus sp. 320_ES. The sequence goes on along the minus strand of NZ_JCAWAG010000001.1, from coordinate 807,306 downwards.
GCGTCGTCGGCGGCGATCAAACCGGTGAGCATGAACCCGGCGTGCGTCACCGACGAGTAGGCGAGCATGCGTTTGACGTCCGTCTGCGACACCGCCAAGACCGCACCCACCAGCATGGTGAGGATGGCCACGGCCCACAGAAGTGGACGCCATTCGTCTCGCAGGGTGGGCAGAGCCACGTAGAAGATGCGCAGCATGGCCCCGAACGCCGCCACCTTGGTGGCCGCCGCCATGAACGCGGTGATCGGGGTGGGTGCCCCCTGGTACACGTCCGGGATCCAGGAATGGAATGGAACCGCACCGATCTTGAAGAGCAATCCGACCGCGACGAGGCCGGCGCCGACGAGAAGCAATGTGTCGCTCTCCGTGCGATTTTCGACCACTGCGCCGATGCCGGGTAGCGAGAGGGTTCCGGCGTAGCCGTACAGCAGCGCCACTCCGAAGAGGAAGAACGCGGACGAGAAGGCGCCGAGGAGGAAGTACTTGAGCGCGGACTCCTGCGACAGCAGTCGGCGTCGACGGGCCAGTGCACACAGCAGGTACAGCGGTAGCGAGAAGACCTCCAGTGCAACGAACATCGTCAGCAGATCGTTCGACGCCGGGAAGAGAAGCATGCCGCCGACCGCGAACATCGTGAGCGGGAAGACCTCGGTCTGTTCGGCTCCGGCGTCCGTCGCCTCGCGTTCGGCTTCGCTACCCGGCACTGCCGACGCACGGGGCGCGAACGCATCCGCGCCGACTGTCGCTTTCGCGTTCACCGACTGCACGGCGTTCTCGACGTGCCGCTCGCCGATCACCAGGACGGACAGGAACGCCACCACCAGGATCGTGCCTTGGAGGAACAGGGTGGGGCCGTCGACCGCCACGGCACCCATGACGGTGACCGCGCCGGGCGAACGAAAGTCCATGGCGAGCAGCACCACTGCGAGAAGCGCGAGCACGGTTCCACCCAGCCCCAGAACCAGATGGCTCGTGCGCCGCAACCGGGCAGGGACGAACGCCTCGACGATCACACCGGCGACCGCTACCGCGAAGACGATCAGCATCGGTGACAACTGCGCATATTCGACCGACGGAGTAGTCATCGGTGTCCACCTTCCGCGCCGACGATGGGACGATCACCGGACACCGTGGGCGTCGGGTCCTGTTGGTGCACCACCGTGAGGGTATGGCCGACAGCCGGATTCACCACGTCCAGCACCGGTTTGGGATACACGCCGAGGACGATCAGCAGCGCGATCAACGGAACGAGAACGACGGTCTCACGCGGAACCAGGTCGCGGATCCGGTCGTTCTCCTCGGCGACCGGACCGGTCATCACCCGTTGGTAGAGCCACAGGATGTAAACGGCCGAGAGAACCAGCGCACCCGCGGCGATGATGGCGGCAGCGTTGTAGCGAGAGAATGTTCCGATCAGGACCAGAAATTCACTGATGAACGGGGCCAGACCGGGCAGGGACAGAGTAGCCAGTCCCGCGACGAGGAACGTTCCGGCCAACACCGGAGCCACCTTCTGAACACCGCCGAACGACGCGATGGCCCGCGAGCCACGCCGTGACACCAGGAACCCGGCCACGAGAAACAGTGCTGCGGTAGAGATTCCGTGATTGACCATGTAGAGCGTCGAGCCGGACTGGCTCTGCGTCGTCATCGCGAAGATGCCCAGAATGATGAATCCGAAGTGCGAGATCGACGTATAGGCGATCAGTCGCATCATGTCCGTCTGCGCGATGGCCATGATCGCGCCGTAGAGAATGCCGATCACGGCCAAGGTGACGATCACCGGAGCGAAGTATCGGGACGCGTCGGGGAACAGTTGCAAGCCGTACCGCAGCATGGCGAAGGTGCCCACCTTGTCGACCACGGCCATCATGAGAACTGCAGTGGCCGGGGTGGATTCGACGGCAGCATCGGGTAGCCACCCGTGGAAGGGCCAGAGCGGAGCCTTGACCGCGAAAGCGAACATGAAGCCGAGGAACAGTGCTTTCAGCAGTGCCGGGTCGGCGCCCAGTTGACCGGAGGACGCGGCTGCCGCGATGTCCCGGAAGTCGAAGGTACCGGCGCCGTTTCGGGTGGTCACCACGTACAGCCCGATCACGGCGGCCAGCATGACGAGGCCGCCGACAAGGTTGTACAGAAGGAAGCGCACAGCCGCCGCAGACCGCTTGGCCTGGTCCTTCACCCGCCCGCCGAAACCGCCGATGAGGAAGTACATCGGAATCAGCATGGCCTCGAAGAAAATGTAGAAAAGCAGAATGTCGAGTGCGGTGAACGACACCATCACCATCGCTTCGACGACGAGCGTCAAGGCGACGTACGTGTGCACAGTTCGACCGGTCCCCGGCTCGGGGTCGGAGGCGTCGTTCCACCCCGCGAGCAACAGGAGGGGCACGAGAACCGCCGTGAGCAGCACCAGCACCAGCGCGATGCCGTCCACACCGAGGGTGTACCGGGTACCGAAAGCCGGTATCCACGACCGGGATTCGACAAATTGGTACTGCGCACCGCCCGGATCGAAGCGCACGGCCAGGATTATCGCGACGACGAGCACGACCGACGACACGACGAGACCGGCGATTTTGGCCGTCCGCGAGTGCGCGGTCGGGAGCAGCAGGATCGCCACCGCGCCGACGACGGGCAGCAACCACAGGATCGAGAGCATCAGCGCACCGCCACCAGCATCATGACGGCCAGAACAGCGGCCGCCCCTGCGAACATCGCGAGTGCGTAGGACCGCACGAACCCGGTCTGCAGTCGCCTGATTCGACCCGAGGACCCGGTGACCGCGGCCGCCACACCGGTCACCGCGGCGTCGACCACTCGCCGGTCGAGCAGCGCGGTGGCCCGCACGAGCAGTGTGCCGGACTTCAGAACGACTTCCTCGTTCACCGTGTCGCCGTACAGGTCTCGACGAGCTGCCGTCGTCAGGGCGGACACCTCGTCCGGTGCGACCGCGGGAACCTCACGCGTTCCGTACGCCCGATACGCAGCACCGACACCGATCGCCACCACAGCCAACGTCATGGTGGTCACGAGCCACACCGGCAGACCGCCTTCCGAATGGTGCTCCCCCACAACCGGCTCGAGCCACGTCTCGAGCGACGACCCGACCGCGAGCAGAGCCCCGGCGCCGATCGAACCGAGGGCGAGCACGACCATCGGCGCCGTCATGATCGTCGGCGACTCGTGCGGATGCTCGTTCCCGTCGGACCATCGCGGTGTTCCGAAGAAGGTCATGACCATCACGCGCGTCATGTAGAACGCGGTGAGCCCGGCGCCCAGAAGGGTGACCGCACCGAGGATCACGCCGGCCGCGCCCCCGGCTCCGAAGGCCACCTCGATGATCTTGTCCTTGGAGAAGAAGCCCGCGAACGGTGGTACTCCGATGATTGCGAGGTAGCCGAGCCCGAACGTCACGAACGTCACCGGCATGACCTTGCGCAGCCCGCCGTAGCGTCGCATGTTCACCTCGTCGTTCATCCCGTGCATCACCGACCCCGCACCGAGGAACAGTCCGGCCTTGAAGAAGCCGTGTGTGAGCAGGTGCATGATTGCGAATGCATAACCGGCAGGGCCCAATCCGGTCGCGAGGATCATGTACCCGATCTGGCTCATCGTCGACGCGGCGAGGGCCTTCTTGATGTCGTCCTTCGCGCATCCGATGATGGCGCCGAACAGCAACGTGACCGCACCGACGACGACCACGGCGGCCCGCGCGACCGGAGCCAGATCGAAGATGGCATTCGACCGCACCACGAGGTACACCCCTGCCGTCACCATGGTGGCCGCGTGGATGAGTGCAGACACCGGCGTCGGCCCCTCCATCGCGTCGCCCAACCACGACTGCAGCGGAACCTGAGCCGATTTGCCGCAGGCGGCCACCAGCAACATGAGTCCGAGTGCCGTCACCGTTCCCTCGCCGGCCGAGCCGACGCCGGAGAACACGTCCGCGTACGAGACGCTGCCGAAGGTTGCGAACATGATCATCAGCGCGATGGCGAGGCCGGTGTCACCGACTCGGTTGACGATGAACGCCTTCTTGGCGGCCGTTGCCGCCGAGGGCTTGTGGTGCCAGAACCCGATCAGCAGGTACGACGCGAGTCCGACGCCTTCCCACCCGACGTAGAGGCCGAGGAAGTTGTCGGCCAGAACGAGAAGCAGCATCGCCGCGAGAAACAGGTTGAGGTAGGCGAAGAATCGCCGGCGCGCGGGATCGTCCGCCATGTATCCGACCGCGTAGAGGTGAATGAGCGACCCGACGCCCGTGATGAGAAGAACGAAGCACATCGACAGCTGGTCGAGCTGAAGACCGAAATCGACCTGCAGACCGGCCACCGGAATCCACGAGAACAACGTGTCCACGACGGCGCGCTCGTCGGCGGGCCGTCCGGCCATATCGGCGAACAGGCCCACCGCCACCCCGAACGATCCGAAGGACGCGGCGGTCGCCAGCCAGTGTCCCCACGAGTTCAGTCGTCGGCCCGACAGCAGCAGCACGACGGCACCTGCAAGCGGTAGCGCGATCGTCACCCACATCACTGGACCCCCGTCAGTACTTCAGCAGGTTCGCGTCGTCGACCGATGCCGAGCGCCGCGCACGGAAGATGGTCATGATGATCGCGAGACCCACCACCACTTCGGCGGCCGCGACCACCATCGTGAAGAACGCGAAGACTTGACCGTCGAGGTTGCCGTGCATACGGGCGAAGGACACGAACGCCAGGTTGGATGCGTTGAGCATGAGCTCGATGCACATGAACACCACGACGGCGTTGCGGCGCAACAGCACCCCGGCCGCGCCGATCGTGAACAGCAGTGCGGCGAGATACAGATAGTTGTCGGGATTCATCGACGATCCCCTCCCGGCGCAGGGGCGTCTCGGTGTCCCCGAAGCATTCGATTGACGGACAGTTCCGAGGAGGATCCGTCGGGCAGCCGTGCGGGCAGGTCCACTGCATTGTGCTGCGAGTAGACCCCGGGGTTCGGCAGCGGCGTCGCGCGCCCGCCCGTTCGAAAACGCATGATGGACAACTGTTTCTGATCCTGGCGCTGGTGGAAGGTCTCCCGATGCGCCAGCACCATGGCCCCGAGGGTCGCGGTGATCAGCAACGTTCCGGTCAGCTCGAACGCCCACACGTACCGGACGAAGATGAGGTCCGCGAGAGCCTGGACGTTGCCTCCGGCGTTCGCGGTGTCGAGGCCGGCGTTGCCGATGTGGGCTGTGGCCGAACCGATTCCGGCGATGAGCAGCACACCGAATCCCAGGCCGGCGGCTATGGCCGCCACCCGCTGACCCCGGAGTGTCTCGACCAGCGAGTCGGCGGAATCCACCCCGACGAGCATGAGCACGAACAGGAACAACATCATCACTGCGCCGGTGTAGACGACGATCTGCACGACGCCCAGAAACACTGCGCCCTGGGCGATGTACAGCAGCGCGAGCATGATCATCGTGGTGGCCAGGAACAGCGCGGAGTAGACCGCTTTCCCCGCGCAGACCGTCCCGAGTGCGCCGATCACCGCGACCACGGCGATCACCCAGAACTGCACGGCCTCCGCCGTCGACGTGGCCTCGGCGGCCAGAAGCGCGGTCTGCGAGCCGATCACGCCGTGTCCCCCGCCGACCCGGTGACGTTCCCGCGGTAGTAGTCCTCCGCGCTGGTCCCCGGCGCCATCGGGTGCGGCGCCGCGGACATGCCCGGCTCCACGGGTGCGAGCAAGCGAGTCTTGTCGTAGATCAGGTCGGCGCGGTTGTCGTCGGCCAGTTCGTATTCGTTGGTCATGGTGAGCGCTCGTGTCGGGCACGCCTCGATGCAGAGCCCACACCCGATGCAACGCAAATAGTTGATCTGGTACGTGCGGCCGTACCGCTCACCGGGCGAGAACCGTTCCTCCTCCGTGTTGTCGGCGCCCTCGACGAAGATGGCGTCGGCCGGGCATGCCCACGCGCACAGCTCGCACCCGATGCACTTCTCGAGCCCGTCCGGATAGCGATTCAGCTGATGTCGACCGTGGTAGCGAGGCGCCGTCGGCGTCTTCTCCTCGGGGTAGTTCTCGGTCACGGGTTTCTTGAACATCGTGGAGAAGGTCACGCCGAACCCTGCTACGGGGCCGAGGAATTCAGGCATCGCTGCTCTCCTTGCTGGTCAACGACACACTGTCTCGCGTGCGTACCCGGCGGAACGCGGGCATGGTCTGGTTCGGCATCGGCGGCACCGGGAACCCGCCGGCCATCGGATCGAAGGGCACCGGGTCGAGAGGCGAAGGAGAGGCCGGCGAAACCGGCTCGGCTGCAGGGCGATCCGACGAACGCGCTCTTCGACGCAACCACATCGCTGCGGCCACGACCACGAGCACACCGGCGACGACGAGCACGACCGACAACGCCTCGTATCCCTCGTTGCGCAGTGCGCGCACCGTGGCGACGACCATGATCCAGACCAGCGAGACGGGGATCAGGAACTTCCACCCGAGGTTCATGAACTGGTCGTAGCGCAGTCGCGGCAGTGTCGCCCTGAGCCAGATGAAGCAGAACATGAACATCCACACTTTGGCCGTGAACCACACCAGTGCGAACCAGCCGGAATCGGCTCCGTCCCAGAGGCTCAGCGGCCACGGCGCGTGCCAGCCGCCGAGGAAGAGAGTGGTCGCGAGCGCGGAGACCGTCACCATGTTGACGTACTCGGCGAGCATGAACATGGCGAAGTTCAGCGACGAGTACTCGGTGTGGAAACCGCCCACCAGTTCGCCCTCGGCCTCGGGAAGGTCGAACGGAGCCCGGTTGGTCTCCCCGACCATCGACGTGATGTACACGAGGAACGACGGCAGCAGCAGGAAGACGTACCAGGTTCCGGTCTGAGCATCGACGATTCCCGACGTCGACATGGTGCCGGCGTAGAGGAAGACGGCGGCGAACGACAGCCCCATCGCGATCTCGTACGAGATCACCTGCGCCGTCGAGCGGAGACCTCCGAGCAACGGATAGGTGGATCCGGATGCCCACCCGGCCAACACGATTCCGTACACACCCACCGAGGTGACCGCGAGGATGTACAACACGCCGACGGGGAAATCGGTGAGCTGCAGCGGAGTTCGAGTGCCGAAGATCGACACCACCGGCCCGAACGGTATGACGGCGAAGGCCATGAACGCGGGCACGGTCGCGATGATCGGCGCCAGCAGATAGACCGGCTTGTCCACTCCCTTCGGAACGATGCCTTCCTTCAGCGCCAGCTTGACGCCGTCGGCGAGACTTTGGAGCAGGCCACCGGGTCCGACGCGGTTGGGTCCGACGCGCATCTGCATCCACGCCATGACCTTGCGCTCGGCGAGAATCATCACCAGAACGGTCAGCACCAGGAAGACGAAGACGGCCAACGCTTTTCCGATCACGAGCCACAGAGGGTCGTGTCCAAAGGCCGAGAGGTCCGTCGCCGCGATCGTCATCGGATCTCGTCCCGAGCGAAGCGGATCCGGACGATCTCGCCCGATCCAGCCGCGAGATCTCGTCGCACCGCGGATCCGGGCGAATTGACCGGCAGCCAGACCACCCGATCCGGCAGATCGGAAACCGCCATCGGCAGGGTGATCGACCCGCGTTCGGAGCTGACCTCGACCGGGTCCCCCTCGGTCAGGTAGAGCTCGGCGGCGGTCGACGCGGACATGCGAACCACGGGAGTGCGTGCGGTTCCGGCCAAGTTGGGTTCACCGTCCTGCGCTCGCCCGGAGTCGAGGAGCATCCGCCAGCCGGACAGAACTGCCTCACCCGGGCCGGGAACGGCTGCGGACGACGCGCGCACGGAGGGATTCGGTGTTCGGTTGCCGGACCACGTGCCGAGCCCGTCCATCTCGGCTCGAACGTCGTCGGTCTCGGCCGCATTCAGGTCGACACCGAGGGCGTGCGCCAGTGCGTGCAGAACGCGGTGGTCGGGCAGGGAGCCGAGCGACGGCAAGGCGGCCGACGACGGGCGCACGCGCCCTTCCCAGTCGAGGAAGGTGCTCTTCTTCTCCGTGGTTGCTGCCACCGGAAACACCACGTCGGCAATGTCCGTCACCGCACTGGCTCTGATTTCGAGGCTGACGACGAAGCCGGGTCCGGCCAACGCGGCCAGCGCGGCGTGCGGGTCCGGCAGGTCGTCGATCTCGACGCCCCCGACGACGAGGGCACCGAGTTCTCCCGATGCGAAGCTCGACAGCATGGCGCCGGTGGCACGACCGACGGTGTCCGGCAGGTCCGAGGCCTTCCAGAGCGCGGCCACCTCGGACCGGGCGTCCGGGTCGGTCGTCGGACGACCTCCGGGGAGCAGGCCGGGCAGCGCACCCGTTTCGAGAGCGCCCCGCTCGCCGGCACGACGGGGAATCCAGGCGATCCGCGCTCCGGTGGCGTCGGCGAGTGCAGTGACCGCGGTCAGGGTGCCCGCGATCTCCGCGGCGCGCTCGCCGACCAGGATGACTGCCCCCGGCGCTCGAAGCGCCTCTCCCACTTCGGAAGTACCGAGGGCGTCGAGGGCCGCCGGCTCCGCGCCGGGAACGGTCGGGACGAGATGTCCGCCGAGTTTGTGGAGGCCACGGGAGGTGAAGGGCGCGACGGAGTGCACCGCGAGCGACCTGGTCCGCGCTGCCTTGCGCAGTCGCAGGAACACCATGGGCGATTCTTCTTCGGGTTCGAACGCGACGAGCAGAACCGTGGGTGCGGCCTCGAGGTGTTCGTAGGTGACCTCCATGATGCGACCGGCGACGCGGGCGGCCAGGAACGCCGCCTCCTCGTCGCTGTGCGGTCGGCTGCGGAAGTCGACATCGTTGGTAGCGAGCACTTTTCGGGCGAACTTCGCGTACGCGTAAGCGTCTTCGACACTGGCGCGGCCTCCGACGAGTACCCCGGTGGGCGTACCGGCCAGACCCCTCGCTGCGACGTCCATCGCTTCCGACCACGACGCTTCGCGCAGGGAGCCGTCCGAATCCCGGATCATCGGGCTCGTGATGCGGTCGCGAGAGCTGGTGTACGCGAACGCCCATCGACCCTTGTCGCAGTTCCATTCCTCGTTGACCGAGGGGTCGTCCCCCGCCAGCCGGCGCAGCACCGTGCCGCGGCGGTGGTCGGTCCGTTGGGCACACCCACTGGCGCAGTGCTCACACGTGGAAGGCGTCGAGACCAGGTCGAAAGGCCGAGCGCGGAAACGGTAGGAGGATCCGGTGAGTGCGCCCACCGGACACACCTGCACGGTGTTGCCCGAGAAATACGATTCGAAGGGCTCCGCTCCGTAGATCCCGACCTGTTGCAGGGCACCGCGTTCGAGCAGTTCGATGAAGGGGTCTCCGGCAATCTGCTCGGAGAAGCGGGTGCATCGTGCGCACAGCACGCAGCGTTCGCGGTCCAGCAACACCTGCGTCGACAACGGAATCGGTTTCGGGTACGTGCGTTTGACGTCCTCGAAGCGAGACTCCGGCCGTCCGGACGACATCGCCTGGTTCTGCAGCGGGCATTCGCCGCCCTTGTCGCACACCGGGCAGTCGAGGGGGTGATTGATGAGAAGCAGCTCCATCACACCTTCCTGCGCCTTGGCGGCGTCGGGCGAGGAGTGCTGTGTCTTCACCACCATGCCCTCGGTGACCGTCGTGGTGCACGAGGCCAACGGTTTCCGCTGGCCTTCCACCACGACGAGGCACTGCCGGCACGCTCCGACGGGCGCGAGGAGCGGGTGGTCGCAGAATCGCGGGATCTGTACGCCGATCTGTTCCGCAGCCCGAATCACCAAGGTGCCCTTGGGAACGCTCACGGGAATTCCGTCGATGGTCAGATCGACCTTCTCGGTGACGGCCTCGGTGGTCATGACGCTGACACCTCTTCGAGGTTGATGGCCGACAGGCGCGGGTCCAACGGGCACCCACGATTCTCGACGTGTGCGACGTACTCGTCGCGGAAGTACGTGAACGACGACACGATCGGACTCGCGGCGCCGTCGCCGAGTGCGCAGAACGACTTGCCGAGAATGCTTTCGCTGATGTCGAGCAACTTCTGCAGATCGGACTCGGTGCCCTCTCCGCGTTCCATCCGCTGCAGAATCTGCACGAGCCAGTAGGTCCCTTCCCGGCACGGTGTGCACTTGCCACACGACTCGTGCGCGTAGAACTCCGTCCAGCGCAACACCGCTCGCACGACGCAGGTGGTCTCGTCGAAGATCTGCAGAGCCTTGGTGCCGAGCATCGATCCGGCCCCGGCGACACCCTCGTAGTCGAGGGGGACGTCGAGGTGTTCGTCGGTGAACATCGGCGTCGACGACCCGCCGGGTGTCCAGAACTTCAGCCGATGACCGGCGCGCACTCCGCCGCCGTACTCGAGCAACTCGCGCAGGGTGATTCCGAGGGGCGCCTCGTACTGGCCGGGGTTCGTCACGTGTCCGGACAGCGAGTACAAGGTGAACCCGGGGGACTTCTCCGATCCCATGGACCGGAACCAGTCGATGCCGTTCTGCAGGATGAGCGGAACGGAGGCAATGGATTCGACGTTGTTGACCACCGTCGGACACGCGTACAGCCCGGCCACCGCGGGAAACGGTGGGCGCAGGCGCGGCTGGCCGCGCTTGCCTTCGAGCGAGTCCAGCAGAGCCGTCTCCTCGCCGCAGATGTAGGCGCCGGCGCCGGCGTGCACGATCAGTTCGAGGTCGAACCCTGATCCTTGGATGTTCGTGCCGAGGTATCCCGCCGTGTACGCCTCCGCCACCGCCACGTGCAGTCTGCGCAGGACGGGAACGACTTCGCCCCGCACGTACACGAACGCACGTTCGGCTCGAATTGCGTACGCCGCGATGATGATTCCTTCGACGAGGACATGGGGAGTCGCCAGCAGCAGCGGCATGTCCTTGCAGGTACCCGGTTCCGATTCGTCCGCGTTCACCACCAGGTAGTGCGGCTTGTCGTCACCCTGCGGAATGAAGCTCCACTTGAGGCCGGTCGGGAACCCGGCTCCTCCGCGCCCCCGCAGACCGGCATCCTTGACCGTCCCGATGACCTCGTCCGGTGACATGGCGAGGGCGTTGCTCAGCCCGGTGTACCCGCCGTGGCGCAGATACGTCTCGAGCGTCCACGACTGCGGTTCGTCCCAGTACCTGGTCAGAACAGGACTCAGTGCCATGTCAGTCCTCCTCGCGCGCAACTGTGGACGGCGCGCTCATGTCGCGGTCACGGGCGACGGTCAGGCCGGCCAGCGACGGCTGTCCCGACGTGTCGCCCACCGCGGGCCGCGGATCGGCGAAACCGGCGAGAATGCGCTCGGTTTCACGGAACGTGCACAGCGGCTCTCCGCGGGTGGGTACCGCACCCGCACCAGATCTCAGATCGTCGACCAATGCGCGGGCGGATTCCGGGGTCTGATTGTCGAAGAACTCCCAGTTGATCATCACCACAGGCGCGTAGTCGCACGCTGCGTTGCACTCGATGTGCTGGAGCGTGATCTTTCCGTCCGGGGTGCTGCCACCGTGCGGGGTATCGAGATGGTCTTCGAGTGCGGACATCACCGCATCGCCGCCCATGATCGCGCAGAGGGTGTTGGTGCACACCCCGACGAGGTAGTCCCCCGTGGGCTCACGCCGATACATCGAGTAGAACGTGGCCACCGACGCGACCTCGGCTCCGGTCAAATGCAGGTGGTGCGCGCAGAATTCGATTCCCGCAGGGGTGATGTAACCGTCCTCGGACTGCACGAGGTGCAGCAGGGGCAGCAGCGCGGATCCCGGGTGCGGGTACCGGGCGATGATGGTCTCCGCGTCGGCGTCGAGGCGTGTGCGCACGTCGAGCGGGTAGGAGGTGGGCGCACCCGGCACCACCAGTTGCGCTGCTTCGTCTTCTCGTGCGCCGAGAGCGACGAACACCGGTTGATTCGACTTCATCGGTCCACTCCCCCCATCACGGGATCGATGCTGGCGACGGCCGCGATGACGTCGGAGAGCATTCCGCCTTCGCACATCGCCGCCACGGACTGCAGATTGGTGAAGGACGGGTCGCGGTAGTGCACGCGGAACGGGTGCGCCCCTCCGTCGCTCACCATGTGTACGCCCAGCTCACCGCGCGGAGACTCGACCGCGCTGTACACCTGACCCGCCGGCACCCGGAATCCCTCGGTGACCAGCTTGAAGTGGTGGATCAGCGATTCCATCGAGCTGTCCATGATGGTCCTTACGTGTTCCGGCGACTGCCCCAGTCCGTCCTTACCGAGCTTCAGGTCGGCGGGCCACGCTATCTTCTTGTCCTCGGCCATCACCGGGCCCGGCCTCAACCGATCCAGGCACTGTTCGACGATCTTCAGCGACTCGCCCATTTCGTCGACCCGAATTATGTACCGGCCGTACGCATCGTTGGTGGTTGCCGTACAGACGTCGAATTCGTAGTTCTCGTATCCGCAGTACGGATCACTCACTCGCAGGTCGTGCGGTAGCCCGGTGGCACGCAGAATAGGTCCGGTGATACCGAGCGCCATGCACCCGGTCAGATCGAGATAGCCGATGCCATCGGTGCGCGACTTCCAGATCTTGTTGTCCTCCAACAGGTCCGACATGTCCTGCAAGCGGGTGGGCAGCAAGTCGAGCAGCTCCCGGACCTTGCGGACGGCGTCGTCCGGCAGGTCCTGCGCCAATCCTCCGGGCCTGATGAAGGCGTGGTTCATGCGCAGTCCGGTGATGTTCTCGAACACGTCGAGAATGAGTTCGCGCTCGCGGAAACCGAACAGCATGGCCGTGACCGCACCCAGTTCCATTCCGCCGGTGGCGAGCGCGACGAGATGCGAGGAGATGCGGTTGAGTTCCATCAGCAGCACGCGAATCACGTTGGCGCGTTCGGGAATCTGATCGGTGACGTCGAGCAGCTTCTCCACACCGAGGCAGTAGGCCGTTTCGTTGAAGAACGGCGACAGGTAATCCATGCGCGTGACGAACGTGACGCCCTGAGTCCAGGTCCTGAATTCGAGCGACTTCTCGATTCCGGTGTGTAGATAGCCGATTCCGCAGCGGGCCTCGGTCACGGTTTCACCGTCGAGTTCGAGGACCAGTCGGAGCACTCCGTGCGTGGAGGGATGTTGCGGTCCCATGTTCACGACGATGCGTTCGTCCTTCATGGTGCTTGCGGCGGCCACCACGTCGCCCCAGTCCTCACCGCTGACAGTGATGCCGCTGTCGGATTTCATCAGTGATACCCCCGTCGCTGGTCGGGCGGTGGAATGCGGGCGCCCTTGTACTCGACCGGTATTCCGCCGAGCGGGTAGTCCTTGCGGCCGGGATGCCCGACCCAGTCGTCGGGCATCTGGATGCGGGTCAGGGCCGGGTGACCGTCGAACACGATGCCGAAGAAGTCGTAGGTCTCGCGCTCGTGCCAGTCGGTGGTGGGATAGACGGTGAAGAGCGACGGAATATGCGGATCCTCCTGCGGCACGGACACTTCCACTCGAAGTCGGCGATTGTGCGTGATCGACAGGAAGTGGTAGACGGCGTGGAGTTCACGCCCCGACAGTTCGGGGAAGTGCACCCCGCTCACCCCGAGGCAGAGCTCGAAGCGGAGATCCGGTTCGTCGCGGAGTCGCCCCGCCACCGCCGGGAGGTGCTCCCGCTCCACGTGCAGCGTCAGTTCGTCTCGGAACACCACCACATCGAACGCGTCCGCTGCACTGACACCCATTTCCGCCAGGGACTCCTCGAGAGCATCGACGGCCTCGTCGAACCAGCCACCGAAGGGTCGAGATGCACGCTCGGGCAACGGGGTCGAGCGTTGCAGTCGGCCGTATCCGGAGGTGTCACCCGTACCGCGGACACCGAACATTCCGCGCTGCGTGCCGGCGTGCTGACGCGGCTCGGTCATCGGAGCAGGCCGGTCATGTCGATCGTCGGGGTGGCGGACAGGGCGGCCTTCTCGACTTCGCGGGCCACCTCGTCGCGGTGCACGCCGAGCGGCATCTCCTGAATCTTCTCGTGCAGCTTCAGGATTGCGTGGAGCAACATCTCCGGCCGCGGTGGGCAACCCGGCAGGTAGATGTCGACGGGCACCACGTGGTCGACGCCCTGCACGATCGCATAGTTGTTGAACATGCCGCCCGACGACGCACAGACGCCCATGGCCAGAACCCATTTGGGCTCGGCCATCTGGTCGTAGATCTGCCGCAGCACCGGTGCCATCTTCTGGCTGACACGGCCCGCGACGATCATGAGGTCGGCCTGCCTCGGCGAGGCCCGGAACGCTTCCATGCCGAATCGAGCGATGTCGAAACGCCCGGACGACGTGGCCATCATTTCGATTGCGCAGCAGGCTAGTCCGAACGTTGCCGGCCACAGCGAGCCCTTGCGCACGTACCCGGCAAGCCCTTCGACCGTCGTGAGCAGAAATCCGCTCGGAACCTTCTCCTCTATGCCCATCGCCGATCAGCCTCCCGCAGGTTCGTGCCGATGTTGCAGGTCAATCCCAACTGAGCCCACCTCGTCGCCACTCGTACGCATACGCAACCGCAGCGCTGAACACGAACAGCGCCATCGCGACGAGACCGAAGAATCCGAGTGCATCGAAATGCACCGCCCACGGGTACAGAAACACGATCTCGATATCGAAGATGATGAAGAGCATGGCCGTCAGGTAGTACTTCACCGGGTACCGTCCGCCGCCCATCGGAAGCGCTGTCGGTTCGATCCCGCACTCGTAGGCGTCGAGCTTGGCCCGGTTGTAGCGCTTGGGTCCGACGATGGAAGCCACGATCACGGAGAACACCGCGAACGCCACCGCGATGACGCCCAGTACGAGTACCGGCACATACGCGTTCATGACCCTCCTCGTGGACCGAAACCCGCGGCTCTTGTGATCTTGAACACACAGTAGACGCGTTGCGGCACATGCGTCCCATTTCGGGGCAGAAAGTTCGTTCTCGTAAGCGCCGACACCAATACAGCTGTGACGCAGGCAGTTCCGTTCCGGCTCAGCGCGTACGGGAAGGCCGGAGGCCGGTCGACATGCGGCTGCGCAACAACGTCACGACCGTGTCGGTCAGCAGGAACGGGTCGATCGGGCGAGGGACCGACGCTTCGGCGCGCGACCACGCAGCCAGCCAGGCATCGTCGGCGCGCCCGGTGATCACCACGATCGGCGGGCAGTTCTCGATCTCGTCCTTGAGCTGCTTGGCAATCCCGATCCCGCCGGCGGGTGCCGCTTCGCCGTCGAGCATCACCAGGTCGATTCCGCCGGCGTCGAGATGCGCAACCACGATGGGTTCCGACGCCACCTCGACGTACTCGAGCCGCGGGAGTGTCGAATTGGGCCGCGTACCGATCGCGCGCATGACCTGCCGCCTCGCGTCGGCGTTGTCGCTGTAGAGCAGGATTCGCAACGGATTCTCGGCGTCTGACGCTGTGTCGTCGGTCACATTGGCGATCGTAGACCGAGGACGCCGGGCCACGACGGCTATTCGGTACGCGAGAGCGGCGTCGTGCTGACAGAATCGGATCATGACGAGTCTTGTGGACCAGCGCGAGTTGCGCAGCCTGCTGGACCCGATGCCCTCCGGAGACCGCTTCTTTCTGCGCAGGCAACCGGAGATCGGGTTTTCCGACGACCCGTACCTACTTCTGCTCGCCGTGACGGGCGGGAGAACGCACGATGTTCGCGCGATCGAACGCGGAAATTACGCGTGGGCGCTGCGCAAGGCGCGGGAATTGCGCATTCCGGACTGCAACATCTCGCACGACTACGCCGAAACCGACGGCAGCGACGACGGTTACGAGGGGTGGCACCTCAACGCTCGGATCGTCCGCGGCGCCTGACGCTCTATTCGGGCAGCCGCAGATCCGGCTTGTCGAGTTCCTCGATGTTGACGTCCTTGAAGGTGATGACCCGGACGTGTTTGACGAAGCGCGCCGGTCGGTACATGTCCCACACCCACGCGTCGCTCATGCGCAGTTCGAAGTAGATTTCGCCGTCCGCGTTGCGGGGAATCATCTCCACCGAGTTGGTCAGATAGAAACGACGCTCGGTCTCCACCACGTAGGTGAACTGTCCGACGATGTCCCGGTACTCGCGGTACAGCGAGAGCTCCATCTCGGTCTCGTACTTCTCGAGATCTTCGGCACTCATCGGCGGCGACATCCTCCTTCAAAACAGTGATGAATCATCATCTCGCACGCGCCGCGTCTCGGTCCATTCGGCCCATGACTGCGGCCACGTCGTCGAGTTCGTCGCCGTCGCCCGCTCTGCTGGCCGCGGCGACGTTGGCGTACGTCATCCGGTGCTCGCGGCTCGGGCCGAGGTCGGAGAGCATCCGTGCGTGCATCTTGGTGCTGTACCCCTTGTGCACCGAGAATCCGTATCCGGGCAGCTCGGCGTCCATCTCCCGCATGATGCGGTCACGATGCACCTTGGCCAGCACGCTCGCCGCCGCAATACACGCTGCCGATGCGTCGCCGCCGATCACGGGCAGCGACGGCGAGCACAGACCGGGCACCTTGAAACCGTCGGTGAGGACGTAGCCGGGTGTGACACCCAGGCCGACGACAGCGCGGCGCATGCCCTCGATATTGGCCACGTGAATCCCGATGCGGTCGATCTCCTCGGCCGGAAACGAGACGATGCTCCACGCCGTCGCGTACCGCTTCACCTTGGGATACAACGCTTCTCGCGATCGCTCGGTGAGCTTCTTGGAGTCGTCGATGTCGGAGAGGGACGACAGTGCTCGGTCACCGAGAACGCACGCCGCCACCACCAGCGGACCGGCGCAGGCACCGCGCCCGGCCTCGTCGACGCCGGCGACCGGACCGAGACCCGATCGCACCAAGGCAGCTTCCATGGTCCGAAGCCCGGCCGCTTTGCGAATGACGACGCGCGGCGGCCACGACGTGCGAGACAGCCGAGGGATCGTCGTTCGAGTCCTCACCGACCTTGAATGTCCGGGGAGTCGAGGAGACCCCAACGCGACGGGGGCAAGACGATGAGCTGCGCCTTGCCGATGACGTTGTCGACCGGGACAGTTCCCTGCAGCTCGTCACCGACGTGGTAGCGAGAATCGGCAGAGTTGCTCCGGTTGTCACCCATCACCCAGATGTTTCCCTCGGGAACGGTGACGGGGTCGAAGCACCGACCCGATTTCAGCGGGGTGTCGCAGGTCTGCTGCCCGGGTGTGAACGGGAAGTCCATCTTGATATACGGCTCGTCCAACGGTTGTCCGTCCACGAGGACACGTCCCTGATCGTCGCAGCACTGCACCGTCTGGCCGCCCGTCGCAATGACGCGCTTGACCAGATCGTTCTCGTCGGGAGCGACGAGACCGACCAGTGAGCCGAGTTCCTGGAACCCACGCACGATCGTGTTGGACGAGCGGGTGGAGACGAAGTCGCCGTCCCACGACTGCGGGCCCTTGAAGACGACGATGTCACCGGGTGACGGATCGCCGAATCGGTAGGACACCTTCTCGACGACGATCCGGTCACCGGTGCAACCGGCGCAGCCGTGCAACGTCGGCTCCATCGATTCCGAGGGAATCAGATAGACCCGAGCGATGAACGTCTGCAGAAGAAAACTGAGAACCAGAGCGACGATGATGAGGATCGGAAGTTCGCGCCAGAAGGAGCGCTGCTTCTTTTCCTTCCGAACGGGCTCCGAGGAGCCGTTTTCGTCGTCCGATTCGCTGCCGGTACCGGAGGTAGGAGTGTGCGCCACCGGATCAGGCTAGCGTCAGCGCTTCTCTTTGATCTTGGCAGCCTTGCCGCGCAGCTCACGCAGGTAGTAGAGCTTGGCGCGACGCACGTCGCCGCGGGTAACGACCTCGATCTGGGCGATGTTCGGGGTGTGCACCGGGAAGGTGCGCTCGACGCCGACACCGAAGGAGACCTTGCGGACGGTGAACGTCTCGCGAACTCCGCCGCCCTGGCGACGGATCACGACGCCCTTGAAGATCTGGATACGCTCTTTGGTGCCCTCGATGACCTTGACGTGCACGTTCAAGGTATCGCCGGCGCGAAATTCGGGGATGTCGTCGCGGAGCGACTTGTTGTCCAGGAAGTCCAGGGTGTTCATATTCGTCATCCTTGCGTTGGATCGCATGAGCAGAGGACCCGAGCGGCTACCACCCACACATGACGCGCGGGCGATGCTCGACTGGTTCGTACTCCGAGTGTTGTCGGCCGCGGCACGACGAAGAGAGCCGTGCGCAGGCAACCCGTCGATTGTGCCAGACGCACCCCGAACCGACGAAATCGTGAACCCTAGATCGACACCTTGTGTCGGTCGTCCCCGGATTTCGCGGGCGGCGGGGGCGCGGGAACCACGGTGCGCTCGAGTTCCACCTCGGCGGCCTCGAGAGCGTGCTCGACGTTGGGAGTGCCGGCGATCATGTCCTGGGTCCAGATCTTGGCGCGAATGATCGGTCGCCGAATCTTCTTCTCGCGGCGCAGCGCTCGCTCCATCCGCTTGGGCTTGCGGGTGTAGCGCCACCGGGCCCACGGGGCACTGGGTCGGGAGAGCCGCACCGCGCCGACGATCAGCAGCGGGAACACGAACAGTCCCACCAGACCCGTCCAGATCTTTCCCTTGAGCAACACCACCGCTGCGAGAAGCAGATTGACGACGGCCAGCGCGACGATCAGGCCACGCACCGCAGGATTCGGATCCTCGCGGAACCCCGTGATGTCGAACAGTTCCAGCGGGCGCAGACCGAAGAGCAGCATCACGGTGACCGCGATCGCCACGAACACCGCATCGACGGACGCGCGGCCTTGCTCGGCCCAGTAGACGTCCGCCAGGTAGAAGATCAACGCGAATTCGTCCAGGACCAGCGCGGCGCCGATGCCGAAGAACGTCGCGAGGACGGCGCCGGTGGTCTGCGTTCCGTCGACGTAGACGGCGATGAGCGCGATTCCCGAGACCAGCATGCATACGACGCCGAACACGACGTGATGCACGTGGTGTCCGCCCGGAGTCACGTTCCCCGGCCACCATTTCACCTGCGCGCGGATCAGTCGGACGCTGATGCGAATGAAGACGAACCCGACGATGAAGCCCACCAGGAAGAAGAGCAGCGGAAGGCGTCCGTGCTCCGAGAGGTGGTGCAGCCACCGATCCATGAGCCCGAGCTTAGCTGCGGCGGGGCGACGTCATTTGCCGAATCCTGCACGTCGGAGTGCATCTGCCATGGATCCGGCCGCGGGCGGCGCACTCGCCGGGCGCCCGCCACCCTGCTTCGGCGACCGATTCGGTGTGCCCGCCGGTTTCCCGCCGCCGCGCGGACGGTCCGCCGACTTGCGGGGCGCTGCCGGGGCGCCGACCTCGTCGTCCAGGCGAAGAGACAGACCGATGCGCTGGCGCGGCAGGTCGACCTCCATGACCTTCACGCGTACGACGTCGCCCGACTTGACCACCTCGCGCGGATCCTTCACGAACGAATGCGACATCGCGGAAACGTGGACGAGCCCGTCCTGATGCACACCGATGTCTACGAACGCCCCGAAGGCCGCGACGTTCGTGACCTGACCTTCGAGCACCATCCCCGGTGTCAGATCGGCGACCTTCTCGACACCCGCAGCGAACGTCGCGGTCTTGAATTCCGGTCGAGGGTCCCGGCCCGGCTTCTCGAGCTCGGACAGGATGTCGGTGACCGTCGGGAGCCCGAACCGGTCGTCGACGAAATCCGACGGCGACAACGTGCGCAACACAGCGCTGTTGCCGATGACCTCCCGGACACCGACGCCCGCCTTGTCCACGATGCGCCGGACCACTGGGTACGCCTCGGGGTGCACGCTGGACCGGTCGAGCGGGTCGTCGCCGCCGGCGATGCGCAGGAAGCCCGCGCACTGCTCGAACGCCTTCGGCCCCAGGCGCGGCACCTCCTTGAGCGCACGGCGATTCGGGAACGGCCCGTGCTGATCGCGGTGGGCCACGATGGATTCCGCCAACGAACCGGCCACTCCGGACACGCGGGACAGCAGGGGTACCGACGCCGTGTTGACGTCGACGCCGACCGCGTTCACCGCGTCCTCGACGACGGCCCCGAGGGAGCGCGCGAGCATGGACTCGGACACGTCGTGCTGATACTGGCCCACACCGATCGACTTGGGGTCGATCTTCACCAGCTCGGCGAGCGGATCCTGAAGGCGCCGTGCGATGGACACGGCCCCGCGAATCGACACGTCGAGGTCGGGCAGTTCGCGCGAGCCGTACGCCGACGCCGAGTACACGGATGCGCCCGCTTCCGAGACGACGACCTTGGTGAGCTTCGCATCGGGGAACTTGGCGATCAGTTCCGTTGCAAGCGTGTCGGTTTCGCGCGAGGCAGTTCCGTTGCCGATGGCGATGAGCTCCACCTTGTGCTTGGCGGCCAGTGCGGCGAGCGTCGCAAGAGCGTCGTTCCACTTGCCCTGCGGCTTGTGCGGGTAGATGGTCTCGTGGTCGACGACCTTCCCGGTGGCGTCGACGACGGCAATTTTCGTGCCCGTCCGAAAGCCGGGATCGAGTCCCATCGTGGTGCGGCTACCCGCGGGTGCCGCGAGCAACAGATCTTTCAGGTTGGACGCGAACACGTCGACCGCGTCGGCCTCGGCGCTCTGCCGCAGACGCATCCGGGTGTCGATCGCCAGACTGAGCAGAAGCTTGGTGCGCCACGCCCATCGGACGGTGTCGAGCAGCCAGCGGTCGGCGGGCCTGCCGCGGTCGGCGATACCGAATCGGGTGGCGATGCGACCCTCGTAGACCGTCACGCCGGTGCCGGCCTCCGGCTCGTCGCGCTCGGGGTCCATGGTCAGCGTCAGCACCTCTTCCTTCTCCCCGCGCAGGGCGGCGAGGATGCGGTGCGACGGGACGGTTGTGAACGGCTCCGAGAAGTCGAAGTAGTCGGAGAACTTCGAGCCCTCGTCCTCCTTGCCCTTGCGGACCTTCGCGGTGATTCGACCGCGGTTCCACATCAGCTCCCGCAGCTCACCGACCAGGTCGGCGTCCTCCGCGAACTGCTCGACGAGGATCGAGCGGGCTCCGTCGAGCTGGTCGTCGGAGTACGCAGCGGGGTCGGCGGCCGGGTCCGACAACAGCGCGTCGGCGACGGGCTGATGACCGGCCTCGCGCGCGATCTGCGCCTTGGTCCGGCGCTTCGGCTTGAACGGCAGGTAGATGTCCTCGAGCCGAGCCTTGGTGTCGGCGACCATCAGGCTGCCCAGCAGGGCGTCGTCCAACTTGCCCTGCGAGCGAATGGATTCGACGATCGAGTCGCGTCGCTCGTCGAGCTCGCGCAGGTAGCGCAGGCGCTCGTCGAGCGTGCGAAGTTGCGTGTCGTCGAGTGTTCCCGTGACCTCTTTGCGGTATCGGGCGATGAACGGAACCGTCGCTCCCCCGTCGAGAAGATCGACGGCTGCGCGGACCTGTTCCTCACGGATCTGCAGTTCTTCGGCGATGCGTTGGTTGACTGACTTCTGAACGTGCGTCACGGCGATGGACCCTACCGCGCCGGTAGTGTGGGCCCCGCGAGAAGGTTGGAAGGACGGCGTGCACATCGAGGGGTCAGCACGATGAAGAGGTGGGCAGCTGCACTCGCCGTGACGATGGCACTCGGTGTGGCTTCCTGCACGTCCGCCGCAGTCGAGCCGCCGCCCCCGGCCCCTCCCGAATTTCCGGCACCGGACATGACGGCGGCTCCCGACCTGACGGGCCGCCTGCAGCAGGCGTCGGACGGCGCGTCTGCGCGGGGCGCGCAACTGTCCATCGGTTTCCTGGACCGGACCACCGGTACCTACATGGGAGTCGGCGACACCGATCCGATCGAAACCGCCTCCGTGGTCAAGCTTTTCATCGCGGACGACATCCTCTTCCGCGAATCTCGCGGCGAGATCACTTTGACGCCGACCGACCTCGAGAACCTCGCTCCGATGCTCACGTCGTCGGACGACAGCGCAGCGGGAGCACTGTGGGACAGGTACGGAGACAACGACATCGTGACCCGTGTCGCGACCCGGTACGGCCTCCTCGCCACCACCCCGCCCGCCGACGGGTCGTGGTGGAACACCGAAACCACGGCCGCGGACATCGTTCGGTACTACGCGTTGCTTCTCGACGGGTCCGGCGGACTCGCGCGTGACCGGGCCGACCGCATCATCGGCTTGCTCGAATCCTTCACTCCCGAAGGCACGGACGGCTATCCGCAGACGTTCGGCATTCCGTCGGCACTCGAGGGCGAGACGACACGAGGCATCAAGCAGGGCTGGATGTGTTGCGTGGCGGGCCGGTGGATTCATCTGTCGACGGGATTCGTCGGCGACGGCGCACGGTACGTCGTGGCGGTGATGTCGCGTGAGGAGCCCTATCGGGGCGCGGACGGTTCGACCGAGGGCATCGACACCGCACCCGAGGACGACGACGGCGCGAAGCATGCACGCGCCACCGTCACCGGCGCGGTGAAGATCCTGTTCCCGGCGGGAACCGTGGCCGGTTAGGGCAGCAGGTCCGGGCGACGCTCGCGCGTACGTTCCAGCGATCGTTCTCGGCGCCAGGCTTCGATGCGCGCGTGATCGCCGGACAGGAGCACCGGGGGAACGTCGAGGTCGCGCCACGACACCGGACGCGTGTAACTGGGGCCTTCGAGCAGACCGTCCGAGAACGAATCCTGTTGGTGCGATTGTTGATTGCCGAGCACGCCGGGAACGAGCCGCGTGAACGCCTCGCACATCACCAACACGGCCGCTTCACCACCGATCAGCACGTAGTCGCCGATCGAGACCTCCTCGACGCGCACGCGGCGAGCAGCGTCGTCGACCACCCGTTGATCGATGCCTTCGTATCGGCCGCACGCGAACACGAGATGCTCCTCGCGAGACCACCGCTGCGCCGTCTCCTGCGTGAAGGGAACCCCGGCCGGGGTGGGAACCACCAGAATCGAGTTCTCGCCCAGCACGTCGTCGAGCGCGTCTCCCCACACCGTGGGTTTCATGACCATTCCGGGCCCGCCGCCGTACGGGGAATCGTCGACAGCCTTGTGCACGTCGTGGGTCCAGGAACGCAGATCGTGGACTCCCAGCGACACCAGGCCTTTGTCGATCGCCTTGCCCAACAACGCCGTTCGCATCGGTTCGAGGTACTCGGGAAAGATGGTGACGACATCGATGCGCACGTCAGTCCCCGTCCAGCAGACCTTCGGGCGGGTCGATCTCGACCGTTCGATCCTCGCGGGACACCGACGTGACGATCGCAGCCACGAAGGGCACCAACAGCTCTCCGGCGTCCTGACCCACGGGCCGCACGGACAGCAATTCGCCTGCAGCGGAATGCAATACCTCGACGACAGTGCCGACCTCGACACCCGCCTGCTCGTGCTCGGACGCGTAGCGAACGGTCATACCTTCGAGTTCGTGATCGTAGAACTCGTCGGGGTCGTCCGAGGGTGGCAGTTCGGAGGTGTCGACGACGAAGAGCACGCCGCGAAGTGCGTCTGCTTCACCGCGGTCGGTGATCCCCTCGAGACGCAGCAGAAGCCGCCCGGAATGCTCCCGGACGGCTTCCACCGTGTACTCGGTGAGGACGTTCGAACGACGAGACTTGCCGCGCAGTGTGGTTCCCACCGCGAAGCGCTCGTCTGGATCGTCGGTACGCACCTCGACGACGAGCTCACCCTTGATGCCGTGCGACTTGGCCACACGACCGATGACGAGCTCCACCGCGGCGGTTACTGATCCGTGTCGACGACGTCGACGCGAATGCCGCGTCCACCGATGCCGGCGACGAGGGTGCGCAGCGCCGTGGCGGTGCGACCGCCACGGCCGATGACCTTGCCCAGATCGTCGGGGTGCACGTGCACCTCGACGGTGCGGCCACGACGGCCGGTGATCATCTCGACGCGGACGTCATCGGGATTCGCGACGATGCCGCGAACCAGATGCTCGATCGCATCGGCGACGACGGTGCTCACTTCTCGGCGGCCTCGCCCGCTGCGTCGGCGGCGGTGTCGGCGGCCTCTTCGGTCTTGGCGGCCTTCTTCTTCTTCGGGGTGGTGGCGTCGCCCGTGGGGGCGTCGTCGGCCTGCGCGAGCGCGGCGTTGAACAGGTCCAGCTTGGACGGCTTGGGCTCGGCGTGACGCAGCGTGCCCTCGCTGCCCGGCAGACCCTTGAACTTCTGCCAGTCACCGGTGATCTTCAGAAGTGCCTCGACCGGCTCGGTGGGCTGTGCGCCGACACCCAACCAGTACTGAGCGCGCTCGGAATCGATGGAGATGAGCGACGGCTCTTCCTTCGGGTGGTACTTGCCGATGGTCTCGATGGCACGGCCACCACGGCGGGTACGGGCGTCGGCGACGACGACGCGGTACTGCGGGTTGCGGATCTTGCCGAGACGGGTGAGCTTGATCTTGACGGACATACTGGTGAAGCCTCTTTCGATGAATGGTCACGGCGCAATTCAGCGGTACGCACGGCCTGCGTACCCGGTTTTGCGTTGAGGGGTGTTGTGACCGCCGCGCGGTACGTAACCGGAGACGGGCGAACAGCGGTCCATTCTGCCAGACCGCTGTCCGCCTGCGAAATCACTACCCCGGGCCGGCCATTTACTTGGCGGGCTTCACCGCCAGCACCGGCTTGGGGCAGTCCAGCAGCACGCGCTGGGCCGTGCTGCCCATCAGCAACTTGCCCACCGGCGAGCGGTGCCGGATGCCGATCACCAGCAGATCGGCCGCGTCGTCCTCCATGGCCTCGAGGAGCGCCTCCACGAGGTCGGTCACCACGGACCGATCGAGGACGAACTCGACTCCCGAACTTTCGAGCTTCTCGCTGAGCTCCCCCGCCTCGGCGGAATCGGCGAAATGCGGATCGGCCAGTGCGTCGCCCTTGGTGACGTTGAGGACCTTCAGCGACGTGCCGCGCACGCGTGCCTCCGCGATGCCGTGTTCGAGTGCGGCGGATCCGTAGGCGTCCGGGGTGTAGCCGACGACGATCATGCGTTTTCCTTCTCTCGGTCGTTCTCGAGTTGTGCGATTTTCGTGCGCGGGCCGATCAGCTTGGCGATCAGCGGTGCAGCGAGCAGGGCGACGATGATCACGTAGACGACCACCGCGATCGGTTCGGAGAACACTCCACTCCAGTCACCGCCGTTGAGCTGCAACGTCTGTCGCAGCTGACGCTCGATACGCGGTCCGAGGATGACGCCGATGATCAACGGCAGCACCGGCAATCCGAATCGGCGCATCATCAGCCCGAGCAGACCGAACACCAGCAGCAGCGCGAGGTCGAGCCACTGGAGGTTGACGGCGTACGCACCGAGTACGGCGAAGAACAGGATGCCCGCGTAGAGGTACGGACGCGGGGTCCGCAGCAGCTTCGCCCACACGGGCGCCAGCGGGAGGTTCAGGACCAGCAGCAGGAAGTTGCCGATGAACAGGCTCGCGATGAGCGTCCAGACGAGCAGCGGTTCCTTGTCGAAGAGCGTCGGTCCCGGCTGAATGCCGTAGGAGACGAACGCGGTCAACATCACGGCGGCGGTGGCGTTGGTCGGCAGACCCAGCGAGAGCATCGGCACCAGAGTGCCTGCGGCAGAAGCGTTGTTGGCCGCTTCCGGTCCCGCGACGCCCTCGATGGCTCCCTTGCCGAACTCCTCCGGATGCTTCGAGAGCTTCTTCTCGGTGATGTAGGACAGGAACGTCGGCAGCTCGGCGCCGCCGGCCGGCAGCGCTCCGAACGGGAAACCGTACGCGGTACCGCGCAGCCAGGGCTTCCACGACCGTCGCCAGTCGCTCTTGCCCATCCACGGACGACCGACCGGAATGACCTCGGCAGGCTTGCGGCGCAGATGCGCAGCGACCCACAGCGCTTCACCGAGCGCGAACACGGCGACGGCAATGACGACGATGTCGATTCCGTCCGAGAGCTGCGGGATTCCGAACGTCGCACGCGGTTGGCCGGTGAGGAAGTCGATTCCGACCAGGCCGATCGCCAGACCGAGGAGCAACGAGATGACGCCGCGCAGCTTCGAGCTGCCCAGGACCGCGGTGACGGCCACCATGGCCAGCAACATGATCGCGAGGTACGACGGTGCTCCGAGTGTGACCGCGAAGCGAGACACCATGGGCGCGAACAGAACCAGCAGCATCGTGCCGATGGACCCGGCGATGAAGGAACCGATGGCGGCGGTCGCGAGGGCTTGCGCCGCTCGCCCCGCCTTGGCCATCTTGTTGCCCTCGATCGCCGTGATCACCGACGAGGATTCACCCGGGGTGTTGAGCAGGATCGAGGTGGTCGAGCCGCCGTACATGCCGCCGTAGTAGATGCCGGCGAACATGATGAAAGCGGCGCTGGGGCTCACGTTGTAGGTGATGGGCAGCAGGAGCGCCACGGTCATGGCGGGTCCGATTCCGGGCAGCACGCCGACGGCGGTGCCGAGCAGAACACCGATGCATGCGTACAGCAGATTCATCGGGGTCGCGGCTTGGGAGAACCCCTCCAGAAGCCAGTCGAAGTTGTTCATCTAGAGGATTCCGTCCAGTATGCCCGCGGGAAGCGGGATTCCGAGCCCGACGTAGAACGCGTAGAAGCTGACGAGCGAGAGCACCAGACCGATCCCGATGTTGCGGATCCAGTGCCGATTGCCGAGAACCGTTGCGGCGCCGCCGAACAGAAGCGCGCCCATGATCACCCAGCCGAGCAGGTCCACCAAGGCAATGGTGGCGACGAACAGTCCGACGAGCAGACCGACCGTCTTCCAGTCGGCGGGCGTGGAGGTGTCGATGTCCTCGCCGTCGTCGGGCTCGCCCTTGCTTCCGCGCAGGGTGGCCACGACCAGGATCGCCGAACAGATCACCATCGCGATGCCGATGACGAGCGGAAAGAGCTTGGGCCCGACCGGGTCCACCTTGGCGAACTCCGCCGTCAGCGACAGGGCGTCGACGACGAGGAAGACGCCGACCACCAAGAGCACTGCACTGACCAGGAACTGCGCGCGGTCCTGCGTCGGGGCGGCCTTGTCCACCGGGGCGCTCATACGAGACCCAATTCGGTCAGCGTCGACTCGACGCGCTTGTCCTGCTCCTGCAGGAAGGTCTCGAATTCGTCGCCCGTGGCGAACGCGTCGATCCATCCATTGGTCACGAGCGCTTCCTTCCATGCGTCGGTGGCGTGCAGTTCGGTGAGGGCAGCGATCATTTCGGCCTTCGTCTCGTCGTCGAGACCGGGAGGCGCCAGGATTCCGCGCCAGTTCGTGAACTGGAGGTCGATTCCGGCCTCGGTCAGCGTGGGCGCGTCGATTCCGGGAAGCCGCTCGGCGCCGGACACAGCGAGGACGCGAACCTGACCGGCTTCGATCTGGTCGACGTACTCCCCCAGCCCGGACGTTCCGGCGGTGATCTTGTT
The DNA here is from genome assembly GCF_059691855.1 of Rhodococcus sp. 320_ES. Classification (NCBI taxonomy): domain Bacteria; kingdom Bacillati; phylum Actinomycetota; class Actinomycetes; order Mycobacteriales; family Nocardiaceae; genus Rhodococcus; species Rhodococcus sp. 320_ES. The sequence goes on along the minus strand of NZ_JCAWAG010000001.1, from coordinate 779,986 downwards.
GCCCAACAGCGCGGTGAGCAGATCGCCACCGCCGTCGTAGGCGATGTAGTTGACCGTGGTCGGGTCGACGTCGACGGCTTGTGCGGTCTCCATCGGGAAGAGATGGTCCGGCCCGCCGGGTGACGAACCGCCGCCGATCGTGACCGACGAGGGGTCGGCCTTCCACGCGGCGACAAGGTCGTTGACCGTGCGGAACGGCGAATCGGCGGGCACGAGGATGCCCTCCTGCTCCTCCACCACCTTCGCGAGCGGGGTCGCGTCCGAGACGCGGGCGGCTGATCCGTTGGTGTACACCGCACCGACGACGCCGAGCCCCATCATCATCATGAGGTCGTTGTTGCCGCGCTCGTTCATCAAGCGCGCCATGGCCACGGTGCCGCCGGCGCCGATGACGTTGAACACCTCGACCCGGCCGGTGATGTCGCTGTCCTCCATGATCTTCACTGCTGTTCGCGCGGTCAGGTCGTATCCGCCGCCCGGGCTGTTGGGCACCATCATTCGGATGCGGTGCAGGCCTTCGCCGTCGTCACCTCGGGTGACTCCGCACGACGCGAGAAGGAGCAGCAGGGCCACGATGGCCACCAGCCGTCTCGTCATCGGTCCTCGATTCGTTCGTCGGTTGTGTGAGACTGTGATCGAGAGCAATCATGTGCCTCTACGTGAGGCAGGTCACGTATTCGTTGGCAAGGGAAGTTGAGTTCTTTGTGGTCACGCGGCAGGTCAAATCCGACCGGCCTCCGGCCTGCCCGCAGGTTCCCGACCGGCCTCCGGCCTGCCCGCAGGTTCCCGACCGGCCTCCGGCCTTCCCGCAGGCGAGGACCGTCGCTGGCCGGACAATTCCTGGTGCTGCAACTCGCAGTGGTAGCCGTGGTCCTGTCCGCGGTGGCCGCGGTGTCCATCCACCAGTCGACCCAGGAGTTTCGTGACCTACGCGGCGGTCGCATGCTCTCGGTCGCCGAGAACCTGGCCTCGACACCGATAGTCCGCGAGCGTTTGGCCGCCCCGCAGGCCGATGTCGTGCTGGCGCCCGACGTGGACCGCGCCGTGTCACTGTCCGGCGCATCGATCGCGGAGATCGTCTCGCCCGATCGCCGCGTCCTGGCATCGTCGGACCCCACCCGAATACGACGCGAAGCCGATCTCGGGGACAGCGACGTGCTGCGCGGCCGAGGCTGGTTCGGCGACGTCGAAACGGACGGAACGACGTTCATCGCCGGCCACGTTCCCGTCCTGGATTCGAACGGAAAAGTCCTCGGTGTGGCGACGGTCGCGGAACAGTACCCCTCGACGTGGGCGCTGCTGTCCGACGCCGGAGCTCGACTGTTGGTCTACCTCGGACTGGGCGCCGGGCTGGGCCTGATCGGTTCGTGGTTGCTGTCGCGGCGCATGCGCCGGCACACCCTCGGCATGGAGACCGCCGAGATCGCGAGCCTGGCTGATCATCGAGAAGCGTTGCTGCACAGCATCCGTGAGGGCGTGATCGCCGTCGGGAACGACGGGGTGATCACCATGATCAACGACAGCGCACGAACGCTTCTCGACCTCGACTCGGACGTCGTCGGTCGACGCGTCGCCGAGGTCGGAATGGATCCGGGTGTGCGTGACCTGTTGCTCGCCGACGGCGACGTCGAGGACGTCGTGGTCACCACCGCCACCCGTGTTCTCGCACTGAACCGTCGCAGCGCCACGAGCCGCGGGCAACACATCGGATCGGTCACCACGATGCGCGACAGCACCGAACTGGCGTCCATGCAGAGTCAGCTGACGTCGCACAAGTCCGTCACCGACACCCTGCGTGCGCAGACCCACGAATTCGCCAATCAGCTCCACACCATCTCGGGACTGGCCCAGCTGGGGAGCTACGACGAGGTGACGGCTCTCGTGGGGACGTTGACTCGTCGCCGAGCCGAAATCAGCGAGTCGATCACCGCCCACATCAAGGACCCCGCCGTGGCGGCCCTCCTGATCGCCAAGACGTCGTTGGCGGCCGAGACCGGAGTACGGCTCACCCTCGACGATCGTTCCACTCTGGCGGCCCTGGATCCGACTCTCGCGACCGACGTCATCACCGTCGTGGGAAATCTCGTCGACAACGCGCTGGACGTCTCGCGGCAACACGGTGATCGAGCCATCACGGTGTCGATCCGAGACAGCGACGACCTGGTCGTCGAGGTGCAGGACTCGGGACCGGGGGTACCGCCCGAGCTGCGTGAGGTCATCTTCTCGCGCGGTGTGACGTCCAAGCCGGACATGCCGGGTGGCCGCGGTATCGGACTCGCGTTGGTCAGGTTGGTCAGTGTTCAGCACGGCGGAACGGCTACCGTCGACGACGCCGAGTCGGGAGGCGCTCTGTTCCGGGTGCGCATTCCGCTGACTCAGCCGGTCCAGAGCGGAAGGTGACGCCTAGATGCCCGACGTAGTGGTGGTCGACGACGACTTCATGGTGGCCGACATCCACCGGCGTTTCGTCGACGCGACGGACGGCTTCACCACCGTCGCTGTCGCGCACTCGGCGGCCGCTGCTCTCGAGGCCGTCACCCGGCTCTCACCCGACCTGCTCCTGCTCGACGTCCATCTCCCGGACGCGTCCGGCCTCGAGGTTCTGCGTTCCCTGCGCTCGCAGAACAATCCGGTGGGGGTCATCATGATCACTGCGGCGCGCGAATTGGACACGGTGGCAAGCGCTTTGGACGGTGGAGCTGCCGACTACCTCATCAAGCCGTTCGAGTACCCACAGCTGCGGGAAAAACTCGACGCCTTTCGAGCCCGCGTCGACGCGCTGGCGTCCGGCAGTGCGGACCAGTCCCTCGTCGATTCTCTCTTCGGCAAGAACGGACCGGCGCCCGAGACCATGCGGCTGCCGAAGGGGATGTCGCCCGAAACCGGTCAGCTGATTCTTCGGTCCCTGTCCTCGGGAGCGGAGATGTCCGCGACCGAATGTGCCGACGTGGTGGGCATCTCCCGAGTCAGCGCGCGACGGTACCTCGAGCACTTCCTCGCGGCGGGAGCCCTCGACGTCCGGTTGCAGTACGGACGGGCCGGTCGGCCGGAACGTAGATACCGCGGTCGCTGACCGTGATCTACCGGCGGGGCTGGATCACTCCACCGAGCACGACCAGGTCCGGAGCCGACAGCACGTCCGGCCCACCGCGCGGATCCTCTTCGTACACAGTGACATCCGCACGCGCACCGTGCTCGATCCCGGCGCGACCCAGCCATGTGCGCGCCGCCCACGACGCGGCTCCCAACGCCTCGGTGGGTGACATTCCCACGCGCGTGAGCGCAGCGACCTCGTCGGCGATGCGGCCGTGCCTGATGGATCCGCCGGCGTCCGTGCCCGCGTAGATGGGCACTCCGGCGTCGTGGGCCCGCCCGACGGTGTCCGCGACTCGCGCGTGCAGGTCGCGCATGTGAGCGGCGTACTGCGGGTACTTCCCCGCCGAGTTCGCGATGTCGGGAAAAGTCTCGATGTTGATCAGCGTCGGCACCAGCGCCGTGCCGTGCTCCACCATCATTGCGACCGTGTCGTCGGTCAGCCCGGTTCCGTGTTCGATGCAGTCGATTCCAGCACCGATCAGACCCGGTAGCGCGTCCTCACCGAACACGTGCGCCGTGACCCGCGCGCCCTCGCGGTGCGCGGCGTCGATGGCGTCCTTCAGAATGGCGTCGTTCCACAGCGGGGCCAGATCGCCCACGCTCCGGTCGATCCAGTCCCCCACCAATTTGACCCAGCCGTCGCCCAGACGTGCTTGCTGCGCAACGGCTTCGGGCAGTTGCGACTCGTCTTCCAGGTCGACGGCGAGGCCGGGAATATAGCGCTTCGGCATCGCGATGTGGCGGCCCGCCCGGATGATGCGCGGCAGGTCCGGGTAGTCGTCGAGCGAGCGAGTGTCGACGGGCGACCCGGCGTCGCGAAGAAGCAACGCGCCCACGTCGCGCTCGGTCTCGGCCTGATCGATCGCACCGGGCAGGTCCTCGTGGCCGCCGCCGTACTTGATGCCGACGTGGCAGTGCGCGTCGACGAGTCCGGGAAGAATCCACCCGCCGTCGCACACGGTCTGCGCGCCCGGTACCGGCTCGAACGAAATCAGTCCGTCGCGCACCCAGAATTCGAGAACGTCGCCGTCCGGCAGTCCCACACCACGCAGGTGGTACACGATTACTTCTTGGGCAACTTGAGCTGCGAGAGGTCGATTCCTTCGAGCCCGGGCGGCAGTTGGTCGAGTCCCTTCGGCATCGACGACAGGTCCGGCATTCCGGCGGGCATGCCGCCCGGCATACCCGGGAATCCACCGCGCACCTTGGGCGGCGTGGGGCCGCGTCCGCCCTTCTTGCCCTTCTTGCCCTTGACTTTTCGCTGGTTCGCCTTGCGCGCGCCGGGCATGCCCATGCGACCGGCCATGGACGCCATCATCTTTCGCGCCTCGAAGAAGCGGTCGACAAGCTGGTTGACATCCGAGACCTTCACGCCCGAACCGTTGGCGATGCGCAGGCGACGCGAGGCGTTGATCATCTTGGGATCGGCGCGCTCCGCCGGCGTCATACCGCGGATGATCGCCTGCACTCGGTCCAGTTGCTTGTCGTCGACGGCAGCCAGCGCATCCTTCATTCCCGCGGCTCCGGGAAGCATGCCCAGCAGGTTGCCGATGGGACCCATCTTGCGGATCGCCATCATCTGCTCGAGGAAGTCCTCGAGCGTCAGCTGGCCGGAGCCGATCTTGGCCGCGGCGTTCTCGGCCTGCTGAGCGTCGAAGACGTTCTCGGCCTGCTCGATGAGGCTGAGAAGATCGCCCATGCCGAGAATGCGGCTCGCCATGCGGTCGGGGTGGAAGACGTCGAAGTCTTCGAGCTTCTCACCGGTCGACGCGAACATGATGGGGCGGCCGGTCACCTCACGGACGCTCAGAGCGGCACCGCCGCGGGCGTCGCCGTCGAGCTTGGTGAGCACGACACCGGTGAAACCGACACCGTCCTGGAAGGCCTGGGCCGTGCTGACCGCGTCCTGTCCGATCATGGCGTCGAGCACGAACAGGGTTTCGTCGGGCTGCGTCGCGTCGCGGATGCCGGCGGCTTGACCCATCAACTCTTCATCGATGCCGAGGCGGCCGGCGGTGTCGACGATGACCACGTCGAAGTGCTTGTTCTTCGCCTCGGCGACACCGGCGCGGGCCACCTCGACCGGGTCGGCCGCCGAGATACCGAGTGCGTTGTCCCCACCGCCGATGGATGTGCCGGGGTGCGGGGCGAACACGGCGGCACCGGCCCACTCACCGACGATCTGCAGCTGGCTGACCGCGCCGGGACGCTGAAGGTCGCAGGCCACGAGCAGCGGCGTGTGGTTCTGGTCCTTGAGCCACTTGGCGAGCTTTCCGGCGAGCGTCGTCTTACCCGAACCCTGCAGACCGGCGAGCATGATCACGGTCGGCGGGTTCTTGGCGAACTCGATGCGGCGTGTCTCGCCGCCGAGGATGCCGACGAGTTCTTCGTTGACGATCTTGACGACCTGCTGGGCCGGATTCAGCGCAGCCGACACCTCCGCGCCCTTGGCGCGTTCCTTGATGCGCGTGATGAACGAGCGCACCACGGGCAGCGCGACGTCGGCTTCGAGCAGCGCGAGACGAATCTCGCGGCACACGGCGTCGATGTCGGCGCCCGACAATCTGCCCTTGCCCCGTAGATCCTTGAGGCTTCCGGCCAATCTGTCGGAGAGAGATTCGAACACCGATGACGCTCCTGAGCTGATCGTTTTTGTCTGGTCTTCCACACTAGTCGGCGGAAGCGTCCTCGGGCTTCCTGGGTTCGAGGCCGGGAACCACCGCGAGGATGGCGCGTTCGAGTTCCAGACGCGTCTCCTTGGCCTCCGCGCCGGGCAGATCGATGCAGAAGGAGTCCACGACGGACGATCCGAGGGTGGCGACCTTGGCCCACCGCACGTCCGCGCCGTGATGCTCGAGCACCGACGCGAGTCGGCACAGCAGGCCGAGGCGGTCCTCGGCTCGTAGCTCGACGATGACCTGATCGGGTACCGACGTGTCGAACCAGATGACCCGCGGCGGAGCCTGCGCATAAAGCGGCACCGCCGACGGCTCGTCCTCGGGCACGTCTTCGCGCGCATCGAGTTCCTTGGCGTTCAGAACGGAGATCAGATCCAGCTCGCCGTCGAGGGCCCGGATCAGTTCCTGTCGCAGCAGGCCCGGAGGCGGCGGGGCGCCGAACTTCGGTGCGACGACGAACCGGTTCACCGCGGAACCGCCGGCACTGCCCACCGACGCCGACAGCACCCGCAACGACGCGAGGGCGAGGACGCCGGCGGCGTTGGACAGCAGTCCCAACCGGTCCGGAGCGGTGACGGTGACCTCGTAGGTGTGCGGTCCGTCCGACGGGACGAGGTTCACCTCGACTTCACCGTCGGCGGCATGGGCGACGAGATCGGGATCGAGGGGGTCAGGCGCGGGCAGTGCGTCGCCGGCCATCACCAGGCGGCACCGACGGACCAGTTCGCCGATCAGCGAGGATTTCCAGTCGCCCCACACGCCCGGCCCCGTCGCCAGCGAATCGGCTTCGGCCAGCGCGTGCAGCAGTTCGAGCAGCGCCGGGTCGCCCCCGATCGCATCGACGACGCGTCGAATGGTGTCCTCGTCGTCCAGGTCCCGCCTCGTCGCGACCTCCGGCAACAGCAGGTGGTGACGCACCATGGCGCTGAGGAGTTCGACGTCGGTCGGCCACAGCCCCAGCCGTTTGCCGATCTGGGTGGCGAGCTCTGCTCCGACCACGCTGTGGTCACCGCCGCGTCCCTTGCCGATGTCGTGCAGGAGGGCGCCCAGCACCAACAGGTCGGGTCGTGAGACGCGGGTGGTCAGCGCGCTGGCGTAGGCCGCGGTCTCCATCAGGTGCCGGTCGACGGTCCACGTGTGGATGGCGTCGCGAGGCGGAAGGTCGCGTACCGCGCCCCATTCCGGGAGCAAGCGACCCCACAGGCCGGTGCGGTCGAGTGCTTCGATCGCGGCGATCGCGCGCCGCCCCGCGCCGAGCAGGACCAGCAGGTCGTTGAGTGCTTCCTTGGGCCACGGCTCGCGCAGCTCGGGGGCATTGTCGGACAACCGGCCCAGGGTGGACGCCGACATCGGCATTCCGGTCTGCGCGGACGCCGCAGCGACCCTCATGATCAATCCGGGGTCCTTCTTCGGCCGGGCGTCACGGGCCAGCACCACCTCGCCGGCGTGCTCGACCACGCCCTCGTCGAGGGGGCGGCGTACCGGGACTCGGCGCAGGCGCGAGAGTCCGCGTCGCGGAATCGCGTTGCCGGCCGTGCGCAGACCGACGTCGACGGAGTACCCGATGGTGCGCGCCGAGTCGCTGAGGATCCGAGCGAGATCGAAGCGGTCGCCGATGCGCAGCGCCGCTGCGATCTCGTCGGCGTCCTGCGCGCGCAGTTGGTCGCGTGCACGACCGGCGATCCGGTGAAGTTCGGTGCGGACGTCGAGAAGCTTCTCGTGCGCCGCGGTGAGGCCGCCGCCCGGCGAGTCCGGGCCGAGGCCGGGCATGGCGTCGGTCAGCTGGGCGATGGACAGAGCGTCGAGCAGCTGCACGTCGCGCAGGCCGCCGCGGCCGCTCTTGAGGTCGGGTTCGGCGCGGTGCGCGATCTCCCCGCTGCGCGACCAGCGTGACCGGGTCTGATCCACGAGACCGTCGAATCGATCGCGAATTCCCGAGCGCCACTGGCGTCGCACTCCGCCGATGAGGAGGTTGCTCAGTTCGATGTCACCGGCGATGTGCCGGGCGTCGAGCATGCCGAGGGCGGCGGTGAGGTCCTGCGACGCCACCTGCAGCGCCTGCGCAACCGTCCGCACGCTGTGATCGAGCTTGATGTGCGCGTCCCACAGGGGGTACCAGAGTTGATCGGCGACCTGCGAGACCAGCGCGGGGTCGATGTCGTCGTGGAGCAACAGGAGGTCGAGATCGGAGAACGGCAGCATCTCGCGCCGGCCCAGTCCTCCCACGGCGACGATCGCGAATCCGCTGTCGGGTTTGATGCCGACCTCGGAACCCTTTGTCGTCAACCAGAATTCGTGCAGGTCCGTGAGCGCTTGCCGAAGCGCCGGTGCATCGAGGCGCCGACCGAGGCTCCCGCCCTGCAACAGCTGCTTTCGGGCCGCGACGAGGTCCGAAGCAGCATTGTTCCCAGCCATGGGCTCACCTCTTCACCGTTCGGATGTGCAGACGGCGGTGGCCGCGTACACGCCGACGAATCGACGCGGACGCGGCCACCGATCGAGCAGATGGAGTTGTGGACTCCTACAGAGCGTCGGTCCCACGTTCGCCGGTGCGAACGCGAACGACCGCTTCGACCGGGGAAACCCAGACCTTGCCGTCACCGATCTTGCCGGTGCGGGACGCTTCGACGATGACCTCGACCACCTTGTCCACGGCGGCGTCGTCGACGACGACCTCCACCCGGACCTTGGGAACGAAATCCACCGAATACTCCGCACCGCGGTAGACCTCGGTGTGGCCCTTCTGCCGGCCGTAGCCCTGCACCTCGCTGACGGTCATACCCAGGACACCGGCCTGTTCGAGCCCGGTCTTGACGTCCTCGAGCGTGAACGGCTTGACGATTGCCGTGATCAACTTCATCTCTTACGCCTCCTTGCTGGACAAGCGGCCCAGCGAATTTCCACCGAGTGCAGCAAAATCGTATGCCGTTTCTGCGTGTTCGGACTCATCCACGCCGAGGGACTCGCCCTCCTCGTCCGCACGAAGGCCGACGGTGAACTTGACGATGTACGCCACGATCGCCGTGCCGACCAGCGAGTAGAGCAGAACCGCACCGGCTCCGACGGCCTGACGCCAGAGCTGGTCGAAGCCTCCACCGTAGAACAAGCCCGCAACACCGGCCGGCGCTTCCGTGGTGGCCACGAGACCGACCATCAACGTGCCGACGATGCCGCCGACCAGGTGGACGCCGACGACGTCGAGCGAGTCGTCGAACCCGAGCTTGAACTTCAGGCCCACCGCCAGGGCGCACAGAACACCGGCAACGACACCGATCGCCAGAGCGCCGACGACGTTGACCGACGAGCACGACGGGGTGATCGCGACGAGTCCGGCGACGATGCCCGACGCACCACCGAGGCTCGTTGCGTGTCCGTCTCGAATGCGCTCGGTGAGGAGCCAGGCGAGCATGGCGGCGCAGGTGGCCACCACGGTGGTGATGAAGGTGGCGCCGGCGATTCCGTTGGAACCGACAGCGGAACCGGCGTTGAATCCGAACCAGCCGAACCAGAGCAGGCCTGCGCCGAGCATGACGAACGGCAGGTTGTGCGGGCGGAACGGCGTGGTCGGCCATCCCTTGCGCTTACCGAGGATGATGCAGAGCACCAGGCCGGCGGCGCCGGCGTTGATGTGGACTGCGGTACCACCTGCGAAGTCGATCGCGGCGAGCTTGTTGGCGATCCAGCCGCCCGTTTCCGAGGTGACGCCGTCGAAAGCGAACACCCAGTGCGCGACAGGGAAGTAGACGACGGTCGCCCACAGGCCGGCGAACAGAAGCCACGGTCCGAAGCGGAGACGATCGGCAACGGCGCCCGAGATGAGGGCGACGGTGATGATCGCGAACATTGCCTGGAACGCCACGAAGACGGTGGCGGGAATCGTTCCCACGAGCGGGATTGCGGCGTCTGCGACGGTCGCACCGGCATCGTCCGTCTCGGCGAGGTAGGCCCCGCCGATCAGGCTCTTGAGACCGAAGTACTGGAACGGGTCGCCGATGAAGTTGCCTTTGTCCTCACCGAACGCCACCGAGTATCCGTAGAGCACCCAGAGGACTCCGACGAGTCCCATGGCGCTGACGCTCATCATGATCATGTTGAGCACACTCTTGGCGCGAACCATGCCGCCGTAGAAGAACGCAAGACCCGGGGTCATGAGTAGCACGAGTGCTGCACTTGTCAGCATCCACGCCGTATCACCGGTGTCGGGCGCACCGATAGTGGGAAAATCCACCTTGAGCCTCCTCCTTCATCCTCCAGCCCAGCCGGTCGCGGCTGATGACCTGCAGGCAAGAGTGCTGTGATGAAGTTTCATCGACGACACTGTGGAGTTTCAGGGGTGTGAACGCATGGGCGGATCATGTTTCGGCCTTGTTTCATCGGCCGGTTCTTCGCCCGATTCGGAGTAACCGAACAAGTCAGCGGACCGAGAAATCAGCCCAGGAGAGCGTCGACGAACGCTGCCGGCTCGAACGGTGCGAGGTCGTCGGCGCCCTCGCCGAGGCCCACCAACTTCACCGGAACACCGAGTTCGCGTTGTACCTGGAAGACGATTCCGCCCTTGGCCGTTCCGTCCAGCTTCGTGAGCACGACGCCGGTGATGTCCACGACTTGCGCGAACACGCGCGCCTGGGTGAGCCCGTTCTGGCCGATCGTGGCGTCGAGAACGAGGAGGACGTCGTCGACGGGAGCCTTCTTCTCGATGACGCGCTTGACCTTGCCGAGCTCGTCCATCAGACCCGTCTTGGTGTGCAGTCGCCCGGCCGTGTCGACCACCACGACGTCGACACCGTCGGCGATTCCCTTGGTGACGGCGTCGAAGGCCACGGCGGCGGGGTCGGCACCCTCGTTTCCGCGGACCACTTCCGCGCCCACGCGCTCGGCCCACGTCTGCAACTGGTCCGCGGCGGCGGCGCGGAAGGTGTCGGCGGCGGCGAGCACCACTCGGCGACCGTCGGCGACCAGAACGCGCGCCAGCTTGCCTGTCGTGGTGGTCTTTCCCGTTCCGTTCACCCCGACCACCAGGAGCACCGACGGCCGGTCTCCGTGCGGAAGCGCGCGGATGGAGCGGTCCATGTTCGGCGACAACTGGTCGATCAGAACTTCGCGGAGCAAGGTGCGGGCCTGCGACTCGGTGCGGACGTTGCGCACGGCCATCTGCTCACGCAGCGTCGCCATGATCTCGTTCGTGGTGGCGCTGCCCAGGTCGGCGACCAGCAGCGTGTCCTCCACTTCTTCCCACGAATCCTCGTCGAGATCGCCGCCGCCGAGGAGGCCGAGCAGGCTGCGGCCGACCGCGTTCTGCGAACGTGACAGCCGCCCGCGCAGGCGGTCGAGGCGACCGGCCGTGGGATCGATGTCGTCGATGACCAGCGCAGACGGTGCAGTCGGAGCGGGTGACGTGTCCGGTGCGATGTCGACCGGGGCGGGATCCTCGGCCGACGGGAAGTCGTCACCCTCCACTTCGTCGGGCGTGGTGACGGTCTTCTCTGCTGCCGGCTGCTCGGCAACAGGATCCGGGAGGCCGACGTCGGTGATGCTGCGCTTCGGCGCGTCGCGCGGAACAGCGGCATCGTCACCGACACGCGGCTGATCGTCGGTGTCGGTCCGCTCCAGCGGGACCGGCGACGGCCGAGGAGGGTCCAGCGTCGGTGTCGAGCCGCCCTGCGAGAAATTGAATCCCGTGCCGGCGGTGTACCCACCGGAACGATCCCGCGGTTTCCCCTCGTCGACGGCTGTCGTGTCCGTGCTCGACAGCGAGATACGACGGCGACGTTGCAGAGCCAGACCGACCGCGAGGGCGATGATCAGGACGGCGACGACGACCGCGACGGCAATCCATACTCCAGTGCTCACACGATCATCCTGTCAGCCGAGTCGATCAGGATTCGACCGGGACCGCGGTTTCCGCCGGGTCGCGTCCGCGCATGCGCTGCGAGATGACGGTGGTGATTCCGTCGCCGCGCATGCTCACCCCGTAGAGCGCGTCCGCCACCTCCATCGTCGGCTTCTGGTGGGTGATGACGATGAGCTGCGACTTCTCGCGCAACTGCTCGAACAGTCCGATCAGACGGCGCAGGTTGGTGTCGTCGAGCGCAGCCTCGACCTCGTCCATGACGTAGAAGGGAGACGGGCGGGCGCGGAAGATCGCGACGAGCATCGCGACCGCGGTCAGCGATTTCTCGCCGCCGGACAGCAGCGAGAGCCGCTTGACCTTCTTTCCCGGCGGACGCGCCTCGACCTCGATGCCGGTGGTCAGCATGTCCGACGGATCGGTCAGGATCAGCCGTCCCTCGCCGCCCGGGAAGAGCTTCGCGAACACCCCGACGAACTCGCGTTCGACGTCCAGCCACGCCTCGGTGAACACCTGAAGGATGCGGGCGTCGACGTCGGCGACCACACCGAGGAGGTCCTTGCGGGCACTCTTGACGTCTTCGAGTTGGGTGGAGAGGAAGTTGTAGCGCTCCTCGAGTGCCGCGAACTCCTCGAGAGCCAGCGGGTTGACCTTGCCCAGGGTGGCCAAGTCCTTCTCCGCACGCTTCGCGCGGCGCTCCTGGCTCGCACGGTCGAACGGCATGGCCGCCGGCGCGACGACCGTTTCGCCGCGCTCCTTCGCCTGTTCGTACTCGGCCATCTCGAGGTCCGACGGCGGGAGTGTCACGTCGGGTCCGTATTCGGCGATCAGGTCGTCCAGTGCGATCGAGAACTGCTCGGAGATCGTCTGCTCGAGCTGTTCGATCCGCAGCGCCGCCTGCGCGCGCGCCACCTCGTCGCGGTGCACGGCGTCATTGAGCTGAGCCAGCCGGCTCGACAGACCGCGCACCTGCTCCTTGACCTTCTCGAGCTCGGCGGCCCGGTCCGCTCGACGGCGTCCGATCTCGTCTCGTCGTGCTGCGGCTTCCGCGACGGCGATCTGCAGGCGCGCCGCGACCCGCGTCCCGGCCTCGGCGACGGCGGATGCGACGGCAGCGGAATGAGCGCGTGCGGCGCTCGCTCGTTCGGCCCGCACGCGCGCCTCCCGCTCGATTCGCGCCGAACGCCTCAGCGAATCCGCTTTTCCGCGAACGGATTCCGCTCTCTCCTCGGCCGTGCGCACGGCGAGACGCGCTTCGACCTCGACGGCTCGGACCTCGACCAGGGCAGCAGCCGCCATCTCTCGGTCGGCGGACGTACCGTTGTTGTCGTCGGCGGTGTCGGCGTCACCCTGGTCGTTCTCGGCGTTGCGCAGCCGTTCCTCGAGCTCGACGAGAGCGGCGAACGCTTCCTCTCGCCCGGCCTCGGCGGCGTCGCGCTGCTTCTGCAGCCGCGCCGATTCGGCGTGAGCGGCCCGCGCCACCTGGCCGAGGCGGCCGAGCTGCTCGTACACCGCGGCCATGGCCGCGTCCGACTCGTTGAGTGCGGCCAGCGCCTGTTCCGCGGAGTCGCGCCGGTCGGACTGTTCGGCGAGCGCCCCGGACAGGGCCGCAGCGAGTTCGTCGGCGAGGCGTTCGGACGCGGCGAGCTCCTCGACCGACGAGTCGATGGCGGACTGCACCTCGATGGTGCTGGGCTGACGCTGCGAGCCGCCGGTGATCCACCCGGCCCCGATCAGGTCGCCGTCGCGCGTCACGGCGCGCAGATCCGGATTGGCTTGGGTGAGAGCAACTCCCGCGGCGACGGAGTCGACCAGGCAGGTGTCGCGCAGGAGTGCGGTGACGGCACCGCGAACCGAGTCGGACGCCTGGACGGCGGACAGAGCCCAGCGAGCAGCGCCGAGGGACCTCTCGTCGTTCGGCGCGCCGACCGAGGCGCGATGGACCACGGCAGCGCGTCCCCCGTCGCCGTCCTTGAGCGCCTGCACGGCCGAGCGGGCCCTGTCGGCGTCGTCCACGGTGACGGCGTCGGCGGCGGAGCCCAGGGCAGCCGCGACGGCCACCTCGTACCCGGACTCGACGGTGATGTCGGTCGACAGGCGCCCGCGCACGGTCGACGACGCGTTGTCCGTGAGCCAGGCACCGCCGTCCTTGCGCTCGAGGCCCATGGCCAGAGCGTCGATGCGGGCGCGCAACGAGACCACGCGCTGGCTTGCTTCCCGTTCTGCCGCTTGCAGTTCCGTCACACGCTCGTTCGCGACCCGCAGTGCGTCGACGGCACGTTCGTGGTGCGTGTCGAGACCGACCTCGCCGGCGTCGAGCACGCCGATCTGCTCCTGCACGCTGTCGAACTCGACCTGCGCGGCGTCGCCCCGTGCGCGGGCCTCCTCGATCGCAGCGGAGAGTCGTCCCACTTCTGCGTCGACGGATTCCGCGCGGGTGCGCATGGTGTCGACCTGACCTGACAGCCGGGCCAGCCCCTCACGTCGGTCGGCCACGGCACGCACCGCGGCGAAGTGCGCGCGCTCGGCCTCCGCCGCGGCTTCCTCCCGTTCGGCGAGTTGCTCGCGCGCGGCGTCCAGCGTGGCGCGGGCCATCTCGACGGCTTCGGCGAGCTCCAGTTCTTCCTCGGCAACGCGGTCGGCCTGCGCTTCGAGCTGGTCCGGATCCGGGCCGCGGCGATCGTCGGGCTCTGCCTCGAGGTGCCGGGCGCGTTCGGTGGCGATACGGACGGTCGCGCTCACGCGCTCGGCCAGGGCAGACAGTTGAAACCACGCCTGACCCGCCGCCTCGGCGGTCGGTGTGAGCCGCGCGAGAGCTTCCTCGTGTTCGAGCAGAACGCCGTTGCCTTCGGACAGTGCGTCCTGGACGGCCGCGTACTCCTCGCGAGCCTTGTTCTCGTCGTGGCTCTGCTCGGCCAGTTCACGTCGGCGCGTCACCAGGTCGTCGGCGGCGAGGCGTAGCTTGGCGTCGCGCAGGTCCGCCTGCACGGTCTGCGCTCGGCGTGCGACCTCGGCTTGACGCCCGAGGGGTTTGAGCTGGCGGCGCAGTTCTGTGGTGAGGTCCGTCAGACGCGCGAGGTTGGCTTGCATCGCGTCGAGCTTGCGGACGGCCTTTTCTTTGCGCTTGCGGTGCTTGAGCACGCCGGCGGCCTCTTCGATGAACGCTCGACGGTCTTCCGGGCGTGATTCGAGGATGGCGGCGAGCCGGCCCTGGCCGACGATCACGTGCATCTCGCGACCGATTCCGGAGTCGCTCAGCAATTCCTGGACGTCCATCAGTCGACAGGAGCTGCCGTTGATCTCGTACTCGCCCGCGCCGTCGCGGAACATGCGCCGAGTGATCGACACTTCCGAGTAGTCGATGGGCAGCGCGCCGTCCGAGTTGTCGATGGTCAGGGTCACTTCGGCGCGGCCGAGCGGCGCGCGTCCGGAGGTGCCGGCGAAGATGACGTCTTCCATCTTGCCGCCCCGCAGCGCCTTGGCGCCCTGCTCGCCCATGACCCAGGTGAGCGCGTCGACGACATTGGATTTGCCCGAGCCGTTGGGACCGACGACGCACGTGATTCCGGGCTCGAAACGCAGAGTCGTCGCCGAGGCAAAGGACTTGAAGCCCTTCAGCGTCAGACTCTTCAGATACATGGCGGTTGAGGTTACCGGGTCGACCGGCGTCCGCCCGTCACGCGCCGATGGCGCCCGCGATCATCGGCCACGAGTTGTAGAGGTCCGCCGTGAACAGGCCCCAGGTGTGGGCGCCTTCGGGGCGCCGGACGTAGGTGGCGGGAATGCCCAGCTCGGACAGCCGCGACGCCATCGAGGCCGTGCATCCGTCGGCCACCGCTTCCACCGGGGAGGGAATGGCCAACGGCCCGTCGATCGGGCCGGGAAGCCCACTGGCCGCGGAGATGTAGATGGCCTTGCCGCGCAGTTCACCGGCGCGCAGCCAGGGATCGTGCGCCGCCCACGACCCGCTGCCGGGCACTCCCCACATGTTCACGATGTTCCCGCCGCCGCGGGTGACGACGGCAGCGGTGTTCAGCACGCCCACGGCGTCGCTCGATCGGGCGCATCCGCTGTACGACCCGACCGCGCGATACAACCCGGGCGCCTGGATCGCGAGATCGAGTGCGGGCCCGGCCGACATGGAGACGCCGCTGATCGCGTTCGTACGGGTGGTGTCGTAGTGGCTGTCGATCACGGACGGCAGCTCACGGGTGAGGTAGGTGGTCCACTGGTTCCTACCGAGAACCGGGTCGTCGGCCTGCCAGTCGGTGTACATGCTGAACCGGCCGCCGACCGGCATCACGACGTTGACGTTCTTGTTCGAGAAGAATCCGACCACGTCGGTGTTGTCGAACCACGAGATGCCGTCCTCGCCGCCGCCCGCGCCCGTCAGCAGGTAGAAGGTCGGGGCGCGCTGCCCTCCGACGGGGTGCACCACTCGATTCGCGATCACACGATTCATCGACGGCGAGTACACGTGCACCACGTCGACGCGGTCGGACAGGCGGTCGATGTGATCGATGCGGGCGCCTTCGGCGGACGCCGGGGCGGCCAGACCGACCGCAACCAGCACTGCCGCGATCATCAAGACGACGACGCGTTTCACCACGTGTTCAACCTCCACCGGGCTCGAAAATGTCGAGTCACCTTAGCGTGGCGGTCATGTCGTTACGGTCACGAAGGGGTTGCGGACCTATACGAAAGTGGTTGAGCGCTGGATCATCTCACCGCTCGACGAAGCCGTCGATGCCCCCGCGGGCCTGCTCCCAGCTTTCGACGACGGTGCTGACTTGACCCGGTGTGTCGCCAGAACGCAGCAACGCCAGGAGCGATTCCAGCTGCGGCCGCGGACCCTCGGCGATCACGTGCACCCGTCCGTCCACGGCGTTGGTGGCGGATCCCACCAGCCCGAGTTCCAGAGCCCTCGATCGCGTCCACCATCGAAACCCGACACCCTGAACCCGACCGTGCACCCACGCGCTCAGGCGCTCGGTCACTTGTCGGCCTCGATGGTGAGATTCACCGTCGCACCCGCCTTCAGCGTCCGACCCACGGTGCAGACCTTGTCGACGGCGCGCACCACGACGGATAGCAGCCGCTCGCGCGCCTCGGGATCCAGCTCGCTGAGGTCGAGTTCGAGGACCTCGTTCAGCTCGGGGTACACCTCGTTGTCGCGGTCGGCGTCGCCGGACACCCGCACTGTTGCGTCGTAGTTGTCACCGAGCCGCCGCGCGAGCGGAGTGTCCGAGCTCATGCCCGTGCACGCGGCCAGCGCGATCTTGAGGAGCTCGCCGGGGGTGAAGACGCCGTCCACGTCCTCCGAGCCCACAAGCACCTCGGCGCCGCGTGAGCTTTTCCCGGTGTAGCGACGAGTTCCGGTCCGCTCGACCCATAGTTCAGCCATATCGGCGAGTGTAGGTGAGGGGGCTGCGCCCCCTGTGCGCGATTTCCACCCCCGCGGATCAGCGGGAAGCCGTGAACGCCCCATCGCGCAGAACTGGCACCGAGGTGCTCTCCCCCACCTCGGCGGCGACCGCGACGTCGTCGGCGAACCCCATGGCGATCAGCTCGCGGCCGGACGCGCAGTCGCGCAACGCAGTTCGAATCGTCGCGGAGACCGAGTTCCAGGCATCCGCCGCGAGCCGAGCCTCCGGTGAGGGTCCCGCGAATCCGAGGTCGAGCAGATGCGCGATCACCGCCCCGGCGCCCCACAGGTCCTCGGCGCTGGGACGCAGCGAACCGTCGGGCCACTTCTCCCCCGCCGCGATCACCGACACCGTCGTGCCGTCGATCGCGTTCGAGGCAATCCACCGCGCGACCGCGTCGGCGTTGCGTAGCGATGCGCCCACACAGGTCGACAGTTCGTGGGCGATCGTGGACCCGTTCGGTGAGGGCAAGACGAGACGCGCGGGAGCCGGTGAACAACGAATCGTTCTCGGCGACAGGCTGATCTGGCCCTCGGCCGCTTCGCTACGCCCGACCGCCAACACCGCGCCGTTCGTCGTTGCATACTCGGCGGCCGATTCGTGCCACCGATACGGCAGCACCGTGATTCCCGCGTCTGCGGCGACGGACAGGGTGGTGGTGAAGGACAGAACATCCACCACGACGGCCACGTCCGAATCAGCGGCGATGGCCCGTGCACCGGCCAGGCCCCAGTCGAAGCGCAGGGCGTGGTCCAGTTGGCGGTGTTCCCGATTCACCATCCCGCCCTCCGCTGTGCGCGATTTCCGCCCCTACAGGGCACTGATTCGCGCACGGGGGGCGGAGCCCCCATCACTCGCCAAATCCTTCGCCAATCGCTCCGCCGCCGAAACCAGCAGCGGCACATACTGTTCGGCGGTCTCCAACGTGACCCGCGCAGCCGGGCCGGCGATCGAGATGGCCGTCAGCGTGGGCGCACCGACCACGGGAACCGCGAAACACCGCACGCCCACCTCCTGCTCGCCCTCGTCGATGGAGTACCCGCGCTCGCGGATCACCGCGAGATCGTCGAGCAGAGCAGCGGGCGTGGTGTGCGTGTTCACGGTCTTCGGCGCCATTCCCGTCCGCCCGACCAGTGCGAGTACCTGATCGTCGGGAAGCTGTGCCAGCAGCGCCTTTCCCACTCCGGTGCTGTGCGGGTACACCCGCTGACCCACCTCGTTGAACATGCGCATCGCGTGTTCGGACGGCACCTGGGCCACATAGACCGCCATGTCGTCTTCGAGAAAGGCCATGTTCGACGTTTCGTGCGTGATCTTCACCAGCTCGGCCAGGTATGGCCGCGCCCAAGATCCGATCAGTTTCGACGAACTCTCACCGAGACCGATGAGCTTGGTGCCCAGCGCATATCTCCGCGACGGCAGCCGGCGGGCGTACCCGAGCGCGACCAGCGTCTTGAGCAGACGATGGATGGTGGGCATCGGGAGTTCGGCCGCCTCGGCCAGTTCGCTCACTCCCACCGATCCGCCCGCTCCGGCCATGATCTCGAGCAGTTCGAATGCACGTTCCACGGACTGCACGCCGCCACCGGACTCCATATCGGTCACCCTATTCCACGAAGCGGAACACGATCACTCGATAGGCGGTGACGCGGCCAGAACCGAGGGCGAGGACCGCCGCGCCTTCGAGAATTCGTTGAAGAAGATGTTCAGCAGGACGGCCACGATGCTCGCCGCGCTGATACCGGAATCGAAGATCACGTGGACCCATTCCGGGAACGCCGACCAGAAACCGGGAACGGCGATCGGCACGACGCCGAACCCGATGGCGACGGCGACGATGACCAGGTTGAGGTTGCCGTCGAAATCGACCTTCGACAGCGTTCTGATTCCGCTTGCCGCCACCGAGCCGAACAACACGATGCCGGCGCCGCCGAGGACCGGAAGCGGCACTGCGGCAACAAGTCTGCCGAGCACCGGAAACAGCCCGAGGAAGAGAAGCACGGAACCGCCCGCGGCCACCACGAACCGACTCTTGATGCCGGTGACGGCGACGAGTCCGACGTTCTGCGCGAAGGCGCTGGCCGGGAACGTTCCGAACACCGGAGCAATCGTGGTTGCCAGCATGTCGGCTCGAAGACCGTCGCCCACGCGGCGCGAGTCGACTTTCGTACCCACGATCTCACCCACCGCGAGGATGTCCGCTGTCGTCTCGGTCATGATGACGAGGATGACGACCACCATCGAGATGATCGCGCCGATCTGAAAGACGGGGGCGCCGAAGGCGAACGGTTCCGGAATGCTGAAGAACGCACCGTCGCCGAGTTCGGAGAAATCCGCCTTGCCGACCACGACGGCGAACACGGTCCCCGCGACGATGCCGATGAGAATCGACAGGCGCGAGAACGTCCCGGTGGCGAGACGGCTGACGATCAGCACGACGAGAAGGCTGAAGCCCGCGAGTCCGATGTTGGACATCGACCCCCAGTCCGCTGCGTTCTGATCTCCACCCATCGCCCACCGACACGCCACCGGTAGCAACGAGATTCCGATGACGGTGATGATCGTTCCGGTCACCACGGGCGGGAAGAACTTCACGATCTTGCTGAAGAAGGGAGTGATCAGGATGCCGATGGCACCCGCCGCGATGATGGCTCCGAACACCGAGTTCAGTCCGCCCGGCCCGCTCGCCACCGCCACCATGGTCGAGACGGATGCGAACGAGATTCCCTGGACCAGGGGCAGTTTGGCACCGACGTACGGAAGCCCCAAGGTCTGCAGGAGGGTGGCGGCACCACTGACGAACAGTGCCGCGGACACCAGCAGAGCGATGTCCACGGTGGACAACCCAGCTGCGCCTCCCACGATCAGCGGCGGCGCAATGACACCGCCGTACATCGTCAGAATGTGTTGCAGGCCGTAGAGATACGTCTTGCCCAGGCTCAACCGCTCGTCTTCGGGGCGGGCGGGATCGTGCGTCGGATGCTTCATCGCGGGGCACCTCAGCAGAATCCGGGGACGGTGTCCCAGGCGCGGCCGGCGTCGGGTGCGTCGTCGCGCTCGACCGTTGCTTCGATGAGCCCGTAGGGACGGTCCGCTGCGTAGAACACCTCTCCGGGATTGTCGAGGCCGAAAGGCTCGAGGTCGACGAGGAAGTGATGCTTGTTCGGCATCGAGAACTTGATCTCGCCGATCTCGGGGTGCGCCTCGAGCACGTTGGTGCCCATCTGGAACAGGCTCTGCTGCAACGCAAGCGAGTGCACGTTCGCGAACGTGTCCAGCATGATCGACCGAACATCGGTGAAGGTCTTGTCGAAATCGAGATCGGTGGTGAGGTAACGCCACCGAGCGCTGACGGACGTCGCGAGGATGCGGTCCGTCGTCTCCTTCAAGGTCGTGTAGTTGTCGGTGGGGAATCCCCAGAACTCCGACCCGGTCGACTTGAGCACGACGACGTCGCTGAGCCCGGACACGATCCACGTGTCGTCGCCCTCGATGGTGACGATGGTGTTGCGCTTCTCGTCGCCCCCTCGGACGAAGGAATGGTCGTGGCCTTCGGGTCCGGTCGGAATGCGGTCCCAGGAATACTGCTCGATCTCCCATCGACCACCGGTGATCCAGTCGAAGTCGCCGGTGAAGTGCCGACCGAGTCGTAGAGCGAACTCTTCGATGGTTCCGATTCCGTGCCGCGCGAACGCGTACACGGTGTTCTTCTGGGTGTCGGTGGCGACGACATGGCCGTTGTCTCCGTCGGTGTGCGCAGCCGCGAGATCGCCGCGCAGTTGAGAGGTGACGTTGATGTCGGTGATGCGGTGACGCGGGGTGTCGCGGTCGATGCGCACCAGCCGGCATTCTGCCTTGCCGTACTGATTTGCTCCGAGAACGATCTTGCTCATGGTCTAACTCCCTCGATAAGTGGTGAAGGCGAACGGGCTCAACAGGATTGGGACGTGGTAGTGCTCGTCGGTCGCGGTGATCTCCACCGTGACGTCGATGCGCGGATAGAAGGTCGAGCGACCGTCGCGGGCGAACCAGTCCCCGGTGTCGAAGGTCAGTCGGTAGATGCCCGGCTCCAGCGCGGTAGGTCCGAGGTCGGCGATCCGGCCCTGCGCGTCGGTGCTGCGCGAGACCAGGGCGGTCCACTCTCCGTCGAACCGGGCCAGCTCGACGGACACGCCCTGTGCCGGTGACCCGGTGGCGGCATCGAGCACGTGCGTGGTGATGTGGCTGCGGTCGGTCATTGCGGCGTCTCACCGGTCAGACGGACAGCGGCGATCTCCCGCAGTTCGTGTTCGACGACGGCCAATTCGGTTGCGGGATCGTTCTGCAGGCGCCGATCGAGTTCACGGAGCACGTCGTCGGCGTCGCGGCCGGCCGCACGGATGAGAAAGACGCGACCGAAACGTGCTTCGTAGGCGTGGTTTCCGGCGTTCAGGCGTTCACGCACCGTGGACTGGGACGCGTCGACGCCGGACTGCTCGGCGCGGGCGTTCGCGGAATGGGTGTCGTCGCCCGTGGGCCTGTCCCCGATACGCGGGTGATGGCGCAGGGCTGCGTCGACTTCGGCCTCGGTGAAGGGCGCCGCGGCGGTCATGATCGCCGTCTGCAGAGCGTCGCCGGTGGGGTACGGCCGACCGCCCTGCATCGCGTCTACCCAGCGTGGGACGTCCAGACAGGTTCGCAGCCCGCCTGTCGACAATAATTCCGTATTGCGAAATGCGGATTCCATAGATCGAAGCGTGACAGCGGTCACAGCACGTGTCAACCCCTGAATTCATTGGTTGACATCCGCCGTGTGACGCGCAACACTCGAACCGCCAGCGGAATTATTATTCCGCATTACGGATTTTGGAGGTTCGTTCGATGGCACACCTGTTCTGCAACGGCGGCGCGATGCGCGGCGGAAG
The DNA here is from genome assembly GCF_059691855.1 of Rhodococcus sp. 320_ES. Classification (NCBI taxonomy): domain Bacteria; kingdom Bacillati; phylum Actinomycetota; class Actinomycetes; order Mycobacteriales; family Nocardiaceae; genus Rhodococcus; species Rhodococcus sp. 320_ES. The sequence continues at coordinate 758,034 of NZ_JCAWAG010000001.1, read as the reverse complement.
CCTGCACCACAACGTCGCCGATCACACCTATCTCGGCCCCGTCCGCACTGTCCCCACCTATCGCTTCTACTCGGTACGCGACGAATTCCCGGCTCTGGTCCTCGACCCGAACGCCGGCGCCGCCGTCGAGGGCGAGTTGTACGACATTCCGTTGGACGACATCCGAACGCAATTCCTGCCCGACGAGCCGCCCGAGCTCGAACTCACGGTCGTCGCACTGGACGACGGACGCTCGGTCCTCGCCGTAGGCCTACGACCCGAGGTACTCCAGGGACAATCGAGCGACCTGACCGATATCACCGCGACCGGTAGCTGGCGTCGATACCGCGGACTACCCACCCCGATCGAAACGAGTTGACATGAAACAGTATTCGTTCACCGCGAACTGCTCCATCCTGTTCCCGGACGTTCCTCTCCTCGAACGGGCGCAGACCGCGAAGCAGCACGGATTCGATCGAGTCGAATTCTGGTGGCCGTTCGCCACGCCGACGCCGGCGGACCGGGAGGTCGACGCATTCGTGGCCTCGATCCAGGACGCGGGTGTCACCCTCACCGGTCTCAACTTCGCGGCCGGTGACATGCCGGCCGGTGACCGCGGCATCCTGTCCGATCCGAGCCAGGTCACCGCGTTCCGCGACAACGTCGACGTCGTCGTCGGCATCGGCGAACGCCTGGGTACCACCGGGTTCAACGCCCTCTACGGCAATCGGATCGAGGGGATCGACCCTCGGGAACAGGACGAGATCGCCACCGAGAATCTCGCGGCCGCGGGCAAGGCGGTCGGCGCCATCGGCGCGGTGGTCCTGATCGAGCCGGTCAGCGGCGTTCCCGCGTACCCGCTGATGACGGCCTCCGACGCGGTGGCCGTCATCGACGCAGTGGCGGCGCGCGGAGTGGACACCCTGCGGCTGCTCGCCGACCTGTATCACCTGGACGTCAACGGCGACGACATCACGAGAGCGCTCGACGCGTACGCCTCCGTGATCGGGCACGTCCAGATCGCCGACTCCCCCGGACGAGGCGAACCCGGCACCGGCGCACTCGATCTCGACTCGTATCTCTCTCAGCTCGCGTCGAACGGCTACGACGGTCTCGTCGGCGTCGAGTACAAACCCACCCGCCGCGACACGTTCGACTGGCTTTCTCCCTCGTTCTCGAAGTAAGGACTGACAATCGTGAGCACCATTGCATTCATCGGACTCGGCATCATGGGAAGCCCCATGGCCGTGCATCTTTCGAAGGCCGGCCACCAGGTCGTCGGATACAACCTCTCCCCCGACCGCACCGCTCCCCTGGTGGAGGCGGGAGGATCGGCAGCGGACTCCATCGCCAAAGCCGTTGCGAGCGCGGACATCGTCGCCGTCATGGTTCCGGACTCGCCGGACGTGCGCGACGTCCTCACCGGCGAGGGTGGCGTGTTCGACAACGCACCGGCCGGCGCACTGATCATCGATTTCTCGAGCATCCGCCCGGACGTCACCGCGGACCTCGCGCAGGAAGCCGAGTCGCGCGGCTTCCGCATCATCGACGCACCGGTGTCCGGCGGACAGGCGGGGGCCGAGAACGCCACTCTGTCGATCATGGTCGGTGGCTACGCCGAGGACTTCGAAGCGGCCAAGCCCGTTCTCGACGTGGTCGGTAAGACGATCGTGCACGTAGGACCCAACGGAGCCGGTCAAACCGTCAAGGCGGCCAACCAGCTGATCGTCGCGGGCAATATCCAGTTGCTCGCCGAAGCCATCGCGTTTCTCGAGGCGTACGGGGTCGACATGCCGGCCGCCGTCCAGGTTCTCGGCGGCGGACTCGCCGGTTCGGCGGTGCTCGATCAGAAAGCACAGAAGATGCTCGACCGCTCCTTCGAACCCGGATTCCGCATCGACCTTCATCACAAGGATCTCGGCATCGTGACGTCCGCGGCCCGCGAGGCCGGCGTCATCACCCCCGTCGGCGCTCTGCTGACCCAACTCATGGCGTCCGCGCGGGCAAACGGTGACGGTGGCCTCGACCACTCGGCGCTCTTCCGCGGCGTCGAACGGCTCGCAGGAAAGGCGAACTGACATGGCTCGTATGCGCGCGGCGGATGCCGCGGTGAAGATCCTCGAACTCGAAGGTGCCACTACGGCATTCGGCCTTCCCGGCGCCGCGATCAACCCGTTCTATTCGGCGATGAAGGCTCACGGCGGTATCCGGCACGTGCTCGCTCGCCACGTCGAAGGCGCGTCGCACATGGCCGAAGGTTTCACCCGATCCAAGGCCGGCAACATCGGAATCTGCATCGGCACATCCGGTCCCGCAGGAACGGACATGATCACGGGGCTGTACTCGGCCATGGCCGATTCGATTCCGATTCTGGCAATTACCGGACAGGCACCCGTCGCCAGACTCCACAAGGAGGACTTCCAGGCGGTCGACATCGCCTCGATCGCAGCGCCCGTGACGAAGATGGCGATGACCGTGCTGGAGCCGGCGCAGGTGCCGGGCGCTTTCGCTCAGGCTTTCCATCTGATGCGATCGGGTCGGCCGGGACCGGTTCTGATCGACCTGCCGATCGACGTGCAGATGGCCGAGATCGACTTCGACCCCGAGACGTATCAGCCGTTGCCCGTACACAAGCCGCGCGCGTCGAGGGCCCAGGCGGAGAAGGCAATCGACATGCTGCTCGCCGCCGAGCGGCCGCTGATCGTCGCGGGCGGAGGCATCGTGAACGCCGACGCGTCGGACCTGCTGGTGGAATTGGCCGAGACCCTGAACGTGCCCGTCATCCCGACTCTGATGGGGTGGGGCACGATCCCGGACGATCACCGCCTCGCCGCCGGAATGGTCGGACTGCAGACCTCGCACCGGTACGGCAACGCGACCCTGTTGGCGTCGGACTTCGTCATCGGCATCGGAAACCGGTGGGCCAACCGGCATACCGGCGGACTCGACACCTACCGGGGTGACCGCACCTTCGTGCACGTCGACATCGAGCCGACCCAGATCGGCCGGGTCTTCGCCCCGGACTACGGCATCATCTCCGACGCCGGCGCCGCCCTCGAGCAGTTCGTTGCCGTGGCGCGCGAGCGCCGCGCGGCCGGGCGCGTCCGCGATCTGTCGGGTTGGGTCGAGGAGTGCGCGACGCGTAAGCGGACGATGCAGCGCCGCACCCACTTCGACGACGTTCCGATCAAGCCCCAGCGTGTATACGAGGAGATGAACCGGGCGTTCGACCGAAACACCCGCTACGTCAGCACCATCGGCCTCTCGCAGATCGCCGGCGGTCAGTTCCTCCACGTGTACGCGCCGCGGAACTGGATCAACTGCGGACAGGCCGGACCTCTCGGGTGGACGATCCCGGCCGCACTCGGGGTGGTGGCGGCGGATCCGGGCGCGAGCGTCGTCGCACTATCGGGTGACTACGACTTCCAGTTCATGATCGAGGAACTGGCCGTGGGCGCGCAGTTCAATCTGCCGTACGTGCATGTGGTGGTGAACAATTCGTACCTCGGTCTGATTCGGCAGGCGCAGCGCGCGTTCGACATGGACTTCTGTGTGCAGCTGGGATTCGACAACATCAACCACACCGACCCGATCGACGAGCAGCCCGGCATTCCCAAGGGATACGGCGTCGACCACGTGGCGGTGGCCGAAGGTCTGGGGTGCAAGGCATTGCGCGTCACGGAGCCGGACCGGATCGCCGAGACTCTGACGAAGGCGAAGTCCTTGGCGGCCGAGCACAAGGTTCCCGTGGTGGTCGAGATCGTCCTCGAGCGCGTCACCAACATTTCCATGGGTACCGAACTGGACAACGTCGGCGAGTTCGAGGAACTTGCATTCTCGTCCGCAGACGCACCCACTGCCCTGCTCATGCTGGACTGACCATGACCCGAGTTCTGGTGTGCCCGGACAAGTTCAAAGGGTCGCTCACGGCAATCGAGGTGGCCGCAGCGCTCGCCGACGGAATGGCGTCGGGCGACCCGTCGTGGGAGATCGCGACGCTGCCGGTGGCGGACGGCGGTGACGGGACCGTAGACGCCGCGGTTGCCGCCGGCTGGGATCGAGTGAACGTGTGGACGTCCGGGCCCACCGGTCGTCCGGTCGACACCTCCTACGCACGACGGGGCGACGACGCGGTGGTCGAGCTCGCCTCTGCCGTGGGTCTGTCACTGCTGCCGGGCGGCGTTCCGGATCCGTTGGGAGCGAGCACGTTCGGCCTCGGAACGGTGATCGCGCACGCTTTGACGGCGGGTGCGCGCCGCGTGGTCGTCGGGTTGGGTGGCAGCGCGTCCACCGACGGCGGCGCAGGAATGCTGCGCGCACTGGGCGCACGCATCCTCGACGCGGCGGGCAACGAACTGCCCGACGGGGGTGGCCCGTTGCGCGCCGTGTCCCGACTCGATCCGGGCGGCGTGTCGCCGGCCGCACGGGCAGCCACGTTCGAGCTGGCGTGCGACGTCGACAACCCGTTGCTCGGACCGCGGGGCGCGACCGCCGTCTACGCGCCTCAGAAGGGAGCAGACGCGGAGGACCTCCTCGTCCTCGAACAATCGATGATGCACTGGGCGTCCGTCGTCGGCGCCGATCCGATGGCTCCCGGCTCCGGCGCTGCGGGAGGGACGGCCTACGGCGCCATGGCGATCCTGGGTGCCACCGTCCGGCCCGGCATCGACACCGTTCTCGAACTGACGGACTTCGGCTCGCACCTGGAGTCGGCCGATCTCGTCGTCACGGGCGAGGGCTCACTGGACGAGCAGAGTTTGCACGGCAAAGCGCCCATCGGCGTGGCGCTGGCGGCACACGCGCGCGGCATTCCGGTTGTCACCGTGTCCGGACGAAACCTGCTGCACCGCAACAGTTTGGCCGAGTACGGCGTGGTGGCGTCCTATGCGCTGTCCGATCTCGAACCCGACCTCGGGACGTCCATCCGATTCGCGTCGACACTGCTGCGACGGATCGGCCGCACCATCGCAACGTCCGCACACATCTTCGAAGGAGTTTCATGACAACCCAGCCGTTCACCGGCCTCACCGACCTCGCCTCGCGCGCCCTCGGCGGCAGCGTCTGCGCCGCGAACGACGAACTGTTCGCCCAGCGCGAGAACCTGATTCGGCCGGAGCCGCCGTTCTTCGATCCGCACGAGTTCGGGCACAAGGGCAAGGTCTACGACGGGTGGGAAACCCGCCGGCGCCGCGACGACGGACACGACTGGGCCATCGTCCGATTGGGCGCCGCGGGCATCGTGCACGGCGTCGTCGTCGACACGGCGTACTTCCTCGGCAACTACCCTCCGTTCGTCTCGGTGGAAGCTGCGTCCGTCGAGGGCTACCCGTCCATCGAGGAGATCGAGAAGGCCGAGTGGCACACGATCATCGAGAAGTCCCCCGCCGCCGGCGGTACCGCCAATGCGTATGGCGTCGACGACCGACGGTGCTGGACTCATGTGCGCCTGAACATCTTTCCCGACGGCGGAGTCGCACGGCTGCGCGTGCACGGCGAGGTGGTTCCGGACCCGCGCTTCCTTACCGGCACCCTCGACCTGCTCGCTGCGGAGAACGGCGCCACTCTGGCGGCATGCTCGGACGCGTTCTACTCGTCACCGGCGAACATCATCATGCCCGGCCGCGCCCGCAACATGGGTGAGGGATGGGAGAACGCGCGTAGGCGCAGCGGGGGCAACGACTTCGCCGTGTTCGCGCTCGCCGCGGCCGGCGTTCCGCGTCATCTCGAGGTGGACACCAGCTACTACGTGGGCAACGCACCCGGCTGGGTACGGGTGAGCACCGCCGACGCCCGAGTGTCGGACATCGAGGAGGCCGGTGCGTGGCACGAGCTGCTCCCCCGCGTGGCAGTACAGCCGGACACACGGCACCGCTTCGCGCTCGATACCGACCGCGCCGCCACCCACCTTCGATTGGACGTGTATCCCGACGGCGGTCTCTCCCGGCTCCGCCTGTTCGGTGATCTGGACCCCGCATCGTTGGCCGACGCCCGCACCCGGTGGTGGGACGCGTTGCCGGCCGAGCGTCGAATCCTGGTGTCCGATGCCGGTTTCTGAGCTGGATCTTCTCCTCCGGGCGCCGCGGGCGATCGTCGACGGCGTGGAAAGGTCGTGCGTCGTCGGAATCCGCGACGGCGTCATCGTCTCCATCGATACCGAGTCGACGGCGCGGGAAATCGTCGATCTGGCCGAGGACGAGGTTCTGATTCCGGGCTTGGTCGACACCCACGTCCACGTCAACGAACCGGGACGCACCGAGTGGGAGGGGTTCGCGAGCGCCACGAGCGCTGCCCGTGCGGGCGGTATCACCACGATCGTCGACATGCCCCTCAACAGCATCCCGCCGACGGTCGACGTCGACGCTCTGGCCGTCAAGCGTGCCGTCGCGGAGCCCAGTGCGCATGTCGACGTCGGCTTCTGGGGCGGCGCCGTACCCGGCAACCTCGATCAGCTGCGCCCACTCCACGAGGCCGGTGTCTTCGGTTTCAAGTGCTTCCTTCTGCATTCGGGCGTCGACGAGTTCCCGCCCCTGTCGCCGGTCGAACTCGAGAAGGCCATGATCGAGATCGCGTCGTTCGACGGGTTGCTCATCGTCCACGCCGAAGACGCGGCCACCATCGAGGCGGCGCCGACGCCCTCCGGGTCCGCATACGCGGGCTTCCTCGAGTCCCGTCCCAGGTCGGCCGAGAACCGGGCCATCGCGCAGGTGATCGACCTGGCTCGCCGGACCGGGTGCCGAGTGCACATCCTGCACCTCTCCAGCGCCGAGGCCCTGCCCGCGATCGCCGAAGCCCGGCGCGACGGCGTCCGGGTCAGCGCCGAAACGTGTCCGCACTACCTGTGTTTCGACGCCGAGCACATCCCTTCCGGTGCAACGCAGTTCAAGTGCTGCCCACCGATCCGCGAGGCCGGCAACCGAGAGTCGTTGTGGCAAGGCCTGGCCGACGGAGTGATCGACACCGTCGTCACCGATCACTCCCCGTGCACGGTCGACCTCAAGCAACTCGACACGGGCGACTTCGGTGACGCCTGGGGCGGCATCGCGTCGCTGCAGGTGTCATTGTCCGCGGTGTGGTCCGAGGCCCGCACTCGCGGGTTCAGCCTCGCCGACGTCGTCCGATGGATGGCCACCAACACGGCCGATCAGGTGGGCCTGACCGATCGCGGCCGTATCGCGGTCGGCTGCACCGCCGATCTGGTGGTCTTCGCGCCCGACGCCTCGTTCACCGTCGACGCTCGGACGCTGCTGCACAAGAACCCGGTGTCGGCCTACGACCACCGCACCCTGACGGGGATGGTGCGCCGCACCTGGTTGCGCGGTTCGGACACCGAGCAGGGCCGATTGATCACGCGCCGTTGACATTCGGCAGACCCTGCAGCGTTCGGCAGACGCTGCGGGGTCTGCCCGTTGCTGGACGGTCTGCCGAATTCAGAGCTGGGTCGCCCCGTTCCCACCCTCGTCCATCTCGATCAGCACCCGGTGATGACGTGTGCGCTGTGCACCGTTCCCTGTCAGGTGTATTGGGCTGCACCGTGATCCGGGTGTGTGCCCGGAGCGTTGCCCTCCACGCCTACAGAAGGGCCGGATCGACCGCCGACCCGCGGCTCGTGCTCGCCTCGAGAAGAACTACCCACTACCCAGCTCTAGTCGACCAGATCGATCTCCCAGTTCACGCGCTGAATCTCCAGATCGATCTGCCGGATCTCCCGCGCGATGTCGTCGGCCGTGCGCCGAAGTTCGGCAACCGGCAGTGCCGCAACGTGAACGAGCTCGGATCGGAGCTGACGACCGTAGCCGCTTCGCTCACCGCCGCCGGACGCAGCGTCCGCTGCCTGCGTGACGACCCGGTGCCGAATGCGCAGTGCGTCGCGTCGAGCGAGTGCGTCGGTGACCGTTCCGCCGGCCGTGGCCGCTGTGCTGTTGGTGCGGTTGATACGTCTGATCAGCATTTCCGCGCGGTCGAGGACCTCACCCAGTTCCGCGAGCAAGGCGCCGGCATCTTCAGCGGGCTGCTCGCCCTCCTGGTATCGGGCGTTGGCGACGATGCGCCCCCTGAGGTGTTCGGTCCGGCGAACCAGATCACCGCGCTCTGCAAGGGCTTCGGCGAGCTTCATGTTTCTGCCTCCGCGTGACTCCGCGAAATTGCGAAGAGGTCAGGCTCTCATACGACGCGAGATTTGTGAAACCGAATGATGAATCGGCCCGTCCCCCGCCGACAGCGGCGCCCCGCTGCCGCCGCGGCGTTCAGCGAGCACCTCGGCAGCAATTGCCACGGCCGTCTCCTCCGGTGTGCGCGCCCCCAGATCGAGGCCGATGGGCGAGCGCAGGCGCGCCAGCTCGGCGTCGGTCATGCCGATCTCGCGTAGGCGCAGCAGTCGATCGTGGTGTGTGCGGCGCGAGCCCATGGCTCCCACGAACGCCACCGGCAACCGGAGAGCGACCTCGAGCAACGGCACGTCGAACTTCGCGTCGTGCGTCAGGACGCAGACGACCGTCCGCGAATCCGTCCGCGTCCGAGCCAGATACGTGTGGGGCCACTCGACGATCACCTCGTCGGCGTCGGGGAACCGCGCCTGTGTGGCGAAGACCGGCCGCGCGTCGCACACCGTGACGCGATAGCCGAGATAGGAGCCGAGTCGGGCCAGGGCTGCGGCGTAGTCGATCGCCCCGAAGATCAGCAGCCGCGGCGGCGCGGCGTAGGAGGTCACGAACATCTCGACGTCGGGACGGCACCGGACCGAGCGGATTCCGGTGCTGCCGGAGTCCAGCATGGCCCGCGCCTCCGCGACGGCCACCGCGTCGACGTCGGTGAATCCGGTTGTACCACTGTGCCTGTCGGGCCACACGGCCATCATGGATCCGGTCGAGTCGAGCAACTGCACGGTCGCGAACGCATCGTCGAACGACTCGATGATCGCCCGCTGCGGCGCCGGCGCGACGAACACCTCGATCTCGCCGCCGCAGGTGAGTCCGACGGCGAACGCGTCGTCGTCGCTGTAGCCGAACGTCTCACGGATCGCGACGCCACTGCCCAGCACCTCCTGGCACAGCGCGTACACGGCACTCTCGACGCACCCACCGGAGACGCTGCCCACCGCCTCCCCGTCCGAGGAGACGGCCATCGCGGCGCCGGGCGATCGGGGCGCGCTGCCCGACACGGAGACGACGGTGGCCACGGCGTACCGCAGTCCCGCGTCGTTCCAGGCGCGCAGACGCGCCGCGATGTCCTTCATCAGGAGATACCGAGTGCTTCCTCGAGGGGGTGCAGTGCGAAGTACACCACGAATATCGTCGACATCACGTACAGCAGCCAGTGGGTCTGGCGGAACTTGCCCTTGGCGATGCGCACGATGGTGTACGAGAGCACACCGGCGGCCACGCCCACCGTGATCGAGTACGTGAAGGGCATCAGCACGATCGTGAGGAACGCCGGGATCGCGATTTCGGTGTCCTCCCAGTCGATCTTGCGAACGTGGGTCATCATCAGCGCACCGACGAGCACGAGCGCAGGTGCCGCGGCCCCGACCGGGACCACGCCGGCGAGCGGGGTGAAGAAGATCAGACTGGTCAGCAACCCGCCGGTGACGACGCTCGCCAGTCCGGTGCGCGCACCCTCCGCGACACCGGCGGCCGATTCGACGACGGCGGTGTTGGCGGACCCGTTGATCGCGCCTCCCACGATGGCGCCGATTCCGTCGACGGTGAGGATGCGGCTGAGACCGGGAAGCCGGCCCTGCTTGTCCACCAGGCCTGCCTCTTCACCGACGCCGAGGATGGTCCCCATCGCGTCGAAGAAGCCGGACAGCACCAGCGTGAACAGCACGACCGAGGCGGTCACCACTCCGGCGCGGGCGAAGCCGCCGAAGATGTCGACGTCGAACAGCAGGCCGAATTGCGGTGTGGCGACGATGGAGTCGGGCACCTTGGGCACCACCGGACCCCAGGACTCCGGGGCGATGTCGAAGACCGAGTTGAGCACGATCGCGAGGTTCGTCGCGATGAAGATGCCGATGAGCATCGCGCCCGGCACTCGGCGCACGAACAGCATCATCATGATCACCAGTCCGACGCAGAACACGAACACAGGCCAACCGGCGAGCTTGCCGAACACTCCCAGAGTGACTGCGGTGGAGGCGTTCTCGCCGTACCCGACGAATCCTGCGTCCACGAGACCGATCAGCGCGATGAAGGCGCCGATGCCGACTCCGATGGCCTGCTTCAGCACTCGCGGAATGGCGTCCATGATCAGCTGGCGAATTCCGGTGAGCGCGAGGATCACGATGATGACGCCTTCTAGCACCACCAGGCCCATCGCCTGCGGCCAGGTCATGTACGGCGCGGCCTGGAACACCACGATCGGCGTCACTCCGAGCCCGGCCGCCATCGCCAGCGGCGCGTTGCCGACCACACCCATGAGGACGGTCGTCAGTCCGGCCGACAGAGCCACCATCGTGCTCAGTTGAGCGGGGTCCAACGTCGCGCCGGTCACGTCCTTCGCGTCGCCGATGATCAACGGAATCAACACGATCAGGTAGGCCATTGCGACGAACGTCGTGACACCTCCTCGGATCTCCCGCGAGACGGTGGAGCCGCGGCCGGTGATGTCGAAGAAGCGATCGATCTGGGATCGACGGCCACCGGCGTCACGAGTGTTCGCGGGGTCGAGTTTGGTCATGGTCAGGGCCTTCCGGGGTCCGTGATGTGCTCGGGTCGAATGGGTACTCGCGTCAGCGCCAATCCGGTGGCGTCGCGAATGGCCGCGACGATCGCGGGGGTCGAGGACAGTGTCGGCGGTTCGCCGGCGCCGCGAAGTCCGTAGGGCGCCAACGGGTCCGGATTCTGCAGAATGTCCAGCTTCATGGGGGGCATGTCGAGAATGGTGGGGATGAGGTAGTCGGTGAACGACGGGTTCTTCACGAGTCCGTCCGTCACCACGATCTCCTCCATGACGGCGAGGCCGAGTCCCTGGGCCGAGCCGCCGTGAATCTGTCCCTCGAGCGAGAGGCGGTTGAGGATCTTGCCCACGTCCTGCACGGCCGCCATCTCCACGACCTTGACCAGGCCGAGGTCGACGTCCACATCCACCACCGCGCGGTGCACGCACAGGGCGAGCTGGGTGTGACTGGCGCCCTGCCCGGTGACGGGGTGCATCCCCGTGGTCGGGCGGTGGTGGAACTCGCGGGTCTGCTCGATCACCCGGTCACCCAGGACGTCTTCGAGGGTGGCCAGCACTCCGTCGGTCGCGGAGACGATCTTGCCGCCGTCGAGCGACAGATCCGCCACCGCGCGGCCGAGGTGCAGCCCGGCGAGAACGAAGACCGCCTCGCGCACCGCCTCGCACGCGACCTTGACGGCGCCGCCGGTCATGTAGGACTGACGCGACGCCGACGACGATCCGGAGTTGCCGACGGTGATGTCGGCGGGGTGGATGATCACCTTGGTGACGCCGAGTTCGGTGCGGGCGATCTGCGCTTCGAGTGTGACCAGGCCCTGGCCGACTTCCGCAGCGGCCGTGTGCACCAATGCCGTTGCCTCGCCGCCGATCACCTCGAGTCGCACTCTTGCGGTGGAGTAGTCGTCGTAGTTCTCGGAGAAGCAGATGTTCTTCAGTCCCACCCCGTACCCGACGCCCCGCACGACGCCCTCACCGTGGGTGGTCTGCGACGCGCCGCCGGGCAGGTTGCGGATGTCCGAGCTGTCGAGCGGTGCCGGCATCGGCATGGCTTCGGCTCGGGCGAGCATGTCCGCGAGCGGCGCGGGAGCCTCGATCACCTGGCCCGTCGCCAAGACCGATCCCTGGCTGACGGCGTTGATCTGTCGCACTTCCACGGGGCTCATCCCGCACGCCTGCGCAAGCTTGTCCATCATGGACTCGTAGGCGAAACATGCTTGTACCGCGCCGAATCCGCGCATGGCGCCGCACGGTGGGTTGTTGGTGTACACACCGTAGGCGTCGATCTCGATGTTCGGGATCACGTACGGACCCACCCCGAGCGAGGCGGCGTTGCCGACCACGTTCAGCGTCGCCGAGGTGTACGCACCGCCGTCGAGGATGATCTCGACGTCCGCGTACAGGATCTTGCCGTCGTGGGTGGCGCCGTATTCGTAGTGCATCTGCGCGGGGTGGCGGTGCACGTGCCCGAAGAAGGACTCGTACCGGTTGTAGACGATCTTCACCGGCTTGCCCGTGTGCAGAGCGAGCATCGCCGCATGGATCTGCATCGACAGGTCTTCGCGGCCACCGAATGCACCGCCGACGCCGGCGAGCGTCATCCGAATCTTCTCCTTGGGCAGCCCGAGACACGGACCGATCTGCTCGAGGTCGTTGTGCATCCACTGCGTGGCGACGTACAGATCGATACCGCCGTCCTCACCCGGAATGGCGAGGCCGGATTCCGGTCCGAGGAACGCCTGGTCCTGAATTCCGACGGTGAAGTCGCTGCTGACGATCACGTCGGCGGCGGCGCGTGCCGAGGCGACGTCGCCGACCCGCACGGGCTGGTGGCGCGCGATCCCGCCGCGCTCCTGCACCTTCGGGTAGGTCGGATCGAGTGCGGCGCGGCGGGCGTCGCACAGCGGATCGAGGACCTCGTACTCGACGACGATCTTTTCCATTGCGCGGCGGGCGGTCTCGGGATGATCGGCGGCAACCAGCGCGATCGGCTCACCTTGGTGACGCACCTCGTCGAACGCGAGAACCGGCTGATCCCAGGTGCCGTCGAGTCCATAGCACTTACGGCCGGGCACGTCGTCGTGAGTCAGCACGGCTTCGATTCCGGGTACCGCGAGGGCGGCCGAGATGTCCACCGAGACGATGCGGGCGCGCGGGTGCGGGCTGCGCAGGGTGGCCCCGTACAGCATGCCGTCGATGAAGAGGTCCGACGAATAGGCGAACTCGCCCTTGACCTTCAGGGTGCCGTCGGGTCGCAGCGGGCTGTCCCCCACCTGACCTCGACCGGGCGCGGCGATGACGCTCGGGAACGTCGTCGGCGCGCTCACAGGACATCCTTGGCAAGAGACATGAGGCGACGGTGCGCGTCGGCGCCCGCCCGAGCTGCCTCGTCCTGCGGCACGCTCACGAGAACGTCGTCGTCGACGATCGTTCGACCGCCCACGAGCAGTTTCGCGAGCGGAGGCGTCTGCCCGTAGGCGAACGCGACGATCGGATCCTCCACCGCGGCATAGAAGCCCGTGGTCCGCCAGATCGCGATGTCCGCCAACTTGCCGACCTCGAGGGACCCGATTTCGTCCTGGCGTCCGAGAACGCGTGCGCCGCCGAGGGTTGCGACTTCGAGTGCCTGACGCGCGGTGAGCGCCGTGGGCCCGTACTTGGCCCGCTGCATGTACATCGCTTGGCGCACTTCACCGGCGAGCGGCACCATTTCCGCGGACGCGGATCCGTCGACGCCGAGACCGACCGGAGCGCCGGCCGCCAGCAAGTCGGAGATGCGGGCGATACCGGCCCCGAGGCGGGCATTCGAGCTGGGGCAGTGCGCGACGCCGGTGCCCGTGGCGGCGAACGTCGCGATGTCCTTGTCGTGGAGGTGGACCGCGTGTGCGAACCACACGTCGTCACCGATCCAGCCGACCTGTTCCATGTATTCGACCGGCGTGCAGCCCATTTGCTCGATGCAGTGCTCTTCCTCGTCGAGTGTCTCCGACAGGTGAGTGTGCAGGCGAACGCCCGCGGCACGCGCCAGCGACGCCGATTCGACGAGCAGATCCTTGCTGATCGAGAACGGCGAACAGGGTGCCACCGCGATCCGGAGCATGGATCCGAAGGAAGCGTCGTGGTAGGTGTCGATCGCCTCCTTGGTCGCGCTCAGAATGTCGTCGAGCGTCTCGACCACCTCGTCCGGCGGCAGCCCGCCGTCGGACACGCCGCGGTCCATCGAGCCCCGGCACGGCTGGAACCGAACGCCGATCCGCGCGGCCGACTCGATTTCGGCGGCGAACAGATCGCCCCGTCCCTTCGGGAAGATGTAGTGGTGATCCGTGGTGGTGGTGCAGCCCGTCTTGGCGAGCCAACCCAGCCCCGCCAGCGCGGCGCCGCCGACAACCTCGGCGTCCATCTTCGACCACGGCTTGTACAGCGCGACAAGCCATTCGAAGAGCGTGTTGTCCTTGGCCAGACCCTGCGAGGCCCACTGGTACAGGTGGTGGTGGGTGTTGACGAGGCCGGGAGTCACGAGGCCGCCGCCGGCGTCGATAAGTTCGGCGCCCGCGATGGCCGGGGCCGGCCCGGAACCGAGTGCGCTGATGGTCGCGCCGTCGATCACGAGGTACCCGTTCGGGATCTCCTTGCCCACGATGGGGGCGATGAAGGCGTTGTGAATGATGCGGATGGTCATCGTGCGTCGGCCTTTCGAGTGGCAGCAAGGCGCACCGCGTCGAGAATCTTCTCGTAACCGGTGCAGCGACAGAGGTTTCCGGCGAGTGCCTCACGGATCTCGACGTCGGAGGGATTCGGTACGCGGTCGATCAGATCGTGCGCCTGCACGACCAGTCCGGGAGTGCAGAAGCCGCACTGCACGGCGCCGCACTCGACGAATGCTTCCTGCATGGGGTCGAGCTTGTCGCCGTCGGCCAGTCCTTCGACCGTCCGGATCTCGCGACCCTCGACCTGGCCCGCTGCCACCAGGCACGCACACGCGGGCACATCGTCGAGATAGACGGTGCAGGAACCACATTCACCTTGCTCGCAGGCGTTCTTCGACCCCGGGAAGCCCATTCGCTCACGCAGGAGGAAGAGCAGGCTCTCACCCTCCCAGACATCGTCGGCACTGTGTTCGGAACCGTTGACCGTGCAATTGACGCGCATGTTCAGGCCGCCTTCTTCTCGTTCACGTAATCGCGCCACGCCCAGCCGAGCGTTCGCTTCGCCATCACCGACAATGCGTGTCGTCGGTAGTTCGCGGTGCCCCGGACGTCGTCGATCGGGCTGGCCGCCTCGCGCACCAGATCACCGAACCGCGCCACCACCGCGTCGTCGAGGTCGGCGTCCCAGTCGAGTTCGGCCGCGAGAAACTCCTCGGCAGCGTATGCCCGGCGCGGTGTGGGCGCAGCGGAACCGAGTCCGGTGCCCACGCGTCGCTCGCCCGGGAACAGTGCGATCGAGAAGGAGCACACCGCGATGACCATCGCGTTGCGGGTGCCGATCTTCGAAAAGTATTGCGGCCCAGCGGCGGGCGGAAGGTGGAAGGCTCGGATGAGCTCGTCCGGCTCGAGGCAGTTGCGTTTCACGCCGAGGTAGAACTCGGTCGCGGGGATCATGCGGGTGCCGCGCGCAGCGGACTCGACCTCGATGATCGCGCCGCCGGCGAGCAGTGGCGCGTGCAGATCGCCCGCGGGTGACGCTCCCCCGAGGTTGCCACCGACCGTGGCGCGGTTGCGGATCTGCGGGGATCCGACCGTCCGCGAGGCCTGCGAGATGCTCGGCAGGCGGTCGCCCAACTCCGAGATGATGCGGACGTAGGGCACACCGGCCCCGACGCGCAGAGTTCCTTCTGGAGTTTCCTCCCACGTCGTCAGCTCGGCGACCGGGTTCAGATCGAGCAACGCCGCCGGCCGATGCAGGTCGAAGTTCATCTCGACCATGACGTCGGTGCCGCCCTGGATGGGCACGGCGTCGACGTCGTCCGCCTTGGCGGCGAGTGCATCCGCCCAGGTCTGGGGCCGTAGAAAATCCATGTGTGTCAGCTCTCCGCTCGAGAATCTTTTCTGTGTCTCCCCAGTACAGCCCCCGCTGGTCCGCCACACGAGACGCAGGACCGACAAACTATGACTCCGATCACAGCATGCAGACTGTAGGTTCCTACGAATGAGGGTGCACGATCTGCTCGCAATGCCCGAACTGGGCTTCGACGTCCTGGTCCCGGACAGCCAACGCGACTCCACCATCCGCTGGGTGGTCACCACGGACATGATCGACCCCAGCCGCTACCTCACCGGCGGCGAACTCGTGCTCACCGGCCTCATGTGGCACCGCGACGCCGACGATTCCGACGCGTTCGTTCGCTCCATCGCGCGGGCGGGCGTGGCTGCGCTCGCCGCATCGAAGGACGGGGTGGTGCCGCCGGACCTCGTCGACGCGTGTCGCCGGCACGGCGTTCCCCTGTTCCTGGTCTCCGCCACCGTCTCGTTCGCGACCGTCACCGAGTCCGTCGTGCGGCGCCTGTCGACCGGACGCGCATCCGACCTTCGATCCGTGCTCGATCGCCACCGCCGCCTCGTCTCGACCGCCGGCGGCAGCGGACTCGGCCCGCTGCTCGAGTTGGTCGCCGAGGAACTGGGGTTGGACTGCTGGGTGCTGACCCCCAGCGGCCGGGTTCTCGCCCCCTCCACCCCCCTCTCCGACGGTATTGCCCCCGAGACTCTCGCCCGTGCGTTCCTGACCGCACGTCTGGTTCCTCACGTCGCGCACGGAGTGTCGCTTTTCGCGGTGGACGGCGACTCGGCCTCCCGCGTGGTCGATTGGATCGTCGCCTTCGGAAGCGATTGGCGCAGTTGGCCTCCCGAGCGGTTGGCGTTGGCGGAGGAGTTGGCGGCGATCGTGGCGGTCGAGCGCGCCCGCACCGACGATCGTCTGGGTGTGTCGGGGCGTCTGGCGCAGCAGTTCGTTCGGTCGGTGGTCTCGGGTGTCGGAGTGGACGAGCAGTTGCAGCTGATCGGCTTCGACGGTCGGGGAAGTTACGTGGCGGTCGCGGCGAGTGTGTCTCGGGGCGGGCTGCGCCTCGGTGAGGTGCGGTTCCTGCTGCGGGATGTGCTGGGCGGCGACCCGGTGATCGGCGTGGTGGACGGCGAGGTGATCGCGGTGGTGCCCACGGCCGGCGACCTCACGGCCGAGGTGAGCCGCGCCGTGGAGCAGCTCGGTCCGGGCCTCGCGGACAGCGACCTGTCGATCGGGGTCAGCGGAGTGGCGGCGGCGAGCGAGCTGCGCAGCGCCGTGGAGGAGGCGCGTCAGGCTCGGCGGTTGGCGGCGCGGCACAGCGACGGGGTGCGGGTGGTGGGCCACGACGAGCTCGCGACGCTGGTTCTGCTGCTGGCGAGCGTGCCGGACGACATGCGCCAGCTCTTTCGCTCTCGCCTGCTGGACCCGCTGACCGATTACGACGCGACCCATCAGAGTGAACTGGTTCCGACGCTCGCGGCCTTTCTCGACTGCAACGGGTCGTGGACGACGTGTTCGGAACAGCTTCACCTGCACATCAACTCGGTGCGCTACCGCATCGCGCGGATCGAGGAGTTGACCGGGCGTGATCTCTCACGCCTCGAGGATCGCGTGGAGTTCTTCCTCGCGCTGCGCATGACCTGAGGGCCTAGATCATGTCCTTCTTGCCCAGCCACCGCAGCGTCGGCCAGCCGAGGAACACCGGCAGCCAGCAGGTCAGCACTCGGTAGAGCAGCACCGACGGCACCGCGATGCTCGCGGGCAGTCCGAAGGCCGCCAGTCCGCCGATCAGGGCGGCTTCGACTGCGCCCACTCCGCCCGGTGTCGGCGCAGCGGACGCGAGGGTGCCGCCGATCATGGTCACGACGGTCACGGTGACGAACGTGGTGCCGCCGCCGAACGCTTCGATGCTGACCCACAGCGCGAAGGCGGCACCGAGAGTGGTTGCGGCGCAGCCCAGCACGATGACCGCGAATCGCTTGGGGTCGCGGGCCAGTTCCAAGAGGTCGCGGGTGACCTCCGCGAGCTGCGGCCGCACCGCCGTGCGCAGCCACCTGCGCAGGGTGGGCACGAACAGCGCCGTTCCCAGGACACCCAGCGCCACACCGGAAATCAGGTACAGCACCGTCGGGTCGGGGACGAACTTCGACAGTTCCGCCGAGGTTCCCGCGACCACGCTGAACAACACGAGCAACGTGACGTGGGTGATCACCTGCATCGATTGCTGCAGCGCCACCGCCGCGGTCGCGCGGGTGACCCCGAGGCCGCCCTTCTGCAGGAAGCGCACACTCAGCGCCAGCCCCCCGACACCCGCGGGAGTGGTGGTGGCGGCGAAGGTGTTGGCCACCTGCATGATCGTCAGGTTCTTGAAGCTGACCAGACCCGATGCGCACGCCCACAGGGCTGCCGCCGCTCCCACGTACGTCAGCGCGGACACGGCCAAACCGGCTGCCGCCCAACGCCAGTCGATCGAACCCAGCTCGGTGAGGAACGCCGGGACGGCGCTGAAGAACGGGTACGCGACGTAGACGAGCGCGAACAGCAGGACCAGCTGAATGATCTGGTTGCGAGTGAACCGGGTGACCTGCTCTTTGGTGATGGACGTGGCGCCGGTCCGGTCGAGCACGGTGTCCCGCACCGAGGTCATCACCGCTTTGGAGTCGGGTACGGCCATGCGGATCCGCCGAGGAATGGCGGATCGGGTCAGCCGGCCCGACGCCGCCAGAACCACGTCCTCGCCGAGCGTGTCGGCGGCGGCGCTCACCGACGGCTCGTCGCCGTAGATGCTTGCAGTGGTCAACAGCAACTGGGCGACGTCCGATTGCAACTGCGCATCGGTCGCACCGAGCTCGGCGGAGCCGAACCCGTCGAAGACCGCAGTGTCACCGGACATGCCGATCTGATCCGGGCGAAGATCGCCGTGCGAGATCTGCCGGCTGTGAAGATCTCCGAGCGACCGCCACACCGCGGTCACGTCGGACGGCCGGTCGGAATCGAGCCGCTCGCCGTGAGCGGCGCTGTGGGCGTAGAGCATCCAGCCGCGTTCGAGCGAGGCGACCGCCAGTGGGGTGCTCGCCGCCAACGACAGATCACCGATGGCGATGGCCATGAGCGCGCGGTGTTCCACCGCCCGGTGCAGGGACGCGTGCAGGGGTGCCGTCTCGCTCGGCCGGAACCTGGCGAGCCTCCACCCCTGAGTCAGCGCGCCGCCGCTGCGCTGGTTGAGCCCGTACAACTCCACGACGACAGCGGGTGTCGCTCCGTCCGACGCGGCGGACAGCACGAGCGGGCCTCGACCGGCCGGCGTCAGCACGGTGAAGGAGGTGACGGAGATCCCGCGCCGCGCGAGCACCCGCACCGCCGACTGCAGTGGCACCTCGAGTGCCGGTGTGCCCACCACCCAGACCACCACGGCACCGGTCAGCCACCCGACGACCAGTCCGAGAAGTGAACGCGCGGGCACGACGGTACTGACCACGAGGTGGATCGGGATGAAGGCGAGGAGCAGAGTCCACCAGGTTCGGCGCCACCGGGTCGGCAGACCCGGCCCGGACACCGTCACGACGGCGGCCACGATCGCGATCCACCGCGGGTCGTCGAGGAATTGCGAGAGCAGGGTGTCGATCCGCGTCGATTCGTCGATGTGCCAATTCGGCGCCGACAACCCGGTTCCCGATATCGACAATGCGAATGCCGCCCCGAACGCCGCGGCGCCGAAACCACCGAGCAGTTTCCAGCGCCGAGCCCCGATCAAACCGATGAGAATGGTGAACGGGAGAGCAAGAATGGACACCCCGTAGACGATGTACACGACATTCGACACGCTCGGACTGAGCACGCCGACGATATCGGAAACCGAACTCTCCAGCGCTTCCCATTCGCCGCGGGTGGCCAGCGAGATGACCACCACGGCCACGAGTGTCACCGCGGCCGCCACGACGCGAACGATGTCGCTCGTCCTGCGGGTCAACGGTTGGAGGAGACTCCCCTCCACCGTGATGTCACGTCCGTCGACTCGCACGAGAAGTCAACTTACGGCACTGCCGTGGCCGCACCGTCATTCACTGAACCGATAACCCATTCCGGCTTCGGTCAGAAGGTGCCGAGGATGCGCCGGGTCCGGCTCGAGTTTGCGTCGCAATTGCGCCAGATACACCCTCAGGTAATGCGTTTCCGTCTCGTAGGCCGGTCCCCAGACTTCGCGCAACAATTCGCGCTGCCCCACGAGTTTGCCGCGGTGCCGAACCAGGGTCTCCAGCATTCCCCACTCGGTCGGCGTGAGGTGAACGGATTTTCCGTCACGCGTGACCGTCTTGGCCGACAGATCCACGGTGAACGACTCGGTGACGACGACGGGCTGCGTCTCCACCGCACCGGCGGTGGTACCTCGTCGCACGGCGGCGCGCAGTCGTGCCAGGAATTCGTCCATGCCGAACGGCTTGGTGACGTAGTCGTCGGCTCCCGCGTCGAGGGCGTCGACCTTGTCGGACGAGTCGCCGCGCGCCGAGAGCACCACCACCGGAACCTGCGTCCACCCGCGCAACCCGGCGAGCACCTCGATACCGTCGAGGTCGGGCAGACCGAGGTCGAGAACCACCACGTCGGGTCGGCATTCCGCGGCAGCACGCAACGCGCCGGCGCCGGTCGACGCGGTGGTCACGTCGTACCCGCGCACACTCAGGTTGATCCGCAGGGCGCGCAGGATCTGGGGCTCGTCATCCACCACCAGCACTCTGGTCGGAGCGGTGTCGGTCATGAATTCCCCGGCGCTGCGGGCAGATCGACGGTGACGGTCAACCCGCCGCCGGGAGTCTCCGACGCCGTCACCGTGCCCGACATCGCCTCCACGAATCCGCGCACAACCGACAGCCCGAGGCCCACGCCGGTGGTGTTGTCACGGTCGCCGAGCCGCTGGAACGCGTCGAACATCGTCTCGGCGGCGTCGGCAGCGATGCCCGAACCACGATCGGCCACGCTGAGCAGCACCCGCCCATCGAACTGAACCGCATCGACCGTGACGTCGCTCGCAGCGTCATCCCGACCGGCCTCCGGCCTGCCCGCCCCATACCGCAGCGCATTGTCGATCAAATTCGCGACAACGCGTTCGAGCAACCCGTCGTCCGCCAGCACCGCCAGATCCCCCACCCGCGACGTCACGCGCTCGCGGGCCGGGCCCGCCGCCGCACACGCTCGGTGCACGACCTCGTCGAGAAACACCGGAGCGGACATGGGCTTCACTGCGCCCGCGGCGAGACGGGACGAATCGAGCAGGTTGCCCACGAGAGCGGTCAGTTGATCGGTCGACTCCTCCACCGTGGCAAGCAGTTCCGCCGTGTCCTCGGCGGAGAACTGAACGTCGGTGCTGCGCAGCGACGACACGGATGCCTTCACCGCGGCGAGCGGTGTGCGCAGATCGTGACCGACCGCGGACAGCAACGCTCGGCGCAGGCGATCGGACTCCGCGAGCGCCGTCGCCGCCGACGCTTCCTCGGCCAGTTGGCCCTGGCGAATGAGCCCGACAGCCTGGTTCGCGACGGCCACCAGCACGCGCCGATCGCTGGCCCTGGTGCGTCCGCCCGAGAGCAGAAGCGCGTAGTCGCCGTCGTAGACCTCCACCGCGGTGTCCGCGGAGTCCACGGTGCTCGGCGGGTCCTCGCCGACCGATTCGACCACGCCGACGCCGCGCCGGATCACCGACACGGCGCGTTGGGAGTACGTCTCGCGCACCCTCTCGAGCAACCCCGCGAGGTCGGCGCCGCGCAACACCGAGCCGGCGAAGAGCGCGAGCAGTTCCGCTTCCTGCGAGGCCCGACGCGCCTCGCGCGTGCGCTTGGCGGCCGAATCCACCAGTACCGCAACGGCTACGGCCACCAGCAGCAGCACCACGGTGGTCACGAAGTTGTCCGGTTCGGCGATGGTGAAGCTGTAGCGAGGATCGGTGAAGAAGTAGTTCAGCAGCAGAGCGGAGAACAGCGCCGACAGCGCGGCCGGAGCCACACCCCCGAGAAGCGACACTGCCAACACGACGACGAAGAACAGGGCGCTCTCGCCGCCGAGCTGCAGCCGGTCGTCGACCAGCGAGATGATCGCGGCGGCCACCGCGGGCACCACGATCGACGCGGCCCACGCGATCGGTCGCCGCAGCGCCGGCGGCACGGTGCGCCGCAGACCACGACGCGCCTCCTCGTGGGTGACCATGTGCACGTCGATGGTGCCGGAGTTCTGCACGACGGCCGACCCGATGCCCTCGTCGAACGTCCGCTGCCACCGGGACCGACGGGACGTGCCGATCACGAGCTGCGTCGCGTTCACCCCACGGGCGAACTCGAGCAGCGTCGTCGGCACGTCGTCACCGACGACACTGTGCAGCGACGCACCGAGCCCTGTCGCCAGCTTCCGGACCTTGCCCATGTGCGACGCCGACACCCCGGCGAGCCCGTCGCCGCGCACGACGTGCAGGACCATCAGTTCCGCACTGGATTTCGCGGCGATTCGGCTCGCGCGGCGCAGCAGCGTCTCGGACTCCGGGCCACCGGTGACGGCCACCACGACGCGCTCGCGCGCTTCCCACGTGGCCTCGATGGCGTTGTCGGCTCGATACCGCGTGAGCGCGGCGTCCACCTGATCGGCCAACCACAGCAACGCCAATTCCCGCAGCGCCGTGAGGTTTCCGCGGCGGAAGAAGTTGCTGAGCGCCGGGTCGATCTTGTCTGCCGAGTAGATGTTTCCGTGAGAGAGCCTGCGACGCAACGCTTCCGGCGTGATGTCCACCAGCTCCACCTGAGCCGCCCCGCGGACCACGGCGTCCGGCACGCTCTCGCGCTGCATCACTCCGGTGATCCGGTGCACGACGTCGTTCAGCGACTCGAGGTGCTGCACGTTCAGGGTCGAGATCACGTCGATTCCCGCGTCGAGCAGATCCTCGACATCCTGCCAGCGCTTGGTGTTGCGGCCGCCCGGGGTGATGGTGTGCGCGAGTTCGTCGACCAGGACCAGATCGGGTCGACGCGCCAGCACCGCATCGACGTCGAGTTCGGCGTGCAGCGAGTCTCGGTACTCCACCATCTTCGGCGGCACCACCTCGATGCCCTCGAGCATCTCGGCGGTGCCCCGACGGCCATGGGTTTCCACCACACCCGCCACCACGTCACACCCGCGCGACTTCCTGCGCCGCGCCTCGCCGAGCATCGCGTAGGTCTTGCCGACCCCCGGTGCCGCGCCGAGGTAGATGCGCAGCTCACCGCGCGCACCGGGGGTGGTGCGTTCGTCGGCCGCGCTGGCGTGCGTACTCACACCTGCATCATTCACCAGACAGGACTATTCACCACAGGACGGCGCGGTGAGCCCCAGTGCCACGTTCAGCGCGGGAACGTGCACCGCAGGTTGCCCCAGGAATCCGAGCTGCCGTCCGCTGGTGTTCTCGTCGACGAGGGCGCGCACGTCCTCCACCGACCTGCCCGTCGCGGCGGCGACACGGGGAACCTGGATCGCCGCGTACGCGGGGCTGATATCGGGGTCGATGCCCGATGCCGAGCCCGTCACGGCGTCGACCGGAACGGCGTCCGGCGACACGTTCTCCCGCTCGGCAACCGCGGCGCGGCGCTGCTCGACGAACGACGCCAACGTGTCGCTGCTCGGACCCTGGTTGAGCGGCAACGCGGCCGACGGGTCGCCCGGTGCGAAGGCGTCGTCGTCGGACACCGATCCGGTGACGCGGGTGTGGAAGAACGGATCGGGTGCGCCGGCCGGTACCTGCGGATCCACGCCGATCAGCGAACTGCCGACGACGCAGCCCGACGCGTCGCGCAGCGGAGAACCCTCCGCCGACGACGATCCGATCCGGCTGACGGCCCAGACCGCCGCGGGGTAGGCAACGCCGAGCACGACGGTCAGCGCCAGCAACACGCCGAGGCCCGCCACGATCTGTCTGATGAACACTCCGGTGATACGCATGTCTTTTCAGCCCATTCCAGGAATCAGTCGAACCACGAGATCGATGAGCCAGATACCGACGAACGGTGTGATCACACCGCCCACGCCGTAGATCGCGAGGTTGCGACCGAGAAGCTTCGACGCCGTCGCCGGGGTGTATCGAACACCCTTGAGCGCCAGCGGTATCAGGGCGACGATCACCAGGGCGTTGAACACCACGGCCGACACGATGGCCGATTCGGGTGTCGCGAGACGCGTGATGTTCAGTGCGCCCAGCTGCGGATACACCGCCGCGAACATCGCAGGAAGGATGGCGAAGTACTTCGCCAGGTCGTTGGCGAGTGAGAACGTGGTGAGGGCGCCGCGCGTGATGAGCAGCTGCTTTCCCACCTCCACGACCTCTATCAGCTTGGTGGGGTCGGAATCGAGGTCCACCATGTTGCCCGCCTCCTTGGCGGCGGACGTTCCGGTGTTCATCGCGACCCCGACGTCGGCCTGCGCAAGCGCGGGCGCGTCGTTGGTGCCGTCGCCGGTCATGGCGACCAGGCGGCCACCCTCCTGCTCGCGGCGGATGAGAGCGAGCTTGTCCTCGGGAGTCGCCTCGGCGAGGAAGTCGTCGACACCCGCCTCCGCCGCGATGGCCCGCGCCGTGAGCGGATTGTCTCCGGTGACCATGACAGTCCGAATTCCCATGGCGCGCAGGCGTTCGAAACGTTCCGCGATGTGCGGCTTCACCACGTCGGACAACTCGACGATGCCCAGAACCGCGGCGCTGCCGTCGGCTTCGGTCACCGCGACCACCAACGGTGTTCCGCCGGCCTGCGAGACGGCCTCCACGGAGTCACGCACGGCGGGGTCGGGATCGGCTCCGCCCTGCTCGCGCACCCACGCGAAGACGCTGTCGGACGCCCCTTTTCGGATGCAGCGGCCGTCGACGTCGAGACCGGACATGCGGGTCTGCGCGGTGAACGGCACGAACTCGCCGCCCACGTTGCCCGTGTCGGGCGCAGCGACGAGATCGACGATGCTGCGGCCCTCGGGCGTTCCGTCGGCGAGGGAGGACAACCGTGCGGCGTCGGACAACTGCTCCATCGTGATGCCGGGCGCCGGGTGCAGCGCCGTCGCGCGGCGGTTGCCGAAGGTGATGGTGCCGGTCTTGTCCATCAGGAGGGTGTCGATGTCGCCGGCCGCTTCCACCGCGCGACCCGACATGGCCAGCACGTTGCGCTGCACCAGTCGGTCCATGCCGGCGATGCCGATCGCGGACAGCAGGGCGCCGATGGTGGTCGGGATGAGACACACCAGGAGGGCGATCAGCTTGACCGGGTCCTGCGCGGATCCCGCGTACAGCCCCATCGGGCCGATCGCCACGACGGCGAACAGGAACACGATCGTCAGCGACGCGAGGAGGATGTTGAGGGCAATCTCGTTCGGCGTCTTCTGCCGGGAGGCACCTTCGACGAGTGCGATCATGCGATCGACGAACGTCTCGCCCTGTGCCGCAGTGATTCTGACGACGATCTCGTCCGAGAGCACCGTGGTGCCGCCGGTCACGGCGCTGCGGTCGCCTCCGGACTCACGGACCACCGGGGCGGACTCGCCCGTGATGGCCGACTCGTCCACCGACGCAATTCCCTCGATCACGTCACCGTCGCCGGGAATGACGTTCCCCGCCGACACGACGACGTGATCGCCGACCTTCAGCTCGGTGCCGGGGACCTCCTCGGTCGATCCGTCCTTCGTGCGGCGGCGAGCGAGTGTGTCGCGCTTGACGTTTCGCAGACTGGCCGCCTGCGCCTTGCCGCGGCCCTCGGCCACGGACTCGGCGAGGTTGGCGAACAGGACGGTGAACCAGAGCCAGCCGGTGACCAGCCACGAGAACACCGACGGGTCGAGCACGGCCATGACGGTGGTGATGACCGATCCGACCAGAACCACGAACATGACGGGGTTGCGTGCGAGGTGGCGTGGGTCGAGCTTGCGGAACGCCGAGGGCAACGACGTCCACAGTTGCTTCGGGCTGAAGTAGCCGGACCCGACCGACGGCGGAACTGCCGCGTCCGCGTCGGACTCGGGTTCGTTTCGGGTGAGAACTGTCATTGCACGGCCTCTGCGATGGGTCCCAGCGCCAGCGCCGGGAAGAAGGTGAGTGCGGCGACCAGGACGATCGTGCCGGTCAGCAGACCGGTGAAGAGCAATCCGGTGGTGGGCAGGGTGCCCGGGCCCGCCGGGGATCGCCGCTTCGACACGAGCGAGCCGGCGAGGGCGAGCACGAAGACGATGGGAAGGAAGCGGCCGAACAGCATGGCCAGGCCGAGCGAGGTCTGGAACCAGTCGCTGGTGACGGTGAGGCCGCCGAAGGCGCTGCCGTTGTTGTTGGAGGCGGAGGAGTACGCGTAGAGCACCTCGCTGAACCCGTGGATGGATCCCGGTGTTCCGGGGTCGCCGCTGTTGCCGAGGTAGTTCGTCGTGGACTGGAGAATCACGGTGATCGAGGTGCCCACCAGGACGAGGGCCGGCATGACGAGCACCGACAGCGCGGCCATGGTGATCTCACGCTTTCCCAGCTTCTTGCCGAGGTACTCGGGAGTGCGTCCGACCAGCAGACCGCCGACGAACACCGCGATCACGGCCAGAACGAGCATGCCGTACAGACCGGTGCCGACGCCTCCCGGCGCGACCTCTCCGAACAACATGTTCAGGATCACGGCTCCACCGCCGAGCGGGGACATCGAGTCGTGCGCGGAATTGACTGCGCCGGTGGAGGTTCCGGTGGTACTGACCGCAAAGAGGGCCGAGCCGGGAATACCGAAGCGCTGTTCCTTGCCCTCCATCATGGCGCCGGCGGCCCGTGCGGCCACGCCTCGTGCGCCCGATTCCGACGCGAGGGTGACGGCCAGGATCGTTCCCCACAGGAGCGCCATGACAGCGAGGATGGACAGACCCTGCTTGCGTTCTCCGACAAGGGTTCCGAAGGTTCGGGTCAACGCGACCGGGATCAGCA
This sequence comes from Rhodococcus sp. 320_ES, assembly GCF_059691855.1. Taxonomy (NCBI): domain Bacteria; kingdom Bacillati; phylum Actinomycetota; class Actinomycetes; order Mycobacteriales; family Nocardiaceae; genus Rhodococcus; species Rhodococcus sp. 320_ES. The sequence goes on along the minus strand of NZ_JCAWAG010000001.1, from coordinate 731,450 downwards.
GGAGCGAGATGATCTCGACGATGTTCGACAGAGGTGTCGGGTTCTCGAACGGGTGCGCCGAGTTGGCCCCCAGGATCCCGCCACCGTTGGTGCCGATTTCCTTGATCGCTTCCTGCGAGGCCACCGGAGCGAGTGCGTTGCTGACGGAGCTTCCGTCGAGGCCGGTCGAGCCGAAACCGGTGTGGAACGACATCACGACACCCTGGGTCAGCAGGATCAGCGCGACGACGAAGGACAGTGGGAGCAGAACGCGCAGGCACCCGCGGGTCAGGTCGACCCAGAAGTTGCCGAGCTCGCCGTTGGTGCGGACTCGAACGAAGCCGCGGATGACGGCGACCGCGACGGACAGACCGACTGCGGCAGAGACGAAGTTCTGCACGGCCAACCCGAGCGGCTGGGTCAGGTTGCTCATCGTCGTCTCGGGTGTGTACGACTGCCAGTTGGTGTTGGTGACGAAGGAGACGGCGGTGTTGAAGGCCACGGACGGACTGACGCCGGGAAGCGAGTTGTTCAGCGGCAGAACGCCTTGCACGCGCTGGAGCGCGTAGAGGAACAGCACGCTCGCGACGGAGAAGCCGAGCAGGCTCAGCGCGTAGCCGACCCAGGTCTGCTCCGCGCGCGGGTTGATTCGGCAGAGGCGGTACAGCGCGGATTCGATGCGCCAGTCGGCCGTGGCTTGCGTGGGGCGCGACGTGCGCTGCGGCTCAGGCTGCAGCTCGGGGCCGAGCGCCGTTGCGACGGAGGATCCGCCACTTTTCGCGGCGGCCGACGCGGCTGCTTCCTCGCGCTGTGCGGCCTCATTTTCTGCGACATCGAGCGGGGTGGTGAACACCCGCGCCATGTAGTCGCCGAGCGGGACGTATGCGGCCGCCAGAACGATCACGACGGCCGCGATCTGAAGTCCGGCCGCGAGTGCTGGGTTCACGGTCAGAACCTCTCGGGGTCGAGCAAGGCGATGAGCAGATAGATCGCGAGAGCTGCGGCGATCACGATGAGGATCACGCTCTCCACTCCGGCGGCGGTCACTTCCTCACCGTCCGGCCGAGTGAGAGGACGGTCAGCACCACCGCAGCGAATCCTGCTGCGATGACGAGTAGGTAGGCCAGATCAGCCATGGATGCAATCCTCGCGACACGAGCTTCGTACCGGCTGTTGCACGGTAGCTACGCCAGCGTCCACCCCGAATACGTCCCTCTCGGCGTCACTGACGATCTGTTGACACCCCGAGCAGGCGTTTTGATGCGATCTTTACGCCCGCCGTATGCGCGGCGCAGGCTGACACCTCGGGCAGCTGAAGGACGAGCGGTTCATGAATTTCTCGCGGCGGATGGCGGTGCCGCATCGGGGGCACGGCCGGCCTTCCTGTCCGTATGCGGCGAGGGATCGGTCGAAGTATCCGGACTGGCCGTTGACGTTGACGTACAGCGCGTCGAACGACGTCCCGCCCTGCGCCAGCGCTTCACCCATGACGGCATGAGCGTTGTTCAGCACGCGGCGCACGGCCGGTCTCGTCAGTGAGTCGGTGAGGCGATTGCCGTGAATCTTGGACCGCCACAACGCTTCGTCGGCGTAGATGTTGCCGACACCGGACACCACCGTCTGATCGAGCAGTGCGCGTTTGACCTCGGTGTGTTTGCGCCGGATGGCCGCCACCACCGCTTCCGCGTCGAACAGCGGGTCGATCGGGTCGCGGGCGATGTGGGCGACCGGTTCGGGAACGACGGTCCCGTCCACCTCGACCAGATCGGCCAGCGCCCACCCGCCGAAGGTGCGTTGGTCCACGAATCGCAGTTCGGTGCCCGAGTCGAGCACGGTGCGGATGCGAAGGTGTTTCTCGTCCGGCGCCGTGGGCGGCTGCACCAGCATCTGACCGCTCATGCCGAGGTGGACGACGATCGCGAGGGCGTCGAGTTCAGACCCGCGGGTGGTGAGCCACAGGTACTTTCCGCGGCGCTCGGCCGCGACGATCGACCGACCGGCGAGCTGGGCTTCGAGGTCGAGGCTGCCCTGCACGTGCCGACGGGCCGCGCGTGGATGCATAACCTGGACGTGCTCGATGCGGGTTCCCACGACGTGCGCGTCCAGCCCGCGACGGACGACCTCTACTTCGGGGAGTTCGGGCAACCTAGGACGACTTCTCCGGTGCGGGAGGGATCAAGGTGGTTGCGGAATTCTGGGCGGATTCCGAGAGCATCGTCCACGCGGTACTTGCGGCTCGCTGCTCGGCTTCCTTCTTGGACCGGCCGACACCGACACCGAGTGGAGATCCGCCGACCAGCACCGTGGCGGTGAATTCCTTGTCGTGGTCGGGACCGGTCGCGGAGATCTCGTACGCGGGCACGCCGAGTCCGCGCTCCGCGGTGAGCTCCTGCAGGCTTGTCTTCCAGTCGAGTCCGGCACCGAGCTTCGGCGCACGTTCGAGCAGCGGCGCGAACAGGCGCAGCACTACTTCACGGGCCGTGTCGATGCCGTGCTGAAGGTGGATGGCACCCAGGAGGGATTCCATGCCGTCGGCCAGGATGGAGGGCTTGTCTCGGCCACCCGTCATCTCCTCGCCCTTGCCGAGCCGCAGGTACTGGCCCAGACCGCCGTCACCGAGTTCGCGGGCGACCTCGGCGAGCGCGTGCATGTTGACGACGCTCGCCCGGATCTTGGCCAACTCGCCCTCGGACTTGTCCGGGAAACGGATGTACAGAGCTTCGGTGACGCTGAGTCCGAGAACCGAGTCGCCGAGGAACTCGAGGCGCTCGTTGGTGGGAAGGCCGCCGTTCTCGTACGCGTACGAGCGGTGTGTGAGAGCAAGCGTCAACAGGGACGGTTCCATGGAAACGCCGAGAGCGACGAGAAGCGATGCGTGATCGCTTTCGTCGCTCTCGGTCGGTGACGCGTGCTGTGTGTCGGTCACGTTCGAGCGCCGAATCAGACGGCTGCTTGGACCTGACGACCCTTGTAGGTGCCGCAGGACGGGCACACCGTGTGCGGCAGGGTCTGCTCGCCGCAACCGCGGTTCGGGCAGGTGATGAGGGTGGGCGCCGTGGTCTTCCACTGGCTGCGTCGCGATCGGGTGTTGGACCGCGACATCTTGCGCTTCGGGACAGCCACTTCTACTACTCCTCGTACTCGTTCGTCTTACGACTTCAACTGATGATGAAAGTTACTGCTGGTTCTCGGTGCCGAACTTCCCGGCGAGACCTGCCCAGCGAGGGTCAAGTATCTCATGACCGTGGCCAGGTTCGGCAATCGCCAGGCGGACGCCGCATTCCGAGCACAATCCCTGGCAATCTTCGGTGCACAGCGGACGCAGGGGAAGCGTCAAGCCGGCAACGTCGACGAGCAGAGGTTCGAGATCGATCGCGTCGTCCTGGACTCGGTAGACGTCGTCCTCGTCGGTCGTCTCGTCCGTGACGCTGTCCGGGTAGGCGAACAGCTCCGTCAGATTGAGCGTGACGTGCGAGGTGAAGGGCTCGAGGCACCGGGAACACTCACCGACCGTGTCGGCGGAGACGGTCCCGGAGACCAGCACGCCCTCGGACACCGACTCGAGGCGAAGGTCGAGGTCCAGGTCGGTGCCCTCGGCGATCGCGATGAGATCGAGGCCGATCCGCGACGGTGATGGAACCACCTTGTCGACCGTGATCATGGATCCGGGTCGACGTCCCAGGCGCCGCGTGTCCAACACGAGAGCCGACGGGGCTTTCGTGTGGGTGCGTTTGTGCTGGGAGGACACTGGGTGATTCCTTCTTCGAGCGGTCTTGGGCAACCACACCACGGTACGGCACGCAATGGTGTAGGAGCAAAACGGCGCAGAACGCTCAGTTGTAGCGGCGCCCGGTCCGATTGGCCTCGCCGAAGTCGGTTCCGTAGTCCGGCACCCCGGAGCCTGTGCGTAGCTGTTGGCGGCCCCGGCCGACGGAGCGAATCGTTCCGGTGAGGAACTCCTCGAACTCGGCCAGCTTGGAGTCGACGTACAGGTCGCATTCGCTGCGCAGCCGGTCGGATTCGGCGTGCGCGGCGTCGATGACACGTGCCGACTCGGCGTGCGCGGCCTGCACCACCTCGGTCTGCGAGACGAGGCGGTCCTGCTCGGTCTGGCCCTCGGCCACCGCACGCTCGTAGGTGGCGTTACCGGATGCGACGAGACGCTCGGCCTCGGCGCGGGCACGACCGGTCGTGACCTCGTACTCGCGCTCGGCATCGGCGACGGTTGCTTCGGCGCTGGCTGTGGCGTCTGCGACGAGCTGGTCGGCGTGTGCGGAGGCTTCGGCCACCATGCGGTCCGCGTGTGCCTTGGCGTCCGCCAAAAGACGGTCCGCCTCTTCGCGTGCGTTCTCGATGGTGGCGGTGGCGTCGTTGTTCGCTGCGGTGACGGTCTTGTCGGCGGTCAGGCGAGCGTCGCCGACCAGCTTGTCGCGATGATCGAGAACATCCTGCGCATCGTCGAGCTCACCGGGAATCGCGTCACGGACGTCGTCGAGAAGTTCCAGAACATCGCCGCGAGGTACGACACAGCCTGCCGTCATCGGCACACCGCGCGCCTCTTCGACTATTGCCACGAGCTCGTCGAGAGCCTCGAATACCCGATACACGTGCCTGTTACCCCACTCGGTCGATGCAAACGGTTGTTGCAAACGGAAAAGTTCGTGCGTGACCAGTGTGCCCCGGCGCAGGGCCAAAACTGCTACTGCAATTCGGCGAGTCGCGCCAGCAACCGGCTGTGCACCGACTCCGGCAGCATGGCGGCGACGTCTCCCCCGTACTTGGCCACTTCCTTCACCAGCGAGCTCGACAGATACCCGACCGTGGGGTCCGCCGCCACGAACAGCGTGTCCACACCGGTGAGCGCGCGGTTCATCTGCGCCATCTGCAGCTCGTAGTCGAAGTCCGCCGCGCCGCGCAGCCCTTTCACGATGGCTCCGAGGCCCTCCTGCGCCGCGAAGTCGACAAGAAGCCCATGCCAGGACGCGATGCGCACCTTGTCGAGATGGGCAGTTGCCTCCGTGATCATCTCGATGCGCTCGTCGATCGTGAAGAGCCCCTTCTTGTTCGGGTTCACCACCACCGTCACGACCACTTCGTCGAACTGTTCCGCGACGCGGGTGATCACGTCGAGGTGGCCGTTGTGGATGGGATCGAAGGATCCGGGGCAGAGGGCGCCGCTCATGGCGCGCACTCTACCGAGGCGATCTCGATGCGCGCCTCGCCGTACTTCTTGTCCTTTTCCGCTCGAAGGCCGCTCGGCCACCGCGTGAGCGGCGACCGGGACGATCGCTCGACGACGACGAGGGCGTCGTCGGCGAGCCAGCCGCCGTCCACCAGCGCCGAGAGCATGGTGGCCACAGCGTCGTCGGACGTCGCGTACGGCGGATCTGCCATCACGAGGTCGTATTGCCGATCCGGAGCGCCGGCCAGAACTGCCGCCACGGGCGCCGTGCGAGCGACCGCTCCGGGGAGCGCGACGGTGGCGATGTTGCGCGCGAGGACAGCAGCGGCGCGTGCATCCGATTCGACCGACAGCACGTGCTCTGCACCCCTCGACAACGCCTCGAGACCCAACGCGCCGGACCCCGCATAGAGGTCGAGCACCGCGGCTCCGTCGAAGTCCATCCGTGCCGCGAGCGCGCTGAACAGCGCCTCGCGAACACGATCCGACGTGGGCCGAGTTCCGCTGGGCGGCACGGCAAGTCGCCGACCGCCAGCGAGCCCGGCCACGATTCTCGTCATCGTCCCTCAGGAGGGGTCGGTGTCGTTGCCGACGCTGATGACGGCGATGAGGTCACCGCCTTCGACCTGCGCGATGCCGGTGATGGCGAGACGGGACAGGCGCCCGCTGCGCGGGGCTGTGATGGCCGCCTCCATCTTCATCGCCTCGATGGTGGCGACGGTGTCCCCGGCGCTCACCGAATCTCCTTCCGCCGCAACCATTGTCACGACACCGGCGAACGGAGCCGCCAGATGCGACGGATCGGACCGGTCCGCCTTCTCCGACGCCGGCGCATCCGCGGAGATGGATCGGTCTCGCACCGACACCGGCCGCAACTGACCGTTCAGGATGCACATCACCGTCCGCATCGCCGACTCGTCCGGCTCCGAAATCGCCTCCAACCCGATCAGCAGTTCGACACCCTTCTCGAGCTGCACCCGGTGCTCCTCGCCCTGGCGCAGCCCGTAGAAGAACTGGTTCGCCGACAACGACGAGGTGTCCCCGTACTTCTCGCGGTGCTCCGCCAGTTCCTTGGCCGGGCCGGGGAACAGCAGACGGTTGAGTGTTTGCTGACGCTCCGCACCCGCGGTGTCGAGTGCCTTCTCGTCCTCGGGTGACAGCGGCGTCTCCGGACGAGCACCACTACGACCGGCGAGCGCCTTCTCCCGGAACGGCTCCGGCCACCCACCCGCCGGCGTCCCGAGATCACCGCGGAGGAATCCGATCACCGAATCCGGGATGTCGAACTTTCCGGGGTCCGCCGCGAACTCCTCCACCGACACCCCCGCACCCACCAGGTGCAGTGCGAGATCGCCCACGACCTTCGAACTCGGGGTGACTTTGATCAACCGGCCCAACAGGCGGTCGGCGTCGGCGTAGGCGCCTTCGACCAACTCGAACCGGTCACCAAGCCCCAGCGCGATGGCTTGCTGGCGCAGGTTCGACAACTGACCACCCGGTATCTCGTGCGTGTAGACGCGTCCGGTGGGGGCGGGGAGCCCGGACTCGAACGGGGCGTACACCTTCCGCAGCGCCTCCCAGTACGGCTCCAGATCGCACACGGCCTGGAGATCGAGCCCGGTGTCGCGGTCGGTGTGCGCCGCCGCCGCCACGATCGCCGACAACGCCGGCTGACTCGTCGTGCCCGCCATCGCCGCCGACGCACCGTCCACCGCATCCGCACCCGCGGTCCACGCCGCGAGGTAGGTGGCCAGCTGACCGCCGGGGGTGTCGTGGGTGTGCACGTGCACCGGCAGATCGAAGTTCTTCCGCAGCGCGGTCACCAGCGTGGTCGCAGCCGGTGCGCGCAGTAGACCTGCCATGTCCTTGATGGCCAGCACATGCGCGCCCGCCTCGACGATCTGCTCGGCCAACTTCAGGTAGTAGTCGAGGGTGTACAGCTTTTCGCCCGGGTTCGACAGGTCCCCGGTGTACGACATCGCGACTTCGGCGACGGTGGTGCCCGTCTCGCGGACCGCGTCGATCGCCGGGCGCATCTGATCGATGTTGTTCAGCGCGTCGAAGATTCGGAAGATGTCGACACCCGTCGCCGCGGCTTCGGCGACGAACGCCGACGTCACCTTCTCCGGGTACGGGGTGTAGCCGACGGTGTTACGACCGCGCAGCAGCATCTGCAGGCAGATGTTCGGCACCGCCTCCCGCAGCGCCGCCAGGCGTTCCCACGGGTCCTCGTGCAGGAACCGCAACGCCACGTCGTACGTCGCCCCACCCCAGGCTTCGATCGAGAGCAACTCCGGCGTCATCCGCGCCACGTGCGGTGCGACACCGAGCAATCCGGTGGTCCGCACCCGTGTCGCGAGCAACGACTGATGCGCGTCGCGGAACGTGGTGTCGGTGACACCCAGCGCCTTCTGCTCGCGCAGTGCGCGGGCGAAGCCTTCCGGGCCGAGTTCCATCAGTCGCTGCTTGCTGCCCGCAGGAGGGGCAACGGTGAGATCGAGGTCGGGGAGTTTGTCCTTCGGGTAGACCGTCGACGGGCGTTCCCCGTTGGGCTTGTTCACCGTGATGTCGGCGAGGTAGGACAGGATCTTCGTGCCGCGGTCCCCCGACGAGCGGGCCGTCAGCAGTTCGGGTCGTTCCTCGATGAACGATGTCGTCACCCGCCCGGCCCGAAAATCGGGGTCGTCGAGCAGGCCCTGCAGGAAGCCGATGTTCGTCGAGACTCCGCGGATGCGGAACTCCGCCAGCGAACGCTGCGCCCGCGCCACGGCGGCCTCGAACGTCCGTCCGCGGCACGTCAGCTTCACCAGCATCGAATCGAAGTACGCCGACACCTCGGCGCCGGTGGTGGTGCCGCCGTCCAACCGCACTCCCGCGCCGCCCGGCGTGCGGTAGGCGGTGATCCGCCCGGTGTCGGGGCGGAACCCGTTCGCCGGATCCTCGGTGGTGATGCGGCACTGCAACGCCGCACCGCGAATCCGGATGTCCTCCTGCCGCAACCCCAGATCGTCGAGCGACTCCCCCGAGGCGATGCGCAGCTGCGACTGCACCAGGTCGATGTCGGTGATCTCCTCGGTCACCGTGTGCTCGACCTGAATCCGCGGATTCATCTCGATGAATACATGATTGCCGTCGCGGTCGACCAGGAACTCCACCGTCCCCGCGCACGAATAGTTGATCTGCCGCGCGAACGCCACCGCGTCGGCGCAGATCTTCGCCCGCAGAGCCGGATCCAAATTCGGCGCCGGCGCCAACTCCACCACCTTCTGATGACGACGCTGCACACTGCAGTCCCGCTCGAACAAGTGGATGACGTTGCCGTGCGTGTCGGCAAGGATCTGCACCTCGATGTGCCGCGGCTCGATCACCGCCTGCTCCAAGAACACCGTCGCATCACCGAACGCCGACTCCGCCTCCCGCGCAGCCGCTTCGATCGCTTCGCGCAGATCGGCGATCTCCGCCACCCGCCGCATCCCGCGGCCACCACCACCGGCGACGGCCTTGACGAACACCGGGAACGTCATCTTTTCCGCTGCGGTCATCAACGCGTCGACATCGGACGAGGGTTCCGACGACGCCAACACCGGCAACCCGGCTGCCTTCGCCGCCGCCACCGCGCGTGCCTTGTTCCCCGTCAGCTCCAGCACATCCGCCGACGGGCCGACGAAGGTGATGCCCGCCTGCGCGCACGCCGCCGCCAGATCCGGGTTCTCCGACAAGAACCCGTAACCCGGGTAGATCGCATCCGCGCCCGCCCGCACCGCCGCATCGACGATCGTCTCCACCGACAGATAGTTCCGCACCGGGTGACCGGGTTCACCGATCTCGTACGCCTCGTCCGCCTTGGTGCGGTGCACCGAATTGCGGTCCTCGAACGGGAACACCGCCACCGTCCCAGCACCCAGTTCGTAGGCGGCACGGAAAGCTCTGATTGCGATCTCGCCACGGTTGGCGACCAACACCTTGGAAAACATCGGTCAAAGGTACCCGGCATCGCAACCTGAACGGGAGAGACTCAACAGATGTTGGGATTTGCTCCTAGCTTTTGTCGAGAAAGTCCAGTCGGTCCACGTCGATTGCCGCGTTCTTCATCCCGGCGAGCCCCGGGTGCGAGTGCAGGTGCGGGTCCTCCTCGATGACGGCTCGCGCGAAGGTTTGCGCGTCGGCGATCACGTCGAGATGGTCGAGCAACGACAGCAGCTTGAGGTTGCGCACGCTGCCGGACTGCGCCGCACCGAGCACGTCACCTTCACGGCGGGTCCGCAGATCGAGAAGAGCCAGCTCGAAACCGTCGTTGGTGCCCGCGACAGCGTTGAGTCGCGCCATGGTGGGCGAGGACTCCGTCAACTGGCTCAGCAGAATGCACAGGCCCTGGTGTCCACCGCGGCCGATTCGGCCGCGCAGCTGATGAAGCTGACTGACGCCGAATCGTTCCGCGTCCGCGATGACCATCACCGTTGCGTTGGGGACGTCCACACCCACCTCGACGACGGTGGTGCACACGAGCACGTCGATGTCGCCGTTGGTGAAGTCCTGCATCACTGCGTCCTTCTCGTCGGACGGCAAGCGCCCGTGCAGAAGGCCGACCGTGAGATGTGCGAGCGCACCTTCGGTCAGCGCCTCGTGCATCGCGAGGGCGGACGTGGCGGGCGGGGGGCCTTCCTTCGGGGGCTTGCCTTCTCGTATCCGCTTGTCTTCCTCTTCGGCTTCCTTGTCGGGGTCGCCGATGCGTGAGCAGACGACGTAGGCCTGGCGCCCCTGCTGCACTTCCTCCGAGATGCGCGCCCATGCGCGATCCACCCAGGCGGGCTTGGTTTTTGCGGGGACCACGGAGGTCTTGATCGGTGATCGTCCGCGAGGTAGCTCGCGCAGGGTCGACGTCTCCAGGTCGCCGAGGGTGGTCATGGCGATGGTGCGCGGAATCGGCGTAGCGGTCATGACGAGGAGGTGGGGGCTGATTCCTTCTTTCGCTTTGGCGCGCAACGCGTCTCGCTGCTCGACTCCGAAGCGGTGCTGCTCGTCGACGACCACCATGCCGAGGTCGAAGAACTCCACGTGGTCCTGGATCAGCGCGTGGGTACCGATCACGATGCCCGCTTCCCCGGTCACCGCGGCGAGGAGGGTCTTGCGCTTGGCCGCGGTCGCCAGCGATCCGGTGAGCAGCTCGATGCGGGTCGCGGACTCGTCGCCGCCCAGCTCCCCCGCCGAGGCGAGCGGACCCAGCAACATCTTCAGCGACCTATAGTGCTGCGCGGCAAGCACTTCCGTGGGTGCCAGCAGCGCACACTGAAAGCCTGCGTCGACGACCTGGAGCATGGCGCGCAGAGCCACGATGGTCTTGCCCGACCCCACCTCCCCCTGCAGCAACCGGCTCATGGGATGCGGCTGCGTCAGGTCGAGCTCGATATCGGCGGCCACCGCCTTCTGCCCGGCGGTCAACTCGAACGGCAGCATGCGCTCGAACCTGGCCGCGATGCCGTCCGCGGCGGGCGGGCACGGGTGCGCCGCGCGCGCTTTCATCGCGTGTCTGCGATCGGCGAGAACGAGTTGAAGCGCAACGGCTTCGTCGAACCGCAGCCGCTCGCGCGCCCCATCGATGTCGGCCTTCGCCGTCGGGAAATGAACGGTGCGCAAGGCGTCGTCGAGGTCCATCAGCCCGCGCTCTGCCCGCAGCGTGTCCGGCAGCGGGTCGTCGACGAGGTCGAGTTGGTCGAGCACCTGCCGAACACATCGGAGGAAGGTCCAGCTCTCGACCTCCTTGGTTGCCGCGTACATCGGCAGGAAGGGCAGCTCGAACATCGTCATGTCCACCGCGCCGGAGGTGTCCTTGGCGCTGCGCGCGATGCCCGCGAGGTCGCCGCCGCCGCGGCCGGAGGTCTCGACGGCGTTGTCGTCGGTCTCGTCCACGATCAGGTAGCTCGGATGGGTCAGGGACCACGACCTGCCGAAGGTCTTGACGGTGCCCGAGAACATGACCTTGGCTCCCGGCACGATGTTGTGCTTGACCTTGTGCCCGTTGAAGAACGTGGCCGACACACTCTGGCCGGCGCACGACAACGCGACCTTGAGCATGTGGCCGCGCCGGTTCCGCATCGGGACGAGATCGGCTTTGGTGATGGTGCCGATCACCGTGATGTGCTCGCCGTCCGCCGGGTCGGATTGGCCCAGCTCCTGCCCCTGGCTCACGTACCGGAACGGATAATGGCGGAGCAGGTCCTCGACCGTCTCCATCGAGAACGCGTCGAACAGCTGCTCGGACGCCTTGCGGCCGAGCAGGTGATCGAGCCGATCGGTCAGGGTTGCCACCCGGACAGCATTACTCGAGGCACCGACAGCAGGCCACATGACCGACGTTCGAGCACCGGTTTGGTCATTGGAGGGGCGGCCCGTTATCCTTGCAGGGTTGCCCATCGCGGCGCGTGGTCACCTGCGCGTTGTCGGGCATGGACACATGTACTCGATCCGCCCCTCGAAAACCAAGGAGTTCGCGACTATGGCTGCCGTCTGCGACCTATGCGCCAAGGGACCCGGCTTCGGTAAGTCGGTTTCGCACTCGCACCGCCGTACCAACCGTCGCTGGAACCCCAACATCCAGACCGTTCGCGCGCAGGTAGCGCCGGGCAACACCCGCCGCCTCAACGTGTGCACGTCGTGCCTCAAGGCCGGCAAGGTGGTCCGGGGCTGACGTTCCGCGCAATTACAGATTCGACCGAACCCCGGTGCCTCACGGTGCCGGGGTTCGGTGTCGTTTATGGTGCGTCAATGACCGAACCGGAACAGACGCTCGTGTCCTCGGCCGACGGTGTGCTGCGCATAGCCGTCTCCACCGCTGCCGCCGGCACCTCCCTGAACTTCGACGCCGTGATCGGGGGAACCGATGCGCTGAAGTCCGCAGGCTCCGATGTCGGCGCGGTGTTGCTGGTCGGTGACGGCGCCAACTTCTGCGCCGGCGGCAACGTGCTGTCCTTCGCGGCCGCCGAAGACCGCGCGGCATACGTTCGCGAGGCCGCCGACACGTTGCACCGGTTCGTCGTCGCACTCGAGTCGATCGAGGTCCCCGTCGTCGCCGCGGTGCACGGGTGGGCAGCCGGGGCGGGTATGAGCCTGGTCTGCCACGCCGACATCGCCATCGGCAGCCGCTCCACCAAGTTCCGGCCCGCCTACCCCGCACTGGGTTTCACCTCGGACGGCGGGATGTCGTGGGCCCTGCCGCGCATCGTCGGTCCGCGCCGGGCACGAGACATCATGCTCTCGGACTCGGTCCTGAGCGGCGAGGAGGCGCATCGACTCGGACTCCTCACCCGCCTGGTCGGCGACGAGGTCGTGGTCTCCGAGGCCGAGCGCGTCGCTCGCTCACTGGCGGCCGGCCCGTCGGAGACGATCAGGGCGACGAAACGGCTGCTGGCACAGTCCGATACGAGCTCGTTGGCCGAGCAGCTCGAAGCCGAAGCCGTGTCGATCTCCACACTCGCCGGATCTCCCACCGGGCGTGAGGGCGTCGATGCGTTCGTGGAGAAACGGCGGCCCGACTTCCCGCGCTGAGCGCGTCAGGGCAGGCGCCAGTCCACCGGATCGTCGCCGAGTTCCTCGAGGAGCCCGTTCACCGTGCTGAAGGGACGAGAACCGAAGAATCCGCGCGAGGCGGACAACGGCGACGGGTGCGCCGATTCCACGGTCGGCACGTCACCGAGCATCGGCTTCAGCGTCGACGCGTCCTTGCCCCACAGGACGGCGACGAGCGCACGACCCTCGCGGTTCACCAGAGCCTCGATCGCGCGTTCCGTGACCGCTTCCCAGCCCTTGCGTCGATGCGACGCGGGTTGGCCCGGCGTCACGGTGAGCACCCGATTGAGCAGCAGCACACCCTGATCCGCCCAGGGCGACAGATCACCCGACGTCGGAGTCGGGTAGCCGAGATCGGCCGAGTACTCGGTGAAGATGTTGGCCAGACTCCGCGGCACCGGTCTGGTCTCCGGGGACACCGAAAAGCTCAGTCCCACAGCGTGTCCCGGGGTTGGATAGGGGTCCTGGCCGACGACGAGAACCCGCACGTCGTCGAACGGGCGTGTGAAGGCGCGCAACACGTTCGCGCCGGCCGGGAGGTAGCCGCGACCCGACGCGTTCTCCTCGCGCAGGAAATCGCCCATCTCGGCGATACGATCGGCGACGGGCTCGAGCGCAGCGGCCCAACCCTTTTCGATGATGTCGGGCAGCGGCTTCGCGGTCATTCGGCGATCTTCCGGAGTGCGTCGCGGTAGTACGCGGCGTTGGCGGCGTACATTCTCACGTTCAGGTCGACGTGGCCCTCCGGCACCTCGTAGCCGTCTCGCACCCGGGCCGGAACACCGAGGGCCATCCGCCGCGGCGGCACCTGAAACTTGAACGGAACGACGGCGCCGGCTCCCACGATCGAGCCGGCACCGACGACGGCGCCGTTCAGCACCACCGAACCGGATGCGATCAGACAGTCGTCGCCGATGTCCGCTCCCTCGACATGGGCGTTGTGCCCGACGACGCAGCCCGCGCCGATGGTGGTGGGATCGATCGGAGTGCAGTGCACCACCGTTCCGTCCTGAATGTTGGTGTTGGCACCCACGGTGATGGTGCCGTAGTCGCCGCGCAGGACGGCGCCCGGCCAGATCGACACTCCCGCAGCCAGAGTCACGGCGCCGATCACCACCGCGTCGGGGTGAACGTAGGCGCTCGGATCGATGTCGGGTTCGCGGTCGCCCAGTGCGTAGACGGTCATGTCCGCAACCCTGTCATCCGGCCGTCAGGGCTTCTCGGTCAGGTCCTTCAGCATGCACACCGACGACGCCTCGCGCCGGTAGTGCCCGAACTTCGGGATCATCGAATCGAATCCGCTCGACGCGTACAGAGCCAGGGCTTCCGGCTGGGCGATTCCGGTCTCGAGGATCAGCCGGCGACGGCCCGCCCGCACGGCGGACTGCTCGATCTCGCCGAGAACACGCCGCGCGATCCCCCGCCGTTGAGCCGTGGGGCGCACGTACATTCGTTTGATCTCGGCGTCTCCGGCCAGAATGCCGTCGCCGTCCGTGTCGTGTGCGCGCCAGCCACCCATGCCGACCGCCCGATCACCGAGTCGCGCGACGAACATGACTCCGGCCGGCGGGACGAATTCGCCGACGAACAGCGGTGTGTCGTCCGGGCCTCCGTAGCGTCGCACGTACTCCTGCTGAACCTCCTCGATCATCTCCAGAACGTCCGGGTCGTCGAGACGGCACGCGGCCACGGTCAGAAGCTCGTCCACCCGGGCGCTCCTTCCAGAGGCAGACCGTCGACGGTCACCGACCCGGCGCCCGCGGTGACCCGTCCGATGCGGCGCCATCCGTCGGGGAGCGTCGCAGCGGCCGGGAACGTCGCCACGAGTGCGTGATCCTCACCGCCGGTGAGAACCCACCGCATCGCGTCGACATTCAGCGCATCGGCGGCGTCGACGAGGTCGGCGGACAAGACCAGCGAGCCGGAGTCGATGTCGACGTTCACGCTCGACGCCTCCGCGATGTGGGTCAGGTCGGCCGCCAGTCCGTCGGAGACGTCGGCCATGGACGTGGCTCCGGCGACGGCCGCGGCGGGACCGGATTCGTAGTCCGGCTGCGGAACTCGGTGCGAGGCGGTCAGATCCGGGAACCGACCGTCACCGACGGCGAGCAGCGCGAGACCCGCAGCCGACCGACCGAGGTCGCCGTGGACCGCGAGAACATCTCCCGCCGCGGCCCCCGACCGGAGCACGGGGCTCCGCCCGCCGAGATCACCGAGCGCGGTGATCGATATCACCAGCTGCGTCGAACCGACCACGTCACCTCCGACCACGGCCGCGCCCGCACGCGTCGCCTCCTCCCACATTCCGTCGTTCAGTTCGTCGACGACGCTCACCGGAAGGTGCGGTGGGCAGCCGAGCGCGACCAGAAACCCGGTGCACCGCGCACCCATGGCCGCGACGTCCGCGCCGTTCTGGGCGATGGCCTTGCGCCCGATGTCGCGGGGCGACGACCAATCGAGACGAAAGTGCTTGTCCTGCATCAACATGTCCGTGGTCGCCACGACGCGCCCGTCGGGCGCGGCCACGACGGCGGCGTCGTCGCCCGGACCGAGAAGGGTGCTCGGCGGGTGAACGCGGCCGCGGACGGTGCGGTCGATGAGGGCGAACTCACCGATGTCGGCCACGGTGGCCGACGGGTCGAGTGCGTCGATGGCAGGACTCCTTGGTGTCGATCGATGAACACGAGGCCGTGGTTGCGGTGCGTCCAGCGTCTCACTGCCAAGAGAGGCCCTTGTCTCTGCGGTAGGTTCGGCTTCTGTCGAGTACGAATCCGGGAAGGGGCGCACCATGGTGCAGGCGTACATCTTGATCCAGACCGAGGTCGGTCGTGCCTCTCTCGTCGCGCAGCAAGTGGCAGCCCTCGACGGTGTCGTGTCGGCGGAAGACGTGCTCGGGCCCTACGACGTCGTGGTGCGCTGCTCCGGTGATTCCGATGCCGAACTGGCCGACGCCGTGGCGGCCATCCAGAAGGTCGGCGGCATCACCCGCACGCTCACCTGCCAGTTGGCCGGAACCCCGGCGCACCCGTGACCTCGTCCGACGAATCCCCCGCCGACGAACCGCAGGACGGGGACCAGCAGAACAGCGGTCCTGAGAGCGAAGAAAGAACGGGGATGCACCCCGCACTTCTCGCGACCGCGATCGCACTGCCGGTGGCGCTGGTGGTCGGCGTGATCGTGGCCGCTGTGATCGCCACACGCTCACCGGTTCGCGAGCCCGTCGTGGTGGGTGCAGTTCCGGCACCGCAGTCCGAGTCCGCGCAGTGCGGCCGATTGCTGGGCGCCTTGCCCGAGTCGTACGGCGACTACTCCAAGGCGGCTCTGGCCGAGCCGGCGCCCGCCGGTGCGGCGGCATGGCAGTCGGACGCGGCGGATCCGATCGTTTTGCGGTGTGGCCTCGATCGTCCCACCGAGTTCGATCAGGCGTCACCGCTGAACGTCGTCGACGGCGTGCAGTGGTTTCAGGTCTCGGGCGCCGATCAGGGCCTGCAGTCGTCCACCTGGTACGCGGTCGACCGTGAGGTCTACGTCGCGGTGACCATTCCGGACAACTCCGGACCCACCCCGCTGCAGTCGATTTCGGATGCCGTGACCGAGACGCTGCCGCAGACGCCGATCGACCCGAATCCGGTCGGGTAGGCCGGAGATTCAGCGCAGCCCGGTGCCGCGAGCGAGTGCGGTCTCGACGAGGGTCGAGACGAGCGTCGGGTAGTCCACTCCCGTCGCCTCCCACATCCGGGGGTACATGGAGATGGACGTGAACCCGGGCATGGTGTTGATCTCGTTGATCACCGGGCCGTCCTCGGTGACGAAGAAGTCGATGCGGGCCAATCCCTGGCAGTCGACCGCCCGGAAGGCACGCACCGCGAGGTCGCGTAGCTCGTCGCTCACCGCGTCGTCCAGCTTCGCGGGGATGTCGAATCCGACGACGTCGTCGAGGTACTTGCTGTCGAAGTCGTAGAACGCGCCCGTTTCCTCGTCGGCTCCGATCATGCGAATCTCGGCCACCACGCTGGCGAGCACGTCGCCGTTCGGGAACTCGAGCACTCCGCACTCGACTTCGCGGCCCACGATGCCTGCTTCCACGATCACCTTGGGGTCGTGTTCGCGGGCGGCCGCGATGGCGTCCGGCAGGTCGTCCCACGAGGTGATGCGGGTGATACCGATGGAGGATCCGCCGCGCGCCGGTTTGACGAACGCCGGCAGCCCGAGCCGGTCGCGGTCCGCGGGCGACACGGTGTCGGTTCCGGCGCGCAGCACGACCTGGGTGCCGACCGGCAGGCCTTCCGCCGCGAGGAGTTTCTTGGTGAACTCCTTGTCCATGGCTGCGGCGCTCGCGAGCACCCCAGCTCCGACGTAGGGGATTCCGGCGACCTCCAGCAGGCCCTGGACGGTCCCGTCCTCACCGAAGGCGCCGTGGAGCACCGGGAACACCACGTCCACGGTCGAGAGCAACGTGACCGCCGCGCCCTCGTCGATCACCGAGATGGACCCGGCTCGCTCCGGGTCGACGCTCAGCGCGATCGGCGACGACGACCGCACCGACGGGAGGGCGCGGTCGCGAATGGTGAGTTCCGCGGGGTCGGACGTGCCGACCACCCACGTGCCCCCTTGGGTGATGCCCACGGGAACGACGTCGTACTTGTTCGGGTCGAGGTAACGCATCACACTGCCGGCGGACACACAGGACACGGAATGTTCGTTGCTGCGACCGCCGAACACGACGGCCACCTTGATGGGCCTGCTGTTCACGGGGTGAACCGTACCGGCGGAAGCGGCCGAGCGCAGACTCGACCCGCCCGCCGCGACTTCGCTGTCAGGCCAACGCACGTTCGATGTCGGCCACCAGGTCGGCCGTGTCCTCGATACCGCACGACAGTCGGACGAAGCCGTCGGGCACGGGATCTCCCCACCGCCGGCGGCGATCGGCCGTCGTGTGGATACCTCCGAAACTGGTTGCTGCGGTGATCAACTCGCTGCGTTTCACGAAATCGTGTACGGCACGGGCGGATCCGAGATCGAAGGACACCAGACCGCCGAAATGTCGCATCTGAGCGGTGGCGACGGCGAACGAGGGATCGGACGGCAGACCCGGATAACGCACACCGGACACGTTCCTCGTCGCGGACAGCGAGTGGGCCACGGCGAGAGCGTTCTCACACTGGCGCCCGAAACGCAGTCCCGCCGTTCCGAGGCTGCGGTGCGCTAGCCACGTCTCGAACGGCCCCAGGACCGACCCGGACAACAGTCGTTCGCGCGCGAACTTCTCGTGCAGTTCGGCGTCGTTCGTCGCGATGTAGCCGGCCAACAGATCGCTGTGCCCGCTCAGCGCTTTGGTTCCGCTGGCCACGACCACGTCGGCTCCGAGTGCGACGGGGTTCTGGCCGAGCGGAGTCGCCGTCGTGTTGTCGACCACCAGCAGGCCCGTCGTGGCGGCCGCGACGGCGGTGAGATCGACAGTGTCCAGGGTCGGATTCGAGGGGGTCTCCGCTACCACCACCGCGGCGCCGACGGCTGCGTCCACCATCTCGTGCACCGATGCTTCGCGAACCTCGATACCCCAGCGCGACAGGCGTTCTCGTGCGTACAGGCGAACCTGGTAGTACCCGTCGGACGGCACCACCAGGACGTCACCGGCCGACAGGACGGACCGCAGAACGACGGTGATGGCGGACATGCCGGATCCCGTCACCAGAGCGTGCGAGACGCCCTCGAGGTCCGCGAGCGCGGATTCCAGACCGATCCAACCGGGGTTGGACGCTCGGGCGTAGGTGTGCGGCTCGGAACCCTCGTCCTCGGCGAGGTGGTACGGCGCGGCGAGCACCGGGCCCATCTGCATGGGCGTCCCCGGAACCGCCTCTGCCGCAACGGCAGCGACGGTTCTGGTGGAATCTCCCCGCTCGCTCACTCCGACTTGTGCCGGCGGCCGAGCAGGCTCTGCACCGCGTCGGGCACGGACAGTCCTTCGTGACACACGCGGTGCACGGCGTCGGTCAACGGCATCTCGACGTCGTAGCTCTCCGCGAGCGCCCGAATCGAGGTGCAGGACTTCACGCCCTCCGCAACCTGTCCGTTGGCCGCCTCCTGAGCGCTCTCGAGCGAGCCACCCGATCCCAGGCGCTCGCCGAAGGATCGGTTGCGCGAGAGCGGGGACGAACACGTCGCCACGAGGTCACCGACGCCGGCCAGGCCCGCAAGGGTGGCGGGGCTGGCTCCGAGTGCCACGCCCAGGCGCGTGATCTCGGCAAGGCCGCGCGTGATGATGCTCGCGACGGAGTTCTCGCCGAACCCCACGCCTGCCGCCATTCCGCAGGCGAGCGCAATCACGTTCTTGCACGCTCCGCCGATCTCGCAGCCGATGACGTCGGAGTTCGTGTACGGACGGAAATAGCTTGTTGCACAGGCTTTCTGAAGCTCGATCGCGCGGTTGGAATCGGGGCAGGCGATGACCGTCGCCGTGGGTTGTTCGGCCGCGATCTCCTTGGCCAGGTTGGGCCCGGACAGCGTGCCGACTCGGGACGGGTCGGCCCCGGTGACCTGACAGATCACCTGGCTCATCCGCATCAGCGTTCCGGTCTCGATCCCCTTCGCGAGGGACAGCAGCGTGGCGTCGGGTCCGATGAGGTCGGCCCACTCGCCGAGGTTCTCGCGCAGAGCCTGCGACGGCACCGCCAGCACCACGACACGGGCTCCGTCGAGAGCCACGGCGGGGTCGGTGGTGGCGTGGATGGAGGACGGGAGCGTGGTCCCCGCGAGGTAGTCGACGTTCTCGTGGTCGGAGTCGATGGACTTGGCAACCGACTCGCGGCGCGCCCACATGGTGACCTCGGACCCGGCATCCGCCAACACCTTCGCGTACGCGGTCCCCCACGAACCGGACCCCAGTACTGCTGCTTTCACCATCGCGCGCCCCTCGATTTCTGCTGCATGCGCGCCACCCTAATCCGCAACGTGGCCGTCCGGACGCACTCCGCGGATATGGCGAATCCGGTGGCTGGCAGGATCGAGGTATGCACTCACCTTCGAGGCCGGTCGGTCGTCGGCAAGCGGGTGCCTCGGCTCATCTGGTGATTGCGGTGAAGGATCTCGACGCGGCCAAGTCGCGACTCGCCGATCGGTTCCCGGCGTCACAGCGCACGTCCCTGGTGCTCGCGATGTTGCACGACACGCTCGACGCCGCCGCGGCAGCCCTGCCGGTGTCCGGTTGGTCGGTGGTGACACCGGATTCGCGCGTTGCGCGCTTCGTGCGCGACCTCGGCGGGCACGCCATTCCCGAGCCGCCGATCGACGGATCCGTCGACGACCGTCTCAACATCGCACTGGCGTCGGCGGATCGGCACGTTCGCGGATCGGACGCCGCCGGCGTCGACGTCATCGCACTTCAGGCCGACCTTCCGTCGCTGCGCACCGTGGAACTCGAGGAGGCCTTCGCCGAGTCGGACCCTCACGGCCGTTCGGTCGTGGTCGATCACACCGGAACGGGCACGGCTGCGCTGATCGTGCGAGGGACGACACAACCACTCGCGCCACAGTTCGGGGAGGACTCCGCGCGCCTGCACATCGAGTCCGGTGCGGTACCCCTGAGCGGCGAGTGGCCCGGCCTGCGACTCGACGTCGACACCGCGCTCGACGTCCGAGCCGCCGTCGGGCTCGGTGTCGGCCCGCACACCGAGCAGCTGCTCGGCGAGCTCGGTTGGCTGTGACCCCTATCGGGTGCTGAAGGGGTGCTCGGTGGGGGATGATCGTCGGGTGACCGACAACGAGGCGACCGAGACCGAGACCGAGACCCCCGAAGCGGAGACGTGGAGTGCACCGCTCGCGAGCACTCCCCCGTCCGCGCCCACCGCGCCGCCGGCTGCGACGGCCGACGCGGCCGCGCCCGTCGACCTGCTGCCCGAAGACCGGTACCTCAATCGCGAATTGAGCTGGCTGGACTTCAATTCGCGCGTTCTGGCCCTGGCCGAGGACTCGTCGCTGCCGCTGCTCGAGCGGGCCAAGTTCCTGGCGATCTTCGCGTCCAATCTGGACGAGTTCTACATGGTGCGCGTCGCGGGCCTCAAGCGTCGTGACGAGACCGGGTTGTCGGTTCGGTCCGCGGACGGGCTGTCTCCGCGCGAGCAGCTCTCGCTCATCGGGCGTCGTACGCAGGAGATCTCGGTTCGGCACGCCCGCCTGTTCATCGACACCATTCTTCCCGAACTGTCCGCCGAGGGAATTTCGGTCATCCGGTGGTCGGAGGTCGACGAGGTCGAACGTGAGCGTCTGACACGGCATTTCATCGAACAGGTGTTCCCCGTTCTCACTCCCCTGGCCGTCGATCCGGCGCACCCGTTTCCGTACATCAGCGGCCTGAGCCTCAATCTTGCTGTGACGGTCAAGGATTCGACCACGGGCGGCGAGCACTTCGCTCGCGTGAAGGTGCCCGACAACGTCGATCGGTTCGTCCGCCTCGACCGCAGCAAGGACTCGACCTCCATCCCGGCGTTCATCCCGATGGAAGAGCTCATCGCGGCGCACCTCGACGTGTTGTTCCCGGGTCTGGAGATCGCCGAGCATCACGCGTTCCGCATCACCCGCAACGCCGATTTCGAGGTCGAGGAAGATCGCGACGAAGACTTGCTGCAGGCGCTCGAACGCGAGCTCGCCCGTCGCCGCTTCGGCTCGCCCGTGCGGCTCGAGGTCGCGGACGACATGACCGAGCACATGCTCGAATTGTTGTTGCGTGAACTCGATGTCGATCCCGGTGACGTCATCGAGGTGCCCGGCCTGCTCGATCTGTCGTGCCTCATGCAGATCTACGGCGTCGACCGCCCCGGCCTCAAGGACGCACCGTTCGTCCCCGCGACACATCCCGCGTTCGGCGAACGCGAGACACCGAAGTCCATCTTCTCGACGTTGCGCGACGGTGACGTTCTCCTGCACCACCCGTACGACTCGTTCTCCACGAGCGTGCAGCGGTTCATCGAGCAGGCCGCCGCCGACCCGCACGTGCTCGCCATCAAGCAGACGCTGTACCGCACGTCCGGAGATTCCCCGATCGTCAACGCGCTCATCGCTGCTGCCGAAGCCGGCAAGCAGGTGGTCACTCTGGTGGAGATCAAGGCGCGCTTCGACGAGCAGGCCAACATCGCCTGGGCCCGCAAACTGGAGCAGGCCGGCGTGCACGTGGTCTACGGACTCGTCGGCCTCAAGACACACTGCAAGACCTGCCTGGTGGTGCGGCGCGAAGGCTCCACGATTCGGCGTTACTGCCACATCGGCACGGGCAACTACAACCCGAAGACCGCCCGACTGTACGAGGACGTCGGATTGATCACGGCGGCACCGGAAATCGGCGCCGACCTGACCGACCTGTTCAACTCGCTGACGGGGTACTCCCGCAAGGAGGACTACCGGAACCTGCTCGTCGCCCCGTACGGAGTGCGGGCCGGCATCGTCGAGCGCATCGACGCCGAAGTCGAGGCCAAACAGTCCGGCGCCGACGCGCGAATTCGGATGAAGGCCAACGCCCTCGTCGACGAACAGGTCATCGACGCGCTCTACCGCGCCTCTCAGGCCGGCGTGCCCGTCCAGGTCGTCGTCCGCGGTATCTGCGCCCTGAAGCCGGGAGTTCCGGGGTTGAGCGAGAACATCGAAGTGCGGTCCATTCTGGGCCGATTCCTCGAGCATTCCCGGGTGATGCATTTCGACGCGATCGCTCAGACCTGGATCGGTAGTGCCGACATGATGCACCGCAACCTCGACCGACGCGTGGAAGTCATGGTGCAGGTGAAGGATCCGCGACTCGTGGAGCAACTCGAGGGCGTGTTCGATTCGGCGCTGGACCCGACCACCCGGTGCTGGGTGCTCGAGTCCGACGGCAGTTGGCTGGCCTCGCCCGCCGACGGGGAGAAGGTTCGCGACCACCAGGTCTCCCTCATGCGCCAGCGTCGATACACAGGATCGTGAGAAGCCCCCACCTCGACAGCGTTTCCGACGAAGGGATCATCCTGTGACACCGTCGTCACACCCGAAAGATGCCACGGTGTACGCCGCCGGAGCGGTGCTCTGGCGGCAGTCCGGCGGCGAGATCGAGATCGCACTGGTTCACCGCCCGCGTTACGACGACTGGACGTTCCCCAAGGGGAAGGTCGAGAAGGGTGAGGTGCCGTCCGCCGCTGCCGTACGAGAAGTGGCGGAAGAGACGGGCTTTCGAGCAGTCCTGGGTCGAAGCCTGTCCTCGGTGTCGTACCGACTGCCCGCACCCAAGAAGGGCAAGCTCGCCGGCGACAAGCGCACCGGAGACAAACACGTCGACTACTGGGCTGCGGAAGCAGTCGACGGGTCGTTCGCGGCCAACGACGAAGTGGACGAGCTGACGTGGGTGCGCCCCGACGCGGCACGCGACGCTCTCTCGTACGACGTCGACAAGACGGTGTTCGAACGGTTTTCGGCAATACCGGCCGACACGTCCACGATGGTTCTGGTTCGGCACGCCCGCGCCGGAGGCAAGTCGCACTATCGCGGCGACGACAGGGAGCGCCCACTCGACAGCCTCGGACGCCAGCAGGCGACAGCGCTCGTGCCCGTGCTGTCGGCGTTCGGTGGCACCCGAATCCTTTGCGCGGACCGGGTTCGCTGCATCCAGACCGTCGAACCGTGGGCCCGAGCCACGGACATCGCCATCACGACGGACACGCTGCTCACCGAGGAAGGCTATGCGGCCAACCCGGATTCGGCTCGCGCGCGGGCGATCGCCATCGCCACGAGCGGCTACGGAGTCCCGGTTGTCTGTAGCCAGGGCAAGGTCATTCCCGACCTCGTGCAGTGGTGGGCCGACAAGGACGGACTGACGCTCGAGCGCACCCGATCACGCAAAGCGAGCGTCTGGGTTCTCTCGCATCGACACGGTTCGCTGGTGGCCGCCGACCACATCGATTCACCGCTGCCGCGCATGAGCTGAGCCACCCACGCAAAAGACAACCAGCCCCGCACCTTTCGAGAAGGTGCGGGGCCGGTTGCGTCGATGCGGAGAAGTGAAGCCTACTTGCGAGCAGTCTTCTTGGCGGGAGCCTTCTTGGCCGGAGCCTTCTTGGCGGGCGCCTTCTTGGCCGGCGTGGTCTTCTTTGCTGCGGTCTTGGCGGGAGCCTTGGTGGCGGGCGCCTTCTTGGCCGGCGTGGTCTTCTTTGCTGCGGTCTTGGCGGGAGCCTTGGTGGCGGGCGCCTTCTTGG
>NZ_JCAWAG010000001.1:596871-707418 GCF_059691855.1 Rhodococcus sp. 320_ES | reverse complement strand
GGCCGGCGTGGTCTTCTTTGCTGCGGTCCTCGCGGGGGCAGCCTTCTTCGCAGCCGTCTTGGCGGGAGCCTTGGTTGCAGGCGCCTTCTTGGCCGGAGCCTTCTTGGCGGGAGCAGCCTTGGTGGCGGTGCGCTTGGCGGCGGTCTTCTTGGCGGGGGCCGCCGATGCTCCACGCTTGACGGCGGGACCGGATGCCGAAAGCTTCTGTCCCCCGGCGATGACCGCCTTGAACTGTGCGCCCGGGCGGAAGGCGGGAACGGACGTCGGCTTCACCTTGACCGTCTCACCCGTACGCGGGTTGCGGGCAACGCGAGCCGCGCGGCGACGCTGCTCGAAGACACCGAAACCGGTGATGGTCACCGAGTCACCCTTGTGCACGGCGCGCACGATGATGTCGACGATGTTCTCGACGGCCTCGGTCGCGCTGCGACGATCGGCACCCGTCTTCTCGGTCAGGGCATCGATCAGTTCTGCCTTGTTCATGAATTCCTCCGCGTTGACTGATGGCCCATCGTCGGACCGACTGCCCCCTACGGTAAACCGGAAATCCGCCCTAGTCCACGAGGCACGCCAAATCAAGGGGGCGTGGCGAGATGTCAGCCCCCCCAAAGCGTGTCGCGAAAGACCTCGAAAAAGTGAACCCGATCGGGCTCAGGAAGCGGTCTCCGTCGTCACCGGTTTCCATGACGGCCTTGACTTTTCGTACTCGGAAATGGCTTCTACCTGCCGTAATGTCAATCCGATGTCGTCCAGACCTTCGAGCAGACGCCACCGCGTGTAGTCGTCAATGTCGAAGCGCACCACTAGCGTTCCGGCGCTCACGGTCTTCGTTTCGAGGTCCACAGAAATTTCCAGACCCGGCTGCTGTTCGAGCGCTTTCCAGATCAATTCGACGTCCGATTGCTCGACCTGCGCCGCGAGGAGACCCGCTTTTCCGGCGTTTCCACGGAAGATGTCGGCGAAGCGCGAGGCGATTACGACCCGAAATCCGAAGTCGGAGAGAGCCCACACGGCATGCTCGCGAGAGGATCCCGTACCGAAATCGGGGCCCGCCACCAGAACCGAACCCTTGTCGTAGGGCGGGACGTTGAGGACGAAACTCGGATCACCCCGCCACGCGGCGAACAGTCCGTCCTCGAATCCCGTGCGGGTCACCCGTTTCAGGTACACCGCGGGAATGATCTGGTCGGTGTCGACATTGGACCGCCGGAGCGGTACGCCGATACCCGTGTGCTTCGTGAACTTGTCCACTTCGAAAATCTCCTAGCGAAAGTCGTTGGTGCGCGATGACAATGTGAATCGGGTCAGTCGAGGTCG
Organism: Rhodococcus sp. 320_ES; assembly: GCF_059691855.1. Lineage (NCBI taxonomy): Bacteria > Bacillati > Actinomycetota > Actinomycetes > Mycobacteriales > Nocardiaceae > Rhodococcus > Rhodococcus sp. 320_ES. The sequence goes on along the minus strand of NZ_JCAWAG010000001.1, from coordinate 706,101 downwards.
GCCGGTGCCGAGAGCCGGCCCCGCACCGCCGTGGCGGCCGCGACCGCCGGCGAGACCAGATGGGTACGACCACCTTTGCCCTGACGACCTTCGAAATTGCGATTGGACGTCGACGCCGAACGTTCACCGGGAGCGAGTTGGTCCGGGTTCATTCCCAGACACATCGAGCATCCGGCCTGCCGCCACTCGGCACCCGCCGCGGTGAAGATCTCCCCCAGCCCTTCCGATTCCGCCTGTGCGCGAACGCGCATGGAACCGGGTACGACGAGCATCCGGACGCCGTCGGCGACCGTCCTTCCGTCGAGAATGCTCGCCGCCACACGCAGATCCTCGATGCGTCCGTTGGTGCACGATCCGAGGAACACCGTGTCGACCGTGATGTCGCGCAACGGCGTTCCGGGGGTGAGCCCCATGTAGAACAACGCCTTCTCCGCGGACTGGGCCTCGCCCTCGTCCGCGATGGCCGCCGGATCGGGCACCGAGTCACCAAGCGGCGCACCCTGTCCCGGATTGGTACCCCAGGTAACGAACGGCGTCAGGGAGCTGCCGTCGATGCGGACCTCCTTGTCGAACACCGCGCCCTCGTCGGTGACGAGCTTCTTCCATTCCTCGACCGCGGCGTCCCAGTCGGCACCCTTCGGGGCGTGCGGGCGACCTTCGATGTAGTCGAAGGTGGTCTGATCGGGCGCGATCATTCCGGCGCGGGCTCCGGCCTCGATCGACATGTTGCAGATGGTCATTCGGCTTTCCATCGACATCTTCTCGATGGCTTCGCCGCGGTACTCGATCACGTGACCCTGCCCGCCGCCGGTACCGATCTGCGCGATCACCGCGAGAATCAGGTCCTTGCTGCTGACGTCGGGGCCGAGAACGCCGTCGACGGTCACGGCCATGGTCTTGAACGGTCGCAGTGACAGCGTCTGCGTCGCCATCACGTGTTCGACCTCGCTGGTGCCGATTCCCATTGCGATGGCACCGAATGCGCCGTGGGTGGACGTGTGCGAGTCACCGCAGACCACGGTCATACCCGGCTGCGTCAGACCGAGCTGCGGCCCGATGATGTGCACGATGCCCTGATCGATGTCGCCCATGGGGTACAGGCGAAGACCGAACTCCTCGCAGTTGCGCCGAAGCGTGTCGACCTGCGTACGCGAGACGAGGTCGGCGATGGGCTGGTCGATGTCCACCGTCGGAACGTTGTGGTCCTCCGTCGCGATCGTCAGATCGGGCCGGCGAAGGCCGCGGCCCGCCAAGCGAAGTCCGTCGAACGCCTGCGGGCTGGTGACCTCGTGCACGAGGTGGAGGTCGATGTAGATCAAGTCGGGCTTCTGGGCGTCACCGTCTCCGCCGCCGGGCACCACGACGTGCTGATCCCACACCTTCTGCGCCAACGTTCTTGCACCACTCACGAGCGTCACTCCAATGTCGATGGTTTTTGAATCTCATCATTCGGGATACTAGTATCGAACTATGAGACAGCATAGCGGCATCGGCGTTCTCGACAAAGCGGTGACCGTGCTCCATGCGGTTGCCGACCGACCGTGCAACCTGACCGATCTCAGCGCCCGCACCGGGCTGCCCCGGGCGACGGCACACCGACTCGCCGTCGGCCTCGAGGTTCACCGCCTGATCGCACGCGATCCCGACGGCCTGTGGAGGCCGGGACCGGCCCTCGCCGAACTCGGCGCCAAGGCCGACGACCCACTGCTCGATGCCGCGGCCGCGGTGCTGCCGAGGCTGCGCGAGATCACCGGCGAGAGCGTGCAGCTCTATCGCGTCGAAGGGTCCTTCCGGGTCTGCGTGGCATCGGTCGAGCCGCCGACGGGTCTGCGCGACACCGTGCTCGTCGGTGCACGTCTCCCCCTCACCGCAGGCTCGGGCGCCAAGGTCCTGTTGGCGTGGGCGGACCCGGCGCTGGTGCGAGCCGTGCTGCCGAATGCAGCGTTCGGGGAACGTGTGCTGGCCGAGGTGCGCAAACGCGGCTGGGCGCAGAGCGCCGCCGAGCGGGAAGCGGGCGTGGCCAGTGTCGCCGCGCCGGTCCGGGATGCGGCTGACAACGTCGTCGCCGCGATCTCGGTGTCCGGACCGATCGACCGCATGGGACGACGTCCTGGATCACGTTGGGCCGCAGATCTTCTCGCTGCAGCAGACGCCATCGCCAAGCGGCTGTGACCGCGTTCGGGCAAAAAATTCGGGCGACAGGACCGTGGGCGGCGAGTACATTTTCGAGCATGACCGACGACACACCGACCCGATCCGACAGCGCCGAATCAGCCAGTGATGCGCAGAAGCGGAAGTTTCGGGAGGCGCTGGAGAAGAAGAAGGCCAAGAACATTCCGACCGAGAAGCACCAGAACGGCTCGAAGGTCGATTCTGCTCACGGCCCCGCAGCGCACGCACCGATGTTCCGACGTAAGAGCATCTGAGATCCGAACGAAGAAAAAGACCCTCCGAGAAATCGGAGGGTCTTTTCGCGTTGTAGCCCCGACGGGATTCGAACCCGCGCTACCGCCTTGAGAGGGCGGCGTCCTAGGCCGCTAGACGACGGGGCCAGGAACTTCAGTTGTTGCAAATACTTCTTGGTCAAGCTGCGAAAGCTTAGCCGGTGAGGAAATCGAAGACCAAATCGTCTTCGCTTCGACGCTGGGGTACCAGGACTCGAACCTAGAATGGCGGTACCAGAAACCGCTGTGTTGCCAATTACACCATACCCCAATGACCCGTCTCCGGGCCGAGGAGAAGACTACCAAACACCTACGCTGGTTCTCCAAATCCGCTGGTCAGGGGCTGTTCTTACCGGTCGGATCGGGCGCCGCCGCCGTAGGAGGGTCACTGAAGGTGACCTCGATCTCCTCGAAACCTTTGCTGCGCTGAGCTTCTGCTTGCGCCGTGTAGGCATCCTTGTCGCCCTCGGTCAGCTCGACGTTGTCCGTGAACGGGGTGAGCAGCGCCCGAGGGTGCAATGTGTCGACCCGCACGGCGTTGACCTCGAGGCACAGCACCAGCATCACGGACGCGATGTAGAGGAACGCGAGCAGACCCAACACGATGGCAAAAACGCCGTTCGTGGTGCTCGCGGAGCCCACGACGTACTTGATGTAGATGCTGCCGAAGGACTGCATCGCCTGCCACGCCACCGCGGCGATCACCGCGCCCGGCAGGACGTCCCGAGGCGTCAGCGTGCGGGTGGAGCCGATGATGAAGGCGCCGACGAAGGTCGCGGTGTTGACCACCAGGGAGGCGGCGAGAACCAGCAGGTGCGCGCTCGGTCCGAAGAATCCGGCGGAATTGAACCCGTTCAGGACCGTCACACCGATGATCGCCGAGCCGACGGTGCCGAGCAGGAAGAGCCCCCGGACGCGCGCGCGAACAGGATCGGGTCGCAGATTCTTCGGCACCGACCACACGACGTTCATGGCGTTCTGAACCGCCACCGCCACTCCGAGCCCGCCGTAGAGCGACCCGACGACGCCGATCACGATGGCGGGCGTGCCGCCGCTGAGACGGTCGGGTTGGCCGAGCTGATCGCCGATCAGCGGTATCTGATTGAGCGCCGAATCGAGAATGGTCTGCTGCAATTCCGGGTTACCGGCCAGGACGATGCCCAGCACCGTCGAGGCGAGGAGCAGCAGCGGAAACAAGGAGACGAACCCGTAGTACGCGATCAGGGCGGCGAGGTAGCCACCCTGATCGTCGAAGAACTTGTAGAACACGGCCAGCGGGAAGCCGGCTGCGGGGTGGCGCTGTTGAAACCGGTCGACGCGATCGGTGACGCCCATGGTCGGCTACTCCGAACCGATCGACGCGCGCGCGTCACGCAACCGGGCCAGCGAGGTGGAGCGGCCGAGCAGTTCCATCGATTCGTAGAGCGGTGGGCTGATGTGCGATCCGGTGATCGCGACCCGCACCGGCGCGAATGCCTTGCGAGGCTTCAGTTCCAGCCCGTCGATGAGCGCCGCCTTGAGTGCGTCCTCGAGTTCGGCCGCCGTCCAGGCGTCCACACCCTCGGCGGCCGCGATGGTGGCGTCGAGTACGGGCGCAGCGTCCGGTCCGAGGTTCTTCGCCGCGGACGCCGGGTCGAGCGTGAACTGCTCGGGTGGCAACAGCAGGAACTTCAGCAGGTCCCACGCGTCGGACATCACGACGATGCGGGTCTGCACCAGTTCGGCCGCCTCGGCGAAGACTGCGTCGTCCACCTCGGCCGGCAGCCGGCCCGACTCGGTGAGGAAGCGCTTCAGGCGCACCACGAAGTCGGCTGGCTCGAGCAGTCGAATGTGCTCCGCGTTGATCGCGTCTGCCTTCTTCTGATCGAATCGCGCCGGGTTCGAATTCACGCGTGAGATGTCGAACGCGGCGACCATCTCGTCGAGCGAGAACACGTCGTGATCGTCGGCGATGGCCCATCCCAGCAACGCCAGGTAGTTCAGCAGGCCCTCGGGGATGAAGCCTCGGTCGCGGTGCAGGAAGAGGTTCGACTCGGGGTCGCGCTTGGACAGCTTCTTGTTGCCCTGGCCCATCACGAACGGCAGATGGCCGAATTGCGGTGTCGCATCGGCGACTCCGATACGGATCAGCGCCTCGTACAACGCCAACTGGCGAGGCGTGGAGGACAGCAGGTCCTCTCCGCGCAGCACGTGCGTGATCTTCATCAGGGCGTCGTCGACGGGGTTGACGAGTGTGTAGAGCGGGTCGCCGCTCCCCCGGGTCAACGCGAAATCGGGCACCGTTCCCGCGCGGAACGTGGTCTCGCCGCGCACGAGATCGGTCCACGTCAGGTCGTGGTCCGGCATGCGCAGACGCACGACGGCCGGACGACCCTCGGCGCGGAACGCCTGCCGCTGGTCCTCGGTCAGATCGCGATCGAAGTTGTCGTATCCGAGCTTCGGATCACGGCCGGCGGCCTTGTGCCGGGCCTCGACTTCCTCTGAGGTGGAGAACGATTCGTACGCCTCCCCTGCTTCGAGCAACTTCGCGACGACGTCGAGGTGCTGGTCGCGGCGCAGCGACTGCCGGTACGGCTCGTAGGGGCCGCCGACCTCGGGACCCTCGTCCCACTCGAGCCCGAGCCACCGGAGTGCGTCCAGGATCGCCTGGTACGACTCCTCCGTGTCCCGGTTCGCGTCGGTGTCCTCGATGCGGAAGACGAAGGCGCCGCCGTGGTGTCGCGCGAACGCCCAGTTGAACAACGCGGTGCGGACCAACCCGACGTGCGGGGTTCCGGTGGGAGACGGGCAGAAGCGGACCCGAACGCGATTGTCGGTGTCGCTCATGGCTTGTCCACCACAGGGTTGGTGAGCGCGCCGATGCCCTCGACCTCGACGGTCACGGACTGACCGGCCACGATCGGGCCGACGCCTTCGGGTGTACCGGTCAGGATCACGTCGCCGGGCAGCAGAGTCATCACCGCCGAGATCCACTCGATGATCTCCGGAATGTCGTGCAGCAGAAGCGATGTGCGGCTACGTTGCTTCACCTCGCCGTCGACGGTCGTGGTGATCTCGAGGTCCGACGGGTCGATCGCGGTTTCGATCCACGGGCCGAGCGGGCAGAACGTGTCGTATCCCTTGCCGCGGGTCCACTGCCCGTCCGCCTTCTGCTGATCGCGCTCGGTGACGTCGTTGGCGACGGTGTACCCGAGAATCACGTCCTTCGCCTTCTCCGCCAGAACGTCCTTGCACGGGCGGCCGATCACGACGGCCAGCTCGCCTTCGTAGTGGACGTTCCGCGCCCCGAGCGGGCGCACGATGTTCGCACCGGGACCGACGATGGAGGTGTTCGGCTTGATGAAGATCACCGGGTTCTCGGGCGGCTCGGCGCTGCCGGTCTGCCCGGCCATTTCGCTGACGTGTGCCGCGTAGTTCTTTCCGATGCAGATGACCTTGCTCGCCAGGATCGGTGCGAGAAGTCGCACGTCGTCCAGCGCCCAGCTGCGCCCCGTGAACGTGGGCGTTCCGAACGGATGCTCGGCGATTTCACGCGCCGTTCTGCCGTCCCCTTCACCTTCGATACTGACGAACGCAACACCGTCCGGACTTGCCACTCGACCCAATCGCATGGCCGAAGTCTATCCAGGCGGCGCGCGGTATCGCGGACGCCAGGAGTAGAGTTCACAATACAGGAACACAATCTCACAATATGAGATACGAATTCGAGGAGTCGAGCCGGTGTCAGTCGAGAACAGCACGGAGACAATCGGTTCCGCGCGGCGCTGGTCGATGTTGGCGTTGAGCATGCTGACCACTGCCGCAGCCGCGTTGTTGATCAACGGCGCGGCGTTCCTGCTCCCGTCGCTCGTCGACGACCGCGGCCTCACCTTGTCGACCGCCGGAATCGTCGTGGCGATGCCGACCGTCGGCGTACTTCTGACCCTCTTCCTCTGGGGGTCATTGGTCGATCGCTACGGCGAGCGCGGCGTTCTCGTCGCCGGTTCGCTGCTCACCGCCGCAGCGGCCGCCGGCGCGGCGTCGACCGACTCCACTGTGGGCCTGTCGATCTGCCTCCTGCTGGGCGGAATGGCGGCGGCGAGCGCCAACAGTGCCACCGGACGCGTCGTGGTCGGGTGGTTCCCCGCCCACCGGCGCGGTCTCGCCATGGGCATCCGGCAGATGTCGCTTCCACTCGGAGTTGCGCTGTCCTCGTTGACGATTCCCACCTTGGCGCGCGATCACGGCATCGGGACCGCAATGCTTCTCCCGGCCGGAGCGTGTCTGCTGGCCGCAGCGGGGTGCGCCGTCGGGATCGTCGACCCACCGCGCCCGTCTCGCAGCGACGCGCTCGACGGCGGGATGTACGACAACCCCTACCGCGGCTCCGATTCGCTGTGGCGCATCCATCTCGCATCGGTTCTGCTCGTCGTGCCGCAGTACGTGGTGTGGACCTTCGCACTGGTGTGGCTCATGACGGACCGAAACTTCACCGAGGAATCCGCCGGTCTGCTGATCACCGCGACGCAGATCCTGGGCGCACTCGGCAGGATCGGCGCCGGCGCTCTGTCCGATCGCGTCGGCAGCCGAATGCGGCCGTTCCGCTGGATCGCCATCGCCACGTCGATCACGATGGCCCTGCTCGCGCTCACCGACGAACTCGACTCGGGGGTATCGATCGCCCTGCTCGTCGTAGCGTCGGTGGTCACCGTGGCACCCAACGGGCTGGCCTTCACCGCCGTCGCCGAGATCGCCGGACCGTTCTGGTCGGGTCGCGCGCTCGGCACGCAGAACACGAGCCAGTACCTGGCGGCGTCGCTGGTTCCGCCCCTGTTCGGAGCGGCCATCACCGCCTTCGCGTTCCCCGTCGCGTTCGCGATCTCGGCGATCTTCCCGGCGCTGGCGGTGCCGGTGATACCGAAGGATCGGGAGTAGGTGACCTTCTCGCGGTGATCACGGCGATATTGTTCGAAGATCAGCGAAATCCGAACAATACGACCGTGATCATCGGGCAGGTCGACAGCTAGAGACTCGCCGCGATCCGATCGCCGATCTCGGTGGTCGAGCCCGCGGCATCTCCCCGCGACGCGAGATCCGCAGCCACGGCCTTCTCGACACGGGCAGCCGCGTCGTGCTCACCGAGGTTGTCCAAGAGCAACGACAACGACAGGATCGCGGCCGTCGGATCGGCTTTGCCCTGTCCGGCGATGTCCGGAGCGCTGCCGTGCACCGGCTCGAACATCGACGGGTTGGTCGACGTTCCGTCGATATTGGCACTCGCGGCGAGTCCGATGCCACCGCTCACCGCTGCGGCCAGGTCGGTGACGATGTCGCCGAAGAGGTTGTCGGTCACGATGACGTCGAACCGTCCGGGGTCCGTCACGAGGTGAATCATCGCGGCATCGATGTGCTGGTAGGCAACCTCGACGCCCGGGAACTCGGTGGCGACCTCGTCGACCGTGCGCTTCCACAGCGAGCCGGCGTACGCGAGCACGTTGGTCTTGTGCAGGAGCGTGAGGTGGTTGCCGCGAGCCTGCGCGCGGGCGAACCCGTCGCGCACCACACGCTCGACGCCGAAGCGGGTGTTGAGCGAGACCTCGGTAGCCACCTCGTGCGGCGTTCCGGTCCGGATCGCGCCACCGTTTCCGGTGTACGGACCCTCGGTCCCCTCGCGCACCACGACGATGTCGATCGGCTTGTTGCCCACGAGCGGTCCGACGACCCCGGGATAGAGCTTCGACGGACGCAGGTTGATGTGATGATCGAGCGCGAACCGCATATTGAGAAGCAGTCCGCGCTCGAGCACTCCGCTGGGAACCGACGGATCGCCGATGGCGCCCAACAGGATTGCGTCGTGTCCGCGGATCTCGTCCAGCACCGACTCCGGCAGCAGTTCGCCGGTGGCGTGGTAGCGACGGGCACCGAGGTCGTAGTCCGTCTTCTCCGCACCCGGGGCGACGACGTCGAGAACCTTCAGTGCTTCGGTGACGACCTCGGGGCCGATTCCGTCGCCGCCGATGACCGCGAGCTTCACGAGAGGTCCACCAGTTCGATGAGGGTGGCGGACACCGCGTCGGTGATCGCCGTACGCACGTCGGTCGGCACGTCACGGTCGACGCGCAGCAGCACGGTGGCGCTGTCGCCCTCGGCGTCCTGGCTCAACGCGGCAGCCTGGATGTCGATGCCGGCGTCGCCGAGTGCGGTGCCGATGCGGCCGAGCGAACCGGGCTTGTCGCCGTAGGAGACGATCAGGTTCTTGCCCTCGGCGCGCAGATCGAAGTTGCGTCCATTGATGTTGACGATCTTCTCGACCGCCTGCGGTCCGGTGAGGGTGCCGGCGACATTGACGACGGATCCGTCACCGAACACGGCACGAAGGTCGACGACGCTGCGGTGGTTGGGGCTCTCCGTGGTCACCGTGACCTCGGCGGACACGCCGCGGTCGGCGGCCAACGACGGAGCGTTGACGAAGGTGACGGCCTCGTCGATGACGGCCGAGAACACTCCGCGCAGCGCCGACAGCTTCAGGATCTCGACGTCCTCCGACGCGAGTTCACCGAACACGTCGACCGAGATCGAGGTGGGCACGCCGTCGGACAGCGCGCCGACGATCAGACCCTGCTTGCGCACGATGTCGAGCCACGGGGCGACTTCCTCGCCCACGGCGCCGCCCTTGACGTTGACCGCATCCGGCACGAATTCACCGGCGAGAGCGAGCAACACGGACTTCGCGACGTCGGTACCCGCGCGATCCTGCGCCTCGGACGTCGACGCGCCGAGGTGCGGCGTCACCACGACCTGGGGCAGCTCGAACAGCGGGCTGTCGGTGCACGGCTCGCTGGCGTAGACGTCGATGCCCGCGCCGAACACGTGGCCGCTGGTGATGGCGTCGGCGAGAGCCTGCTCGTCGACCAGTCCGCCGCGGGCGGCGTTGACGACGATGACGCCCTTCTTGGTCTTGGCGAGGGCGTCCTTGTCGATGAGGCCGGTGGTCTCGGGCGTCTTGGGAAGGTGCACGGAGAACATGTCGGCCCGCTCGAGCAGTTCGTCGAGGCTGACCAGCTCGATACCCAATTGCGCTGCGCGAGCGGCAGATACATACGGGTCGTACGCGATGATGTGGGTCTCGAAGGCCGCGAGGCGCTGTGCGAACAGCTGGCCGATGCGGCCGAGTCCGACGACACCGACGGTCTTGCCGAAGATCTCGACCCCGTTGAACTTGCTGCGCTTCCACTGGTGGTCACGCAGGGTGGCGTCGGCGGCGGGGATCTGACGCGCGGCGGCGAGGAGCAGCGTGACGGCGTGCTCGGCCGCGGTGTGGATGTTCGACGTCGGGGCGTTGACGACGAGGACGCCGCGCTCGGTGGCTGCGGGGACGTCGACGTTGTCCAGGCCGACTCCGGCGCGGGCGACGATCTTGAGGTTCGATCCGGCGGCGAGCACCTCGGCGTCGACGGTCGTGGCCGAACGCACCAGCAGTGCGTCGGCCTCGGGAACGGCGGCGAGGAGAGCGGGACGGTCCGGTCCGTCCACCCACCGGACCTCGACTCCGTCACCGAGTGCGTCGACGGTGGACTGGGCGAGCTTGTCGGCGATGAGGACGACTGGACGGCCTGGCTGGCTCACGTGGAGAACTCCCTGGAGGTGTTGAACGGTGGCGGGGACAGCTTAGAGCGGAGGCATCAAGGGCAGGAGTGGAGCCTGCGGAACGACTCGAGAAACAGGAGTGGAGCCTGCGGAACGACTCGAGAAACAGGAGTGGAGCCTGCGGAACGACCCACGGACACAGGGGCACCCTCGGTCGCGTGAACGGTGTGAGGGTGCCCCTGAGTCGGAGAAGCAGTAGTGACTACGCAGTTTCCGTGATCGGGCGGTCGACCCAGCTCATCAGGTCGCGCAGCTTCTTGCCGGTGACCTCGATGGGGTGCTCGGCGTTCTCCTTACGCAGTCCTTCGAGTTCGGTGTTGCCGTTCTCGACGTTGGCGACGAGGCGGCGGGTGAATTCGCCGGACTGGATGTCGGCGAGGATCGCCTTCATGCGCTCCTTGGTGCCGGCGTCGATGACGCGGGGGCCGGAGAGGTAGCCGCCGAACTCCGCGGTGTCGGACACCGAGTAGTTCATGCGCGCGATGCCGCCCTCGTACATGAGGTCGACGATCAACTTGAGCTCGTGCAGCACCTCGAAGTAGGCCATCTCGGGGGCGTAACCGGCCTCGACCATGACCTCGAAGCCGGTCTTGACCAGCTCTTCGGTTCCGCCGCAGAGCACGGCCTGCTCGCCGAAGAGGTCGGTCTCGGTCTCTTCCTTGAACGTGGTCTTGATGACGCCGGCGCGGGTGCCGCCGATGGCGCGGGCGTAGGACAGCGCGAGCGCCTGGCCTTCACCCTTCGGGTCCTGGTCGATGGCGATCAGGGCGGGAACGCCCTTGCCGTCGACGAACTGGCGACGCACGAGGTGACCCGGTCCCTTGGGGGCGACCATGCCGACGGTGATGTTGTCGGGTGCCTCGATCAGGTCGAAGTGGATGTTGAGCCCGTGACCGAAGAACAGCGCGTTGCCGTCCTCGAGGTTCGGCTCGATGTCTTCCTTGAAGATCTGCGCCTGAGCGGTGTCGGGCGCGAGCAGCATGATGACGTCGGCCCACTCGGACACCTCGGCCGGCGTTCCGACTCCGAGGCCCTGCTCGGCAGCCTTGTCGCGCGACTTCGAGCCTTCCTTCAGACCGATACGAACGTCGACGCCCGAATCACGCAGGCTCAGCGAGTGCGCGTGGCCCTGGCTTCCGTACCCGATCACCGCGACCTTGCGGCCCTGGATGATCGAGAGATCGGCATCGTCGTCGTAGAACATCTCGACTGCCACTGTGGTTTCCTCCTTGGTTGTCCGGACCGAAAAGCCCGGCAGGGTTTGGTGAATGTTAACGAGACGCCGTGATGGACTTCGGTCCGCGCCCGACGGCGACGACACCGGACTGCACGATCTCTCGAATTCCGTACGGGTCCAACATGCGCAGCAACGCGTCCAGCTTCGAGCGGGTGCCCGTGGCCTCGACGGTCACGGCTTCGGGCGAGACGTCGATGACCTTGGCGCGGAACAGGTTCACCGTCTCGATCACCTCGCTGCGGACGCTGGCGTCGGCGCGCACCTTGATCAGGAGCAGTTCGCGCGCCACCGACGCGTCGTCTTCCTGCTCCACGATCTTGATGACGTTGACGAGCTTGTTGAGCTGCTTGGTCACCTGTTCGAGCGGGAACTCGTCGACGGTCACCACGATGGTCATTCGGGAGATCTCGGGAATCTCGGTGCCGCCCACCGCCAGGGAGGCGATGTTGAATCCGCGCCGGGAGAAGAGCGATGCCACGCGGGCGAGCACGCCCGGCTTGTCCTCGACGAGGACGCTGAGAGTGTGACTCGTGCTCACAGCACTGTGCCTTTCGCTTGATCGAGGGAGGTGGCACTGTCGTTGGGGGAAAGTGAAGTCGACGGAACGAGAGTCGGCTCCTCGGACGATTCGTCGTTGTCGAACAGCGGACGGATGTCGCGCGCAGCCATGATCTCGGTGTTGGACGTGCCCGCGGCCACCATCGGCCACACCTGCGCGTCGGCGCCGACGATGAAGTCGATGACCACCGGGCGGTCGTTGATCGCCCGCGCCTGCGCGATGACGGCGTCGACGTCTTCCTCACGCTCGCAGCGCAATCCGACGCATCCGAGCGCCTCGGCGAGCTTGAGGAAATCGGGGATGCGCACGGCGCCGTGGGTGCCGAGGTTGGTGTTGGAGTAGCGCTCCTCGTAGAACAGCGTCTGCCACTGGCGCACCATGCCGAGGTTGCCGTTGTTGATGACGGCGACCTTGATGGGGATGCCCTCGACGGCGCAGGTGGCCAACTCCTGGTTGGTCATCTGGAAGCAGCCGTCACCGTCGATGGCCCACACCTCGGTGTCCGGCATGCCCATCTTGGCGCCCATCGCGGCCGGCACGGCGTATCCCATGGTGCCCAGTCCGCCCGAGTTGAGCCACGTGCGCGGCTTCTCGTAGGCGATGAACTGCGCCGCCCACATCTGGTGCTGACCGACTCCGGCGCAGTAGATGGCGTCGGGTCCGGCGAACTTGCCGATCGAGCTGATGACGAACTCCGGCGACATGCTGCCGTCGGACGGGCGGTCGTAGCTGAGCGGGAACGTCTTTCGGATGTTGTCGAGGTACTTCCACCACGGCGCGATGTCGATGACGGTGCCGGTGGCGCGATCGTTGCGGATCGCCTCGATCAGTTCGACGATCACCTCGCGGCAGTCGCCCACGATCGGCACGTCCGCGTAGCGGTTCTTGCCGATCTCGGCGGGGTCGATGTCGGCGTGGATGACCCGCGCGTTGGGAGCGAAGGAGTCCAGGCGTCCGGTGACCCGGTCGTCGAAGCGAGCGCCGAGGGTGATGAGCAGGTCGCTGCGCTGCAGAGACGCCACGGCTGCCACCGTGCCGTGCATTCCGGGCATTCCCAGATTGAGGTCGTGACTGTCCGGAAAGACGCCGCGCGCCATGAGCGTGGTCACGACAGGGATTCCGGTGAGCTCGGCGAGCTCCAACAGTTCCTGTGCCGCATTGGCTTTGATGACTCCGCCGCCGACGTACAGCACCGGCTGCGACGCGTCGGCGATGAGGCGAGCCGCTTCGCGAACCTGCTTGCCGTGCGGCTTGGTCACCGGACGGTAGCCGGGCAGACGCATCTCCGGCGGCCAGTTGAACAGCGTCTCCGCCTGCAACACGTCCTTGGGGATGTCGACGAGCACCGCACCCGGACGGCCCGACGCCGCCAGGTAGAAGGCCTCGGCCATGATCCGGGGGATGTCCGCGCCGTCGGTGATCAGGAAGTTGTGCTTGGTCACCGGCATGGTGATGCCGGAGATGTCGGCCTCCTGGAACGCGTCGGTGCCGATGAGCGCACGGCCGACCTGGCCCGTGATGGCGACGATCGGAACCGAGTCCATCTGTGCGTCGGCGAGCGGCGTCACCAGGTTCGTGGCGCCGGGGCCGGACGTGGCGATGCAGACGCCGACCTTGCCGGTCGCCTGCGCGTACCCCGTCGCCGCGTGGCCTGCGCCCTGCTCGTGGCGAACGAGGACGTGGCGCACCTTGACCGAGTCGAAGAGGGGGTCGTACACGGGGAGTACGGCGCCGCCGGGAATGCCGAAGATGGTGTCGACGTCGAGCTCCTCGAGGGAGCGCACGACGGACTGTGCGCCGGTGACGCGCTCGGGCGGAAGTTGGCGACGGGTGACCGTCGTCGACTGCTGCGGAGCGGGCGGGCTGCCTGTGGGCGACGCCTTGCGTGCCGTGGGGCCGGGCCGTGCGGTTGGTGCGCTCACTGCTGTGTCCTTAGATCCTCATCCGGGCAAGAAAAAACCCTCGCCAGCGAATGCTGTGCGAGGGTGGCGCGTCGTGGCTGAACCGAGTCTTTCCTATCGGCTCACGCGACGACGCGCCTGCCGATTACGAGCAACTCTTTCTGCTTCACGCGTCGAACGGTAGGCGCGTGTGGCTGTATCAGTCAAACCTGGCGAACATCTGATCCCATTATGTGGGATGGCGTGTGTGCAATGCGAAGATGAAAGGGTGTCGTCTCCGCAGCAGTCCGAACCACCGTCCACAGTCTCCCACACTTCGCCGCCGGTTCCGTCGCAGGTCATCCGCGTCCAGCCGCTCGCGCTGGCCGTGGTCGCGCTCGGCCTGTTCGGCACGTCCTTCCCCGCTCTGGGATCGCCCGTACTCTTCGGCTGGCTCTTGATTCTGCCGATCGTTGCTGCCTACTGGGTGTTGCGAGTACGCACCACCGTCACCCCCGACGGCCTGCGCACCCGAAGCATGTTCTCGTCGCGGACGGTGCCGTGGTCCGAGGTCTCCGGCCTGCGTTTTCCGAAGCGCCGGTGGGCTCGTGCGGCGCTGACCGACGGCACGGAGGCCGTGCTGCCCGTCGTGACCATCGACGATCTGCCGCGCGTTGCCGCGGCGAGCGGCGGACACGTTCCGGACCCGACACCGGCGGAAACGGACGAGGCCGAATCGGTCCCCGAGAACGAGGACCGATCCGACCCGGTGGACGGCGAACGCTAGACGAGCGGGTTGGCGCCGTTCAGGAAGATCCACACCGCGACGCCGCCGGCGATGCCGAGAATCAGCACGATCACGGAGCCGAAGAACGGCCGCTTGGACCACTTGCGGCCGCCGTCGAGCGCAATACGGCCCGGACCGGTCAGCGCGATGCAGCCGGCCGCGATGCCGAGAAGCGTCTCGTACTCCACACCTGTCGGCGCGAAGAACTGCAACCCCGGCTCGGCGGTCTGCTTGAAGCACCAGGCGTTGATCATCACCGCAACCACGGACGCCGCCGCGAACGGTGTTGCCAGTCCCAGAACCAGCAGCGCGCCGCCGGCCGTCTCGCCGATCGCCGCGAGCAGAGCCAACAGCGAGGCCTGCTCGAAGCCGGACTGCGTCAGCAGATCCTCGAAGCCGCTGAGTCCCGGGCCGTTGAACGCTCCCGTGAGCTTCTGCAGGCCGTGCACGAACACGATCACGCCGACCGTCACACGCAGGATCAGCAATCCGAGGTCGGTCGTTCCGCGCCCCTCACGCACCACTTCGGTGCGCGTCGCCGTCGGCGTGTCGGTGGTGTCGGTGGCCGCGAAGTTCGTGGTCGGCGCGTTCGAGTCCGGATCCGCGTAGGCCGAATCGCGGTAGCGCGTCTCGGACGTCGATCCGCTCCCGAAACTCAGCTCGTCGTCGGTGCGCGGCACGGACGTTCGTTTGCCCGGCGGAAACTTCTCCGTCGGCTGGTCGTAGGGACTGGAGGCGCCTTCGTAGGCCGAATCCCCCGAAGTGTCTTTCGGCTTGTCACTCACGGACTTCACCCTAGTTCAGCAGGCCCGCCCGCCGATCGTACGAATCGCCGACCGTATTCCGTACGGTTGTGACCATGACGGGTCGAAGCCTCCGCCGCACCGCTGCCCTCGTGGCGGTCGCGTCGGTGACGGTGGTCGGGTGCGCACGATTCGACGAGTCGGCGTCCACGCCGTTCAGTCCCGAGCCCAGCGCGGACCCCGCCCAGATCCAGCCGATCGAGCCGGGTGCGCCCAGCAGCTCCACCCCGCCCCCGCCCTCGGTGCCGCCCGGACCGTGCGTGGACCCGGACGCGAACGTCGTGGCCACGTGCCTCGACCCGCTGGCGGGTCTCGTGGTGTTCCCCGACGGGGCGAGCGCGCTGGTTGCCGAGCGCAAGACCGGACGCATCCTGCAGGTGGCGCCGGGCACCAGTCCCGTCGAGGTGGCGAGGGTTCCCGTCGACGGATCCGGTGACGGCGGGTTGCTCGACGTCGCCCTCTCCCCCACCTACGCCGAGGACCGGTTGATCTACGCCTACGTCACCACGTCGTCGGACAATCGCGTCGTGCGCATCGCGCCGGGCGACGTACCGAAGCCGGTACTGACCGGCATCCCCCGCGGTGGATCGTCGAACGCGGGCGCCATCGACTTCGTCGGGCCGCGGCTGCTCGTCCTGACCGGCGATGCCGGAAACCCTTCGGCCGCAACCAATCCGGCGTCGCTCGCCGGGAAGGTGCTGGCCGTGAACGACCTCGGAACGAACCCGGGGTCCAAGCCGCCCCCGCAGGTGTTGCTCTCGGGGATCGGCCGAGCCGGCGACATCTGCCTCGGCGCCGACGGCAGCACCTACATCACCGACGCGACCGCGACCGAGGACCGACTTCAACGCATCGCTCCGGACGGAGCGGCGGTGCCGTCGCCGGTGTGGAGCTGGCCCGACCGGCCCGGCGTCGCGGGCTGCGCCACCGGACAGGGTTCGGTTGCCGTGGCCCTCACCGGTCAGCGCGCCGTGGCCGTGCTGGCCGTCGACCCCAAGACCAACGTCGTCACGACGGCACCGTCCTTGATCGCACAGGATCAGTACGGCCGACTCTCCGGTGCGGCCGTGGGTCCGGACGGCGTGATCTGGGTGTCGACGGTGAACAAGGACGGTGGCACACCGGTCTCCACCGACGACCGCGTCGTCAAGATCCCACTCCCGGCGGGCGGCGGCAGCACGGTCTGACCCGGTCGCTGCTTCCCACCCTCGACGGTGAGCTAGCTGCAGGCCTCGATCACGAGCTCCTTGACCCGAGCCGCATCCGCCTGTCCGCGCGTGGCTTTCATGACGGCACCGACGATGGCGCCGGCCGCCTGGACCTTGCCGCCTCGAATCTTGTCCGCGACACCGGGGTTCGCGGCGAGCGCCTCCGCCACCGCTGCCTGCAGAGCCGAATCGTCCTGCTGAGACCCGAGATCGCGTGCCGCCAGGACCTCCGCGGGCTCGCCCTCGCCGTCGAGCACGCCGTCCACGACCTTGCGTGCGTTGGCGTTGGTGACCTTCTTGTCCGCGACCAACGCGGCGACGGCAGCCACCTGTGCGGGCGTGATGGGGAGCTCCCGCAGCTCGACGCCACGCGTGTTCGCTTGCTGCGCAAGGTAGGCCACCCACCAGCTGCGCGCCGCGTCGGCGTCCGCACCGGCGGCGACGGTGTCCATGATCAGGTCGAGCGCGCCCGCGTTCACCACGTCGCGCATCACCAGATCCGACCACCCGAGCTCGGCTTTGATCTTGTTGCGCCGCAGCCACGGAAGCTCCGGAATGGTGTCACGCAGCTCCTCGATCCAGGCGGCGTCGGGCGCGACCGGTTCGAGGTCCGGTTCCGGGAAGTACCGGTAGTCCTCGGCCGTCTCCTTCTTGCGCCCGGCCGTGGTGCTGCCGTCGGCTTCCTGGAAGTGCCGGGTCTCCTGCACGATCTCGCCGCCGTCGGCGAGAATCGAAGCCTGCCTGCGCATTTCGTACCGGACAGCCACCTCGACGCTCTTGAGCGAGTTGACGTTCTTGGTCTCGGTGCGGGTTCCGAACTCGGTGGCGTCCTTCGCCATCAACGACACGTTGGCGTCGCACCGCAGCGATCCCTGGTCCATGCGGACGTCGGAGACGCCCAGCGCCCCGATGAGCTCACGCAGCGCCGTGACGTACGCGCGCGCCACTTCCGGTGCTCGTTCTCCGGCGCCTTCGATCGTCTTGGTGACGATCTCGACCAGCGGAACGCCGGCACGGTTGTAGTCCAGCAACGAATGGCTCGCGCCCTCGATGCGGCCGGTGGCGCCGCCGACGTGCAGGGACTTACCGGTGTCCTCTTCCATGTGCGCGCGCTCGATCTCGACGCGCCAGGTGCTGCCGTCGTCGAGCACGACGTCGAGGAAGCCCTCCACCGCGATCGGCTCGTCGTACTGAGAGATCTGGTAGTTCTTGGGCTGATCCGGGTAGAAGTAGTTCTTGCGCGCGAACCGGCCCCACGGGGTGATGCTGCAGTTCAGGGCCAGGCCGATGCGGATGGCCGATTCGACCGCCTTCTGGTTGACCACCGGCAGCGCGCCGGGGAGTCCAAGGCACACCGGGCACACCTGGGTGTTCGGCTCGGCGCCGAACTCGGTGGGGCATCCGCAGAACATCTTGGTCGCGGTGCCCAGTTCGACGTGAACTTCCATGCCCAGGACGGGATCGAACCGGGCGATCACCTCGTCGTAGTCCATGAGGGAGGCGGTTGCAGCAGTCATGGCCCTGAGTTTACGGGTAGGCCGGAGGCCGGTCGACGAAGAAACAGCTCAGCCAAAGATGACGCGCATCTCCTGGTAGCGCTCTTTCGGGACCGTCTTGTGGTTGGCCAGCGCCTCGTCGAAACCGACGCGGGCGATGTCGGTGCCGTGCAGAGCCACCATCTTTCCCCAGCCGCCGTCGGCGACGAGGTCGACGATGGCCATGCCGAGTCGCGTCGCCAGTACCCGGTCGAACGCGGTCGGGACGCCGCCGCGCTGAATGTGCCCGAGAACGGTGGCGCGCGTTTCGATTCCGGTGCGCGACTCGATCATCGGCGCCAGACGTTCGCCGATGCCGCCGAGTCGGGGACGGTCGAATCCGTCGAGCCCCTTGGTCGAGTGCGCCTCGGACATGTCGGGAAGGGTGAATCCTTCGGCGACGACGACCATGGGCGAGCGACCGCGATCGCGCACGCTGACCGCCCACGCACAGATCTGGTCGATGCTCTCGGGCTGCTCGGGAATCAGGATCGCGTGGGCGCCGCCGGCGATCCCCGAGTGGAGTGCGATCCACCCTGCGTGCCGGCCCATCACCTCGAGCACCATGCACCGGTCGTGCGAATTGCCGGTGGTGCGCAGGCGGTCGATGGCTTCGGTGGCGATCTCGACCGCAGTGTCGAACCCGAACGTGTAGTCGGTGGCGTCGAGGTCGTTGTCGATGGTCTTCGGGACGCCGACGATCTTGATGCCGTCCTCGAACAATCGTTTGGACGCACTGGCCGTGCCCTCGCCGCCGATGGCGATGACACCGTCGACACCGAGGTCGTCGAGCACCTTCTGGATGTTCTTGGCCCCGCCGTCCGGTTCGACGTACGGGCCGACGCGCGAGGTACCGAGAATGGTGCCGCCTTGATGCGAAAGACCGCGCACGACACTGCGATCGAGCGGAATGGCGTCTCCGCGCACGAGGCCGCGCCAGCCACCGAGGAATCCGACGAACTCCTGGCCGTAGACCGCGGACCCCTTGAGTACCGCACCTCTGATGACCGCGTTCAACCCGGGGCAGTCTCCACCGCTGGTGAGGATGCCGATTCTCGTCATCAAGAGCCTCCGTGTCGGATCGAGACAGGTGTGTACGTCGAACCTAGGGAAATCGGCGGCGCTTCGCGCGTCGAGTGGGCCTCAGATCGACGGTTGCGGCATTTCTCCACGCGCCGCCTCGTATGCGGCGCCGACCCGGTAGAGCCGATCGTCGGCCAGTGCGGGGGCCATGATCTGCAGTCCGACGGGCAGTCCGTCCGCGAGCCCCGACGGCACCGACATCGCGGGGTGACCCGCGAGGTTGGTCGGCAACGTGCAGAGGTCGTAGAGGTACATCGCGATCGGGTCGTCCACTTTCTCGCCGAGGAGAAACGCGGTCGACGGCGTCGTGGGCGAGACGAGGACGTCCACGCTCTCGTACGCCTTGTCGAAATCGCGCGCGATCAACGTGCGCACCTTCAGCGCCTGGCCGTAGTACGCGTCGTAGTACCCCGCCGACAGCGCGTATGTCCCGATCATGATGCGGCGCTTGACTTCCGGGCCGAACCCGGCGGCGCGCGTCATGGCCATGACCTGTTCGGCGCTGTGGGTTCCGTCGTCGCCCACGCGCAGTCCGTATCGCATCGCGTCGAAGCGAGCGAGGTTGGACGACACCTCCGAGGGGAGGATCAGGTAGTAGGAGGCGAGCGCGTGCTCGAAGCTCGGGCACGACACCTCCACGACCTCGGCGCCGAGCTCGGTCAGCTGGGCGACCGCCGCGTCGAACGAGGAGAGGACCCCGGATTGGTACGCGTCGGAGTGCAGTTCCTTCACGACACCGACCTTGACGCCCTTCAGGTCACCCGATGCACCTGCGCGCGCCGCGGCCACCACGTCCGGAACGGGAGAATCGACACAGGTGGAATCGCGCGGATCGTGCCCCGCGATGACCTCGTGCAACAGAGCGGTGTCGAGCACCGTCCGGCCGCAGGGCCCGCCCTGATCCAGCGACGATGCGCACGCGATCAGGCCGTAGCGCGAGACGGTTCCGTACGTCGGCTTGCACCCGACCGTGCCGGTGACGGCGGCGGGCTGCCGGATCGACCCACCGGTGTCGGTGCCGATCGCCAACGGCGCCTGGAACGACGCGAGGGCAGCGGCGCTGCCGCCTCCCGACCCGCCGGGCACACGGGTGGTGTCCCACGGGTTGCGCGTGGGCCCGTACGCACTGTTCTCCGTCGACGAGCCCATCGCGAACTCGTCCATGTTCGTCTTGCCCAGCAGCGGGATCCCCGCAGCACGCAGGCGGGAGGTGACCGTCGCGTCGTACGGCGACGTCCACCCCTCCAGCATCTTCGAACCCGCGGTGGTGGGCATGTCGGTGGTGGTGAAGACGTCCTTGAGCGCGAGGGGAACACCGGCGAGCGCCGACGCCGGCGTCTCCCCGGCCGCACGCGCGGCGTCGACGACCGCGGCCGCGGCGAGCGCCTCGTCCCCGGCCACGTGCAGGAAGGCGTGGAGGCCCTCGTCCACCGCCGCGATGCGGTCCAGGTGAGCCCGGGTGACCTCGACGGCGGAGACGTCGCCGGACTGAATCTGCGCGGCGAGCTCCGCGGCGGTGCTCCTGGTGAGGTCGCTCATGCGTCCTCCCCCAGAATCTGCGGAACGGCGAACCGCCCCTGCTCGGAGTTCGGTGCCTCGGCGAGCGCCTCCTGCGGCGTGAGCCCCGGAACCACGACGTCCGGGCGGGTCACGTTGGTGACCGCGTGCGGGTTCGACGTGGGCGGAACGTCATCGGCAGCGACGGCGGCGATGGCCTTGACGTGCGTCAGGATCGAATCGAGCTGACCGGCGTACTCGTCGAGTTCGTCGTCGGAAAGGGCGAGGCGGGACAGCCGGGCGAGATGGGCTACCTCGTCGCGGGAGATGGCAGACATGCCCGGAAGCCTAGTTGTCGTCGGTCCGACGGATCAGTGCGGGTCGCTGCCTTGTTACGGCGTGTGTCGTATAGGTCACGAGCGGTGTGTGAGTTCGATTGTCGGGGGCCGGTAGTGCAAGGATGGCCGCGGGCCGAAGGTCGGTCCGGATGGGAGTTGACGTGACGTATCTGTTGCGTGTTCAGCTTCCCGACCGCCCGGGCAGCCTCGGCGCCCTGGCCGTCGCGCTCGGAAGTGTCGGCGCCGACATCCTCTCTCTCGACGTGGTGGAGAGAGGCGCAGGCTTCGCCGTGGACGATCTCGTGGTCGATGTGGCGCCGGGCGCCCTGCCGGACACTCTCATCACGGCGTCGGAGAATCTGAACGGTGTTCGGGTCGATTCGATCAGGCCCTATTCCGGCATCCTCGACACCCACCGCGAGCTCGAACTGATCGACCGCGTGGCGACGGCCCACGACGATCGTCTGCAGGTGTTGGTCGATGGCGCGCCGCGGGTGCTGCGGGTGTCCTGGAGCACCGTCGTGGGCATGGGCGATCGAGGTCCGTACCAGATCGTGGGTAGCCCGGGCGCACCGGAAACTCCGGCCAGCGAACTGCCGTGGATGCCGCTCGAGAAGCCGACGGTGCTCGATCCCGAGGCGGACTGGGTGCCGGAGGTCTGGAAGGACATGGACACGCGTCTCGCCGCGGCCCCACTCGGCGCCACCGGCAAGGTCCTCGTTCTCGGCCGCCCCGGCGGTCCCGAGTTCCGACCGTCCGAGGTGGCCAGACTCGGCTACCTAGCCGGCATCGTCGCCACCGTTCTCTTCTGATTCCGGGGTCTCTTCCGAACCCGCGAGAGGTGTGACGGCGTCCGGGCCCTCGGCGAGCAACACCCGGAATCCTTCTTCGTCCAGAACCGGAACGCCCAGCGCAATTGCCTTGTCGTACTTGGTACCCGGTGAATCTCCGACCACGACGAACGCCGTTTTCTTCGACACCGACGACGCCGCCTTGCCGCCGCGGCTCAGGATTTCTTCTTTCGCACCGTCACGGGTGAACGTCTCGAGGGAGCCGGTGACGACGATGGACCGCCCTTCGAGATTGCGGGGAACGGACGCGTCGCGCTCGTCCTCCATCCGCACACCCGCGGCGGCCCACTTGTCGACGATCTCGTTGTGCCAGTCGACCTCGAACCACTCGACGACGGCGCGTGCGATGGTGGGTCCGACACCGTCGGAGTTCGCGAGTTCTTCTTCGGACGCTTCCCGAATGCGTTGCAGGCTTCCGAATTCGCCGGCCAGAGCTCGCGCAGCGGTGGGTCCGACGTGCCGAATCGACAGGCCGACGACGACGCGCCAGAGCGCCTTGTCCTTCGCCTTGTCCAGGTTGTCGAGCAACCGGCGCCCGTTGGCCGACAGGGACCCTGCCTTGGTGGTGAACAGGGACGTCTCCTTCAACGTCTCCTCGGTGAGGCCGAACAGGTCACCCTCGTTGCGGACCACGCCGGCGTCGAGCAGTGCGGTGGACGCCTCGTACCCCATGACCTCGATGTCGAAGACGTTGCGGCTCGCGATGTGAAAGATGCGCTCGCGCAACTGTGCTGGGCATCGCTCGGAGTTGGGGCAGCGGATGTCCGCATCGCCCTCCTTGGCCGGAGCCAGTTCCGTGCCGCACTCCGGGCAGTGGGTGGGCATGACGAACGGGTACTCGTCACCGGTCCGCGCGTCGACCACGGGGCCGAGCACTTCGGGGATCACGTCACCGGCCTTGCGGATGACGATGGTGTCGCCGATCAGGACTCCCTTGCGCACCACCTCGGACGCGTTGTGCAGGGTGGCGCGCTCGACGGTCGATCCGGCAACCAGCACCGGGGTCATGAACGCGAAAGGCGTGACCCGGCCCGTGCGACCGACGTTGACCTTGATGTCCTCGAGCTTGGTGGTGGCCTCTTCCGGCGGGTACTTGTAGGCGATGGCCCACCGCGGCGCTCGTGACGTGGAGCCCAGCCGCCGGTGCAGCGACATCTCGTCGACCTTGATCACCTGGCCGTCGATCTCGTGCTCGATGTCGTGGCGGTGCTCGCCCCAGTAGGCGATGCGCTCGAGTACCGCGTCGGCGCCCTGCACGCGGCGTGTGTGAGCCGACACCGGCAGCCCCCATGCGGCCAGCGCGTCGTACGCCTGCGACTGCGAGTCGGGCGAGAAACCCTCGATACGGCCGAACCCGTGGCAGGTCATGTGCAACTTGCGGCGCGACGTCACCGCCGGGTTCTTCTGACGCAGTGACCCGGCCGCGGAGTTGCGCGGATTGGCGAACGGCGCCTTGCCTTCCGCGACCAGCGACGCGTTCAGATTTGCAAAGTCTTCGAGGCGGAAGTACGCCTCACCACGCACCTCGAGAACGTCCGGGATCGGGAATTCGTCTGTGGCGGTGAGCTTTTCGGGAATGTCGTCGATCGTGCGGGCATTGAGCGTGACGTCCTCGCCGGTGCGGCCGTCGCCGCGCGTGGCGGCACGGACCAGTCGCCCTTTCTCGTACACGAGGTTGAGCGCAACTCCGTCGATCTTGACCTCGCACAAATAGTGCAGATCGCCGCCCGTCTCGGCCTCGACCTTGCTGATCCACGTGCGCATCTCGTCGGTGTCGAAGACGTTGTCAAGACTCAACATTCGCTCGAGATGGTCGACGGCGGTGAACTCGGTGGCGAACCCACCACCGACCAACTGTGTCGGCGAATCGGCCGTGCGGAGGTCGGGGTGCGCCTCCTCCAGCGCCTCCAACTTCTTCAGCAGTGTGTCGAATTCGCCGTCGCTGATGATCGGCGAATCACGAACGTAGTAGCGGAACTGGTGCCCGCGAACCTCTTCGGCAAGCTCCTGCCACCGCTCCCGGTCCTCCGCAGACGCCGGTGCGATGTCGATGTTCTCGGTGCTCTCGTCCACTCCCGAAGACTATCGGAGGGCACCGACAGTCAGAGCGAGTCGGGATCGTCCCCCAGCGCCTGCTGCACTTCGCCGACCAGGGCCACCGCCCGCCGCGCCCACGACAGCGACGCACCCGCCAACCCGCATGTCGGGGTGACGGATACCTGCTCGCGGAGCACGCTGCGCGAGAATCCGAGCCGATCGACGAGTTCCACGACGGGAGCGGCTGCCTCACGCCAGCTGTAATTCCGACCGGCCTCCGGCCTGCCCGAACTCCGACCGGCCTCCGGCCTGCCCGCACTCCGACCGGCCTCCGGCCTGCCCGCATTCCGACCGGCCTCCGGCCTGCCCGAATTCCGCTCGGGCTCGGCCGTCGGCACGATTCCCGCGATCAGGGTCCCGCCGTTCTGCAGGATCTCCCCCACCGCGTCGTAGCGATCACGCGTCAGATGGGAGAGATCGAACGAGACGGCGGACAGCGCGGAGCGGCCGAACACTTCGAACGGGACGTCGCGGGCGCACGAGTGCACGGCCACCGGCCGCCCGATGCGGGCGATGGCCTCGTCGACGATCGCCACCACGTCGGGTGCCGGTACGGCGCGCGCCGAGTCGAGGCTGGTGACGTCGCGAACCGTGCCGGCGAGCACGTCGGCCAATCGCGGTTCGTCGAACTGGACCAGCACCTCGGCCCCGAGTCTGCGCGCCACCTCGTCGGCATGCACGGCGACGCCCTCGGCGATGGAGGCCGCGATGTCACGCAGCGCGCCGCGGTCGGTGAGAGCGCGGTGACCGTTGGCCAGTTCGATCTCGGCGGCGATGGTGAACGGGCCCGCGGCCTGCACCTTGATGCGTCCGCTTCCGCGCAGTCCTGCGGTTTCCCAGACCTCTTCGAGAACGTCCAGGTCCTCGGCGAGGAAGTCCGCAGCTCGTCGCCCGGCCCGGCTGGGGCGGCTGGAGATGCGGTACCCGGAGGTGGCGGCGTCCAACTCGATGTCGACGAGCATGGCGCCCGCACGACCGATCATGTCGGCGCCGAGGCCACGACCCGGAAGTTCGACGAGGTGCGGGAGCAGTGGCAGCTCTCCGACGATTGCGGCGGCCGCCTCGCGCACGTCGGTGCCCGGCCAGGACCCGACTCCCGTCGCAACCCCGGCAAAGGGTGCGTGGGTCACGCGTGTGTCATTCGACCGGTCGCCGAGATCGTTCCGCTGCCGATCACCACGTCGCCGCCCGCGTCGGGCCGATACAGAACGGCGGCCTGCCCACGTGCCACACCGGTCAGCGGCGCGCGCAGCGCGATCGTCATGGCGCCGTCGACTTCCTCGGCCACGGCGTCGGCGAGACCGCCGTGCGCGCGCACCTGCACGACGCATTCGACCGGTCCGTCGGGCGCAGCGCCGGACGTCCACACCGGCTTGGTCGCGGTGATGTTCCAGACCTCGAGATCGGCCGCCGACCCGACTCGTACCGTCCCGGTGTCGGGCTCGATGGCGGTGACGTACCGGGGACGGCCGTCCGCGGCCGGACCCTCCACCCCGAGGCCCTTGCGCTGACCGATCGTGAACCCGTGCACGCCATCGTGTTCGGCGAGGACGGCACCGCTCTGAGCGTCGACGACCGCGCCGGGCCGGAGCCCGATACGGGCGCCGAGGAATGCCCGGGTGTCCCCCGACGGGATGAAGCAGATGTCGTGGCTGTCCGGCTTGTCGGCCACCGCGAGGCCACGCTCGGCGGCTTCGTCGCGCACCGCAGGCTTCGGCGTGTCGCCGATCGGGAACATCGCGCGCGAGAGCTGACGCGCGGTGAGCACGCCCAGAACGTAGGACTGGTCCTTGTCGGCGTCGACCGCGCGCCGCAGAACACCGTCCTGCAACCGGGCGTAGTGACCCGTCGCCACGGCATCGAAACCGAGGGCTTCGGCCCGGTCGGCGAGAGCAGCGAACTTGATCTTCTCGTTGCACCGCAGGCACGGATTGGGCGTCTCGCCCGCGGCATAGGACGCCACGAAGTCGTCGATCACGTCTTCCTTGAACCGGTCGGCGAAATCCCAGACGTAGAACGGGATTCCCAGCACGTCGGCTGCGCGTCGCGCGTCGCCGGCGTCTTCCTTCGAGCAGCATCCGCGCGAGCCGGTCCGCAGGGTCCCGGGCGCGGTGGAGAGCGCGAGATGCACGCCCACCACGTCGTGTCCGGCGTCGACGGCACGCGCCGCGGCCACCGCCGAGTCGACGCCGCCGCTCATCGCAGCAAGTACTCGCATCGTTCTGTTCACCTTCCTGTGGCCGAGGCGCCGGCCATGCCGGCGGCACGTGCGCGCTCGATCACCATCGGCAGCGCATCGAGCACCGCCTCGATATCGGTCCGAGTCGTGGTGTGCCCCAACGAGAATCGCAGTGACCCGCGGGCCAGCTGGGGGCTCACACCCATGGCCAGCAGGACGTGCGACGCGCTGGCCACACCCGCGGTGCACGCCGAGCCGGTCGAGCATTCGATGCCGGCGGCATCGAGAAGCATGAGCAGCGAATCGCCCTCGCAGCCCGGAAAACTGACGTGTGCGTTGCCCGGCAGTCGATCGGCACCCAGTGGGCCGTTGACCGTCGCGTCGGGCACTTCGCCCAGGATTCCGCGCAGCAGATCGTCGCGCAGACCTTCGAGGTGGGCGACGTTCTCCTCACGAGCGGTGGTGGTGAGGCGCAACGCCGTGGCCATACCCACCGCTCCGGCCGTGTCGGGCGTCCCGGACCGCACGTCGCGCTCCTGACCGCCTCCGTGCAGCTGAGGCTCACATGCCACCGTGCGACCGAGGAGCAGCGCTCCTACACCCTGCGGCCCACCGAACTTGTGGGCGGCGATGGACAACGCCGACAACCCGGAACCGGCGAAATCGATGGCCCGCGCGCCGACCGTCTGCACGGCGTCGCTGTGCATCGGAATTCCGAATTCCTTTGCGATGGAAGCGAGTTCGCGAATGGGCATGATGGTGCCCACTTCGTTGTTGGCCCACATGACGGTGATCAGCGCCACATCGTCGTGGCCCGCGGCCAGAACCTCACGCAGTGTCGACGGACGCACCCGCCCGTCGGCGTCCACCGGCAACCAGGTCACCTCGGCACCCTCGTGCGCCTGAAGCCATTCCACGGCGTCGAGCACGGCGTGGTGTTCGACGGAACTGGCGATGACGCGCCGACGCCGAGGGTCGGCAGCCCGGCGGGCCCAGAAGATGCCCTTGACGGCGAGGTTGTCGCTCTCGGTTCCGCCGGAGGTGAAGACGACCTCGGACGGGCGCGCACCGAGGTCGGCGGCGATGGACTCGCGCGATTCCTCGATGCGGCGCCGTGCTGCGCGACCCGATCCGTGCAGCGACGAGGCGTTACCGACCGACGAGAAGACGTCCGTCATCGCCTCGATCACTGCGGGCAGCATCGGGGTGGTGGCGGCGTGATCCAGATACGCGACGTGTTGGGGTGCCATATCGCCTACCAGGATAACCGCTCGGCGCCGTACCGACTTCCAGCAGTTCGTGGTCGCGGCGGTGCACCGCACGATGTGCGGATGCTGCCATCGACCGTCGGTCGGCGTTGGGTACGACGTCGCAGACCTCGACGCGAGCGCGCAGGCCGCGGGTGCGCATGATTCCGCCCACCGAGGAGCCCATGGACTCGTCACCGACGAACGCCGTAGCGGTGCTCGCCCGGCCCCCGGCCCCGAGATAGGAGATGGACACCGGGAGGACCTGTGCGTCCGCGTCGACGGCGGCCTGGAACATCGCGGGCCGGAACGACCCGAACGCCGTCCCGCACCACGTGGTGCCCTCCGGGAAGGCGACGACGGTGCTGCCGTCGCGCAGCAACGACGCCACCGTGTCCACGGTGCCGGGAAGCGAGCGCAGGCGCGATCGATCGATCGGCACCACGCGGACCAGACGCGCGATCGTTCCGAGCAGCGGCCACTGCAGGATGTCGCCCCGTGCGACGAAGCGGGCCGGGAAGAGCGCGGCGAGCACGAGAATGTCCGTCCACGACACGTGATTGGCGACGATCAGGGTTCCGCGTCCGTCGGTGTCCGGCCTCTCCGCCGGCGCGTCGAGCCGGATCCCCACGGCGAACAGAAGGGCCCGCGCGCCCGTGGCCGCCACCGCTCGCCGGGCGCGCACCGGGAGGAAGTGCGCCGCCATCAGCAGCGGAAAGACGAGGAGCACCGCCGCGACCAACGCGTATCGAGCGGCGAGAGTGACGAATCGGACCGTCGTGTCTCGCCCGTGCACACACTTCGCCCCGCAGGGACTCGACGGCATCCACGCGTGGCTCATGCTCGGCCGGCTTCCTGTTCGGCTGCGTCCTGTTCGGCAGCGTCCTGGTATGCGGCAGCCGAGCGCAACCGGTCGAGGTACCGGACGTTGGCGTCGGACACCCGCAAGAGGGACACGAAATCCGCCACACCGAAATCGGGATCCAGGGCCGGCTGTCCGCAGAAGGTTGCGCCGAGTCGGAGATACCCCCGCAACAGCGGAGGAACGAGAGGCTTCGCCGAGGCCGGTATGTCGTCCAGCGAAACACCATCGACCACAACAGGATTGAACGGAACTGCGCGATACTGCGACGCGTGTCGCGTCATGAGCAGATCGCGCACGCCGCGCACGTGCGCGCCGATGGCCTCTCCGTCTCCGGAGTCCATGGGTACGGATACGCACCCCATCACGGCGTCGTGGCCGGTGAGATCGAGGTACCGCAGAATTCCGGACCACATCAAACCGAGAACCGAACCCGATCGATGATCGGGCCGAACGCACGCCCTGCCCATCTCCACGGTGCGGTTGTTCGCCGCATCGAGCTCGGAGATGTCGAATTCCGTTGCGGTGTAATAACCTCCGGCGGCCCGCGCGGCGTCCGGAGGGAGCATGCGGTAGCAGCCGACGAAGTCGCCGGTCGCGTCCTCACGGACGAGCAGGTGATCACAGAAGTCGTCGAAGCGGTCGGCGTCGAGATCGATGCCGGCCGGCAGCCGGAAACCGGGTTCGGAGCGAAAGACGTCCGCGCGCAGTCGTTGCGCGGCGACGCGGTGTTGGCGATCGGTGGACACGACCAGCGAGTAGCGGCGGTCGGTGGCAAGAACGTCGGCGGCAAGAACGTCGGACGAGAGAACTGGAGCTGTCATGACTGAACTGGTCATGGCGTCTGTCTATCGAGCGGGTGCGTCCCCAGCGCATCGCACGGGTTGCGTGTCGACGGCAGTCCGGTAAACAGCGAACGAGGCGCACCCCGGGTAAGAACCCGAAGTGCGCCTCGTCGGTGGAGCTGAAATCAGCCCTTGCGCTTCTTGACTGCGTCGGTGAGCTGCGGGGCGACGTTGAACAGGTCGCCCACCACTCCGTAGTCGGCGATCTCGAAGATCGGCGCCTCTTCGTCCTTGTTGACGGCGACGATGGTCTTCGACGTCTGCATGCCGGCGCGGTGCTGGATGGCTCCGGAGATGCCCAGCGCCACGTACAGCTGCGGGGAGACCGTCTTGCCGGTCTGACCCACCTGGAACTGTCCGGGGTAGTAACCGGAGTCGACGGCGGCGCGCGATGCACCGACGGCGGCACCGAGCGAGTCGGCGAGCTCCTCGACCACGGAGAACTTGTCCGCGCTGCCGACACCGCGTCCGCCGGACACGACGACCGAAGCCTCGGTCAGTTCCGGACGGTCGCCGCCGACCAGCGGCTCCTTGGACGTGATGCGGACGACGGCCTCTTCCTGCGCCGGGACCTCGACGTCGACGCGCTCACCGGCACCGGGCTGCGGCTCGGCGTCGATGGCGCCGGGACGAAGGGTGATGACGGGGGTTGCGCCGTTGGACTTGGCCTCGACGATGAACGCACCACCGAAGATGGAGTAGGTGGCGGTTCCGTCGGAGCCGATTCCCACGACGTCCGAGTGCAGTCCCGATCCGAGGCGGGCGGCCAGACGGCCGGCAACCTCTTTGCCCTCGGTGCTCGACGCAGCGAGAATGGCTGCGGGAGAAACCGATTCGGCGAGCGACGCGAGAACGTCGACCTTCGGGGTGATGAGGAAGCCGTCGATGTCGTCCGACTCGGCGACGTAGATCTTCGCGGCTCCCGCTTCGGTCAGCGCGTCGGCGACCTTGTCTGCGGTTCCGGCCGGGCCGGTGACGACCGCGGACGGCTCACCCAGCGCACGAGCGGCGGTGATCAGCTCGCTGCTGACCTTCTTGAGCGTGCCGTCGGCATGCTCGACGAGTACGAGTACCTCTGCCATGAGTTCTTCTCCTGTGACTTGGGCGTGAGTGTCGGTGTGTGCCGGGCGCGATCTAGATGATCTTCTGGCCGACGAGGTACTCGGCGATCTTGTCGCCGCCCTCGCCCTCGTCGGTCACGCGCTCACCGGCCGTCTTCGGCGGCTTGGGGGTGGACGAGGTGACCGTGGTGCCGGCGTTCGCAACGCCGACGGTCTCCGGCTCGACACCGATGTCCGCGAGAGTCAGGGTCTGAACGGCCTTCTTCTTCGCGGCCATGATGCCCTTGAAGGACGGGAATCGCGGCTCGTTGATCTTCTCGGTGACGCTGACGATCGCGGGCAGGTCGGCCTCGAGGCCGAACACGCCTTCGTCGGTCTCGCGCTCGCCGCTGATCTTGCCGTCGGCCAGCACCAGCTTGCGCATCTGCGTGAGCTGGGGAATGCCGAGGTACTCGGCGATGATGGCGGGGACGGCGCCGATGCGGCCGTCGGTTGCCTCGTTGCCGGCGATCACGAGGTCGGCGGGCTCACCGTTCTCGAACTCCACCTGACCCAGTGCGGCGGCCAGCGCCCACGCCGTCTGGATGGCGTCGGAGCCGTGCAGCGCGGGATCGTTGAGGTGCACTGCGCTGTCGCAGCCCATGGAGAGCGCCTTGCGGATGGCTTCGGTTGCGCGGTCCGGTCCGGCCGAGAGCACCTTCACCTCGCCGCCGTCCTTCTCCTTGAGGAGGAGTGCTTCTTCGACGGCGCGCTCGTTGATCTCGTCGAGAACGGCGTCTGCTGCGTCGCGGTCCAAGGTGTAGTCACCGTCGGAGAGCTTGCGCTCGGACCATGTGTCCGGAACCTGCTTGATCAGTACGACAATGTTCGTCATGGGTCTTCGTCGACCTCCTGGTCTTGTCATCGCTGAGCGCTGGTGCGTCAGTGCTGCTGGGCCCCGGTTCTGGGGGTGTGTCACGGACGTTACCCCATTCCTGGTTACCCGTCAGTAACTTAGCAGCGATTGAGTATGAGATCACTGGTCGGGTGCAGATCCGAGGGTGCGTAGGCACTAATCTCGCCCGAATGACAGACACGACGGCTCTGCCCCTCACCGGCGAACGGACCGTGCCGGGCATCGACGAGGAGAACTACTGGTTTCGTCGTCACGAGGTCGTCTACCGACAACTTGCACATCACGCGGCGAACCGGGTCGTTCTCGAGGCCGGCTCCGGTGAGGGGTACGGCGCGGCCATGCTCGCGGCGTCGGCCTCTCGCGTCGTCGGCCTGGACTACGACGCGTTCACCGCCGAGCACGTCGCCGCGAAATATCCGACCGTGTCCATGGTCCGCGGCAACCTCGCCGCACTCCCCCTGCCGGACGAGTCGGTGGACGTGGTGGTGAACTTCCAGGTGATCGAACACCTGTGGGATCAGGGCGAGTTTCTCTCCGAGTGCCGTCGCGTTCTGACCCCCGGCGGCGTTCTGTTGATCAGCACACCGAATCGGATCACCTTCTCACCGGGGCGCGACACACCGCTGAACCCGTTCCACACCCGCGAGCTGAATGCCGCCGAGATGCGAGAGTTGTTGGAAGCAGCCGGGTTGCACGTCGACAGCCTCACCGGCCTGCACCACGGCCCGCGCCTGCGCGAACTCGACGCCGAGCACGGCGGATCGTTCATCGACGCGCAGATCGAACGGGCCCTCGCGGGCGAGCCGTGGCCGCAGAAACTGGTCGACGACGTCGCGAGCATCTCCGTCGACGACTTCGTCATCGTCGCCGACGACATCGACGCCAGCCTCGACCTCGTGGCCATTGCGTCGAAATCCGAAGGCACGGCGTCGAAATCGGAAGGCACGGCGTAGGTGACACGCGAACCGGGGATGTTCGCCCTCGTTCTGCACTCCCATCTGCCCTGGCTCGCCCATCACGGGCGGTGGCCGGTCGGTGAGGAGTGGCTCTACCAGTCCTGGGCGGCGTCGTACCTCCCCGTCGCGCGGGTGCTCGAGGAACTGGCCGCCGAGGGCCGCACCGGACTGATCTCGCTCGGCGTCACCCCCGTACTCGCAGCGCAACTCGACGATCCGCACAGTCTCGACGGGATGCACCACTGGCTCGCGAACTGGCAGCTTCGCGCCCGTGAAGCGGCAGGGTCGGTCGACCGCGATCGTCGCGTCCTCGGAATGCGCGAACACGCGCTCGCTGCCGACGCTCTCGACGACTTCGAGACACGGTGGCGCCACGGCGGATCGGGCGTGTTGCGGGGACTGATCGACACCGGGGCCGTCGAGCTTCTCGGCGGTCCACTGATGCATCCGTTCCAACCGCTCCTGCACCCACGACTGCGCGAATTCTCGCTTCGCGAGGGCTTGGTCGACGCCCACCGGCGCTGGGGATCGACACCGACCGGCATCTGGGCGCCCGAGTGTGCGTACACGCCGGGAATGGAAATCGGTTACGCCGCAGCCGGAGTCGGGCACTTCGTGGTCGACGGACCGGCTCTGCACGGTGACACCGCCCTCGGTCGTCCGGTGGGCGAGACCGACGTGATCGCCTTCGGCCGAGACCTCCCGGTGAGCTACCGGGTGTGGTCCCCGAAGTCCGGCTATCCCGGTCACGCGGCGTATCGCGACTTCCACACCTACGACCACGTGAGCGGACTGAAACCGTCGCGGGTCACCGGACGCAACGTCGCGGCCGAGGACAAGGCTCCCTACGACCCGGACGCGGCGTCGGCGGCGGTGGCGACGCACGTCGCGGACTTCGTCGAGGTCGTCCGAGCGCGCCTGCGCACCGAGTCCGAGCGCCTCGGCCGACCCGCGCTCGTGATGGCGGCGTTCGACACCGAACTCTTCGGTCACTGGTGGCACGAGGGTCCGGAGTTCCTCGCCGGGGTGCTCCGCGCGCTTCCCGAAGCGGGCATCGACACCGGGACACTGGCCGACGCGCGGACAAGAGGGTTCGTCGGTGAGCCCATCGCCCTCACCGACTCGTCGTGGGGATCGGGCAAGGACTGGCGAGTGTGGGCAGGTGAGCAGGTCGCCGACTTCGTGTCACTGAACGACGAGATCGTGCAGATCGCTCTCGATGCCGTCGACAAGGAACTGGGGCAGACGACGCTGCGCAGCCGGGTCGCCGATCAGATCCTGCGCGAGACGCTCCTCGCGGTGTCGAGCGATTGGGCATTCATGGTGAGCAAGGATTCCGCGGCTCGGTACGCTCGCGACCGAGCTCATCTCCACGCCCATGCGGTACGGGAGATCACCGAGGCGCTGACGCGGGGGCGTACACGTCGCGCCTCGGAGCTCGCGTCCGGGTGGAACTGCGCGGACAACCTGTTCCCCGGGCTCGATGCCCGCCGACTGTCGAGATGAGGCAACGGTGAAGGTCCTGATCGTCTCGTGGGAGTACCCACCAGTCGTGGTGGGCGGACTCGGTCGTCACGTTCACCATCTCGCCACCGAACTCGTCACCGCGGGCCACGAGGTGGTCGTGCTCTCCCGTCGTCCCACCGGCACCGACGCCTCGACTCATCCCACGATCAGCACCATCGCCGAGGGCGTCCTCGTCGTGGCCGTGGCCGAGGATCCGGCGCACTTCGACTTCGGCACCGACATGCTCGCCTGGACCCTCGCGATGGGTCACGCCATGGTCCGCTCGGGCATCGCGCTCTCGAAGCCGGGTCTCGGCGCGGGATGGCAACCCGACGTGGTGCACGCGCACGACTGGCTCGTCGCGCACCCGGCGATCGCCCTGGCGGAATTCTTCGACGTGCCCTTGGTGTCGACGATCCACGCCACCGAGGCGGGCCGCCACAGCGGGTGGGTCTCGATGCCCGTCAACCGCCAGGTCCACTCCCTCGAATGGTGGCTCGCGAACGAATCGGATTGCATCATCACCTGTTCCGCCTCCATGGAGGACGAAGTGAGCCGCCTCTTCGGCCCCCTCGCGGCGCCCATGACGGTGATCCACAACGGAATCGACGTCGGCACATGGCATTTCGAGCCCCGCTGCGCGCGAAGCGGACGGCCCCGCCTGCTCTTCGTCGGCCGCCTCGAATACGAGAAGGGGATCCAGGACGCCATCGCGGCACTCCCCCGAATTCGGCGCACGCACCCCGGCACGACGCTGACGATCGCGGGCGACGGAACGCAGCTCGGATGGCTCACCGACCTCGCTCGCACCCACCGAGTGTCGAGAGCGGTTCGCTTCGTCGGAACCCTCGATCACGAGCATCTGCTCGCCGAACTACACGCGGCCGACGCCATCGTTCTGCCGAGTCGCTACGAGCCGTTCGGCATCATCGCGCTCGAGGCCGCGGCCGCCGGCACACCGGTGGTCGCATCGACCGCCGGCGGTCTCGGCGACGCGGTGGTGGACGGCGTCACCGGATCGTCGTTCGCACCGGGCGATGTGGCCGGTCTCGCCCGCGCCGTGCGCGGAGTCCTCGACGACCCCGACGGCGCGCAGACGCGGGCCGTCGCCGCGCGGGAGCGTCTGACCGTCGAATTCGGTTGGCCCGCAGTGACCGACGCGACCGTGCAGGTCTATCAGCGCGCGAAACGTCGCGTGCGGTACCCGCTGGGGCGGCCCGTCATCGAGGAACGGCCGCTGCCGGAGCGGGACACCTAGGCCTGTTCCGGCCCTGCTTTCGCTACAGCTTTCTTCCGCGCGATGTCCGCGAGCGCAGCATCACGCCGGGCACGGTCCTCGGCTCCGGCTTCCCAGTCCGCCTTCCGATTTCGCACCACGCGAGCGGGAGCGCCGACCGCGATGGAGTAGTCGGGGATGTCGCCCTTCACCACGGCGTGCGACCCGAGCACACACCCGCGGCCCACACGGGTCTCGCGCAGCACGGTCACCTTCGCCGCGATCCATGTGTCCGGACCGATGCGGACGGGCGACTTCACAATGCCCTGGTCCTTGATCGGCATCTCGATGCTGTCCATCCGGTGGTCGAAGTCGCAGATGTAGCACCAGTCGGCGACCAGCGTGGACGCGCCGATCTCGATGTCGAGGTAGGTGTTGACCACGTTGTCCTTGCCGAACACCACCTTGTCGCCGATACGCAGCGATCCTTCGTGACACCGGATGGCGTTCCCGTCGCCGATGTGGACCCACCGGCCGATCTCGAGACGCGACAGGTGTGGTGTGGAGTGGATCTCCACGCGTCGACCGAGGAACACCATGCCCTTGAGGATCACGTGTGGGTTCGCCATCCTGAACCGCAGCAGCCGCACGTATCGCACGAGGTACCAGGGTGTGTAGGCCTTGTGCGCGATGATCCACTTCAACGACGCGAGGGTGACCAACTTCGCCTGCTCGGGGTCGCGTCGACGCGAACCCCGCCATCGCGTTCGGAGTGGCGCGTTCCACATGCTCGTCATGGGTGCCCACCCTACGATGCGTGTCAGTCGATCGAACGGAGCCCTGGATGCGCAAGCTCGTCTACTACATCGGGACCTCTCTCGACGGGTACATCGCCGGTCCGCAGAACCAGTTCGACTTCTTTCCGCTGTCGGACGACATGGCCGCATGGATCAACCGCGACTACCCGGAAACCGTTCCGACGCACGTCCGAGAGCACGTCGGGCTCGTCGGCGCGGACAACGCGGCGTTCGACACGGTGGTGATGGGACGGGGCACGTACGAACCGGCGCGGTCGGTGGGCATCTCGAGCCCGTACGCCCACCTGCGCCAGTTCGTCGTGTCCACCTCGATCGGGTCCGTCGAAGACGATGCGGTCACGCTGGTGACCGACCCGGATGCCGCGGTCCGTGACCTCAAAGCCGAAGAGGGACTCGACATCTGGCTCGCCGGCGGCGGCGTGCTGGCCGGGTCGCTCCTGCCGCTGATCGACGAGATCGTCGTCAAGCGGTATCCGGTCGTGGCAGGATCCGGCGTCCCGATGATCAGCGGCGCCTTCGAACCGACCCTGTTTCGGCCGACGCGGACGGAGGCATTCGACGGCGGGGCGACGGTGACCTGGCTCGCGCGCCGATGACGGTGCGCCGAGGCGCGACCGTTAGTCTGTGCCTTCGGCCGGTTCCCCTCATCGCAGAAGCAGGAGTGTCCATGCTCAGGAAGGCCGGAGGCCGTTCGGTCTTCGAGCGGACGGCGCACGTCCCTCGAGGGTTGCTCACGTCGATCGCACTGGGCGCTCTGGTGCTGAGCGGATGCGGAGCCGACACCACGGCCCCGATCGACATTCTCGCCACACCCGGATGGCCCGGAGCGCTGGCGAACTCCCACAACAGCAGCTACACCGAGGTCACCGGACTCCGAAACATCTCCCTCGCATGGTCGCGTCCACTCGGGGCGTCGACGGCGACGCGGGCCACCGTCGGACCCTCGGGACAGATCACGCTCACCGTCGCCCCGAACGAGTCGAACGGTGGGTGTGTCGTCGCCTCGTTCCAGGACGAATCCGGACGCAAGCGCTTCTGCAACGGCCTCGGACCGTCCGCGGTGTCGTCGAGCCCGATCTCCGACACCGTCTCGAATCTGTACGTGGGCGACGACGGCGGCATGACGTCGTTCAACGAGCACGGTCAAGAACGTTGGCGCACACCGGTGTACGGGGTTCCGCGGTCACCGCAGTTCACGCCGGACGGGCGACTGCTCGTCGTCACCCAGTTCGGCCAGATCAACGTGCTCTCGACACAGACCGGCGTGGCGGACGCACCGATCTTCGACCTCGTCCCTCCCCCGACCGCATTGAACGCGCCCGACACGGCGCTCCTCCCGCCCGATGCGGGCCTGGCAACCTGCATCAACGGCGGCCCGAACTGTCCGGTGCCGTCCTCGCCCGCCTTCGACCTGAACAAGTCGGTCTTCTATCTGGTTCTGTGGCGTCCCGGTGCCATCGCCCCGCAACTGGTCGCCATGACCTATACCGGTGGAGATTCTCCGTCCGTTGCCGAAGCGTGGTCGTCGCCGCTCCTCGCCTCCTCCGCGACATCGTCCCCGGTGCTCTCCCCCGACGGTGCGTCGATCTACCTGACCGACGTCGACGGCACGGTGCGTGCGTACGACACGCAGCAGGGAAACGAGAAATGGGCGTACTTCACCGGGCACCGCGCCACGGGAAGCCCGGCCGTCACGGCCGGTGGGCTCATCGTCCCGTCCGGCGGCGACGGTGCTCACCTGCTGGCTCTGCGGGACGCCGGTGATCGTCCCGAGGTGGCGTGGGAACGCGAGGACGTGGTGCAGCAGGGCGCACCCGCCCTCACCGCCGGCAACACCGGGTACACCGTGACTGGAAATCCGAATTCCCTGTCCGTCGTCACGTTCGATACCGAGAACGGGTCGACGCTGGGGACGGTCGAACTGCCGGGCGCCACCGGATTCTCCACGGGGACCTCGATCGGCCCGGACGGCGAGGTCGTGGTGCCGACCGCGCTGGGCCAGGTGTTCCTGCTGCGCTGAAGGCGCCCGCCGTCATCCCCTCGTGCGCGGGTTGCACACGAACGCCACACCGCTGCGCCCGATACGAGTGATGACCACGGCCATCGGCCGGGTGCCCTTCAGCTTCAGTTTCGGGCGCAGGACTGCGGGGTCGACATCGATTCCGCGGACCAGGATTTCGGCCGACGCGCAGTCGTGCGACGCCAAGGCCTGTCGAAGGCCCTTCTCGGAGAACGAGATACGGTCGACGATCTCGAAGCCGTCGCTGCCCGCAGGCAACGCGTCGCCGGTGAGGTACGCGATCCGCGGATCGAGTTGCCACAGACCGTGCTTCGCGGCGAAGTGGCGCACCAGTCCGGCTCGCACCACGGCGCCGTCGGGGTCGAGCAGGTACCGACCGGGCTCGCGTTCGGGTATGTCGTCCGGTTCGGCGTCGGTGATCTCCCACGCCGAACCGTCCTCGGCGAGCACGGATGCCCGTCGACGCACCCTCTCGTCCGAGAGTCCGGGTGACCACAGGCACGCTTCGCGCACGCCGCCGGCCAGCGAGACGATCTCGACCTCCCCGTCCCACGCCAGTCGATCGAAGTCGAGTCCGGGGGCACACTTGATCACGATGTCCCGACCGTCGTACGCCGCAACGAGATCCGGCAGCGGCGGCTCCAACGCGGCGGGATCGTGCCGGCGCCGTCCACCCGATCGCCGACCGGGGTCTGCCACGATCACGGTTCCGCGGGTCACCGGAGTCAGTGCGTCCGCGCGAAGCACCGGCACGTCGGGAACGTTGACGCGTGCCATGGCCAAGCGCACGTCGTCGAGGTCGCTGCCCACGACCGTCTCCGCGCTGGTCCTCAGCGAGTCGAGCTCGGATCCGATCGAGCAGGTGACGTCGTGCACCTTCCTGCCCGCCAGTCGCCGGGCGCGGCGGCGCGCGACGAGTTCGGCCGTGGACTGCTGCAGTGCGTCGTCCGTGAACAACCAGTTCTGCGCGGACGGCAGCTTCGCAGATGCCTTGCGGCGCAGGCGGACCGTCTCGATCACGGCGGCGGCACGGTCACCGAACAGGCTTCGAGCGCGCGTGATGTCGGCGATCTGCGTGGCCGGTGTGAGAGCGAGCGAGTCGACCTCGGCGAGCGCGGCGCGGGACGTGGCACCCGAGAGGTAGGCCACGTCCTGCGCCGTGAACGTGTAGCTCAGTTGCCGGGCTTCACGCCGGTGATCATGACGTTGTAGAAGAAGCCTCGCGGAACGACGTGCTTGAGAACCTTCTCGTCGACCCAGCTCAGGGACTTCCACCCGTTGAACGCGAACTTGGCCCAACCCCACCCGAGCTTCTCCGGCGGAACGGCCGCCTCGAAGGTGCGCACGGGCCACCCGAGCAGGGCGGCGGCGAACTCCTCCGTCGCGGCCCGAACGCCCACGGCACCCGCGGAACGCGCGATGTTCTCGAGCTCCGACGGGTCGAAGGTGTGCAGGTCCACGACCGCCTCGAGGGCAGCGGCGCGCGAGCTCTCGTCGAGTTCGGTCTGCGACCGGCGCCAGTCCGCGAGGAACGGCAGCCGAGTCGCTCGGGTTGTCGCCTCCCACGTGATACGTCCGAGCCAACGAGCGTAGAAGTTTCCGACGGTGGTCGGCTCGCCTGCGAACACGAAGCGCCCACCGGGCTTGAGCACGCGCAGTACCTCGCGCAGCGACTGCTCCACATCCGGAATGTGATGCAGCACAGCATGTCCGACAACCAGGTCGAACGTGTCGTCCTCGTACGGGATGGTTTCCGCATCGGCGACGCGGCCGTCGACGTCCAAGCCGAGGTTCTCGGCGTTGCGCAGGGCGACCTTGACCATGCCCGGTGAGAGGTCGGTGACCGAGCCCGTGGCCGCGACCCCTCCCTGCATCAGGTTCAGAAGGAAGAAGCCGGTGCCGCACCCCAGTTCGAGGGCGCGGGCGTAGGGCAGCTTCTCGTCGCCGGCGACGGCGTCGAAGCGTCCCCGTGCGTAGTCGATGCAGCGCTCGTCGTACGAGATCGACCACTTGTCGTCGTACGTCTCGGCTTCCCAGTCGTGGTAGAGCACTTGGGCAAGCTTGGTGTCCGAGCGTGCAGCCTCCACCTCTTCGGCACTCGCGTGCGGGCGTGGGGCCGGGTCGGCTGCGGCTTCTGCGGCCAGTCCGGATGGGTCCTGTCGATCCTCGCGGCTTGCGGTCATCTCGGCAGCTTAACTGCTGTGGAGATCGGCGAACTAGTCGCCGGTGAACTGCGCCTTTCCGGGGCCGTTTTCGACGAAGGACGTCATACCGATCGTGCGGTCCTCGGTCGCGAACAGCGCCGCGAACAGGTGCGCTTCGATCTTCAGACCGGTGACCAGGTCGGTGTCCAGCCCCTCGTCCACCGCCGCTTTCGCCGCCGCGAGGGCGCGCGCGGCACCGGTGGTGAACTGCGACGCCCACGCCCTCGCCGCGTTGTAGACCTCGTCGGGCGCGACGACCTCGTCGACCAGTCCGATCCGCAGCGCCTCCTCGGCGCCGACGAAGCGACCCGTGAAGATCATGTCCTTGGCCCGGCTGGGTCCGATCAGACGCGCCAGGCGCTGGGTGCCTCCGCCGCCGGGAATGACGCCGAGCGTGGTCTCCGGCACCCCGAGCTTGGCGTTGTCACCGGCGATCCGGCGGTCGGCCGACAACGCCACCTCGAGCCCACCGCCGAGCGCGTACCCGGTGATCGCGGCCACCGTCGGCTTGGGAATCGCGGCGACAGCGCCGAGACCGGCCTGCAGTCTCCCGATGACGTCGGTCATCTGCCCGAAGGACATCTGCGCCATCTCCTTGATGTCGGCCCCGGCCGCGAACACCTTCTCGCCGCCGTAGACGATCACCGCGCGGACGCTGCGGTCGTCCGTAGCAGCCTGCGCGGCGACGGCGATCTCGTCCTGCATCTGCCGATTCAGAGCGTTCATCGGCGGGCGAGCCAAACGAATGGTGCCGATACCGTCCTGGACCTCGAGGTTCACGAATTCAGCCATGCCCGGGACAGTACCGATCGAGCAGTCAGCGGTCGGAGGGCATGTCCCGGTAGTACTCGTCCGATCCCTCGAAGTCGACGCGCACCGTCCCGCCCGTCGTGACGACCACCGGCTGCACCGGCGCGAGGTCGGGAGCGTCCGCGAGGGCGTCCGCAACCCGGTCGTGCGTCGCCAGTCGGCGCAGCATCGCCCAGGTCGGCGGCATCAGCTCGCGCCGTCCGCTACGGAAATCGTCGAGCGCGGAGTCGGCGGTGGACCAGACCGCATCCGTCGCCTCGGAGGTCGCGTCGTCGGCGACCTGCCCGTCGGGCGAGACCGCAACGAAGAAGCGGGTGTCGTAGCGACGGGCCGCCTCCCCCTCGGGCGTGATCCAGTTGGCCCACGGCCGCAGCAGATCGGTGCGCACCATCAGGTCGTTCTCGACGAGGAACTGCCCGAACGAGAGCTCCCGCGACTCGACGCGTCGCCGCTCACCGGAGTAGGCCGTCGAGTCGGAGACGATCGTCGACTCCGTCGGGCCGGCGAGAAGAACGCCGCACTCCTCGAACGTCTCGCGTACCGCGGCCAGCACGAGGGACCGACCTCGGGGGACGTCGACCGACAGGCACTCGGCCCACCACGACGCGGACGGCCCCGCCCAGCCGGCGGGCGCAGTCGCGTCGGACGGATCCACGCCGCCGCCGGGGAACACCGTCATCCCCGCCGCGAAGGCCATCCCGGTGACTCGGCGCTGCAGGAACACCTCGAGGCCGTACTCACCGTCTCGGACCAGGATGACCGTCGCCGCGTCGCGGACGGGCGTGGTCACCTGCGGTGCCGCGGCTTGGGCCTGGTGCGACGGGCGAAGAAGCGGCCGTCGGCGGCCTCGAGGGTGATCGACTGGCTGAAGGCCTCGCTGAGATTCTCCGCGGTGATCACGTCGTCGATGAGGCCCTGCGCCACCGCGCCGCCCTCCTTGAGCAGCAGAGCGTGCGTGAAGCCCGGTGGGATCTCTTCGACGTGGTGGGTGATGAGCACCGTCGCCGGAGCGTCCGGGTCGAGCGCCAGATCCGTCAGCAGTGCGACCAGGTCTTCACGGCCGCCCAGGTCGAGACCCGCGGCCGGCTCGTCGAGAAGCAGAAGTTCTGGGTCGGTCATCAACGCCCGCGCGATCATGACGCGCTTGCGTTCGCCCTCCGACAAGGTCGCGTAGGTACGCTCGGACAAGTGCTCGATGCCCACGCTCTCGAGCATGTTCACCGCGCGCTCGGTGTCGACGTCGTCGTACTTCTCGCGCCAGCGCCCGAGTACCGCGTATCCGGCGGACACCACCAGGTCGCGCACCACCTCGTCGCCCGGGATGCGGTGACCGAGCGCAGCGGAGGACAGGCCGATGCGGGGCCGCAGTTCGGTCACGTCCGTCCGTCCGAGCCGCTCGCCGAGAACGTGCGCGACACCGGACGTCGGGTGGATCTCCGCAGCCGCAACACGCATCAGCGAGGTCTTGCCTGCGCCGTTCGGACCGAGAACGACCCACCGTTCGTCGAGCTCGACATCCCACGACACGGGCCCCACCAGGGTCACCCCGTTGCGGGTGACGGTGACGTCGTCGAATTGGACGAGGAGGTCTTCGTCGGCCGGTCTTCCGGAGGGCGCGGGAAGGCCGGAGGCCGGAGGTTTGATACCTGGTTTCGACACAATGACCATCTTGTCGCACCAAGTCCCCGCTTTCACGGCAGGATCTCGAAGCGTGTCGGATGATCTTGCAACTGAGCCCGGTTCGCCCTTCCCCCTCGGAGCCACAGTGGGTGCGCACGGCGTGAATTTCGCTGTGCACGCTCCCGACGCCGAGGCGGTGGAGCTGCGCCTCGTCGACGGCGACACCGAGCGCAGGGTGGAGTTCACCCAGCGGACCTACGGCATCTGGCACGGCGTGGTCTCCGTTCCCGTGGGGCAGCGCTACGGGTATCGGGTGTCTGGTCCGTGGGATCCGTCGAACGGATACCGGTTCAATCCGCACAAGCTGCTCGTCGATCCGGCGGCGCGGCAGGTGACCGGCGCCTTCGGAGACGCGCACGCACTGCTCGCGTACGCCGACGACCCGTTCGGTCGTCCCAGTTCCGTCGATTCCTTCGGGCACGTTCCGCTCGCCGTGGTGACGGAACCGGACAACGCCCCGCAGGTGCGGCTCGAAACTCCGTGGGACCACACGGTCATCTACGAACTACACGTCGGATCGTTCACCGGAGCGCACCCGGACGTACCCGAGCATCTGCGCGGTACATATTTGGCGCTGGCCGAGTCCGCGGTGATCGGACACCTGAAGTCCCTCGGTGTGACGGCCGTCGAACTGTTGCCGATCCAGGCGTGTTTCACCGAGCCCGGTGTACGCGCACGCGGCATGCGCAACCACTGGGGGTACTCGACGGGGGCGTACTTCGCACCGGAGACCTCGTACGCCAGTGAGCCGGGCAACGAGAGAGCCGAGTTCCGGGCCATGGTCGCGGCGCTCCATGCCGCGGGGATCGAGGTGATCCTCGACGTCGTCTACAACCACACGTGCGAAGGCGGAGTGGACGGCCCGTCCATCAGCTGGCGAGGATTCGACGCTCGCGGCTATTATCTGCTCAATT
Organism: Rhodococcus sp. 320_ES; assembly: GCF_059691855.1. Taxonomy (NCBI): domain Bacteria; kingdom Bacillati; phylum Actinomycetota; class Actinomycetes; order Mycobacteriales; family Nocardiaceae; genus Rhodococcus; species Rhodococcus sp. 320_ES. The sequence goes on along the minus strand of NZ_JCAWAG010000001.1, from coordinate 662,943 downwards.
CACGTGGCCAGGACATCGACCTGACCGGGTGCGGAAACACTCTCGATGCGGCGTCACCGGCGGTGGTGCGGATGGTGTGCGACAGCCTCCGCTTCTGGGTCACGGAGATGGGAGTCGACGGTTTCCGGTTCGACCTGGCGAGTACACTCGGCCGACCCGGCGGATACGGATTCGATACTCGCGCAGCGCTTCTCACCGCCATCGCCGCCGACCCACTGTTGTGCCGGGTGAAGCTGATCGCCGAACCCTGGGACGCCACCGGACCGGGTTATCAGGTCGGCGGATTCGGACCCGTGTGGAGCGAATGGAACGACCGCTATCGCGACACTGTCCGCCGGTTCTGGGCAGGGCACACCGGGGTCCGCGAATTGGCCTCGCGCATGGCCGGTTCCGAGGACATCTACGGACCGAGCGGGCGCCGGCCGTGGGCGTCGATCAACTTCGTCACCGCGCACGACGGGTTCACGGCGCGAGACCTGGTGTCGTACAACCACAAACACAACGAGCGCAACGGTGAAGACAACCGCGACGGAACCGACAACAACTCGTCGGTCAATCACGGGGTCGAAGGCCCGACCGACGATCCGGCGATCGTTGCGGCGCGGGACCGTCACGTGCGCGCACTTCTCGCCACCCTGGTGCTGTCCACCGGGACGCCGATGCTGTTGGCGGGAGACGAGTTCGGGCACACCCAGAACGGAAACAACAACGCCTACTGCGTTCCGCGTGACGTTGCCCCCGGCCAGGCGTGGACGCTGGACTGGTCGAACCGTGACACGGCTCTGACATCGATGCTCACCCGAGCTCTGCGCGTACGCCGCGCGGCACCGGTGCTGCGTCAGCAGGAACACTTCTCCGGACGCGACACCCCCACCGGCAGGCCGGATCTCGCGTGGTTCGGCGCCGACGGTATCGAGCTGGGGCACGAGCAGTGGAACGACGACTCGCTGCGCACCATGCAGGCGTGGGTGGACGGCAGCGACGTGCGCACGTCGACGCCGCTCGACGGAGAACCGTTCTCCGCGTTGTTGATTCTGCACTCAGGAGGCCCGGCGGACATCGTTCTCGCCGACCCGGAGTGGTCGACGGGCACCTTCGTGCCGGTGTTCGACTCCGCCGCTCCCACCGGCGTTCCCGCCGATCAAACTGCGGTGGCGCCCGGTTCCACGCTCACCGTCGACGGTTCGGTCGTCCTGGCCTTTCGCTGCGAGCCAGGCAACACCGCAGAGAACAGGTGAACCAACGGACCGATTCCGAGGGCGTACACCACGGTGCCGACACCGACCGTCCCGCCGAGCAACCAGCCGACGGCGAGAACCGTCACCTCGATTGCTGTGCGCACCACACGAACCGAGCCTCCGGTGCGGGCGACGAAGCCCGTCATGAGCCCGTCACGGGGCCCCGGGCCCATGCCGGCACCGATGTAGAGCGCGGTGGCGAAACCGTTGATCACCACGGCCGCCACCATGACGGCAATTCGAGCGGCGAGAGGCTCGACGGTCGGGATGACCGCGAGAGACGTGTCGACGGCGAGGGCGATCACCACCACGTTCGCGACGGTTCCGACACCGGGGCGCTGGCGCAACGGGATCCAGATCAGCAGCACAGCAACTCCGGTCAACGCGGTCACCGTTCCGAAGCTGAGACCGGACCGGTCGGCGACGCCCTGATGGAACACGTCCCACGGATCCAGTCCGAGGCCGGCCCGAACCATCATGGCCATCGACACCCCGTAGAGCACGAGGCCGATGAACAAGTAGGCCAGTCGTTTCGTCATGGCTCCACCCTCTAGGCCACCGGACACCGTCCAAATAGCCAGTTCTCCAACACTGGTCTGTTAAGGGAAGGCTCGTGGCGGGACGGCGATCACCGTGGTCGACCCCGGTGCCACTTCGGTGAAGCCCGCGTCCCGCACCGCGACCGCGCGTCCGGCCGACTCCTCGGCGCGCAGCCGCGCCCACTGCTCACGACTCGCCTCACGCACCGAGCAGACGTATCCAGTCTCGCACCACGACTCGGCGTCGGCGACGGACATCGACCCGGCCAGAATCATGACCGAATGCCCGACCTGCGCAGCGGCTTTCCCGAGCGTCATGGTCAAGCTCGCATCGATCCACAGAACCGGAAAACGCGGGTCCGGGTCGCCGGGTTCGTCGGCCGGCAGATCCGTTCCGCCGATCTGCAGCTTCTTCAGACGCGGATCCAGATCCCCCACCCGGCCCGGCACGTACGCGCGGGCCTGTGCGTCACCCACCGTGGCAGTCACCCCGTCCACCTCCTCGGCGGCGGTCCACTGTGCTCCCCGGGCGCGCCTCGACACCTTGCGAATACGGGCCTCGGTCCAAGCGACCAGTGCGTCGTGCCAGGGACCGTCCACCTCGACCCGCTCGTCCAGGCACAGCGCGATCGTCGCCGTTGCCGCCGCTTCGAGCAGCGAACTTCTCGGCGGCGGGTCCGCCTTGGGAAGGTGCAACACGATCGGCATTGCGAGAACGTCGGCCGGATCGTCCGGATCTGCCGCTCCCCCGTACCCGCGAGCCAGACGTGCATGCCGGTCGGCGAAGGTCACGGAATCGGGATCCGCGTGTTGAGCCCGTCGACGGAGTCGGCCGCTTCGATCTCGTCGCGCGTGATCCCCAGAACGAACAGCACGGCGTCGAGGAACGGATAGGACAGCGCGGCGTCGGCCACCTCCCGCAGAGCGGGTTTGGCGTTGAAGGCCACACCCAGGCCGGCCGCGGTGAGCATGTCGATGTCGTTGGCGCCGTCTCCGACGGCCACGGTCTGTTCCATCGGAACTCCGACCTCCGACGCGAACTGCCGCAGCGCAACAGCTTTCGCCGCACGGTCGACCACGTCGCCGATGACCCGACCGGTCAGCTTTCCGTCGACGATCTCGAGGGTGTTGGCCTTCACGAAGTCCAGTTCCAGATCATGGGCAAGACCGTCGATGACCTGACGGAACCCACCCGACACGACGCCGCAGTGATACCCGAGGCGGCGCAAGGTGCGGATCGTGGTGCGGGCACCGGGAGTGAGTTCGAGCTCGTCCGCGACGTCGTCGATGACCGACGCGTCCAGCCCGGCCAGGGTGGCCACGCGGCGATGCAACGATTCCGTGAAGTCGATCTCGCCGCGCATCGCGGCTTCCGTCACCGCGCGCACCTCGTCCTCGACGCCGGCGTGTGCAGCCAACATCTCGATGACCTCACCCTGCACCAGTGTCGAGTCGACGTCGAAGACGATCAGTCGTTTGCCGCGGCGGGCGAGACCGCCCCGCTCCACGGCGACGTCGATACCCACCCCTGCGGCCATGGCGGCGAGCGACTGCCGGAGCGTGGCGTCCGCCTCGTCCCCCACGTTCGTCACCGAGACCATGAGCTCGAGGCCCGTCACCGGGTAGTCGGCGATGCCGCGAATGGAGTCGATGTTCACACCCTGACTCGCGAGCTCTCGGGAGAGAAGGCTGATCGCCCGCGCGGTGACCGGCCTGCCGAGAACCACCACCGCGTGAGTGGACAACCCGGCTCGGCCACGCGCCGCGCCGATCTCGACGTCCACGTCGACACCCACGGTGTTCATGGCGTCGACCAGTTCGTCGTGCAGCGCGTCGAGGTCGCGTGGGCACGAACCGAGCACTCCGAGGGTGAGCCGGCCGCGGATCACGACCTGTTCGACGTCCAGTACATCCACCTCGTGCCGCGCCAGAGCGGCGAAGAGGACGGACGTGACTCCGGGCTTGTCACCGCCGGTCACGGTGACGAGGACGGTCGTCTCGGTCGAACTCACCTGACTTCGGTATCCCTTCCAAGGGAGAAGCCCCTCACCGACTGCGGGGAGGGGCTTCTCGAGGTAACTGTTTCGTTGCTGCTCCGGCTACTTCTCGCCCGGATTCGGGTCTGCAGAGCTTTCGTGATCACTCGTGGCGATCGGAGCACGACGTGCCTGCTCCATCACCGCGGTGACCTTGCCGTGGCCCGGCCCGACGTGCGCTTCTTCACGCAGCCGTTCGACCATGTGCGGGTAGTGCAGCTCGAACGCGGGACGCTCGGAGCGGATACGCGGCAGCTCGGTGAAGTTGTGCCGCGGCGGCGGGCAGCTGGTGGCCCACTCGAGCGAGTTGCCGTAGCCCCACGGATCGTCGACCGTGACGACCTCGCCGTAGCGGTAGCTCTTGAAGACGTTCCACAGGAACGGCAGCGTCGACGCGCCGAGGATGAAGGCACCGACCGTGGAGATCGAGTTCAGGACCGTGAAGCCGTCGCTCGGCAGGTAGTCGGCGTAGCGGCGGGGGAAGCCCTCCGCACCGAGCCAGTGCTGCACCAGGAACGTCAGGTGGAAGCCGACGAAGGTGGCCCAGTAGTGCCACTTGCCCAGCTTCTCGTCGAGCAGTCGACCCGTCATCTTCGGGAACCAGAAGTAGATGCCGGCGTAGGTCGCGAACACGATCGTGCCGAAGAGCACGTAGTGGAAGTGCGCGACAACGAAGTACGAGTCGGTGACGTGGAAGTCGATCGGCGGGCTGGCGAGCAGCACACCGGACAGACCACCGAAGAGGAACGTCACGAGGAAGCCGACCGAGAACAGCATCGGCGTCTCGAACGTCAACTGGCCCTTCCACATCGTGCCGATCCAGTTGAAGAACTTCACACCGGTCGGAACCGCGATGAGGAACGTCATGAACGAGAAGAACGGCAGCAGGACCGCGCCGGTCGCGTACATGTGGTGCGCCCACACTGCGATCGACAGCGCCGCGATGGCGATGGTCGCGTAGATCAGGCCGGTGTAGCCGAACAGCGGCTTACGGCTGAAGACCGGGAAGATCTCGGACACGATGCCGAAGAACGGCAGCGCGATGATGTACACCTCGGGGTGGCCGAAGAACCAGAACAGGTGCTGCCACAGCAGAACTCCGCCGGTGGCCGGGTCGAACAGGTGCGCGCCGAGATGGCGGTCCGCGGCGAGGCCCATGAGCGCTGCGGTGAACAGCGGGAACGCAAGCAGAACCAGGATCATCGTCACGAAGATGTTCCAGGTGAAGATCGGCATGCGGAACATCGTCATGCCGGGGGCACGCAGGCAGATGACCGTGGTGATCATGTTGACGCCACCGAGGATGGTGCCGAGGCCGGCGACGGCGAGGCCCATGATCCAGAAGTCGGCACCCATGCCGGGCGAGTGCACTGCGTCGGTCAACGGCGTGTAGGCCGTCCATCCGAAGTCGGCAGCGCCACCGGGGGTGATGAATCCGGCCGACGCGATGAGCGCGCCGAACAGGTACAGCCAGTAGCTGAACGCGTTCAGACGCGGGAATGCGACGTCGGGGGCACCGATCTGCAGCGGCATGATGTAGTTCGCGAATCCGAAGACGATCGGCGTCGCGTACAGCAGCAGCATGATCGTGCCGTGCATCGTGAACAGCTGGTTGTACTGCTCGTTCGACAGGAACTGCAGTCCCGGTACGGCCAGCTCTGCACGCATGAGCAGAGCGAGCACGCCACCGAAGAGGAAGAAGAAGAACGAGGTGACCAAGTACATGATCCCGAGTGTTTTCGGATCAGTGGTCGTCACCGCCTTGTGGATGAACGATCCCTTGGGTCCCGTCCGAGGCGGATACGGCCGCGTGGCCGTCAGCTCGGGGACCGGCTGAGGAGCTAGGGCAGTCACTGATCCTCCGTAAGTGCGCGTCATCCCCGTTTCGCGAGGCGGACGGTGTTTATTCGTGCGCTCCTCGAATCGTAGACCGTGGTTACTCGATTCGCGGAGCGGGTCCTACTCTGTGTCGTATTCGCGGCGGCTGTCGCGATTTCCCGAGGGTGGCTCATGTTCAAGCTGGTACCGATTATCGTCGCGATCGCCGTCGTTGCAGGGTGTTCTGCACCTGATTCGGCGTCCTCCGGCGATTCGACCACCGCTCCGGCGCGGTACTCGGGCTCGTCCGTGGTCTGCGCGGATCTGCAGACGATCGCCGACGCGGACGCACGCACCAGCGACCCGGCCGCACAGAACTGGGAGCAGCAGCGCACGGTGATTCTCGGCGGAGAAGCCGACGCCACCGCCGCGTTCGACCGCGCCATCGGCGACGCTCGTGCCGCGCAGGACGAATCCCTGGCCGACGACCTGACAGCAGTGCAAGCCTTCACCGCCCAGACGATCGAGGCCGTCCGGTCGTCCACGACTTTCGACGACTTCTCCGCGCGGGTACGGGCGCTGGATGCGTCTGCCGCCACCGCCGCCGGGACGCGGCTCAACGACTACTCGACGGACACGTGCGGCTTCGCATTGATCGCGGACGGTTCCTGACCTTCTAGTACCGTCTGCGCCATGTCTGTCGCCCTACCCCGTCGAGCGTCGCGCATCCTCGCGGCGCTGGCGCTCTCGTCTCTGGCGCTTGCAGGGTGTTCCAGTGACGCGACCGACGAACCGTCGTCGAACGTCGTGCGCAGCACCACCAACATCGCGGGCGCCGGCGTCGTCGGGGTCGAGCGCGACACGGTGGGACTGTGCCCCCTCCTCGGCCCGCCCGACGACGTCGGGCGACAGGGCGACTCGCGTCTCGTCCTCGGCAGCGGCCGAGCCACCACCGTGCCGGCCGACCCGCAGCGCATCGTGGTGCTGGACACGCCGTCGCTGGACGCGGCGTGCACCGTCGGAATCTGGGAACGCGTTGTCGGCGCCGCCACCGCGCCCGCGCTCAACGCACCGAACGCGCTGCGTCCCACCTACCTCGGCACCGGGATCTCGCAGATCCCGGGCGTCGGTCCGGTGGGCTCCCCCGACTTCGATCAGATCGCGGCCCTGTCCCCCGACCTCGTCGTCGGATCGGATTCGCTCGGGCCGGACACCATGGCCCGACTCGCCGAGATCGCCCCGACCGTCTTCACCCGGTCGTCGGCGTCCTGGTCCGATCGGGCACTGCTCGCCGCGACGGCCATGGGGCGCCGCGAGGCCGCAACCGCCGAGCTCGCGAAGTTCCGCGCCGACGCCGCCGACACCGGCCGGCAGATCGTCGCGTCGCAGACCGAAGCGTCGGTCGTGAGATTCGGACCGGACTACGGGCAGATCCTCGGATCCGACAGCTTCGCCGGTCAGGTACTCGGTGCCGTCGGCGTTCGTCGACCCGGCGCGCAGACCTCGACCACCACCGACTTCGACACCGCCGATCCGAAGGCCGCCGAAGGCGATCTCGTCTACGTCAGCTTCGCCCCGGGCGGCGAGGACAAAGGCACTTCGATCATGCGGACGGACGCCTGGAGGGACCTCGGCGCCGTGGCCGACGGCCGAGTGTTCGCCGTCGACGACGCCGTGTGGTCCGGGGACGGCATCATCGCCGCCGAGACGATGCTGACGGACCTGAAGAACTCGATCAACGCCTACGTCTCGTAGCGTTGCGCCATGCCGATCCCCGAATTCATCACGACGCTGCGCGCCAAGATCGGAACCGACCCGCTGTGGCTGTCCGGTGTCAGCGCGGTGGTTCTGGACGACGCTGATCGCCTGCTGCTGACCCGCCGCAAGGACAACGGGAAATGGGCCGTGGTGTCCGGGGTGCTCGAACCGGGCGAAGAACCCGGCCCCGCCGCGCTACGCGAAGTGCTCGAGGAGACCGGAGTGACGGCGTCGTTGACGCGGCTGTCGAGCGTCGACGTGACCGAGCCGATCGTCTACCCGAACGGCGACCGCACGCAGTACGTCGACATCTGCTTCGTCGCCCACTACGTCTCCGGGGACGCACACGTCGCCGACGACGAGAACCTGGACGTGCGGTGGTTCACGCGTGACGAGATCCCCGAGGATCTGACCGAGACGTCGGCGCTGAGGATCGCGAAAGCGCTCGACCACGGGCCGGAAGCGTGGTTCAGGCGGTAGTCCGGCTCGGGCTGTCGCGTCGGGCTGGGGGTCGGGCTGGCGCGACTCAGGGGCACATTCAGTCGATCTGACGGTGTGAGGGTGCCCCTGAGTCCGGTGCGCAGGTTGTCGAACCGGGTCAGAAGTCCCAGTCGTCGTCCTCGGTGTTGACGGCCTTGCCGATGACGTAGGAGCTGCCCGAGCCGGAAAAGAAGTCGTGGTTCTCGTCCGCGTTCGGTGACAGCGCCGACAGGATCGCCGGATTGACGTCCGTCTCGTCCTTCGGGAACAGGCCCTCGTATCCGAGGTTCATCAGCGCCTTGTTGGCGTTGTAGCGCAGGAACTTCTTGACGTCCTCGGTCAGACCGACCTCGTCGTACAGATCCTGGGTGTACTCGACCTCGTTCTCGTAGAGCTCGAACAGAAGCTCGAAGGTGTAGCCCTTGAGCTCTTCCTTCTCGGCGGCGCCGAGCTTCTCGAGGCCCTTCTGGTACTTGTAGCCGATGTAGTAGCCGTGTACCGCTTCGTCACGAATGATCAGGCGGATCAGGTCGGCCGTGTTGGTGAGCTTGGCGCGCGAGCTCCAGTACATCGGCAGGTAGAAGCCGGAGTAGAAGAGGAACGATTCGAGCAGCGTCGACGCGACCTTGCGCTTGAGCGGATCGTCGCCGTGGTAGTACGACATGACGATCTGAGCCTTGCGCTGAAGGTTCTCGTTCTCCTCCGACCAGCGGAACGCGTCGTCGATGTCGCGGGTGGAGCACAGCGTCGAGAAGATCGAGCTGTAGCTCTTGGCGTGCACCGACTCCATGAACGCGATGTTCGTCAGAACCGCCTCTTCGTGCGGGGTGACGGCGTCGGGGATGAGCGAGACGGCACCCACGGTTCCCTGGATGGTGTCGAGCAGCGACAGGCCGGTGAACACCCGCATGGTCAGCTGCTTCTCGACCTCGGTCAGCGTGGCCCACGACGGGATGTCGTTGGACACCGGCACCTTCTCGGGGAGCCAGAAGTTGCCGACGAGACGATCCCAGACCTCGGAATCCTTGTCGTCCTGGACGCGGTTCCAGTTGATCGCGCTGACGCGATCGATGAGCTTCACCATGTTGCTGCCTGTCTCAGTCGTGTGTGTACTTCTCTCTGCTTACCCACCGTGCACGATTTCCGCCCCTATAGGGCCGGAAATCGCGCACAGGTGCCGAAGGCGCCTACAGCATGCAGCTGACGCAACCCTCCACCTCGGTTCCTTCCAAGGCCATCTGGCGCAGCCGGATGTAGTACAGCGTCTTGATTCCCTTGCGCCACGCGTAGATCTGCGCCTTGTTGATGTCACGCGTGGTGGCGGTGTCCTTGAAGAACAGCGTCAGGGACAGGCCCTGATCGACGTGCTGCGTCGCCGCGGCGTAGGTGTCGACGATCTTCTCGAAACCGATCTCGTACGCATCCTGGTAGTACTCCAGGTTGTCGTTCGTCAGGTACGGCGCCGGGTAGTAGACGCGCCCGATCTTGCCTTCCTTGCGGATCTCGATCTTCGACGCGACGGGGTGGATCGAGGACGTCGAGTAGTTGATGTAGGAGATCGACCCGGTCGGCGGGACGGCCTGCAGGTTCTGGTTGTAGATGCCGTGCTTCTGCACCGACGCCTTCAACTCCACCCAGTCCTCCTGCGTCGGAATGTGAATTCCGGCGCCGGCGAACAACTCTCGCACCCGGTCGGTCTCCGGCTCCCAGGCCCGATCGGTGTACTTGTCGAAGAACTCACCCGACGCGTACTTCGACTGCGGGAAGCCGCCGAAGTAGGTGCCGCGCTCGATGGAGATGCGGTTCGATGCCCGCAACGCATGGAACAGCACGGTGTAGAAGTAGATGTTCGTGAAGTCGATGCCCTCGGTGCTGCCGTAGAAGATGCGCTCGCGGGCGAGGTACCCGTGCAGGTTCATCTGGCCGAGACCGATGGCGTGCGAGGCGTTGTTGCCCTCTTCGATCGACGGCACCGACGTGATGTGCGTCTGGTCGGACACGGCGGTCAACCCGCGGATCGCCACCTCGATGGTCTTCGAGAAGTCCTCGGAGTCCATCGTTTTCGCGATGTTCAGCGAGCCGAGGTTGCACGAGATGTCCTTGCCCACATGGCTGTACGACAAATCGTCGTTGTAGGTGGACGGCGTGGAGACCTGCAGGATCTCCGAGCACAGGTTCGAGTGCGTGATCTTGCCCTCGATCGGGTTGGCGCGGTTCACGGTGTCCTCGAACATGATGTACGGGTAGCCGGATTCGAACTGCAACTCGGCGAGAGTCTGGAAGAACTCGCGCGCCTTGATCTTGGTCTTGCGGATGCGCTTGTCGTCGACCATCTCGTAGTACTTCTCGGTCACGTTGATGTCGGCGAACGGCACGCCGTACACGCGCTCGACGTCGTACGGCGAGAACAGGTACATGTCCTCGTTCTTCTTCGCGAGCTCGAACGTGATGTCCGGGATGACGATTCCCAGCGAGAGCGTCTTGATGCGGATCTTCTCGTCGGCGTTCTCACGCTTGGTGTCGAGGAAGCGGTACACGTCGGGATGGTGTGCGTGCAGGTACACCGCACCCGCGCCCTGCCGGGCACCGAGCTGGTTGGCGTACGAGAACGAATCCTCGAGCAGCTTCATGATCGGGATGACGCCGGAGCTCTGGTTCTCGATGCGCTTGATGGGAGCACCGGACTCGCGAATGTTGCTCAGCAGCAACGCGACTCCACCGCCGCGCTTGGAGAGCTGGAGTGCGGAGTTGATGGAGCGACCGATGGACTCCATGTTGTCCTCGATACGCAGCAGGAAGCACGAGACGGGCTCACCGCGCTGCTTCTTGCCCGAGTTCAGGAACGTCGGGGTGGCCGGCTGGAACCGTCCGGCGATGATCTCGTCGACGAGATCGGTTGCGAGGGTTTCGTTTCCGGCGGCCAGCGTGAGAGCGACCATGCAGACGCGATCCTCGAAGCGCTCGAGGTAACGCTTGCCGTCGAACGTCTTCAGTGTGTACGACGTGTAGTACTTGAACGCACCGAGGAAGGTCGGGAACCGGAACTTCTTGCTGTACGCGTGCTCGATCAGACCCTTGACGAACGACCGCGAGTACTGGTCGAGAACCTCTGCCTCGTAGTAGTTCTCCTCGACCAGGTAGTCCAGCTTCTCGTCCAGGTTGTGAAAGAAGACCGTGTTCTGGTTGACGTGCTGCAGGAAGTAGGCGCGTGCGGCTTCCCGATCCTTCTCGAACTGGATCTCACCGTTCGGGCCGTACAGGTTGAGCATGGCGTTGAGCGCGTGGTAATCGAGTTCCGAATCGTCGCGCGCCTGGGTGCGGGCCGGCGCTGCGTCGGTGATGGTCGGTGCCATGAATACTCCCGAGAAAGTGGTGTGGTGGATCGGTGGGTGTCAGGCGCGTGAAGCGTCAGGCGCGTGCGAACTGGTTTCCCCAGAATTCGCCGAGGCCTTCCCGAACGCGGTCGACGTCCTCGGGAGTGCCCATGAGCTCGAAACGGTAGAGAAAAGGAACGTTGCACTTCTGCGAAATGACATCTCCCGCAAAGCAATACGAATCACCGAAGTTGGTGTTGCCGGCCGCGATGACGGCTCTGATGAGCGACCTGTTGTGCTGATCGTTCAGAAACTTGATCACCGGCTTCGGCACGTAGTTCGTGTCTCGGCCGAGGTGGTTGGTGCCGCCGCCGTAGGTCGGAACGATCAACACGTACGGCGAGTCGACCCGAAACCGGTCGGCCGAACGGATGGGTATCCGAGTGGCGGGCAACTGGAGGCGCTGGACGAATCGATGCGTGTTCTCCGAAGCACTCGAGAAGTACACCAGGGAGTCGGACATCGAGATCGAGACCGCGTCAGGCTGCGGCGGTCACCAGGTTCTTGATGCGATCCGGGCGGTAACCCGACCAGTGATCGTCACCGGCGACGACGACGGGCGCCTGCAGGTAACCGAGCGCCATCACGTAGTCACGCGCATCGGCGTCCTGCGAGATGTCGACGACCGTGTACTCGATGCCCTGCTTGTCCAGAGCCTTGTAGGTGGCGTTGCACTGGACGCAGGCGGGCTTGGTGTAGACGGTGATGTCGCTCATGATCGTCCTCTTGTTCGTGATCGAGTTGGTCGTGCCGAGTGTTCGGAAAACCGTGCTGTGAAACCGAAATCTTGGGGGAAATCAGACCCTCCGACGGTGCGGAGCGGTTGTGGTCTCCCAGTGCTCAAGACACTACACCTAGTGTCCGACATCGCAAGAGAACACCACAATTTGTATGACACCCGTGTAATGACAACGGTGGAACTAGCTGGTCGGGGGCTCGAGCACCAGGCCGAGTCGGCGTGTCGAAATTCGCCCCGAAGACAGAAGTCCCCCGACCCGATCAGGCGCGGGGCGGGGGACTTCGTCGACGGGTTGGAATCAGGCTGCTGCGACTGCTCCGGCGTCGACGAGAGCGGACAGCGTCTTCGCGATGTCGCCCGACACCTCGGCGTTCTCGCTGGGGTGCGAATTGCCGAACTTCTCGCCCACACCACCGATCGCGAGATGAGCATCGTCGACGAGTGCGCCGCCGGCGACGGAGGCCGCCTTGACGGTGTCCGCCTGGCTCCACTTGCCGGCGTTGCCACTGACCGACGAGCTGATGACGGCAGTCGGCTTGCCGCTGATCGCGCCGACGCCGTAGGGACGCGAGATCCAGTCGATGGCGTTCTTCAGAACGGCGGGAATCGTGCCGTTGTATTCGGGGGTCACCAGCAGCAGTGCGTCGGCGTCGCCGACCGCAGTGCGCAGTTTCTCGACGGAGTCGATGGTGCCGGGGACGTCGATGTCCTCGTTGTAGAAAGGGATGTCGCCGAGACCGTCGTAGACGACGACGTCGACACCCTCGGGCGCGACGGTCGATGCGGTCTCCGCGAGACGACGGTTGATGGAATCGGCGCGCAGGCTGCCGACCAGTGCGATAACTCGAGACTCGGACATGGTGCCCCTTTCGTTGTGGTTGCTGACGTTGGCTGACCCTTGAAACGGACTGTAGTCCACTTTTGTTCCGAGCGGGTAATCTGTCGATGTGATCAGTCCCCTACCGCTCGATCCGTCGCTTCCGATGGTCGGCGCCGAGACCGAGCGATGCGACGCCGCACGCAATCGGCAGCGGCTGCTGAAGGCCGCCGTGGAGCTGGTCGATTCCCTGGGCGCCGACGCCGTGACGATGGACGCGGTCGCGGTGGCCGCCGGCGTGGGCAAGGGAACGGTGTTCCGCCGCTTCGGAAGCCGCGCCGGCCTGATGCTGGCGCTCCTCGATCACACCGAGGCAGAACTACAGCAGCGCTTCATGTTCGGGCCACCGCCGCTCGGACCCGGCGCCGACCCCGTGGACCGTCTCATCGCGTTCGGCCGAGCCCGGCTCGATCACGTCCACGTGCAGGGCGAGGTGCTTCGCGCCGCGGAGGCCGCGCCCGAGATGCGGTACTCGGCGCCCGCCCACGCGGTGAACATCACGCACGTCTCGTCCCTTCTGCGACGGATCCCGGTACACGGCGACATACAACTGCTCGCCTACGCGCTCGTCACGCCGCTCGAAGCCACGCTCGTACTGCACCAGGTGCGAGATCTGGGGATGACCGTCGAACGTATCGGGGACGGCTGGGCCGATCTGGTGCGGCGTGTGACGCGCGATCCGGATCAGCCGAAGACCGACAGCGTCGACTCGGCAGCCTCGCGCAACGCGACGCCGTAACTGCGGCCGTGGCCCGCCGCGTGCACCGCGAGCGGGTGGAGCTGGTGCACGGGGATGCGGTCCCGCGCGCCCGGCCGAAGCGGATGAGCCTCGTCGTACCCGGCGAGGATGTCGTCGAGGAACGAACATCCGAACAGCGCCAGCATCGCCAGATCCGTCTCGCGGTGACCACCGTGGGCGGCCGGGTCGATCATCACCACGCCGTCCTGCGACCAGAACACGTTGCCGCTCCACAGATCGCCGTGGAGCCGCGGCGGCGGTTCGCCGTCGTCGAGCACACCGGACGCCACCAGCGAGCACGCTCTCTCGATCACCGCGCTCTCGGCCGCCGTGACGTTTCCCGCGTCGACGGCGGACCGAAGAAAGGGAAGTACGCGCTCGGCGGCGTAGAACGCGCCCCAGGTGTCGTGAGTGGCCGACGACATGGGCCGATTTCCGATGAACAGCTGTCCCTCGAATCCGTCCGGGGGACTGCCGAATCGGTCCGCACCGGCGTCGTGCACGCGCGCGAGCCGGGCCCCGAACTCTCGCGCCGCCGACGCGGACGGGCGGGTCGGCTGTAGCCGGGCGAGCTCGATGAATCCGTCGCCGAACTCGATCACGTCGACCACTCGGGCTCCGCCGTCGCGCAACCATGCGAGCCCTGCCGCCTCCGCTGCGAAGAAGTCCCGGTGAGCGTCGGCGCGGTTCTTCCGGAAGGTGGCGCTGGTCGAGCGGGGGTGTTCGGGCGGCATCCTACGATGGTGGCATGAGCGATCTACAGAACGCGATCATCGACGAACTCGCCGTGCGTCCCACCATCGATCCGGCGGCGGAAATCGAGAGCCGGGTCGGTTTCCTCGCGGATTACCTCGCCTCCACGCCCGCGCACGGCTTCGTGCTGGGTATCAGTGGCGGTCAGGACAGCACCCTCACCGGCCGGCTGTGTCAGCTTGCGGCCGAACGTGTTCGGGACAGCGGAGGCGACGCCGAGTTCGTCGCGGTGCGCCTCCCCTACGGCGTGCAGGCGGACGAGGCCGATGCCACCATCGCGCTCGATTTCATCCGTCCCGACCGCACCGTGACAGTGGACATCGCGCCGGCCGCGGACGCGAATGCCGCGTCCGCCGCAGCGGCTCTCGGCGTCGACCGGTTGCGTGATTTCGTGCGCGGCAACATCAAGGCGCGCGTACGCATGGTGGCCCAGTACGCACTGGCCGGCGAGCTGGGACACCTCGTGGTCGGCACCGACCATGCGGCGGAGGCGGTCACCGGGTTCTTCACGAAATACGGCGACGGCGGCGTCGACCTGACACCGCTCACCGGCTTGACCAAGAGGCAGGGCGCCGCGCTGCTGCAGGAGCTGGGCGCACCCGAGAGCACGTGGAGCAAGGTGCCCACCGCCGACCTCGAGGACGACCGGCCCGCACTCCCGGACGAGGTCGCACTCGGCGTCACCTACGCCCAGATCGACGACTACCTGGAGGGCAAGGAGGTCGCGGCCGAGGCAGCGGAGCGCATCGAGACGATGTTCACCCAGACCCGCCACAAGCGCACCGTGCCGGTGACACCGGGCGACACCTGGTGGAAGTAAAGGTCTAGCCGCCTGCGAACGGCGGCAACACGTCCACACGCGGTCCCACGAGAGTGGTTCTGTCCCTGGTCAACTCGTCCCCGACCAGGAACGCGCACACCCTCAGGATGCCTGCGAGCGTGTCTCCGTGTGAGTCCGACAGCAGCGTCGACAGGTGCGCGAGATCGGCGCCGACGGGGACAGTGATGGTCTCCTTCTCGGTGCCGGCAGCGTCGGCTGCCGCCGCGAAGTACCGCACCTCCACCCCGATCGTCTCAGCCACCGATCGCACCCATCGATCGTTCGGGCGGCTCGAAGCCCTCGGCGTCGATGCCGTGGCCCGCCCACTTGTTCCACATGGCGCCGCGCCACAGATCGGCGATCTCCTCGTCGGTCGCGCCGCCGCGCAAAGCCCCGCGGATGTCGGTTTCGGTGTCGGAGAACAGGCACGACCGGATGGTGCCTTCCGCGGTCAGGCGGGTGCGATCGCAGTCGGAGCAGAACGAACGCGTCACGGACGCGATGATCCCGACCGTCGCGGGACCCCCGTCGACCGCCCACTCCTCGGCGGGAGCGGACGGATCGTCACGGCCGACCTCGGTGAGATCGAACCGGCGACCGAGAACGTCGAGCAGGGTGACGGCGTCGACCATCGAGCCTCGATCCCACTCGTGGTCCGCGTCCAGCGGCATCTGCTCGATGAACCGGAGGTGGACACCTCGGTCGAGGCACCACGCCAGCAAATCCGTTGCGCCGTCCAACGTTTCGGGCATCAGTACCGCGTTGATCTTCAGCGGCGAAAGACCCGCGGCGAGCGCGGCGTCGATACCGGCCATCACGGCGGGCAGACGATCGCGCCGCGTGAGCGTTTCGAAATGACGTCGGTCGACGGTGTCGAGCGAGACGTTCACACGGGTCAGACCGGCGGCGACCAGATCGCGGGCTCGCCGATCGAGGCCGATCGCGTTGGTCGTCATGGCAAGAGAGAGGCCGGGGGCCGCCGCCGAACACCGGGCCACGATGTCGACCAGATCCTTGCGCACCAGCGGCTCGCCGCCGGTGAAGCGGACGTCCCGGATGCCCAACCGGTGAGCGGCGATACCGACCACCCGCGCGATCTCCTCTGCCGACAACAACCTGTCCGGCGCGATGGCGGGGAGGCCTTCGGCCGGCATGCAGTACGTGCACCGCAACGAGCACTTCTCCGTGATGGAGATCCTGAGGTCGCGGGCGATGCGTCCGAATCGGTCCAGCAGCAACGGCTCGTTCGGGCGGTCGGCGGAGGGAGCAGGAGTAGAGGTACGCAGAGACGGTATGCCCATGCTCACCGCCGTCATTCGCTCACCACTTTCACTCATCCCATGTTTTGCGTCTCTTGCCACCAGTATGCCCGCGCGATGCCTAGGATAATCGCCATGTCCGGTGCGCACGTGGTCTCTCCGCCATCGGTCGACGAGCATTCTGCCCTGATTTCCTCCATGCTCGGGCCACTTCTCGACGCGCCCGCCGAGGAGACGTCGGTGTCCGACGCACTCGGACGGGTCGTCGCCGAGGACGTCCTCGCCCCCGTCGACCTTCCGCTGTTCCGCAATTCGCAGATGGACGGCTTCGCCGTCGACGCGGCGTCGCTCTCAACCGTCCCGGTCACGCTGGACATCCTCGGCACCATCGCCGCCGGTGACCCCGCAGGTGAGCAACACGTTCCGGGAACGGCGCGGCGCATCATGACGGGAGCGCCGGTACCGGACGGTGCCGACGCGATCGTTCCGGTCGAGGACACCGACGTCGCGGGTGATCAGGTGACCGTGCGCGTCGCCCGCCGATCGGGTGAATTCGTGCGCGACCGCGCCAGTGACATCCGCGCCGGATCCACACTCCTGACCGCAGGTGTCGTGCTGCGTCCCCGTCATCTCGGCGCTCTCGCCGCAGCGGGGCTCTCCGCGGTCCCGGTCCGTCGACGCCCTCGCGTTGCGGTGATCGCCACCGGCAAGGAGCTCGTCGACGTCGGCCACACCCTCGGCCCCGGTCAGATCTACGACTCGAACGGACTGACGTTGGCCACCAGCGTGACCGACGACGGCGGGGACGTCGTGTTCCGGGCCCGGAGCACCGACTCGCTCGACGAGTTCTCCCGGATTCTGCGTCACGCCATCGCGGTCGCGGACGTCGTCATCACCTCCGGCGGGGTGTCCATGGGCGACTTCGAAGTGGTGCGCGACGTGCTGACTCCGCTCGGCGGCCACTTCGGGCACGTCGCCATGCAGCCGGGTGGACCGCAGGGGACGGCGACCGTGGACGGGATTCCGATTCTGAACTTCCCCGGCAACCCCGTGAGCACCCTGGTGTCGTACGTGGTCTTCGCCCGGCCGCTGATCCGCCGCGCGTCCGGACTACCGGTGTCGGAACCGGAATTCGTGACACTCGATGCCGCCGTGCGGTCCACGCCGAACCGCCGACAGTTCCTCCGGGGACGGCGCACGTCCAGCGGTGCAGTCACCACCTCCGGCGCCGGCTCTCACCTCGTGGCGACGATGGCGCACGCCGACGTCCTCGTCGACATCCCCGCGGACGTGACCGACGTGGCCGCGGGCACCCGTGTGCGAGTGTGGGAGCTGTGACCTCCAACTCCTTCTCCCACGTCGACAGCGACGGCCGAGCCCGCATGGTCGACGTGAGCGGCAAAGCCGACACCGTGCGGGTGGCCGTGGCCGCCGGCGAACTGCGCACCACGCCGGAGGTGATTCGGCTCGTCCGCGCCGACGGCATGCCCAAGGCCGACGTGATCTCCACCGCGCGCATCGCCGCGATTGCCGGCGCCAAACGGACGTCGGATCTCATCCCGCTGTGCCACCCGCTCGCCCTGTCGTCGGTGACGGTCTCCTTCGGCTTCACCGACGAGTCCATCACCATCGAGGCCACGGCCAAGACGACCGGGCCGACGGGAGTGGAGATGGAAGCGCTCACCGCGGTGTCGGTCGCGGGATTGACCCTGCACGACATGGTGAAAGCGGTCGATCCCGCCGCGTCGATCGACGGTGTGCGGCTGATCAGCAAGAGCGGCGGCAAGCGCGGTCACTGGCAGCGAGAAGGCGCCGCGCCCGCGCCCGAACCACCCCGGTGCGGTCCGCGCTCGGCGGTGGTCGTCGTCGCCTCGACCGGCGGTGCGCTCGGGACGCGGGAGGACACCACCGGGCCCCGAATCGCAGAGTGGTTGTCGGAGCGCGACTTCGACGTCCGCGGGCCGCTCGTGGTCGCCGACGCCGACATTGCATCGGGACTGGACGACGCGCTCCGCGGCGGTCCGAGCATCGTCGTCACCACCGGCGGCACCGGCGTCTCCCCCACCGACGCGACCCCCGAGGCGACTCGGGCTGTCCTCGACCAGGAGCTGCCCGGGTTGGCGGAAGCCATCCGCCAGAAGGGAATTGCCGCAACACCGCACGCGTCGCTCAGCCGCGGTCTGGTCGGAATAGCCGGACGCACCGTGGTGGTGAATCTCCCCGGGTCACCCGGAGGGGTGAAGGACGGGTTGGCCGTGCTCGAGTCCGTGTACGAACACCTGATCGCTCAGGTAGCCGGGAAAGGAAGCCACGATGCCTGACATCGTCGCCGTCATCACCTCCGATCCGCTCGATCCGGCCACCGTCGACCGTGCCGTGTCGGGCCCGGAACACGGTGCGGTGGTGACCATGTCGGGAGTCGTGCGCAATCACGATCACGATCGCGCGGTGTCCGCGCTCGAGTATCAGGCGCATCCCGACGCCGAGCGGTTCCTTCGGACGTGTTGCGAGGACATCGCCTCGGAGTTCGGCCTGCCCGTGGCCGCGATGCACCGTGTCGGACCTTTGGTCGTCGGCGACCTCGCGCTCGTCGCCTCGGTGGCGGCGCCACACCGCGGTGAGGCCTTCGCCGCGTGCAGCGCCCTCGTCGACCGCATCAAGGTCGAGGTGCCCATCTGGAAACGGCAGCAGTTTCCCGAAGGCACGTCCGAGTGGGTGGGGTTGTAGGTCACCGCACGTAGCGGTGCACCACCAACATCTCGGCGGCCGTTGCCGATTCGGCCCGCCGCATGGTCGACAGCGCGGATTCGATTGCGGCGGAATCGATGCCCGATCCGATGAAGACCAAGTCGGTGCCCCGCCTCGTCACGGGCTCGAAGGTGATGTGCCGACCGACCGTGTGCACCCCGAATCGTCGTCCGGTTCCGCCGAAGTCGACGAAACCCTTCGATCGGTAGAGCCCGACCGGTGGGTTCTCCAGGAAATCGACGAAAGCGCGCGGATCGAGGATGTCGGCCTGCATCGTGAGCGAGGTGAAGCGGGCGTGCAGATGCGTGTCGTGATCGTCGTCGTCCTCCCGCAGCAGGTCGTCGAGGGTGAGCTGCACCGGCCCGACCACGGGCCCGCGGTCGGGGCGATCGAAAAGCAGATCGACGTCGACGACGCCTCGTGACGTCGTCACGATCGGAGCCTCCGGGGCGGTTCTGCGTATCGTGCCGGTGAGTCGGTCGATCTGCGCCGGCGGGACTCGGTCGGACTTGTTGACGACCACGAGATCGGCCATCGCCAGATGACCCGTCAGTTCCGGGTGTTCGGCGGACGTGTCCTCGAACTCCGCTGCGTCGACGACCACGACCAGGCCGCCGTATCGCAGCCCCTCGTTCTCCGATCCGAGGACGAGCCGAATCATGTTGCGCGGCTCCGCGAGTCCGCTCGCCTCCACCACGATGGCGTCGATCGCAGCGCCCGGGCCGGTGAGGACGGCGAACATCTCGTCGAGGTCGCTGACATCGACAGCGCAACACATGCAGCCGTTGCCGAGAGCCACGACGCCGTCGACCTGCCCGGCCACCAACATCGCGTCGATGTTCACCGAGCCGAAGTCGTTGACGATGACTCCGATACGCAGCCCGTGGTTGTGCCGCAGGAGATGGTTCAGCAGCGTCGTCTTGCCCGAGCCCAAAAAGCCGGCGACGACGAGGACCGGAATGCGGTCGGCCACCGGGATGTCGGCCACCGGAATGTCTCAGCCTCCCGACGGCGCGGACAGCAGCTTGGTGAACAACGTGCTGACGATGGTGAGGACGGCGCTGACGTTCTTCTCGGTCAGCAGACGATCGATTCCGGTGAGGCCGAAGGATTCGAGCAGCGGCGTCAGGACGGACAGCTGCTCGGCGAGCCCGCTCGGTAACTTGGCCAATGCGGCGGCAGGGGTCGAGGGGACGGCCACGCTCGGTGCTGCCGGTGTGGTGGTGGACGGTGCCGTAGCAGACGGCGCCGTGGCGGACGGCGCCGTGGCAGTGGGCGCGGTCGTGGCGGCCGGCGTTCCGGTCAGCAGGAAGTCGACGATGCCGGTGGTGATGGCGATGGCGTGCTTGACCTGACCTTCGGTGCTCTCGAGGATCTTGGCGTCGTCCGGGTTGGACCCGTTGCCCATCTCGAGGAAGACGTCGGGAACGGTGGTCAGCGCCGGGCCCGCGATGTCGCTGCGTTCCTGGATGCCGTCCTTGACGTCGGCGTAGTTCGCGCCGGTGAATCCGGCCTTCTCGTACGCGTCGCGCATGTCGGTGGACGCGGTGCGCCCGGCGCCCGTCTGCACGGCGTTGGCCGTGGCGTCGGGAATGGGGAGGGTCGGCACGATCACGTGGAAGCCGTGGTTCTGCGCGTCGGATCCGGTGCTGGTGGAGTCCGCGTGGATGCTGACGGCGACCTGCGCGCCGGAGGCGTTGGCAGCTCTGGCCCGATCGTCGACGCACCCGCCCCACCCGGAGTCGTCGGCGCGGCTCATGACCACCTTGGCGCCGACGCTTTCGAGGCTGGTCTTGACCAGAAGCGCCACGTTCCAGGTGATGGTGTGTTCGGGTGTCCCGCCGAGCGCGGTCATACCTGTGGTCTGGCAGTCCTTGGTGCCGCCGCGGCCGTCGCTCACCTGCTTGGACAGGTTCTCGGTGTGATTGGTCCCCTGGTGGCCTGGATCGAGGAAGACCGTCTTGCCGGCCAACTCGGTTCCGGTGGCGGGTGCTGCCTGCGCGAGGGGAGCTGTGGACAGGACGGATGCAAGGAACACGCCCGCACACAGGCCGGCGGTGGTCACGAGTCTCTTCACAGTTCTCCTCAGCAGCGATCACACACAACTTCAGTCACATCTGTACCAGAAGCATCGATCGAGCGACAAGAGCTGATCGAATCGGTAGCCGCTCGTGACCGCGTCGTGACCCGAATTTGCACGAAATAAATCCTCGGCCGTTCCGGACGAAAAGAACAATCGCACTCGATTCAGATATCGAACACAATGGGCGTAATGTCGAAATGGAATCCGAAACTGTGACCTGAAAGAAGTAATACATGGCTAAGAAGGTCGTGGTTCAACTGGTCGACGATATCGACCAGGAGCCGATCGAAGAAGGCGGCGAACACATTCGATTCGCCGTCGGTGGAGTCGAATACGAGATCGACCTCAACGACGAGAACGCAGCGGAGTTTCATCGACGACTCGATTACTACATCGACTTCGCCACCAAGGTCGACGGTCGCCGTGGCCGCTCGACGTCCACACCGTCGACCCAGCGCCGCAGCCCCGACCTCACCAAGGCGGTTCGTGAGTGGGCCCGCGAGAACGGTCACGCCGTTTCCGCGCGTGGACGCATTTCGGCGGAAATACAGCAGGCGTACGACGCCGCACACAATGGCTAGTACACAGGCCGCATGAACGACGAGATCCCCGCACCGAATCGGTGCGGGGATCTCGTTTTCTCGTTCCTCGGTGGAGCTAAGGGGACTCGAACCCCTGACCCCCACACTGCCAGTGTGGTGCGCTACCAGCTGCGCCATAGCCCCGAGCAGAACGCCCGACCGAAGTTACACCACCATGACGACGACCGACAAATCGCGTCGATCCGTCAGAGGTCGGCCACCCAATTCGCGTTTCCGAGGGCGTCGACGAGCGATCCGTCCACCACGACCGTCGGGGTTCCCGACGAGCCGGTAGCAGCGAGTGCTTGACGTGCCACCGCGGCATTGGCCGCTGCGCTGGGCACCTGCGCCCCGCCGGTGATGCACTGGGCGGCAGTGTCGGATGCACCGGAATCGCGTGCGAGCTGGGCGAGATCGTCGTTCGAATGATCGCTGCTGCCCTTCTCCGCGGGCTGGAAGTCCGGCGCGAAGAGCGTGCTGTGGAACTTGGAGTACACGATGGCGGACTCCGACGCGGCGACGCACTGCGACGCCGCGACCGCGCGGGTGCTGTAGTCACCGCTGGCCGAGAGCTGATTCAGGAAGTCGAGCATGTGATACCGCACTGTGACCGCGCCGGCATCGATCTTCTGCGCCAGCTCCTGGCCGTGCTTGTTCTCGAGCTCGGCGCAGTACGGGCACATCGCGTCCTCGTACACGTCGATGGTCTTGGTGGCCGACGGCAGTCCGATACTCACGACGCCCTGATCCAGCAGTGCGATCTGCACGTCCGCGTTCTGCACCGAGCCGTACCCGTCGGCGCGCGGTTCGCTTCTGCTCTTCTGCCAGAAGACTCCGCCGATCACGACGGCGGCAATGACCAGAATGGCCAATCCGCCCAGAATGTACGTCGACTTACTGGAGGACGGCTGCGGGTTGTACTTGCTCGGCCTGGCTTTTCTGTCGGTCACGGAATTACTGTGCCATGTCCGACTGAGTGCGCCCTGAGAAGGTTCCCGTTCGTGATCGGGGGCCCAGCGCACCCGGACTCCGGGGAAAGGCGATCAGCCAAACCGCAAGCGCCAGGAACCCGATATCGCGCGCAATTTCGCGCACGTAATCCCACGCGTCTACGTCCGCTGCTCCCCCGCCGCCGAAACATCCGCAGTCGATCGACATTCCGCGGGCCCACACACTGGCGATGACGGAAACGAGAACGAGAAGCACCGCTGCGGACACTCCGGCCACGAGGCGCACGCCCAGACCGACGACAAGAAACAGACCGAGCCCGATTTCCAGGAACGGCAACACGGTGGCGACCGGGCCGACCCAGTCCTCCGACAGCAGGCGATAGGCCCGGACGGCCACGATCGTCTGCGTCGGATCCGCAGCCTTGATGCCGCCCGAGACCAGCCACACAGCGGCGAGTCCGATACGCGCGACCCCCGAGATCCACCGCTTCCACATTGGGGCCACAGTACCGGCGTACCGCTGTAGGTTTGCCAAAGCTTGCTGGTAGAGCGCCCGCGGCGCGAGTACTTTCGCCAGCGTGACCGAGACGAACGCCTCCACCAAGCCCACGGGTGACCCCGCCCCGCACGACTTCGACCACTCCCACGCCGACGTGTCGGGTGGGTGGTTGCGTGCGGCGACTTTCGGAGCGATGGACGGGTTGGTGACGAACACCTCGCTGATCGCCGGCGTCGGCGGAGCGGGTGTGTCGTCGCACACCATCGTTCTGTCGGGTATCGCCGGACTGGTCGCCGGAGCGTTCTCCATGGCGCTCGGTGAGTACACCTCGGTCTCGACTCAGAACGAACAGATCGACGCCGAAGTGAAGGTGGAGCGGGCCGCGTTCGCGAACCATCCGGACGCCGAACGTGCCGAGCTGGTCACGATGCTCACCGACATGGGCATGAGCGGGGACACGGCGGAGACCGCTGCCACCGAGATCCACGCCGATTCCGACCGCGCGGTCAACTTCCACATCGCGCAGGAGCTGGGAATCGATCCCGACGAGAAGCCGTCGCCGCTCGTCGCCGCCGGATCGTCGTTCGTGTTGTTCGCGATCGGCGCGATCATCCCCCTGATCCCGTACCTGCTCGGGTTCGCATCGCTCCCAGCCGGATTGGCCTGCGGCGCAGCCGGTCTCGTGGTGGCCGGTGCGCTGGCGGCGCACTACACGTCGCGGTCGACCCTCCTCGGTGCGGCTCGGCAGCTAGCCTTCGGCGCGGTCGCCGTCGCCGCGACGTATGGGGTCGGCGCTCTCATCGGGGTCGGGACGGCCTGATCGGACGACGGTGTCGGGAACCACCACCCACGCCGCCGCAGCCGCCACCAGGATGACTCCGGTGACACCGAACGCGACACCGTAGGACACCGAGATCAACATCGCGGCAACGATCGGTCCGATGACGGCGCCCACGTCCGACGCCATCTGGAAGGCGGCCAACACGGGCCCGCCGCGAGCCTTCGACCCCACGATGTCGGCCACCGCGGCCTGCTGCACGGGGTTGATGGCGCCGCTGCCGAGTCCTGCCACGAACGTGACCACCATGAACACGACGATGTTCTCCGAGAGGCCCATCGCGATCGTGGAGACCCCGCACACGGCGAGGCCCAGAACGAGGAAGGGTTTGCGCCCTCGCCGATCCGACAGTTTCCCCGCCTGAAACAGCGTCAACGCATTGCCGACGGCGAAGACCGTGAGGACGACACCCGACAACGCTGCCGAGCGGTTCAGCCCCTCGACCACGAACAGGGGAACCACCGCGACCCGCACTCCGAACACGGCCCACCCGTTGGCGAAACTCGAGGCCAGTGCAGCCCGGTAGGGCGACTGAGCCCACGCATCGCGCAGGCGCATCGTCACCGGCTCCTCCCCCGCGGGGACGACGACCTCCGCGGGAGACTTCAGAGCGACGAACACCACGAGCGCGGCGATCACCAACGCGACCGCGTAGATGAAGAACGGCACCCGCAGACCGAATCCGACCAGGGCGCTGCCCACCAGCGGGCCTCCGATGGTGCCCGCGAGGAAACTGGTGGCGTAGAGACCCGCCACTCGCCCGCGACTCTCCGGCGGGCTCACCCGGATCAGCAAGCCGAGCGCGGAGACGGTGAACATCGTGGACCCGATTCCGCCGATGGAGCGAAAGATCAACAGCTGCGGATAGTTCGCCGCGAACGCGCACGCCGCCGTCGATGCGGAGACGATCAGCAGACCCACCAGATAGACGGGCCGCTCGCCCCATCTCTGCACCAACCACCCGGCCGGCGGTGCGAACACCAGACGCATGAGCGCGAACAGCGAGACGATGGCTGAGGCTGCAGTGACGCTCACGCCGAATTCGCGCGCGAACAGCGGTAGTGCCGGTGCGACGATTCCGAACCCGAGAGCGATGACGAAGCTCGCCGAGATCAGAATCCAGATCTCACGACCGATCGGTGCGGGGCGACTCACTCTCCACTCAGGACGGACGACACCAGATCCCGTGCGGCGGACTGCACCTCGGCCAGGTGCTTGTCACCGAGGAACGACTCGGCGTAGATCTTGTACACGTTCTCCGTCCCCGACGGGCGCGCCGCGAACCATGCGTTCTCGGTGGTGACCTTGAGCCCTCCGAGAGGTGCGTCGTTTCCAGGCGCTGCGGTGAGGATCGCGGTGATCGGTTCGCCCGCAAGGGAAGTGGCTTGCACCTGCTCGGCGGAGAGCTTGGCCAGCAATGCCTTCTGCTCGCGGTCGGCGGGTGCATCGGTGCGCGCGTACGCGGGTGCGCCGAACTTCTCGGTGAGCTCGGCGTAGCGCTGCGACGGGGTTTTCCCCGTGACCGCGGTGATCTCGGACGCGAGCAACGCCAGGATGATGCCGTCCTTGTCCGTGGTCCACACCCGACCGTCCTTGCGCAGGAACGACGCTCCGGCCGACTCCTCCCCGCCGAACCCCAGGTTGCCCGTGAGAAGACCGGGGACGAACCACTTGAACCCCACCGGAACTTCGAGGAGCGGACGCCCGAGCGACTCGACGACACGGTCGATCATCGACGAGCTGACGAGTGTCTTGCCGACCTTCGCCGACGGTGACCATCCCGGCCGATGCGAGAAGAGGTACTCGATCGCGACGGCGAGGAAGTGATTGGGATTCATCAATCCGGCGTCGGGCGTGACGATTCCGTGGCGGTCGGAATCCGCATCGTTGCCGGTGGAGATGTCGAAGCGATCACGCGCAGAGATCAAGGACGCCATGGCGTTCGGTGAACTGCAGTCCATCCGAATCTTGCCGTCGGTGTCGAGAGTCATGAACCGCCACGTGGCGTCCACCAACGGGTTCACCACGGTCAGATCCAGGTTGTGCCGCTGGGCGATGGCGTCCCAATAGTCGACGCTCGCACCGCCGAGCGGATCGGCGCCGATGCGCACGCTCGCACCCCGAATGGCATCGAGATCGAGGACGTTGTCGAGATCGTCGACGTACGTTCCGAGGTAGTCGTACTTCTCGACCGACCCGGCGAGTGCCTGCGCGAGGCTGACCCGCCGAACCGACGACACCCCGTCGCGCATGATCTCGTTGGCGCGTGCGGCGATGACCGATGTCGCGTCCGTGTCGGCAGGCCCGCCGTTGGGCGGGTTGTACTTGAACCCGCCGTCGCGCGGCGGGTTGTGCGACGGGGTCACCACGATGCCGTCTGCCGGGGCACTCGGCCCGGACGCGTTGTACCGCAGAATGGCATGAGAGACAGCGGGAGTCGGCGTGTACCGGTCACCCGAATCGATCAGCACGGCAACGTCGTTGGCCGCGAGCACCTCGAGCGCCGTGGTCCACGCAGGCTCCGACAGAGCGTGCGTGTCGCGGCCGATGAACAACGGCCCCGTGGTCCCCTGCGCTGCGCGGTACTCCACGATGGCCTGGGTGGTCGCGATGATGTGCGCCTCGTTGAACGCTCCATCGAGACTCGATCCACGGTGTCCCGAGGTCCCGAAGGCGACCTGCTGATCCGGATCGTCGACGTCGGGGGTGACGGTGTAGTAGGAGGTCACCAGATGTGGCAGATCCTCCAGATCCGACGGTGCCGCAACTTGTCCTGCACGATCGTGTGCCACGACATCTCTCCTTTTGGCTTCTACCCCCGAGCATTCCAACCCTAGCGTGGCTCAGGACGGCAGGCGGGAGAACTCCGCGACCGCGATGACGTCGTCCAGAGCGTCTGCGAGCGCCGCAGCGCGGGCCGGGGAGGTCGGCGCCGCGAGAATGCGCGATCGGTCCGACGGCCCGAGCGGCAGAGCCGCCGCGAGAGCGAACACGTCGTCCTCGGTCATGGCATCGAGGAGAGGCAACGACGGCAGCGTTTCACCTTGCGCTGCAGCCAGTTCCGACAGAACCTCCAGAAGCCGCCGCGCGCGCGTGACCACGGCCACGAGGTCCGCCGAATCGGTACTCGGCTCGTCCGGCCAGTCCTGCAGAAGGGCCCTCGGATACGGGTCGTCCTCGAGCCATTCGGTGACTCGCACCCGCGATCGGCCCTCGCATTCGAGGACGTACCTCCCGTC
The DNA here is from genome assembly GCF_059691855.1 of Rhodococcus sp. 320_ES. NCBI lineage: Bacteria > Bacillati > Actinomycetota > Actinomycetes > Mycobacteriales > Nocardiaceae > Rhodococcus > Rhodococcus sp. 320_ES. The sequence goes on along the minus strand of NZ_JCAWAG010000001.1, from coordinate 635,575 downwards.
GGGCAGGGGGAGGCAACGACGGATCTCCGCCACCGTCGCGATGTCGCCGCGGGTGTCGCCGCCGCCGACTTCGTGGCCGCGTTCGATCAGCACGACTCCGAAACGCGGCCCGTCGTCGGACGCCATGCACGCGTCGACCATGGCGCGGTAGCGCGGCTCGAACACGTGCAGCGGCAATGCCTCACCGGGAAGCAGCACCGATCCGAGGGGGAACATCGGGAGCTCGTAAACGTCGATATCGGACACCCCTTCAGCATGCACCTCACGCGCGGTCACCGTCGACCCATCCGGCGCCCCGACCGGTAGCGAAGAGCTTCATGTGACGTCACGCACCGCTCGGCTGTCCATCCGCTCGCTTGCTGCTGCTGCCGCTGCTGTCGCGACGGTCCTCGCGGTACCCGGTACCGCCTCGGCGGCCCCGATCTACCCTGCCCCCGATCCGGACGGCTTCTACTCCGCTCCCGGCAACCTCGGATCGGCCCGCGACGGTGACGTCCTGCGGACGAGGACCGTGCCCGCGACCGGCTTTCCCGGCGCCACCGCGACGCAGATCCAGTTCCGGTCGGAGAACTCGTCCGGTGACCCCATCGCGGCGGTGACCACAGTGCTGACGCCTCCCGGCGGCGGCGCCAACCGCCCTCTGGTGTCGTATCAACCGTTCACCAACGCGCTCGGCCTGCAGTGCGCACCGTCGCACAGTCTGTTCGACGGTGGAATGCAGGAAGCGCCCGCACTCAACGCGCTCCTCGCACGCGGCTGGGCCGTGGCGATTCCGGACCATCTGGGCCCCACCAGCGCGTACGGCGCCGCGAAACTCGGCGGCCGCATCGTTCTCGACGGAGTTCGCGCAGCTCAGCGCGCAGGTGGACTCGGGCTCGGGGCAAGTCCCGTCGGACTCGCCGGGTACTCCGGAGGCGGCATGGCGTCGGAGTGGGCCGCGGCGCTCGCGCCGTCCTACGCACCCGAACTGAACATCGTCGGCGTGGCCGCAGGCGGTGTCCCCGCCGACATCGGTCGACTGGGAGCCGAGGTGGGGTCGAGGCCGTCCGATTCGTTCGGACTGGGCTTCGCCGCGTCGATGGGCCTCGAACGCGAGTACGCGGGACGCTTCGACTTCGGTGCTGCGCTCAACGACAACGGGCGCGCGCTCGCCGGCCGAGTGGCCAACGCATGCACCGACCAAATTCTTGCCGACGGCCGCGGCGGCAGCCTTCCGTCGGTCACCACCACCGATTTCGCCGCCGACCCGTCGGCACGTTCGGTGCTCGCCGAGAACAGCCTGCAGTTCTATCCCGGTGTCCCGACGGCGCCGGTCTACCAGTACCACGGCGGCGCGGACACTCTGGTCTCGCTCGACGCGGTGCAGCAGACGGTGGGCCGCTACTGCTCCTCCGGTGCGCGAGTTCAGTTCGCGGTGCTGCCCGGCGCGGATCACGGAGCGGCGATCGTCGCAGGAGCACCGGGTGCGTTCGGATACCTCGGAGATCGGTTCGCGGGGATTCCGGCGCCCAGTAACTGCTGATGTTCGCGCAACACGAAATTGGGTAAGGATGGGGACATGCAACCCCACGTTTTCGAGGTCTGGGCCCCGAACCCCCAGACCGTTCGACTGTCGGTCGACGGCACAGTTCACCCGATGTCGAAGTCGCAGCACGGATGGTGGACCGCCGAGGTCCCGGCTGCCGACGGTGCCCGCTACGGATTCCTGATCGACGACGACGATGCCGTGATCCCCGACCCGAGGTCGCCTCGTCAGCCCGACGGTGTGCACGCGGCCTCGGCGCTGCACACGCTCGACGACGACGCATGGACCGATTCGTCGTGGACCGGACGCCGGTTGCCTGGGTCGGTGATCTACGAGCTGCACATCGGAACGTTCACTGCCGAAGGGACTTTCGATGCGGCCGCCGAGAAGTTGGATCACCTCGTCGACCTCGGTGTCACGTTCGTCGAGATCATGCCGGTCAACGGATTCAACGGCACGCACAACTGGGGTTACGACGGCGTTCTCTGGTACACCGTGCACGAGGGATACGGCGGCCCGGACGGGTTGCAGCGTCTGGTGAATGCGTGCCATGCCAAGGGAATCGGCGTCGTACTCGACGTCGTCTACAACCACCTCGGACCGTCCGGGAACTACCTGGAGAAGTTCGGCCCGTACATGTCCCAGGGCGCCAACTCCTGGGGCCAGACCGTGAACGTGGCCGAGGAACATTCGGATCCGGTGCGCCGCTACATCATCGACAACGCGTTGCGCTGGATGTCGGAATTCCACATCGACGCACTGCGACTCGACGCCGTCCACGCACTGGCCGACAACCGCGCGGTGCACATCCTCGAACAATTGGCCATCGAAACCGAACGGCTGTCGGCCCACGTGCGACGGCCGCTGTCGTTGATCGCGGAGAGCGACCTCAACGACCCGAAACTGATCTCTCCGCGTGCCGCCGGCGGTTTCGGTCTCGACGCGCAGTGGGACGACGACGTTCACCATGCGATCCACGCCGCGGTCTCGGGTGAAAGGCAGGGCTACTACGCCGATTTCGGTCATCTCGAAACCTTGGCCACCACGCTGCGGCGAGGCTTCTTCCACGCCGGCACGTACTCGTCGTTCCGCGGCCGTGTGCACGGAAAGCCGATCGACGTCCGTACGGTGCGCGGAAGCTCCTTGGTTGCGTACACCACCACCCACGATCAGGTGGGAAACCGCGCGATCGGGGACCGCCCCGGCTTCTACCTCGACGGCGGGCAACTCGCGATCAAGGCGGCGCTCGTGCTGACCTCGCCCTTCACCCCGATGTTGTTCATGGGCGAGGAGTGGAACGCATCGTCGCCGTTCCAGTTCTTCACCTCGCATCCGGAGCCGGAACTGGGCAAGGCGACGGCGGAGGGCCGCAAGTCCGAGTTCGCGTCGCACGGCTGGGACAGCGACGACATTCCCGATCCGCAGGACATCGCGACCTACGACCGGTCCAAGCTCGTCTGGGACGAGGTGTCGGACGGCGAGCACGCCCGTGTGCTCGGGTGCTACCGGTCGCTCATCGCGCTGCGCCGCGAGCGCATCGAGATCACCGACCCGTGGCTCGATCACATCTCCGTCGACTACGACGAGGACAAGGGCTGGATCGCGGTGAACCGGGCGGGTATTCGATTGGCGTGCAACCTTTCTCCCGATCCGGTCACCGTGCCGTTCGGCGGCGTTCCGCTGCTGTGGTGGGATGCGCCGACCCAGGACGAGACTGCGTCCACCACGACCGTTCCCGGTCACTCGTTCGTCGTGCTGGACCGGGTGGCCTGATCGGTCGAGCTACTTCCGGAGCAACCTCAGCACCAGGGCGGCGGTCAGCAGCAGAATCACGGCCGTGATGCCCGACGCGACGTGCATGCCGCCGACGAATGCGTCCCGAGCGGAGTCGAGAACCGCGCTCGCCACTTCGCCGGAGTACGAGTTCGCCACGGCCACCGCACCACCGAGCGTTTCGCGGGCCACTGCTGCGTCGCCGGCCGACACGGTGCTGACGTCGAGCCCGGACCGGAACATCGCCATGACGACCGATCCCAGAACGGCGACGCCCAAGGCGATTCCGAGTTCGTAACCGGTCTCGGACACCGCCGACGCCGCTCCGGCGCGGGCGGGTTCGACCGAGCTGATCACCAGGTCCGACGTGAGCGTCAGCGCCACACCCGACCCGAACCCGATCAGTACGAAGCCCGCGACGAACAATCCCGGTCCGCCGTCCACGCGCAGCCCGATCAGCAGCAGTGCGCCGAGAGCGGCGGCGATCAGACCGGCCGCCAGCACCGTGCCGGGTAGCCACCTCCGGACGAGGGCACTCGCGGCGAGCGACGCCGCGATCGACATGGCGGTGCCGGGAAGGAGGAACAGCCCCGCTTCGAGCGGGCTCGTTCCGAGCACCAGCTGAAGATATTGCGCACCGAAGAACAGCACACCCGCGAGCGCGAAGATCGACAGCAGGTTCGTGAGCACCGCGGTGGTGAACCTCGGCCGCAGGAACAGGTCGAGGTCGATCATCGGGTGGGACACCCTGCGCTGGCGACGCACGAACGCCGCGCCGGATGCGACGCCGAGGGCGGCCATGACCGCCAGCGACCAGTGCAGCCCGTGCACCGCGCCTTCCTTGACCGCGTAGACGAGCGGAACCATCGTGGTGATGGACAGGGCGGCGCTCACCAGATCGAACCGACCCGGGTTCGGGTCCTTGGCCTCCGGGATCACCCACGGTCCGACGAGAACCAACACCAGCATGATCGGGACGTTGATCAGGAACACCGAGCCCCACCAGAAGTGCTCGAGCAGCCATCCGCCGACCAAGGGACCGGCTGCAGCGCCGCCGCCGGCCATCGCTCCCCACACCCCGATGGCCAGTGTGCGTTGCCGTGGAACCGTGAAGATGGTGCGGATCAGTCCGAGGGTGGCGGGCATCAGCGTCGCACCCGAGACGCCCTGCAGAACCCGTGCGCCGATGAGCATTTCGGGGCTGACGGACCACGCGGCGATGGCGGATGCGACACCGAAGCCGGCGGCACCGACGAGCAACAGACGCCGGCGGCCGATGCGGTCGCCCAACGTGCCCATGGTCACCAGGAGACCGGCGAGAACGAACGAGTAGACGTCGATGATCCACAGCAGTTCGGTGCTGCTGGGCGCAAGGTCGGCGCTCACGAAGGGCAGCGCCAGGTCCAGAACCGTGCCGTCGACGGCAATGAGCAGCACCGCGAACGCGAGTACGACCAGTCCCAGCCAGTCCTTCCGCGTTGCCGTTGCTGAATTCGACCGCTCCTCCGCAGTCGTCACGACAGACATCTCCACACTCTCCTCGCTCGTCCGGCTCCAACCGTCCAGCCGGTACAGTGATCGACTGTAGCAACAACCGTCCAGCCGGTACAGTCAACTCCATGCCGGTGGGAACGCGCGACCGAATATTGGACGCCCTCGAGGCGCAGCTGCTCGATCAGGGCATAGGCCAGGTGACACTGGAGAGCGTCGCGGCACGAGCAGGGGTGTCCAAGGGCGGACTGCTCTACCACTTCCCCACCAAGGAAGCCATGATCGCCGGAATGGTTCGCCGGCTCGGCGACCGATCGGATGCCCAACGGGCCGAGGCCGCTGCCGGTGGCACGACCGTCGCGGAGTGGTACCTCCAGCAGCCGGACACGAGCACGAGCGAGGAGGTAGCTCTCTACCGCTCGACCATCGCCGCCCTCCGCAGCGTCGACGGCAAGCCCGGCGAGGTCCAGCAGGCGGTCACCGACGTCATGCGATTGTGGGACGAGGGCCTACGAGCCGAGATCGAGGACCCGGTGCAGGCCGAGATCGTCCGCCTCGTGGGCGACGGCATCTACCTGGCCGCGCTCCTGGACCTACCCGCCACCGATCCCGATCTGCACCGCCGAGTGGTGGAGCGACTGCTCAACCGTGGCAGTGCCCCGTCGAACTCGGCGCCACGTCCAGCGCAGGGTTCCGATCGAAGAACCCCACCGGCTTGAGCCAGAAGGCGACCGTGTCGACGGGCATGACCGGCCAGTCCTCGGGCCGGGTGATGTGATGAATCCCGAAGACGTACCACACGACCACGTCCGTGTTCTCGATCGAACGATTCTGCGCGGTCCACTCCGGCAACCCGTGGTCGACGCTCGACTGGTTGACGAATTCCCCTGACGGCCAGCGCTCGTCGGGATCGTTGGGCGTGACCCACACCGTGTGACCGATGACCTGCGCCCGCTGGAACACCGGCGACGCTGGATCGAACATCGACGGAATGGCCGCTCCCGGAACGAGTTTGTACGCGGGCCGCGTTCCCAGTCCGTTGGTGACGTTGTCGTTCACCACTTTCCACGCCCGCTGGCTGTTCCAGTCGAAGTCCTGCTTGCCCTCGCTCTCGGTCCGCAGAGGTGTGTTCTTCTGCGTCAGCGCCAGACCGTAGGGGTTGTCGGGACCCATCGGCACCACTTCGGTTTCGGTTGCGTAGACGGTGTTCTCGGTGCCGTCCACGTCGAGATCGAGCCGCGCCACCAGGAAGTGCTGGTGGTAGGGCGCGTAGGTGCGCGTGTCGACGAGCGTGCCGTTGGGATGCGATCCACCTTCGGGGAAATGACTGACCACCATGATGCCGGTGGCGCGCACCTCGCACTCGATGTTGCCGTCCTGATAGAACCGCCAGTACGTCAGATACTCGTAGTTGGCGACCGTCACGTGGAACGACACCGTGAGTCGGCGCATCCGGCGCACTTCGGCGCTGTCGTGGTCGACGTGCTTCCACAGCACGGCGGCGTCTTCCTCGTGAATGCAGATCGCGTTCGGGATCGTGTACGGCTCACCCTTGCTGTTGTGCAGAACAGCGTCCAGGTACCGAATTTCGCCGAGGCAGTCACACCCCAGTTCGAGCGAGGTGGTCATGAAACCGATTCCCCACTCGCCGATGTCGAATGCGGTGCGGCGGTAGTGATCGGTGGAATGTTCGCGGTAGGGAACCACCATCTCCGCGAACGACAATCGGTTGGCGACCGACCGCGTCCTACCGTTGTCGTCGTAGGTGATCGCGTGCAGAGTCATGCCCTCGCGATAGTTGAATCCCACTCGCAGCGACCAGTTCTGCCACGTCAGACGATTGCCCTCGAGCGTGAACGACGGCCCCTCGGACTGGATGATGTCGAGCGGCTTCAGGGGCTCACGGGTGGACTTGATCCGATCCGGGATGTGCCGGGGAACGTACTCCCCCATGATGTCCGGCCGGTCCACCGTGAACGTGTCCTCGATTTCCAACAGCTCCATCGAGTTCACGTCGATGACGCAATGAAATCCGTTGACCGGACCCGCGTAGGGATTGGCTCCGTCGGCCTTCTTGACCCAGGTGTCCGACCACCCGAGCCGACGTCCGAGGTACTTCTCCGGCGTCACCGCGGCGCCGTAGGTCCAGGTGTCCATGAACACCAGGCTCATGTCCGTGATGCCGCGTTCGGCCAGAGCCGCAATGACATCCGGATGCGAACGCAGGACGGCGTCGGCCTCCTCCCACTCGTCCACGGTGAAGTTCGGCTGCACGTCGGGGATGTGCGTCCACGAGATCACCGCATCGTCGGTGAGCGACAGCACGGCCTTGTAGGTGGCGTTCTCGTTCCTGTTCAGGCACACCACGACTGCGCGTCGATCGGGTCGCGTTCCGTCGGCATCGAACGCGGCCACCTCGGCCTTGGGCGGCTCGACCATCTCCATCGACGCGAAGCGCCAGCCGTCTCCCACCTGATGCTCGCGGGCCAGAAGAGCTGCAGCAGCAGTGAATTCGTCGGCGCCGAGCGGATCCAGTGGGTGGAAAGTCGCGGTCACGAGTTGGAGCTCATCACGTGCTTGATGCGGGTGTAGTCCTCGACGCCGTACGCCGAGAGGTCCTTGCCGTACCCCGAGTACTTGAATCCGCCGTGGGGCATCTCGGCGACGAGAGGAATGTGGCAGTTCACCCACACCGCGCCGAAATCGAGTGCCGCCGTGACGCGTTGGACCACACCGTGGTCCTTGGTCCACACGCTCGACGCCAGCGCGTATTTGACGTCGTTGGCCAGGGCGATGGCCTCGGACTCGTCGGCGAAGCGCTGCACCGTCACCACCGGGCCGAAGGTCTCCTCCTGCACGATGTCGTCCGTCTGCCGCACACCGGTGATCACCGTGGGCGCGTAGAAGAACCCGCTCTCGCCGACACGGTGTCCTCCCGTCACCACCGTCGCGTGCTCCCCCACGGCGGCGACCTTCTCCGAGACCGCCGTGAAGTGCCGAATGTTGTTGAGCGGGCCGTAGAACGCGTCCGGATCGTCGGGCATCCCCGGCTTCAGACCGTCCGCTGCCTTGACCAGGGCGTCGACCAACTCGTCGTGAATGTCCTCGTGCACCAGTACACGAGTGACCGCCGTGCAGTCCTGTCCACCGTTGAAGAAGGAGGCTTCCGCGAGTCCCTGTGCGGTGGAGGCGATGTCGGCGTCACCGAAGACAAGGGCCGGAGCCTTTCCGCCGAGCTCCAGGTGTGCGCGCTTGAGCTGCTGCGCCGCGGCCACGGCCACGGCGATACCGGCCCGCACCGATCCGGTGATCGAGACCATCGACACCTTGGGGTGTGACACGAGCGCGGCCCCGGTGCCACCGTCGCCGAGCACGATGTTGAGAACCCCGTCGGGAAAGATGTCCTTGGTGATCCGCGCGAGCACCAAGGTGCTCTCCGGAGTCGTGTCACTCGGCTTGAGCACCACCGTGTTACCCGCCGCGATGGCAGGACCGATCTTCCAGATCGCCATCATCAGCGGGTAGTTCCACGGAGTCACCTGGCCGACGACACCCACCGGCTCACGCCGAACGTAGGAGGTGAACCCCTCCATGTACTCCCCCGCGGACTTCCCTTCGAGCATGCGCGCAGCGCCGGCGAAGAACCGCAGCTGATCGGCGCCGACGACGACCTCCTCGGCAGCGATCACGGCTTTCGGTTGCCCGGTGTTGCGACTCTGGGCGTCGACGATCTCATCGCTGTGCGCTTCGAGTGCATCGGCAAATTTCAGCAGCGCGGCTTGACGCACCTTCGGCGTGGTCTTGCTCCAGGACGCGAACGCCCGCTCGGCAGCCGCGACGGCGGTGTCGATGTCACCCGCGGTCGAAATGGGCGACCGCGCAACGACCTTCTCGTCGGTGGGGTCGACGATGTCCATCGACTCGGTTCCGGACGACGGCACGAACTGCCCGTCGATGTAATTCTGCAGCAGCTCGTTCGACACGCGTGCTCTCGTTTCGCCGTGGGGGTCGTTGCTCCCGATTATGCGCAGATTTACCGGCCGCCGCGGCTCATCGAAACGTCCAATGCGTGACCGGGGACACACCAGGGTGTCCAATTGGTTCGGGTCCGGTCAGGTGAGGTACCGGTACGCCGGGCTTCCCGGTTCGAGATGCTCGACGTGGACCGGGGCAGCCTCCATCCGCTCGAGCAACGCGGAAAACCCACGAGCGGAACCCAATTCGACACCCACGAGCGCCGCACCGGTCTCCCGGTTGTTTCTCTTGACGTACTCGAAGACGGTGATGTCGTCGTCCGGTCCCAGTACGTCGTTCAAGAAACCGCGCAAGGCACCGGGCTTCTGCGGGAAGTCGACGAGGAAGTAGTGCTTGAGGCCCAGATGCACCAAGGACCGCTCGAGGATTTCGCCGTAGCGTGAGACGTCGTTGTTGCCACCGGAGACCAGGCACACGACCGTCTCACCGGCACTCAGATCGACGTGCCCGAGGGCGGCAACCGAGAGCGCGCCCGCAGGCTCGGCGATGATCCCCTCGTTCTGATACAGCTCGAGCATGGCCGTGCAGATGGCACCCTCGTCGATCTGCGTCACAAAGAAGGATCCATCTGTTCCAATCCGACCGGCGTCCGGCCTTCCCGCCACAACCCGACCGGCCTCCGGCCTTCCCGCCACAACCCGACCGGCCTCCGGCCTTCCCGCCACAACCCGACCGGCCTCCGGCCTTCCCGAATGCGAGACGACGCGCGCACCCAGAGCGGACACCATGGCGTAGGGAACAGCGCCCACGCGCTTGACCGACGCGCCGTCGACGAACGGGTCGATGTCCTCGAGGGTGACGGGACCACCGGCGACGAGCGCGGCGGTCATCGACGCGGCTCCCGAGGGCTCGACTCCGATGATGGACGTGCTCGGCGACCGCTCGCGCAGGTAGGTCGCCATACCGGTCAGGCAGCCTCCTCCGCCGACGGGAACGATGACGGTGCCGGGCGCCTCGCCCAGCTGAGCGACGATCTCGGCGGCGATGGTGCCCTGTCCGGCGGCCGTGCGGGCGTCGTCGAACGGTGGGACCATCGTCGCGCCGCTTCGTTCGACGTCGTCGCGAGCGGCCTGCGCGGCAGCGTCGTACGTGACTCCGGTGGAGATGACCTCGACGAACTCGCCGCCGTGGAAGGCGATGCGGTCCCGCTTCTGTTTCGGGGTGGTGGTGGGGACGTAGATGCGTCCGCGCACACCCAGACGACGGCACGCGAACGCGACGCCCTGCGCATGGTTACCGGCGCTGGCTGCGACGACGCCGATCGCGCGCTCGGCGTCGTCGAGCTGCAGCATCAGGTTGTAGGCCCCGCGCAACTTGTAGGACCGCACCTTCTGCAGGTCCTCGCGCTTGAAATACACGCGCGCACCGGTTGCGTCGGACAACCGGTCGCTGAATTCGAGGGGTGTCTGCAGAACGACGTCGGCGATGCGTACCGCGGCTTCGTCGACGTCGTCCGCCGTCAGGGCAGGCCGCACCGTGGATTGAGTCGACTCGGTCACCCGCTCATGCTGCCACTGCGACTCGGCGCAGCCTCGCTCAGGATGACTTGGACAGCACGAACACCGGGATCTCGCGATCGGTCTTCTTCTGGTAATCGGCGTAATCGGGGTACGCAGCGACACTGCGTTCCCACCAGAGCGCCTTCTCCTCGCCGGTGACCTCACGAGCGACCATGTCCCACTTCTCGGTGCCGTCACGCAGCTCGACGTGCGGATTCGCTTTCACGTTGAAGTACCAGACCGGGTGCTTCGGCGCCCCGCCGAGCGACGCCACCGCGGCGTACTCGCCGTTGTGCTCGACGCGCATCAACGGCGTCCGACGCAGCTTGCCGGACTTGTTGCCGATGGTCGTCAGCAAGATCACCGGCATGCCGTTCATGGTGGTGCCCTCGGTTCCACCCGAGCTCTCGTATAGCTCGGCCTGATCTGCGGCCCACGTGGACGGACTGGGTTCGTATTCACCTGTCAATGGCATGTATCTCAGTACACACGAGGCCGATCGACCCGGCAACGACTAAATTGTTCGGTTAACCGAACTCCACATTGCGTGTAACCTGACAGTCATTACCGGTACACCCGAAACGAGGATCCATGACTGTCGACATCGCCGGCACCGCGTGGCCCGTGTACAAGCTCGAATCGCTGGCCCTGGGTGCGATCGTCTTTCTCGCCACCTTCGCGATCACCATGTCTCTGCAACCGGCCGTGCTCCTCGGCGCCGCCGTTGCCGTGGCGGCGTGGCTCGGCCTTCCCGCCGCCGAAAAGAAACGACCGGCCGAATCCAGAGGACTCGACCGGTCGCTGTCGTAGGTGGATCGTCAGGAACCGAAAGGCAGCGTTCCGGGCGCCAGGTAGAGGCCGCTGCTTCCGGCTGCGACGCCGCCGATGGCACCGAGAATCAGGTTGATGAAGTTCGTGATCATGCGATACATCCTTTGTTCGATGGAAATTGTTCGCCTCGACGGTACTCGCCGCGTCCCATAATCGACCTGTGAACCTTTGGTACGTCAGCTACGGATCGAACCTTCTGGACGAGCGCTTCCACACCTATCTGACCGGTTCGCCGGATTCGAGCCCTTTCGGAGCACACCGGCCGGCGCCCGACCCCGCACTTCCCGTCCGGGATCGCTGGTTATGGATCGACCACTCGCTGTACTTCGCCGGCGTGTCGAAACGATGGGGAGGCTCGTCGGCATTCCTCTCGTGGGAGTGCACCCCCGAGGCACCCGCGCTCGCTCGTGCCTACCTGGTCCAGAGCGATCAATTTGCTCACGTCGCGGCCACCGAGAACGTTGTGGACCGCGTGGACTTGCCGACCGACATTGCGATCGGCGACTGGGGTCCGATCGGACTGCCGGCGACCACCGAGCCGCACCGCGGCAAATACGATGCGCTGCTTCGCCTTCCCGACATCGACGGAACGCCGGCGTGGACCGTGACGAGTTCGTTCGTGCGTGAACGTGGCACACCGTCCGAGCCGTACCGCGCGACGATCGCACGCGGACTTTCCGACAGCCCGCTACCGGTCGACTGCGCCGCCTACCTCGATGACGCCGTCGCGCGGTCGGCCACCATCACACTGCCAGGCAGGACGGACCCAGCAACGCCTTGAGGTCGCCCATCAGGGCAGACGACGGTGTCACACGCAGGCTGTCGTCGAGTCGCAGCATCGTGATGCGCTCGCCGCTCACCAGCCTGAGGTGCACATCCGACGACCCCGGATGACTCGCCAGCACCTTCTTGAGAGCGCCGACCTTGTCCGCGGTACACAGTCGCGTGGGCAGGCTGACCGCCAGCGGCTTCGCGACACCGATGGCCGAGAGATCCGGTACCGCAAGGTCGTTGACGATCAGCGACGGGCCACGGTCGTCACGCTGTGACACGCGCGCCTTGACCAGCACCACCGAGTCCTCGGCCACGTCGGCGCCCAGCACCGAGTACGCCTGCGGGAAGAAGAGCACCTCGATGCCGCCGGTGAGGTCTTCCAGCTGCGCCGACGCCCACGTCAGACCGTTCTTGTTGACCCGGCGGTTGACCGAGGTGAGGATGCCGCCGACGGTCACCTGCGTGCCGTCCTTGATTCCGCCTTCGAGGATCGCCGGGATGTTGGTGTCGGACTGCTGAGCGAGAACGTGCTCGACCCCGTTGAGCGGATGTCCGGACACGTACAGCCCCAGCATCTCTCGCTCCAGCGCGAGGCGGTGCTTGGTATCCCACTCCTCGTCGGGGATCTTGACGTTGAAGACCGCGTTGATGGACTCGTCGGCGTCGACGCCGCCGAATAGGTCGAACTGGCCCATCGCTTCGGCCTTCTTGGTGCCCAGGACAGCGTCGATCGCGTCGGCGTGTACCAGCATCAGACCCTTGCGCGGGTGGCCCAGCGAGTCGAATCCACCCGCCTTGATGAGGGATTCGGTGACCTTCTTGTTGCAGGCCGTCGCGTCGATCTTGCCCAGGTAGTCAGAGAAATCCTGGAACGGCGACTTCTCCTTGCGCGCGGAGATGATGGACGCGACCACGTTGGCGCCGACGTTGCGCACGGCGCCGAGGCCGAATCGGATGTCCTCGCCGACGGACGCGAAGTTGAGTTCGGACTCGTTGACGTCCGGTGGGAGAACGGTAATTCCGAGCCGGCGGCAGTCCGCCAGATAGATCGACGCCTTGTCCTTGTCGTCGCCGACGCTGGTGAGCAGGCCCGCCATGTACTCGGCCGGGTAGTTGGCCTTGAGGTACGCCGTCCAGTACGAGACCAGTCCGTAGCCCGCGGAGTGCGATTTGTTGAACGCGTACCCGGCGAACGGAAGAACGGTGTCCCAGAGCGCCTTGATGGCGGCCTCGGAGAAACCGTTGTCCAGCATGCCCTGTCGGAATCCGGCGTAGGCCTTCTCCAGTTCGGACAGCTTCTTCTTACCCATGGCGCGGCGGAGAAGGTCGGCCTGACCGAGGGAGTATCCCGCCACCTTCTGCGCCAGTTGCATGATCTGCTCCTGGTAGACGACCAGGCCGTACGTCTCGCCGAGGATGACCCGGAGCGGCTCTTCGAGCTCGGGGTGGATGGGCTTGACCTCTTGGCGCCCGTTCTTGCGGTCGGCGTAGTCGTTGTGCGAGTTCATGCCCATCGGGCCGGGTCGGTACAGCGCGAGCACCGCCACGATGTCCTCGAAGCCCGTCGGCTGCATCTTGCGCAGCAGGTCTCGCATGGCCGTACCGTCGAGCTGGAAAACACCGAGAGTGTCTCCGCGCGAGAGCAATTCGTACGTGGCGGGGTCGTCCAACGGCAGTGCGTCGAGGTCGATGTCGATTCCGCGATTGGCCTTGATGTTCTCGATGGCGTCACCGATGACGGTGAGGTTGCGCAGCCCGAGGAAGTCCATCTTGAGCAGGCCGATGGCCTCGCAGGACGGGTAGTCCCAGCCGGTGATGATGGCGCCGTCCTGGGCACGCTTCCACACCGGAATGGCGTCGGTGAGCGGCTCGGACGACATGATGACAGCGCAGGCGTGGACACCGGCGTTGCGAATGAGGCCTTCGAGCCCCTTCGCGGTCTGGTAGATCTTCGCGACGTCCGGGTTCGAGTCGATCAGCGACCGAACTTCGGACGCTTCCTTGTACCGCTCGTGGGTGGGATCGGTGATGCCCGCAACCGAGATGTCCTTGGCCATGACGGGCGGCGGCAGCGCCTTGGTGATCTGATCGGCGATCGCAAAACCCGGCTGGCCGAACTGAACTCGTGCGGAGTCCTTGATGGCGGCCTTGGTCTTGATGGTGCCGAAGGTGATGACCTGCGCGACGCGGTCACTCCCCCACTTCTCGGTGGCGTACCGCACCATCTCGCCACGGCGGCGATCGTCGAAGTCGATGTCGATATCGGGCATCGACACGCGCTCGGGGTTGAGGAATCGCTCGAACAGCAGACCGTGGGGCAACGGGTCGATGTTCGTGATGCCCATCGCGTAGGCGACCAGCGAACCGGCGGCCGATCCTCGACCGGGCCCGACGCGGATCCCGACTTCCTTGGCGTGGTTGATCAGGTCACCGACCACGAGGAAGTACGCGGGGAAGCCCATCTCGAGGATGACGCTGATCTCGTACTCGGCGCGGGAAAGGTATTCCTCGGTCGGGCCGTCCGGGAACCGCCGATGCAGCCCGTCCATGACCTCTTTCCGAAGCCACGTTCCCTGCGTGTAGCCCTCGGGGACGGGGAAGATCGGCATGCGGTCGCGGTGCTCCCACACCTCGGAGTACGACTGCACGCGCTCGGCGATCAGCAGCGTCGAGTCACATGCTCCGGGCACCTCGTCGTCCCACAGCGCGCGCATTTCCTGTGCGGACTTGAGGTAGTAGCCGTCGCCGTCGAACTTGAAGCGGGTGGGATCGCTGAGGGTCTTGCCCGTCTGAATACACAGCAGGGCTTCGTGATTGACCGATGCGTCCTTGGTGACGTAATGGCAGTCGTTGGTGGCGAGCGGCGGGATTCCGAGCTGCTTGCCGATGTTCAGCAGGCCCTCGCGCACCCGACGTTCGATGGACAAGCCGTGGTCCATCAGCTCCAGGAAGAAGTTGTCCCGACCCCAGATCTCCTGCCACTTGGCCGCCGCCTCGAGCGCCTCGCGGTCGTGCCCGAGGCGCAGCCGAGTCTGGATTTCACCGGACGGGCAGCCCGTGGTGGCGATGATCCCCTCGGCGTGCGTGGCGATGAGCTCCTCGTCCATGCGCGCCCACTTGCCGAGCTGGCCTTCGATGGACGCGAGCGAGGACAGCTTGAACAGGTTGCGCAAGCCGGTGGCGTTCTCGGCCACCATCGTCATGTGCGTGTAGGCGCCGCTACCGGACACGTCGTCCGACTTCTGGCTGCGGTCACCCCACAGAACGCGTTTGGTGTCGAAGCGCGACGCGGGCGCCACGTAGGCCTCGATGCCGATGATCGGTTTGATGCCGGCCTTCTGGGCCTCGTTGTAGAACTCGCTGGCTCCGTACATGTTCCCGTGGTCGGTCATGCCCACGGCGGTCATCTCCAGCCGCGCTGCCTCGGCGAACATGGGCGCGATCTTGGCCGCGCCGTCGAGCATCGAGTACTCGGTGTGATTGTGAAGATGTACGAACGAGTCAGCCACGGGAGTCACTCTATGTGGTCGCACCGACAGTCCTCGGCGCGTCTCGGCGTGTCCCGTCAGGTCGTGACGGGTGTTACCGAAGTGGCTCGATGTTCGTGTCGACTGCGCCTGATCCGGCCCACCGCATCGACCGTGAAGACCACCAGGGCACACCAGATCAACGCGAATCCGATCCACCGGGAGGCCGGCATGTCCTCGTGCAACACGAACACTCCCCACAGCAACTGCAGACCGGGAGTCAGGTACTGCAAGAGGCCCAGGGTCACGAGCGGAACCCGTTGCGCCGCCACCCCGAACAGCAACAGCGGTACGGCGGTGATCGGCCCGGCGAGCGCGAGCAGCAGCGCGTGCGGGACGCCCGCCGAGAGCGCCGTCGCGTGACCCGTCACACCCAGCACGATCAGGAAGGCCAACGCGACGGGTGCGCCGACGATGCCCTCTGCGGTCAAGGACGTGCGCGGGTCCAGCGGGACGATCTTCTTCATCACCCCGTAGAGAGCGAACGAGAAGGCCAGCGCGAGCGAGATGAGCGGCGGGCGACCGTAGTCGACGGTCAGGACCACCACCGCGATCGCCGCGAGCACCACGGCCGCCACCTGAGCGCGGGAGAGCCGCTCCTTGAAGAACACGACGCCCAGCAGAACGCTCACCAGCGGGTTGATGAAGTACCCGAGCGCCGCCTCGACGACGTGGCCGGACAGGACCGCGAAGATGTAGACACCCCAGTTGATGGACACGAACGCCGACGCCAGCGCGACGGTGCCCCACGTCCGTCCACCGAGACCTCGCAGAGTTCTCAGCCTGCCGGTGACCAGCATGACCACCAGCATCAACGCCAGAGTCCACAGGACACGGTGCGCGAGAATCTCCACGGGACCGGCGAAGCTGAGCAGGCCGAAGAAGGCTGGGAACAGGCCCCACATGCCGTAGGCACCGACACCGCTGAGCAGCCCGACGCTGCCGGCGGAACGCGGCTCCTTCTTGGATGTCACTGGTTCTTCTTGGGTGTCACTCGTGAGACGTTACAGAGAACCGGGCACCTGTCACGAAACGTCCCTCCGTCCTGTCTTCACTGGTGAGGCTCGTCTGCACCGACGAGCGAAGGAGGAAGTCATGACACGATTTCTGGTCACTGGATGGACCGGACAACTCGGAGCACCCGTCACCGAGCGGCTTCGGGCGGCGGGCCACACTGTCCGCGGCCTGAGCCGGCGCGGCGGACCGGACGCCACGGCGTGCGACCTCACCACCGGCGCAGGTCTTGCCGCCGCCCTCGGCGGCATCGACACGGTGGTGCATCTGGCCACCACGAACGGATCGAAAGACGTTGCCATCGCCCAGAATCTCGTCCGTGCTGCCGAGCAGGCAGAGGTTCGACACCTCGTCCTGATCTCCATCGTCGGCATCGAGGACGTCCCGATCGGGTTCTATCGAGACCGAGTGCGCATCGAGCAGTCGGTCACCGAGAGCGCGGTCCCGACGACCGTGCTCCGAGCCACCCAGTTCCATTCGTTCGTCGAACGCATCTTCTCGGCGCAGCGGTTCAGCCCCGTCCTGCTGGGTCCGGCGTTCCGATTCCAGCCCATCTCGACCGACGACGTGGCGGACCGTCTGACCGAACTCGCCCTCGGTGCCCCGGCGGGGCGAGTGGACGACATCGGTGGACCGGAGACCGCCACCCTCCGCCAGTGGCACCGGAGGTGGGCGTCGGCGACGGGTAGTCGTCGACCCTTCGTGTCGATCAGGCTGCCGGGCAAGCTGTTTCGCGCCTACGACGCTGGAGTCAACCTCGTTCCGGGCCCGGCGTACGGCCGGGGAACGTTCGAGGAGTATCTGTCCGAACGGGCATGACTCGGGCAAGGTGCGCGAGCTTGCCCGGCTCGAGCACGATCATGACCGACTCGATACCGGACCAGGTGGCGTCGATGGTGCACACCCCGGCGACTACGCCGTCGCGGGTGAACAGCACTGCAGCGCGACCGTTGACCT
The DNA here is from genome assembly GCF_059691855.1 of Rhodococcus sp. 320_ES. Lineage (NCBI taxonomy): Bacteria > Bacillati > Actinomycetota > Actinomycetes > Mycobacteriales > Nocardiaceae > Rhodococcus > Rhodococcus sp. 320_ES. Next base: position 618,149 of record NZ_JCAWAG010000001.1, on the reverse strand, counting down.
CGACGATCTGCGGAGCGAGATCCTGGCCGAACTTGGCCACGACACCGAGCAGGAACTGGGCGACGCGACCACGGCCCACGACGGGAACCCGCGCGGCGGTGACTTTCCCACCACCATCGGAGAGCGCGACGACGGATTTGGTCAGCACGGCCTCGAGTCGCGCCATCTCACCCGACGCCACCGCGCCCAGGAATGCGTCGAGCAGACGTCGGTGCTCGTCCGCGTCCACGGCGACCGGCCGGCGTGACTGCAGATGCGCACGGGCGCGCCGAAACACCTGCCGCGCAGTGGCTTCGGCGATCTCGACCACCTCGGAAATGTCCGCGAAAGAGTAGTCGAACGCCTCTCGCAGCACGAACACCGCGCGCTCGGTCGGCGAGAGCTGTTCGAGAAGACGGACCACCGCGAAATCCATGGCCTCGGCGCGAAGTGCCCCGATCGCGGGATCGGACTCGGTGTCCACCGGCTCCGGCAGCCATGGACCGGGGTAGGTCACCCGCCGTGCGTACGCCGACGTCGCCGCGTTGACGGCCAGCCTCGTGACCATCGTCATGAGGAACGCTCCGGGATCGCGCACCGCTTCGTGGTCGACGTCGGCCCACTTGATCCACGCGTCCTGAACGATGTCGTCGGCGTCAGACGCACTGCCGAGCATGCGGTACGCGACGCCGAACAGCCGGCGACGATGGGCGTCGAACTCGGCGAGTGCATCCGTGGCCATGATTCTCGGGAGTCTAGGGACGCCCGCATAGTCTTAAAAGATGAAGACCGAGGGATCGTTCCCGAACATGCGTCTGCTCTGGTCCTACATCGCACCTCACAGGCGTGTGCTGTTCGCCGGTCTGGGCCTCGGCCTTCTCGTGACGGCGTCGTCGCTGGCGACACCACTGGTGACCAAGCGGCTGCTCGACTCGTTCGGCGTGCCGGGTGCGACGACGTCCGCCATCGTTCTGCTGGTGTCGCTGCTCGCGGTCGGCGTCGTGGTGGGCCTCGCGCAGCGTCTGCTCCTCGGGACCATGGCCGAACGCGTGGTCCTGAACGCGCGATCGTCGATGGTGCACCGGTACTTCGGTGCGACGATCGGATCGGTGACATCGCGACCCACCGGCGAGATGCTCACGCGCGTCACCTCGGACACGGTGCTGTTGCGCGAAGCGTCGTCCTGGGCACTGGTGGAAATCGTGAACGGCATCATCGCGATCGTCGGCGTCATCGCCCTCATGGCCTTCCTCGACCTACCACTGCTCGGCACCGCACTGGCCGGCATCACTCTGATCGCCGTTGCTGCAGGCACTTTGATGCCCGCGGTCGCCCGCGCACAGAAGGACGCCCAGGCCGCGATGGGCCGGCTCGGCGCAATGCTCGAAGGCGCGCTGCGCGCCGTCCGCACGGTCAAGGCCAGCCGAGCGGAGCAACGTGAAGGCGATCGGATCGTCGACGAGGCCAAGACGTCTGCAGTCTTCGGAATCCGAGCGGTCAAGCTCGAAGCCTGGGCGTGGACCATCACCGGCACCGGCGTTCAGCTGACGATCATCGCGGTGCTCGGATTCGGCGCGTACCGCGTCAACGCCGGCGCTCTCGAAGTGTCCAGTCTCGTTGCCTTCCTGCTGTATTCGTTCCAGTTGGTCGGCCCCGTCTCACAGGTGACGCTGTACGTCTCACAGCTTCAACGCGGCATGGCTGCTGCCGCGCGCATCCGCGAAGTACAGGAACTCGAGCTCGAATCCTCGCCGCCGGCCGAACTGGTGGACTTGCCGACGCGCATTCCGGAATCCTCTCCCGCTCTCACCCTCCGCTCCGTCACGGCCGGGTACGGCAGCGAGGATCCCGCGGTTCGGTCGATCGACATCACAGTTCCCTCGCGTGGGCACACAGCCGTGGTGGGACCGTCGGGTGCCGGCAAGACGACCCTGTTCTCGTTGGTCCTGCGTTTCCTCGAACCGAACAGCGGCGAACTGTCGCTCGGCGGTATCCCGTATCACCAACTGTCCAACAGCCAGGTTCGCGGAAACATCGGCTACGTCGAGCAGGCGACGCCGACGCTGCCGGGAACCATCGCCGACAACCTTCGCCTGACCCACCCCGACGCGACGGACGCGGAACTGTTCTCCGCCCTCGCCCGAGTCCACATGACGGAGAAGATCGAGCACCTCCCCCTCGGCCTCGACACGGAATTGCGCGACTCGGCCGTCTCCGGCGGAGAGCGTCAACGAATTGCATTGGCGCGAGCCATCGTTCGACCGCCCAACGTGTTGCTCCTCGACGAGGCCACCGCGCAGGTCGACGGGCGCACCGAGGCGGCGATTCACGACGCGATCCGCGAACTTTCCCGCGAGGGCGCCGTGGTCACCATCGCGCACCGCCTCTCGACCGTGATCGACGCCGACACCATCTTCGTGCTCGAACGAGGCCGCGTCCGCGCGCAGGGCACGCACACAGAGCTGCTCGAGAGCGACGATCTGTACCGCGAGTTGGTCGCGGCGCTGCGCATCGCGGTGTGACGTCACGCTGCGTCGGGCCGAGGCAGAGATGGAGCCGTCGACGTGTGGCGATGACCGGTGGGCGTAACGATTTCGTACTCGTGTAACCGGCCACCGGTTGTGGTCGGCGTGGTGCTCCATCCAGGTGTGTTCTTGACCTGGTTGCACGCCACACACAGGCCTGCGCCATTCTGTGCCGCGGTGGGTCCACCCTGGTGGTCGGGAATCAGATGATCCCGGTGCCGGATCGGCGCCTCGCACCACGGAGTTCGACACACCTGATCGCGAATGTCGATGAGTCGCTTCATTCCTGTGGTGAAACAGCGAGACCTCGATTCCACCGCCGTGAGCGCGCCGGTGGCGGGATGGGCGTACACCCGTCGAAGAGTCACCTGCGCGTCGGCATCCTGCACCCACTCGCGGGCGATCGACGCTGGAATCGGTCCGTATCCCAGAACGTGTGCGGCTTCGTCACCACCGCCCATCAGAGCCGCGTCCGACATCACGAGAACGAGTTCCACGGGAACGTCTGAAGCGGCAGCGGTCCCGGAAGTGCGCTCCACGAGCAGGTCGGCCATGATCTGATCGCGAGTCCTGCCCTCGGCGTTGCCCGTTGCAATCAGGGAGTCCGCGTCGCGACGCAGCGTTGCGTACACGGTGATGGCCTGCTTCATCGGTAGCAACGTGGTCAGGTACACCATGAGGTCGGGAGCCGGTCGAGTCGATACCCTACGATCACTCGTCCTCTTGCGAAGTCGACGGCGCACAGCTTTCGGATTCATCTTGCTCGCAAGCGCTTTGGCGCGAGCGGCGACAGTTCGGTCGCCACTGGTGGCCAGGGTGTCCGGGCTCGAGCACAGTTCGGCGTCGATTCGCCGGCGCTGTTTCGCAGTTAATCCCCCGGTTTCGCGAACCAGGATCGTCGCTCGCCACTCCGTGATGATGCCCGTGGACAACAGCTCTCGCGTATGCGGCATCTCGGTGTACAGGACAGCTGCGAACGCCGCCTTCTGCGATCCGACTGTCGGCGACGCCTTGTGCGCCAACCCCACCTGAGCGGCAATCGACTTTCGCGCATTCTCGCGCGTGATCGTCGTGCCGTCGCACGACAGGCCGGACCCGATGATCTGGCGGCGGGTCGAGGCAGCGAGGTCCACCGTCGGCGTGATCTGCGCCGCCGCGAAGATGGCCTTGGCATCTGCCAGCAACGTGATCTGATCGACGCGTTCGGCGTCGTCGACGGCGACAGCCAGCGACGGCACTCTGCGGAGAAACGACCGAAGTTCGTCCGTTGTCAGTGGCGGTGAGTCATCCATTCCAAGCCCCCCTCAATTCCAAGCCCCTCTCGAACTGATGTTCGAAAACCGTATCCCGACCCACCGACAAGAACCTCGCTCGTTTCGCTGCCCCTCCCGCCGGGCATCGTGAAGGTGTGCCTCTACTGCCTCCTCCCCCCACCGACACCGACGACGTGATCGCCTGGGTCGCCGAGCACCTCGGCGACCTCACACGCGAAGGACCGGGCGACATCACGTCGGGCGGATTCAAGGGCGGGCAGAGTGCGGCGGACGCCGCGCTGGCCATCCTCGACATCACCCGCTACGCCTACACACGCAGCACGGTCCTGCCCGTGTCCCGCCGGGGCGCGAGCCGGATGTCGCCCTACATTCGGCACGGTCTGCTGACGCTCCCGATGGTGTGGGACGCCGTGGCCGACGCACCGCCGAAGGACCGCAGCAAGTATCGAGACGAGCTGATGTGGCAGGAATACGCTCGCCACCTCTACGCGCGGGTGGGCTCCGCGAACGGCGCATCCCTCACCCGTGCGCAACCGCAGACCTCCTCGTGGACACGGGACCCATGGCCGTCGGAGATGAACTGCATGTCCACTGTCGTCGACGAATTGCACACCGACGGCTGGTTGGTGAATCAGACGAGAATGTGGTTGTCCTCGCAGTGGGCCGTGCGCGCCGGAGCTCCCTGGCGCGAGGGCGAGGACGAAATGTTTGCGCACCTGCTCGACGGATCACGCGCAGCCAATCGCCTCGGATGGCAGTGGACCGTCGGGACCGGCAGCGGCAAGCCCTACGGGTTCAGCCGTTGGCAGGTGGAGAAGCGCGCTCCGAAGCTGTGTCAGCAGTGCGGGCTGAGGAAGGCGTGCCCCATCCAGGACTGGCCGAGCAGCGACCCCGGCCCCCGCGTGGACGGACCCGATCTGAACACGGGTCCGGTGCCGGCGGGACCGTCGCAGCCGGAGATCACCGGCACGGCCGACACGGTGTGGCTCACCGCGGAGTCGTTGGGAGACAACGACCCAGCGCTCGCCGCCGACCGCGACCGGCCTGCTGTCTTCGTCTTCGACGAGCCGCTCCTGCGCCGGCTGCGACTGTCCGGCAAGCGACTCGTCTTCCTGGCCGAGGCACTGGGGGAAATCGCGACGATGCGCCCGCTCGACGTTCGCCGCGGTGTCGTTGCGGACGAGCTGGCCGGCAAGTCGCTCGCCGCCACCTGGACGCCCGTTCCGGGGTGGGCACGCATATCGCCGCACCTGACCATCGACGAGTTGTATCCCTGGCCCTGGTTAGTGCGGCCCGAGACGTCGTCGTTGCGCTCGTTCAGTGCGTGGCGTCGCAGCCACCGGAAGTGAGCTGAGCGAGAATAGGATCGAGACATGGCCCATTCCAAGCGAGTGTCGACGACGCACCCCGACAGGGTGTGCGCGTCGTGCGGGCGTCGGATCGAGTGGCGCAAGAAGTGGGAACGGGACTGGGACAACGTCAAGTACTGCAGCGCGACCTGCCGGCGGAACTCGGTGACCGAGTCCGATCACGATCTCGAGGAACGCATTCGAAGCTTGCTGGCCTCACGGGCCGCCACGTCGAGCATCTGTCCCTCCGATGTCGCGCGTGCGGTGTCCCCGGACGACTGGCAGCCCTTGATGGAGCCGGTGCGCAAGGCTGCACGTCGTATGGTCGACGCCGGTGAGGTGGAAATCACGCAGAAGGGCTCGGTGGTCGACCCGTCCACGGCTCGCGGACCGATCCGAATTCGCCGCGCGCGTAACTGATCACACGTGACGCAGGTCCCGGGCGTGCGCGACGGCGGCGCCGATGTCGCCGTGATGCATCGGGCCGTGCCCGGGAAGTAGGACGTCGGCCGCCAGGCCGGAAAAGACGTCCAGGACGGAATACTCGGCCGGCGCGTCGTGTGAGAACAGGGTCGGTAGGAGCTGAGGTCCGACCGTGCGGGACAGTGCGTGCCCGGTGACGAGGGCGTCACCGGAGATCAGGACGCCGGCCTTCTCCACGAAGTAGGCGGTGTGACCCGACGTGTGCCCCGGACTCGCGATCGGAGTGGGCGCACCGGGGAGATCCAGCGGGCCGTCCCGATCGGCGCCGGTGACCGCGTCGAAATCGTCCGCGTCGTCGACCTCGCCGGTCTGCAGCGCCCCGGCGCGCACGATGCGCAGAGACCAGGGCACCATGCCCCGCGTGGCGACGTGCGCGAGCAGTGTCCGGGGCGAGCTCTGCTCCAGGTACTCCCGACGTGCGTGGTGGACCTCGGTGTCCGACGTGAGCACCGGAGTGCCGTAGGTCGACGCGAAGTACGCTGCGCCGCCGATGTGGTCGATGTGTGCGTGCGTCAACAGAATCGCGCGGACGTCTTCGGGGCGACGCCCGATCCGCCGCAACGACTCCTGCACTGCGTCGACGTAGCGTGGATATCCCGTGTCGACGAGCGTGACATCGTCCCCGTCGGTCAGCAGAATCCAGTTGACGTCCCGCCCGGTCGCGAGGTGGACACCGTCGGCTGCAGTCACGACTTCGAAAGCGGTCATCGGTCAACAGTATTGCCGCTACCCGTGCACTCGGGAAGACACCGAGCACTGGAGGACGGTGGCGAAAATCGTTGGTCCGCTTGTGCAGTAAGCTGGTTCGTCGTGATCGACGCTGCACTTCATTCCTCCTCCACTCAGTCCGACGACGACTTCTCCCGCTCCGGCGAACCCTGCTCGTGGTGCGGTGGCACCGACGATGTCGAGGCTTATCGGAACGAACCCCGCTGCGCCACGTGCCGCACACACGAGTCGGTCATCGACGCCGCACGACGGTTCATCGGCATGTACGGCCTTCGGCCACTGGGCGGTTCCGTCGTCTCGGAGGACGAGGACGAACTCCAGCACCGCACCGATGCCCGCGCGGCCCGCGCCGCCCTCGACAGCTCGCGTTCCGCGCAGGCCGTGAAGCCGCGCAAGCCCCGCGCGACCAGCCCGCGCCCTGTGACGCAGCGCGCCGGCGGCAGAGCCACCACCAGCCGTGTCTCCCGCACCGACACCGTCGACGTCGCCGCGCTCGGCGCCCGCGTCAGCGCACTTCTCGAGCAGCTGAGCGCAATCGACACCGAACTGGCCGGTCTCGACGGCGCCACCGGACTGCCGGCGCGCGCACGAACGAGCGATCTCGAACGTCAGCGCACCACCGTGATGACCACTCTGGCAGCATTGGAGAAGGCGCGTCGAAACGCGCGATGAGTTCTGCCGACCGGAAAGGTCACAACTCCATGCAGCTAGTACGAGTTCAGAACTTCGGAGTGTCGAGCGACGGCGTGGCCGCCGGTGAAAACCAGAGCCTCGACAATCCGTTCGGCCTCGACCACAGCAGTCTTCTCGGCTGGGCGTTCGAGACCGCAAGCTGGCCCAACCGGACCGAGCCCGGTGGAAGTCGTGGGATCGACAATTACTTCACCCGAGACTTCCATCACAATATCGGCGCGGAGATCATGGGCCGCAACAAGTTCGGTCCGTACCGCGGCCCCTGGAGCGATCACGAGTGGGACGGATGGTGGGGTGACGAGCCGCCCTTCCGCACCCCGGTCTTCGTGATGACACACCACGAACGTCCGTCGTTTCGAGCCGGTGACACGACGTTCCACTTCGTCGACGGCGAACCTGCGGACGTCCTCGCGAAGGCCAAGGAGGCTGCGGACGGACGCGACGTTCGGCTCGGTGGCGGTGTGACGACCATTCGGGAGTTCCTCGACGCAGACCTGGTCGACACCATGCACATCGCGGTGGCGCCGATTCGGTACGGATCGGGTCTGCGGCTCTGGGATTCCCCCGACGAGCTGCGCGACCGCTTCGAGCTGGACATCGTCCCCAGTCCGAGTGGCGTGGTCCACCACCTCTTCTGGCGGAAATGACCTAACGGTCGGGAACGACGCCGTCGTCCGGCTGCACCACCGCGGTGTCGACCGTTTCCGGTAGCAGCGGGTTCACACTGAACGTGCCGAAGACGGCGTCGGAGGGAAGCGCCTCGACGGCCCGAACCGCGGGCGAGGCGGACAACTCTCCCAGCACGGGAAGCGGCGCGCGCACCAGCGCCGCCGCGACGCAGGCACAGTTGCTTGCAAAACGTGTCCGTGTCACTGCGGCGACGGCCTGTCCGCGACTCGTCTCCGTCGACGGCACCTTCTCCGCCGCTCTGACAACAGCGTTGGCCAGCGACACGGGGTGAGCGGAGACGGCCACCACCACGACGGGCGTCTGCACCCGCTCGAGTGCCACATGGGCGTACACCTGCGACACGCGGGTCTCGCCCACGATGGAGGCCAGTTCGCCGGTGGTCGCATCGGATCGCAGCGACAACAGCGCCCAGCGATCGTCGGTGTCGTCGCCGGAGAGCGTGGACTGCGCGAACGCGAGGTAGTCGTCCACGCTCTGGCCCGTGTCCGGCCCCAGCCGATCGGTGGCCACCCGTGCGGTGCGCACCGGATTGCTCACTCCGAGAACGACAACGGCGGCGGCGACAACCGCAACGGCCACTGCTGCGGCGCTCAGGCGCGAGGACACTCAGACGGCCCTCAGTACCTCGAGTGCGTGCTGGAGGTCCTTCGGGTACGGGCTGGAGAATTCGACGTACCGTCCGTCGGCCGGGTGCGTGAATCCGAGCGACCGTGCGTGCAACCACTGACGTTCGAGTCCCAGACGTGCAGCGAGGCGGGGGTCCGCGCCGTAGGTGAGATCGCCGCAACAGGGATGGTGCAGAGCGGAGAAATGCACTCGAATCTGGTGCGTACGACCGGTTTCGAGGTGGACGTCGAGCAGGCTGGCGGCTTGGAAGGCCTCCACCGTGTCGTAGTGAGTGACGCTCTCCTTGCCGTCGGCCATCACCGCGAACTTCCAGTCGTTGCTGCGGTGCCGGCCGATCGGCGCGTCGATGGTGCCGCTGCTGGGGTCCGGATGTCCTTGTACGAGAGCGTGATACCGCTTGTCGATAGTCCGCTGCTTGAACGCACGCTTGAGCAGGGTGTAGGCGCGTTCGCTGGTCGCCACCACCATCGCGCCCGAGGTTCCGACGTCGAGACGATGAACGATGCCCTGACGTTCGTGGACTCCGGACGTCGAGATTCGAAAACCTGCCGCGGCCAATCCGCCGATGACCGTCGGTCCGGTCCACCCCACGCTCGCGTGCGCCGCAACGCCGACGGGCTTGTCGACCACCACGATGTCGTCGTCGGAGTAGAGGATCTCCATCCCGGGGACGGCCTGCGCCTCGATGGTCAGCGGCTGCGGCGGCTCGGGAAGCTCGACTTCCAGCCACGATCCTGCCGGGAGGCGATCGGACTTGCCGACCGCGGACCCGTCGAGTTGAACGGCCCCCTCCTCTGCCAGAACCGCCACCACGGTCCGCGACAGTCCGAGCAACCGCGCCAGGCCGGCGTCGACTCGCATCCCGTCCAGCCCGTCGGGCACGGGCATCGACCGCGTCTCTCTCACGACACCGCCTTCTTCTCCGGCACTCGACGCGTGCCGTCGGACTCGATTCCGAACACCGTCAACGCGACCAGCAGGACGGCGCCGCAGACGATCGACGAATCGGCGACGTTGAACACCGGCCACCATCCGATGGACACGAAGTCGACGACGTGGCCCTGCAGGGGGCCCGGCGAGCGGAAGAATCTGTCGATCAGGTTTCCGAGCGCGCCGCCGAGCACCAGCCCGAGGCCCACTGCCCACCACGACGATCGGAGTGTGCGCCCCATCCGGATCACGACCACCACCACCACGACGGCGACCAGCGTCAGCACCCAGGTCAAGCCGGTGGCCATCGAGAACGCGGCACCGGGGTTGCGCACGAGCGTCAGTGTCACCGTGTCGCCGATGATGTGCACCGGCCGGCGCGGATCGATCAGGGCGACGGCCGCGATCTTGGTGGCGAGGTCGAGAAGCAGGATCACCGAGGCGAGGACGATCAGCGCTTTCATGCGGCGCGGGGAACGAGACGGCGGCTCTTCGGTCGGGATCGGCTGTTGGTGGTCGGTCACCCCTCCATCATCCCTCACCTAACCTGGTGGGCGTGACACGTGTTCGAATGACTGCTGCACTTGCCCTGACCACGGTCCTTCTCACCGCGGCGTGCGGATCCGACGCCGGCTCGGACGCACCGTCCACCGCTGGGTCCACGACCACCTCGGCGGAGATCGCGCTGCCCGTGTCGCCGGTGACGACCGCGGTGATCGACCCCGGCGCCGAACCGCGCGCGGTGGTGACCAGAGCGTCGTCGGGAGAGAACCAGCAGGTGACGCTGACGACGTCGTCGACCATCAACCAGCAGATCGGTACCTCACCGGCACAGGACTTTTCGACTCCGGCGCTGACGATCCCGCTGACCGCCGCAACGAGCGGCGGCGACGGATCGACGACGGTCGATCTCACCCTCGGCGCCGTCACCACCCCCGACGGGACGCTCGCCTCGAACCTCGGACCGACCGAGGGTTCCGGGGCCGGCCTGGCGACCGACGCCACGGGCGCGATCACCGCCCTGAGCATCGACCCGTCCCCCGATTCACCGGACGTGGCCCGCTCGGCGGTGGAGCAGGCGTTGAACCAAGCCGTGTACAGCGCGGTTCCGTTTCCCACCGATCCCATCGGGGTGGGCGCGCAGTGGACGGTCACGCTCGAGGTGCAGAGCGCCATCACGCTGCGGCAGGTCACCACGGCCACCCTGCGCAGTCTGACCGATGGTGTTGCGACAGTGGATGTCTCGGTGACGCAGACGCCGGAGAATCCGGTGTGGACCCTCCCTGAGGGCCAGGGCACTCTGAACATCGACAGCTTCGTGATGACCGGGCAGGGATCGTTCACGTTCGACCTGTCGCGTCCGCTCCCCACGGGAGGATCACTCACGATCGGCGGCGATCAGGTGTACCGGGATCCGAACAGCAACACGATCCTGCGACAGAACACGCAGAACGCGGTGTCGTGGACGTCGTGATCAGGCGGGCCGCGGCCTCGTGCGCCGTCGTGGCGTCCCTGGTCGCGGGCTGCGGGACCGGCGGCGACACGGCGAGCGCTCCCGAATCGGAGTCCGCATCGAGCCTGCCCGAACTCGGCGCACCGGTGACGGCGCCGTCCCCGACGGCCGCCCCGATCACCGATTCGAATGTTCTCGCCGCGGCCATGATCACGGCGGACGACCTACCGCCGGGCTACGTGTCGCTGGAACTGCCGCCCGCCGATCTGTCCGACTCGACTGCGCCCGATTCCAGTGCGACCGAGAACGAACCGGACAAATCGAGCACCGAACCGGCCGAATGCGCCGCGGTGCTGGCACCCGTGTCGTCGCAGTCCGTGGGGGCGACGGCTACTGCCGCCGTGGCGTATTCGGGGCCGGACTTCGCGTCGATCGACGAGGATGCCGCCAGCTATTCCGGCGGTGGGAGTGCGGCGACGTTCGCCGCCATGCAGAACACGCTGCGCCGCTGCGCGGCCTTTTCCGGCACGGATGCCGACGGCGTGCGTGTGACGTATCGCGTCGGCGCGCTGGACGCCCCGCGGGTGGGAGATGCGTCGAGTGGCGCACGCGTGGAGATCACCAGCGACGGGCTCACCTTGACGTCGGACCTGGTGATCGTCGTGGTCGGATCGACAGTGGTGCAACTGACCGCGACGGCGCAGGAACCGATGGAATCGGATGTCCTGGACGCCGTCGCGACAGCTGCGGTCGGCCGCTTAGGAGGGGCAGGCCGGTGAGGTGATCTGTGCCAGCGAGACGATCTGGCACGCGTTGGCGTTCGAGAGCTTCCAGACGCCGTCCTCGGCCACGAAGGACACCTGGAGCGGGTTCGCCTGGCCGTTGACCGTGATCGTGCCGTTGGCGCTGAGCGTGCCGTCGCCGAGGTCCGTCACGTCGTTGACCGTCACCGTGGCGTTGTTGGCGCGCGCGGCGTCGGCGACCTTGGTGATCAGATCGGGATCTGCTTCGGCTCCCTGAACCAGACCGACCTTCTCCGAGACCGGCACGTTCGGGTCGAGTCCGCGCTGCAGCTCGGCGTTCAGATCCGCTGCGGTCGGGACGGGCGGAAGATCACCCGTGGGAGCGGTCGCGGAGGTGGTTGCAGCCGCGGTTGTCGTGGTGGCGGCCGGCTCGTCCCCGCCCGAGCTGCATGCCGTCATCGTCAGAGTGGCGGCGATCGCCATGGTGCCGACCAGTACTCGTCCGCTGTTACGAAGCTTCAACTTGGTTCCTTTTCGCTCGTCGATCATGTTCCCCCTACTTTCAGAGGTAGACCTTACTGACCGGATCTGTGGGAACGTTAAACCCGGCCGCTACTTCAGACTGTCCAGCGGATCGGCGCGGACCAGTGCCGCATCGTCCGCCGCGAAGGTGCGGGCGACGCCCGGTCCGGTGGAGCGGGTCTCGAAGCGCACGGTCACCACGTCGTGGCCGGCTCCCTGAACCCATCCGTGACCGAACTCGTTGTGTCGCACATCCATTCCGGGGCGCCACTCGTGTGTCGTCTCCACCGGCGCGGCGGCTGCCGGATCGTCCGGTGTGAGCTCCGACGCCGCCTCGTCCGGGCTCGGATCTCCGTGGTCCAGATCGGGAAACAGCGATTCCTGACGAACCGACGACAGACCTCCCAGACCGACGCCGACGAGGCGGATCGCTCCCAGTTCCTGCGGGTCGATGGCCTGACGTTGCGCGGTTGCGACAATGGTCTGCAGATCGACCGTCGCGTAGGGCAGCGTGATGGAACGCGTCACGATCGAGAAGTCCGACTTGCGCAGCTTGAGAACCACCGTGCGCGCCGCGCGACCGTCGCGCAGCAACCGCGCGTGCGCAGCGTCGGCGCTGGCGGCGATCGCGGTCCGCAGCTCGCTCATGGTCACGATGTCGGTGGCGAACGTCGACTCCGCGCTCACCTGCTTCGCCTCGGCCCGCTCGGCGACGGTCCGGTCGTCGATCCCGCGCGCCAACCGGTGCAGGCTCGGTCCGACGGCGCTTCCCAGCACCGACGCGGCCTCGGACTCGGGCATGGCCGCGAACGCGCCGACGGTGAGGATGCCGAGTTTGCGAAGCTTCTCCTCCGCCACCGGTCCGATCCCCCACAGTTTCCGTACCGGCAGCGACTCGAGCAGCTCGGCCTGCGCGTCGCGGGTGACAACGGTGATGCCGTCGGGCTTGGCGAGTCCCGACGCGATCTTCGCGATCTGTTTCCCCGATCCCGCACCGATCGAGGCGACGAGGCCCGAGGCCTCCAGAACCGTGGCCCGCAGGCCCGCGCAGAACTCCTCGACCGCTGCGGCGTCGGCGCCCGCCAGTTCAGCGGGCTCACCGAAAGCCTCGTCGAGCGAGAGCATCTCGAGGACGGGCATCTTCTCGCGAAGAGCGTCGAATACCGTCTTGCTCAGGGCCGAGTACAGAGTGAACCGCGGTGGCATCACCACGGCGGCCGCACCCACGAGGCGACGTGCCTGGTGCATCGGCATCGCCGACCGGGCACCGAAGACGCGGGCTTCGTAGCTGCATCCTGCGACGACGCCGCGTCCACCCGTCCCGCCGACGAGAACCGGACGCCCGCGCAGGGTGGGCCTGGTGAGCTGCTCGGCGGAGGCGAAGAACGCATCCATGTCGAGGTGCAGGACCCAGCGGCGGTTCGTCGACATCGGTCTCAGAGCGAGAAGCCGAGCGCGCTCGCCGCACCCTCGGGAGAGGGATGGGCCCACAGCCGGGCGTAGGTGGGGTTGTGCGCGAGCGACCTGATCTCGGCGCGGTCGATGTAGAGCGTGCCCGCAAGGTGATCCGTCTCGTGCTGCACGATGCGCGCCGGCCAGCCGTCGAACCGTTCGTCCACCTCGGCGCCTTGTTCGTCCTGGCAGCGCAGGCGCACGCTCGCGTGGCGCCGCACCACCGCCTGGTACCCCGGCACCGACAGGCAGCCCTCGTAGAACGACCGCGAACCACCCAGCCCGTCGTAGCTCGGGTTCACCAACACCCGATACGGCTGAGGCGATCGTTCCCGGACGGCGGCCACGTCCGTATTCACGTCGTAGAGGTCCTCGACGACCGCGATCTGCAGCGGGATGCCGATCTGCGGCGCCGCCAGTCCGACTCCCGGCGCATCGTGCATCGTGGCGCGCATGACCGTCAGCAGGCGGTCGAAGACGGCGTCGGAGAGGGACCAGTCGTAGGGCGTCGCCGGCGTCCGCAACACGGGATCACCCGCGGTGACGAGGGGAACGACATCGCCCCGCGCCGACGCCAACACGGCGTCGACGATCGAGGAGACGTCGGTCATGCCTTCGCGATGGTGGCCCGGACCCCGTCACCGAGATCGACCGCGTCCGCGGCGACCGCACCGACGGACAGGTCGGTGGCGAGGATCTCCCCGGCGATCAGATCCCGGTGCGTGTCGAACCAGGTGCGCCGTTCCTCGGGCACCTCGACGACCACGCGGATGCGGTCCGAGACGTCCAGCCCTGCCGACCGGCGCGCATCCTGGAGCTCTCGGATGCGGTCCTTCGCCCATCCTTCGGCTTCGAGTTCCTCGGTGACCTCGGAGTTCAGCACGACCAGCCCGCCGTTGCCGGGAAGAGCCGCGGTGGACTCCGGTTCGGCGGCGACGAGCTTGCGCGTGAACTCCGTCGGAAGAAGCTCGATACCGGCGTCCGGAGCGGAGCCGGCGGAGCGATCCGGATGCACCGTGACCGTCCCGTCCGTTTCGGTCCAGTCGCCGGCCTTGACGGCCTTGATGACGCTCTGCACGGCCTTGCCCAGTCGCGGGCCCGCGGCACGGGCGTTGACCACCAGTTCGAAACGTCCGTGCACGTCGACGTTCTCGTCGAGATCGACGCGCTTGACGTTCACCTCGTCCTCGATCAGGCCGACGAAGGGACGCAGCCGCTCGGCGCCCTCGGCCGCAACGGTCAACTCCTGCAACGGAAGTCGCACCCTGAGGTTCTTCGCCTTGCGCAGGCTCAGAGCTGCACCGCACACCGCACGGACCTCGTCCATGGACGACACCAGGTCCGGATCGGCGGGAAGGTCACCGGGCGCGGGCCAGTCCGCCAGGTGCACGGACCGACCACCGGTCAATCCGCGCCACACCACCTCGGTGACGAGCGGAAGCAGCGGTGCCGCAACGCGAGTCAGGACCTCGAGAACGGTGTGCAGGGTGTCGATCGCGTCGGTGTCCTCGTCCCAGAAACGCTGACGCGACCTGCGCACGTACCAGTTGGTGAGCGCGTCGCAGAACAGGCGAACCTCGTCGCACGCACCGGCGATGTCGACCTTGTCGAGGTCCTCGGTGACCGCCTCGGTGGTCGCGGCGAGCTTCGCGAGGATGTAGCGGTCCAGCACGTGCGGCGAATCCGTCCGCCAGACACCGGGTTTCGACGCGTAGAGCTGCAAAAAGCTCCACGCGTTCCACAGCGGAAGGAGCGCCTGCCGCACACCCTCGCGGATGCCCTGCTCGGTGACGACGAGGTTGCCGCCGCGCAGGATGGGCGACGCCATCAGGAACCACCGCATGGCGTCGGAGCCGTCCCGGTCGAACACCTCGTTCACGTCCGGGTAGTTGCCCTTGGACTTGCTCATCTTGAGCCCGTCCTCGCCGAGGACGATGCCGTGCGCCGCCACAGTCTCGAAGGCGGGTCGGTCGAACAGGGCGGTCGCCAGAACGTGCAGCGTGTAGAACCAGCCACGCGTCTGACCGTTGTATTCGACGATGAAATCACCCGGATTGTGCGTCCCGAACCATTCCTGGTTCTCGAACGGGTAATGCACCTGCGCGAACGGCATCGACCCCGATTCGAACCAGCAGTCCAGCACCTCGGGCACGCGGCGCATCGTCGACTTGCCCGTCGGGTCGTCCGGGTTGGGACGGGTCAGCTCGTCGATGAAGGGGCGATGCAGATCGGCCGGACGCACGCCGAAGTCGGCCTCGAGTTGGTCGAGGCTGCCGTAGACATCCGTGCGGGGGTATGCGGGGTCGTCGGACACCCACACCGGTATCGGGCTGCCCCAGTAGCGGTTACGGCTGATGTTCCAGTCGCGCGCACCCTCGAGCCACTTGCCGAACTGGCCGTCGCGGATGTGCTCGGGCACCCAGGTGATGGACTTGTTCAGCTCGACCATGCGGTCGCGGAACGTGGTGACGGCGACGAACCACGACGGCACGGCCATGTAGATCAGCGGCTGACCGCTGCGCCAGCTGTGCGGGTAGGAGTGTTCGATCGTCTCCTGCCGGAACAGCTTTCCTTTTCCCTTGAGGTCCTTCGTGATCACCGGATTGGCGTCGAAGATCATCAGGGCCTCGTAGGGCGGCACCATCGAAGTGAACTTGCCGCCGGCGTCTAGAGGCTGCACCACCTCGATGCCGTTCGCAGTGGCGACGTCCATGTCCTCCTCACCGAAAGCCGGTGCGAGGTGGACGATTCCGGTACCGGACTCGGTGGTGACGTAGTCGGCGGACAGAACCCGGTGGGAATTGGGGTGTCCGAGGAAGAAGTCGAACGGCGGCGTGTACGCGAGGCCGATCAGGTCGGCACCGGTGTGC
This sequence comes from Rhodococcus sp. 320_ES, assembly GCF_059691855.1. NCBI lineage: Bacteria > Bacillati > Actinomycetota > Actinomycetes > Mycobacteriales > Nocardiaceae > Rhodococcus > Rhodococcus sp. 320_ES. The sequence goes on along the minus strand of NZ_JCAWAG010000001.1, from coordinate 601,830 downwards.
TCGGACACCACCGTCGGCGAGTCCCCGAGTTCGCGGGCGTAGTGCGACACCCGGTCGCGCGCGAGCACGACGCGGCCACCGGCGCCGTCCTCGAGCTGGACGTAGTCGATGTCGGGGCGCACGGCCATCGCGAGGTTGGACGGGATCGTCCACGGGGTGGTGGTCCAGATCAGGGCGTCCGCACCGTCGAGCGGCGAGCCGGGCGCGGACAGCGTCATCCGGACGGTCACCGCGGGGTCCTGACGCATCTTGTACGCGTCGTCCAGGCGGGTTTCCTGATTCGACAGCGGCGTCTGCTCGTACCAGCTGTACGGCAGGACGCGGAATCCCTGGTAGATCAGGCCCTTGTCCCACAACTCCTTGAACGCCCACATGACCGACTCCATGAAGTCGAGGTCGAGCGTCTTGTAGTCGTTGTCGAAATCCACCCAGCGGGCCTGCCGGGTCACGTAGTCGCGCCATTCCCCGGTGTAGCGCAACACGGACTGCTTGCAGTACGCGTTGAACTCGGCCAGGCCCATCGAGTCGATCTGCGACTTGTCAGTGATGCCCAGCTGCTTCTCGGCTTCGAGTTCGGCCGGCAGACCGTGACAGTCCCACCCGAAGCGGCGCTCGACCTTCTTGCCGCGCATTGTCTGGAACCGCGGGATCAGATCCTTGACGTAGCCGGTGAGGAGGTGTCCGTAGTGCGGGAGACCGTTGGCGAAGGGCGGACCGTCGTAGAAGACGTATTCGTCGGCGTCGGAACGGGCCTCGACGCTGGCGCGGAAGGTGCCGTCGTCGTCCCACGTCTTCAGGACCTGCTGCTCCAACGCGGGGAAGTCGACACCACCGGAGTTGCCGCGAGTGGTGCCGTAGTCGACCAACGGGTAGCTGTTACCAGCGGGGTGACTGTCTGTCACGAGGTACTCCTGTGCCGTGAACGTACTGGGCACGGGGACGACATCGGGCGCGTCTACGCCCGAGCCGCGGTACCACCCCGCTTGACCGTTCTCGGCGAACGATCCACTCGTCTTTCGGAGGTTGTGACGGACCTCGACCGTTCGGGTCTAGTGAGCGCAGACCCCGAGGGACCCGCGCCGTTCTTCCGAAATGCTCCCCGGTGATGGCCGGATCTACGCAACGTCATCGTACTCGTCCGAATTCGACTTACGCCGCCCGGACAGCGCTCCCACCAGCAGGACGACCGCACCGATGACACAGACCGCCATACATCCCCACGCCCACAGCACAGATCCTGTGGTGATCGAGGCGACCAGGAGCGCAAACCCCACTCCCGCGAGAACCAGCGTCGCTATCAGCACGGCTCCCCCGTAAATCTCGACCGGCCTCCGGCCTGCCCGCCTTAAGTGCTGTGGGTCAGTTGTTGCCCTTGGCGTAGGACTGGCCGTACGCGTTGGACGACCCGTTGTCCTTGCCGAAGTTGTCCTGACCGTTGTCCACCGGAAGAGCCGACGAACGCTGGTCGAGTTCCTGCAGCTGGGACTCGAGGTAGGACTTCAAGCGCACCCGGTACTCACGCTCGAACGTCTTGAGACGCTCGATGCGCTCTTCCAGGACCGAACGCTGCTGGTTGATGGTCGCCATGATCTCGGTGTGCTTGCGCTCGGCGTCGTTCTCGAGGGCTTCCGCCTTCTCCTTCGCCTGACGCAGCTGCGACTCGGACCGCGTCTGCGCGTCGGCGAGAAGCGCCTCGGCCTTCTGCCGGGCCTCGGAGATCATCGCGTCCGCGCGGCTGCGGGCGTCGCCCACCATCCGCTCGGAGTTGGTGCGCGCGCTGCCGAGCAGCTGCTCGGACTCGCTCTTCGCATCGTTCGTCAGGCGATCGGCCATCTCCTGCGCCAGCCCGAGAATCTTGGCGGCCTGGAGGTTGGAATCTCCGGCACCGCCACCGGACTGCGGAGCGGCTGCGGGAGCCGGCGCCACGACGGGTGCTGGTTTGGGAGCCTCCACAACCGGGCGGACCGGTTCCGGCGCGGGAGCAGGAGCCTGCTGGGGGGCGGAAGACCCACCCTGGCGTGCCGAGCTCTTGGCGTCGGCAAGTTCCTGGTCGAGCTCTCCGACGCGCTGACGCAGGTCGGCGTTGTCCTCGATCAGCCGCGACAGCTCTTGTTCGACGAGGTCGAGGAAAGCATCGACCTCGTCTTCGTTGTAACCGCGCTTACCGATGGGCGGCTTGCTGAACGCGACGTTGTGCACATCAGCGGGAGTCAGCGGCATGGAAGGGTCCCTTCACGCGTCTTGTGAGCAGTCGAGCAAGCATTCAGTTATATCGCACAGACTGGGAAAGTTCCCCAACGGGCCATAACTGTAGTCCATTCTGTCACACCAGACTCGCAGGTAGCTCGCGGATCCGTGGACGAGAACAATTCGGTGGTCCCGAGACCGGTCAGACGGGCTGAACGACGCGCATGAGAATGAACACGATGAACAACAGAACCATGATCGACAGATCCAGCCGAACACCGCCCAGATTGAGCGGCGGAATGATCCGCCGCAGCAGCTTGACCGGCGGATCCGTCACCGTGAAGATCGCCTCGAGCAGGACGACCATCAGGCCCGACGGGTGCCAGTCCCGTGCAAACGAACGAATGAATTCGACGATGATCCGGCCGATGAGCAGCAACCAGAAAATGAAGAGAGCGAAATAGAGGACCGATAACAAGGACAGACCTTCACTCTGCGAGTACGGACAACCGGGTCGATGTCCATAGTGCCCTATTGCTGGTTGTAGAAGCCCGTCTCGGCGATGCGACGACGCTCTTCGGCCGAGACGTCGACGTCGGCCGGTGAGAGCAGGAACACCTTCGTGGCGACCTTGTCGAACGAGCCACGCAGCGCGAAGGCGAGACCGGCTGCGAAATCGACGAGGCGCTTCGCGTCGGCGTTGCTCATCTCGACGAGATCCATGATGACGGGGGTGCCGTCCCGGAACCGCTCGCCGATGGTGCGCGCTTCGCTGTAGTCCCGCGGGCGAAGGGTGGTGATGGTGGCGACTGCGCCGCCGTCGTCGGCTACCACGCTGCGGCGAAGCTCGGGGTTGCGGAGCTCGGAGCGCGTGTCCATCGCGAGCGCGCCACGGGTCGAGGGCCGGCCGCCTCCCCCACCGGGTCGGCCGCCACTGCGCGGCGTCATCGGTGCGACACGAGCGCTGTGCCGCGGCGCAGCGCCGGCGTACGCGGGCTCCGCGTAGTGGTCGTCGTAATCTCGGTCGTCGTCACGGTCGTCGAGCTCGTAGCCGCCCCGTCCCCGCGCGGGCCGCGGAGCGTCCGTCTCGTCGAGGTAGTCGTCTTCGTAGTCGTCGAGCGGGACCATGCCGAAGTAAGCCTTGAACTTGTGCATCGTGCTCATCGGTCGAACCTCCGGGGCGTGGGGCGTACGGCGAAAACGGTACGGATGTGACTGGTGTTGTTCGTCGCTGTCATGGCGAGGTTATCGGCCGGGGGCCCAGGATCGCGGTACCGACACGCACACACGTCGAACCGTGTCGCACAGCTTGTTCCAGATCTCCGGTCATTCCGGCGGACCGCTGCACGGCATCCGGATGCACCCGAAGCAGGTTCTCGTGAATCTCGGCCAGATCGGCGAAGGCCGCGTCGGCATCGGCGTCGATCGGCGGTACCGCCATCACCCCGCTCAGGCGCAGCGCAGACGACTCGGCAACCCGATCTGCCAACTCCGCCAACCCTTCTCGCGGAGCGCCGCCTCGATGAATGTCGCCGTCCAAGCTGACCTGCAGCAGCACCTCGAGCGGTGTGGATCGGTCGCCGCCGTCGAGCGCTGCGCGGACGGCCTTCTCCAATGCGGTGATCAAGCGTCCGCTGTCCACCGAATGGATCGAATACGCCCAGGCGGCAACGTTCTTGGCCTTGTTGCGTTGCAGGTGACCGATCATGTGCCAACGAACGTCGTCCGTCCCGATCTCGGCCACCTTGGCGCTCGCGTCCTGCTCGCGCGACTCCCCGAATTCCCGGCAGCCGAATTCTCGCAGGATCTCGATGTCGGACGCGGGAAAGAACTTGGTGACCGGAAGCAGTGTCACCTCGCTCGGATCACGATCTGCCGCAACACATGCCGCGGAGAGTCGGTCACGGACAGCCGTGAGGGCGGTCTCGATGTCGGCGCGGCGATCGCTCTCGGTCATGATCGGGTGTCCATCCAGATGACGCTGGCCAGCCGACCGGTCGGCGCGGCGCGGCGGTGGCTGAAGAGTGTGCGGTCGGCCATCGTGTCGCGAGGGTCCTGCGCGACACCGGAAATTCCGGCGGCGAGAAGCTGTTGGCGCACACCGGCTCTGATGTCGAGACCGGGCGTTCCCTTCTTCGTCTTCGTCGCACTTCCGGGTAGGTGCTTCTCGACGTCCGCACGCATCGAGGCAGGTACCTCGTAGTAGTCGCCGCTCGCAGCGGGCCCGAGGAACGCCCCGATGTCGGCGACACGTGCGCCGACGCTCACCATCGCGTCGAGCACCCGCGGAACGATGCCGATTCTCGCTCCCACACGGCCGGCGTGCACCGCGGCGATCACGCCCGCGCGCTCGTCGGACAGCAGAAGTGGAACGCAGTCGGCCGTGAGCACCACCAGCGCGAGATCGCGTTCCGTGGTCACGACGGCGTCGGTGGCCTCGAGGGGGCCGTCGACCGGCCCGGTCACCACCTGCACGGTCCTCGAATGGATTTGGTCCATCCACACCAGACGATCCGGCGTCAGCCCGATCTCGCGGGCCAACCGTTCCCGGTTGGACGCCACCGCGGCCGGGTCGTCCCCCACGTGGTCACCGAGGTTGAAGGTGTCGTACGGGGGCTTCGACGCGCCCCCGGCGCGCGAGGTGACGACTCTCCGGAATCTGGCAGGAGTGGAGCCTGCGGAACGACCCGAGGCAGGAGTGGAGCCTGCGGAACGACCCGAGGCAGGAGTGGAGCCTGCGGAACGACCCGAGGCAGGAGTGGAGCCTGCGGA
>NZ_JCAWAG010000001.1:359333-596775 GCF_059691855.1 Rhodococcus sp. 320_ES | reverse complement strand
CGGAACGATCGGGAGTTTCGGTCATCTCCGCATGAAGGAGGGCACGTCCACATCGTCTTCGCCCTCGTCGTCCGCGATCGGGACGCGTCGGCCGTTACCCGGATTGCCCAGCGGCGGAAGGCTGCTGGGGGCCGACGGCGAGGTGTCGCGGAAGACGGCCGGTCCGGACTCGTCCGAGGAGATCTCGCCGGCCCGTCCGTTGTTCACCTGCGCGCGGGCGTGGGTTCCGGCGGACTCCACCGGTCGACGGGCGGGGGCGCCGCTGTCGAATCCGGCGGCGATGACGGTCACGCGGACCTCGTCACCGAGCGAATCGTCGATGACGGTGCCGAAGATGATGTTGGCGTCGATGTGTGCAGCTTCCTGGACCAGCGAGGCCGCCTCGTTGATCTCGAACAGTCCGAGGTCGGACCCGCCGGCGATCGACAGCAGCACTCCGCGAGCGCCCTCCATCGATGCTTCGAGGAGCGGGGAGTTGATGGCCGATTCGGCCGCCTTGATGGCGCGACCCTCACCTCGCGAGGAACCGATTCCCATGAGCGCGCTTCCGGCGCCGGACATGACGCCCTTGACGTCCGCGAAGTCGACGTTGATCAGACCGGGGGTCGTGATGAGGTCGGTGATTCCCTGAACGCCGTTCAGGAGTACTTCGTCGGCACTGCGGAACGCGTCCATGAGGCTGACGGCTGCGTCGCCGAGCTGCAGGAGTCGGTCGTTCGGGATGACGATGAGGGTGTCGCAGGATTCGCGCAGACCCTGGATGCCCACGTCGGCCTGGCCGCCGCGACGCTTGCCCTCGAAGGAGAACGGCCGCGTGACGACGCCGACGGTGAGCGCACCGAGCTTGCGCGCGATGCTGGCGACGACGGGCGCTCCACCGGTGCCGGTGCCGCCTCCCTCGCCCGCGGTGACGAAGACCATGTCGGCGCCCTTGAGCACCTCTTCGATCTCGTCCTTGTGGTCTTCGGCGGCCTTGCGGCCGACCTCGGGATCGGCTCCGGCGCCCAGCCCACGCGTCAGTTCGCGGCCGACGTCGAGCTTGACGTCGGCGTCGGACATGAGCAGGGCCTGCGCGTCGGTGTTGACCGCGATGAACTCGACTCCTTTGAGTCCCTGTTCGATCATGCGGTTGACCGCGTTGACGCCGCCGCCGCCGATGCCGACGACCTTGATTACGGCGAGGTAGTTGTGCGGGGGCGTCATGGGCTCTCGCCTTCCGTGGTTATTTCTGCGTGGAACTGTGCGGTCTGTGAGATGTGCCAAACCCTCAACCTGAACCATAGGTTCATAGTTATGTCAAGTGATCGACTGTCAAAACCGTAGAGACACACGCGCGGACGGTCGATTAGGCGCGCCGGAACACGCGGAGAAAGTTGAGAGAGATTCAGCGCGTGGTCGGCAGATCGGGGCTCGACACGTCGTACGTCTGTCCCGGTTGCGTCAACAGCGGAAGAGCAACTGCTGCTTTGCGTTCGGAATCCTCGCTGCTCCCCCACACCAGCACTCGACCGTCCAGCAGGGTCATGGACACGGCCGAGATGCTCGGCGCGTCGATACGGGCGATCTGAGACCTCAACTGCGGGGGCAGAGACGTCAGCACGGCCAGCGCAGCCCGTGTCTCCAGATTTCCGAAGGACGGCGACGCCACCACGAGCTGTACCGCGCCGGGCGGCCACGGCTCGACGGCGAAGTCGACACCCGCGGCATCCATCAGGTGCGTTCCGTCGGGGGCGTCGAAGAACACGACGGCCTTGCGCTCCTCGACCGTCACCCGAACCGTCGACGGATACACCCGCTGCACACGAACCGACGCCACCTTCGGGATGGTGGCGACACGATTGGCGGCTCCGTCGGTGTCCACGCGCGGAAGTGGTTGTCCGATCGGAACATCGAGCAGAGACACGATCTGCTGCGTGTCCACCGCGACGTTGCCGTCGACGTCTATGGTCTTGACCGCCAGCACCGGACCGAAGTACCCGAAACCGCCCAGTGCACCGAGCAGAACGACGATCGCGAGGGATACGACCCAGGTGCGCCGCCGGACCCGTCGAGGCGGACGCGACGGCGTGCGGCGCGCGCGCCTGCGATCGGGCTGAACGCGGCGCGGCGTCGCGGCCGGGCGCGTTCGGGTGGACCCCCTCGAACTCACGACGGTTCCCGGCTCGCCGTCGTTGCGCGCAACGCGTCGAGGATCTGCGATCCCAGCATGGTGACGTCGCCGGCGCCCATCGTGACCACGATGTCGCCGGCTCGGCACAATCCGGCGACCTGACGAGGCACCAGGGACAGATCCGGTTGGTAGTGCACGGGTTTCGTGACCGCCCTGGCGATCAGCGCGCCATTGACACCGGGAACCGGCTCTTCCCGCGCACCGAACACGTCCAGGACGACGACCTCGTCGGCCAGATCGAGCGCGTGCGCGAACTCGACGGCGAAGGTCTCGGTCCGCGAGTACAGATGGGGCTGGAAGACGACGACGACACGGCCGCGCGCGGGGGTGTCGGCGGTCGCCACCAGATCCGCTGCGGCGCCGAGGACGGCGCGCACCTCGGTGGGGTGGTGGGCGTAATCGTCGAACACGCGAACGCCGCGTTCACGACCGCGAAGCTGGAAGCGCCGGTGCACACCGCCGAAGCCCGCGAGTCCTTCGAGGACCTCGTCGACGTCGGCGCCGGACTCGAGCGCGGCCACCAGTGCGGCCAATGCGTTGAGCGCCATGTGTTTTCCGGGTACCGCGAGCCGGACGGTGCGCGCACGTGCTTCGCCGGCCAGCTGGAATTCGACGACTCCGCCGACGTCCTTGGGCTCCCACCCGAGAAACGCGGCGGCGAATTCGACGCCGGAATCGGGAGCGGGCGCCTCGCTGCCGTACACGAGCACGCGAACGCCGGGCAGCGCGGACGCGGCGCGGTAGGCGAAGTCGCGTGAGCCCGGATCGTCCAGGCACACGAGAAGCGTTCCGCCCTCGCTCAATCGAGCGGCGAAACGATCGAACACGTCGACGTAGGCCTCGACGCTGCCGAAGTAGTCGAGGTGGTCGGCCTCGATGTTGGTGACGACGACGAGATCCGGGTCGTACTGCAGCAGGGAGCCGTCGCTCTCGTCCGCCTCGGCCACGAAGATGCCGCCGCTGCCGTGGTGTGAGTTCGTGCCCGCCTCGTTGAGCTCGCCGCCGACAGCGAACGACGGGTCGAACCCGCAGTGCTGCAGGGCCACCACGAGCATCGACGTCGTCGAGGTCTTGCCGTGAGTACCGGACACGAGCAACGTTCGATACCCCGTCATCAGGGACGCGAGGACGGTCGGGCGCAACAGAACCGGAATTCCTCGCCGATTCGCTTCCATCAGTTCGGGATTCGTCTTGGGGATGGCCGCGTGCGTGGTGACCAGCGCCGTCGGACCACCGTCGAGCATGTCCAGCGCGCCCGCGTCGTGCCCGATCCGGATCTGCGCGCCCCGCGCTCGTAGCGCGACCACACCGCGGCTCTCCTTCGCGTCGGACCCGGACACCTGACCGCCCCGCGCGAGCAGGATCCTGGCGATTCCGGACATGCCGGCGCCGCCGATGCCCACCATGTGCACCCGCTCGAGTTCGGGAGGAAGCGGAGCGTCGGTCATGGGCGCGGTCCACGGGCTACGTCGAGGACGATCCGAGCGACCTGCTCGGCCGCGCCCTTGTGACCGGCACCGGCCGCGGCAGCACTCATGGCCGCGATGCGAGGTGCGTCGGTCAACAGGTCGACGACGGTCGTCGCGACGAACGACGACGTCATCTCCGCGTCGGCCACGAGAACGCCGCCGCCGGCGGCGACGACCGACCGCGCGTTCAACTCCTGCTCTCCGTTGCCATGCGGCAAGGGTACGTAGAACGCGGGCAAACCCACGGCAGACACTTCGGCAACGGTCATCGCACCCGACCGGCAGACCGTGGCGTCCGCTGCGGCGTAGGCCAGATCCATCCTGGTCAGGTACGGCACGGCCACGTAGGGACGCTCCGGGTTCGTCTGCTCGACCGTGACCGAGTTCTTCGGCCCGTGCGCGTGCAGAACCGACACTCCGGCCGCGGCGAGCGCGGCCGCGGCCCCCGAGACGGCCTCGTTCAGCGACCGAGCACCCTGCGATCCGCCGGTCACGAGCAGAACCGGACCGTCCGCGGGCAGTCCGAAATGCGCGCGGGCCTCGGCACGCAACGCGTGGCGATCGAGATCGGTGATGGCCGGCCGTACCGGTATTCCGACGATCTCCGCGTCCGGCCTAGCGCGTCCGGTGACGCCCGATCCGGCTTGCGCCGCGAGAACCCGAGCGGCGATCCGAGCGCCCACCTTGTTGGCGATCCCTGCACTCGCGTTGGCTTCGTGCACCACGACCGGCACCTTGCGCGATCGGCGGAGCGGACCCCGCCCGGCTGCGAGGTACGCCGACACCGACACGTAACCGCCGAAGCCGACGATGACGTCCGCCTCGGCCCGATCGATGACGCGGCGCGTGGCACGCACGGACGACACCACGCGCGCCGGCAACTTGACCAGCGACCCGGTGAGCTTGCGCGGCAACGGGACCGGCGGAACCAGCGCGAGTTCGTAGCCGCGCGCCGGAACCAGGGTCGTCTCGAGGCCACGCTCGGTCCCCAGGGCGGTGATGCGCACGGTCGGATCGAGTTCGCGGAGCGCATCGGCGACCGCGAGTGCCGGTTCGATGTGACCTGCCGTGCCTCCACCGGCGACGATGACCGAGAGGGTCCTCGGAGTCGAGCTCACCTGCGCGGTCTCCGTTCGGGGTTCTCGTTGCGACGATCTGTGCGGCGGGGCTCGGCGCGTCGAGGCTCCGCACGTCGTGGGCCGGCTCCCACGGCGCTCTGCGCTTTCCTGGCGGTACGCGCCGTCGTCGGTTTGACGGGCGGCACCGGCTTGCGCGTGGAGCGGGCGCGCGCGACCGCAGCGCGGGTGGCCGAATACGGTTCGGGCATGGGCAGTTTGAGCAGGCGGCCGAACTTCCCGTCGCGTCCCGCGGCCAAGGCGGCGATGGCCTCGGGTTCGTGCCGGGCAGCGTTGGCGATGATGCCGAACATCATCAGGGTGATCGCCGTCGACGAACCGCCGTACGAGACGAGCGGCAACTGCAGTCCGGTCACCGGCAGCAAGCCGATGACGTAACCGATGTTGATGACGGCTTGTCCGAACACCCAGGTCGTCGACGCCGCAGTCAGCAAGCGCAGGAACGGATCTGCCGAGCGCATCGCGATGCGGATGCCGGTGTAGACGAACAGACCGAGCAAGCCGAGGATCACCAAGCAGCCGATCAGACCGAGCTCCTCGCCGATGATGGCGAAGATGAAGTCGTTGTGCGCGTTGGGAAGATAGTTCCACTTGGCGCGTGACTGGCCGAGACCGCGCCCGAAGAGTCCGCCGTCGGCGAGCGAGTACTTGGCCTGCTGCGACTGGTAGCCGAGTCCCTGGGGGTCGTCGCCCGGGTTGAGGAACGCCTTGACGCGGTCCGATCGGTAGCCGGCGGTGAACGCCAGCGTGGTCGCCACGACCATGCCGCCGCCGAAGATGGCGGCGAACAGCCGGGCGTCGACTCCGGAAAACCAGAGCAGCGCAACGAGAATGATGCCCAGCGCGATGGCCGTGGAGAGGTTCGGCTGCAGCACGACCAGACCGCACATGACGAGCGCGGCCGGAACCAGCGGAATGAGAATCGCCTTGAGCGGTGCGCCCTCGCTGCGCCTCGACGCGAGCAGGTGGGCACCCCACATCGCCAACGTCACCTTGGCGAACTCGGACGGCTGGAACGAGATGGACCCCACCACGAACCACCGTCGGGCGCCCTGCGCTTCGGAACCGATACCGGGAATGAGCACCAGAACGAGCAGCACGACGGAGACGAGGAACAGTGGGAACGACAGCTTGCGCAGAATCCGTACCGGCACGCGGAGAACGAGGCAGAACGCGATGAGCCCGAGGCCGACACCGATGAGCTGCTGTGTGAAGAGACTATAGGCCGATCCGTCGCTGGAGATCGCCTCGACCGACGACGCGGAGAGCACCATCACCAGGCCGAGCGTGGTCAGCAGTGCCGCCACCGTGACGACGAGATGGAACGAGGCCAGCGGACGATTGGTCCACGCGTCCATCCGCATCCGGACGGCCCCGACCGATTTCCGCTGGGGTGGACCGGACGGCGCGACCTGATGGTCGCCGTACTGAGGCGGAGCGCCCACCCGGCTCACCGCGTACCCCCGGCGAGATCTTCCGGCGTCAACGACCGCGCTGCGGCGGCGAAACTGTCACCGCGGTGGCCGTAGTCACGAAACTGATCGAACGATGCGGTGGACGGCGCCAGCAGGACTGCGGTCCCCGACTGGGCGTGGGACGCCGCCGCCCGGACCGCTTGTCTCATCACTTCGTCACCGTCAGTCACATCAGTATCATCGACCACTCCTGCATCGTCCCCTGACGGGACGCGAACCACGGGAACATCGGGTGCGTGTCGCGCGAGTGCCTCGGCTATCTGGTCGGCATCCTGGCCGAACACGACCGCGGCGCCCAGACGTGAGGCGACGTCGCGCACCAGATCGTCGACGAGTGCGCCCTTGAGCAGCCCTCCGGCGAGCCAGACGACCCGGTCGTGAGCCAGGATCGCCGACCGCGCGGCATGCGGGTTGGTGGCCTTCGAATCGTCGACGAACGTCACTCCCCCGAGTTCGCAAACCACGGCCCCGCGATGCGGCCCCACTCGGAAGGCGCGCAGTCCGTCGGCGATCGCGTTCGCGGACACACCCACCGCCCTCGCCACGCTTGTCGCAGCAAGGGCATCCTGCAGACCCGACGGTCCGGGCGGTTCGATGGACGCGGCGTCGGCCAGAGACTCGCCGTCGGCGAAGACCCGATCGACCACGACGCCGTCCCTGACACCGATCTGGCCCGCCTCCGGCTCGGCGGCGGTGAACCCGAACGTCCTGTCGGCACTCGCGCGGCCCAGCAGCGTCCGCGCGATCGGGTCGTCGAGCCCGACCACACCGACGGCGCCGGACACGGCGCGCAGCTTCGCATCGACGTAGGCGTCCATGCTGCCGTGCCAGTCGAGATGATCTTCGGCGATGTTCACCACGACACCGGCGTCGGGACGCACCGAGGGCGCCCAGAACAGCTGGAACGAGGACAACTCGACGGCCAACACGTCGGCCCGCCGACTGTTGTCCGACCGGCCTCCGGCCTGCCCGCCATCCAACCGGAGTGCGTCGGCCACCGGAACTCCGATGTTGCCGCAGGCGACGACGCGACGGCCGTCCGCCGACAGAATCGACTCGAGCATCGACGTGGTGGTGGTCTTGCCGTTGGTTCCGGTGACGACCGCCCAGGTTCGCGGCGGGCCGTAGCGACCGGCGCGGTCCACTCGCCACGCGAGCTCGACGTCGCCCCAGATCGGCACGCCCGCAGCCGACGCGGCGGCCAGCGGCGAGGCGCCCGGACGGAAGCCCGGGCTGGTCACCACGAGCGCGAAGTCGGCCAGAGTGGCGTCGTCGAGATCGGATATCCGAACGGTGGCGACGTCGCCCAGCTCGGCGCACTGCGCGAGTGCTCCCTCGTCCGAATCCGCGACCGTCACCCGTGCGCCGAGATCGAGAAGGACCGGCACGACCGCACGCCCGGTCACTCGGCCCCCGGTCACGAGCACCCGTGCACCGGTCAGTGATTCGAGCTCCACGTCAGTCGCCGACAGCGGAGAGGTACTCGCTGTAGAACAGCGCCAGGCCTACTGCCGACGAGATGGCCGCCAGCAGCCAGAACCTGATGATGACCGTGGTTTCCGCCCAGCCACCGAGCTCGAAATGGTGATGGAAGGGCGCCATGCGGAACACGCGGCGCCGACTCGAGCGGAACACCGCCACCTGGATCACGACCGACGCGGCCTCGGCCACGAACAGGGCGCCGATGACGACCATCAGAAGTTCGGTGCGGGTCACGATGGACAGCCCGGCGAGCAGACCGCCGAGAGCGAGAGACCCGGTGTCGCCCATGAAGATCTTGGCGGGAGCGGCGTTCCACCACAGGAATCCGATGCACGCGCCGGCCGCCGACGCGCAGATCAGCGCCAGATCCAGCGGATCGCGGACGTCGTAACAGCCGGGACCCGGGCTCGTGGAGCAGGCCTGTCGGTACTGCCAGAACGTGATCACGGTGTACGCGCCCAGCACGAGCGTCATGGAGCCCGCGGCGAGTCCGTCGAGGCCGTCGGTGAGGTTGACGGCGTTGGACCACGCACTCACCAGCAAGTAGCAGAACAGGATGAAGACGATGCCGCCCATCGACACGGTCGCGATGTCGCGGACGTAGGACAGCTGAACGCTGCCGGGTGTGAGCCCGCTGGCGCCGTTGAACTGCAACGCCAGAATGCCGAAGATGACGGCGGCGAACAGCTGACCGACGAGCTTGGCGGTCTTGTTGAGACCCAGGTTGCGTTGCTTGCGGATCTTGATGAAGTCGTCGAGGAAACCCACCAGGCCGAGGACGGTGGTCAGGCCGAGAACGAGCAGCGCCGACACCGACGGGCCGTCCGCGTCGTAGCCGATACCGATCAGGTGCGACCCCCAGTATCCAGCCCAGAGGCCCGCCAGGATCGCGACGCCGCCCATGGTGGGCGTCCCCCGCTTCGACTGGTGACTGGCGGGGCCTTCGACTCGGATCTCCTGGCCGAAGCCCTGCTTGGAGAAGGCCTTGATCAGTACGGGGGTGAGGAGAATGGCGACGGCGAGAGCGATGCCGCCGGCGAACAGAATCTGCCTCAACGGCCCTCCTCCAGCAGCGCGTCTGCGACAGTCCACAATCCGACCGACTGCGAGGCCTTCACCAACACGACATCCCCCGGTTCCACCTCTGCTGTCAACAACTCGATCGCCGCGGCCGCGTCGGGAACGAGAACGGCTTCGTCGCCCCACGACCCTTCCATCACCGAACCCTGATACATGGCATGGCTGGGCCGACCCGATCCCACCACGATCAGCTTGCTCACCGCCAGACGAACCGACAACCGGCCGATGCGGTCGTGTTCGATGACGGACTCGTCGCCGAGTTCGCCCATCTCGCCGAGCACCGCCCACGACTTGCGGCCGCCGTCACGTCCGCTGCGGGACATGGTCACCAGCGCCTTCAGCGCCGCCCGCATCGAGTCGGGGTTGGCGTTGTAGGAATCGTTGATCACTGTCACGCCGTCGCCGCGGGTGCGGACGTCCATCCGCCGCGCCGATGCCGCTTCGGCGGAACTCAGCGCCTCGGCGACGCGATCGACGCTCATGCCGACCTCGAGGCCCACCGCGGCGGCGGCCAGTGCGTTGCCGACCTGATGCTCTCCGTGGACCAGAAGCGACACCCGGCTCGTGCCCGCCGGCGTGACGAGATCGAAACTCGCGCGGGCGGTCTCGTCCAGCGTGACGTTCTCGGCTCGGATGTCGGCCGACTCCGCCTGACCGACGGTGACGACCCGCGCCGAGGTGCGCGAGGCCATGGCGGACACCAGGTCGTCGTCCGCGTTCAGCACGGCCAGTCCGTCCGCGGGTAGTGCCTCCACCAACTCGCCCTTCGTCTGGGCGATGGCTTCGCGCGAACCGAACTCGCCGAGGTGGGCGGTACCCACGTTCAGCACGACACCGATACGGGGAGGCGCGATCTCGGCGAGCGCGGCGATGTGTCCACGGCCACGAGCCGACATCTCCAGCACGAGGAAGTCGGTGGACTCGTCGGCGCGCAGAGCCGTCCACGGGTGACCGAGCTCGTTGTTGAACGATCCGGGCGGAGCGATCGCCGATCCCGCCGCGCTGAGAACCGCGCGCAGAAGATCCTTGGTCGAGGTCTTGCCCGACGAGCCGGTGACGCCGACGACCGTCAAACCGTGCGACGCCGTGAGCTGCGAGACCGATTCGCGCGCGAGTCGTGCGAGCGCATCCAGAACTGCCGCCCCGGAGCCGTCGTTGTCGTGCTCGAGCGCCATGGCACGACTGCTGTGCGGAGTCTTCTCGACCACCACGGCGGGAACGCCGACCGGGCGCGCAGCCACCACGAGAACCGCGCCGGCGTCGACGGCTGCGGCCGCGTGATCGTGCCCGTCGACTCGGTTTCCGGGCAACGCCAGGAACAGTCCACCCGGAGTCGTTGCGCGCGAATCGAACTCGACCGTTCCGCTCACCACCGCCGACGGGTCGGGCACGTCGTGCAGCGTGCCTCCGACGATGTCGGCAATCGCGCCGATCGTGAGCGGAATCATTGCTGTCCCCCAGTAGATGTCATGACGGAGTCGATGGCGTCCGCGAGGACGGTGCGGTCGTCGAACGGGTGCTTCACCCCGTCGATTTCCTGTCCCACCTCGTGGCCCTTGCCGGCCACGAGAACCACGTCGCCGGCGCGCGCCCACTGCACGGCCGCGACGATGGCGTCCCGTCGGCCGTCCACGACGCGGATCTCGCCTCGGCGGTCGACGGGTACGGACTCGGCACCCGCGGCCACCGCCGCTCGGATGGCCGCCGGATCCTCGCTGCGGGGGTTGTCGTCGGTGATCACCGCGAGGTCGGCGCCGGCCGCGGCCGCTGCGCCCATCAGCGGTCGCTTGTCCGCGTCGCGGTCGCCGCCCGCCCCGACGACGACCGCGATTCGGCCGTCGACCTGGCTTCGCAGCGTGTCCAGCACGGCGTCGAGTGCGGCGGGCTTGTGCGCGTAGTCGACGACGGCGAGAAACGGCTGCCCGCGGTCGATGCGTTGCATGCGGCCGGGCACGTCGACGTCCGACATCGATGCGAGCGCACCCGCCGGGTCGAGGTCGAGCGCGGCGCACGCGGCCGCGGCGAGCAGGGCGTTCGCCACGTTGTACCGGCCGGGGAGGCGCAGCGACGCCTGCACTCCGCCCGGTTCGACGGTGAACGTCTGCGCACCGTCGGCGTCCACGGCCCACTCGGACACCGTCCAGTCCGCGTCGACGGCGGTCCCGCCGACGGTCACGACGTTGTCGGTGGCGGCGCGCGCGATACCCGCCATGCGCTTGCCCCACTCGTCGTCGACGCACACCACCGCGCGTGCGGCGTGCACCGACGACTCCGCTGCGAAGAGGCGACTCTTCGTCAGGAAGTAGTCCTCGAAACTGTCGTGGAAGTCCATGTGGTCCTGCGACAGGTTGGTGAACGCACCGACGGCGAACTGCGTGCCGTCGACGCGCCCGAGTGCGAGAGCGTGCGACGACACCTCCATCACGACGGTGTCGACGCCTTGTTCGAGCATCGCGGCGAACATTGCGTGCAGATGCGGCGCCTCCGGGGTGGTGAGAGCGCTCGGCACCGGTTGCTCGCCGATGCGGGTCTCGATGGTGCCGATGAGTCCGGGCGACCGGCCGGCCGCGCGCAGCGCGTTCTCCACGAGGTAGGAGGTGGTGGTCTTGCCCGATGTTCCCGTGATTCCGATGACGTCCATGCGGGCGGACGGGTGGCCGTAGACCGTGGCGGACACCTCGCCCAGAACGCTGCGCGGTTCGTCGTGCACCAGCACGGTCAGCGGAGTCTGCACGTCCTCCGCGCGAATGCGATCGAGCCCGTCCGGGTCCGTCAGCACCGCCACTGCCCCGCGTTCGATGGCATCGGGCACGAAGCGGGCACCGTGCGAGCGGGCACCGGGGAGCGCTGCGAACAGGTCTCCGGGCTCCACGTTCTGCGCCCGCAGTTCGATGCCCGTGACCTGGGCGGCACGCTCTCCCCCGAACGGGACGATCTTCGCCCCGACCTGCTTCGCCAGCACCGTTGCCGACGTCACCGGCGGTCGCTGCGGTCTGAGGGGAGAGTGAACGGGCACGAGCTCTTCGGCTCCTTTCGGGGTGCTGACACTTCGGTTGGGCCGACGTGTCAGGTTACCGGCGAGCCGAATTCGGCTTCAGTCGGCCTGCAGGACCAGGCGCTTGCCTGCGGTCGAGAGCGGAACCCCGTCGCGCTGCAACATCCACGACGCGATGCTGTGGAAGAGAGGTGCCGAGGACTGCCCTCCCGAGCCGTCGGAGCTGCGGGTCGGCGCGTCGAGCATGATGCCGATGACGTACCGAGGATCGTCCGCCGGGGCGATGCCGGCGAAGGTGATCCAGTAGTTGGAGTTCGAGTAGCACTTGCACGCCGGGTCGACCTGCTGGGCGGTACCGGTCTTGCCACTGATCTGATAGCCGTCGATGGCGGCGGCCACGCCGGTGCCGCGCTGGTTCCCGTTGTCGCTCTGGGTGACCGCGCGGAACATGTCGCGCACCGTGCTCGCCGTCTGCGCGCTGACCACCTGCACGCCCTCGGGACGCGGTGCCTCGGTGGCGTTGCCGTTCGCGTCGACCGTCGCCTTGACGATGCGCGGCGGAACTCGCACGCCGTCGTTCGCGATGGCCTGGTACATCCCGGTCATCTGCAGCAACGTCATCGACAGGCCCTGCCCGATCGGCAGGTTGGCGAACGTGCCACCGGACCATTGATCACGGCTCGGCACGTCGCCTGCGCTCTCACCGGGAAGCCCGACGTCGGTGCGCTGACCGAGGCCGAACTTCTGCAGCATGTCGGCGTAGCGATCCTCGCCGACTCGTTGAGCCAGCATCAGCGTTCCGACGTTCGACGACTTACCGAACACGCCCGTCGTGGTGTACGGCGCGACCCCGTGAACCCAGGCGTCGTTGACAGTGACGCCGGACATGGTGATGTTTCCAGGGACCTGAAGCACTTCGTCCGGGGTGGTGAGGCCGTATTCGATTGCGGCGGAAGCGGTCACGATCTTGTTGACCGAGCCGGGCTCGAACGGTGAGGTCACCGGCAGGTTGCCCATCTGCGCGGTCGGCGAGTTGTTGCCCACCCCGATGGACGGGTTGAACGTGCCGTCGTTCGACATGGCCAGAACCTCGCCGGTGTGGGCGTCGAGCACCACGGCGGACGCGTTCTTGGCTCCCGACAGGTCCTTCGCCGACTGCACTTGCTGCTGGACGTAGTACTGCAGATCGGAATCGATCGTGAGCTCGACACTGGAGCCGTTGATCGCCGACTGCTGATCTCGCCAGCTGCCCGGGATTACCGCGCCGTCGGACCCTCGGTCGTAGGTTCGCGATCCGTCGGTGCCCGCCAACGTGGGGTCGAGCGAGCTTTCGAGACCCAGGAGGCCGTGCCCGTCCCACCCGGTGGCGCCGACGATGTTCGCGCCCAGCGATCCCCCGGGGTATTCGCGAATGTCCTGACGCTCGAGGCCGATTTCGGGGAACTGCTGGTTCAGCTTGGCCGCGGTCGCCGGGTCCACGCTGCGCACCAGATAGACGAAGGACTCCTTGGACGTGAGCTTGGCCAGAACGTCCTTCTCGGTCACGACGGAGCCGAGCGCCGACGCGATACCGGCGGCGATCTCGTCGATGCGCCGATCGGGGTCGGGTTCGGAGGGGTCCTTGGCCTTCGCCGCTTCCAGATCGGCACGCACCTTGGCGGGCTGGAAGGTCAACGCCTTGGCTTCCATCGTGAACGCGATGGGATTGCCGTTGCGATCGAGGATGGAACCGCGAGTGGCGGGGTCGACGATCGTGGTCGAGCGCTGATTGGCCGATTGCGCGGACAGCGTCGGGCCCTGGAAGACCTGAATCCACAACAGTTGCAGCGCAGCGATTCCCAGCACGACGAACATGACGAACCGGCCCACCCGAAAACGTGAGACCGACCCGTCGAGACGGCGCGCGACCATTCTCGACGAACCACGCGGACCGGCTGATCCATGAGGTGCAGTTCGCTGTGGAGTCGAGCGATGGGGCGCAGTGCGCTGCGGAGGGCGGCGGGTCGGTGCGCTCACGCCGGCACCTGCTGTTCGCCGGCGGGTGCCGCAGGCGCTGGTGCTGCGGGTGCCGCGGGTGCCGCGGGCGCTGCGGGTGCGGCCGGTGCTGCGGGCGCCGCCGGGGCCGTCGTGGTCGGTGCGGGTGCTGCCGGTGCTGCGGCGGGTGCCGGCGTGGGTGTCGCGGTCGCAGACGGCGTGGCGGAGGGTGTGGGGGTTGCCGTGGCCGACGGTGTGGCGGAGGGCCCGGTTCCCACCGGAATCAATGCCTCGCGGCCCGGTGCCCCGGCCGCCGTCGTGTTGGGCGAGCCCGCCACCGGTCCGGTCGGTGCCGCGGCGTCGAAATCGGGAGCCGGCGGACCCGACGCGGGCGCCGGCTTACCGATCACCTGCACGGAACCGTCCGGAGTGACAAGAAGTCGCGCAACGTCCTTGGTGGGAATCATTCCGAGTTCCTTTGCGCGCTTGGCCAGTTCGGGTGCCGAGTTCGCCGTTTCGACGTCGCGTTCGAGGCCGGCGGCCTGTTCGGCGAGGCTCTGATTCTGCTGACGTGCCGCGGTCAACGCGTAGGAATCCTCTGTCGAGCGGGTGGTCAGCAGCAGGGTGAGCGCCAGACCGACCGACAGCAGACCGATGACCAGAGTCACGAACGGGATGCGCGCCGCGAGCGAACTGCCCGCGCGCGGAGAATCCGATCCCGACCTGGAATGTCCTTGCGCGCGTTGCTGCCGCTTCTCGTATGCCCTCTTGGCAGCGCCCGTGCGCGCAGTGCGAGCGGACGGCGTGGAGACTTCGAGGTCTCTGCGCGGTGACTTGACGGGGACGCTCATGCAGACCTCCTGGAGACTCGCTCTGCAGCGCGCAACCGAACGGGCGCCGACCGTGGGTTGTCGGCGATTTCTTCGTCGGACGCTTTCTCGGCTCCGCGGGTGAGGAGCCGAAACTGCGGTCCGCTGCCGGGCAACTCGACCGGCAGACCTTCTGGGCTGGTGGACCGCGTCAGTGGCGTCAGTTCCTGCTTGACCACGCGGTCTTCCAGCGATTGGTAGGACATGAAAACGATGCGTCCGCCGACGCGCAACGACGCGAGAGCGGGTGCGATGGCGTCGCGAAGGGAGTCGAGTTCACCGTTCACGGCGATCCGCAACGCTTGGAAGGTCCGCTTCGCGGGGTGCCCGCCGGTGCGTCGGGTAGCCGCCGGGATGCTGGCGTACAGCAATTCGACCAACGGCCCACTGGTTGTGAAGGGCGTTCGTTCGCGCTGACGAACCACCGCCGTGGCGATGCGCCCGGCGAACCGTTCCTCGCCGAACGTGCTCAGGATTCGGGCGATTTCGCCGTGGGTGGAGTTGTTCAGGATGTCGGCTGCCGTGGGCCCCTGCGTCGGATCCATCCGCATGTCCAACGGCGCATCCACCGAATACGCGAAGCCTCGATCGGCGGAGTCGAGCTGCATCGAGGACACACCGAGGTCGAACAGGATGGCGTCGACGGAGTCCTCTGCGTCGAGACCGGCTTCCACCAACGCGTCGGCGATGCCGTCGTACGTGGTGCGAACGAGGGTCACGCGGTCACCGAACTCGGCCAGCCGTTCGGCGGCCATCGCCAGCGCATCGGGGTCGCGATCGAGTCCGACGAGGCGTAGTGCCGGGTAGGTGGAGAGGAAGTACGCCGAGTGCCCGCCGAGACCGAGTGTGGTGTCGACGTAGACCGGGGACGGGGAGGCCTGGATGGCCGGACCGAGCAGCTCGTCGGCGCGGTGCAGCCGAACCGGAACATGCGAGAAGGCCGGAGGCCGGTCGGAATTCTGCGAGAAGGCCGGGGCGGGGGGCTGGTCCTTCTCACCATCCGCCATGCGCTGTCCTCCGGCCAAGATCGAACTCGATGAGTGTTACCGCGGCCCGGTGGGTACTGCGAGGTCTCTGTCCGAGGCGAGAACCTGGCGTTGGGGAAGTACGTCAGGGTCTCTCCCGGCACCTGGCGCTGGGGAAGTGCGTCAGGGTCCGGTTCGGGCAGAGGCCACGCGGTAACCACCGCGGGCCGGTCGTGCTTGTTCGGCGGTGCTTTACAACAATCCTTGGAGCGCTTCGTCGACCGCCTGCGAGAAGTCGTCTTCGTGTTCGTCGGAGTAGGAGTTCCAGGCTTCTGCGTCCCAGAGTTCGAGGTGGTCCACGGACCCCAGGACGACGCATTCCTTGGTGAGGCCTGCGTACTGCCGGTGCGCCGGCGCGATGGTGATGCGCCCTTGCGAATCCGGATGCTGTTCGTCGGCGCTACCCGCGAAGTTGCGGATGAACGCACGCGCGCTCGGGTTCGAACGCGACGCCTGAGCCAGTCGCTCGGCCCGTGCCGCGAAGACTGCGCGGGGATAGATGTCCAAGCTGTGGTCCTGCCCCTTGGTCACCATCACCCCTCCAGCCAACTCGTCGCGGAACTTGGCCGGCACGGTCAGCCGGAATTTGTCGTCGAGCTTGGGCGTGTAGGTACCGAGAAACACTCGACACCTCCACTCGCGCCCACCGGAAGACTTCGTCTCCCGCTGCCCACCACTTTACCCCACTTTTCTCCACACACAATCTTATAGAGGGGTCAGTTCTGTGAATCGTCACCATTTTCCCAGCTAGACGATGTGGGTGGCGGTGGGAGATTTTTCGGGGCCACCTCCGCACGAACCCGCTTCTGCGGTGTCACCGACGGCGATACCCCCGGAAAAGGCCAGGTTCGAGCCGTACTCCCCCGGCCGAGTGGGGCATGGTGGGAATCAGGTCTCCCGTGGGGGGCACAGTGGGGAACTCGGGGGCAGAACGACAAAAAACGCGGCACCCGTGGGGTGCCGCGTTCTGCGTTCGGTGTCGAACTGTGTAGCTACTCCTGATCGAATCGCTTCTTGAAGCGATCTTCCATCCGGGACGTGAATCCCTTGCGGTTGCTGCGCTTCGGTGTGCCGGCACCGCGAGGTGCGCTACCCGATGCAGCGGCCGGTCCTTCTTCGGCGCCGCCGCTGGGCGGAACCTTCTTCGAACTCTTCAGGAGCAGGAGCACTCCCGATCCGAACATGAAGACGAAGCCGATCAGGCTGATGACAGGGAAGCCGCCAGGCTTGAACGGCAAGGCGACTCCGGCTATGAGTAATACGAGCCCGATGACGAACAGGGCAGCCGCTTGGAAACGGCGCCTCGTCGACGCGACCCTCATCCGTCCACCGCGAACTGTGGATGCGAACTTGGGGTCCTCGGCATAGAGAGCGCTCTCGATCTGATCGAGCATGCGCTGCTCGTGCTCGGAGAGTGGCACGGTACCTCCCCCGGCACTTGATGGTGGCAACCGTTTCTTGCCAGAAACGGTGGGTGATCGACGTTGGCGACCACCTGCTGTCGATGATACGAGCAGAATCGGCGGCGTACCACCTACCCGTTACACGTGTTCGAGAGAATCTGCGCGGAACGTCCGACGAACAGCGTCTAAGCGGGGATGGAAACCGGCATTTCCGACCGATGAACGCGATCGTCGACAGCGTGGAGAAAGCGCCCGACCTGCACGAAGAAGCTGTCCGCATCCTCCTCCGTCATACGGTCGACCGAACCGGCCTCGACCGATGCACGGACCGACGACCACCCGGCGAAATAGGCGGACCACTCGGCCAGATCGGGGGCGGACGAACCGATTCGAACCCAGGCACTGCGCGAGCGGCCTCTTTTCGGCGCCGGATCGACCGCTGCGAGCAGGGCTCCCGCCCCTCGCAACGCGGCGATGTACGCGGCGAGAAAGCGCTCCGCGGGATCCGTCGCGCCGGCCGCCTCTTCGAGCAACGCGTCGGCACGGCGGAGCAATACTCGGGCCGCAGGAGTCAGCGGAGGACCGTCGGCGCCGCCGAAGCGTCGATCACTGCCGGACGCCGCACTGTGTTGCCTCATCTACCCGTCCTCCTCCTGCGTTCCTCCGTGCACCGCTGCGCATCGGATCCGTACTCGATGCAACCATTGAGGTCCGACATCCGATTCCCACCGAAGTTCGACGCTGCGTATCGAACACTTGTTCGATAGATCGAATATAACCCCTACCACCGACAGAAAGCGAGAGGAAAAGGTGAGTACGGTCCCGCCGCACGCCGTCCCGGCACCGGTTCCTTTCGAGCTGTCCGCCCACGAGCTCAGAAGTCGGCTGCCCGAGGCACTGTCCGTCTACGTCCAGGCGATGGGTTATCCGCACGGAACCGAACACCACCGCGCACCCATGTGGGCCGAACACATCCTGCGACCCGGATGGCGCGCGATCGGCGCGGTGTCGCCCACCGACGGAACCCTGGTCGCGATCGCCTACGGCTACCGCGGTGCCGGACACCAGTGGTGGCACCGGCAGGTCCGCGACGGGATGCGTCGAGCAGGCTGGGACCGGGGCGCCGCCGACAGGATGCTCTCGGACTACTTCGAACTGACCGAGTTGCACGTGCTGCCGTCCGCCCAGGGGCACCGACTCGGCGAGTCCGTTCTGGCTGCTCTTCTCGACGGTCGAACCGAGAGGCACGTACTGCTCTCCACGCCGGAGGTGGCCGGCGAGGACAACCGCGCTTGGCGCCTGTATCGGCGATCAGGGTTTCGCGACGTGATCAGACGGTTCCATTTCACAGGTGACACCCGACCCTTTGCGGTGCTCGGCCGCGAACTACCCATGACATCTCGTCCCGACAGCCTGGAGGCTCCCCTGTGATCGACGCCGTAGTGGTCGGATCCGGCCACAACGCTCTTGTCTCGGCCGCCTACCTCACCGACGCGGGGTGGTCCGTGCGCGTGATCGAACGCGACACCGAGATGGGCGGCGCGGTGTCGACCGTGGAACGGTTCCCCGGCCACGCCGTCGACCGCGGCTCGTCCGCCCACATCATGGTGCGGCACTCCGGAATCATCGAGGAGCTTCGCCTCGCCGATCACGGCTTGAGGTACATCGATTGCGATCCATGGGCGTTCGCGCCGGCACCGCCCGGAAGCGACGAGCCGGGCATCGTCTTCTCCCGCAGTCTCGACGACACCTGCGCCTCCATCGAAGCAGCGTGCGGGAAGGCCGACGCCGACGCGTACCGCGACTTCGTCGATGTGTGGGGACCGCGCAGCGAGCGAGTGATGAAGGCCTTCGCCCAGCCGCCGACGGCCCGCGGACTGCTCGGCTCGTTCTGGGGCATGGACGCCTCGGACGGCGGAAGCGAACTCTCGCGCCAGTTTCTGACCACCGGCGACTCTCTGCTGGACGGGCTCTTCCGGAGCGAACGGCTGAAGGCCGCGCTCGCGTGGTTCGGCGCCCAGTCCGGACCGCCGATGTCCGAGCCGGGCACCGCGTCCATGGTCGGCTTCGCCGCACTCATGCACACCCTCGGGCCAGGCCGCGCCGTCGGCGGGAGCGGCTCGCTGAGCAAGGCGCTGGCGGCCAAGGTCCGGGCCGACGGTGGAACCGTGACCCTCGGAGACGCGGTGACGGAGATCCGGCGCCGCGGCGAGGGCTGGGTCGTGCGCACCGAGAGCGGCGAGGAAGTGGCCGCCCGCACCGTGATCGCCGGGTGCCACATCCTGACCACGCTGGACCTGCTCGACAACGGCGGCTTCGACCCCGGGGCGACCGCGCAGTGGCGCAAGTCGATACGCGTCGGCCCGGGCATCGGAATGGTCGTGCGCGCGTCGACGTCGTCTCTCCCCGCTTATCCGAGCGCGCCGAGCGAGGCGTCGTCGACGCACGGACTGCAACTGCTCGTGCACGATCGGGCACAACTGCGGCGCGCGCACGGCGCGGCGATGGCGGGCGACCTGCCACCGAAGCCGGTGGTCCTCGCGATGAGCTTCAGCGCGGTCGATCCGTCGATCGCACGTCCGGGAGAGCATCAGGTGTCGCTCTGGTCGCAGTGGCATCCCTACCGTCTCTCCGACGGACGCACCTGGCGCGGTGGGGCCGGCCGCGAGATCGCGGAGCTCGAAGGTGACCGCATCATCGCGGAAACCGATTCCTACGCAACCGGATTCGCCGATTCCATACTCCAGCGCCACGTTCAGTCGCCGTGGGATATCGAGCGGGAGCTCGGGCTGATCGGCGGGAACGTCATGCACGTCGAGATGTCGCTCGACCAGATGATGATGTGGCGACCGCTGCCCGCGCTGTCGAATCAGAAGGTCCCGGGCGCCCCGTCGTTGTTCCTGACCGGCGCGTCCACGCACCCCGGAGGCGGCGTATCGGGATCGAGCGGACGCAGTGCCGCACGGCTGGCCATCGCCGAACGGCGCGGCAGTCTGCTCCATCGCGCCGTCGGTCGGCTCACGCGGTGAAGCCGGGGCGGATACCGGCCGCCTTCGCGATCGGTGCGGTGCTGGCACAGATCACGTATCCGCTGGTGTCCGGTTCCGCCCGCGACGTGGTCACCGCCGCGGTGGTCGCGCTGCTCGCCGCAGCGTGTCTCGCCCACGCCGTTCAATGCCGCGGCGCGGGGTGGGCTCTCGCGCTGCTCGTCGTCACCGCCGGCGTGGGCCTTGTCGCGGAGATCATCGGCTCCTCGACGGGATATCCGTTCGGCGACTACGCCTACGCGCAGGGACGCATCGGGCCCAGCGTCATGGGAGTGCCCTTCGTCGTACCCTTCGCGTGGACGGTCGGGCTCTACCCGGCATGGTGCGTCGCCACCCAGCTCACGTCCAAGCGCCTGCCTCGCATCGCGCTGGTGGTCGCCGGTCTCGTCGGGTGGGACCTCTACCTCGATCCCCAGATGGTTCTCGACGGTCAGTGGACCTGGTTCAGCGACGCCGCGCATCTTCCCGGACTGCCGAACATCCCGTACACGAACTACCTCGGTTGGATTCTCGTCGCACTGATCATGGCCGCCGGAATGGAATTGCTCGGGCGCGTCCCCCCGCGAACGTCCGCGTATCCGACGGTCCCCGTCGCGCTGTTCCTCTGGACGTGGCTCGGATCGGCGCTCGCTCACGCGGTGTTCCTGCCCGGTCTCGGGTGGTCCGCCGTGTACGGCCTCGTCGCGATGGGAGTTGTCGGGGTTCCGCTGATCGGCTCGCTACGATATCGCGTGTGTCACGACCTCCACTCGCGCGGCGATCGCGCAGGCTCTTCTCCGTCCTCGCTCTGATCGTCCTTCTCGGTCCGTTGCTGGCCGGTTGTCTGCGCGTGCAGGTCTCGATGGGTGTCTCCGCCAACGATCGAGTGTCGGGTCAGATCGTGGCCGCGACCGTCCCGACGTCGGACTCC
Source organism: Rhodococcus sp. 320_ES (assembly GCF_059691855.1). Classification (NCBI taxonomy): domain Bacteria; kingdom Bacillati; phylum Actinomycetota; class Actinomycetes; order Mycobacteriales; family Nocardiaceae; genus Rhodococcus; species Rhodococcus sp. 320_ES. The sequence continues at coordinate 575,740 of NZ_JCAWAG010000001.1, read as the reverse complement.
GACACCGGACCCACGCTGACCCCGCCGGATTCGATCGCGAGCAAGATCCGGGTACAGCCCTACAACTCGGACGGCTACGTCGGCAGCGAGGCCTTCTTCAGCGACCTCACCTTCGGTGACGTGCAGCAACTCGCGGCGCTCTCGGACCAGTCCGCCGGCGCCTACCAGCTGACTCTGACCCGCGCCGGAGACCTGGTGACGCTGGCCGGTCAGGTCGATCTGACCTCGGTTCCCGTGCAGGGCACGGACGTTCAATTCACCATCGCGTTCCCGGCGAGGGTGGCGACGACCAACGGCACCCGCGACGGGGACAACATCGTCACCTGGAAATTCCCCGCCGGCGAGAACAGCACCATCCGGGCCGAGGTGCGGTACTCCGACCCCAACACGCGCAGCTTCGCCGGCTGGGCGGGCATCGTCGGCGGCGTGACCGTCGGAGTGGCGGCCATCGTCGCCGGTATGGCCTACGTGTCCCGAAACCCACCCGTACGCCGCCGCGAGAAGACCGACGCTTGATCGCCGCCGCAGTTCGGGCGGGGTGCACCGTCAGTGTGGTGGGGGCCGCGCTTGCCGCGGTCAACACACTCACCGCCCCTCGCGTGCGGCCGAATCCGAACGACACGTCGGCGTCCGAGACGGTGACGGTGTGTATTCCGGCGCGAGACGAGGAACGCGACCTGCCGCTGCTCGTCTCCGACCTTCGCGCCCAGCGACTTGGCGCGCCGATGCGTGTGCTGATCCTCGACGACGGGTCGCGTGACGGCACCGTCGACGCGGCAACGCACGCCATCGGCGGTGACGACCGGTTCACCGTCCTGACCGGTTCGGCCGGCGGACAGGGCGTCGGCAAGTCGGTGGCGTGCATCGAGCTCGGACGCATTGCACTGCAGGGTGATCCGACCGTCCTGGTCTTCCTCGACGCCGACGTCCGTCTGGTTCCGGACGCCATCGCGTCCGCCGTCACGCAGTTGAGACGAGGGGGAACGTCGTTTCTCAGTCCGTGGCCCCAGCAGGTTGCCGTCGGGCTCGCCGAACGGCTCGTGCAGCCACTGCTCGTGTGGTCGTGGACCTCGACGCTGTACCTCCGGGGCGCCAACGCCTCGCTGCGCGCGTCGACCGCGGTGGCGTGCGGACAATTCCTCGTCCTCGACGCGGCTGCCTACCGCGCCGTCGGCGGCCACGAATCGACGCGGTCGTCGGTCACCGACGACTTGACTCTCGCACGGAGCTTTCGAGCGTCGCGGTTCTCGACCGCGGTGGCCTACGCGGGAGAGGTTGCGTCCTGTCGGATGTACACCAGCACCCGAGAGGTCCGCGTCGGATACACCCGGTGGCTCTGGTCGGCGTTCGGGCGACCGGCCGCGATGCCGGTGGTCATGGTGCTCGCGGTGACAGCGTGGGTGCTTCCGCCGGTCGCGGCGGTGATCGGCCGCGGGTCGGTCCGCCGATGGGGTCTGCTCGGGTACGCGGCGGCGGTGGCGTCGCGTGCGCTCACGCGTCGGGCCGAAGGACTCGGGTTCGATCTGCCCTCGGCCGCGACGCACCCCGTCTCGGTGTCGGCCGGCGTCGCGCTCGTCGTCGAATCAGCCCGCGGCCGCCGGCGCGGCACTCTCACGTGGAAGGACAGACGCCTGAGCGTCTGACGCGAATTCCGGTCTCGGCGCAGCCAGACCCAGGTTGGCCAACACCTCGCTGGTCGCCCGCGCGAAGTTGAGGGTGATGAAGTGCAGAGCGGGTGCCCCCTCGGCGATGAGGCGCTCCCCCATCGCCGTCGCGAGCTCGATTCCGATGGCGCGGACGGCCGCCCGGTTCTCGTCCGGTCCGGAGCCGGCCGCGTCCTGCAGGCGCTTCTCCACGGCTGCGGGCAGACGTGAACCCGACAGTTCGACCGCGCGTTTGACCGACCGCAGCGACGTGATCGGCATGATCTCGGGGATGATCGGCTTGCGTCCCTGCTCGGGGTCGTAGGCCTCGACCCGGTCGCGCAGACGCAGATAGTCATCGACGTCGAAAAACATCTGTGTGATCGAATACTCGGCTCCTGCACGCAGTTTCGCGACCAGGTGCTTCGTGTCGTGCTCGAGGTCCGGCGCCCGGTGGTGGCCTTCGGGGAACGACGCGACCCCGACGTGGAAGTCGCCGAGTCCGCAGACCAGCCGCACGAGCTCCTCGGCGTATTCGACTCCGTCCGGGTGCTTCTCCCACGGACCGAGTGGATCTCCGGGCGGGTCTCCGCGCAGAACCAGGATGTTGGAGATGCCGCGGTCCGCGTAGGCACCGACCATCGAGCGCAGTTCCGCGATGCTGTGCGAGACCGCAGTGAGATGCGCCACGGGAAGGAGGGTGGTCGATTCCGCCAGGTCGCCGGTGACCCGGACCGTGCGATCGCGGGTCGAGCCGCCCGCCCCGTAGGTCATCGACACGAAGGCCGGGCGCATCTGCTCGAACGTGCGCACCGCGCGCCACAACCGCGCCTCGGCGTCTGCGTCGCGCGGCGGCGAGAACTCGACCGAGAACGGGATGCGGGATTCTCGTGGTGCGGACAGTCGGTCCACCACCGAGGGCGTGCCGCTGGTGTGTCCCACTGCGTCTGTCACGTAGTCAGCATAGATTCCGCGGACCTACCGGACGGTAGCCGGTGGCGCTCGTCGGCATCGAGGTTCGACTCCGAATACGGCGTTAGAGTGGACACGACCGTGCCGCTCGTCCTCTTTGCACGTTTCCACAACGCCCTTTCGACCAGGAGGCCAGCTCTGTCTGCCGGACCGCACGCACCCAGGGTGACCAGCCGACCGCCCACCACCGACGGATTCGTCGAGTCGGTGGAGAACACCCTGCGCGAGTTCGTGGAGACCCGGCGGGAGCTCGTGCGCAGTGTCAGCCCGGTCTACGACGACGCAGTGAACGAGTTGATGTCGTTCGTTCTCCGCGGCGGCAAGAGGGTGCGTCCCGCGTTCGCCTGGACGGGATGGATCGGAGCCGGTGGCGATCCCGCGTCGGCAGACGCGAAAGCCGCTCTCTCCGTCTGCTCGGCCCTCGAGTTCGTGCAGGCATGCGCCCTGATCCACGACGACATCATCGACTGCTCGCTGACTCGGCGCGGCTTTCCCACCGTCCACGTCACGTTCGCGGAGCGCCATCGCGCTCAGGGGTGGTCGGGAGATTCCGATCGCTTCGGCGAGTCCGTCGGCGTCCTGCTCGGTGACCTCGCGTTGTGCTGGGCGGACGACATGGTTCGGTTCGCCGATCTGGACGCGGACGCGGCTGCCCGCGTCGCACCGGTGTGGTCCGCCATGCGTACCGAGGTCATGGGCGGTCAGCTTCTCGACATCGCCGTCGAAGCCAGCGGTGACGAGTCCGTCGAGGCTGCTCTGCGCATCGACCGCTACAAGACCGCGGCGTACACCGTGGAGCGTCCGCTGCTCATCGGCGCTGCCCTGGCCGACGCGGATCCCGCCCTGATCGCCGCCTATCATCGCTTCGGCGCGGACATCGGCGTGGCCTTCCAGCTTCGCGACGACCTGCTGGGCGTGTTCGGCGACCCCGAGATCACCGGAAAGCCGTCGGGCGACGATCTGCGCGAGGGCAAGCGCACGGTGTTGCTGGCCTCCGCTCTCGCCGCCGCCGACCGCGTCGCGCCCGAGTCAGCGGCGCTCATTCGGTCGTCGATCGGCACCGACCTCAGCGACGACCAGGTGGACACACTGCGCCGCGTCCTGATCGATCTCGGCGCGGTCGACGACGTCGAATCGCGCATCTCCACACTCACCGATTCCGCACTCGCGGAACTGGATCTGTCGGACGCCACGGCGCCGGCGAAGGAAAGGCTGCGCTCGATGGCTTGGTCCGCAACTCGGCGGGAGTACTGATGACTCGCACGGTCTCCGGCCCCACCGACCACGTCGTGGTGGTGGGTGCAGGCCTGTCCGGACTCGCTGCCGCACTTCATCTTCGGGGTAGCGGCCGCCAGGTCACGGTCATCGAGAGAAACGACACCGTCGGTGGTCGTGTCGGATCGGTCGAAGCTCCCGGTTACCGAATCGATACGGGCGCAAGCGTTCTCACCATGCCGAGCCTGATCGCCGAGGCGCTGGGCGCCGTGGGCGAGACGTTCGAATCGACCACCCCGAAAATCGAACTGGTGCACCTGAATCCGGCGTACCACACCCGATTCGCGGACGGCACGAGCATCGACGTTCATTCCGATCCGCAGCGCATGATCGACGAGGTGACGAACAAGTGCGGGCCCGCCGAGGCAGCTCGCTACCGCCGTCTACGACAGTGGCTCAGCGACGTCTTCGACTCCGAATTCGACCGATTCATCGACGCCAATTTCGACTCGCCCCTGGACCTCGTCCTCGGCAAGGGCGCGCTGAAGGACACTTTGCGCCTGGTTGCGCTCGGCGGTTTCGGCAAGCTCGGCTCTCGCATCGACAAACTGGTCACCGACCCGCGCCTGCGCCGCATCTTCACCTTCCAGGCTCTGTACGCCGGGGTGGCCCCGAGCAAGGCACTGGCCGTCTACGGCGCCATCGCGCACATGGACACGTCCATGGGCGTCTCGTTCCCCATCGGCGGTATGCGCATCATCGCCGAGTCGATGGCGGACGCCTTTGTCGGAGCGGGCGGAACACTTCTGCTCGGGACGGGCGCCCGCAGCATCGAGTACGCGGGCGGACGAGCACGCGCGGTCGTCACCGAGGACGGAGCGCGCCACGCCTGCGACGCGCTCGTTCTGACGCCCGACCTGCTGGTCACCGACCGCCTGCTTCGGAACGCGGGGATCGACGTCAAGCGCAAGACCCGCGTCTCACCGTCCTGCGTCGTCGTGCACGGCACCGTGCCGACGTCGGTCAGCAGTACGTGGGAGTCACAGTCGCACCACACCATCGACTTCGGTGAGAACTGGGCGCAGACCTTCGCGGAGCTGACCGCGACTCGAGGCCGCGGACGGCTCATGTCGGACCCGTCGCTGCTGATCACCCGAGTGTCCAAGTCGGACACCTCGTTGCGCGTCGACCGCGACGGCGTCACCGCGGAGCCCATCTCGATTCTGGCGCCGTGCCCCAACCTCGACAGTGCCCCCCTGGACTGGGACGCCCTGACCGACCCGTACGTGCAAGACGTCCTCGAGACCCTCGAGCGTCGCGGGTACCACGGGCTGCGCGCGAACCTGACGATCGATCACATCGACACCCCGAAGACGTGGCTCGAGCAGGGCATGATCGCGGGAAGCCCGTTCTCGGCGTCGCACATCTTCCGGCAGACCGGTCCGTTCCGCCGTTCCAACGTTGTTCGCCGGGCAGAGAACATCGTGCTGGCGGGCAGCGGAACCACACCGGGAGTCGGGGTTCCTACCGTTCTGGTGTCCGGGAAGCTTGCCGCGGCGCGAATCGACCCGCAGATTCGCTGACTTTCAGCCCCAGCGATTAAACTCGGCTCTCGTGCCGCACGGCCCGTCGGTCCGTCGCAATCAGAACTGGGAGGAACATGTCGACGTCCTCCCCCACCCGGACCGCGGGCGACCGACCCAGTATCGGTAGAGCGCGTGCCGTGAGGCAGTTCGCCGCCGGTGCTGCCGGCAGGGCGGCCATGGTCGGACTCGTCGGCGCCGTGCTGATCACCTTCGGCGGTTTCGGGTCCGGAGCCGTCCGGCGCCGCGATCCCCTACTCGAGGTCATGCACCTGTCGTGGCTGAGGTTCGGGCACGGTCTGGTGCTCTCGACGGCGATGGTGTGGATCGGCGTCCTGCTCATGATCGCGGCCTGGGTACGCATCGGACGTGCGACGCTCGCCCACCGCACCACCACCCGCCAGCTGCTCTGGGTGGTGCCGCTCTGGATCGCCCCGCTGCTGCTGGCCGTCCCCATGTTCAGTCGCGACGCGTACTCCTACCTCGCCCAGGGTGCGCTGCTGCGCGACGGTTTCGACCCCTACGCCGTCGGTCCGGTCGCCAACCCCGGAATCATCCTCGACAACGTGAGCAACGTCTGGACCACCACGACGGCTCCCTACGGACCGTTGTTCCTGCTCCTCGGCAAGGGCATCACCTCGATCACCGGTGACAACGTGGTGGCCGGAACCATGCTGCTGCGGCTCACCATGCTTCCCGGGCTCGCGCTCACGATGTGGGGTGTGCCGAAGATCGCGCGGCACTTCGGCGCCGATCCCACCGTGGCGCTCTGGCTGGCCGTGCTGAACCCGCTGGTCCTCATCCACCTCATCGGTGGTGTGCACAACGAGATGCTGATGGTCGGCCTCATGACGGCGGGCATCGCCCTGGTCCTCGACCGCCAGCACATCGCGGGCGTCGGCCTGGTCGCTGTTGCCGTGGCCATCAAGGCCACCGCGGGCATCGCGCTGCCGTTTCTGGTGTGGGTCTGGATGATTCACGAGCGTGAGAAGGAAGGCGACGAGCCGCGCCCGGGCCGAAAGCCGGTGTTGCTGTTGTTCGCCAAGACCGCCGGCATCGGTATGGGTGTGTTCGTGGCGGTGTTCGTGGCCGCCTCGCTGGTCGCCGGCGTCGGTATCGGCTGGCTCACGGCGCTGTCCGGATCCGCCAAGATCATCAACTGGCTGTCGCTGCCGACCATCCTCGCCCACCTGGTGACCGTCTCGACGTCGTGGTTCACCGGCGTTCAACTCGCCCCGGTGCTCGAGGTGACGAGAATGCTGTGCGCCGCCGCTCTCGTGGTGATTCTCGCGTGGGCCTGGTGGCGGTTCCGCCGCACCGAACGCGACGCCGTCAACGGAATCCTGATCTGCCTGGTCGCGATCGTGATCCTGTCTCCGGCAGCGCTGCCCTGGTACTACTCGTGGCCGCTGGCCGTCGCCGCCGGACTGACGATGAGCACCGGGACTCTGGCCGTCCTGGTGGGCCTGTCGGCGTGGTTGATGCTGGTGTTCCAGCCCGACGGGTCGATCGGCCTCTATACGTTCCCGCACGTGCTGCTCGCGACGTTCGCCGCGGTGGTCGCGGCGCTCTCGCTGCGCACGGTCGATCCGCTAAGGCTGCGATCGGTGGCCAGCAGGGTCGACGCACACGACAAGGTTTCCCGAGGAGCAGTGGAGCACTAGATGGATCCCACACTGGCGCAGGCCTATCGGCTCTGCAGGTCCATCGCGGCCGAACACGGAAAGACCTACTTCCTCGCGACTCGCCTCCTGCCGGCGGAGCGCCGCCCGGCCGTGCACGCGCTGTACGCGTTCGCGCGCATGGTCGACGACATCATCGACGTCGACATGATCGCCGACCGTGACGATCCCGACGCCGTCGCGGCCGGAACGACGGCTCTGTGGTCCATCGAGGAGGCACTTCTCGCCGGCCTGGACCATCGGACGGCGACGGTCGATCTCGGGTCGCCGGACCGCACCCTCGTCCTGGCCGCACTGCTCGACACCGCCGGGCGGTACGACATCCCGACCGAATACTTCACCGCGTTCATGACGTCGATGCAGATGGACGTTCCCACCTCGCCGCTGTACCGGTCGCGCTACGCCGACATGGATCAGCTCCGGACGTACATGTACGGCTCGGCCGCGGTGATCGGACTGCAGATGCTCCCCATCCTCGGCACCGTGGTGCCCGTCGAGGACGCTCGCCCGGCCGCGGCGGCGCTGGGAGAGGCCTTCCAGCTCACCAACTTCATTCGCGACGTCGGCGAAGACCTCGATCGTGATCGGATCTACCTTCCCGCCGACGATCTCGCCGCGTTCGGTGTCGACGAGGACCTGCTGCGGTGGAGCAGAAGTACGGGCCGCACTGATCAGCGCATCGTGCGCGCACTCGCCCACCTGGTGGCCGTCACCCGCGCCCTCTACCGCACCGCGGAACCGGGCATCGGCATGCTCGAGCCGCGTGCGCGCGCGGGCATCGGCGTCGCGTTCGCCCTGTACGGCGAAATCCTCGACGAGGTGGAGAAGGACGGCTTCACCGCCCTCACCCGACGCTCGCACGTGCCGAACCGTCGACGCCTCGCCGTGGCGACGTCGGCGGCCACCCGCGGCGTCCGAACCAGACTGGTGCAGCGCAGCTAGAAAACCATGGGCAGCTAGAAAACCATGGGCAGCTAGAAAGCCATGGCCTGTGCGCGGCGGATGACCTCGCGAGCATGCTGGCCACGAAGCACGTCGACGGGAGTCCCCGGCAGCGTGTCGTCGGGCGTGTACAACCAGCGCAGAATCGCGGGGTGGCCGTAGCCGCCGTCGGTCATGACGGCGATCAGGCCGGCCAACTGCTTGAGCGGCTGGCCGTCCTCGTCGAGAAACTTCGCCGGAATGGACACCACTCCGTTGCGGCGCAGAGCGATGAGCTTCTGATCTCGCACCAGTTGATGAACCCTCGATACGGGCAGACCGAGCAGGTCCGCGACGTCGGGAAGTGGCAGCACGGACTCGTCCGCAGGCAGGACGTCGTCACAGAATGGAATGGCACTCACAGGTGTCAACGGTAGTCACCGGCCGTCGTCGGGCGCTCGGCTGGCTACCATCGAACGCGAGAAGATCCTCCAGATCCCGAAAGTGGGCGCAGTGATTCACCCCGGACAGAGCTTGCTCGGCGCGATCGTCGACGGTCGATACCGCGTCGACGCTCCCATCGCGCGCGGCGGTATGTCCACGGTGTACCGAGGTTTGGACACGCGCCTCGACCGCCCCGTCGCAATCAAGATCATGGACCCTCAGTTCGCTGCGGACCCGGCGTTCCTGCAGCGGTTCGAGTTCGAGGCTCGCGCCGTCGCGCGGCTGAACCATCCCGGCCTCGTCGCGGTGTACGACCACGGCCGCGACGGCGAACTGGCGTTCCTCGTGATGGAACTGGTCGAAGGCGGCACGCTGCGCGAACTTCTGCGCGAACGCGGACCGATGCCGCCCCACGCCGCCGCCGCGGTGATGCAACCGGTGCTCGACGCCCTCGCCGTCGCGCACCGCGCTGGGCTGGTGCACCGCGACGTCAAGCCCGAGAACGTATTGATCTCCGACGGCGGCGAGGTCAAGATTGCGGACTTCGGCCTCGTGCGCGCCGTCGCGGCATCGACGACGACGTCGAACAGCGTGATTCTGGGGACCGCTGCCTACCTCTCCCCCGAGCAGGTGACCGTCGGCAAGAGCGATGCACGCAGCGACGTCTACTCGGCCGGCATCCTGCTGTTCGAGGTATTGACGGGGAGCACACCGTTCACCGGCGACACGTCGCTGTCGATCGCGTACCAGCGCATCGAGAACGACGTCCCGCCGCCCAGCTCGCGCATCGCCGGCGTGCCGTCCCAGTTCGACACCCTCGTGCGCCACGCGGCCGATCGGAACCCCGATGCCCGCTTCGCCAATGCGGATGCGATGGCCGAGGCCTTGCGCTCGGTGTCACGTGCCCTGCAGCTGCCGACGTATCGCGTACCCGCCCCGTCCAAGTCGGCAGAGCACCTCAGCTCCGAGACCCTCGCGTCACCGCGCCCGTACGCACCCGAGGCACCGCGCACCCCGGAGACAGCCATCGTGGCAGTCCCACAGAGCGATTTCGAGCGCGGTGACTTCGAGCGCGGTGACTTCGTGCGCGACGCCGGCCCGCACCGCACTCGCATGGTGACCACCGCAACTCCGCGAGACGAGGACGCGGAGCCACCCCTTCCCCCGCCGAGCCGAGGCTTCGCGTTCCCCGACTTCGACGCCGAACGTCGTAAGTCACGAAGGACGATCATCGCGTGGCTGCTGGTGATTCTGCTGCTGGCGCTGGCGGTGGGATTCGGTGGCTGGTGGATGGGATCCGGCCGCTACACCGCGGTTCCGGCGACCGACGGGATGAGTCAGAGCACCGCCCAGGAGGCGATCGTGGCCGCCGACCTCACCACGACCGTGCGCGGAACGTACTCCGACACCGATCCGCCCGATCGGCTGCTGGGAACCGATCCCGTTGCCGGGTCACGCATCGCGAAGGGCGCGAGCGTGGCCCTTCTGGTTTCGCTCGGACAACCCGTGGTTCCGTCCCTCGCGGCGACGTCGAACCGCGGCGAGGTGGAGCAGGCGCTGCGTGACCGAACCTTCAAGCCCGTCTCCGGCGGCGAGGCGTTCTCGACCACTGCGGCCGCCGGCACCGTCGCCGCGCTGAATCCACCGCCCGGCACCACACTGCCCGTGGGCACCGCCGTCAAGGTCGTGATGAGCAAGGGCGCTCCGCCCGTGCAGGTCCCGAACGTGGCAGGCGCAAGCGAAGCGGATGCGCGGGCCGCACTCGAATCCGTCGGACTCACCGTGGGCACCGTCGACACGACGTTCGACGAGAACGTGGACGCAGGCAAGGCCATCGCCACCGATCCACCGGCGGGACAGACGATCAGCGCCGGTTCCGAGATCACCCTGTCGGTCTCCAACGCGGTTCCGGTGCCGTCCGTCGTCGCCAACTCGGTCGGAACCGCCCGCAACACACTGCAAGCCCTCGGACTGAAGGTCGTGGTGCGTCAGGTGGCGCAGACCGACCGGTCCTTCGTGCTCTCTCAGACCCCTGCGGCGGGAGAGCGCATCGAACCGGGCGGCACCGTCACGCTGGTGTCCCTGCCTTAGCCGGTCAGTCGCGCAGCATCTCCGCGACGAGGAACGCCAGTTCCAGCGACTGCTGGGTGTTGAGCCGGGGATCGCACGCCGTCTCGTACCGGCCGGACAGGTCCAGGTCGGAGATGTCCTGAGCGCCGCCGAGGCACTCGGTGACGTTTTCTCCGGTCAGCTCCACGTGGATACCGCCCGGGTGCGTGCCGAGGCCGTTGTGCACCTCGAAGAAGCCCTGCACCTCGTCGACGATCCGGTCGAAGTGCCGTGTCTTGTAGCCGGTCGACGCTTCGTGTGTGTTGCCGTGCATCGGATCGCACTGCCAGATGACCTGGTGGCCGGTGGCCTGCACCTTCTCGATGATGCCCGGCAGGATGTCCCGGACCTTGCCGTTGCCCATCCTGGAGATCAGGGTCAGCCGGCCCGGCTTGTTGGTCGGGTCGAGCCGCTCGACGTACTCGACGGCCATCTCCGGGGTGGTGCTGGGCCCGATCTTGAGACCGATCGGGTTGGACACGAGTTCGGCGAACGCGATGTGCGCGCCGTCGAGCTGACGGGTGCGGTCACCGATCCACAGGAAGTGCGCCGACAGGTCGTACAGCTTCGGGTGGTCGCTGTCGTTGTCCAGCCGCAGCATTGCGCGCTCGTAATCGAGCACGAGCGCCTCGTGGCTGGCGAAGATGGTCGCCTGGTGCAGGTTGGGATCCTGCACGCCGCACGCGTCCATGAAACGCAGTCCGCGGTCGATCTCGGCGGCGAGCTGCTCGTACCGCGCGCCGGCGGGCGAGTTCTGCACGAACTCGCGGTTCCAGTCGTGCACCTTGTGGAGGTCGGCCATCCCGGCGCCCGTCAGTGCCCGCACGAGGTTCATCGCCGCACTGGCGTTGGCGTACGCGCGCACGAGTCGCGACGGGTCGTGGACGCGGACCGCGTCGTCGGCCACCAGCGAGTTGATCATGTCGCCGCGGTAGGACCGCAGTCCGAGGGCGTCGGTGTCGGCCGAGCGCGGCTTGGCGTACTGGCCCGCGATGCGGGCGACCTTGACCACGGGAACGGAGGCACCGTAGGTGAGCACGACCGCCATCTGCAGCAACGTGCGAATGTTGCCCTTGATGTGCGGCTCGGTGTTGTCGACGAAGGTCTCGGCGCAATCGCCACCCTGCAGCAGGAAGGCTTCGCCGCGGGCGACGGCAGCGAGATTGTCCGAGAGCGTCTCGACTTCGCTCGCGACGGTGATGGGCGGCACGCTCTCGAGCACCTTGCGCATGGCCTCGGCCTGATCGAGCGGCCACGTGGGCTGCTGAGCAGCGGGTTTGCTCAAGGCCTCGTCGAGCTGATCGCGCATGGCGTCGGGCAGCGGAGGCAATTCGGGCAAACGTTCGATGGGAACGTCGACAGTCCAGTTCACCCGTACAGGGTAGTTGTTCACCAACTACGCGCGACGGCGGCCTCGATGGCTCGGAACTTGGCGAGGTTGTGGCGTGCGTCGGCGAGCGCGTCGTGGGAATCGTCGGGCGCCGGCGGAATGGGCGGAGACCCCGAGTCCTCCCACAGCTGCTTGAGTTCGCGGGTGAACCTCGGCATGGACCGCGGGAGCGCCGTCATGGGTCCCCACAGTTGGCAGAGCGCCACGTGGTCGTACGCGGCGACCCACGCCCACAGCTCGACCGACGGCGCGACCGTCAGAAACTCGAGCAGCTCGTCGCGGATCTGTGCGCGGGAGCGCCACAACGGTGACGAGAACGGCGGAAGCTTGGGCAGCACGTTGCGGCGAACCCATTTACCTGCACGTTCGGGGTCGAACTCGGTGGAGACCGCATAATATTCACGGCCGTCCTCGGCGGCGACGCCGATGGACACCAACTCGATTGTGCGACCATCCTCGATGAACTCGCAGTCGTAGAAGTAGCGCACTCGGCCAGCGTAGTCACACCCGACCAACTCGAACGGATGAGTACTGCACCCATGACGACACAGGAACCGGCGGCCTACGGCGGCCCGACCGTGAGGGTGCCCGGCCCGGTACGACTCCTCGCCAAGGTCGCCGTCTCGATCGCGGTGGTGGTCGGAGTTCTCTACAACCTCGCCGGCTTCCCGCCGTTGCGCGACTTCGGATTCCCCTACCGAATCGACCTCGACGTCTACCGCATCGGCGGCGGCGCATTGCTCGACGGTATCGACCTCTACGGGGTTCTGCCGCGCACGTTCTACGACATCCCGCTGCCCTTCACCTATCCCCCACTCGCCGCCATTTCCTTCACCCCGATGGCGTTGATCCCCCTGAACGCCGCGGGCACGATCATGTCGCTGATGTCCATGGTCACGATGGCAGTCACCGTGTTCGTCGTTCTCCGCGCGCTGGTCCGGCTGCGCCTGTCGACGACGCTGTGGTTCACCGCGGCGATCTGCGCCGGTGCGTTCGCCCTCGAGCCGGTGTGGTCGACGTTCGACTACGGCCAGATCAACATCGTGCTGATGTGCCTCGTCACGGTGGACGTACTTCTGAAGAAGACGCCGTGGCCGCGCGGCACTCTCATCGGCGCCGTCACGGCGATCAAGCTGACGCCCGCCGTGTTCGTTCTGTACTTCCTGGTCAAACGCGACTACCGCTCGGCGATCGTCACGTGCGTCAGCTTCCTGGTGTTCACGGGCATCGGGTTCGCGATCACGTTCTCGAACTCGGTCCGGTACTGGACCGAGGTGTTGATCGATTCCTCCCGCATCGGCAATCCGCCCTACATCTCGAATCAGAGCATCACCGGATTGCTGGCCCGACTCGGAACTAGCGAATCCCTGCGAACGATGTTGTGGATCGCGATCAGCGCCGTGGTGCTGGCAATTTCGGTGGTCGCCATCCACCGCGCTCTGCAGGCCGGTCAACCGGTGTTGGCGCTGTGCGTGAATGCCGTGCTCGGGCTGCTGGTGTCACCGGTGTCCTGGTCGCACCACTGGGTGTGGGCCGTCCCGCTGATGGCGGCGTTGGCCTACGTTGCGCTCACCTGCCGCAGCATCGTCTTCGGAGTTCTCGTCGTCGTGGGGGTTCTGCTGATGCACTACCCCGCACACTGGCGTCTGGGACAGGGACGCTGGAACGGCCTGGGATGGCCCGTGTCGGACCAGCTGATCGCTTCGTCCTACGTGTGGTGGGGCCTGGCGTGCATCGTCGCCGTCGCGCTACTGCCCGACGGTCGCGTCAGGAGGCCTTCGAGTCCGGAAATCGAGACGAGGCCACCTGCGCAGTCGCCGGCGTGACCGCCTTCTCCTTCAGGCTCGCGGCGTAGACGTCGACGTACTCCTGACCGCTGAGCTTCATCAGGTCGTACATCACCTCGTCGGCCACGGCGCGCTCGACGAACCGGTTGCCCGTCATGCCCTCGTACCGCGAGAAGTCCAGCGGCTCACCGATTTTGATCGTGACCTTGGCCGGCTTCCAGATGCGGGATCCGATCGGGTTGACCTTCTCGGTGCCGATCATGGCGACCGGGACCACCTTCGCGCCCGACTCGAGGGCCAGGCGAGCCAGGCCCGTCTTGCCCTTGTACAGGCGGCCGTCGGGTGAGCGCGTGCCCTCCGGGTAGATGCCGAGAAGCTTGCCCTTGGCGAGAACCCGCATGCCGGAGTTGAGCGCGTCCTGCGCGGCGTCGGCTCCGGTGCGGTCGATCGGGACCTGGCCCGCGGCGGTGAAGAACCACCGCTGCAGGAAGCCCTTCAGACCGGTGCCGGTGAAGTACTCGCTCTTGGCGAGGAACGTGATGCGGCGCGAGACCACCAGCGGCAGGAAGAACGAGTCGAGAACCGCCTGGTGATTGCTCGCCAGAATTGCGCTTCCGTCGTCGGGGATGTTCTCCAGACCGATGACCTTCGGGCGACCGAGAAGGTGCAATATCGGGCCGAGAAGAACGTACTTGAAGATCCAGTACCACATGCCTGCGTCCCTCTTCCTGCGCTGAGATCAGTGCCCCACGACAACTGCGAACTCTACTCACGGTTTATGACAGCAGCCACACTCCGCGAAGACTGTTGGACACATCTCACACTCTTCTCAGGCGTGGGCGGCACCGACCTCGACGCGCGCCAGTTCCGCCGCCCCGATCATGCCTGCGGCCTCGCCGAGTTGCGTCGCTCTGATCCGGGCGAGGGGCCGATGTCCCGCCCCGGTGATCTGTGTCGCGTAGTGCTCGCGCGCCGCGTCGAGGAACAGCGCGGACGAACTCGCGACTCCGCCCGCGATCACCATCCGGTCGGGGTCGTACACGTCGGACACCATGGCCAGTCCGATTCCGAGCCACCGTGCGAATTCGGCGATGGTGTCGAGAGCGACGACGTCACCGTCCTGCGCCGCACCCGCGATACGGCGACCCGTGAGCGATCCGGGATCGAGGAACGCCTCGCGTGCGAGGACCGTCGACCCGCGGGGGTTGGCGGCGAGCAACTCGACGGCGGTGTCCACCAACGCCGTGCCGCTGCAATAGCGCTCCCAGCACCCACGCTTGCCGCAACCACACTGGCGTCCGTCGGCGACGACCTGCAGGTGCCCGAGCTCGGGCGCGATGCCGTAGCTGCCGCGATAGATCTTTCCGTCGATCAGCAGTGCCGCACCGATGCCGGTGCCGATGGCGATCATGACGACGTTGCCGGCTCCGGCCGCCGCCCCGAACCGATGCTCGGCCCACGCAGCAGCGTTCGCGTCGTGCTCGAGGATCACCGGCACGCCCAGCCGTTCGGTCATCTCCCGCGCCACCGGGCGATTCACCCACGGAAGGTGCGGAGCGAATCGCACGACGGTGCGGTCGGAGTTGATGAACCCCGCCACCGCGAGACCCACGGCCGCGATGTCGTGCCGGCTCGCCAACTCGCGCACCGCACGGTCGATTCCGTTCTCCAGTGCCCGCGAGCTCTGGGGAGTCGGCGCCTGCGTCGAATCGACGACCTGACCGTCGACGTCGACCACCGCGGCCCGGATGCTGGTGCCGCCGACATCGATCCCGATGGTCAGAGGCCGTCGAACCCGAGAATACGAACTCATCCCTGCGTGTCCCTCTGCTCCGACCGGCCCTCGGCCCGCCCGCTGATCCCGGCTCGCGGCCCGCTCGTGGCAGGCCGAGATGTCATTGTTTGACCGTTACCGTAATCGGCTCGTAGGTGCGCTTTCGCCTTGACTCGCCCGAACTGGTCGGCGCATCCACCGGACGGCTCGACTCCGCTGTCTTGTCGGAACTCGAATCGTGTTCGTGCGCAGCAGTATCGGGGGAACCGGCACGTGCCATGTGCTCGCCGAGAACGTCGCGCACCAGCTCGAGAATTTGCTCCAACTCGCCGCCGGCCAGAGTCAGGAGATCGTGCCGTTCACCTTTCAGGAACGCGGCCGCCGCGCACAGCGGGCACCAACTGCAACCCTGCCATGCGGCGCCGCCCTCGGTGCCCTGCTCGAGCCGTCGGATCATCGGTTCGACCCGGTCCAGGACGGTCTCGACGAGTACCCGGAAGTCGGCCGCGAGGTCACGTTCTCCCGACGTCACGTCGGCCAGACCGATGGATCGGGGACGAAGCGAACGGTCAGCGTGGTGTCGTCGAACTCGGCGCCGACGACGTCGCAGCGGCGCAGCACGGACGCGAGACGAAAGCGTCGGCGTACGCGCCCGGCACTCACGATCACGTCGTCCTCCACCCGCCCCACACTCACCGTGTCGGGATCGACCAGTGGCAGTTCCACCGCCATCACGTACACGGAATCGACACCCGCTCCCGACTCGTGCCGAACCTTCGGCTCGACAGCGGGGAACGGATCGGTGCCCGTCGCGTTGCTCTCGTCGACCAGGTCGTCGGCAATCGCGTCCAGAGCCGCCAACCCTACCGGCTCGTGAAAAGCCGACCGGACCCTGACGACGCGGACACCGACAAGCTCCCGGGCGAATCGATCGAGCTGCTGCTCCTGATCGGACCGCATCGCCTCGAACCAGAAGACGGACGGGTGCGTCCCGAGAACGGTGGTGGGCGCCGAGCCGAGGCGGGGCACGAGCATGTTGACCACCACGCACGACGTGGTGATTCCGAGAACGGCGTTCGCGGCGAGCAGTTCCCTGGTCTCGGCCAGCACCACCGCGCTCGCCGTGGTCACCACGGTGGCGGTCGTTCGGGCGTCGGTGAGCATGTCGGCGACCTCGGACGCCCCGGAATCCATGCGCTCGAGCAACGAGACGACCATCGCCAGACGCGGATCGCCGCTGACGCCCACGGTGACTCGGCTGTGCCGCGGCCAGATGCGTTCGAGGTAGTCGCCGACGAGCGACGGGACGGTGGCCATCGCCAGCCAGTCGGCGGTCGGCGGGCAGTCGACCACGATCTCGTCCCACCGGCCGCTGTCGGCGAGGTCGCGAATCGTGTCCAGGCCGGCGAGATCTTCGGCTCCGGGGACGGCCGTCAACTCCTCGGGATCGAGCATCGCGAGTCCGGAGTCGTGCCGGTGCGCACCGGCTGCGCTCGCCAGGGCGGCGAGCGAGCGGTAGCGCGATTCGAGAACACCGAGCGAATCGATCTCGACGATGTCGAGGTTCTCCCCGATACTTCGCACCGCCACGGGTTCACCGAGTGGGGAGGGCGCGACGTCCAGCACGTGGGTGAGCGAATGCGCCCGGTCGAGCGACGCGAGCAGGACGCGTCGACCGTCGCGCGCGGCCGCTACGGCCGTGGCCGCGGCCATCGTCGTCTTCCCGGTACCGCCCTTGCCCACGAACAGCTGCACGCGCGAGCGTGCGACCGCGGCGGACGTCAGCCCTCGACCCGCTTCTTGAGTTCCTTGAGAGCGGTGTCGGTGATGACCTTCTCCGCCTTGCGCTTGAACAACCCGATCATCGGAATGGCGAGGTCGACGGTCAGCTCGTACGAGACGTCGGTGGTGCCGTCCGCGTTGTCGACGAGCGTGTAGGAACCGACCTGCGACTTCTGCATCTCACCCGAAACGAGGTGCCACGCAACCGATTTGCCGTCGTCGGACCAGTCGTACTCGAGCTCGTACGTGTCCTTGACCATGCCCGCGTCGAGAACGAACCGCACGCGCTCGGCGCGTCCCGAGGGAGCGCTCTCGAGCACCTCGACGGACTTCGCAGCCGACACCCAGTCCGGATACGCAGGGAAATCGGCGATCACGTCCATCACCTTGTCGGACGACGCATCGACGACTATCGACCTTTTGGTCTGCTCTGCCATGGCGGGTGTGGGATCCTTCCGTCGTTTCGTGCACGTCTATTCCACATGATCAGGTGGCGGCGTACAACGGTGGCTCCCCCGGCGCGCGCCCGCGCTCGGCTTCGGCCTTGACGTCGAAGGCCATCTTCTTGCCCGCAATGCGGCGCACGCGGGTGATCTCCGCCGGATCCGCATTACCGGCCGGCTCCGCGTGCAGGAAGTAGTGGACGATCACCCCGTCCAGCGACGGCTCGAGCCACACCTCCATGGTGCCGACCAGTTCGCCGCTCACCACCCACCGAATACCCTTGCCGCCGCGGTCTTCTCGCACACCGACGTCGAGACCCGGGAACCAACGACGCCATCGGCGCCGCTCGCCGAGAACCAGTGCGACCACGTCCCCCGGGGCTGCGACGAAGGTCTGGTCGGCGACCTGAACGCTGCTCATGAGGCAAGCTTCACACACTGCCTGAAATGCGAATTCGGGCAGGGTTACTGTGTCAACCGTTCCATTTGCTCTGCTAACAGCATGTTCGGAGGATTCCCGTGCGCGAATTCAGCGTTCCCGCCCAGTTCGAGATCGGTGACGACGAATCGGTCGTGGACGCCGTCTACGCCCACGAATCCTCGCGGCCCGATGCGGTCGTGTTCCGCCGCAAGTCCGATTCGGGGTGGGACGACGTGCGTGCCGCCGACTTCGCCGCACAGGTGCGGGCGGTCGCGAAGGGCCTCGTGGCCTCCGGGGTGGTGCAGGGCGACCGCATTGCACTGATGTCCGCCACTCGATACGAGTGGGCGCTGATGGACTACGCGATCTGGTCGGCGGGAGCAGTCACCGTGCCGATCTACGAAACGTCGTCGGCGGGGCAGGTGCAGTGGATTCTCGAGGATTCCGGTGCGGTGGGCGTCGTCGTCGAGTCGGTCGCGCACTCGAACATGCTCGCCGAGATCCTTCCCGACCTGCCGGGCGTGCAGCACGTCTTCCAGATCGACACCTCGACCGAGAAGGTCGGGGCCGTCGACGTGTTGACCGAACTGGGCGCCGACGTCTCCGACTCCGAGATCGCATCGCGGGTCGCAGCGCTGAAGGCATCGGACCCGGCGACCTTCGTCTACACCTCGGGCACCACCGGCCGCCCGAAGGGCTGCCGGCTGACCCACTCGAACCTGATCGCGGAGTCGCGGGGAATTCGGGCCACCAGCTTCGGTGAGGTTCTCACCGAAGGCCGGCGGACGTTGATGTTCCTGCCGATGGCTCACGTTCTGGCGCGCGCGGTGAGCATCGCGTCGTTCGACGCCGGTGCGACCGTCGCCCACACGGGCGACATCCCGAACCTCGTGCAGAGCTTCGGCTCGTTCGGCCCCGACTTCATCCTCTCCGTCCCGCGAGTCTTCGAGAAGGTCTACAACACCGCCCGCCAGAACGCGCACTCCGACGGCAAGGGAAAGATCTTCGACAACGCCGCCGACACCGCGGTCGCGTGGAGCGAAGCCCACGACGCCGGTGGACCGTCGCTGGTGCTCAAGGCCAAGCACGCCGTGTTCGACAGGTTGGTCTACTCCAAGCTCCGCGCCGCGCTCGGCGGCCGGTGCGAGGTGGCGATTTCCGGCGGCGCGCCCCTCGGCGACCGACTGGCGCACTTCTACCGAGGAATCGGCGTCACCATCTACGAGGGCTACGGACTCACCGAGACCACCGCGGCGGCCGCGGTCAACACGCGAACCGAGCAGCGCATCGGCACCGTCGGGAAGCCGTTGCCCGGCAACGCCGTTCGCATCGCCGACGACGGTGAGATCCTGCTCTCGGGCGGAGTGGTGTTCGAGGGCTACTGGCACAACGACGAGGCCACCGCCGAATCGCTGACCGACGGGTGGTTCCACACCGGCGACCTCGGGGCGGTCGACGACGACGGGTTCATCTCGATCACCGGGCGCAAGAAGGAACTGATCGTGACCGCGGGCGGCAAGAACGTCGCGCCTGCTGCGCTCGAGGATCAACTCCGCGCCAGCCCTCTGATCAGCCAGGCCATGGTGGTCGGTGATCAGAAACCCTTCATCGGCGCCCTGATCACCATCGACACCGACGCATTCCCCGGCTGGAAGAAGCGCAACGGCAAGGACGAGGCCGCGACGGTGGCCGACCTGACGAAAGATCCCGACCTGATCGCCGAAATCGACTCCGCCGTCGCCGACGCGAACAAGTCCGTCTCGCACGCCGAGTCAATCAAGAAGTATCGGATTCTTCCCGTCGACTTCACGGAGGAGACCGGCGAGCTCACCCCCACCATGAAGCTCAAGAGGAACGTGGTCGCACAGACGTACGGCGACGACATCGAGGCGATCTACGCCAAATAGCGTCAGCCGAGGTGGCGCTGCAGCCTCTGCGCGAGAGTGTCCCAGCGCCACTCGGTTTCGACGAACCGGCGACCCGCCGCGCCCATCCTGGCGGCCGCGTCGCGATCGCCGAGCACTCTCACGACGGCGTCGGTGATCTGCGTAACCGACGTCCCCTCGACGGTGAGGCCCGTGGTTCCCACCTGCACCGTCTCGGGTGCGCCACCGGACAACCCGGCGATCACCGGAACGCCGCACGCCGACGCTTCCAGATAGACGATGCCGAGTCCCTCGACGTCCAGTCCCGCCCCGCGTGTTCGGCTCGGCATGGCGAACACGTCGGCGATCGTATGGTGGGCCGCCAGTTCCGCGCTCGGCACCGAGCCGGTGAAGATCACGTGATCGGCGACACCGCACGTGCGGGCCAGACGTCGTAGCGTGTCCGCGTAGGGACCGCCGCCGACGATCACGAGAATCGCACCGTCGATCTTCTCGCGAATCCCCGGCAGCGACCGAATCAGAAAGTCCTGGCCCTTGCGCGGCACGAGGCGTGACAGACACAGCACGGTCGGCCGGTCCCCCAGTCCGTACCGGGACCGGAGCTCCTCGCGCGCATCGGGATCGGGCCTGAAGACGGTGCTGTCCACTCCGGGCGGAACGTGTTCGAGCGCCGCGTCCGGACCGAAGGCGGACGCGAACCGTCCGCGGGTGTACTTGCTGACGTAGGTCACGACGTCGGTGTGAGTGCCGATGCGGCGCAACGCTTGCCGGGCGACGGGCAACATCGACCACCCCACCTCGTGGCCGTGGGTCGAGGCGACGATCCGGCTCGCACCGGCACGACGCATCGCCGGCGCAAGCAGGGCGAGCGGCGCCGCCGCGCCGAACCACACGGTCTCGATGTCGTGAGCGCGCACCAGATCCGCCGCGCGGCGCGCGACGAACGGCGTCGGCAGCATCAGGGTGGTGGGGTGACGCGACACCGAGAACGGTTGCGCAGCATCGAATTCTACGTGCGAATCGCCGCGCCACCGCGGCGCGTAGACCACCAAATCGTCCGCCGGGAGCAAGGACGCGAACGTGTGCAGATACGACTGGATGCCGCCCTGCCTCGGCGGGAAGTCGTTCGTCACCAGCAGCGTTCGGCGCATCGCACCACCGTAACCGCTACGAGTTGGCGCGCTCGTTCACCCACGCGCCCCAGCCGTTCAGGAAATCGTCCGTGCCGACGCCCAGCGTCCGCCGCAGATTCCCGTCGAGAACGGTCGGGTTGGACGGCGCCGACGCCACCGCCCGGTACAGAGTGCGCAACATCGGCTCACCGAACCGGTCCGCAACGTACGCGTTCACCGACCACGCCGATTCGTACGCCGTCGCCCCTCGCGCGCCGCCCGCCCCGAAATCCGAGTCGATCGGCAGTACCCGCGGCGGTCCGGCCGCGCGAACGATCGCGGTGAGCGTCGGCGCCAACTGTGCGAACGAGCGACCCGTCCCCCGGTATCCGGAGTAGTCGGCGAACCCTTCGAGCATCCACAGCGGCGCGGTGTCCACCGTCGCCACCCGCGCGGCAACGTGCGTGAGCTCGTGTCGCAGCACCGTGCCGCGCGTGAAATCGGTGAGTCGATCCTGCGACGACGGACTGAAGACGATGCGCTGACCCGTCGCAAAACCGGACGTGACGGGATCGGAGACCGTGGTGGCCGCCGTGTCCGTGTTGCTCGCCGCGGTGCCCGTCGTCGCCGCGAACTCCGCGTCCGAGCTGGTGACCACGACGACCGCCCGGCGCGACCACCCCACCCCCCAGAAATCGGTCACGGCCGACACGGCGGCTGCGGTGTCGTCGGCCAGAGCGTCGATCGTGGCGCGGCGGTCCTCGTGACCCAACACCACGGAGGTGGTGCCGCCCGTGTCGACCGAGCGAACGACGACGGGTCCGAAGTCCCACGGTCCGCGCCACGTACTGCGCGTGCTGTCGCCGAGGGTCGAATCGGACACCAGTTTCCAGTCGTCGCCGCGACGAGCGACGAGAAGCGAGACAGGCTGGCGGGTCGGGCCGATGTCGGCGCCCGCGTATTCGTACCGCAGCACAACCGGGGGCGCCCACACGTCGACGGCCCCCGTGATGGCGTCGGCCGTCGCCGGAGGCACAGGTGTTTCGGGCGTGTTCGGATCGACTTCGTAGCCGAAATCGGCGAGCGGAACCCCGGTCAGGTTCTGTGCCCGCCGAATTTCGGCGTCGACGAACGCCGGGTCGGCAGACGGATCGAAGAGGGAACGCAGCGTGTCGACGTCATCGGACCGGACGGCCGTCCCCCATGCTGCGAGCAACCGGTTCAGGCCGTCGGTGCGCTGCTGGTCGTACGACGGCGCGGACGAAGCAGAAGGCGCAGTGTCGGACGAAGCAGTGTCTGACGAAGCAGTGGTGGCAGGCCCGGATCCGCACGCAGCCAGAAGTGTCGCTCCGACGACGACCAGCAGGACCGAACGCCACCGGCTCAGTAGCGTCGCGCTCCGTAGAACGGCCAGCGTGCCATTGATTCGACCTTCACCGGAACGCCGAAGGTGGACGCGTGAATGACGTTTCCGTTACCGACGTACATGCCCACGTGTGTTGCGCCGGGATAGAAGATCACCAGGTCACCCGGCTGAAGATCCTGCCGGTCCACCGGCGTTCCGCCCGCGGCCTGGGCCTGACTCGATCGGGGCAAGGTGACGCCGACCTGCTTGTACGACCACACCATGAGCCCGGAGCAGTCGTACCCGTCGGGCCCCGTTGCGCCCCACACGTACGGCTTGCCGATCTGGGTGAACGCGGCCTGCAGCGCCCCCATTCGCGACCCCGGAGTGAGTGTGGCCAGAATCGTCGCGGGGTCGAACCCCGGCGGGTACGGGGTTCCGGCGAGCGCCGCCTTGTCCTCACCGCTGAGTGCACCGAACGCAGCCATGACATCGGCGATCTGGGTCTGTAGTTGACTCTGCTTGTTCTGCAGGTCGTCGCTGACCGCTCGCGCCTGCTCGGCGGCCACACGCGCCGCGTCTGCCGACTGCTGCGACGCGTCCTTCGCGGTCTGCGCCGCCGCGGTCGCCGACATGAACGTGTCGACCTTGTCCCGCGTTTCGGCGGAGATGACGTCCAGCGCCGACATCTGATCGAGCATCTGCTGAGGTGAGTCGCTGACCATCAATGCGAACAGGCGATTGGTGCGGGCGCCCTGGTAGTTGGCCTGCGCGATCTTGTCGATCGTGGGCTGGACGGCAGCGATCTGCACCTGTGCGGCGTCGAGGGCGGCTTGGTTCTCCGCGAGCACCGCATTCGCGCGATCTCGGTCGGCCGTCTTGGCGTCGAGGTCGATCTGCGCGTTGTGCATTGCCTCGGTGGTCTCTTCGGACTGCCGAGAGAGCTCCGACAGCCGAGTCGAGGGGTCTCCGGGCGCCGGATCCGCGCCGGCGACGGTGGCAGGACCCACGAGGAGTCCGACGGCGACCACGGCCGTCACCATCAGACGGCGCACTGAGCGCTGGCGATCCGAGAACGACACGGTGGATGGAACTCCTGTTCGGACGAGCGTGGCTGGTGGTTCATCAGAGTACTACCGAGTAGTTCCCCGTTACGAGGAATGGAGCCAAACCAAAAGATTGGTTTGACTCCATCCATCGAACTCTGGGTCGGTCGAGCGATCAGGCGAAACGAGTTGCCCCGTCGACCGGCATCGAAGCGAGCGGAGCGATCTTGACCGGAACACCGGACGTGGACGCGTGCACGACGTTGCCGTTGCCGATGTAGATACCGGAGTGCGAGCCGCCGTAGAACGACACCACGTCG
Source organism: Rhodococcus sp. 320_ES (assembly GCF_059691855.1). NCBI lineage: Bacteria > Bacillati > Actinomycetota > Actinomycetes > Mycobacteriales > Nocardiaceae > Rhodococcus > Rhodococcus sp. 320_ES. The sequence continues at coordinate 551,865 of NZ_JCAWAG010000001.1, read as the reverse complement.
CCCGGCTGCAGGTTCGCCGTGGAGACGGGAACACCGGCCGACGCCTGCTCGTAGCTGGTACGGGGGATCTGCAGTCCGGCCTGCTTGTACGCCCACTGGACGAGGCCCGAGCAGTCGAACGCGTTGGGGCCGGCTGCGCCGTAGACGTAGGGTGCGCCGATCTTGCTCTCGGCTGCGTCGACCGCCTGCTGCGCGGCCGACGTGGCCGGAGCGGGAACGGCGGGAAGCTGAGGTGCGGCCGGAATCTGCGGCAGCGGCGGGAGTGCCTGCAGGATCTGGTCGGGAACGTCGAAGGTGCCGACACCGGGGATGGTGACCGGGGCTGCGAACGCGGGGGCCGCGGGGATCGCGATTGCGCCGGTGGTGAGGGCTCCGGCTACGAGGACGCTGCGGACCGGCCGCGACATGCTCGACGGTTTGCGGTGTTTCGCCACGAGAGAGAAGTACTCCATTTCTTCCATTCGTCCGCCGACCGAGTTAGCTGACGGGTTCGGGCTGGGAAGATCAGCCCTACCCACCGATGCCGGGTTGCGGCTCGGCGGGATTCACCCCAAGTAGAACGGTGGGTTCCCGGTACGACCACCCGAATGGTGGTGGCCGATTAGGCGGTGACGCTGCGATGCGATCCCGGATGGAGCAGCATGACTTCGCAATGTCTCGGAAAGATTACGAAATGGCATCCCTCCTGTCGAGTCCTGTCTGACAACGTGTCGCGGAACGGTCACGATTCGGTCACCCCGCGGCGTGCGCACCCCCGTCCGAACGTGGTTGGCCGGGCTGAGCCGGAGGCGTCGGAAGCGCCGACGTGACCAACCTGAGACGGGGTACCAGACCACTGTCCGCAAGCACGGCCATGGCGTCTCGTTCCTCCTGCTCGAGGTTGATTCGGAGGTCGTCGTGACCGACCGAATCCAGCCCTCGCTCGGGCATGCCGGGCTCCCCCAGAAGCACCGTCACAACGCAGTCCCGGCACGCGTCACCGCGCACCAGACATTCGCCACAATCCACGATCATGTGATCCTCGTCTCACTCGGGAATTCGTCCGGATCCGTACCCGAACGACCGCAACGTAACGGGCACCTCCGACACGTTCGGTCGAGCGGACACGTTGTCGGTGCCCCCACCTACCGTCACGTCTCGTGATCGCTCGACCCGCGTCCTCCGGACAACAGCTCGCGTTCGACGAGCTCGATCAGTCGTTGCGCGACACCACGTTCGTGGTGGTCGACCTCGAGACCACCGGAGGTCGCCCGGACGAGGACGCGATCACCGAGATCGGCGCAGTGAAGATCCGCGGCGGTGAGGTCATCGGCGAGATGGCCACCCTCGTCGACCCCGGCCGCAGCGTTCCTCCGTACATCGTCGAACTCACCGGAATCTCCACGGCCATGCTGGTGGGTGCGCCGCGTATCGAACGGGTTCTGCCGAGCTTCATCGAGTTCGCGCGCGGATCGATCCTCGTCGCGCACAACGCGCGGTTCGACGTCGGCTTTCTCAAGACGGCTGCCGCCAGAATGGACGTGGCGTGGCCGCCGTTCCAGGTGCTGTGCACGGTCAAGCTCGCCAGACGCGTGCTGACCCGAGACGAGGCACCGTCGGTCAAGCTCTCCTCGCTCGCGCTGCTCTTCGGCGTGCAGACCCGTCCCATTCACCGCGCCCTCGACGACGCACGGGCCACCGTCGAGGTGCTGCACAACCTGATCGAACGGGTGGGAAACCAAGGGGTGCACAGCTATCCGGAGCTGGTGGACTACCTCCCCGCCGTACCCGCCGCCCACCGAGCGAAACGGCACCTCGCGCACGGACTGCCGCACGCGCCCGGGGTGTACCTGTTCCGCGGGCCCTCCGACGAGGTTCTCTACGTCGGCACCTCGTCCAACCTGCACCGGCGGGTACGCAACTACTTCACCGGGTCCGAGACGCGTGGACGCATGAAGGAGATGGTTGCCCTCGCCACCCGCGTCGACCACGTGGAGTGCGCGCACGCCATCGAGGCAGGCGTTCGAGAACTGCGACTCCTCGTCGCGCACGCCCCGCCGTACAACCGTCGGTCCAAATTTCCCAAGCGCGGGTGGTGGATCGCGCTCACCGCCGAGGCCTTCCCGCGGTTGTCGGTGGTGCGCACGCCGACCGCACAGTGCCTCGGACCGTTCTCCGGCCGTACGGCGGCGGTCGAGGTGGCTGCGCTCGTGGCCGAAACCTGCCGCATCCGAACCTGCACGCGTCGCATCCCGGCTTCCAGGCAGCACGGGTGTGCGGTGGAATCGGTGGGAGGGTGCGCCGCGGCGGGAGACGGCCCACAGGACGCGGAGGCCTACGCCCCGGTCGCGCAGACGTTCCGAGACCTCGCCGCGGGAGTCGACTCGTCCGTCGTCGACGTCCTGCTCCGGCGAATCGACGATCTCGCCGCAGCCGAACTGTTCGAGACCGCCGCTCGCCTGCGCGATCGAACCGAAGCGCTCGTCACGGCACTGCGCCGAATGCAGCGGCTGAGCTCCCTCGCGCGGCTCGAACAGATCGTCGCTGCCCGGCCCGCCCAGACCGGGGGGTGGGAATTCGTGGTCGTCCGATTCGGCCGCCTGGCCTCGGCCGGCGTGGCCCGACGTGGTGTGCCCCCGATGCCCGTCGTCGCTGCGCTCGTAGCGGCCGCGGAAACCGTGACGCCGGACGACACCCCACTGCGCGGCGGATCACCCGAGGAGATTGCGCTGATGGCACGGTGGCTCGACACAGACGGTGTGCGCGTCGTGAGCGCCACCGAGGGGTACTGCGAGCCCGCCGGCGGCGTCGGCCGATACGCGCAGTGGTGTGTCGCCGTCCGAGACATCTCCCGCCGCGAGCGTGGCAACTAGAGTGAGGGAATGATCACCGCCATCGTTCTCATCCACGCCGAGGTGCATCGCATTCCGGAAACCGCGCGCGCCGTGGCGGATGTGGCCGGCGTCTCCGAGGTCTACTCGTGCGCGGGCGACGTCGACCTGATTGCCATCGTCAAGGTCCGCGACCACGCACAGATCGCCGAGGTGGTCACCGAACACGTGAATCGTGTCGACGGTGTCGTGCGCACCGATACCCACATCGCGTTCAAGTCCTACGCGAGCGCCGACGTGGACGCAGGATTCTCCCTAGGCGAGTGAGCCGCTAGAGCGTGTGCGTCAGGGCGGCCCAGTCGTGCAGCAGCCGCTCGGCCGCACCCGAGTCGATCGTCGCGGCGGCCGTGGCGATGCCGTCCGCCAGGGCTGCCGTCAGATCGCCGTTCACACCGCGGAACGCGGCGATGGCGGCACCCGCATTCAGTAGTACGGAGTCGCGTACCGCTCCCTGCTCGCCCGCGAAGGTGCGCCGGGCGATGGCGGCATTGGTTTCGGCGTCTCCGCCGCGCAGCGCGTCGAGAGCCACGCGCGCGATCCCGAGTTCACGAGGATCGAGCCTCGTCAAGGTCACCGATCCGTTCTCGACGACGTAGACGTGCGACGTACTCGACGTCGTGATCTCGTCCAGACCGTCGTCGCCGCGCACCACCAACACCGAATTGCCCCGTGCGGCAAACACTCCCGCGATGACCTCGATGAGTTCGGGAAAGGCGCACCCGACCAGACCGGCGCGTGGACGGGCGGGATTGGTGAGCGGTCCGAGCACGTTGAACACGGTCGGAATGCCGATCTCCTTGCGCGGCGCCCCGGCGAAACGAAGTGCCGGATGAAACACCGGCGCAAAGCAGAACCCGATTCCCAAGGCCGCGACGCTCGCCGCGACCTGCGCAGGCCCGAGATCGATTCGGACGCCGAGCTTTTCGAGCAGGTCGGCCCCGCCGCTCTTCGACGAGGCGGCGCGGTTGCCGTGCTTGACGACGCGAATACCGCTGGCCGCGACGACGATCGACGACATGGTGGAAATGTTGACCGTGTGCGACCGATCGCCTCCCGTTCCCACGATGTCCACCACATCCGCGTCGATCGGTACGGCGACGGAGTGAGCGAGCATCGAGTCGGCGAGTCCGGTCAACTCCCCCGAGGTCAAGCCCTTCATCTTCAGCGCGACGCCGAACGCCGCGATCTGCGCGGACGTCGCGTTGTCGCTCATGATCTCGTCCATCGCCCAGGCGGTGTCGTCCGGTGACAGATCGTGACCGGCTGTGAGTTCGCCGAGCACGTACGGCCATGCGCGAGGAGCAGTCATGGGATGCGAGCCTAGTGGGCGCCCATCGCGACTACCGGTCGGCAGTCGCCGCCGGTTGCAAGGCGTCCCACCCGGCCACCACGCCGCCGCGCCGCTGAGCCAGACCCGCCATCCGTGACCGTTCCTGAGAACAGTGCAGTGCGTCGAGCACCTGCACGCGCTGCAACACCAGGCTCCGTCCGTTCTCGACGTCGGGCGGCGTCGATTCCGCGCGAGGCGGACCCGACTCCGGCTCGCTGTACCCGTCCTGCGCGGCCACGGCCACGGCGTCGTCGATCGTGTCGGCGGGGAGTACCAGATGGTGGCGCAGAACGACCTGCTCGTCTCTCGCCCACTTCGGATCCGTCGCCTCGGCACGATCGAGAGTCGTACTGGCCGCCTCGGCGTCGTCGAAGCACGACGCGACCACCACGAGGTCGGTCCTGGCCGGGTCCAGGTCCGCTGCCGAACCCTTCCCGAACAGCCGACGCCACCAACGTTCCTTGCGTGCGACAGCCATGACGTTCAGCCTGCCAGAAGCCTCCTCCAGCGCTGGTCGTCAGACCGGCCGAGACGCCGAGCAGGGCTCCTGTCGAGGCCCGACGCGCCACAGCCGGACCCGGGTATGCCATCCGTACTACGACGGGTCATACTTCTCTCTGTGACGAGCGCAGTAGGGACTTCGGGATCCGCCATCACCCAGCGCGTGCACTCGCTGAACCGACCCAACATGGTCAGCGTGGGCACCATCGTGTGGCTGTCCAGTGAGCTGATGTTCTTTGCCGGCCTGTTCGCGATGTATTTCGTCGCGAGGGCCCAGGCAGCAGGAAACTGGCCGCCGGAGCCGACGGAGTTGAACCTCGCGCTCGCGGTGCCCGTGACGGCAGTGCTGATCGCGTCGTCGTTCACCTGCCAGCTCGGCGTGTTCGCCGCGGAGCGCGGCGACGTCTTCGGCCTGCGCCGCTGGTACGTCCTCACCCTGATCATGGGCGCGTTCTTCGTCGCCGGCCAGGGTTACGAGTACTACCACCTGGTGCACGAGGGCACGACGCTCTCGAGCAGCGTGTACGGCTCGGTCTTCTACATCACGACCGGCTTCCACGGCCTGCACGTCATCGGCGGCTTGATCGCCTTCGTCTTCCTCATCACCCGCACCCTGGTCAGCAAGTTCACGCCGGCACAGGCAACGGCAGCAATCGTGGTGTCCTACTACTGGCACTTCGTCGACATCGTCTGGATCGCCCTGTTCGCGACGATCTACTTCATCCGCTAGCTCAGCTCCACCGCTTCACCCGCATCACCCCGTGGCGTCGAATTCTTCACAGACCGGAAACAGCTCGATCCGGCGCCACAGAACGACAGGACCAGCCGTCCCGACACGACAAGGGATACAGATGAGCTCAACTTCCCCCGCATCACCCGGCGACGACAGCGTGGCCGGTGGCGCCGACGCTGCCGCCGCGACTCAGGTGAGGCGCAAGCGCAAGGCCAAGCGTCGCGTCAGCGGTGCTCTCGTTCTCTTGATGGGTCTGGTCGGTGCAGGTTTCCTGGCCGCAGCCCTCACCCCCGATGCGCAGGTCGCCACTGCGCAGGAAGACTCCGCCGCACTCGTGCGCGAGGGTCAGCAGATCTACGACACGTCGTGCGTGACGTGCCATGGCGCGAACCTGCAGGGCGTGACCGACCGCGGCCCGAGCCTCATCGGCGTCGGCGAGGCTGCGGTCTACTTCCAGGTGTCGTCCGGCCGCATGCCCATGGCGAAGAACGAGGCGCAGGCTCTGCGCAAGGCCCCGAAGTACAACGAGGCTCAGGTCGACGCACTCGGTGCCTACATTCAGGCCAACGGCGGCGGCCCGACGGTCATCCGTGACGAGAACGGCGAGATCGCGCAGGAGTCGCTCGTCGGCGGAGACGTCGCCCGAGGCAGTGAGCTGTTCCGCCTCAACTGCGCGTCCTGCCACAACTTCACCGGCCGCGGCGGCGCACTGTCCGGTGGCAAGTTTGCCCCGAACCTCGATCCCGCGAACGAGCAGCAGATCTACCAGGCCATGGTGACCGGCCCCCAGAACATGCCGAAGTTCTCCGACAGGCAGCTCTCGCCCGAGGAGAAGGAAGACATCATCGCCTACGTGAAGTCGTCGTCGGACACGGCGCCGCAGGGCGGATACGGCCTCGGCGGCTTCGGGCCCAGCACCGAAGCTCTCGCCATCTGGATCGTCGGCATCGGCGCAGTCATCGGCGCAGCAATTTGGATCGGAGCCAGGTCATGAGCGACGAAAACCGTCCGGACGACGGCACCACAGCCGTCGATCCCACCGATCGCGGAATGATGGACACCACGCGGACGTACTCCGACGAGGAACTCGCCGGCATGAGCCGTGACGAGCTCGTCAAGCTCGGAACGAACCTCGACGGTGTCGACGTCGCATTCCGCCGTAACCGCTGGCCCGTGCCGGGTACCAAGGCGGAGAAGCGTGCCGAGCGCAACGTCGCCGCGTGGGTTCTCCTCGCCGGGATCTCCGCGATCGCCTTCGTCGCGATCTACCTGTTCTGGCCGTGGCAGTACGCCGGCATCGGCGACGAGAACTACGGGCTCTACAGCCTCTACACCCCGCTCATCGGTCTCACCATGGGTCTGGCGATCCTCGGTGTCGGCGTCGCGGCGGTGCAGTTCACGAAGAAGTTCATCCCCGAAGAGGTGTCCATCCAGGACCGCCACGACGGCGGCTCGAGCACCGTGGATCAGAAGACTCTGGTCGCCGAACTCGGTGACTCCTTCGACACCTCCACCCTCGGGCGCCGCAAGCTCATCAAGCGCAGCCTGTTCTTCGGTGGCGGCGCCCTCGGAATCATGGCGATCATGCCGCTCGGTGGCTTGATCAAGAATCCGTGGGCGCAGGGAGATGATTCTTCTCTCTGGGTATCGGACTGGACTCCGAAGTACCCTGGAGAAACTATCTACCTTCGGCGATACACCGGTCGTGCAGACGACATCGTGCTGGTGCGTCCCGAGGACATGGACGCAGGTGCTATGGAGACCGTTTTCCCCTTCCGCGAGTCGGACCGCGGCGACGAGGAAGCCTTGCTGCATTCGCTCAAGGGCATTCGTAACGCGGTCATGTTGATCCGCCTGCGCACCGAGGATGCCGATCGCGTCATCAAGCGCAAGGGTCAGGAGAGCTTCAACTACGGCGACTACTTCGCCTACTCGAAGATCTGCACGCACCTCGGCTGCCCGACCTCGCTCTACGAGCAGCAGACCAACCGCATTCTCTGCCCCTGCCATCAGTCGCAGTTCAATGCTCTGGAATACGCCAAGCCGGTGTTCGGCCCTGCCGCACGCGCTCTCCCCCAGCTCCCGATATCTGTAAACACGGACGGATATCTCGTGGCAACCAGCGACTTCCTCGAACCCCTCGGCCCCGCTTTCTGGGAGCGGCCCGCAGGTGTTCACACTTCCGGTTAGCAGGAGGGAACCCCATGAGTCCATCCATCGCGACTCTCGCGGCCAAGCAGGCCGAAGGAGTCGATTCGAGATATCACCTGTCCCCCGGTATGCGGCGGCAGATCAACAAGGTCTTCCCCACACACTGGTCCTTCCTGCTCGGCGAGATCGCGCTGTATAGCTTCGTGATCCTGCTCATCTCGGGCGTGTACCTGACGCTGTTCTACGACCCCTCGATGGCGGAGGTCACCTACAACGGTGCCTACGCGCCGTTGCGCGGCGTGGAGATGACGAAGGCGTACGAGACCACGCTCAACCTGTCGTTCGAGGTGCGTGGCGGTCTGTTCATCCGTCAGATCCACCACTGGGCGGCACTGCTGTTCGCGTGCTCGATCATCGTGCACATGTTCCGCATCTTCTTCACCGGAGCATTCCGTCGCCCGCGTGAGGCCAACTGGGTCATCGGCTCGCTCATCCTCATCCTGGCGATGTTCGAGGGCTTCTTCGGTTACTCGCTCCCCGACGACCTGCTCTCCGGCACCGGTCTTCGTGCGGCGTTCTCCGGCATCACGATCAGCATCCCGGTCATCGGTTCGTGGATGCACTGGCTGATCTTCGACGGCGACTTCCCCGGCACGATCATCATCCCGCGCCTCTACATCGCGCACGTGCTGCTGCTGCCGGGCATCATCCTCGCCCTCATCGCAGCTCACCTCGCACTGGTCTGGTACCAGAAGCACACGCAGTTCCCCGGCCCCGGCCGCACCGAGAAGAACGTCGTCGGCGTTCGTATTCTCCCGGTCTTCGCGGTCAAGTCCGGCGCGTTCTTCGCGATGACCTTCGGTGTTCTCGCGGTCATGGGCGGCGTGCTGCAGATCAACCCGGTCTGGGCCCTCGGCCCGTACAACCCGGCGCAGGTCTCCGCAGGTTCGCAGCCCGACTTCTACATGATGTGGACCGACGGCCTCGCTCGACTGTGGCCGGCGTGGGAGCTCTACATCGGCAACTACATGATCCCCGCGGTGTTCGCCGTCGCTCTCATCATGGGTCTCGTGTTCGCGATCATGATCGCGTACCCGTGGATCGAGAAGCGCTTCACCAAGGACGACGCACACCACAACCTGCTGCAGCGCCCGCGTGACGTTCCGGTTCGCACCGGCGTCGGCGCCATGGCGATCGCGTTCTACGTCGTGCTCACGCTCTCGTGTGTGAACGACATCATCGCGTACAAGTTCGACATCTCGTTGAACGCGATGACATGGGCAGGTCGTATCGGAATGCTCATCGTTCCGCCGATCGCGTACTTCGTCGCCTACCGGTTCTGCATCGGACTCCAGCGCAGCGACCGTCAGGTGCTCGAGCACGGCATCGAGACCGGTGTGATCAAGCGTCTGCCCACCGGCGCATTCGTCGAGATCCACCAGCCCCTCGGCCCGGTGGACGATCACGGCCACCCGATCCCCCTCGAGTACCAGGGTGCCGCGGTCCCGAAGAAGATGAACAAGCTCGGTTCGGCCGGCAAGCCCGGCTCCGGCAGCATCTTCACTCCCGACCCGATCGAGGAGAGCCGCGCACACGAGCAGGCCTTGCACCAGGGCGAGCACGACCAGCTCACCATGCTGCGCGAGCTCCAGACCAAGACCTTGGCCACCAACGGCAACGGTCACGGCTCGAACGGGCACAGCAACGGGAGCGGCTCGAACGGGCACAGCAACGGGAACGGCTCCAACGGCAACGGTCACTAGGCCTTCGCCGTAGGTCCTCCAAGAGGGCGTCACCCCGAGTGGGTGGCGCCCTCTTTGCTGTCTGTGGCTGCGTCCGCGAGCCTTCTGTGTGTTCGAGAGGCCTGTAGGGAACGCGGGAACGCAATCGGCTATCGAACGGGCCTGGATGGCTCGGTTCGCTCTGTGCATCCGCTGTCGGAGGGGCGCGGGGTGATCCGAGGTGCTCCACTCCCCCACCGACCGCGCTGCACGCCAGCGGTCATCGAACTTGGCCATCAGCCCGGAGGCCGGGCCGCCGGCTCCGGGCACTCCCATTGGTCCCACGCATCTGCAATCGGCGGTGCCCGAAGCTATCCGGGGTGCCCGAGTCGCAGACCACTACAAACAGAGCACCCACCGGCCTCTCACGGCGCCTATACGACCGCTGTGTGCACCCCTGCCGGTGCCAGGCAAGGCCCACGCAATCGGCGGTGCCCGAATCGATCCGAGGTGCACCGGGACTGGCCGTCCAGCGCTCGACGACTGCAATCAAACGCTGCTGCCGGGGAACCTCCCTGCACTTCGACGACCGCCCCCCAGCGCCCGGGCACCCCGATTCGCCCCACACACCCCCGATCGGCGATGCCCAACGCAATCCAAGGTGCCCAAAAACCTGCGCCACCCCCACACAGCAAAACGGGCCGCACCCGAAGGTACGGCCCGCTCGACAGACTCTGTCAGTGCTTCTCGGGTCCCAGGTGGTACTCGAAGACCAGGCCGGCAGCTGCGGCGATGATGGCGACGGCGCCGAGGGCCAGCATCCACGGCTCGAAGAACGCGAATGCCAGGCCCATGAATGCGGCCGCGGCGGCCAGCAGGATGGGCCAGAAGCTTCCGGGGCTGAAGAAGCCCAGGTCGCCTGCGCCGTCGGCGATTTCGGCGTCGTCGTAGTCCTCGGGGCGGGTGTCGAGACGACGAGCCACGAAGCGGAAGTACGTGCCGATGATCAGCGTCAGGCCGGCCGTCAGCACGATGGCCGTGAGTCCGGCCCATTCGATTCCGGTACGGGAGAAGCCGGTGAAGACGCCGTACAGGATGCCGGTGAGGATGAAGAACACCGTCAGGATCTCGAAGAGTTTCGCTTCGATCTTCATGTCAGTTTCCTTCCGCCACGGTGGCCGACTTGACGGTGCGGTCCGTGTTGAACGGAACCGTCGTGGTCGAAACCGGGGACTGGCCGATTGCCGCCAAAGCCTGCGCGTTCGTGGATCCGGATTCACGTGCTGCGAAGTAGGTCTTGAAGTCCTGCTCGCTGACGGCACGCACTTCGAAGTTCATCATCGAGTGGTAGGTGCCGCACATCTCGGCGCAACGCCCGACGAAGGCGCCTTCCTTCTCGATCTCGCTGATCTGGAAGATGTTGTCCGAGTGGTTGGCCTTCGGGTTCGGCATGACGTCGCGCTTGAAGAGGAACTCCGGAACCCAGAACGCGTGGATGACGTCCGAGGAAGCCATCTGGAACTCGATGCGCTTTCCGACCGGGAGGACCAGGACGGGGATCTCGTTGCTCGATCCGACCGTCTCGATCTTGTCGTACTGGAGGTACGAGAGGTCGGACTCCTCGCGGCCGAACACAGGTCCGGGCTCTTCTCCCTCGGGGGTGCTGCCCTGGGCTTCGGCGGAGGCTTCCTTCTCCTCGTCGATGCCGTTGTACTTGGCGGAGCCGTCCTGCATGTCGATCGTGCGGTAACCGAACTTCCAGTTCCACTGGTAGGCGGTGATGTCGACGACGACGTTGGGGTTGTCCTGCTTGTCGTTGACGAAGTTCTGGACGACGACGGTGAAGTAGAACAGCACGGCGATGATGACGAACGGCACGGCCGTGTAGAACAGCTCGAGCGGCACGTTGTATGCCGTCTGGCGCGGGAACTCGGGTGAGTCCTTCTTCTTGCGGTGGAACATCACCGTCCAGAAGGTGAGGCCCCACACGATCACGCCCATGACGAGCGCGGCGATGACGGACCACGTCCACAGCTCGCGCATGCGGGTGGCCTGCGGGGTCACGCCCGAGGGCCAACCGAAACGCAGGACGCTGTTGTCGATGCCACAGCCCGACAACGTCAGGGCGGCCATGCCGAGTGCGACGACCAAACCGGCCCGCCTCACGATTCGACTGCCGGATCCAACACTTTGCGTCACGTTCACGCCTTCCTCATTCACCACGTCGAGTCGAGGATCGCCGGGCGAGGGCTCGCACGGGACACGCTCCATGTACTACGCAGCGTAGACCAAAGCGAGCCACTATTGGATGCCGGGTCGACCTGCTGCGGCGCGTCGACCGTGCCCGAGGAACAGGCGTCGGTGCGGCATACTCGACCGGGATCCACGGGGCCCCCGAATACCGAAAGAGGACAGACGACTGTGTGTGGACTGCTTGGACTTTTGACGCCGAACGCATCCGCGGAGGATGTGGTCGATGCCGTCGGCGAGGCCAGCCATTGCATGCGCCACCGTGGTCCGGACGACCCCGGGACCTGGCACGACGGCGATCTCGCTTTCGGGTTCAACCGACTGGCCATCATCGACATCGAGCACTCGCACCAGCCTTTGCGGTGGGGACCGGCGGAGAACCCGACCCGGTACGCGCTGACGTTCAACGGTGAGATCTACAACTACCTCGAGATCCGCGACACGCTCGCTCGTGAGCACGGTGCCGTCTTTTCCACCGAGGGCGACAGCGAGGCAGTGGTCGCCGCGCTGCACTACTGGGGCGACGACGCCGTACGCCGACTGCGGGGCATGTTCGCCATCGCACTGTGGGACACCGAGACACGCGAGCTCTTCCTGGCGCGTGATCCGTTCGGCATCAAGCCCCTCTTCTACGCGACCGGTCCGGGTGGCACGGCGTTCGGCAGCGAGAAGAAGAGCATTCTCGAACTCCTCACCCCGCTCGGATTGGGCGAGGAACTCGATCCGCGCGCGATCGAGCACTACACCGTTCTGCAGTACGTCCCCGAGCCGGAGACGCTGCACGCTTGCATTCGACGACTCGAATCGGGCACGTATGCCCGTGTGCGACCGGGCGGGTCGATCGAGCCCGTTCGATACTTCCGGCCGACCTTCCCCATCCGCCCGTTCGCCGCCGGCACGGAGGAAAAGCGCTACCGGGAGATCGCCGAGGCACTCGAGGATTCCGTCGCCAAGCACATGCGCGCAGACGTCACCGTCGGCTCGTTCCTGTCGGGCGGAATCGACTCGACGGCCATCGCTGCCCTCGCAATGCGCCACAACCCCAACCTGATCACCTTCACGACGGGCTTCGAGCGCGACGGGTATTCCGAGGTGGACGTGGCCGCGGAGTCGGCCGAGCTGATCGGTGCCCGGCACATCGTTCGGGTGGTGGGGCCGGAGGAGTTCGCGTCGTCGATTCCCGAGATCGTCTGGTACCTCGACGATCCCGTGGCCGATCCTGCCCTGGTGCCGCTCTACTTCGTCGCGAAGGAAGCGCGCAAGCACGTCAAGGTCGTGTTGTCCGGTGAGGGCGCCGACGAGCTGTTCGGCGGGTACACGATTTATCGGGAGCCGTTGTCGCTCAAACCGTTCGACGCTTTACCCGGCGGTCTGCGCAAGATGGCCGGACGGCTGAGCGAGCGCATTCCGGACGGTACCCGCGGGAAGAGCTTGCTGAACCGGGGTTCGATGTCGCTCGAAGAGCGCTACTACGGGAACGCGCGCAGCTTCAACGACGCTCAATTGCGTTCCGTACTGCGCGATTTCAAGCCCGAGTGGACGCACACCGACGTCACGGCACCGATCTACGCCGAATCGGCGGGCTGGGATCCGGTGGCCAGGATGCAGCACTTGGATTTGTTCACGTGGCTTCGCGGCGACATCTTGGTCAAGGCCGACAAGATCACCATGGCCAACTCGTTGGAGCTGCGAGTTCCGTTCCTCGATCCCGAGGTGTTCGCCGTTGCCGAGCAGCTGCCGTTGGAGCAGAAGATCACCAAGACGACTACGAAGTACGCCCTGCGGCGCGCACTGGACGGTATCGTGCCCGCCCACGTGTTGAACCGGGCGAAGCTCGGTTTCCCTGTGCCGCTACGGCATTGGCTGCGCGGTCCGGAACTGTTCGACTGGGCACACCAACAGATCGCGGACTCGGCGACCGAGCACCTGCTGCACAAGCCGGCCATCGTGGCGATGCTGAACGAACACCGCGAAGGCCGCGTCGACCACAGCCGCCGGTTGTGGACCGTGCTGATCTTCATGGTGTGGCACGGCATCTTCGTCGAGAAGCGCATCGTGCCCACCATCGCAGAGCCGACCTACCCGGTCAGGCTCTGACCGGGTAGGTCGGGGGCCGATCGACTACGCGGGAAGAATTTCCGCGATCTCGGACGCCACGTCGGAGCCGTAGGCGTCGCCGAGGCGCTTGATCGCGTCCTCGCGTACGAGGGTCCATTCCTGCGTTCCCGTGGTCTCGAGGATGAGAACGGCAACGAACGAGCCGAGCTGGGCAGCACGTTCGAGCGACAGACCGCGGGTGCGCGCGTACAGGAAACCGGCGCGGAAACCGTCGCCGACGCCGGTCGGGTCGACCTTGCTGGTCTCCGGCACGACGGAGACGTGCACGTCGGTTCCGTCGGCGCCGACGATGTCGACTCCGCGCTTGCCGAGTGTGGTCACGCGCAGTTCGACCATGTCCCGGACCTCGGACTCGCTGAGCCCGGTCTTCTGCTTCAGCAGGCCCCACTCGTACTCGTTGCAGAACAGGTACTTCGCCCCCGTGATCAGGGCGCGTGCCTGGTCACCGGTCAACCGCGCGAGCTGTTGCGACGGGTCGGCCGCGAACGGCAGACCAGCGTCGCGGCACTGCTGGGTGTGGGTGATCATGCCGTCGGGATCGTGGGCACCGATCAGCACGAGTTCGAGATCGTGTTTCGCGACGAGGTCGGTGATCGAGATGTTGCCCGACTCGCTCATCGCACCGGGGTAGAACGAGGCGATCTGCGCCATGTCCTCGTCGGTGGTGCAGACGAAACGTGCGGTGTGCTGCGAGGCCGAGACCGCGACGGCGCTGCAGTCGACCCCGTTGGATTCGAGCCACGGCTGGTACTCGGTGGCGAAGTCGGCGCCGACCGACCCCACCAGCAACGGCGAACCGCCGAGGACGCCCATCGCGTACGAGATGTTGCCGGCAACACCGCCGCGACGGATCACCAAGTCGTCGACGAGGAAGCTCAGCGACACGTGCGCGAGCTGGTCGGCGAGAAACTGGTCGGCGAACCGACCGGGGAAACGCATGAGGTGATCGGTGGCGATCGAGCCGGAGACGGCGATGGTCACGAACGGGCCTTTCGATAGAAGATCGTCGTACACCCGCAGGCTACCCACAGTTCCGACAACAAATCACCGGCCCGCGCTGCGGACCGGTGATTCGATGAAACTACGTCAGTTGAACGAGTCGCCGCAGGCGCAGGACCCGGTGGCGTTGGGGTTGTCGATCGTGAACCCCTGCTTCTCGATGGTGTCGACGAAGTCGATGGATGCACCCTCTACGTACGGCGCGCTCATGCGGTCGACGGCCAGCGTGACGCCGCCGAAGTCCTTGACGAGGTCGCCGTCGAGCGAGCGATCGTCGAAGAAGAGCTGGTAACGCAGGCCGGCGCAGCCACCGGGCTGGACGGCGATGCGAAGTGCGAGATCGTCACGACCTTCCTGGTCGAGCAACGCTTTCGCCTTCGAGGACGCGGCCTCGGTCATGATGACGGCGTGGGTGGCCACGTCTTCGGTCGAGACGTCGCTCGTGGCGACATCGTTCTGCACAGTCATGGGCTCTCCCTATCGTTCGTACAAGACCCGCGAACACTGTCAACGGTACTCCCGCACCCTCTATTCCACACGATGCATGCGGGTAGGCAGATCATCAGTGCCACTGGGACTCATCAGTGCCACTGGGATGCGACGTGCGTGGCCAGGGCGGTGAGTTGGTTGCGCGCATCGGACATCGCCAGCTCGATCGAGCCGGCGAACTCGGTCACCGAGTGCGCCGAGACGACTCCTGCGTCCTTCACCTGCTGATCGGTGAGGACGACCTGACCGGCCAGGACGACGGTTCGGACGTCGTATCGTCCCCCGGCCGACGCGAGTGCGGTCACCAGCTTCCCGCGCAGGGACTGCGAATCGAACTTTCCTTCGCCGGTCAGGACGAGATCGACGTCACCGAGTACGGCGTCCTGGTCCGTGTACTCGGCCACCAGTTCGGCTCCCGAACGCCGATGGCCGCCGAGCGCGAGCAGCGCTGCTCCGATGCCGCCCGCGGCGCCGGCTCCGTCCATCTCGTCCACCGGCTTTCCGGTGACGGCGCGCAACACTTCGGCCCAGTCGGCGTTGCGGTCCTCCAGGATTGCGAGCGCGGCCGCGTCGGCGCCCTTCTGCGGCCCGAACACCGCCGCGGCGCCGTGGGGTCCGAGCAGCGGATTCTCGACGTCCGACGCCACCACCACCTCCACGTCGCGCAGCTTCGACATCGCCTCCCCCAGACCGCCGAGCGCTCGAACCAGGCCGCGTCCGCCGTCGGTGCAGCTGCTGCCACCCAGACCCACGACGACGGTGGTCGCGCCGGCGCTCAGGGCAGCGTCGATCAGCTCTCCGACTCCGCGGCTGTGCGCGGACAGCGAGGTCTGCGGGTCCGGCGCTCCCCCGAGCAATCCGAGGCCGCACGCCTGCGCCACCTCGATGAATGCCGTGTCGCCCGCCAGAAGCCATCGAGCGTCGACCGCCTCCACCAGCGGTCCGCTGACGTGCTCGGTGCGCACGTCCCCGCCGCGGGTGGCGAGGACGTCGACGAATCCCGGCCCACCGTCCGACTGCGGCATCAGCACCAGGTCGTCGTCCGGACGAGCCGACGCCCACCCGTCGGCGATGGCGTGAGCCGCCTGTACGGCGGTGAGGGTTTCGCCGAAGGAGTCCGGGGCGATCATGACGCGCATCGGAGGGATATTAGGGCCGACGAACCGTGCGAGCACGTCGAAGAAGTCGGACATCCGGTGTTCACCGAAGGGGGGTCGTCGAATAACCTGGAGGGCGTGAAGCTATTTCCCCTCGGAAGCTCCGACAAGTCGGAGAACGTCGACCCGGAGATCACCGAGACCTCGGTCGAGGAGACCGTCAGTCTCGGTAAGGGACGGCCGACTCCGAAGCGTCGTGACGCCGAGGCGCGGCGGCGCGGGCCGGTCGCTCCGGCGCCGCTCACCGCCAAGGAGGCGCGGGCACGTCGCAAGGCCACCCGAGGATCGAAGGAAGAGCGCAAGCAGGCCTCTGCCGAGCGCCGCGCGACCGCGGCGGAGCGTCGAGCGAAGATGCTCGCCGGCGAGGACAAGTACCTCCTCCCCCGCGACAAGGGACCGGTCCGCGGGTTCGCACGAGACATCGTCGATTCGCGTCGCAACCTGGTGGGCCTGTTCATGCCGCTCGCCCTGCTGCTCATCGTCGCGATGTTCCTGACGCCGGCAATTCAGTCGATCGTCACGCTCGCGATGCTCATCATGATGGTGTTCATGGGAATCGACGGATACCTTCTCGGCCGTCGGGTCAACAATCAGGTGCGAGAGCGCTTCCCGGACACCGCCGACGGCGGTTTCAAGCTCGGTTGGTACACGTTCGTCCGCGCGTCGCAGATTCGTAAGATGCGCGCCCCGAAGCCCCGCGTGGGCCCCGGAGACGCAGTCTGACCGACGGACCGATGCGATCGCTGATCCTCGGGGGTGCCCGGTCCGGAAAGTCCGCTCACGCCGAAGGTTTGGTGACCGAGGCGGCGACCGTTCGGTATGTCGCCACCGGCCGGCGGGATCCTTCGGACGACGACTGGAACGCTCGGATCGACCGTCACCGAGACCGTCGACCCGATCACTGGGTGACCGTCGAGACGTCCGCAGCCGCCGATCTGGCTGCGCTGCTGTCCGTTTCGTACCGGGGTCCGACGCTCGTCGACGATCTGGGCACGTGGCTGACCGGGGCGTTCGACGATCTGAACGCATGGGACAGTCCACGCGGAACCATCACCCCTGCGGTCGACGATCTCGTCTCTGCCGTGGCGCAATTCGACGGTGAACTCGTGCTCGTCACCCCGGAAGTGGGCCTCGGCGTCGTCCCGGAATCGGCTGCAGGGAGACTGTTCCGGGACGAGATCGGTTCTCTCAACTCCCGCCTCGCAGACCAGTGCGATTCCGTGCGTCTCGTCGTCGCTGGTCTTGCCGTCGAACTCAAAACGAAAGGCCAACGGTGACAACGGATTCGGCTGACCTGTTCGCACCGGTCGAGGTGCCCGACGCGTCGGCGGCGGCGGCTGCGCGTGAGCGGCAGACCAACTTGACCAAACCCGCCGGTTCCCTCGGCCGCCTCGAGACGATCGCGGAATGGGTGTCGGCGTGCCAGGGTCAGTGCCCACCGCACCTGTTCGAACGTCCCCGCGTGGTGGTGTTCGCCGGCGACCACGGCGTCGCCCGAGGAGGCGTGTCCGCCTATCCGACCGAGGTCACCGCGCAGATGGTGGCCAACATCCTCGGCGGGGGCGCTGCCGTCAACGTCCTCGCCTCCGTCGCCGGCGCGAGCGTGCGGGTGGTCGACATCGCGGTCGACGCCGATACCGACCCGTCGGTGTCCGCCCACAAGGTTCGCCGGTCGAGCGGGTCCATCGATCGCGAGGACGCCCTCACCCCCGACGAGACCACGGCTGCCTTCACCGCCGGCCGGGCCATTGCCGACGAGGAGGTCGACGGAGGTGCCGACCTCCTCATCGCGGGCGACATGGGTATCGGAAACACCACGCCCGCAACGGTTCTGATCGCCTCGCTCACCAGCACCGAACCGGTCGCCGCGGTGGGACGGGGCACGGGAATCGACGACGAGGGCTGGTCGCGCAAGACCGCCGCGATTCGCGATGCCATGCGCCGCGCCCGTCCGGTTCTCCGGGACCCTTACGCTCTCGTCGGCGCCGTGGGCGGAGCCGACTTCGCGGCCATGGCCGGCTTCCTGATCCAGGCCGCGGTGCGCAAGACCCCGGTCGTTCTGGACGGAGTCGTCGTCACCGCGGCGGCGCTGATCGCGAACGACATCGCGGCGAACGCCAAGGAGTGGTGGATCGCCGGGCACCGATCGACCGAACCCGCACACTCGCTCGCGCTGACGCATCTGCGCATGGAGCCGGTGGTGGAGCTGTCGATGCGGCTCGGCGAGGGGTCCGGTGCATTGATGGCGCTCCCGATCGTGACGGGCGCCGTCGCGACCCTGAACGGCATGGCGACGTTCGCCGACGCCGGTGTGAGTACCGAGGCGTAGTGCTCGACGGCCTGCGCCTCGCGGCGTCGTGGCTGACCGTTCTGCCGGTGCGCGGTCCGGACTCGGTCGACCGCGACGACGGTCGACGCGTGATCGCCGCGACGCCGGTGATCGGCCTCGTCCTCGGGGCGATGGTGGCAGTCGTCGCCTGGGTGGGCACCGTCGCCGGCCTTCCTGCACCCCTCGCGGGCTTCCTCGCGGTCGCGGCCCATGCGCTGGCAACCCGCGGAATGCACATCGACGGCCTGTCGGACACCGTCGACGGGCTCGGGTGTTACGGCCCTCCCGAACGCGCGCAGGCCGTCATGAAGTCCGGTGGCGCAGGGCCGTTCGGCGTCGCGGCGCTGATCCTGACTCTCGGGTCCGGAGCCGTCGCGATCGGCGAACTGGCCGATCGCGGCTGGTACGCGGCCATCGTGATCGCGCTTCTGACGAGCCGGGTGGCCGTGGTCGGATCGTGCCGAGTCGGTATCACTGCCGCGAACGAGTCCGGCTTCGGATCGTTGGTCGCCGGGACTCAGCGTCTCGGCGTCGTCGCCGCGTGGTCCGTCGTGGCACTGGCTGCCGGAGCCATGGCAACACCCGACCGCTGGTGGCTCGGTGTGGTCGCCGTCGCGGCGGCTCTCGCGTTCGCAGCCGTCTTCACCCGGCACTGCGTTCGACGCTTCGGCGGGCTCGTCGGCGATGTTCTGGGAGCGGTCATCGAGTCGACGACCGTCCTGATCCTGGTCGTGTGTCTGGTGTGAGACCCGAGATCAGGGAGCGGGACGCAGGGTGCTCATCCACCCGTGGGTGTCCGCGAACGTTCCGCGCTGAATCCCGGTCAACGTGTCGCGCAACGCCATCGTGAGCTCGCCCGGTTCGCCGCCGCCGATCGTGAACTCACCTTCCGCGGACTTGACGCGACCCACCGGCGTGATAACCGCTGCGGTTCCGCATGCGAAGACCTCGGTGATCTCGCCGGAGTCGGCCTTCTTCTGCCACTCGTCGGTCCCGATCTTGCGCTCCTCGATCGCGAAGCCGGCGTCGGTGGCCAACGCGAGAAGCGAGGACCTGGTGATACCGGGCAGCAACGAGCCGGACAGCGACGGAGTGACCAGACGCGCGTCCGGGCCGCTTCCGAAGACGAAGAACAGGTTCATCCCGCCCATCTCCTCGACGTAGCGGCGCTCGATGGCGTCGAGCCACACCACCTGATCGCAGCCTTCGTCGGACGCCTGCGCCTGGGCGAGAAGCGAGGCCGCGTAGTTGCCCGCGAACTTCGCCGCACCGGTGCCGCCGGGAGCCGCGCGCACGTACTCGGTGGAGAGCCAGACGCTGACCGGTTTGACGCCCTGCGGAAAGTAGGCGCCCGCGGGCGAAGCGATCAGCATGTAGCGGTACGAATGCGCCGGACGCACGCCGAGTCCCGCTTCGGTCGCGAACATGAACGGCCGCAGGTACAGCGCGTCCTCACCGCCCGCAACGGGAACCCACTCGTGATCGACCTCGAGCAGCTGACGGATCGACTCGCGGAAGAGCTCGGCGGGAAGCTCCGGCATCGCGAGACGCGCTGCGGACGTCCGCAGGCGCTCGGCGTTGTCGTCGACACGGAACGAGGCCAGACTGCCGTCGGGCTGGCGGTAGATTTTCAGGCCCTCGAAGATCGCCTGCCCGTAGTGCAGAACCATTGCGGCCGGGTCGATTTCGAAGGGCGCGTACGGGGTCACGACGGCGTTGTGCCATCCCTTGTCGACCGTGTAGTCGATGACCACCATGTTGTCGGTGAAGTAGCGGCCGAACCCGGGCGCGGCGAGCACGGCGTCGCGCGCACGCGCGTCCAACGGTGATGGGTGCGGGACGCGGGTGAACTCGGTAACGCCAGTCATGCGGTCATCCTAATCCACCTGCTACTTCGTCTTCGTGTCGACGAAAGGCGGCTTCACGACGTCGCACGCCACCGCCCGCCCGCGCACGTCCACCTCGACCGAATCGCCCACCGACACCCCCGCGGACGTGTCGAGCAGCGCGAGCGCGATTCCCGCTTTGAGGGTGGGTGAGAACGTGCCCGACGTGGTGACGCCGACCGTCGATCCGTCTCGCATCACGTTCAGGTCGGGCCGGAGCACACCGCGACCGCTCGCCCGCAGCCCGACGAGCGTGCGCGGTGCACCGTTCTCCTTCTGAGCGGCGAGCGCGTCGCGTCCCCAGAACGTGTCCTTCTTCCATCCGACGGCCCACCCGCATCGGGCTTCGAGCGGCGAAATAGATTGCGAGAGTTCGTGTCCGTGCAGCGGATAGCCCATCTCGGTACGCAGGGTGTCGCGCGCGCCGAGGCCTGCGGCCTCTCCCCCTTCGTCGCCGACGGCGGTCACGAGCGCGTCGAACAGAGCGGCGCTGCCGTCCCAGGTGGGCAGCAGCTCGTATCCGTGTTCGCCGGTGTAGCCGGTGCGGCACACCCTCACGGTTCCGTCACCGAAGGGCGCGTCGGCGAAGCCCATGTACTCGAGGTCGGTCGGCAGACCGAGTGCCTGCAGAACGGCCGCGGACCGCGGACCCTGCACCGCGAACACACCGTAGGAGCGGTGCAGGTCCGTGACGGTGACGCCCTCGGGCGCACCGGCGGTCAGCGCGGCCACGATCGCCGCGGTGTTCGCAGCGTTGGGGACCAGGAAGACCTCGTCCTCGCTCACCTCGTAGGCGATCAGGTCGTCGATCACACCGCCGGAATCGGTGCAGCACAACGTGTATTGCGCTTTGCCCGGAGCGATACGTCGAATGTCGTTGGTGAACGCGGTGTTCGCGTACGCGGCCGCGCCTGGCCCGACGATCGACGCCTTACCGAGGTGACTCACGTCGAACAGGCCGACTCGCTCACGAACCGCCGCATGCTCTTTCACCGTTCCGGCGTACGACACCGGCATCGACCAACCTCCGAATTCCGCGAACGTCGCGCCGAGTGCGACGTGGCGGTCGTGGACAGGTCCCTGCAGCAATTCACCCATGACGAGCACCGTATCGGACCTGCGGGAAGGCCGACGGTCGGTCGCCGAATCGGCCAGGGAGGCCGGAGGGTGACCGGAATGTGCGCCTAGCATCGGATACCACCGACAACCACGAGGAGACGTACACGTGAGCACCCAGCAGTCCCGAACGCTCGGACCCGAGATCGCCCTGGCCGGTGCGATCGGCGCCAAGACCGACGTGGTCGTGGTCGGGTTGATCAAATCCGACGACGGACTGCAGGTTGTCGGCGCATCTCTGCTCGGTGATCACGCCGCCGCCGTGCTGCTGGCGCTCAAGGCCGTGGGTGCGACGGGTCGCGCCGAACAGCTCACCCGCGTTCCCGCCCCGGCCGGTCTCGGCGCGACGAGCGTCGTCGCCGTCGGTATGGGAACGGACGACGAGCGCAACCCCGATTCCGTGCGTCGCGCAGCGGGCATCGCGGCTCGGTCGCTGACCGGTACCGACACGGCGACGACCACGCTGTCGACGCTCGACATCGGCGCCAGCGCGGAGGGGTTCTTCCTCGGCGCGTACCAGTTCACCGAGTTCAAGTCGTCCAAGAGCGCCCCCAAGGAGGACGGTGCGCCGGTTCGCCGCATCGAGTTGCTCGTCGACGCTCCGCGGAGCTCGGACGCCAAGTCCGCCCTCGCTCGCGGTCTCGCGATCGCCGCCGCGGTGGCCACCGCGCGCGACTTCGTCAACACCCCACCGAGCCACCTGTTTCCGGCGGAGTTCGCCGATCGCGCCAAGGCGCTCGGCACCGATGCGGGACTCGCGGTTCAGATCCTCGACGAGAAGGCCCTGGAAAAGGGCGGGTACGGCGGCATCATCGGCGTCGGCAAGGGATCGTCGCGCCCGCCTCGCCTGGTGCGGATGACCTACAAGGGCGGCAAGCGGGGCACGCCCTCGGTGGCCCTGGTGGGCAAGGGCATCACGTTCGACACCGGCGGCATCTCGATCAAGCCGGCCGCGGGCATGGAGAACATGACCTCCGATATGGCGGGGGCTGCCGCCGTCGTCGCGACCGTGGTTCTCGCCGCGAAGCTGAAGCTTCCTCTCGACGTGACCGCGTGGGTACCGATGGCGGAGAACATGCCGTCGGCCACCGCGCAGCGGCCCGGAGACGTTCTGACGCAGTACGGCGGCACCACCGTCGAGGTCATCAACACCGATGCGGAGGGTCGACTCGTGTTGGCCGACGCGATGGTGCGGGCCTGCGAGGAGAACCCCGACTACCTCATCGACACCGCAACGCTGACCGGAGCGCAGACCGTCGCCCTCGGCAACCGCACGCCCGGTGTCATGGGCACCGAGGTGTTCCGCGACCGGGTCGCGATCTTGTCGCAGAACGTCGGCGAGGACGCCTGGCCGATGCCGATGCCGAAGGAACTGCGGGCCGACCTCGACTCCAAGGTCGCCGACATCGCGAACGTCACGAACCACCGATTCGGCGGGATGCTCGCGGCGGCGCTGTATCTGAAGGAGTTCGTCGCCGACGGCGTCCAGTGGGCGCACATCGACGTGGCCGGCCCTGCCTACAACACCTCCGGACCACACGGATACACGTCGAAGGGCGGCACGGGCGTTCCGGTCCGCACGATGTTCGCGGTGCTCGAGGACATCGCCGAGAACGGCTGATCACAGCCCCTGTTCGCGCCGCCGGATGATCTTCTGGCGGGCATCGTGATCACGCATGCGCTGCGGGTATCCGACCTTGCGCACGTCGTAGACGGGGATCTTCAGGTCTTCGCCCAGCTTGCGGGCTCCCTTGTCGCCGCCCACTGCTCGTCGCGTCCATTCTCCGTCGGACGCGAC
The DNA here is from genome assembly GCF_059691855.1 of Rhodococcus sp. 320_ES. Lineage (NCBI taxonomy): Bacteria > Bacillati > Actinomycetota > Actinomycetes > Mycobacteriales > Nocardiaceae > Rhodococcus > Rhodococcus sp. 320_ES. Next base: position 528,417 of record NZ_JCAWAG010000001.1, on the reverse strand, counting down.
GAGCACGACGGTCACCGGGGTCACGGTGGTCTCCGGTTCCACGTAGGCCTCGACACCGATGTGCGACCGGGTCCAGTCGGCGAGGTGCTGACGATCGGCGGAGCTGACTCCACCCTTCTTCTTCGCCGACCCCCGTCTGGCAAACCGGCTGAACATGCCCACGTCGACTCTCCTGATTCGTTCGTATTGTTCGCACCAGTGTGCCAAACGACACGCTTGCACCCTCTGGACGCGAAGACACGCCGTAAGTGACAGGATGACAGGCGTGAACGGTTCGGTTTCTTTCGGCAGTGCGTCGACACCCGAACCACCCGCATTCACTCAACCAGCCACACAATGGGCTTGGCGCCAGCACAATGGTTCACGACCACGAGTCGGCAACACCCACTTACAACTGTCGAGGAGTCAACAGACATGGCCTTCTCCGTCCAGATGCCAGCTCTCGGTGAAAGCGTTACCGAGGGAACTGTCACAAGGTGGCTGAAACAGGAAGGCGACACGGTCGAAGTCGACGAGCCTTTGCTCGAGGTGTCGACCGACAAGGTCGACACCGAGATTCCGTCCCCCGTGGCCGGAGTCCTCACCAAGATCGTCGCGCAGGAAGACGACACTGTCGAAATCGGTGGTGAACTGGCCACGATCGGTGACGAGGGCGACGCCCCCGCCGACGACTCCTCGTCCGAAGACACCGCAGAGCCCGAACCCGAGCCCGAGTCCGAGCCCGAAGAAGCCGACGCCGGCCCCTCCGACGCCGCCGAGAAGGCCTCCGTCGAAGGCGAGTCCGAGGACGCAGCCGAGACCAGCGCTCCGAAGAGCAGCGGTGGCGGCGGCGACGGCACTCCCGTCACGATGCCCGAGCTCGGCGAGTCCGTCACCGAAGGCACCGTCACCCGCTGGCTGAAGGCCGTGGGCGACGAGGTTGCCGTCGACGAGCCGCTCCTCGAAGTGTCCACCGACAAGGTCGACACCGAGATCCCGTCGCCCATCGCGGGCACCCTTCTCGAGATCACCGCCGAGGAGGACGACACCGTCGAGGTCGGCGGTCAGCTGGCCGTCATCGGATCCGGAGCCCCCGCCGAGAAGAAGGCTCCCGAGCCGGAACCCGAGCCCGACGCGAAGTCGGAGCCGGAACCCGAGCCCGAGCCCGAGAAGAAGCCCGAGCCGAAGAAGGAGCCCGAGCCCGCGAAGGCCGAGAAGACTCCGGATGCCGCCGAGTCGAAGCAGCAGCCCCCCAAGGCCGACGCTCCGAAGGCAGACGCTCCCAAGGCCGAGTCCGGTTCGTCGGACTCCACCCCCTACGTCACCCCCCTCGTTCGGAAGCTGGCGTCGGACAACAACGTCGACCTCAATTCCGTCAAGGGAACGGGCGTGGGCGGACGCATCCGCAAGCAGGACGTTCTCGCAGCCGCCGAGGCAGCGAAGGCTCCCGCGGCCGCGCCCGAGAAGGAAGCACCTGCCGCCGCGGCGCCGCAGAAGTCTGCTCCGGCAGCATCTGCGGGCGTGCGACCGGAACTCGCGCACCTGCGCGGAACCACGCAGAAGATCAACCGGATCCGCCAGATCACCGCGAAGAAGACCCGCGAGTCCCTTCAGACGTCTGCACAGCTGACGCAGACGTTCGAGGTCGACATGAGCAAGATCGCGGCTCTGCGTACCCGCGCCAAGGCCACCTTCAAGGAGCGCGAGGGCGTCAACCTCACGTTCCTGCCGTTCTTCGCGAAGGCCGTCGTCGAGGCACTCAAGGTGCACCCGAACGTCAACGCCAGCATCGACGAGGACAAGAAGGAGATCACCTACTACGACTCCGAGCACCTCGGAATCGCGGTGGACACCGAGGCGGGCCTGCTGTCGCCGGTCATCCACAACGCCGGTGATCTCTCGCTCGGTGGCATCGCGCGCGCCATCGCCGACATCGCGAACCGCGCTCGCTCGAACGGCCTCAAGCCGGACGAGCTGGCCGGTGGCACCTTCACCATCACCAACATCGGCAGCCAGGGCGCGCTGTTCGACACGCCGATCCTCGTTCCGCCGCAGGCGGCGATGCTCGGCACCGGCGCGATCGTCAAGCGTCCGGTCGTGGTGAAGGACGACTTCGGCAACGAGTCCATCGGCATCCGCTCGATGTGCTTCCTGCCGATGACGTACGACCACCGCCTGGTGGACGGCGCGGACGCCGGCCGCTTCCTGTCGACGATCAAGCAGCGACTCGAAGAGGGAGCGTTCGAAGCGGACCTAGGTCTGTAGGCTCGTTCGTACGGCACAACGCATGGTGAGGGCATCACCTACGGCATCACGGCCGTGGGTGGTGTCCTCACTGCACGGGACCGTAGAAGACGTCGATTCTCGGTCTACAAGGAGGCATTCATCGTGCGAGTGGTCATTGCAGGATCGTCCGGCCTCATCGGCACCTCTCTCGTTGCGGCGCTGCGCAGCAAGGGCCACGAGGTGGATCGTCTGGTGCGGCGTCGCCCCGGCGGGCCCGACGAGGCTCAGTGGGACCCGGAGAGCCGCTCCATGGACCTGTCCGTGCTGAAGGGCGCCGACGCCGTGGTCAACCTGTGCGGCGTCGGGATCGGCGACAAGCGGTGGTCGGGTGCGTACAAGCAGGCCATCCGCGACAGTCGCATCACCCCCACCGACGTGCTGGCACGCGCCGTCGTCGAGGCGGGTGTGCCCACTCTCGTCAACGCGAGCGGCATCAATTACTACGGTGACACCGGCGACAGCACGGTCGACGAAACATCGCCCGTCGGAACAGGTTTCCTCGCCGAGGTGTGCCGCGACTGGGAAGATGCGACGCGTCCTGCGGTGGAGGGTGGCGTCCGGACGGTCACCTTGCGAACCGCAGCAGTCCTGTCCCGTCGCGGGGGCATGATGGGCAAGTTGCGACCGCTGTACCTGTTCGGCCTGGGCGGCCGGTTGGGCAGTGGTCGTCAGTACTTTCCGTGGATCAGCCTCGCCGACGAGGTGGGCGCCATCGTCTTCGCGATCGAGAATTCGAGCGTCAGCGGTCCGCTCAACTTGGCCGGTCCCGCTCCGATCACGTTCGCGCAGTTCAATTCCGCAATGTCGAAGGCTGTTCATCGGCCGGCGCCGTGGGTGGTGCCGGGCTTCGTGATCTCGGCGCTCATCGGCGAATTCGCGAACGAGGCAGTGCTCTCGGGTCCGCGTGCCATTCCGGCGGCGCTCGAGAATGCCGGATACACGTTCGAGCACAACACCATCGGCGAGGCACTGGCGGCGGTGGTCTCGTGACGCAGAGCCATGTGGCGATCTCGGCGCGAGCGAGCAGCGAGCCCGTCGACGTCCGCGAACTCGGCACCGTCGACTACCTCGACGCGTGGGAGTTGCAGCGCTCGATCGCCGATCGGCGTGCCGACGGCGACGGCCATGACACGTTGCTGTTGCTCGAGCACCCGTCGGTGTTCACCGCGGGTCGACGCACGGCCGACTCCGATCGCCCGACCGACGGCACACCGGTCATCGACGTCGACCGCGGCGGCAAGATCACCTGGCACGGACCGGGACAACTCGTGGGATATCCCATTGTTGCGCTCGCGTCGCCCATCGACGTGGTGCGGTATGTGCGCCGCCTCGAACAGGCTCTCATCGAGGTGTGCACCGACTTGGGTCTGAACTGCGGCCGCGTCGAAGGTCGCTCGGGCGTCTGGTTCGCAGCCGGCGTCGTCGACGGTGTGTTCGCGCCCGAGCGCAAAGTCGCAGCCATCGGAGTTCGCGTGCAGAAAGGTGTTGCGCTGCACGGCTTCTCACTGAACTGCAATCCGTCGCTGGAGTCGTTCGGCACCATCGTGCCGTGCGGAATCGCAGACGCCGGCGTCACCTCGTTGTCGAACGAGCTGGGCCGAAACGTCGAGGTTTCCGCCATGATTCCCGCCGTGACGACCGCCGTTCTCGCTGCTCTGGACGGCGAAATCGAGGTGGTCGAGCACGATATCGAGCGGGTGCAAACGAGCACGTCAGGCCCGGCGCCGGAGTTCACCACCATGAAGTTCGGCGCGTAGCATCGACCAGGTGACTGTCGCACCTGATGGAAGAAAACTCCTCCGCCTCGAGATCCGAAACGCGGAGACCCCCATCGAACGCAAGCCGAGCTGGATCAAGACTCGCGCGAAGATGGGCCCCGAGTACTCCGAGCTGAAGAGCCTCGTCAAACGCGAAGGCCTGCACACGGTGTGCGAAGAAGCGGGTTGCCCCAACATCTTCGAATGCTGGGAAGATCGCGAGGCGACGTTCCTCATCGGCGGGGAGCAGTGCACCCGTCGCTGCGACTTCTGCCAGATCGACACGGGCAAGCCCGAAGACCTCGACCGCGACGAGCCCCGACGCGTCGCCGAGTCCGTTCAGGCCATGGGCCTGCGCTACTCCACCATCACCGGTGTCGCGCGCGACGACCTCGAGGACGGCGGCGCCTGGCTGTACGCGGAGACGGTCCGCGAGATCAAGCGCATCAACCCGAACACCGGTGTCGAGCTGCTGATCCCCGACTTCAACGCCAAGCCCGATCAGCTCGCCGAGGTGTTCTCCTCGCGCCCCGAGGTGCTCGCACACAACGTCGAGACGGTGCCGCGCATCTTCAAGCGCATCCGCCCGGCCTTCCGATACCAGCGCAGCCTCGACGTCATCTCCGCCGCCCGAGACGACGGACTGGTCACCAAGTCCAACCTCATCCTCGGAATGGGCGAGACGTTCGACGAGGTCACACAGGCGATGCAGGATCTACACGACGCCGGCTGTGACATCCTCACCATCACCCAGTACCTGCGTCCCTCGCCGCGGCACCATCCCGTCGACCGGTGGGCGAAGCCGGAAGAGTTCGTCGAGCACTCCAAGGCCGCCGAAGCCATGGGATTCGCGGGCGTTCTGGCCGGCCCGCTTGTGCGGTCGTCGTACCGCGCCGGCCGCCTGTACGCGCAGGCGATGTCTCACCACGGTCGGACGATGCCCGAGTCCATGGCACACCTCTCCGAGGGCGGCGAGGCCTCGCAGGAGGCCAGCTCGCTGATGGCCCGGCTTGCCCGTTAACCGGCCGGCCTCCGGCCGGTCTCTCTCTCACAGACCGCCCTCCCGTTCACAGGACTCGAGCGCCTATTCTGTGAGGCATGGCCAAAGGCACTAACGCAAAGCCCTCGAAAGAGGCCAAGGCTGCGGCGAAGGCTGCACGCAAGAAGGCTTCGAAGGAGCGCCGCTCACAGCTCTGGCAGGCGTTCCAGATGCAGCGCAAGGAAGACAAGCTGCTCCTGCCGTTGATGATCGGATCGATCATCGGGCTCGGGCTCGTCTTCTTCCTCATCGGACTCGCCTTCGATATTCCGTTCCTGCTGCTGCCCATCGGCATCCTCGTCGGCGTTCTGCTCGCGTTCGTCATCTTCGGTCGGCGCGTTCAGAAGTCCGTGTACGGCAAGGCGGAGGGGCAGCGCGGCGCAGCGGCGTGGGCGCTGGACAACTTGCAGGGTTCGTGGCGCGTGTCCAACGCGATCGCCGGCACCACGCAGCTCGACGCGGTCCACCGAGTCATCGGACGCCCCGGCGTCATCCTGGTCGCCGAGGGCGCGCCCCAGCGCGTGAAGTCACTGCTCGCGCAGGAGAAGAAGAAGACCGCGCGGCTCGTCGGCGACACCCCGATCTACGACATCGTGGTCGGCAACGACGAGGGCCAGGTTCCTCTCTCCCAGCTCCAGAAGTACATGAGCAAGCTGCCGAAGAACATCGACAGCAAGCGGATGGACAGCATCGAGTCCCGTCTGGCGGCGCTCGGTAAGCGTGGCGGCCCGGCGCTGCCCCAGGGCCCGATCCCCGGCGGCGCGAAGATGAAGGGCATGCAGAGGACGATGAAGCGGCGGTAGCGAGCCAGGGCCGGGTTACGTGCACTCCGGATCGCGTCGGGCACCAGCGATTGCAGGTGCACCGATCTCGGGCACTCCGGATAGCGTCGGGCACCGTCGATCGCGGCTGCACGAAGCAAACCGCGGTGCCCGAATCCCGGTGGTCCCTGCATCACTTCGTGCCCCGGCCGGTCACCGGTGCACCACTCTCAGGCAGTCCGGATCGCGTCGGGCACCACCAATCGCAGCGGCACCAAGCAAACCGAGGTGCACCAACCGCAACCAGGCCTACCGCGAATACACCAACGCCGTCCCCGTCGCCCGGTCGTGCATTCCGCGGCTGTCGACGTCGGTGACGACGGCGGGCACCACGAAGATGATGAAGAACGTGCGAACGAGCGCTCGCACGAAGCCGACGCGACCCGGCGCATCGACTCGGGCCACCTGAATTCCCATGCAGAGTTGGCCGGGCGTGAAGGAGAACAAGCTCACACAGGTCACGCCGACGACGAACCACACGCCAAGGGTCACGGTGGAAATCGCGCCACCGACGTTTCCGCCGAGAATGAGCGCGGACACACCGAGGCACATGAGCCAGTCGATGAAGATCGCGGCGACGCGGCGTGGTGTGGGCGCGAGGGCGCCCGGCCCGAACTTCGGTAGCCCCAGGTTCTCGCCCTGATAGGCCTGTTCTTTGCGCTGGCCGTCCGGCAGAGCTGCGCTCGGCCCGGAGAGCCAGGATCCCGTCATGCGTGCCATGCGCGTACTCCTCGTGTCATAGAGTCCAGGATAGGTGGACGCGCCGACGTCGACGGTGGAGAAGTACGGCCACAGTGCCGACACGAAGGCGTAACACCGATGAAACAGGAGCTTGACGACGGCGCAATACCGCGTCCCTACCGTCGGCGGGGCGCAGCCGCATGTGAGTTCTTCTCGCGTGCGCATGGCTACGGAATCGACATCGAAGGAGTACGAGCGTGGCGTTCAGCACGGCCGAAGACATCATCAAGTACATCGAGGAAGAGGGTGTCGAGTACGTCGACATCCGCTTCACCGATCTTCCCGGTATTCAGCAGCACTTCTCCATCGCCGCCAAGGCGTTCACCAAGGACACGATCGAAGACGGTCTGGCGTTCGACGGTTCCTCCGTCCGCGGCTTCCAGTCGATCCACGAGTCGGACATGATCCTGCTCCCGGACTACGGCACCGCGCAGATCGACCCGTTCCGTCGCGCGAAGACGCTGAACCTGGACTTCTTCGTCCACGACCCGTACACGCGTGAGTCCTACAGCCGTGACCCGCGCAACGTCGCCCGCAAGGCCGAGGAGTACTTGGCCAGCACCGGCATCGCCGACACGGCGTACTTCGGCCCCGAGGCCGAGTTCTACATCTTCGACTCGGTGCGCTACGACTCGCAGATGAACGGTGCGTTCTACGAGCTCGATTCGAGCTCGGGCGCGTGGAACACCGGCGTCGAGACCGAAGCGGACGGCTCGCCGAACCTCGGCTACAAGGTTCGCCCCAAGGGCGGTTACTTCCCGGTCGCCCCGTACGACCACTACGTCGACATTCGCGACGCCATCTCCACGAACCTGCAGAACGCCGGCTTCGAGCTCGAGCGTGGTCACCACGAGGTGGGCACCGGCGGGCAGCAGGAGATCAACTACAAGTTCAACACGATGCTGCGCGCTGCCGACGATCTGCAGCTGTTCAAGTACATCGTGAAGAACACCTGCTGGCAGCACGGCAAGTCGGCCACCTTCATGCCGAAGCCGCTGTTCGGCGACAACGGATCGGGCATGCACGTCCACCAGTCGCTCTGGAAGGACGGCAAGCCGCTCTTCTACGACGAGAAGGGCTACGCCGGTCTGTCGGACCTCGCACGTCACTACATCGGCGGCATCCTGCACCACGCCCCGTCGCTGCTGGCGTTCACGAATCCGACGATCAACTCGTACCACCGTCTGGTGCCGGGCTACGAAGCCCCCATCAACCTGGTGTACTCGGGACGTAACCGCTCCGCCGCGGTCCGTATCCCCACCACGGGCAACAACCCGAAGGCCAAGCGCCTCGAGTTCCGCGCGCCGGACGCGTCGGGCAACCCGTACCTGTCGTTCGCTGCGCAGATGATGGCCGGCCTCGACGGAATCAAGAACAAGATCGAGCCGCTCGCTCCCGTCGACAAGGACCTCTACGAGCTCCCGCCGGAGGAAGCGAAGAACATCCCGCAGGCACCCACCTCGCTCCCCGCGGTCATCGACCGTCTCGAGCAGGACCACGAGTACCTCACGGCCGGTGGAGTATTCACCACCGACCTGATCGAAACGTGGATCTCGCTCAAGCGTGAGGCGGAGATCGCGCCGGTGAACCTGCGTCCGCACCCGTACGAGTTCCAGCTGTACTACGACTGCTGATCGCCTTTTCCGATCCCGAAATGCCCGTTCCGACCTCGGTCGGAGCGGGCATTTCGTCGTTTGGGGCGCACTATTGCGCAATTTCGCGTTTGATGAGTGTTACGCGGGGTACAGATGAACATCCGGTTTAGCCCCCGAGCCGAAGGATCACAACTGCATGGACGCACTATGGAATTTCATAGTGGGTCGACGTCAGCAACTACTCGTCGACTCCTATTTGCATGTCTCGGCAGTCATTCAGTGCGTGGTCATCGCGACGATCATCGGCGTGGCGATCGGAATCGTGGTCTACCGCAGCCCGATCGGATCGACCGTGGCCACCGCACTTGCCAGCACCATTCTGACCATCCCGTCGTTCGCGTTGCTCGGCTTGCTCATTCCCATTCTCGGACTCGGTGTTCCGCCGACGGTGACGGCACTGGTGCTCTACGCATTGCTCCCGATCATCCGAAACACCATCGTCGGTCTCGCGGCCGTCGACCCCGCAATCAGCGATGCCGCAAAGGGTATCGGCATGAACCGGGTGAAAGTGCTTCGCAAGATCGAACTTCCGCTGGCGTGGCCCGCGATCCTGACCGGTATGCGCGTCAGCACCCAGATGGCGATGGGCATTCTCGCCATCGCGGCGTACGCGAAGGGCCCTGGCCTGGGAAACCTGGTGTTCTCCGGCCTTTCTCGCGTGGGTAGCCCCACCGCCGTTCCCCAAGCCCTCACCGGCACCGTCTTCATCGTCATCCTGGCGCTGATTCTCGACGGAATCTACGTTCTGCTCGGCAAATTGACCACCTCGAGGGGTATCCGTGAGTGACTCGACCAGCAAGACAACCGTTTCCGGTGCCGAGATCGTTCTCGAAGGCGTCAGCAAGAGCTACCCCGGACAGAAAGCACCCGCCGTCGACAACGTGTCGATGACGATCCCCGCCGGCGAGGTGGTGGTTCTCGTCGGACCGTCCGGCTGCGGCAAGACGACCACGATGCGCATGATCAACCGCCTGATCGAGCCCACGTCGGGCCGAATCACCATCGGCGGCAAGGACGCGCTGTCCATCGATCCGAACGAGCTGCGCCGCACCATCGGGTACGCGATCCAGCAGTCGGGCCTGTTCCCGCACATGACGATCGCGCAGAACGTCGGCATGGTGCCCGGGCTCATCGGGTGGGACAAGAAGCGCATCAACGCCCGCACCGACGAGATGCTCGACCTCGTCGGGCTCGACCCCGGTCAGTACCGAGGCCGCTACCCACGCCAACTCTCCGGTGGTCAGCAGCAGCGCGTGGGCGTGGCTCGCGCGCTTGCCGCCGATCCGCCGGTTCTGTTGATGGACGAGCCTTTCGGTGCCGTCGACCCCATCACTCGCGGTCTGCTGCAGGACGAGTTGATGCGCCTTCAGGCCGAGCTCGGCAAGACCATCGTCTTCGTGACACACGACTTCGACGAGGCCGTCAAACTCGGTGACCGAATTGCCGTGCTGGGCAACCAGTCCGCGATTCTGCAGTACGACACCCCGGAAGCCGTGCTGGCCAACCCCGCCGACGACACCGTCGCCGGATTCGTCGGCGCGGGAGCAGCTCTCAAGCAGCTGACCCTGATGCGCGTGCGGGACATCGAATTGACCGACGTGCCGGTCGCTCTGGAAACCGATCCGGTGTCCACTCTCGGCGACGCACTGGGCAACGACCCGCAGGCATGGGGCCTCATCCTCGACGAACGTCGACGGCCGATCCGGTGGACGGATCGACGCCACCTCGCCGGTGCGAGCAGCCTGCGCGGTGTGGGTGTGAAGATGGGCGAGCTCGTCTCGACCCAGTCCACACTGCAGGACGCCCTGGAAGCCCTTCTGGCCGAGGGCAACGCGACGGCGACAGTCACCGGAATGCGTGGTGAATACGTCGGAACGGTCACCATCGAGGCGCTGATCGACACCATTCGCACCATCCGGTCGGAGCACGCTCACGATCACGACGAGGACAGCGTTTCTCGGGCCCCGGTGAGCTCGTCATGAGCCAGGAAGCCGACATCGTCATGGACGCGCCCCCGGACGAACAGGTCCGGCCGGCGAAGACCGCCGAACGCGTGCGATTGTTCGCGCAACCGGCCCTCGTCGTCCTGGTCGTCGCAATTCTGTTGATCTACACCTTCACTCGTGACCTGACGGCCACGCAGAAGGAAACGCTCAACTATTCCACGATCTCCGGTGCAGTCGTCACCCACATCGTCATCACGTTCGTCGTCACGGCGATCGTGCTGGCCATCGCAGTTCCGCTCGGAATCATCCTGACGCGCAAGGGGTACGACAAGCTGGCACCGATCTTCATCGGTATCGGCAACATCGGTCAGGCCGCCCCTGCCGTCGGTCTGCTCGTGTTGTTCTTCCTGGCCACCGGCAAGACCGGCTTCTGGATCGGTGTTCTGCCGATCGCCTTCTATTCGCTGCTTCCGGTGCTGCGCAACACGATGCTCGGCTTTCAACAGGTCAATCCCAGTTACATCGACGCCGCCCGAGGTCAGGGCATGTCGTCCGGTGGCATCCTCTGGCGCATCGAATTCCCGCTCGCAGTCCCGTACATCCTTGCGGGACTGCGCACCTCGCTGGTCCTGGCCGTGGGAACCGCCACGCTGAGTTTCCTCGTCGGCGCCGGCGGACTCGGGATCCTGATCGACACGGGGTACAAGCTGAACCAACAGCTCATCCTCGTGGTGGGAGCCGTTCTCGCAGTGGCCCTCGCACTGCTGATCGACTGGTTCGGCGCCCTCGCCGAGCGCTTCCTCGGACCGAAGGGCCTTCGATGAACGTCCGCAGAACCGCCCTCTCTCTCGCCTGCGTCGCCCTCGTTGCGCTCAGCTCCGCGTGCGGCCTTCAGTCGGGCGGAGCGCTCCCCCTGTCGGTGGGAGCGGGCTCCATCAAGCCCATGCCCGGCCTCGAAGGCGCCAAGCTCACCGTCGGCTCGAAGGACTTCACCGAGCAGATCATCCTCGGCTACATCCTCGAATTCGCTTTGGCCGCAGGCGGAGCGGACGTTCGCGACCTCACCAACATCCAGGGTTCCAACAGCACGCGGCAGGCGATGATCTCCGGTCAGGTGGACGTCACCTACGAGTACACGGGCACCGGGTGGGTCAACTACCAGGGCAACGAGAAGCCCATTCCGGATGCGACGGAGCAGTTCGTGGCGGTACGCGACGCGGATGTGAAGAACGGCATCACGTGGGTCAATCCGGCACCCATGGACAACACGTACGCCCTGGCCATGAATCAGCAGACCGCTGCCGCGACGGGAGTGAAGACGCTCTCCGATTACGCCGCTCTGGCCAACCGGGATCCCGCTGCCGCGCAGACCTGTGTGGAGTCGGAATTCAATTCGCGCCAGGACGGATTCCCGGGAATGGCCGCCGCGTACGGTTTCGACGCGTCCGCCGTGCCGCGTGAAATTCTGCAGACCGGCATCATCTACCAGGCCACCGCCGACGGCTCACAGTGCAAGTTCGGTGAGGTGTTCACCACGGACGGTCGCATCAAGGGCCTGAATCTCGTTCTGGTGGCGGACGACAAGTCGTTCTTCCCCCGCTACAACGCCACCGTCGTGATGCGTACACCCATCGCCGACGAGTACCCGCAGATCGCCGAGGTCACGGCACCGATTTCGGCTGCGCTGACCAACGACGAGATCACGGAGCTCAACAAGCAGGTCGACGTCGACGGGCGTGAACCCGCCGACGTCGCGCGTGACTGGATGGTGAAGGAGGGCTTCGTCACCACCGGGAGCGACTAGCCGATCGCGCCGCCGAAAGTCCTCTCCACCACGGCTTTCGCGCGGCGCGTCACGCGCAGGTAGTTGTCGAGGAACTCCCCTGCGTCGTTGCTGGGCCAGCCGGCCACCTGTGCGACCGCGGACAGAACCTTGCCCGGTCCCGGAAGTTGGTCCGTCGGTTTGCCTTTCACCAGGACGAGCGCGTTACGCGCCTTCGTCGCCGTCAACCATGCTTGGCGGAGCAGGTCGACGTCGCCCGGGCTCATCAGTTCCGCAGCACCGATGGCGTCCAGAGACTCCAGCGTGGATGTGTTGTGCAGCGCGGGAATTCGGTGTGCGTGGCGGAGCTGAATCAACTGCACGGTCCACTCGACGTCGGCGAGACCGCCGCGGCCGAGCTTGGTGTGTGTGGTCGGATCCGCACCCTTGGGCAACCGTTCGGCGTCGACTCGGGCCTTGATACGCCGGATCTCCCGCACGGCTTCTTCGGACACGCCACCTTCTGGGTAGCGCACCGTGTCGGCCATGAGCAGGAACCGAACGCCGAGGTCTTGGTCCCCTGCCACCTGGTGCGCTCGCAGCAGAGCCTGAACCTCCCACGGCTGGGCCCATTGCGAGTAGTACGAATCGTAGGCGGACAGGGTGCGCACGACCGGTCCGTTGCGGCCCTCGGGACGCAGACCGGTGTCGACCTCGAGCGGCGGGTCCTGGCTGGGTGAGCCCAGGAGCTTTCGCACCCGGTCGGCAATTGTGTTGGCCCACTTGACGGCCACCGAATCTTCGTTGTCGCCGACGGTTTCGCACACGAACAACACGTCCGCATCGGAGCCGTACCCGAGCTCGTTGCCGCCTAGCCGGCCCATTCCGATGATCGCGATGGTGGCGGGTGCAGGCTCGCCTCGTTCCGCCACGCTGGCCCGCACGGCGGCGTCGAGCGCAGCGTTGATCACGGCGGACCACACCGACGACAGCGCACGGCACACCTCGGGAACGTCGAGCAGACCCAGGATGTCGGCCGATGCCACCCGCGCGAGTTCGTATCGACGGAGTGATCGGGCGGCGCCGACCGCCCGCACGGGGTCCTCGTAGCGGGCCGACGACGCGAGTATCGCGCCGTAGGTCTCCACCGGGTCCACGTCGAGCAGTCGTGGGCCGTTCGGTCCGTCGGCGAAGAGGCGGATGACCTCGGGGGCGTTCTGCAGCACGTTCTGCAGGTACGCCGAGGACCCGAGGACCTTCATGAGCCGATAGGCGACGGGTCCTTCGTCGCGGATGAGTCGCAGGAACCACGGCTGATCCTGCATGGACTCGGACAATCGGCGGTACGCCAGCAGACCGGCGTCGGGATCCGGTGTCTCGCCGAGCCATTCGAGAAGTGTCGGGAGAAGTACCGATTGAATTCGCCCTCTGCGCGCACCCATTCCGACCAATGCCGAGAGGTGGCCGAGTGCGTTCTCGGGTGCGGAGTAGCCCAGCGCGGACAGCTGCCGAGTGGCCGAGCCGGGGCTCAGATGCAGTGATTCGGCGTCCATTCCGGCCACCGATTCGAGCAGCGGGCGGTAGAACAGGCGCGCATGCAGACGCCGAATACGCATGGCGTTGCGCTTGATCTCCTCGCGCAGAACGCCGAGCGAGTCGTTGATTCCGTCGGGTCGCATGTGCGCGGCGCGCGCGAGCCAGCGCAATGCTTCCTCGTCGTCCGGCGGCGGAAGAGTGTGCGTGCGTTGCATTTTCTGCAATTGCAGCCGGTGTTCGATCAACCGGAGGAATTCGTACGACGCGGTGAGGTTGGCCGCGTCGTCACGTCCGACGTATCCGCCTTCGGCCAAGGCGGCCAACGCGTCGACGGTTCCGGCGCGGTGCAGTGACTCGTCGAAGCGCCCGTGCACCAATTGCAGGAGCTGGACGGCGAATTCGACGTCGCGCAAACTACCGCGACCGAGTTTGATCTCGCGCTCGCGCAACTCCGCGGGCACCATCTCTTCGACGCGGCGGCGCATCGCCTGAACCTCGGGGACGAAGTCGTCGCGTTCGGAGGCGGTCCAGACGAGGGGGTTGACGGCGTCGGTGTATGCCGTTCCGAGGTCGGGATCACCGGTCATGGCGCGCGCTTTGAGCAGGGCTTGGAACTCCCAGGTCTTCGCCCACCGCTGGTAGTACGCGATGTGCGAATCGAGGGTCCGCACCAACTCGCCCTGCTTGCCCTCGGGGCGCAGCGCCGCGTCGACCTCGAAGAACGCCGAGGAGCCGACGCGCATCATCTCGCCGGCCAGGCGGCTGCCCAGCGTGTTCGACGGCTCGCACACGAACACGACGTCGACGTCGGAGACGTAATTGAGTTCCTGCGCACCGCATTTGCCCATCGCGATCACGGCGAAACGGACTGCACACGGATCGTTCGGGAAGGTGACGGCCACCGCGACCGAGAGCGCTGCGGTCAGCGCGGCGTCGGCCATGTCGGACAGATGCCGGCTCACCACCTGGTACGGCACCACCGGTTCGTTCTCCACGATGGCCGCGAGATCGGCCGCAGCCAGCAGCATCAACTGATCGCGGTAGGCCCGGCGCAGCGCGATGATCGCAGGCGGACCGGTGATCGCGGCGCGAAAGAGGTTCTTCGACGCGTTCGGGCCGGTCTCGGGCGTCGCCTGGACCACGCTCAGGAACGCTTCTCGCAGTTCGTCTTCCGTCGGCAGCACGGTGCGGTACGTCGCCAGCAGTCGCCACTTCGACGCGTCGGAAACGAGGTGGTCGGCCAGCTCGATCGACGATCCGATCAGTCCGAACAATCTGCCGCGAAGCTTCTTGTCGCTGCGTAGTTCCGCGTCCAGCTCGGCCCACCCGTCACCGAGTACGTCGAACATTCTCACCAGAGTGCGCAGCGCGAGATCGGCGTCGGGCGATCGCGAGAGCGACCACATCAACTCGACGCTCTCGGCGTTGTCCCATCCCAGCCGAGACAGGTCTGCCGGGGCCGATTTCTGGACCAACCCGAGTCGGCCTGCGCTCGGGATGACCGAACGGGAATCCGGGGGCGTCACGGGGCGGTTCTGGGGGTTCGCTGTTGCGTCATGGCGGACCCAGGTTACGCGACCCTTACAGCTAGAGACTCAGGTAGGTCTTGAGCTCGAACGGCGTGACGTGGCTGCGGTAGGACTCCCACTCGCGGCGCTTGTTGCGCAGGAAATAGTCGAAGACGTGCTCGCCCAGTGCTTCGGCGACCAGCTCCGAGCCTTCCATCGCTTCCAGCGCCTCGTGCAGGCTCCCCGGCAGTTCCTTGTAGCCCATCGCTCGGCGCTCGGCGGAGGTCAACGACCACACGTCCTCTTCGGCCTCGGGCGGGAGCGTGTACCCCTTCTCCACTCCCCGCAGGCCCGCGGCCAGCAGGACGGCGAAGGTCAGGTACGGGTTGCACGCGGAGTCGGGGCTACGGATCTCGACCCGCCGCGACGACGCCTTGTTCGGCGTGTACATCGGGACACGGATGAGTGCGGACCGGTTGGACGGGCCCCAGGATGCCGCCGTGGGAGCTTCTCCGCCGTGAATGAGTCGCTTGTACGAGTTGACCCACTGATTGGTGACGGCGCTGATCTCGTTGGCGTGCTCGAGGATGCCCGCGATGAACGCCTTGCCCGTCTCGGAGAGCTGCATCGGATCGTCCGGGTTGTGGAAGGCGTTGGTGTCGCCCTCGAACAGGGACATGTGTGTGTGCATCGCGGAGCCGGCCTGATCGCTGAACGGCTTCGGCATGAAGGAGGCGCGCACGCCTTCGTTGATCGCGACTTCCTTGACCACGTAGCGGAAGGTCATGACGTTGTCGGCCATCGACAACGCGTCGGCGTAGCGGAGGTCGATCTCCTGCTGGCCCGGCGCTGCCTCGTGGTGGCTGAACTCGACCGAGATGCCCATCGATTCGAGCGCGTCGATGGCGTGACGGCGGAAGTTCGGCGCCGAATCGTGCACGGCCTGATCGAAGTAGCCGCCGTTGTCGGCGGGGGTGGGAGGCGAACCGTCCTCAGGTGCGTCGCTGAGGAGGAAGAACTCGATCTCGGGGTGCACGTAGCAGCTGAAGCCCAGATCCCCCGCCTTGCTCAACTGGCGGCGCAGAACGTGGCGCGAGTCGGCCCAGGACGGCGAGCCGTCGGGCATCGCGATGTCGCAGAACATGCGCGCGGAGTGCTGGTGGCCCTTGCTGGTGGTCCACGGAAGCACCTGGAACGTCGCGGGATCGGGCTTGGCCACGGTGTCCGCTTCGGACACGCGCGAGAAGCCTTCGATGGCCGAGCCGTCGAATCCGATTCCCTCTTCGAAAGCGCCTTCGAGCTCGGCCGGTGCGATCGCCACCGACTTGAGATAGCCCAGGACATCCGTGAACCACAGGCGGACGAAGCGGATGTCTCGCTCCTCCAGAGTGCGCAGCACGAATTCCTTTTGGCGATCCATGACCGTCAGGCTAGGCACGCCCTGTTAAATCCGTGTTACGGCGTTAAATCGGTCTTGCTGTCCCCGACCTCACAAACCGAACGAGCGACATGTGAGAACCGAGTGTCAGCAGGTCAGGCCCTTCTCGGGAACCGTCAGGTCGACGAGGTAGGACACCAACGGCTCGTCGACGCAGTCCTCCCCCGAGAAGGCGACGGTGTGCTGCGTCCCCCTGAAGGTGATCAACGATCCGCCGAGCTCGCGGGCCAGGTTGACTCCGGCCTCGTACGGCGTCGCAGGGTCGTCCGTCGTCGACACCACCACAGTCGGCGCCAGGCCCGACACCGTGACCTTCGGCGTTCCCACCGACGGAACCGGCCAGTACGCGCAGACGTCCAGCGCTGCGGCGCCGTTGCCTCGACCGTCGTCCAGGAACGGGGCGGCCTCGCGGAACCTGGTGTCGAGTTCGCCCGCCTCCGCCGGATCGGTGATCTGCGGGTCGTCCACGCATCGCACGGCGTTGAACGCGTCCTCGAGATTGGAGTAGGAGCCGTCGTCCAGGCGGCCGTTGTAGAGATCGGCGAGCGAGAGCAGAACGTCGCCGCTTCCGTCGGCGAGCTGGCTGAGCCCGACGCGCAGAGCCCGCCACAGGGACGGCGAATACAGCGCCTGTTGCACACCGGTGTTGGCGTCCTCGTAGCTCAGACCCCGGGGATCGGTGGTGCGAGCCTTGTTCACCAGCAACGGATTCACGAGCCGTCGGTACTGCCCCACCGCCTGCGCGGGCGATGTTCCGAGCGGGCAGCTCTGCGTCTTGGCGCAGTCCGCGGCGAAGTCGTCGAACGCCTTCTGGAAACCGGCCGCCTGATCCACCACTTCGTCGACGGGGTTCTGCTCGGGGTCGATCGCACCGTCGAGAACCATCGCGCGCACCTTGTCGGGGAACAGCTGCGCGTATGTCGACCCGATACGCGTGCCGTACGAGTAGCCGATGTACGTGAGTTTCTCGTCGCCCAGGACGGATCGGATGACGTCCATGTCGCGCGCAACGTCCTGCGACCCGACGTGAGCGAGAAACCCGGGCCCGGTGCGCTCGGCGCACTTGGCGGCGTAGTCCTTGTTCTCCGCCTCCGTCGTCGCGATTCCGGCGGGAGAGGTGTCGGTGTCGTCGTCCGCGCGTTCGGCATCGGTCTCCGGTCCGGTGAGGCACCGCACCGCCGGGGTCGAGGCGCCGATCCCACGCGGGTCGAACCCGATCACGTCGAAGCGCGCCGCGATGTCGGTCGCCTCTCCGGTCGTCGCCGCCGACAGACCCGACGCTCCCGGCCCGCCCGGATTCACCAGGATCGAGCCGATCTTGTCTCCGGTCGCGGGTGCACGCGAGAGGGCGATCTGGGCGGTGTCGCCGGTGGGATTCGAATAGTCGACGGGCACCGTGATGCGCGCGCACTGCAGGTTAGAGGGCAGGTCGTTGCCGTCCGTTGCGTAGCCGTCGCAGCTCCCCCAGTCGACGGACTGCGCACCGAAGTCGGTGGGCGACGGCGCGGCCGACGACGGCGCGGGCTCCGCGGGCGTGGCGGTGCCCTCGGTGTCCGAGCCACAGCCGGCGAGAAGCACGGTCAATGCCACGGCAACGGACATCGAGACGCGCGCAGAGTTCACGCTGCCGATGGTGCCATGTCGCGACACCCCGACTCGTCGCCGTTAGGTTGGCGAGGTGGACGCCCTGCGTATTGCTCTCGCACAGATCAATCCGACCGTCGGCGACCTCGCCGACAACAGCCGACTCGTCGTCGAGTGGTCGACGCGTGCCGCCGCGAAGGGTGCGCGCCTGGTCGTGTTCCCCGAGATGGCGCTCACCGGCTACCCGGTCGAGGATCTCGTGCTGCGGCCGTCCTTCGCTGCTGCGTCCGTGGCTGCGCTGCACAAGCTCGCCGTCGACCTCGATCGAGCCGGGTGCGGAGACATGGCGGTGGTGGTGGGTTACCTCGACCGCGACGCGTCCGGCTCTCGCAACAGCGCGGCCACCCTGTTCCGCGGAGAGGTGATGGGGCGCTACGACAAGCACTCGCTCCCCACGCACCGCGTCTTCGACGAAGCTCGCTATTTCGCCCCGGGTACGCGTCTGGCCATCGTGACCGTCGACGGCTTCCGGGTGGGCACGACCATCTGCGAGGACGTGTGGCAACCCGGTGGTCCGGTGACGGCGTACGCCGCGGCGGGCGTCGATCTGCTCCTGTGTCCCACCGCGAGCCCGTTCGAGATCGCCAAGGACGAGATTCGAAAGTCGGTGCTGGCGACTCGAACTCGTGAAGCCGGCGTCCCGATCGCCTACGCCAACCTTGTCGGAGGTCAGGACGAGCTGGTGTTCGACGGCGGCAGCATGGTCGTCGCACCGGACGGATCGCTGCTCGCCTCCGCGCCCCAGTTCGTCGAAGACCTGCTGGTCGTCGACATCGCGCGACCCGAGAATCCCTCTCGCAGAGAGCGGGACCCGCGGCTCGGCCGATGGCGGATCGAGCGTATCGAGCTGCCCGACGTCATCGTTCCCCATTTCGAGGCCACACCGGCGCCGGTCCCGCCGACCATGTCGGTACCGGAGCAGGTATGGGGCGCTCTGGTCACGGCTCTTCGAGATTATGTGCACAAGAACGGTTTTCGAACCGTGATCCTCGGACTGTCGGGAGGGATCGACTCGGCGGTGGTCGCGGCGGTGGCGGTGGACGCGTTGGGCGCCGACTCCGTGTACGCGGTGTCCATGCCGTCCCAGTACTCGTCCGATCATTCCCGAAGCGACGCAGCCGATCTCGCCCGTCGCACCGGTCTGCACTTCACCGAGCAACCCATCGCGACGATGGTGGACGCCTTCGTCGGCCAACTGGGGCTCACCGGACTGGCCGAGGAGAACATTCAGGCTCGCTGCCGCGGCATGACGCTGATGGCGCTGTCCAACTCCGACGGTCACCTCGTCCTCGCCACGGGTAACAAATCCGAACTGGCCGTGGGGTACTCGACCATCTACGGCGACGCGGTCGGCGGCTACGCGCCCATAAAGGACGTCCCGAAATCCATGGTGTGGGAGTTGGCCCGCTGGCGTAACCGTGCCGCGGCGGCTCGAGACGAAACGGCCCCGATCCCCGCGGCCAGTATCGAGAAAGAGCCGTCCGCGGAGCTTCGCCCCGGTCAGCTCGACACCGACTCCCTGCCCGACTACGAGGTGCTCGACGCACTGCTCTACCGATACGTCGACTGCGATCAGGGCCAGGAGGAGATCGTCGCCGCCGGGTTCGACGCGGCCATGGTGCGCGAGATCATCCGGAAGGTCGACCTGTCCGAGTACAAGCGTCGCCAGTACCCCATCGGCACCAAGATCACCTCGCGCGCGTTCGGCCGGGATCGCCGGATGCCCATCACGAATCGGTGGAGGGAGTAGTGCACGATCTGTCTCGGTTACCGAGACAAATCGTGCGATAACGCCTTCTCGATGTCGGCGATGACGCCGACAGGGTCTTCCACCAGTCGGTGGTAGGTGAAACGCAGGACGTGCCAGCCGGCGTTGATCAGAACGTTCTGCCGCTCGGCGTCGTGGTCGAAACGGTCGACGCCCCGGTGCCAGGCCCACCCGTCGACCTCGATGACGACCCTGGCCCGAACGAAGGCCACGTCGACTTCGAAGCGGCCGACCGATACGTGCGTTCGCCACCCGGTGATGCCGGCACTCCGCAGCAGTCGCAACAGGATCCGCTCCGCCTCGGAGTGCCCTCCCTCGGCGGCAGTGCGCAGGAGCCGTCCTACGGCGTCACTTCCGCGACGCCCCGCGTGCATCTCGTGCACGGCCTGCAGGATCGGCAACGTCGTGTGCCGTTGCAACGCGCGATCCATCAGCTGCGATCCGTTCGGCACCAGGACGCAGGCTTCGAGCACGGCCAGAGGAAGCACGGTGACCGGCAGCCCTCTGATCTTCTCGACGTCGCGCCACTGAAGGTCGCGTCGACGAGCATTGATTCCGTTGCCACGCTTGACGTATCGCGAGCCCGGGGTGTTCAGCCACACCTCGCCGGGTGCCCGGTCGATGATGCCGTGCCACCACGCTGCACTCGGGCCGAAGGCGCACGCACCCTTCCCTGCTCCCAGCACAGCAGCCCGGAGTTTGGCCGCGTCGGTGAACTGCCGTTCTCCGCTCAGGTACACGCCGTACCCGACCGACCGCCACGACCCGCGTGCCACTCGTCGACCGATCGCCGCACGGCTCATGCCCAAGTCCATGGCTTGGCCCGCGCTGATGACGCCGTCCTGTCGGGCAAGTAGGCGGCCCAGTTCCGATTCCCGCACAACTCGTTGGACGCAGCACGGCTCAATCGGTTCCCGACTGCACGATCTGTCTCGGCTACCGAGACAGATCGTGCAGCAACGAGTGTGACCAACTGCACTCCTCCATCCCTCGACCGCGGTGGCAGACTGAGCACGTCATCACCTCCACCCGGGGACCTGCCAGGCAGGCCTCGAGGACGAAAGGGACAACGATGTCCGAGCAGACCGTGTACGGCGCCGCGCCCACAGGCCGCAAGACCCGTACCCACCACCTCCACGCGATGAAGGCCAGCGGCGACCGCTGGGCCATGCTCACCGCGTACGACTACTCCAGCGCCCGGATCTTCGAAGAGGCCGGCATCCCGGTCCTTCTCGTCGGCGATTCGGCGGCCAACGTGGTCTACGGCTACGACACCACGGTGCACATCGGCATCGACGAGCTCATTCCGCTGGTTCGCGGCGTGGTTCGCGGAGCCCCCAATGCACTCGTCGTCGCCGACCTGCCGTTCGGCACCTACGAAGTCTCCCCACAGCAAGCCGTGGAAACGGCTGTCCGTTTCATGCGTGACGGCCAGGCCAACGCGGTCAAGCTCGAGGGTGGCGAGCGCGTCGCCGGTCAGATCGCCGCGATCACGGCCGCCGGCATCCCGGTCATGGCGCACATCGGTTTCACCCCGCAGAGCGTCAACGGCCTCGGCGGTTTCCGCGTTCAGGGCCGCGGCGACGCGTCCGAGCAGCTAGTGGCCGACGCCATCGCCGTTCAGGAAGCCGGCGCGTTCGCCGTCGTCATGGAGATGGTTCCCGCCGAGTTGGCCGGTCAGGTCACGCGCAAGCTGATGATCCCGACCGTGGGCATTGGGGCCGGAAACGAGTGCGACGCACAGGTTCTCGTGTGGCAGGACATGGCCGGATACACCAGCGGCAAGACCGCGAAGTTCGTCAAGCGGTTCGGAAACGTGGGTGACGAACTGCGCACAGCGGCGGCCACCTACGCCGCCGAGGTTCGCTCCGGTGTGTTCCCCGCGGAGGAGCACAGCTTCTAAGCTCTCACCATGCGCAAACTACTGATCGCAGGTGCAGCAGCTCTGGCCGTGGCGGGATGTGCCACCGGCACCACCACCACCGAACCGGCGACGTCCACGACCACCGCTGCTGTCACCACCACCGCACCGGCAGGCCCGACAGTCACCGACGCCCAGGCACAGAAGCTGTGCTCGGACATCGAAGCGCAGCTGCAGAACTGGCGAGTTCAGGGCCCGACCCTGGGCCGCGCCGGGCTGAACATCCTTGTTCAGACGTGGGCGGCGGAGAGCGGCACGATCAACCTGTCGGTGATTCAGGACCGCGCCATCGTCGACCGCGTCACCACCGACACCTGCGCGGACGTCCGCACACAGGCCATTCAGGAACTCGCCATACCCGACCTCGCGTCGGGCCTGGTGGGGATCTGATGCGCGCTCTCTACCCGCCCGTCGAGGCACACGAGAGCGGACATCTCGACGTCGGTGACGGCCAGAGCATGTACTGGGAGGTCAGCGGCAACCCCGACGGCAAGCCGGCGGTGTTCGTCCACGGCGGTCCCGGGGGCGCGACGACGGGTGATCAGCGCCGCTTCTTCGATCCGGACGCGTACCGCATCGTGTTGTTCGACCAGCGTGGGTGCGGCCAGTCCACGCCACACGTGGCCGACGGAGCCGATCTGTCGGTGAACACGACGCCGAAGCTCGTCGCCGACATGGAACTGCTCCGCAGCCATCTCGGGATCGAGCGTTGGTTGGTCTTCGGCGGGTCGTGGGGATCCACGCTGTCACTGGCCTACGCGCAGGCGCACCGCGAGCGTGTGACCGAACTCGTTCTGCGGGGCATCTTCCTGCTGCGCCGCAGCGAAATCGACTGGTACTACAACGGTGGGGCCGGGCACGTCTTCCCCGAGTTGTGGGATGCGTTCCTCGATCCCGTGCCGGCCGACGAGCGGGACGGCGATCTGGTCGAGGTGTATCACCGGTTGCTGCACTCCGAGGATCCCGATGTGGCGCTGCGTGCCGCCATCGCGTGGTCGTCGTGGGAGGGGGCCACCAGTTCGCTTCTGCCCAAACCCGATCGGGTGGAGCAGACGTCGGAGCCCCGCTTCGCGTTGGCGTTCGCGCGGATCGAGAACCACTACTTCCGCAACGGCGGTTTCCTCGAGAAGCCGTTGCTCGACGGAATGAATCTGTTGGCGGATGTGCCCGGCGTGATCGTGCAGGGTCGCTACGACATGGTGTGCCCGGCCACCAGTGCGTGGGCCCTGCATCGCAGTTGGCCCGGTTCCGAACTCCGAATCGCCGCGGACGCAGGACATTCGGCGAACGAACCGGGAATCACCCACCATCTCGTCGAAGCTACCGACGCTTTCCGTTAACCGACAAGTGGTACAGATGACACCATGAGTTCATCCCGCCAGGCCGAGATCGAGACCAAGTACGACGTCGGAATCGAGACCCCGGTCCCCGACCTGCACGGTGTGAAAGCCGTCCGGTCGGTGTCCGCCCCCGAGCTCACCCACCCGTCGTCCACCTACTTCGACACTCGGGACTTCGACCTGACGCGTCGGCGCATCACGTTGCGTCGACGGACGGGCAGCGCCGACGCCGGCTGGCACATCAAGCTTCCGGTGAGCGCCGACGAGCGACTCGAGGTGCGCAGCCCGCTGTCGGCCGGTGGCAACGAGCACACGGTGCCGGACGAGGTGGTCGGTCAGGTGCGGGCCCTGATTCGCGGCAAGGATCTGGTTCCGGTGGCGCACATAGAAACTCGACGGACCGTCACGCGCATCGCGACCGCCGACAGCGACCACGCGGCGGAACTGTGCGACGATGCGGTCACCGCCAAGAACCTTCTCGCCGAGACCACCACGCAGTGGCGTGAATGGGAACTCGAACTGGTCGACGGCGACCGCAAGGTGCTGAAGAAGCTGGATCGGTACCTCCTCGCACACGGAGCCGAACCCGGTTCGTCGCCCTCGAAGTTGAGCCGCGCACTGGGCTCGTCCGCGCCGAGTGCCCGCGACGCCGTCCACCCACCTGTGCCCAAGTCCACGGCGGGAGAAGCACTTCGGTTCGCCATCGCGGCCGACGTCGACGGTCTGCTCGCCGCCGACCCACGCGTGCGTGAGGACGAGCACGATTCGGTGCACGCCATGCGCGTGGCCACCCGTCGCCTTCGTAGCGTCTTGCGGTCCTACCGCTCGCTGCTCGATCGCGCGACGGTCGACGCCATCCGCGCCGAATTGTCCTGGCTCGCCGATATTCTCGGCACCGCACGCGACGCGGAGGTCATGGCCGCCCGCTACGACTCGGCCATCGACGCGCTGGAGCCGGACCTGTCGCACGGCGACGTCGTCGACCGTCTCGTGGGAACCCAACGTCGCGTGTACGACATGGCGCACACCGAAATTCTTCGGCAGCTGGACGGCGACCGGTATTTCTCGTTGCTCGACGCTCTGGACGAGCTCGTGGAGAACCCACCGTTCACCACCCGCGCAGACAAGCCCGCGCACACGGTCTTTCGCAAGGTGCTCGTGCGCCAGTACGACGCGGTCGCCTCCGACGCACAGGCTGCCGACGCCGACGACAACCCGGACGCCGTACACGAGGTTCGCAAGTCGGCCAAGAAGCTGCGCTACGCCGCCGAGCCCGCGGCGCTCGTTCTCGGCGACCGCGCCGAGAAAGTGGGCAAGGCTGCGAAGGCGGTGCAGTCGGTCCTCGGCGATTACCACGACACCGCGGTCTCTCAGGACAACATCATGGTGGAAGTGGCCAAGGCCCGCGAAGACGGTGAGGACACCTTCGCCTACGGCGTGCTGTACGAACGCGAAGGTCAGTCCGGCGCCGAGTATCTCGTCGGATATCCAAAGACGCGGGCCCGGCTGGACCGGGCCGCGCGTCGACTCTAGGCGGGCGAGAAACGCACGGTTCTGGTCGCGGCGTCGGCCGTGTCGAGGCGCACTCGCACGCGCGTACCCTCGGCCGGCTCGCCGCTGCACTCGGCGATCACGGGAGGATCGGCGACGAACACCTGAGCCGATTTCTTGCCCTCCTTGCCCCGCAGGACGGCGGCATCGAAGATCTCCCCCACCCTCGGTGCGAGAACGACGGACTCGGTGAGATCGACACACGCGCGGTCGACCTTGCTCGCGATCGCGTCGCTGCGGCGCATGTCGTCGGGCAGCGTCGCCATCGCGTCCGTGACCCACGTCGGTACGGCGGTCTTCGCCGCGATGCTCAGGCAGATCTCGGTCGCGAACCGGTCGACCAATCGCCGCAGCGGCGCGGTCACGTGCGCGTACGGCCCGCCGATCCCGGAATGGTTCGGCTGCTCCGGCACGGCCCCGTCGAACGCGGCGTAGTCGGCCCCGCGCAGCAGACGCGTCGCCTCGGTCATCATCGCCAGCGTCGCCGGTCGCATCGGGTCGAGAGTGGCCAGCAGCGGCCCGGGCGCCGTCTCGGCGGGCCAGTCGATGCCGAGTGCCGCCGCGACCCGTCGGAGTGCGTCGACGTCGTCGTCCGCGGGCGGCGGCAGCGTCCGCAACAGGCCCACTCGGGCGTCGATCATCATGGCGGCCGCGCACATTCCGGTCAGCAGCGACATTTCCGCGTTCCAGTCGTCGACGTCGGTACGGGGCGCCTGCTCGACGCGCCAGCCGTCGCCGTCGGCCACCACCTCCTGCTCGGGCAACTTCAGTTCGATGGCGCCGCGATCGACCGCGCGAGCAATCCGTAGCCGCCCGAGATCCGGCAGTGGTTCGAGCGACGGGTGCACGGCGCCGGCGTCCACCGACTGCTGCACCTCCGCGTAGGTGAACCGTTGGGTCGACCGCGCCAGGGCTCGTTCGACCGTCCACGAGACCGCTTCACCGCGCGAGTCCAGGTCGACGGTCCACAGCGCGACGGGTCGCGTGGTGCCGGGCAGCAGGCTGGCGGACCCTTCCGACAACTCGAGCGGATGCAACGGGACCGATCCGTCGGGCAAGTACACGGTCTGCCCGCGCCGCCGCGTTTCGGCGTCCAGGGCGCCGCCGGGGGCGACCACCGCGGCCACGTCGGCGATCGCGTAGTGCAGACGGAAACCGTCGGGCGTCCGGGTGACCAGCAGCGCCTGGTCCAGGTCCATGGAACCGGGCGGATCGATGGTCACGAAGGCGAGATCGGTGGCGTCCCGCCGCCCGCCGGCGAAGCGATCGACCGCGGCGACGGCGTCCGCAACCGCATCCGCCGGGTAGGTGACAGGGAGGTCGAACTCGGCTCGAATGCGGTCGAAACTCACGTCACCAGCAACCAGTCGCCTCATGACGCCCAGTCTCCCCTGCCGGGGCCTCCACCCGCTAGGATCGGACGCGATCGCAGGCCCGTGTCACCGATTGGAGTTCAACTGTGTCCACCATCATCTACGACAACCTCCTCCCCTACCTCGGGGCCGAAGCTGCTCAGTACTGGGCCAATCTTTTCGTGATCACCCCGATCTGATTCCCTCGAATCATCAACGGCCCCTGTCGGACACAGTCCGACGGGGGCCGTTCTCATTTGCGCGCATAACAACTGCCGAGCCAATTCGATATCCATTTGTTGCCGCCATTGATCGAGCATCGACGGCGGCGGGATGCGAAACTCGAAGTCCGACACTGTTCACCAACGAAGGAGATTCACCGTGCCACTCGACTTTTCGTTCTTCGCAGACCTCTTCGGCGCACTGTCGGATATCTTCGGCGGACTGGACTTCTTCGCCGGACTGAGCTGACCCCCCGGGCGGTCCGGCCCGCTTCCTACCGTCGCACGCGACGGTGGCCGGACCCCCACCCCGTCCAGCGTGCACGATCCGAATGCCGGGCTTCCCCCAAAGCGAAGGTGACCTACCCATGAATTTGGACAACGGATTTTTCTTCGACCTTTTCGGCGGATTCAACTTCCTCGGCTTCTTGGACCTGTTCAAAGGTCTGAGCTGACGCCACGCGCGGAGCCCCGAACAGAAGTGGGGCGGGCGAGTCGGCCTCTAAGCCGGATCCTGTCCTCGGAATCCGTGGATTCCGAGTGGCGACCATCCATCTGGACACACCGTCACCGGGTGCCTCGAGCGGTCCACCCGCAGGCTCGGGCGAGCAGCCCTCGAACACCTGCGCAATCGCACGCACCGCGAGCGGCGTGTGCGACCTTCGACCTTGCTCCGGGCGGGGTTTACCTAGCCATCTCGGTCACCCGAGATGCTGGTGCGCTCTTACCGCACCGTTTCACCCTGACCGGCGTGGCACGAATGCCCCGCCGGCGGTCTGTTTTCTGTGGCACTGTCCCGCGAGTCACCTCGGGTTGCCGTTAACAACCGCCCTGCTCTGTGGAGTCCGGACTTTCCTCGGCGCGAAGCTTGACGACACTCGGGTCGCCAGTTCTCCTCGCCGCGGCCGCCCGGCCAACTCGTCCGCGTGGGTGATCGTACGGGCACCGCCTAGAATTTCACGAATGAGGTTCGTCGTACTGCTGCGCGGAGTCAACGTCGGTGGCATCAACATCAAGATGGCGGATCTGCGAACAGCGCTCACCGAAGCGGGTTTTGGCGAAGTTCGGACATTCCTCGCATCCGGAAACGTGCTCCTCGAATCCGACGATCGGAAGCCCGAGTCGGTCAAGAAAAAGATCGAACGCGTTCTGTCGGACACCTTCGGCTACACGGCGTGGGTCATCGTTCTCGACGTCCCCACGCTCGAGACCGTCGTCGCGAACTTCCCCTTCGACGCCGAGGATCCCGATCACCACCCGTACGTCGTGTTCTCGTCCGACGGCGAGTCGACGACGGAACTCGCCGGGCTGGCCGACTCCCTCGACCCCGAGGTCGAACAGTGCGAGTTGGGTGAGCACAACGTGCTGTATTGGCGCGTGGTCAAGGGCGACACCTTGACCAGCGTCGTCGGCAAGGCATCGGCCAAGGCGCGGTACAAGTCGACGACCACCACCCGGAATCTGCGGACACTGCAGAAGATGCTCGCGTGAGCATTCTCGCGCTGGCCCTGGTGGCCGCCGTTCTCGTTTTCGCCATCGTTCGCCCCCGTGGTCTCCCCGAGATCGTGATCGCGCTCCCGGCTGCGATCGTCGCGATCGTGGTCGGTGTCGTGACCGTCGGGCAAGCTCGCGAGGAAGTCACCGAACTCGCCCCGACGGTGGCGTTCCTCGCCGCCATTCTCGTTCTCGCGCATCTGGCCGACGCCCACGGCGTCTTCGACTGGATCGCGGTGCTTCTGCGGCGCGGATCGGTGGGCAATCCTCGTCGACTCCTGGTCCTCGTGTTCGTCGCCGCGTCGCTCACCACAGCGGTGCTGAGCCTCGACGCCACGGTGGTGCTGTTGACGCCGGCGATCATCGGCGCCGCGCGCGCCTCGGGAATGTCGACGCGTCCCCACAGTTATGCCGTTGCGCACCTGTCGAACTCGGCCTCGACGGTGCTGCCCGTCTCGAACCTGACCAACCTCCTCGCATTCTCGGCGACGGGGCTCACGTTCCTGCAGTTCACCGCCTACATGGCCGCGCCGTGGCTCGCTGCCATCGTCGTCGAGTTGCTCGTCTTCCTGCTCTTCTTCCGACGGGATCTGCGCGGCGCCGCGTCCGAGCCCGAGCCCATCGAGTCGAAAGACGCACCGGTGCTGGCACTCTGGATCATCGGCGCTGCACTTGTCGGTTTCGGGGTCTCCGGTTTCGTCGGCGTCGCGCCCGCGTGGATCGCCGCGGCTGCAGCAGTCGCTTTGGCGGTGCCGGGCCTGACACGCGGCGTCACCACGATGAAGAAGATCGTCGCCGCGGCCGATCTGTGGTTCTGCGCCTTCGTCTTCGCGCTCGGCGTCGTCGTGGCGGGCCTCGCAGCCGGACCCATCGGAACGTGGGTGGCGAACCTGCTGCCGACGTCGACCACGTTCCTCGCGTTGCTGGCGACGGCGGCCATCGCGGCCGTCACCTCGAACATCCTCAACAATCTGCCGGCCACCCTGTTGCTGGTGGCCGCGTTGGGAACGGGCGCACCGCCGACCCTGCTCCTCGCCATGGTCATCGGTGTGAACCTCGGACCCAACCTCACCTACGTCGGCTCGCTGGCGATCATGCTCTGGCGCAGAGGCGCTCGCGCACAGGGCGAGAACCCGCAGTTGTCCACGTTCACCGCGCTCGGAGCAATCACCGTACCGCTGACCCTGGTCGCATCGGTCGGCGCGCTGTGGTTGGTGACGTGATCAGGCCCAGATGTAGGACGTGTCGTTGACCAGCCGGACCGACGCCCGGTTGTCGTCGAACCAGTCCACGATCGACAACGACGCCAGATCGAGGTGCATGCGGTAGAGGATCGACGGGCCGACGTCGAGCGCGAACTGCAGCATGGTCTTGATCGGCGTCACGTGCGTCACCACCACCACTGTCTGGCCGGCGTACTTCTGCAACAACCGATCTCGGGTCTCGCCGATCCGCTCACGGACCGCGTCGAAACTTTCGCCGCCGGGCGGGGACACCGACGTGTCGGCCATCCACTTCGTGTGCAGCTCCGGATCACGCGTGTTCACCTCGGCGAACGTCATGCCTTCCCACTCGCCGAAATCGGTCTCCGTCAATCCCTCGTCGACGGCGACGTCCACGCCGACAGCAGAGGCGACCGCAGACGCGGTGGCGCGGGCACGCGAGAGCGGGGACGAGACGATCGCGTCGACTCCGCCCATGAATTCGATGCGCTTGGCTGCCGCAGCAGCCTGTGCGACGCCGACGTCGGTCAACTCGGGATTGCCGCGACCGGAATAGCGGCGATCCACCGACAGAGGCGTCTGTCCGTGTCGGAGCAGGAGAAAGCGTGTCGCCGAGCCCGTGACGGCTTGCCAGGCAGGCAGATCCGCTTTCGACGGACGTTCCGGTGCGGCGTCCGGGGTCATGTCCGGAGTCGTGTCGACGTCGCCGTCCATCGCTTCGTTGGCCAACCGGTCGGCGTGCGAGTTCTCGGCGCGCGGGATCCAGCTGTACTCGACTCGGTCGAACGCGGACGCCTGCAGGGTTGCCTGCCGGTGCAGCGGAATCATGTCCGGGTGCTTGACCTTCCAGCGTCCGGACATCTGCTCGACCACGAGCTTGGAGTCCATCCGCGCGGTCACCTCGCGCGCGCCGAGCGCGGCCGCAGCGTCGAGACCGGCGATCAGGCCCCGGTATTCGGCGACGTTGTTGGTCACGACGCCGAGCGATTCCTTGCGCTCGGCGAGCACCACGGAGCGGTCGGCGTCCCACACCACTGCGCCGTAGCCTGCGGGACCCGGGTTGCCGCGCGATCCTCCGTCGGCCTCGACGACGACCTTGTCGTGGGACGGGCCGTCGCTGCTCACAAGCCGGATTCCTTGGTGCGCACCATGATTGCGTTGCACTCCGGGCAGCGGACGAGGGTGTCGGGGTCGGCGGCGGCGATGCGCGAGATCTCGCCGCGGTCGATCTCGATGCGGCACGCGCCGCAGCGGCGGGCACGCAGGGCGGCGGCGCCGATACCGCCGCGCTCGCGTTGCTTCTCGTAGACGCTCATCAGCTCGTCCGGGAACTGTGACGCGAGCTCGGAACGCTGTGCGCGGCGCGCACTTTCGGTGCGATCGAGGTCGGCCACGGCGTCGTCTCGGCGGCGGGCGACGTCGATCAGCTGGTCTTCGACCTGACTGAGCTGCGCTCCGGCGTGCTCGTAGTCGCTCTGCGACGCCTCGCGCTGCTCCATGACTTCGAGTTGCTCGTCCTCGAGGAGTCCCTGGCGCCGCTCGAGTGATGTGAGTTCGTGCTGCAGTTCGGTGAGCTGCTTGGCCGAGACGTGTCCGGCGGCCAAGGCGGCGCGGTCCTTCTCCTCGCGCATGCGGACGGCGTCGATCTCGCCTTCGAGTTTGCGAATGTCGCGGTCGAGGTCGTCGAGGGAGATCTGCACGGCCACCGCGGCGTCCTTGCGGGAGATGCGCTCGGCTTCGAGTCGATCGAACTCGGCCTGCTCCGGCAGGGTTCGCCGGCGGTGCGCGAGCTGAGTCAGCTCGGTGTCCAGCGCAGCGAGGTCGAGAAGTTTCAGTTGTACCCGATGATCGACGTTCACGGCTGCAACCGTACAGGCCGACCCCACCCCCTCTGTGCGCGATTTCCGCCCCTCCAGGGGCGGTTTTCACGCACGGGGGGCGAAGCCCCCACACGTCCACGGATCGGTCCGCAGCTCGCACATGGTCGACGCCCACCCCTCGCGCTGCCCGAAGCGACCGTCCAGCATGTCCTTCGCCTGGCCACACCACGGGAACTCCCCCGCCCAGTGCGCCACGTCGATCACCGCGGGTCCACCGGCTCGTAGGTGTTCGTCCACCACGTGGTGGCGCAGGTCCGACGTCACGAATGCGTCGACTCCGGCCTTGGTGGCCGCACCCAGCAGGGAGTCGCCGGCGCCGCCGCTGACCGCGGCGGTCCGCACGATCGCGTCCGGATCGCCGGCGGAGCGCACGCCCCACACCGTCTCCGGCAGAGCGTCCTGCACCGCTCGGGTGAACTCGCGCAGCGTCACCGGGACGTCGAGACGACCCACCCGTCCCAGGCCCCGACCCGACGGCAACGACGCCATTTCGAGCACGTCGAACGCGACTTCCTCGTACGGATGCGCGGCGCGCAGAGCCGTCAGCATCGCCGACCGCGCACTGCGGTCCGCCACCATCTCCAGCCGAGTCTCCTCGACGAACTCCACCGTGCCGACCGTGCCGATCACCGGATGAGCGCCGTCGGAAGGCAGGAACTGTCCGAGACCCGTTACGCTCCAACTGCATTCACGATAGTCGCCGATCTCTCCGCCTCCGGCAGCGAACAGTGCCGCGCGCACGGCGTCCGCGTTCTCGACCGGAACGAACACCACCCACTTGTCGATCGGCGGCGCAGGCTTCTCGTCGAGCGGCCGCAGGTCGACCAGACCCACCGCGTCTGCCAGCGCGTCGGAAACCCCGGGAAGCGCCGAATCCGCGTTGGTGTGGGCGGTGAACAGCGCGCACCGGCCGCGGATCAGCTTCTGCACCAGCGCACCCTTGGGTGTCTGCGCGCCGACGGTGTCCACGCCGCGCAGCAGCAGCGGGTGATGCACGATCAGCATCTGCGCGCCCCACCCCAGCGCTTCGTCGACCACTCCGGCGGTGGCGTCGACGGCGAACATGACCTTCGCCGCGGGCTCGGCTGGATCACCGCACACCAACCCCACGGAGTCCCAGTCCTCCGCCAGACGCGGCGGATACGCCTCGTCCATCGCAGCGATGACCTCGGCAACCGTCACGTCGTTCATGACCCGACCCTAACGAGCGGTGGTTTGTCACGACATACACTGCGGGTATGGATTTCCGTGCCGACACCGTGCTCTTCGACCTCGACGGCACCCTCACCGACTCGGCGCCGGGCATCATCGCCGGCTTCCGGCACGCCCTCGACACCGTCGGCGCTCCCGAACCGACGCCGGAGATGCTGAGCCGGGTCATCGGCCCGCCGCTCATCGACTCGTTCCATTCGTTCGGCTTCGACGACGACCGCACCCAGCGCGCGCTCGCGGCGTACGTCGCCCGGTACGACGAGCGCGGGTGGGCGGAGAACACGGTCTACGAGGGCATCACGTCGGTCCTCGACGGATTGGCCGAAGCGGGAACGACGATGGCGGTGGCGACGTCGAAGAACGAGAAGTTCGCCACACGCATCCTCGATCACTTCGAGCTCTCGCACTACTTCGAGTTCATCGCCGGTGCGAGCGACGACGGCAGCCGCCGCGCGAAGGCCGACGTGATCGCCCGCGCTCTCGGCGAGGTCGGCAAGACACCCACCGCCGCCACCGACGGCGGCACCCCCGCCGTCGTCATGGTCGGCGACCGCGAGCACGACGTCTACGGCGCCGCGCAGTGGGGCATTCCGGCGGTCCTCGTCGAGTGGGGCTACGGCCACCCGTCCGAACACGCGGACGCGCGCTGGACCGTCACGTCCATGCTGGAACTGAGCAAGGTTCTCGATGACGTCACCGTCTGAGCTGCACGTCACGTTCGTCTGCACCGGCAACATCTGCCGATCACCGATGGCGGACAAGATCTTTGCCGACGCTATCGCCCGCGAGGGGCTGTCCGACCGCGTGCGAGTCACCAGCGCGGGCACCGGGAACTGGCACGTCGGAGACCCCGCCGACCCGCGCACCGTCGCCGAGCTGGACGCGAACGGATACCCGTCGGAGCACCGTGCCCGCACGCTCGACGACGACATCCTCTCCGCCGACCTCGTCGTCGCACTCGATACCGGTCACCGGCGAGACCTGCGGCGGGCCGGCGTGCCCGACGAGCGCTTGGCGCTACTGCGCAGCTTCGATCCGGATGCCGACGGCGAGAGCGTCGACGATCCGTACTACGGCGACGAGGACGACTTCACGACCGTGCGCCTGCAGATCGAGGCGGCGGTGCCCGGTCTGCTGGCTTGGGTCGCCGATCGCGTCTAGCGCTACCGTTGTAGCTGTGCGCCGGTTGACCTACTTCCTGAAACCAGGGTGGCTCGTGCTCGCCGCCGTGGTGGCGTTGTTCGCCTACCTGTGTTTCTCGGTCCTGGCGCCGTGGCAGCTGGGCAAGAATTCGTCGACCACCGAGCGCAACGACCAGATTGCTCGTTCTCTCGACGCGGATCCGGTTGCGGCCGACGCACTGATATCCGGCGGCAGCGTGAGCGCGGACGACGACTGGCGGCGCGTGACCATCACCGGCACCTACACGCCGAACGCCGACGTTCTGGTGCGCCTGCGCAGCGTCAACGAGACGCCGTCGTACGAGGTGCTCACCCCGTTCCGCACCGACTCCGGTCCCACCCTCGTGATCAACCGCGGGTACGTGCTGCCGACCGAGGGAAATCAGCCACCGACCATCGATCCGCCCCCGAGCGGGCAGGTCGTTCTCGACGGTCGTCTGCGCGTCGACGAAACTCCGTCACCGGAGCGCAACCCCATCCCGGGCTCCGGCGGGAGCCTGCCGCAGGTCTATTCGATCACCGCATCGCAGGTGGGCGCCCTCACCGGAACCACCCCGGTCGACGGTTACATTCAGCTCGCCGACGGCCAACCCGGCGGCCTGGGCACCATCGCCCTGCCGCAGCTCGACGCCGGCCCCTATCTGTCGTACGGACTGCAGTGGATCGCCTTCGGCATCATGGCGCCGCTGGGTCTGGCGTACTTCGTGCGGGCCGAGTTGCGCGAACGCCGCAAGGAGAAGGAAGAGCCCGAACCCCAACCCGAACTGCTTGTGCTCGACGACGACGAGCACGACGACCTGGACCGACTGCTCGTACCCCGCCGATCACTGCGCCGGAAGAAGCCCCCGGCGACGACCGACGCGACGAGTTCGCGCATGGCCGACCGCTACGGCAAATAGCACGGTGACCGCCGCGGCCGAGGACTGAACGCGAGCCGAGAGATCCACTGCGCGCGCAAGATCAGCCGGCGTCGGCGACGGTCCCGTTCCGAGCGTCGGCCGTAGTTCCACACCGTGGCTGTACTGGGTACGCCCGCCCAGCGTGACGCCCAGAGCGCCGGCCGCGGATGCCTCCGCGACGCCCGCGTTGGGGCTGGGATGCTTACGCGCATCACGGCGCCACGCCTGCGCCGCACCTCGCGGATTACCTCCGACGACGACGGTCAACGCGCCCGTGAGCCGCGCGGGAATCAGGTTCACGACGTCGTCCAGACGCGCGGCGCACCATCCGAATCGGAGGTATTTCTGCGATCGGTACCCGATCATCGAGTCGAGCGTGTTCACTGCGCGGTATCCCAGGACGCCGGGCAGGCCGAGCGCGGCGCCCCAGACGAGTACACCGACGGTGGCGTCCGAGGTGTTTTCCGCGACGGATTCCAGCGCGGCACGGGCCAGTCCGTCGCGGTCCAGAACGGACGGATCGCGGCCGCACAGGGACGGCAGAATGTCGCGGGCGGACACCAGATCGTCACGCTCGAGCGCAGCGGACATGCGCCTGCCCGTTCGAGACAGCGTCGTGCCGCCGAGGCAGAAGTACGTGCCCACTCCGGTGAGCGCCGCCTCGGCTGCGGGTGGCAATCGCTGCGCCCGAGCGCCGACGAACATCGTCGCTCCCACGAGGATTCCCACGTGCGCGGCGCCGGCCGCTCGTGACGGGCGGTAGGTGAGCCGCTCGAGCGCCGCGGCGGCCGTGCCGAACGCCGCCACCGGGTGCCGGCGTGCCGGATCGCCCAGCGCGCGGTCGGCGACGAAGCCGACAAGGAGGCCGACGGCCGACGGTGAGGTGAGCATCGCTCGGCAATCTAACCGACGACCACGATCGGAGTGGGCGGCAGTCCGTTGAAGCGCGAGGCCGACACCGCGGTGTAGGCGCCCATCATCGGACTGACCAGGACGCTGCCGACGTGCAGTTCGGGCATCGGGTAGTCCGCCGCGACGACGTCGACGCTGTCGCACGTCGGTCCGGCCAGAACCACCGGGGACATGGGCGCGCACACGTCGCCCCCGAGCTCGTCCAGCGCGAGCACCGCCGGGTGTACGTCCTCGGCCATCACGTTCGAATAGCTGCCGTACACGCCGTCGTCGAGGAAGTGCCACACCCGTCCGTCTCGGATCGACGTTCCGACCACGCTCGTCAGCAGGGTCATGCAGGATGCCGCGACAAACCGTCCGGGCTCGGCGAGGACGACGTAGCGGTCCCGCACCGACGCGAGCGCGGTGTCGATCACCGACGCGATCTCCGCGATGTCCGGCACCGGTTCCCGGTAGGACACGGGGAACCCTCCCCCGATGTCGAGAGTCCGGAGCTCGATTCCCATCGACGATTCCACGCGGTCCATCAGGTCGACGGTCTGCCCGATCGCCGCCGCGAACGGCTCGATCGCACTCCCCTGACTACCGACGTGGAAGCTGAAACCGTCCACCCGAATACCGCTGCTGAGCAGTTGCTTCACCACCACGTCCGCGTCGTCGGGCGGCACTCCGAACTTGGCCGACAGATTCGACTTGGCCGACGGATCCGGGAACGCGAGCCGCACCAGAACACCGGCGCCCAAGTGGCGGGGGCCGAATTTCTCGACCTCGGCGACACTGTCGACGACGAAGGTTCGGACGCCGACGCCGTACGCGTGGTCGATCTCGGCGGGCTTCTTCACCGGGTGCGTGTGAATCATGCGGCTCGTGTCGACGCCGAGGCCGATCAGGTGGTCGACCTCGTGGGAGGTCGCGACGTCGAACCACCCGTCACGTGCGAGCACCGCCGCAATCACCGCCGGATGGGGCAGTGCTTTGACCGCATAGTGAAAGCGTATGTACGGCAACAGATTCTGTAGTCCGGCGTAACTCGCGGCCACGTCGCGTGGGTCCAGGACGAGCAGTGGGGTGCCGTGACGAGCAACGAGGTCCGCGAACATCGGCGCCGAACCCCGCAACTCCTCAGCCAGCCTGCGTCGCCGCCGCGGTTCCATCACACGTCCTCGATGTCGCAGCGTCGGGAGTCGGCGCCAGCCTGGATTTGTTGATCTCGTAGCTCGCGATCGCGCAGGCGTAGAAGCCCACGTCGGCAACCAGTTTCGCGGTCAGCCACCCCGCCATCGTGTTGCCGACCACGGACAGCCCGACGTACCAGGAGAGAGGTCGGACGCCGAAGGTGTCGATCACCTCGGCCGGGCCGAATTCGAGCGTCAGACTGCGCAGTGCGAGCAGGACCGCGAACAGCCGCCGCCGCAGGCCGCGTCGCACGACGTCCATGCGGTAGTAGGCCACCGTCGCTCGCTGAAAGGACACCGCGTAGTACCCCACGGACGCGCCGACGGTGCCGACCACCGCAGCCACCGCGAAGGAACCCGTCGCCGCATAACCCAGCGCGGCCCCACCGAACTCGCCGACGGTCGCCGCGATCTCCGCCGGAAGATACCGCCGGACCCACTCCATGATCTTCGACCGCCTCGGGGCCGAACCACCCTCGATATCTGTCATGCGACCGATACTTGCCACGAGGACGGGGGCGAGCACGCGTAGTGCACTACCCGATCGGGTACCCGCGTGTCATCCGACCGTTGTCGTCCAACCGTGGCCCGGCGCCGAATGGACACTGCCCTCATCGACGTTTTCGAAAGGCTCTACCCCGCATGTCCGCTCCCACCGAAATTCCTCGCAGCGCATGGCGGGCACTGATCGTCCTGCTTCTGGGCATGTTCATCGCCCTGCTCGACACCACCATCGTCAACGTCGCGCTACCGACCATCCGAGTGAGCCTCGACGCCTCCGAAGCGACTCTGTCGTGGATCATCTCCGGCTACGCCCTCGCCTTCGGTCTCGCACTGATCACCGCGGGCCGAGTCGGCGATCGCGTCGGCCACAAATGGGTCTTCTTCACCGGCCTCGCGCTGTTCACGGCGGCGAGCCTGGCGTGCGGGCTCGCGACCAACGATCTGTCGCTGATCACGGCTCGTGTGGTGCAGGGTCTGGCCGGCGGCATCTTCGTCCCGGCCGTCACCGCGTACATCCAACTGCTGTTCCCGCCGCAGGCGCGAGGCAAGGCGTTCGCCATCATGGGCGCCGTCATCGGCGTCTCGTCCGCCCTCGGACCGATCATCGGCGGCCTGATCATCCAAGTTCTGGGTGAGGAATCCGGCTGGCGCGGAGTGTTTTTCGTCAACCTTCCGATCGGCATCGTCGGGCTGATCCTGGCCGTGCGCTTCCTGCCGACCAAGGCCGAAACCGATGGCGCGCAGGAACCGTCGACGGCGAGCAACCAGCGAATCGACTGGATCGGGCTGCTGCTCGTGACCGCCGGACTCGTCGCTCTGCTGGTTCCGCTCATCGAAGGCCAGGACCTGGGGTGGCCGCTCTGGACCTACGCCACGCTGGTCGTCGGCGCTGCGTTGATCGCCGCTTTCGGAGCGTGGGAGGTGTTCTACACCTCGCGCGGACGCACGCCCCTCGTTCCGCCGCGACTGTTCACCCGCCCGGCGTTCACGGGCGGAACCATCCTGGCCCTGGTGTACTTCGCGGCGTTCACGTCGATCTTCTTCACGATCTCCATCCTGTGGCAGACCGGTTTGGGTAACTCGGCGCTGCAGTCGGGTCTGGTGTCGCTGCCCTTCGCGGTGGGCAGCATCGTCTCCTCGTCGCAGAGCAACCGACTCACGCTGGCGCTCGGCCGCAACGTCCTCGTACTCGGCGCGGGCTTGGTCACTATCGGACTGGGATGGCTCTGGCTCACCCTGCTGTTCACCGATGCGTCCGACCTGACGATGTGGAAGACGTTGCCGCCGTTGCTCATCGCCGGATTCGGCAACGGGTGCTTCATCGCCCCGAACGCTCAGTTCATCGTGGCGACCGTGGAGCGCGAGGACGCCGGTTCCGCCAGTGGCGTCATCTCGACGATGCAGCGAGTGGGCAGCGCGGTCGGCATCGCCGTGATCGGCAGCGTTCTGTTCGGGTCCTTGACCATCGCCGGGCCGGATCCGGCGGCCGTGGCCGACGGCTTCACCCACGCAGCCGGACACGCGATGGGGGTCAGCACCGGGTTCGCGCTCCTGGCGTTCGTGCTCGTGTTCGCTCTTCCCAAGAAGGTGCAGTCGTTCGGCGGTCCGCCGGCGAAGGAAAAGCAAGCGGTCTAGCTATTTCCCCGGCAGCAGCGCTCGAATGTCGTCCAGGGTGCTCGCGTCGGCCGGATCCTTGTCCGGTCGATAGCGCAGCACCCTCGCGAACCGTAGGGCGACTCCGCCCGGATACCGAGTGCTCACCTGCGCACCGTCCAGCTCGATCTCCACGACCAGAGTGGGATCGAGATACACGGCGTACTTGTCGCGCGACGACTCGTACTTGGGAAATTCCTCGGTCTGCCACCGCAGCAGCTCGTCGGTCAATCCCTTGAACGTCTTGCCGACCATGATCGGTGGGCCCCCGTCCACGTCCCTCGCTCCGAGGTGGAGGTTGGACAGGAACCCGGTACGACGCCCGTACCCCCACTCCGCGCCGAGCACGACCAGATCGAGTGTGTGCTCGGGTTTGACCTTCTGCCACGACTTTCCGCGCCGACCCGCCGCGTACGGGGAGCTGAGCGCCTTGATCATGATGCCCTCGTGGCCCGCGCTGAGCGCTGCGTCGAGGTGCGCCTCGGTGGCCTCGAGATCGGGTGCCCGCAGCGACGGAATCAGGTGCTGCCCCGCTACCGACCGCAGCGCCTCGAGCCGCTCGGACAGCGGACGATCGAGCAGGTCCTCACCGTTCAGCTCGAGACAATCGAAGAAGTACGGCTGCAGCAACAACTCGCGTTCGGACGTGGCGCCGAAGCGGCTCATCGTTTCCTGAAAGGGCCGGGGCCGACCGGAGTCCGCGAGCGCCAAGGTCTCACCGTCGAGAACCACGCTGCGGCAATCCAATCCGCGCACCAGCTCCACCAGTTCCGGGACGGACGACGTGATCTCGCGCAGCGTGCGGGTGAAGATGTGGACCTCGTCGCCGTCGCGGTGCACCTGAATGCGGGCCCCGTCCAATTTGAACTCGACGCTGACGTCTCCCCCGAGATCGGAATGCGCGTCCGCCAACGATTCCGCCGGCGACGCCAGCATCGGGCGCACCGGCCGGCCGACCTGCAACCGGAACTCCGCCAACGCATCGGCGCCGCCGGTCATGGCTGCGACCGCGGTGGCCGGCAGCCTGCCCGACAACATGAAGGCTCGACGCACGACCTCCAACTTCAGTCCCGACGCCGTCGCGATGGCGTCGGTCATGACCCCTTCCAGCGCCCCGTGCCGCACCTCGCCGGTGATCAGGCGGAAGAGGAAGTCCTGCTCCTCCGCGGTGGCGCGGGAGAAGATCGACTCCAACAGGTCGAGGCGTTTCTTCGCCGACCCGGTCCCCGATGTGGTCGCCAACTCGTCGAATACGCCGTCGACTTCTGCCACGTCGAGCGACGGCTCGGCCGCAGCCTGTCCGCGCGCACCGACGAGCGTGCGTCCACCGACGCCGATGCGGCCCTGCAGCGTCTCCCCCGACAACCATGCGACGACGGGTGCGAGCTCCTCCGGCGTCGCCGACGTGATTAGGTCGGCGATGGTGGCGGTCTTGGCCTTGCGCGAGCGCGTGGCGCCGACCTCGGCGCTGGCGGTGACGATCGACTGCAGGAGCATGACCCCACGGTAGCTACAGTTGGCGCTCGTGAGCTGGATCAGACTGAACGACGTCGCCAAGAGTTTCGAGCAGAAGACGATCCTGCGAGAGGTGTTCTTCCGGCTCGGCGACGGTGACCGCATCGGCCTGATCGGGCGCAATGGTTCCGGTAAGACGACCCTGCTGCAACTTCTCCTCGGCCGTGACACCCCCGACAGCGGCACGGTCGACGTCACCGAGGGCGCGCGCATCGGGTACTTCTCGCAGTTCTCGGAACTCGACGGGGACAACAGCATTCGTTCCGAGCTCGAGTCGCTGTTCGCCGAGATCCGCTCCGTCGAAACGGAACTGAGCGAGGTCGAGGAGTTGCTCGGCGGCGACATCGACGAGAAGGAGATGTACCGACTGATCGACCGGCAAGCCGCACTGCTCGACGCGATGGAGCACGGCGGCGGGTGGACGTATCGGCAGAGCATCGACACCGCGCTGTCCATGCTCGGCTTCGACGACGAACGGCGAGACCTCCCCGTCGACAAGCTGTCCGGTGGCTGGCGTAACCGCGCCGCTCTGGCGAAGATCCTTCTCGAAGCACCGGACGTGCTGCTGCTCGACGAGCCGACGAACTTCCTCGACGTCGCCGGCATCGCGTGGTTGGAGCGGTGGCTCCGCGATTTCCGGGGCGCACTGCTGGTCGTGTCGCACGACCGGCATTTCCTGGAGCAGGTCGCCACGTCCATAGTCGAGATCGAAAACAACCACCTGCAGACGTACGACGGTAGTTACTCCGAATACGTTCAGCAGAAACAGTTTCGACTGAAGAACCTGGAACGGGAATTCAGCAACGAGCAGCAACTGCTGGCCTACGAGCAGGACGCCATCGCCGATCGCAAAGAGGCGCAGAAGAATCCGTCGGCGGTGTTGAAACGTCGCCTGGCGAACATCAAGAAGAGCAAGAATCCCCGCCCGGTCGATCAGATCATCACGAGCATCTACGGCGGACTGCACGTGCACGACGACCTCTGCGTGGTGGAGAACCTGACGAAATCGTTCGGTGATCGCACCCTCTTCTCGGACGTGTCCTTCGAGATCCACCGCGGTGATCGCATCGCCGTGACCGGACCGAACGGGTGCGGCAAATCGACGCTCGTCGACGTTCTGACCGGAGCACAGGACGCGGATTCGGGTCGGGTGAAGTGGAAGACGAAGGCGCCGAGCTTCATTCACTACAACCGCGTACTCGACGATTTGGACGACGACGACACCGTTACGCACTCGGTCAACGCCATGCCCGACAGCCTTGCCCTCACCGCGACCAAGAAGGACGTCGCTCGGTTCCTGACTCTTCTCCAGTTCTCCGAGCTGGATCAGAAGGCCCGCATCGGAACGCTGTCGGGTGGTCAGCGAGCGCGCGTCGCGTTGGCGCAGTGCCTGCTGTTCGGCGCCGGGACGATCGTCCTCGACGAGCCCACCAACCACCTCGACCTACCCAGCACGCAGGTTCTCGAGCGCGCGCTCGTTGCGTTCCCCGGCGCCGTCGTCATCGTCAGCCACGACCGGTTCTTCGTGGAAAAGGTTGCGCTGAGCCAGATCGCGTTCGACGGGGCGGGTGGCGTCCGGCAGATCGCCGGCGTCGAAATGAACTAGGGGGCCGAGAACGTGACGACGTCCATGAACAGCGGCATCTGATCCGTCCTCGCCTCCGTCGTAACTCCCGGTTGCAATTGCGCCGGGGCGCTGGTCTCCAACAACT
Source organism: Rhodococcus sp. 320_ES (assembly GCF_059691855.1). Classification (NCBI taxonomy): domain Bacteria; kingdom Bacillati; phylum Actinomycetota; class Actinomycetes; order Mycobacteriales; family Nocardiaceae; genus Rhodococcus; species Rhodococcus sp. 320_ES. The sequence continues at coordinate 486,792 of NZ_JCAWAG010000001.1, read as the reverse complement.
GATTCACGGCGTCGGGCGAGGCGAATGTGCCCGTCGTGTCGAATGACGCGAATTCGAACGGCAGCCCGTTCGACACGAGCGGATCGACGCCGTCCATCACGTGGAAATGCAGATGCGGGGAATCGGTGTTCCCGGAATTTCCGAGTAATCCGACGACATCTCCGGTCTTCAACTGGTCGCCGACCTTCACCCGCGATGTGCTGCCGGTCTGCAGGTGTGCGTAGAACGCGTAGCGGCCGTTGCCGATGTCCTGAACGACGTGATTTCCGCCGTATTGGTCCACTGGCAGGCCGCTCGGGTTGGCGCCGGGCGTCTGCTCCGGGAGACCGTCGACGATCGTGACGACCGGGCCGTCCGCAACCGCGTGTACCTCGGCGCCGTAGTACGCGTAGCTCGCCGTCGACGTCTTGTCGCCGGTGAACAACTTGTTCTCGGAGTCGAGCTGGACCCAGTCGATGGCGAATCGCTCCGGCGCCCAGAGCTTTCCGTTCAAAGGACTGACGGCGCCGCGGTGGGCGGTCACCGAACAGCATCCGTTCCCGTCCACCCAGCGCTCCCCACGAAGGGGCGACGCGATCGTGATCGGCTGCACCTTGTCGACGGTCACCGGAGCCACCGAGTACGTCAGCGCCGCCGGGAGCACCGGCGGGCTGGGGTTCGCCAGCGTCACCGAAATGCGGTTCTCCAGGGTGTCGGGCACCTGGTCCATCGAATCGACCACCGCGTCGATCCACACGAGACCGCTCTGTCCCGGCCCGAAAGTGGTTCCCGGCGAATCGGTTCCGAACACCTTCGTCCACTCGGGGAGAACGTCCGACGTGAGGTTCTGCAACACGGTGTCGCCGTCACTGACCGTCACCGACTGCACCGTGACCGGTTGGCTCACGAAATTCGTCAAGTTCAACTCGTACGCCAGATGAACCTTTCCGTCGGTCGCCGGAACGGGAATGGGCGGCGCCGTGATCGAGCCGACGATGGGCGTCAACTCGGCAGGGGCCGAGGAAGTCGTGACTGCGGCCGACGGAAACGACGAGGCCGCGGCGGCGGAACTCGACCCCGCCGCACTGGTCGTCGCGGGTGCATCCGCGGAATTGGACGAGCATGACGCCACCGACAAAACGGCGACCGAGAAGAATGCGAAACACACGCTCGAAGGACGTTTCATGAAATCGCAGGGTAATACTCGAGAGCACTGCGGAGTTCAGAATTCCCACAGAACAGGTAGCTATGTTCTTCGGTTATGAAGACCGCGCTCGTCCGTTCCTTCGTCGTGATCGTCTCGGCGGTGATTCTGGTTCTTCTGGGCTCCGCGGCGTGGGTGGCCTATCTGTCGTCCGGCCGTGTGCACGATGTCGCCGACGCTCCGGCTGCTCCGACCGTGATCGTTCTGGGTTCGCAGGTGCGTGACGGGAAGCCGATGAAGTTTCTCCAGGGCCGGCTCGACGCGGCCGTCGTACTGGTCGAGACCGGGCGCGCGTCCCGTGTGCTGGTGTCCGGAGATGCCGACGGCGCTTCGGGCGACGAGATCGCGGCCATGACCGAGTACCTCGTCTCCGAGGGAATCGACCCCGAATCGATCACCGGGGATCCGCACGGCGTCGACACCTACGACACCTGCGCACGAGCAGCCTCCACCTATGGCGTGACCAAGGCCCTCATCGTCACCCAAGGCCTGCACGTCTCGCGCGCGGTGGCGCTGTGCCGGGAGAAGGGAATCGACGTCGACGGAGTCGATGCGTCCTGCGACTGCAACCGACTCGCGTTGGTGCGCAACTACGCTCGCGAATGGTTGGCCCGCCCGAAAGTGGTGCTGGACCTGCTGTCGGGACGAGACGCGCTGACTCCCTAGCTGCGCACGAGCCGCGCGATCGCCTTCGACGCCTCGGCCAGCTTCTCCGCCCCCGCCTCGTCGCTCTCCTGGACGGCGTGGGCGACGCAGTGCGCCAGGTGATCGTCGAGCAGGCCGAGCGCAACGTTCTGCAGCGCTGCCGTGAGCGCGGAGATCTGGGTGAGGATGTCGATGCAGTACTGCTCCTCATCGATCATGCGGGCGACGCCGCGCGTCTGCCCCTCGATCCGCTTGAGGCGAGTGAGGTACTTGGCCTTGTCACCGATGTAGCCGTGGTGTTCGTCGGCGTCGGGTGCTGTCATAGGGCACATTGTCCACCACCTGAGGAACATCGGTCCCGCTCACCGGGACATGGAGTCCACTCATGGTTCAGGATCTCGACGCCAGGGCCGCGCGGATCTCCCGAAGCACACCGTCCGGATCGTTCGTGAGTCGATGCCAGTTGAAGCGCAGGATGTGCCAGCCTGCGTTGACCAGCGCGTTCTGCCTCTTCGCATCGTGAGTGAACCGTTCGACGTCTCGGTGCCACGCCCAGCCGTCCACCTCGATCGCGACCATCTCCCTCACGAATGCCACGTCGAGTTCGTACCCGCAGGCCCACACGTGCGTCCGCCAGCCGGTCACGTTGCCCGCGCGGAGTAGCCGAATCTGTAGTCGCTCGGCAGCGGAGGCACCGCCCTCGGCCGCGATCGTCAGCATCGCTCCGGCCGCGGCGCTCCCGGCGCTGCGGGCGTGCTTCTCGTGCACTCGTCTCAGGATCGGCAGACTCACGTGCCGCTGCAACGCTCGGTCGAGAAACTGAGAGCCGTTGGGCAGCAGCACCGTCGCCTCGAGAACCGCCAACGGAAGCACCGTGACACGAAGGGATCGGATGGCCTCGCAGTCGGTCCAGTCGAGGTCTCTCCGCCGGACGTGCGTCGCGGGGCAGCGTCTCACCCGTCGCGCCTTCGGAATGGTCACCCAGGTCTCCTTCGGCGGACGGTCGATCAGCCCGTGCCACCACGCCGCGCTCGGACCGTACGCGCACGCGCCGTCACCTGCCGCGAAGACCGCGGTTCGCAGAGTGACTGCAGGCGACATCGGGTGATCGGCCCGCAGGTAGACCCCGGACGCGAGCCGGCGCCAGGCACCTGTCGACAGGCGTCGTCCGATCGCCGACCTCGACATGCCGCACGCGGCCGCCTGACTTGCCGTCACGACCCCGTCTTGCTTCGCGAAGTGTCGGTTCAACTGCCTGGTGTTCACACTCACTTGGACGCAGTCGGAGCGCTACGGTTCCCGCGAGCTCCGGGAGTGGAACATCGGTCCCGCTCACCGGGACGAATGTTCCACTTTCGCCCGCCGGGAGTACAGCTTCGCCGCCACCGGCGCTGCGACCAGCATCGACACCAGCCTGATCAGCTGAACGCAGGCCACGAACGTCACTCCGGCGCCCGTCGACGCCGACACCGCCAGTACCGCCGCCAGCCCGCCCGGCGTCGTGGCCAGATAGCCGGTCAACATCGACACACCCGTCGTCGCCGACAGCACCCAGCCGAGCAGCGCACAGATACCGGCAATCACCAGAACGAGGAGGAACGCGTACGGGAAGATCCTGCCGATCGCGCGCAGGCTGGCCATCGTGAAGGCCAGTCCCGCTTGCCATCCGATGATCATGAACGCGACGGGCAGGATCACCGTCGGGACGGAGATGCCGTCCGGCCATCCGGCCAACTCGCATGCGCCCGCCACGAACAGGGGCCCGAGCGTCGCCGGCGCCGGCAGACGGATCAGCATCCCGACCGCAATTCCCACGACGATGGCGCCGACGAGAAACGCCGTTCCCCACCAGGGCGAGCCGTCCTCCGACGCGGATGGCGACGTCGCCGCCTGCTCGTGGAAGACGAACGTCACCACGAGCGGCATCGTCACCACCACGAGCGCCACGCGCAGGTACTGCACCACCGCGACGATGCGTTCGTCGCCGCCGAGCTCCTTCGCGATGGCGACCAATCCCGTTGCGCCACCGGCAATCAGAGCCAACGCACCGGTGATGGGGTCCACGTCGCGGTGCAGGGCGAGCAGGGCCCCACACCCTGCGCTGACCACCAGGGTCGCGAGGCCGACGAGAACGGCCGGTAACCAGTTGTCCCCCAGCGCGCTCAGCGTCTCGGTGTCGACCATCAGTCCGATGGTGGCGGCGAGCGTTCCCTGCGCGGCCATCGACAGCGGCCGCGGCACCCGCCGGGGGCCGACGCCCGTCAAAGCGAACACGACCGCGACGACCAGTGCGGCGAACAGCGACGGTGCGGTCAGACCGAGTGCGTCGAGCAGAAGCCACCCCGCGGTGGAGACGATCGCGAGAGCTACCCAGCGCACGGCAATGCGCGCCACCCCGGTGAGGTGGCGCGCACGCGTCGTTACGATTTGACCAGCAACACCGGAATCCGTGATTCCAGCAGAAGCCTCTGAATCGGCTGTCCCATCAAGAACTTTCCGACGGCGGAGCGGTGGCGAGATCCGACCACCACCAGCTCGGCGTCGGCCTTGTCGATCAGGGCCAGAAGGGTGGACGTCGAATCCGGATCCGGCTGGCCCGTTGCGACGCTCCAAACCACGTCGCCGGCCGACTCGATCTCCGAGAACGCTGCGATGACCGCGTTCTCGACGGCCGCCGCCTCGCTCTCCTCGGCGGCTTGCGAACCGGAGAATGCGTGCAACACGACCAGGTCGGTGGAGCGGGTCCTGGCTTCACGAACTGCCTCGACGAGGGCGGTGCGGCCTTCGGTCGACGTGCTGTGCAGTACTGCGACACTCATGCGATTTCCGTTCAGCCGAAGGGGATCTGGCCGACGAGAACGCCGACGACCAGCATGGAGATGGACACGACTGCCGCTCGCCACAGAACCTTCTTGTGGTGATCGGCGAGCGAGACGCCGGCGAGGGTGACCAGTAGCAGGATGGCCGGGACCAGCGGGCTCTGCAGGTGGACGGCCTGGCCGGTGATGGAGGCGCGTGCCATCTCGACCGGCTCGATGCCGTACTTGGCGGCGGTCTCCGACAGCACCGGGAGGATGCCGAAGTAGAAGGCGTCGTTGGTCATGAAGAAGGTCAGCGGGAGCGAGAGCACGCCGGTGATGACGGCGAGGTACGGCCCCATGCCGGACGGGATGACGTTGAGCAGCCACTGCGCCATTGCTTCGACCATGCCGGTTCCCTGGAAGACACCGGTCAGGATTGCTGCGGCGAGCACCATGGCGACCACCGAGACGATGGAGGAGGAGTGCCGGGCAATGGCCTCGCCCTGCTCCTTGACCTTCGGGAAGTTGAAGGTCAGCGCGATCGATGCGGCGATCATGAAGAGCACCGGGATGGGCAGGATGTCCATGACGAGGATCACGAGCAGCGTGACGGTGAGAATCGCGTTGAACCACAGCAGCTTCGGGCGCAGTGTGTCGCGGTTCGGGTCGAGGCCGTCGATGAAACGTCCGGAGTCGCCGTCGTCGCCTCCGCCGGTGCCCGCGCTGCCGCCGGACACCGACTTCGATGCGCCGGAGCCCTGCTTGACGAGCTGCTTCTCGAAGACGAGCGAGCCGATGCGACGACGCTCCATGATGCCGAGGTGGATCGAGAACAGGACCACGATGATCAGACCGACGATGAGCGACGGGACCATGGGGATGAAGACGTCGGACGGGGAGATGCCGAGAGCCGATGCGGCGCGGACGGTGGGTCCACCCCACGGGATGATGTTCATGGTGCCGTTGGCGAGGCCGGCCACGACGGTCAGGATCACCGGGCTCACACCGAGTTTGAGGTAGAGAGGCAGCAGCGCGGAGGTCACGATGATGAACGTCGTCGATCCGTCGCCGTCGAGCGAGACCACCATGGCGAGCACCGCGGTGCCGACCACGAGCTTCATCGGGTCGTTCTTCACCAGGCGCAGGATGGCGCGCACCAGCGGGTCGAACAGACCCACGTCGATCATGATTCCGAAGAAGATGATCGCGAAGAACAGCAGGGCCGCCGTCGGGGCGAGGGATTTGATGCCGTCGGTGATCATGTCACCGATGCCGAGGCCGGCTCCGGCGAGGAGGCCGAAGATCACGGGCACCAGGGTCAGGGCGACGACGGGCGTCGCACGTTTGGTCAAGATGAGGAACATGAACGCGGCCACCATCAGGAAGCCGAGGATCACCAACATCGTGAACTCCTTGTCGAAGTGTTCTGTGGGCCACTGGGCCCGGGGGTTGTGACCGAAGTTACGTGCGAGACCTCACATCTCCTCGCTTGTGCGCACTACCCGCGCAACCGACGTTCCCGCGGGTTTTGCGCATTGTGCTCACGGTCCGGGGTTAGCCTGGGTTCGTGCGCTCGGGACGGCGATCCATCCGGCTGAGGACCCAGGTCCTCCTGCTGCAGGCCGCCCTGGTGGCGTTCACCCTGCTGGCCGCCTTTGCCGCGTTCGCGTTCACCAGCGGCCAGCGCCTGTCCGACGAGTACGGCCAACGCGCGCTCGCCATCGCACGGGCCGTGGCCGCCGATCCCGAGGTGCGCTCGCAGGTGACGCAGTTCGCGACGGCAGACAGCGCCGGCACCCCCGCCGCTCCGGCTGCCGTGTTGGCGAACGGGTCGCTGCAACGCGCGGCCGAAAGCTATCGAACGAGAACCGACGCGCTGTTCGTGGTGATCACCGACGATCGCGGACTGCGTCTGGCGCACCCCGACCCCACCGTCCTGGGCCAGGTGGTCAGCACCGACCCCACCGCCGCACTCGCCGGGAACGAGGTGATCGAGCAGGAGCGCGGAACGCTCGGCGATTCGGTTCGAGCGAAAGTGCCCGTCTTCGAACCGGATTCGACCGATTTGGTCGCGGGCGAGGTGAGTGTCGGCATCTCCACCACCGCGGTCCGCGGCGAGCTGTTTCGCGATCTCGTCAACGGCGGCCTTGTCACGGGCGCCGTCCTCGCCCTCGGCGTGCTCGGCTCGATTCTGTTGGCGCGGCGGTGGAAACGGCTCACCCTCGGCCTCGAACCGGAGGAGCTCACCGAACTGGTCCGCGAGCAGGAAGCAGTGTTGCACGGCATCGGCGAAGGCGTCGTGGCCGTCGACGCCACCGGGATCGTCACCGTCGTCAACGACGAGGCCCGTTCGCTTCTCGCCATCACCGGCGACGTCGGATCCGACGTCGCAGCAATCGGTCTGACGCCGCGGCTGCTCGACGTCATCGGCGACGCCACCGGTGAGCCGCTGCTCGCGTCGGTCGAGGATCACGTGGTGATTGCGTCGGCCCGGCGGGTGCTGCGCGACGGGGCGAACCTCGGAACCGTTCTGACGGTGCGTGATCGCACCGACGTCGACACCCTCACTCGCCAGCTCGACGCCGTGCAGTCGATGAGTTCCGCATTGCGGGCCCAGCGCCACGAGTTCGCCAACCGCCTGCATCTCATCTCGGGTCTGCTGCACGACGAACACCCCGAGCGAGCCAAGGAGTACATCGACGAGATCCTCGGAGTCGGTCCGCGAGCGGAGTCGCTGAGCGGTATCGACACCGTCTCCGACACCTATCTCAGCGCGTTCCTCACCGCGAAAGCCGCGCACGCCAGAGAAAGTGGGGTGCGCCTGGTGCTCGGGGAGAACACCTGGGTCAGCGACGAGGTCGCGGTACCCGTCGACGTGACGACGGTGGTGGGCAACCTGATCGACAACGCGGTCGACGCCGCCCGACTCGGCGCACGGCGGCCGGCCGAAGTCGAAGTGGAACTGCTACAGGAGGATTCGACGTTGCACATCACCGTGGCCGACACCGGTGACGGTGTCGCACTCGACGCCGAGTCGGCGTTCACCGAGGGCGTGACCACCCGCACCACCACGGCGCCAGGCGGACGCGGGCTCGGTTTGGCGCTCAGCAGACAGATCGCGCGCAGTCGGGGCGGGGACATTCTGATCGCCGACCCCGGTGGTGTTCCCGGCCCCGAGAACACCCGCGGCGGAGCAGTGTTCATCGCCCGACTCCCCCACGCCCTGACGACGGGACAGAGCGCATGAGCTTGTCCGTTCTCGTGGTCGACGACGACTTCCGCGTGGCCAATCTTCATGCGAGCTTGGTCGATTCGCTCGACGGTTTCGCCGTGGGAGCGCAGGCCAACAGCATCGAGCAGGCGGACCAACTCGTGGCCACGACGGCGTTCGACCTTGCCTTGGTCGACGTTTACCTTCCCGACGGCTCCGGCATCGATTTGGTGCGCCGGTTGCCCTGCGACGCAATCGTTCTGAGCGCGGCGGCCGACTCGGCGTCCATTCGCTCCGCCGTCACCGCCGGCGCGTTCACGTACCTGATCAAACCGTTCCCGCGGTCGGCGCTGGTCGACCGGCTGCAGGCGTACGCGCGCTACCGCGGGGCCGTCGACCGATCCGACGACCTCACGCAACCCGAACTCGACGCCGCCCTCGAAGCGCTTCGCGTGGCCGCCAAACCCGACGTCGCCGCGACCCACACCGTGACGCGCGACCTGGTGCTCACCGCCGTCCGCGGTGCCGACTCCCCCATGTCCGCGGGCGAGGTCGCGACCGCGATCGGCATCTCGCGGGCGACCGCCCAGCGCTACCTCGCGGCACTCGTGTCGAAACAGCAGCTGCGCATGCAGCTTCGGTACGGCTCGACCGGCCGCCCCGAGCAGGAATACACATCCAGTTGAGGCGTCACGCCGTGTAGTGGTGCACGTAGCACCACCGCCAGCTCTCCCCCGGCTCGGCGGATTCCATCACCGGATGCGTCGTGTCGTAGAAATGTTGCGTCGCATGCTGTTTCGGTGACGAGTCGCAGCACGCCACGTGCCCGCACTCGAGGCACTGCCGCAGCGCAACCCACTCGGTGCCGTCGCGTAGGCATTCGTGGCAGATGCCGTCGGTCTGCGTCTCGACCTCGGGATAGCGATCGAGGTGGTCGCACGATTTGCTGTGTCCGGCCCGCAGCACGTTCGACGTTCTGATCGCTGAGCGCGCTTCGTCTGCCCGGTCGATCATCGATTCCTCGACGTCGAGCATCGCGAGTACCTCACCGATCACCTCGGACGGCACGTTGCCGGACTTACGAATCTCGAGAATGCGATGGCGCTCGGCGTCGATCATGGTCTGCCGGACGCGGGAGTACAGCTCGCTGGGTGTCTCCTGATCGGGTGTGGTTCCCAGGCGCTCCCAGGCCGCGAAGTTGCGCTGGTCGACGCGCTGGCGGACCTGCGCCTCCACGCCGTGCGGGTCCTCGTATTCGAGCTCGCCGAGTGCCTTGAATCCCGCCTTGGACGCCTGCTGCAGCAGCGTGGCGCGGGCCAGCGCGTCGTCCATCGGGTCGGGTGACGGCACCTCGAGTCGGCGCGAGAGCCACGGCAACGACAGACCCTGGATGAACAGCGTGCCGGCCACGACGGTGAAGGCGATGAGCAGCAATATCTCTCGGTCCTGCGTACCGGCCGGGATGACGAACGCCGCGGCGAGCGTGACCACACCGCGCATGCCGGCCCAGCCCAGCAGGAGGGTGTAGCGCCACGACGGCTTGGTTCCGGTGACGCGATCGGCTCCGGGCCGCACCAGCACCCAGCGCGCGGCGTACACCCAGATCATGCGCAGCACGATCACCGCGAGCAGGGTGGCGACGCAGACCACCACGATGGTGACCAACGACAGCGAACTCTTGCTGACGTCGGCGAGCAGCCACGACGCCTGCAAACCGATCAGTAGGAAGACCGCGTTCTCGAGGATGTACGCGATGGTTCGCCAGTTCATCCTCTCGGCGATACGCGATTGCGCCGACTGCAGGATCGGCGCCTTGTGGCCCAGCAGCAGACCGGCGATCACCACGGCGAGCACGCCCGACGCGTGGATCTCCTCGGCAACGAGGTAGGCGGCGAACGGGATCACGAGCGAAATCGCGGTGTCGAGAACAGGATTGGCCAGCTTCCGGCGAATCTTCGCCACCACGAAGAACGTGGCGAGACCCACCACGATGCCGCCACCGGCCGCGAGGAGGAAGTCGAACCCGATCGTCCACGGATGCACGGAGTTGCTCAACGCGTAGATAGCGGTACTGAGCGCCACCAGCGCGGTCGCGTCGTTCAGCAGCGACTCACCTTCGAGGATCGTCACGATGCGGCGGGGCAACCCGATGCGTCGCCCGATCGCGGTCGCGGCCACCGCATCCGGCGGTGCGACGACGGCGCCGATGGCCAGCGCGGCCGGCCACGAGATGTTCGGGACGATCAAATGAACCACCGCGCCGACACCCACCGTCGTGAAGGCCACCAAGCCGACCGACAGCAGGAGGATCGATCGCCGATTGGCGTTGAAATCGACCAGCGACGACTGGATGGCCGTCGCGTAGAGGAGCGGCGGGAGCAACCCGATCAGCACCATCTCGGGTTCGAGATGGACCTCCGGAACGCCCGGAACGTAGGACGCGATGACACCGACCACGATCAACGACAGCGGCGGCGGGATGTTCACCCGTTCGGACAAGGCCGTGACAGCGAGGACGCCGGCGACGAGCGCGACGAGAAAGAGAGCGATTTCCACTTCGTGATTCTGCACCGCCGGAGCGATGGGCGTTCACCGACCGTCACTGCACCCAAGTCGCCCGCATGCGCGGGATCCCGCTGCATTCCGCCGACTTCGGTGCAACCACGCGCACCGACGGCCGAGTTCACAGTGGGCGCAGAGGGGTTCGAACCCCCGACCGCTGGTGTGTAAAACCAGAGCTCTACCGCTGAGCTATACGCCCGTGAAGCACTAGGAGGCTAGCGCGGCGAGCGCTTTCTCCCAAGCTCCCTGGTCACGGGCCTCTCCCGGCCCCATCATCTCGGCAAAGCGCACGATGCCCTCTTTGTCGATGACAAACGTGCCGCGGTTGGCGAACCCGAGCTTGTCGTTGAACACGCCATAGGCCTGCGCCACGGCGCCGTGCGGCCAGAAGTCGGACAGCAAGGGGAACAGGTATCCCTGCTCGGCTGCCCAGATCTTGTGCGTCGGCGGGGCTCCGACGGACACCGCGAGGATGGCCGTCGTCTCGTTCTCGAACTTCGGGAGTTCGTCGCGGACCTGGCACAGCTCGCCCTGACAGGTTCCGGTGAAGGCGAGCGGGTAGAACACGAGCAGAACGTTCTTCGAACCCCGGTACGACGAGAGGGTCACGTCCTGGTTGTTCTGATCCTTCAACGTGAAATCGGGCGCCTCTGCACCCACCTCGACGGTCATCGCTTGCTCGGCTGTGCCTTGGGCTGAACCAGCCGGCTGCCGGACCACATGCCGAGGTTCGCGGCGGATGTCTGCGTCAGTCCTGCCGTCGGAGCCGATTCGGCGATCTCGCTGGGTTCGACGTGCCCGGACTGGCCGGTCTTGGGTGTCAGCACCCACACGAAGCCCTCGTCGCCGAGCGGAGTGATGGCGTCCATCAACGCGTCGACCAGATCCCCGTCCCCGTCGCGCCACCACAGGATCACCACGTCGATGACTTCGTCCGAGTCCTCGTCGAGAGTCTCGCCGCCGATCATCTCCTCGATGTCGGCGCGGATGTCCTCGTCGGTGTCCTCGTCCCAACCCAGTTCCTGGACCACCATGTCTCGCGTAATTCCGAGCTTCTGAGCGTAATTCTGGGCGTCGGCCGCGGCGACCACGGTGGTGTCCTCCTCTGATCTGGGTAAACGGGGTAAAGCAAAGCGAACAGTGTCTGACGCCTCAACGCAAGCTGGCGCGTCGTTTCGGTGTTCATTAATTTCAGGCCTACCCATTCGGCGACCTGATGTACCAGGACGGCCCAGATGTAGCAGGATTGACCTGGATCACCGTCAGGGATTATGCGGCCCGGCGTCACACAGTCGAGTCGCAGGATCGGATGCACCACCGTGCAGCCACCACATCGAGGAGATAAACACGTTGTCGGAGTCGACGAGCGAGAAGACCGCACCCGCGAAAAGCGAGCGCGTCCGTGTCATCAGAGAAGGGGTGGCCTCGTACCTCCCCGATATCGACAGTGACGAGACCGGCGAATGGATGGAGTCGTTCGACCAGCTCGTCGAGCGATCGGGTCCGGCCCGCGCGCGCTATCTGATGCTGCGGCTGCTCGAACGAGCAGGCGAGAAACACGTTGCGATTCCCGCGCTGACGTCGACCGACTACGTCAACACCATCCCCACCGAGAACGAGCCGTGGTTCCCGGGCGACGAGAGCGCCGAGCGCAAGTACCGCGCGTGGATCCGCTGGAACGCCGCGATCATGGTGCACCGCGCGCAGCGTCCCGGTGTGGGCGTCGGCGGCCACATCTCCACCTACGCGTCCTCGGCGGCGCTGTACGAGGTCGGCTTCAACCACTTCTTCCGCGGCAAGGATCACCCCGGCGGCGGTGACCACATCTTCATCCAGGGTCACGCCTCCCCCGGCATCTACGCCCGCGCGTTCCTCGAGGGCCGCATCTCTCCCGAGCAGATGGACGGATTCCGTCAGGAGCACAGCCACGCCGACGACGGCGGCGGCCTGCCGTCCTACCCGCACCCGCGCCTGCTGCCCGACTTCTGGGAGTTCCCGACGGTGTCGATGGGCCTCGGCCCGATGAACGCCATCTACCAGGCCCGCTTCAACCACTACCTCGAAGATCGCAAGATCAAGGACACCTCGGACCAGCACGTCTGGGCGTTCCTCGGCGACGGCGAGATGGACGAACCCGAGTCACGCGGCCTCGCGCACGTGGCCGCGACCGAAGGTCTCGACAACCTGACCTTCGTCATCAACTGCAACCTGCAGCGCCTCGACGGACCCGTCCGCGGCAACGGCAAGATCATCCAGGAGCTGGAGTCGTTCTTCCGCGGCGCCGGCTGGAACGTCATCAAGGTCGTCTGGGGACGCGAGTGGGACGCCCTGCTGCACAAGGACCGTGACGGCGCCCTGGTGAACCTGATGAACACCACGCCCGACGGCGACTTCCAGACCTACAAGGCCAACGACGGCGGGTACGTCCGCGACAACTTCTTCGGTCGCGATCCGCGCACGAAGGAACTGGTCAAGGACCTCACGGACGACGAGATCTGGAACCTCAAGCGCGGTGGACACGACTACCGCAAGGTGCACGCCGCCTACGCGGCCGCGATGGCACACAAGGGCCAGCCGACGGTCATCCTGGCGCACACCATCAAGGGCTACACCCTCGGCAAGCACTTCGAGGGCCGCAACGCGACGCACCAGATGAAGAAGCTCACGCTCGACGATCTGAAGGCGTTCCGCGACATTCAGCACATCCCGATCTCCGACGAGGAGCTCGAGAAGGATCCGTACCTGCCCCCGTACTACCACCCCGGAGCGGACGCACCGGAGATCCAGTACATGCAGGAGCGCCGCCGCGCGCTCGGCGGGTTCGTGCCCGAGCGCCGCACGGATTCCAAGCCGCTGCCGATGCCGCCCGACTCGACCTACAAGTCGATCATGAAGGGGTCCGGCAAGCAGGAGGTCGCCACCACGATGGCCCTCGTGCGCGTCATGAAGGAACTGCTGCGCGACAAGGAAATCGGACACCGCATCGTGCCGATCATCCCCGACGAAGCGCGCACGTTCGGTATGGACTCGTGGTTCCCGTCGCTCAAGATCTACAACCGCAACGGTCAGCTCTACACGTCCGTCGACTCGGAGCTGATGCTCGCCTACAAGGAGAACTCGGCGGGCCAGATCCTGCACGAGGGCATCAACGAAGCCGGTTCGACGTCGTCGTTCACCGCCGTCGGCACGTCGTACGCCACGCACGGCGAGCCGATGATCCCGCTGTACATCTTCTACTCGATGTTCGGTTTCCAGCGGACCGGTGACGGTCTGTGGGCCGCCGCGGATCAGATGGCCCGCGGATTCGTCCTCGGCGCCACGGCCGGGCGCACCACGCTGACCGGTGAGGGGCTGCAGCACGCGGACGGGCACTCGCTCCTGCTCGCGTCCACCAACCCCGCGGCGTTGGCATACGACCCGGCGTTCTCGTTCGAGATCGCGCACATCGTCAAGGACGGACTTCGCCGGATGTACGGCGGAACCGAAGGCGTAGACGGCTTCGGCGGTGAGAACGTCTTCTACTACATCACCCTCTACAACGAGCCGTACCAGCAGCCGGCGGAGCCCGAGGACCTCGACGTCGAGGGGCTGCTCAAAGGCATCTACCTCTACAAGAAGGGGTCGGGCGACGGGCCCAAGGCTCAGCTGCTCGTCTCGGGCGTCGGCATGCCGTCGGGCCTGCGGGCGCAGGAACTGCTCGCCGAGGACTGGGGTGTCTCGGCCGACGTCTGGTCGGTCACCTCGTGGAGCGAGCTGCGCCGCGACGGTGTCGAGGCGGAGACGCACGCCCTGCGCCACCCGGACGAGGAGTTCCGCGTGCCGTACGTGACGCAGAAGCTCAACGACTCGGACGGTCCGTTCATCGCGGCGTCCGACTGGATGCGGGCGGTTCCCGACCAGATCCGTCAGTGGGTGCCGGGCGACTACGTCACCCTCGGAACCGACGGATTCGGCTTCTCGGACACCCGCACCGCCGCGCGTCGCTACTTCAACGTCGATGCCGAATCGATCGTCGTCGCGGCACTGTCGGCGCTCGGCAAGTCCGGCGAGGTCGACCCCTCCAAGGCGGTCGACGCGGCGAAGAAGTACCAGATCGACAACGTGTTGGCTGCGCCCGTGTCGACGTCGGATCCCGGCGTCGCCTGATCGACACGCGACCGCGGCCCGCGGCGACCGGCGATGTCGGTCACCGCGGGCCGCCGTCGTCGGCGTAGGTTTTTCTCATGGCCGACACCCCCGCCGACGACACGGTGCCGCGGGACGACGTTCCGGTGCATGTTCCCGAGACCCGCGATCATTACGCGAACGACGGTCATCTCTCCGGTTCGGGACTGCGCCGAACCACCCGTAATCGCGTGCCGCTTCCCGATGCGCTTCTGCGGCGCGTCAAGCAGTTCTCGGGCCGGCTCTCCACCGAGGCCATCACGTCGATGCAGGATCAGCTGCCGTTCGTCGGTGACCTGGACGCCGCTCAGCGGGCCAGCGTTCAGCTGCTGGTGCAGACGGCCATCGTCAACTTCCTCGAGTGGTTGCAGGATCCCGAGAGCGACATCCGCTTCAGTCTCGACGCGTTCCAGGTCATTCCTCAGGACCTCGCTCGACGGCTGACGTTGCGCCAGACCGTCGACATGGTTCGGGTCGCGATGGAGTTCTTCGAGCAGTGGCTGCCGGCGCTGGCACGTAACGACCAGCAGCTCGTCGCGCTCACGGAAGCGATCCTGAGGTACGGGCGCGAGCTCGGTTTCGCCGCGGCATCCGTGTACGCCAGCGCGGCAGAGTCGCGCGGCGCCTGGGACACCCGGCTGGAGGCGCTCGTCGTCGACGCCGTGGTGCGCGGTGACACGGGATCGGACATGCTCTCGCGCGCGGCGACTCTCAACTGGGACGCGACGGCTCCGGCCACGGTGCTCGTCGGCTCGCCTCCGCCGAACCAGGGCGTCTCGGTGGTCGGAACCGTCCACACGGTCGCGCAGAAGCACGGCCGTGCCGCGTTGGCGGTCGTGCAGGGCACCAGGCTGGTGATGGTGGTCAGCGGGCACATCGACGGTTCCGCCGCCGGATCCGCGTTTCTGGACGACCTCATGAAAAACTTTTCCGATTCACCGGTTGTGATCGGTCCCACAACCCGCACTCTCGGGGCTGCGCACACCAGCGCACTCGAAGCCTTTGCCGGAATGGCGGCGGTAGTGGGATGGCGCGGCGCTCCGAGACCGGTCCACGCGGGCGAACTGCTGCCCGAGCGGGCACTTCTCGGTGATTCCGCCGCGATCGCCACTCTCGGTGAGGCGATTGTCACACCTCTTGCTGCCGCCGGATCGGCCCTCGCCGACACTCTCGACGCTTATCTGGATTCGGGCGGCGCCGTCGAGACCTGTGCTCGGTCACTGTTTGTTCATCCAAATACGGTCCGGTACCGACTCAAGCGTATTGCGGAAGTCACAGGGCGTGATCCAACCAACGCACGCGACGCGTACGTGCTCAGAGTGGCCGCAACCGTAGGTCGTTTGACCCAATCACGTAACGAATCTTCGTCATTGATCACAACTGCAACATCTGACCCAATCGGCGACCTACTTCGGTAACAGGTCGTGGCGCCGGAACGATGGTGTCCGCTTTTCTGGCCTTTTGTAGGGATCTGACAAATACGGAGTTCAGAGTTCATCGCGTAGGACATGCTCTTCGAGCCCGTTCACAGTGTTCTCTTAGTTCCGTGATCGCGTTGCTTGCGCCCGGACAGGGCTCCCAGACTCCCGGAATGCTGACCTCCTGGCTCGAGATGCCAGGCGCAGCAGACCGCCTCGCACTCTGGTCGAAGGCGTCCAAGCTGGACCTGGCTCGCCTCGGCACCACCGCCACGGCGGAGGAAATCACCGACACGGCCGTCACTCAGCCGCTCGTCGTCGCAGCTGCACTCCTCGCCTACGAAGAGGCCGGCAAGCGCGGAGAGCTGCCCTCGCAGCTCGTCGCCGCCGGCCATTCGGTCGGCGAACTCGCCGCCGCCGCGGTCGCGGGAGTCATCTCCTCCGACGAGGCCGTCATGCTCGCCGCCATCCGCGGCGCTGCCATGGCGAAGGCGTGCGCTCTGGAGCCGACGGGTATGTCCGCCGTCCTCGGCGGCGACGAGGAGGCCGTTCTCGCCCGCCTCGCCGAGTTGGGTCTGGAACCGGCCAACCGCAACGCTGCCGGGCAGATCGTCGCTGCCGGCTTGCTGACGGCGCTGGAAGAGCTCGCCGCGAACCCGCCCGAGAAGGCGCGCATCCGCCCCCTCCCGGTCGCCGGCGCGTTCCACACCCGCTTCATGGCTCCCGCGCAGGACGCGTTCGCCGAAGCCGCCGCATCCATCACCCCCTCCGACCCGATGACGCCCCTGCTGTCGAACGCCGACGGCAAGCCGGTCACGTCGGGCGCCGAAGCTCTCGACAAGCTGGCCGCTCAGGTGACGCGGCCGGTCCGATGGGACCTGTGCACAGCGACGCTGCGCGAGACCGAGGTCTCCGCGCTCGTGGAACTGCCGCCCGCCGGCACGTTGGTCGGCATCGCCAAGCGCGAAATGCGCGGCACCACGACCCGTGCCCTCAAGACCCCGGAAGACATTTCCGGATTGGCCGAGCTCTCCTAGCTCGGCCTCAACCAGGTCCGCGGCGACGACGCCGCGCGATCCACGCTGTGCATCGCAGCTCCTCACGAAGAAGAAGGGAGCCACTCAGTGGCCGCCACTCAGGAAGAACTCATCGCCGGACTCGCGGAGATCATCGAGGAAGTTACCGGCATCGAGCCGTCCGAGGTGACGATCGAGAAGTCCTTCGTCGACGATCTGGACATCGACTCGCTGTCGATGGTCGAGATCGCAGTGCAGACCGAAGACAAGTACGGCGTCAAGATCCCGGACGAAGACCTCGCCAGCCTGCGCACCGTCGGTGATGCCGTCGCGTACATCCAGAAGCTCGAAGCCGAGAACCCGGATGCAGCACAGGCGATCAAGGCAAAACTCGAAGGCGAGTGACCAGAGCCGTGACTACGCCAAGCACAGCCAATGGGGGCTTCCGCAACGTCGTCGTGTCCAGCCTTGCTGCCACCACGTCCATTGCGGGTGACGTCGATGCGACGTGGAAGGGTTTGCTGAACGGCGAGAGCGGCATCGACGTACTCGAGGACGATTTCGTCACCGAGTACGACCTGCCCGTCCGAATCGGGGGGCACCTTGCCGTCAGCCCGACGTCCCTCCTCAGCCGCGTCGAACAGCGGCGGATGAGTTACGTCGAGCAGATGGCATACGTGCTCGGGCAAGAGGTCTGGAAGAACGCCGGCAGCCCGGAGGTCGACCAGGATCGTCTCGGCGTAGTCATCGGCACCGGTCTCGGTGGTGGCGACGCACTCGTCGACGCCACCGACAAGATGAAGGCAGGCGGATACCGCAAGGTGTCCCCGCTGTCCGTTCAGATGATCATGCCCAACGGCCCGTCGGCCGTCGTCGGACTCGACATCGGTGCCCGAGGCGGCGTCATCACGCCCGTCTCGGCGTGCTCGTCGGGTTCCGAGGCCATCGCACACGCGTGGCGCATGATCGTGATGGGTGACGCCGACATCGTCGTCACCGGAGGCGTCGAGGGATACATCGACGCGGTGCCGATCGCAAGCTTCTCCATGATGCGCGCGATGAGCACACGCAACGACGATCCCAAGGGTGCATCGCGTCCGTTCGACCGGGACCGCGACGGTTTCGTCTTCGGCGAGGCCGGAGCCCTCATGGTCATCGAGTCCGAGGACCATGCGAAGGCCCGCGGAGCGACGATTCACGCTCGTCTCCTCGGCGCCGGGATCACCTCCGACGGGTACCACCTGGTGGCACCCGACCCCGACGGTGCAGGCGCTTCCCGTGCAATGCGGCGCGCGATCGAAACTGCCGGACTGACCAGCAGCGACATCAAGCATGTCAACGCACACGCCACGGCGACACCCATCGGTGACACCGCGGAGGCCAAGGCCATCACGAAGGCGGTCGGCAATCACGCTGCCGTCTACGCACCGAAATCGGCCCTGGGACATTCGATCGGCGCCGTCGGCGCCCTCGAATCGGTTCTGACAGTGCTCAGTCTGCGGGACGGGGTCATCCCTCCCACGCTGAACCTGGACAACCAGGATCCAGAAATCGATCTCGACGTGGTCTCGGGCGAGGCCCGTCGCGGCGATTTCGACTACGCGCTGAACAACTCGTTCGGCTTCGGTGGGCACAACGTTGCGCTCGCCTTCGGTCGGTACTGAGAACCGATCAATCGCAACAGGTTTCGGGTGGGGGACGGCAAGATCGACGGCCCCCACCCGGGCCCGGCAGAGGGAGAACGCGATGACAGTCTTGGCCCCCAACACCCGCTCCAACTCGTCGGCTGATCCGCGAGATCCCCTGCAGCGCCTGGAGAAACTGTTCGACGCAGGCACCACCGTCCCGCTTCACGCTCGCGACAAGTCCGGAGTTCTCGCTGCAGCCGGTGAGATCGACGGCGTTCGCACCATCGCCTACTGCTCCGACGCCACCGTCATGGGCGGCGCCATGGGAGTCGACGGCTGCAAGCACATCGTCGCCGCGATCGACGAGGCCATCGAGACCGAGGCCCCGATCGTCGGCATCTGGCACTCCGGCGGAGCTCGGCTCGCCGAGGGTGTCGAGGCCCTGCACGCCGTCGGCCTGGTCTTCGAAGCCATGGTTCGCGCGTCCGGCCACATCCCGCAGATCTCCGTGGTGCTCGGCTTCGCAGCCGGCGGCGCCGCGTACGGACCCGCCCTCACCGACGTCGTGATCATGGCCCCGGAAGGCCGCGTGTTCGTCACCGGCCCCGACGTGGTCCGCTCGGTCACCGGCGAGCAGGTCGACATGAACTCCCTCGGCGGCCCGGACACGCACTACAAGAAGTCCGGCGTCTGCCACATCGTCGCGCACGACGAGCTCGATGCCCTCACCCGCGGTCGACGCCTCGTGTCGATGTTCAGCGAGCAGGGAACGTTCGACCTCTCCGCAGCCGCACACGGCGACACCGACCTCAAAGCGCTTCTGCCCGAGTCCAATCGGCGCGCCTACGACGTACACCCGGTCATCCACGAGCTGCTCGACAACGTCGAAGGTGAATCGTCGTTCGAGGAGTTTCAGGGCGGTTGGGCCCGCAGCATCGTCACCGGAATGGGCCGACTCGGCGGTCGCAGCGTCGGCGTCATCGCCAACAACCCGATCCGGCTCGGCGGCTGCCTGAACTCCGAAAGCGCCGAGAAGGCAGCACGTTTCGTGCGCCTCTGCGACGCCTTCGGCATCCCGCTCGTGGTGATCGTCGACGTTCCGGGATACCTGCCCGGCGTCAGCATGGAGTGGGAAGGCGTAGTGCGCCGCGGCGCAAAGCTGCTGCACGCCTTCGCCGAAGCCAAGGTTCCGCGCGTCACGCTGGTGACCCGCAAGATCTACGGCGGCGCCTACATCGCGATGAACGCACGCTCGCTCGGCGCCACCGCCGTCTTCGCCTGGCCCGAGTCCGAGGTCGCCGTCATGGGAGCCAAGGCGGCCGTGGGCATCCTGCACAAGAAGGCACTTGCAGCAGCCTCCGACGAAGAGCGCGAGAACCTTCACGATCGCCTCACCGCCGAGCACGAAGCCATCGCCGGTGGCGTGGACCGTGCCGTCGCGATCGGGGTCGTGGATCAGGTCATCGATCCCGCCAAGACCCGCAGCATCATCACCCGCGCGCTGGCCGAGGCGCCGGCGCGGCGCGGGCGGCACAAGAACATTCCGCTGTAGGCCGCAGCCCACATAGCGGACCCAATGTCACATTGGGTCCGCTATGTGGACCGAACGTCACATTGGGTCCGCTGGAACGTGGGGTCCGCTGGAACGTGGGGTCCGCTGGTATGTGGGTCCGCTGGTCAGGAGCAGCCGAACTACACCGCACTCCTCGCCAACCACGTCACCTCTGCGCCCACGCCGCCGAGGCGGAACGGTTCCAAGGCTTCGTCCCACGCCGTTCCCAGCGCGTATTCCAGTTCGCCGGCCACGTTCGCCGCACCGCGTTCGAGGATGGCTTTGAGCCGCTGCTCCCCCACCGTCACGTCGCCGTTGGCGCTGGTAGTGCCATGCCACAGTCCGAGGCCGGGGACATGCGAGAAGCGTTCACCGTCGACACCGTCGCTGGGATCCTCGGTGACTTCGAAGCGCAGCATCTGCCACGAGCGCAGCACACTGGCCAGCCGTGCGCCGGTTCCCACCGGCCCGACCCAGTTGGTGGTCGCCCGGAGCTGATTGTCGTACGCAGGTTGCGTCGACCACTTCAGGTTCGCCCTGCAGTCGAGCGCATCGGACAGAGCCCACTCGACGTGCGGACACAGCGCAGCGGGCGACGAGTGGATGTACACGACACCCGTTGTCGCCTCCGCGAACTGGTTCATTCCATGCACCGGTTTACCTCCAGCTTCGACGAGGGACGTCTTCCCCAACGACCTCTGTCTGTGCTGGTGTTTCCGTTGCTCTCCAGTGTGCCTCGAGTTACCCCTGTTACACCAGTCGTACGGCGCGTCGGATGTTATTCCTGTGGCGAACCTGGCAGAGTGCTGTCGCTCAGCGCCGGCCACAGTGGCTTGGCCCAGTCGCCGAAATCGCGATCGGTCAGCACGACCAACGCCCGCCGCACCACCGGATCGACCCACAGGAACGTCCCCGACTGGCCGAAATGCCCGTACGTGGCAGCAGAATTGCGCGCGCCCGTCCAATGCGGATCCTTCTCCGACTTGATCTCGAAGCCCAGACCCCAATCGTTCGGTCGCTGCGAGCCGTAGCCGGGCAAGATGCCGTCGAGACCCAAGAACTGGACCGACATGGCCTGCGCGTGCGTTTCGGCCGAGATGAGCGTCGGGTTCAGCAGCTCGCCTGCGAAGGCGGCCAGATCGGACACCGTCGAGCGGGCGCCGTGGCCGGCGGGCCCCGGCAGCGACGTCCGCGTCATTCCCAACGGATCGAGCACGGCCTCCTGCAGGTAGTCGGCGAACCGGAACGTGGTCTGTTCTTCCGTGAAGTCCGCCAGCACTTCGAATCCCGCGCTGGAGTAGATCCGTTTGGTCTCAGGCGGACTCTGTACGCGATGCTCACCGAACGCGAGCCCCGACGCGTGCGCCAACAGATGTCGCACGGTCGACCCTTCCGGTCCCGCCGGGTCGTCGAGCTCGAACGCTCCCTCCTCGAGCGCGACCAACACCGCGTACGCACTGAGCAGCTTGGTCACCGACGCCAGCTCGTACACCGCGTCGATGTCACCGTGCGTCTCGTCGATCCATCCGTCGCCGAGCACGGCCGCAGCCACCGACGAAACGGGCCAGTCGTGAAGTGCACTCAAAGAAGTCACTACGGCAGCCTACGAGTCGGCGCCCGGTTACCGTGAAGGCATGACCACCACCGCGTACGGCTCCTGCAACCTCTGCGAGGCAATGTGCGGACTCGAGTTCACCGTTGCCGACGGCGCTGTGCAGTCCATCCGCGGTGACAAGGAGGATCCGCTCTCCCGCGGCCACATCTGCCCCAAGGCCACCGCTCTCGTCGACATCCATTCCGACCCCGATCGTCTGCGCCGCCCGGTGCGCAGAACGGCCGACGGGTGGCAGGAGATCGGATGGGACGAGGCGTACGACCTCGTGATCGACGGGCTCACCGGCACGCGCGAGAAGTACGGCGCCGACGCGGTGGGTGTGTACGCGGGAAATCCCAACGTGCACAGCCTCGGAGCGATGACGCACGGCATTCCCTTCCTGAGCCTACTGCGCACGCGTAACCGGTACTCCGCGACGTCTCTGGACCAACTCCCCCACCAATTGGCGAACAGACTCCTCTACGGGCATCAGTTGCTGCTGCCGGTCGCCGACATCGACAACACCGACTTCTTCCTCGTCCTCGGCGCCAATCCGATGGCGTCCAACGGCAGCATGATGACCGTGCCCGATTTCGCCAAGCGCGCCAAGGCACTTCGGGCGCGCGGCGGCAAGATGATCGTGGTCGACCCCCGCCGCACCGAGACCGCGGACATCGCCGACAAGCACCATTTCATCCGGCCGGGGACCGACGCCTACCTTCTGCTGGCTCTGATCCACACCATCATCTCCGACGGTATGGCCTCTCCCGCACCGTACGTCGATGGGCTCGAGGAGGTCGGGCAGGCCGTTCTCACGTTCACCCCGGAGGCCGTGTCCGCGGTGGTCGGCATCGATGCTGCGGAGATCCGTTCTCTCGGTGCTGATCTGGCGGGGGCGGATCGTGCGGCGGTGTACGGGCGGATGGGTGTGTCGACGCAGCGTTTCGGGTCGGTGTGCCAGTGGGCCATTCAAGTGCTGAACATCATCACGGGCAACTTGGACCGGGTGGGTGGGACGTTGATGACCGATCCGGCGGTGTCGCTGGTGTCGGCGGGGGTGATCGGCCGGGGCCATCTGGACAAGTGGCGCAGCAGGGTTCGTGATCTTCCGGAGTTCGCGGGTGAGTTGCCGTGTTCGACTCTGGTGGACGAGATCACCACGGAGGGCAAGGGCCAGATCCGGGCGATGGTGGTGGCGTCGGGCAATCCGGTGTTGTCGATGCCGGGTGGGGAGGGTCTGGACGAGGCGTTCGCGGGCTTGGACTTCATGGTGTCGTTCGACATCTATGTGAACGAGACGTCGCGGCATGCCGATGTGATTCTGCCGCCGACGTCGGCGTTGGAGCGCGATCATTACGATTTGATCTTCCACTCGTTCGCGGTGCGCAACACCGCGAAGTTGTCACCTGCGGTGCTGCCGAAAACTGCTGGCGCGAAGCATGATTGGGAGATCTTCCGCGATCTGGCGCTGCGCTACACCGCGCGCCGCAACACGAGCGTGTTGGACCGGTTGCATCCGAAATCCATGGTGCGCGAGGCGCGATTCCGACTCTCCCCCACGGCGTCCGTGGACATCCTGCTACGCCGCGCCCGCAAGGGCCTGTCCGTGTCCGCGCTGCGCAAGAACCCGCACGGTGTCGACCTCGGACCGCTGAAGCCGGGCCTGCCGGGCAAGCTGAAGACCCGCGACAAGCGGATTTCGTTGATGCAGCCGACCATCACCTCGCACCTTCCGGAGTTGGCCGCAGCGTTGAGCGAGGCGCCCACCTCGGGGCTGTTGCTGATCGGCCGGCGTCATGTGCGCAGCAACAACTCGTGGATGCACAACGCGGAGCGATTGGTCAAAGGCAAACCGCGACACCACCTTCTGGCGCATCCGGACGACCTCGCCGACCGCGGGATCGGTGACGGCGCCCTTGCTCGCATCACCTCGGCGGCCGGCGTGGTGGACGTCGAGGTGTCGGCGAGCGATCGCATGATGCGCGGGGTGGTGAGCCTGCCCCACGGGTTCGGGCACACCAAGTCGGGAAGCAAGCTCACCGTTGCAACCGCGGTCGCGGGAGCGAACGTGAACGACCTCACCGATCCCGGTCAGGTGGACGCCGTGTCGGCGAACGCCGTTCTGAACGGTGTACCGGTGGAGATCACGCCGTCACCAGCGGCTGCCCCGAGTTGAGGAGTTCGACGAACGAGTCCTCGTCCACGGGTGCGGACACGAAGGGCCCCTGCGCGTTGTAGCAGCCGAGTTCGAGGAGGATGCGCGCCGCCCGGTCCGTCTGCAGGCCTTCGGCAACGATGTCCAGTTCGAGGGCGCGGGCCAGCTCGGCGGTGGCGTGCACGATCACCAGGTCGTCGGCCTCGGTTCCGAGACCGACGACGAAGTCGCTGTCGATCTTCAGCACGTCGAACGGCAGTTCCTTGAGGTGCAGCAGCGAGCTGAATCCGGTGCCGAAATCGTCGATGGCGATGCGGATGCCCAGTTCCTGAAGTCGTCCCAGCACGATCCGGGTGCGCACGATGTCGTGAACGACCGCCACTTCGGTGACCTCGAGGCACAGGCGGTCGCCGGGGACGCCGTGCCGCCGCAGCGCGTCCTCCACCGAGGAGACGAAGTCGGCGCCGAGCAACTGGGCGGGAGAGACGTTGGTTCGCAGCGTCACGTCCGGGTTGGCGCCGCCGCACCGCCACCGGGCCAGGGCCGCGCACGCGTTGTCGATGACCCATCGGCCGAGCTGACCGCCGAGGTTCGTCCCCTCCGCAACCGGAACGAACTGCGTCGAGTGCAGTCGACCGCGAGTCGGATGGTCCCAGGCCGCCAGCGCTTCGACCGCCGTGATCGATCCCGTGCGCAGATCGACCTCCGGCAGGTATTCCAGGAGCAGTCCACCGTCCGTGACGGCCGATTGGAGGTGAATCTCGATGTCGTTGCGCAGTTCGCTCTCGGCGCGCATCTGATCGGTGAAGACGACCACCACGTTCCCACCGGCGACTTTGGCCTCCAGGGCGGCCCGGTCGGCGGCGAGCATGGCCTCGGTGGCGGTGACCGTGCCCGGATCGGCAGCGTAGACGCCGATACTGGCGTTGCGGCTCACTCTCTCGTGCCCGAGTTCGACCTGCTCGGAAATCAGCTCGCGCACGACGACGGCCCTGGCCACGGCGTCGTCGCGGGTGTGCGATCCCGCGAGCACGATCACGAATTCGTCCCCGCCGAGCCTGGCGATGAAATCGCCGGGGCCCATGCGCTCGCGCAGCCGCACCGCGATCGCCTGGATGTACTGATCTCCCGCGACGTGTCCCAGGAAATCGTTGAGCGCCTTGAGTCGGTCCAGATCGACGAACAGAATCGCGACCGGGCCCGGATGTCCCATGGCCAGGCGACCTTCGAGGTGCGCCGTCAGGCTGCGGCGGTTCGCCAGACCGGTCAGATCGTCGTGCAGCGCCAGAAACCGCAGCCGATCCTCGGCCGACACTCGTTCCTGCAGCTGGGCGAGGAGGGTGGCGATCGCTTTGAGTGCCGCGATCTCCTCGTCCGGCCAGTCGCGGTCGCCGAAACGGACGAACCCGAGTGTGCCGGTCGGACGCCCACCGGCGACGAGAGGGACCGACACCATCGTGGTCATCGCGAGGGCAGACCCGATCGCTCCTGCGTCGTCGCCCCGATTGGCGGGCCGGAAGATGCCCACCTCGCGCTGATACTCGGCGGGGGCGAACACGGGATCGGCATCCTCGAAGAACACCACTCCCAACGGGTCCGGATCCGGAATGTGCGCCCTGGGCGGCCATTCCGCGACGAGAATCGTCGCCCGGCGATCGTGGTCGTTGTGGCGCAGAAAACAGGTGTCGATGTCGAAATATTCGACGAGATCGCGGAGAATCACGCGATAGGCATGGTCGACAGTGGTGGCATCGACGCCCATCAGACGCGAAGCCACGTCGGCGACCAAGACGTCGAGCGGCCGACGCGGCACGTTCCCTCCTTCTGAAGAAACCCGGTTGCGGGGAGCCTACAGTTTCTAGATCAACATGGCGTCCGCCACGCGTTTTGCGCTCGACGCGCCTCCGTGCGCGACCCCGGATCGATTGGGTTCAGCGGTCTCGAAACCGGGTTGTATCGAGATGCTCGACTGGAGAATCGGCGCTTGGACTGAGTAGTCGGTTTTCTTGAAACCTGAAATGGGACCGACATTCAAGGTGTTGCGGTGTGACACCGCCGAATGGTTTGTGAGAAAATTTCCGCATGAAGAGCACGGAAAACGGCTCGATCCCCGACTCCGCCGACGCCCACGCCGGAAATTCGGCCGGTGACGTCGGCGCCGAGGCCGCTGCCGAACTGTCCGCCTTCTACTACCTGATCGTCACGTCCAGTCAGGCCACCTCGGTCCACGACGAGCAGGGCGCGCTGGTGCTATTCAATCCGTCGTGCACGTCGTTGCTGGGATACGAGAGCGGCGAGCTGTCCGTGATGGAGGCCCCGAACATCGTCGACCCGTCGCACGCCGCCGCTCTGGAATCCGCAACGGAGGCCGCCCTCACACCGGGCCGAGGTCGAGCGGCTGCCCGTGTCGACTTGATCCGCAAGGACGGCAGCTCGATCACGGTCGATCTCGACATCAGCGTCGCCCGTGTGGCGGACCGGCAGTTCACCGTCGTCGTGTCCACTCCCGTCGACGGCGCCGCAGAGGCGGATCACGCCGTGACCTGGGCCCACGCCTTCAACTGACGCCATACGTGTGGTGGGGCGGGCGGGGCTCGAACCCGCGACCAATGGATTATGAGTCCACGGCTCTAACCGACTGAGCTACCGCCCCGTGACGCGCCCGAAGTGCGCGCGCCACATGCTACCGGCAGCACCGCGCGCAAGCGCATTCGCAATGAACGGCTGATTCGAGACCAATCTGCTACCTTGTATTGGTACCCAAAGTTTGTTTTGCGGGGTAAAACAGGGAACAAAGATCAACAGCGTCGCGAGAAAGGAAGCCTGCCGGTTCGCGGGAGGCCGGTGCTATGACTTACTCGACCAGCATCGCGGATGTGTTTGCCCCGATGTTCAGGTATGCACCGGACTTCGTGTCCGTGTCCGACGCCGAGGGTCGAATCCATTACGTGAACCCCGCCGGGTCGAGCTTGATCGGTCTTCGCTGGGACGCACCACACAACTTGTGCATCGACGACATATTCACCGCCGTCGACGCGCTTCACGAGTCCAGCCTCGCCGGGTTGGTCCGTGAGGACGCGACATGGACCGGTGACGCAACGCTCCTCCATCTCGAGAGTCAGGAAAGGATCCCGGTGTCGACATCTGCTTTCGTCATCAACGGCACCGGGGACGACCGACCGATGGTCGCCTCGATTCACCGAGATCTGCGGGACCGCCGATTCCACGATCAACAGCTCCAGGACGCCCTCGACTCCTCTGCGTTCCGCGTGCGGGAGCAGCGTGTGGTGGCCGAGCTGAGTCAGCTCGCCCTGCGCGGGCGTCTCGACGAGTTGCTCGCGTCCGCCGCCGACGCCGCCGTCGACCTGATGGGAGCGCGTTGCGCGTTCGTCACCCGTCTGCACACCGCGCCGGCCACGCTCGAGACCGTCGCTCAGAGCGGCTCTTTTCTTCCCTTCGGCAACCTCCCCCCTGCGCTCGATTCGCTCCCCGGATACGCGATCGACGTCAACCGGGCCGTGGTCTGCTCCGAGCCCACCGCCGAAACCAGATTCTCGACCGAGGTCCTCGTGGCGCACGGTCTGTCCAACGGGGTCGCGATTCCCATCGCCGGACCCGGACGCGCGTGGGGTGCACTCACCGTCTTCGGCGCGACCGCGAACGCCGTGTCCACCGGCGACCTGTCGGTGCTGGACACGATGGCCGACATCCTGTCCGCTGCCATCCGGCGCGTGGACCTCGAGGCCGAGCTGCGGTATCGCAGCCTTCGTGACCCGCTGACGGGCCTGCCCAACCGCGCGCTCGCGTACGACCGAATCGACAGCGCACTCGAACGGCTCGCCGGACGCGCCACTCACACAGCCGTCATGCTGATCGATCTGGACGACTTCAAGTCCATCAACGATTCGCTCGGACACGAGGCCGGGGACGCCGCCCTCATCGGGCTGGCGCAGCGCCTCGCCCGCGCCGCGCGAGCCGGGGACACCGTTGCGCGCCTGGGCGGTGACGAGTTCGTCGCCGTCTGCGAGGACATCGAGGATCCGCAGGACTGCTACGCGATGGCCGATGCCTTCGCCGAAGCCGTGCGGGCGCCGATCGTGTTGGACGGCAACGAACTTCAGATCACTGCGAGCATCGGCATCGCCATGGCCGAGTCCTCGATGGCGGGTGCGGAATTGATTCGTCGCGCCGACGTCGCGATGTACCGGGCCAAGGACAGCGGACCGGACAACACCGCCATGTTCGACACCGACGACCGCGAACAGGCTCGTCGTCAGCTCGCCCTGTCGACCGACCTGCGCGGGGCACTCGATCACAACGATCTGACACTCGAGTACCAGCCCATCTTCGACATCGAATCCGGCCGGATCACCGCCGTCGAGGCGCTCGCTCGATGGCACCACCCCACACTCGGTGTGGTCAGTCCCGCCACGTTCGTGCCGGTCGCCGAGCGCACCGGGTTGATCAACTCGCTGGGCTTGTGGGCGCTGCGCACGGCGTGTGAACAGGCGGCCGAATGGCAGGCGATCGCCGACATCGGTATGCGCGTCAACGTCAGCGCTCTGCAGTTGCGCCAACCCAACTTCGTCGCCGAGGTCACCGCAGTCCTGTCGAACACGCAACTGCCGGTCGGCAAGCTCGGTCTCGAGATCACCGAGACGGTGTGGCTGGCCGACACCGTGCAGGTGCGCGATGCGTTGTCCGAGCTGCACGCGCTGGGCGTGTCGATCCTGCTGGACGATCTCGGAAGCGGACACAACTCGGTGACCTACCTCAACCGGTATCCCGTCATCGAGGCGTTCAAAATCGACCAGGCCTACATTCAGGCGATGCCGGGGCGGCGCCCCGAAGCGATCGTCTCGGCCATCGTCTCGCTCGCCCATGCCTTCGACGTGGCCGTGGTCGGCGAGGGAGTCGAGACGCAGACACAGCTCGACCGCCTGCGCGAGAGCGGATGCGATCTCGCTCAAGGCTTTCTGCTCGCCGGCCCGGCCAGCGCCAGCGAGGTCACGTCGATGCTTCTCGAGCGTTCTGCGGGCTGAATCAGGCACCACTCCGCGTCGGCCGACCACACTCCGTAGGGTGGTCACCGACACCAGAGTCCGGGCTGTGTTTTCACCCGCACGCCCTCGGGTAAGTACGGAGGACCATGGACCCCGAAGTGCAGCACGAGCCCAGCGAAATCACCTACGACGAGAAGTTCTACCCTGCTCGGCCTCGTCCGCTGAAGCCGTCGGTTCGCCGTGCCCATCGGGGCGCGACGTCCATCCCTCAGGGCGACGCCGATGCGTCGAATCCCGAGTACGTCGCGTGGCTCACCGAGCAGTCGATGTTGCAGGACGCCAAGCTGATCGCGGAGCAGTTGTCGGGCAAGGGCAGCATGTGGCAGAACCCCTACGCCGACCCGAACCCGCGCGGCGCCGTCGAACGCGCCGCCGTGTGGTTCACCGCGTATCCCATCTCGCTGATCGCGGCGCCGGGAAAGAGTTTCCTCGGCACGCTCGGAGACGAGGAGTTGTGGCAGGCGTTCTCCGAAATCGGTGTCACCGCAGTGCATACCGGCCCTGTGAAGGAAGCCGGCGGCATCCACGGCTGGCGGCCCACCCCGTCCGTCGACGGTCATTTCGACAGGGTCAGCATGCAGATCGATCCCGCGTTCGGCACCGAGGAGGAGTTCCGGCGCCTGTGCACCGTGGCTGCGGCGTACGACGGCACCGTCATCGACGACATCGTGCCCGGCCACACCGGCAAGGGGGCCGACTTCCGCCTCGCCGAGATGGCCGTATCGGACTACCCCGGCATCTACCACATGGTGGAGATCGAGCCCGAGGACTGGCACCTGCTCCCCCGCGTTCGCGCCGGTGCGGACTCGGTGAACATCGACGCCGAGGCCGAGGCCAACCTCGCCCGCGCCGGATACATCGTCGGACAGTTGCAGCGCGTCATCTTCTACGAGATGGGCGTCAAGGAGACCAACTGGAGCGCGACGCCGGTGATCACCGGTGTCGAC
Organism: Rhodococcus sp. 320_ES; assembly: GCF_059691855.1. NCBI lineage: Bacteria > Bacillati > Actinomycetota > Actinomycetes > Mycobacteriales > Nocardiaceae > Rhodococcus > Rhodococcus sp. 320_ES. Next base: position 456,853 of record NZ_JCAWAG010000001.1, on the reverse strand, counting down.
GGCAAGGACCGTCGTTGGGTCTACCTGCACTACTTCAAGGCCGGACAGCCTTCCATCAACTGGCTGGACCCTTCGTTCGCCGGAATGCGTCTGGTGATCGGCGATGCCTGTCACTCGATCGCCGACCTGGGCGCCGGCGCACTTCGCTTGGACGCCAACGGCTTTCTCGGCGTCGAGCGCCGCACCGAGGGACCGGGATGGTCGGAGGGGCACCCGCTGTCCGAAGCGGCGAACCACCTGATCGCCAGTGTGGTGCGCAAGATGGGCGGCTTCACCTTCCAGGAGCTGAACCTGACCATCGACGACATCAAGGCGATGGGTACGTCGGGCGCGGATCTGTCGTACGACTTCATCAACCGTCCGGCGTATCAACACGCTCTGGTCATGGGTAACACCGAGTTCCTGCGGTTGACGATGAATCTGTCGCGCGATCACGGCGTCGATCCGGCATCGCTGGTGCACGCTCTGCAGAACCACGACGAGATGACGTTCGAGCTCATCCACTTCGCCACGCTGCACCACGAGGACGAGTTCTCCTACTGCGGAGACGTGCTCAAGGGCGGTGACCTCGGCGATCAGATTCGCGCCGAGCTGACGGACCGACTGACGGGCCGGTGGGCACCGTACAACCGAACGTTCACCACCAACGGAATCGCCTGCACCACAGCCAGTGTCATCACGGCGTCACTCGGTATTCGCGATCTCGACCGGATGGACGAGTCGGACGTCGAGACCGTCAAACGTGCTCACCTCATGCTGGCCGCGTACAACGCTCTGCAGCCAGGCGTGTTCGCGCTGTCGGGCTGGGACCTGTTGGGCGTGCTCCCCATTCCGGCCGAAGAGGTGTCCGAGCTGATCCGTGAGGGTGACACCCGCTGGATCAATCGCGGCGCGCACGACCTGATGGGCGCATCACCCGACGCCACCCGTTCCGAGTCGGGCATTCCCCGTGGGCGAAGCCTGTACGGAACGCTGCCCGATCAGTTGCGCGATCCCTCGTCGTTCGCTCGGCAGCTGGGCCGGATCATCGACATCCGCAGCCGTTTCGGTATCGCCACCGCGCAGCAACTCGACATTCCGAGCGTGTCGCACAAGGCGTTGCTGGTGCTCGTCCACCAGCTGGCAGACGGGTCCATCCAGTCGACGGTGATCAACTTCTCCCCCGACGAGATCCAGGCGACGGTCATCTCCAAGCACCTCACGGTCGGTGCGTCGGTGATCAACCTGTTCACCGACGAGGAGGTCGCGGTGGTCGACGAACTGGGCGGCTTCCCGATGACCCTGCAGCCGTTCGAAGCCGTACCGGTGATCCTGCGCGGTTAGCGGCTCAGAGCTCGATACCGGTCGCCGCCGTGACCGTCTGCCACAGATGGTTGCGGGCGGCGGCAGTGTCCTTGCGCCACGGCGGGTAGTGCGTGGTGCGCGGGCTGCGGTCGTGCCAGAAGAGTCCGGTGCTCGTGAGTGCGTCGTCGCCGGCCGCGAGCCAGACAATGGTGTCGGCGCCCTCCTGCGGGGTGCGCAGGATCGGTCCGACGACGCGGTCGAAGCCGGGTAGCGAGTCGGTGACGCCGGGGGTGTTGGCCCAGCCGGGGTGCATGCTGTGCACGACGGGGTCGTCCTCGCCGGTGAACGCGGCCGCAAGTTGTTCTGTGACAACGACTTGCATGCGCTTGGTCCGCGCGTACGCGGTGATTCCCTTGTAGGTGCCCTTCTCGAACTCGAGGTCGTCGAACGCCATCGGCACGGCGTACATGCCGCCGCTGCTGACGAAGACGACCCGCGACGAGTCGTCGAAGAGCGGTCGCAGTCCGGCGGTCAGAGCGACGGGACCCAGAACGTGTGTCGCGAAAGCGGATTCGTGACCCTGCGGGGTGGTGATGCGTTCGGGCGGCATCACGCCGGCGCAGTGAATCAGTGCGTGCACGGCGGGGACCTCACCGAGCAGCGTGGTGGTGAGGGTGGCCACGGCGTCGAGGTCACTGACGTCGCATTCGCGGATCACGAGGTCGGCTCCCGGAACGGTGACGCGCACCCGCGCCGCCGAATCCTCGAGCCGCGCCGCCGACCGGCCCACCATGTGCACTCGGGCGCCCAGACGAGCGAGGCCGACGGTGGTGGCTGCGCCCAGACCCGAGCTTGCTCCGGTGACGACCACGTCGAGCGGCGCCGGAAAGGGTGCCGGGTCGACGGCCCAGAAGCGGCGACGAACCGCGGGGCCGATCTTGCTGTATCCGGGCACCACGGCCGCGTCGAGCAGGGAATCCACCGTGCGGGTCAGAAGGCTCATGTCTCCACTGTGCCCGATACGCGACTGTGCCCGATTCGCGAGGTGACTAATCGACTCGCAGTCCGTGAGCTGCCGCATAGGCGAGCGCCTGCATCGAGTCGACCGCGGCGCCCGCGAGACGGGCTGACGTCCACGCGTCGGCGTCCAGAACGGCGCCGCGCAGATCTGCCTCCTCCAATCGCAGCCCCGCGGTCCGAGCCCCGGCGAGGTCGGCGCCGGACAGGATCGCCTTGCGCAGGTCCGCGCCGACGAGGTTCGCCTCGCGGAGCTTGCACCCCGACAGGTCGACTGCGCGTAGGTCCGTTCCCCCGAGCGAGCACAGTGTGAAGTCGACTTCGTCGAACGTCACCGGCCGCAGGCGCGATTCGCCGAACGTCGATCCGATGAACGTTGAATGCCGGAACGTCGCGTTCCAAAGTGTGACCTTGCGGAAGGTGCAGGTGCGGAAGGCCGACGCCTCGTGCACCGATTCGCTGAAGTCGGCGCCGGTGAAGTCGCAGTCCGTGAAGACGACCCCGCGCGTGCGCAGACGCGACAGGTCGGCGTCGATGAACGAGCACTCGGTGTAGGCGCGTCCGTCCCATTCTTCGTCGGAGAAACGCTCTTCGGTGAACGCTCGTCCGACGACGTGCGTGCTGTCGTCGGTCATTCGACGAGCATCTCACGCGCCCGAGTCGTCACCGGCACGTGCCCGACCCCAGCGATTCGAATCTCGTTGTGGTGAAACGAAAGTCTGCGCAGCGCGCTCGGCGCCGGGCATCTGGTTCTAGACTCTGTTCCACCCAGTCGAAGGAGAACCCGTGTCCGATTTCAACACCGCCATCATCGAAGAATTTCGCGCGAACGGCGGCAAGGTCGGTGGCCCCTTCGAGGGCGCCCCGATGTTGATTCTGCACACCATCGGCGCCAAGTCCGGACAGGAGCGTGTGTCCCCGCTGGTGTACCTGCCGCATGGTGACGACTACGTGATCTTCGCGTCCAAGGCGGGCGCCGACACCAATCCCGACTGGTACCACAACCTGAAGGCCAACCCCGAGATCTCGATCGAGGTGGGCGAGAAGAAGGTCGACGTCGTCGCCACCGAGGTCACCGGCGCGGACCGCGACGCGTTGTTCGCCGAGCAGGTCGAGCACATGCCGGGCTTCGCCGATTACGAGGCCAAGACCTCGCGGGTGATTCCCGTGATCTCGCTGTCGGAGCGGTAATCAACGGCTGGCAAGGCTAGGCTACCCTGAACGTCGGCACGGTCGTCGACGACAAGGATTCAGGCACATGCGGGTAGCGCTCTTCGGGTATCAAACCTGGGGTCACAAGACACTCGAGACGCTGATCGGATCGCGACACGACGTCGTGCTGACCGTCACGCATCCCCCGAGCGAGCATGCCTACGAGTCGATCTGGTCCGACTCGGTCGAAGAGTTGGCGCGGACGCACGGCATTTCGGTGCACCTCGCTCAGCGGCCCGACGCCGAACTGGTCGAGCAGCTGAAATCTGCCGCGCCCGACATCATCGTCGCCAACAACTGGCGCACGTGGCTGCCCCGCGAGATCTTCGACCTTCCGCCGCACGGCACGCTCAATCTCCACGACTCGCTGCTGCCCAAGTTCACGGGCTTCTCGCCGGTGATCTGGTCGCTGATCAGCGGTGCATCCGAGACCGGCCTCACCGCCCATCGCATGGACGACGAGCTCGACACCGGCGACATCATCACCCAGCGCGCCGTGCCGATCGGACCACGCGACACCGCGACCGAACTGGTGCAGGCCACCATCGACCTCATCCCCGAGGTCCTTCTCGACGCGCTCGACCGCATCGAGGCAGGAACCGCCGAATGGACGCCGCAGAACCTCGCCGAGCGCACCTTCTTCCACAAGCGGGTCGACACGGACAGCCGCATCGACTGGACGTGGCCCGCCGAGGACATCGACCGTCTCGTCCGGGCGCAGTCGGATCCATATCCCAACGCCTACACCTACTTTCGCGGGCAGCGTCTGCGCATCACGAGGGCACACGTCTCGCGCGGAATCTACGGCGGCACCCCGGGCAGGGTCTTCATCACCGAGGACGACGGCATGGTCATCGTGGCCGGGCCCGCGGCGTACCGCGGCGAGAATCACGGACTGGTCGTCGACAGCGTGCGCACCGACGACGGCGTGGAGCATCACCGGTTCTTCAGGACCGGCGGCGGATATCTGACCGATACGCCCTAGCTGCTATGCCGGGGTCTGGTCGATCCGCGAATGTGCGGTCAGCAGAAGGTCTTCGAAGGATTTTCTGATGGGCGCACCGAGCGCCGCGTTGTCGGTGACGTCGGCGATCAACCGGGTCGCGAGCTGACGCAGCTTGACGTTCCTCGACTGCGATTGCCACGCCAGTGCGGCGAAAGCGGTGTTCGCGTCAATTCCGAACGCGAGCATCAGAATTCCTTTGGCCTGCTCGATGACCGCTCGCGCGTCGATGATGCCGTCGACTTCTTGCCCGAGTCGGTTCGAGACCACCCGATCGGTGTGGTCGGTGACGTCGAGGACGTACCCCGCGACGGCAACGAACGTTCCGTCGGCGTCGTACTCCGCGTCGCCGAGGATGACGACGTCGCGAAACGCTCCGTCCTTCGTGACGATCCGGTGCGCGTACAGACAGCGGTCGCCGGTCTCGATGGTGTTCGCGACAATTTCCTGAGCCCGCTGCCGCTCGTCCGGATGGCAGTGGTCGACTACACCCTGCAGCGTGAGCTCGAGTTCGCCGGGTTTGTAGCCGTAGATTTCGTAGACGGTGTCGGACCAGCTCAACGCCCCGGATACGAGCGTGTACCGGTACCGACCGACGCGCGGCGTCGCGAGCGGACCGATGGACATGTCACGAGTGCGGCGTGGTTGCTGCTGCTGTTGACGTGAAGGCCGCTGCGGCTGCGTTCTCGTCGTTCGCGCTCGAGTGCGTGAGTTCGAGGTGTTGTCCACGCTGATGCCGGCCCTTCCGATCGTGCCGTCGAGTGCGCACAGGTCGGCAAATAGGAAAGTAGCAGATCGGTCGCCGGACCGACGCGATGCGCTACTTCGCCAGGGTGAACTGGTTCACGTCGATGGTTCCCCGCCGGAATTGAGCAGCGCAGCCGCTGAGGTATTTGACGTACCGCTCGTAGACCACGTCGCCGGCTATAGCGAGGGCCTCGTCCTTGCGTGCTTCGAGGTTCGCCGTCCACATTTCGAGGGTCCGCGCGTAGTGCTGTTGCAACGACTGCACCCGAGTCACAGTGAAGCCCACGGACTCCGCACGCTCGGCCACCACGGGCGGACGGTCGAGTTCACCACCGGGAAAGATTTCCCTGATGATGAAGCGCAGGAACAGCGCGTCCCTCTTGTCGACCGGAATGTTCATGGACTTCAGGTCGTGCAGATCGAAGGCCACGATGGTGTGCAGGAGCATCACACCGTCCGGCGGAAGAATGCGGTACGCCATTTCGAAGAACGGAATGTGGCGGGCTCGCCGGAAATGCTCGAATGCCCCGATACTGACAATTCGGTCGACCGGTTCGTCGAATTCTTCCCAGCCCTGGAGACGCACCTCGGCGCGGCGGGTACCCGGAAGATCTCGCAGCCGCTGGGCCACGCGAGCGTGTTGGTGCTCGCTGAGAGTCAACCCGATGACGTTCACGTCGAAGCGCTCGCGCGCCCGAATCATGGCCGTACCCCATCCACACCCCACGTCGAGCAAGGTCATACCCGGCTGCAGACCCAGTTTGCCGAGTGCCAGATCGATCTTGGCGAACTGAGCCTCTTCGAGTGTCATGTCGGGCCGCTCGAAGTACGCACAGCTGTAGGTCCACGTCGGGTCGAGAAACAGAGCGTAGAACTCGTCCGACAGGTCGTAGTGCGACTGGACGTTGCGGAAGAACGGTGTGAGCTCGGGCTTCTTCAGGTCGGACATGGCGCTGCACCTCGCGGACGTAGATGGCCATGGGTCCTGCGATCTCAACACCCATCACGATGACTGAACCTCGAAATTTGGTTCATGTCACAGTTGAAGCCTACAACTGTTGGGCTACGTCACACCCGATACCGCGAATCAGTCTTCGGGCCGCGCCTCGACGTCGTCCAGCACGCTCACGGTCACGCCGTACGGCAGGAACCGCACGCGCCGAGACGTGTCGACGTTGTCCTTGTGCGCACGGAGGGCGTCGAGTTCGGTCGCGTAGAGCTGGTCGATGCGGGCGCTACCGTCGGCATCGAGGGTGTAGATGGCCCAGACACCGTCCCCGGTGTCGCCGGTCGTTTCCGGCTCCGGAACACGCCGGGCCGCGGGCGCGCCGCCGAACATGCCGGCGAGAGGCGACTCCGAACCGGACTGGTTGACCACCTTCATGATCTGACCGAAGACGTCGCGCAGGCCTTCACTGGCCTCGCGGGCGACCCGATCGAAATCCTCGGGATCGAAATTGAACGGGTTGTTGCTGCTCATGGTTGCCTCCAGAGTTCTCGACCGACCGTCGGCCAGTCGAGCGTGTCACTCCAGTGTGCCTTGTCGGTGGCTCAGGAGGACGTCCACGACGTCAGCAGGCGTTCGATCATGGGTCGGAGGTCGGTCAGCGGCCTGGCGCCGAAGATGACCTGCCGGGAAATGATGCCGTCGATGAAGATCACGGTGGTCTCGGCCGTCATCTCGGGATCCGGCATGCCGAGCGCCTCGACGATATGGACGGTGAAGTCGACGAACCCTTGCCGCTGCGAGTCGAACACGGCCCGTATCTCCGGGTCGGTCTGGGCTTCACCGAGCAGGAGATGCCGCGCGACGACGCGCTCGCGGGCCGCCGTCATGTCGTCGATGAAGGCGAGGATGTGATCGACGACCTGTGTCACCGTGATGTGGCCGTTCAGCAGGGGCTCGAAGTTCCTGGCCGCCACCGCCAGGTCACCCTGGAAGAGTTCCTCCAGTGCCAGTCGAATCAACTTGGCCCGGGTCGGTGCGTGGTAGTTGACCGCGCCCGAGCCCAGCCCGGCCGCCGAGTCCACGGCGCGGTGCGTCAACCCTCGAAGGCCCTGGGTCGCAAGCACTTCGATCGCGGCGGAGGCAATCTGATCCCGACGACGCACACGCGCGTCTGCGGTGGACCCTTGCACCTCCATGCCGAGAGCGTAGCGAGTCGGGCGCGGGAGAGACGACAGACCGCCCGCCGTCGGTCAGCTGGCGCGGCGCGATCGGGGGTCCCGGTCGGCAGCGACGGCGCTGCGAGCGACGATCGTCTTCGCCACGTGGGCGGCGTCGGCGTCGATTCCCAGGAAGCGACCGGAGCCCCAGGTGTGCATCCAGGGGAGGCCGATGAAGGACAGGCCCGGAACGGCGGTGATGCCGCGGGTCTGCATGGGCCGACCACCGCCGTCGAACGCACTGGCCTCGATCCACCGATAGTCGGGTCGGTAGCCGATTGCCCAGACGATCGAGGTGATGCCCGCGGCCGCGAGATCGAGCGAGGTGGGCTCGCGATCGGGGGTCCACACCGGCTCGTAGCGCGCCGGCGGGGGCGCGTCGATGCCCTCCTTCTCGATGTAGCGATCGATGTCGGCGCAGATCGAGTTGTAGACGAGGTCTGCCTTGTCCAGAGACTTCTGCAAGGTCGGCTCGAAGACGAGCTCACTGCCGTGGCCGTCCGCCAGCGCCCCGTACAGCGCCATGCCCTCGGTGGCGAACTGCCGCAGGTCGATGTCGCGGCCACCGTCGCGGCCGGTGACGTAGTGGTTCGTCTTCTCCTGCGCCGCTCGCCCACCCGGGTAGTCCGCGACACCGATGTCGTAGATCCCCATGTCCGACAACCACGTCATGCAGTCACGCCCACGGTAGGTGCGCGCGACGCGGGGCGCGCCGCCCACCGCGAGATGAACCTTCCTACCTTCTAGATGCAGGTCTTCGGCGATCTGAGCTCCAGACTGTCCCGTTCCGACCACCAGCACGGCGCCGTCGGGCAGCTGGTCGGCGTTGCGGTATTCCTCGGAGTGAATTTGCACCACCGACGGATCGAGACTGGACGCGAACGGCGGAACAACCGGGATGGGGTACCCGCCCGTCGCGACGACGACCTCGTCGCAGGTGATGGTCTCGACGCCGGACGGGGTCGACAGGGTGATCTCGAATCCGCCTGCCGCGCTGTGCTTCAGAGCGGTCGCCCGGGTCCGGGTACGAACCGGCGGATCGAACGTCTCCAGCCATCCGGCGAGCCAGTCGACCACCTGATCGCGCGTCATGAACCCGTCGGGATCGTCCCCCGTATAGGAATAGCCGGGCAGTTTGCAGTGCCAGTTCGGGGTCACGAGCGTGAAGTTGTCCCACCGCGTGTCGGCCCAGTTGTGCACTGGCTCTGCGGCTTCGAGGACGACATGGTCGACGCCCTCGCTGCCGAGGTACCAACTCACCGACAACCCGGCTTGCCCGCCGCCGACGACGACGACGGGAACGTGAGTGGAAGTGGAGCCGTGTACGGGTGACGTGGACTTGCCGATCATGGGTGCTCCAAGGGTGTGCTGGCGAGCATGAGGAAAGCTGATGTCAGGACCGTGCGTGAACGAGACCGCGCCACTTCGCCGTTTCGGCGTCGTCGGGCGCGGAGACCGGGCCGTAGACGTCCGGACGCCGGTCGCGCAGGTGGAACATCCCGGCACGCATCTGCCGGAAGGTGCCCTCGATGTCGACCTCGGCGGACGCAATTCCGCTGCCCAGCAACGTGGTTGCCAGGATGTTGCCGCCGGGATCGACGACCTTGGCGTTGCCGACGTACCGGAGAGATCCGAACGTCCCCGACTGGTTGGCGGCAACCCAGAACACCTGATTGTCCAGCGCGCGGGCGATGTCGAACTGGTTGAAGCGGTACGTCCATCGGTCGTCCTGCAGGTTCTCGGCCGTCTGGGTGCGCGCCGCCGGCCACGCCGAGAGGCTCGCGATGATCTCCGCGCCGTCCAGAGCCATGATGCGGGCGGCCTCGGGAAACGCTTTGTCGTAACAGATCTGGAGACCGATGCGGCCCACCGGTGTGTCGAAGACCGGGTAGCTCGACCCGGCCGAATACGACATGTTCTCCCCCAGCGGCTGATGAACCTTGCGGTAGCTGCCGTAGATCTGCCCGCCGTCGAGCAAAGCTGATGCGTTGTAGCGTGTTTCACCGTCCTCGGCGAGCTCGCAGAATCCGATCGCGACCACGAGATCGCCGACGATCGCCTGGATCTTCTTCAGCTCCGGCCCGTCCAACGAGATGGCCGGCGGCAGAGAACGTGTGGTGTTCTTGACGGTGTCGCCGTGATCACCGAGCGACGAGAGGTACCCGCCGATTGCCGCCTCCGGCAACGCCAGAAAGTCGACACCGGTCGAGCGCGCCTCGTCGGCCAGGGCACTGACGAGTGCGTAGTTCTGATCGAGGTCTCGCGTGAAGTTCGCGGATGCCGCTGCGATTGTGGTCATGGAAGGTAATTTCACTCGGCGCCCATTTCCGAATGGTCAAATCCGGAACAACACCACGTTTCGGAGACCTCACACACACTGCTCGAACCTCGGCTGTGACCGCGCCACCGGCGGTGCGCATGCGCCCTGTTCTTCCGTCACACGGTGTGCAGACGGGCGTTGACACCGACCGGAGCGATTCCTAGCCTCAACAGATGCTGAGAAACTGGAAGCCCAACCGCCGCGGACTGCTCGGCACCGGCGCTGCGGCCGCTGTCGTGGCCACGGTGGCGGTTGCGCCCAAGGCGAGCGCCGCGCCCCTGCTCCCCGTGTGCTCGCCCCGCTACCAGGGTTACCGCGACGAGGATCGCGCCAAGCCCTACGCGAACTACATGGCCCCGAGGACCACTCCGGCACCTCAGGTCGTGCAGGACGCATTCGTCGCACCCCCGCTCGCACCCGGCTCGGTCCCCCCGTTCGACAACCTGACGCGCGACCTGGGCCCCTCGGGCTATTCGCCGGTCGAGACCGGCTACGGCCAGCGGCCCGACGGCGTTCTCTTCGTCGCGGTCAAGACGGTGATGCCGCGGGTCACCCCGGCGATGTGGGACTGGTGGTTCGGATGGCACTCCAACGAGTCGGCCAAGTACAAGCTCTGGCACCCGGACGCACACCTGCACGCGTCACTGCGGACGGACCTCACCGGCGCGGCCATTCCGGACAAGGCCAAGTACATCGGTAACACGACCTACGTCGACGAGTACATCGGTCCCAAACTTCAGCAGCTGGGCATCGAGTTCCGTGACCCGGTTGCGAACGGGTTCACCGTTCCGCCCGACCAGACTCTGATCTTTGGACGTGTCGGAAGCTCGATCGCTCCCGTGGATCTGGGCTGGCTCGCGCACCAGGTGCGCCCGATCGACGGGGGCGCGGAGATGCGGAGCAGGTTCTACATGAACATCCGCGGTCTTCACCTGCCCAACCTGGAACAGGCAGCGTGCGCCGTTGCGCGGGGCGCGTCCGTGGACCCGACCGATCTGTTCCTCGGCATCGACCTCGCCAAGGATTTGATGATGCACTGCGGCCAGGAGATGAATCACCTCGCCGGCTTCCTCCCGGAGCTCTACGCCGAGTTCGCCTGACGAGCACGAATCTTCAGACCTCCCGGCTTGATGGATACCGATTCCTCCACCACCAGTTCGTAATCGGGCTCCGGTTCGAAATCGAAGGCTCGCGCGAGCGTGGCGAGCGCCAAAACGATTTCGTGGTAAGCGAACTGCCGACCGATGCACGCGCGCATACCGGTGCCGAACGGCTTGTAGACCTGCGCCAGATTCTTGGGCAGGCGGTCCCGGCTCCACCGGTCGGGGTCGAAGCTGTCCACGTCGGTGCCCCACGACGGGTCGCGGTGCAGTTTCAACAGGACGACGAACACCCACTCACCCGCCGAGAACGGGTACCGGCCACCGATGACGGTGTCGTGCTTGGCCTGTCGGAAATATCCCGGCGCCACGGGCCAGAGCCGCAGCGTTTCGTCGACCACCCGGCGCACGTAGCGAAGTTTGCCGACGTGCTCGAATTCGATGCGCCCGGAACCTGTGACGTCGTCCACCTCCGCGCGCACGCGCTGCAACACGTCCGGCCGCGTGGAGAAATAGTGCACCGCGAAGGCGAGGACGCCCGCGGACGTCTCCTGCCCGGCCAGAAGGAACGTGAGTATCTGATGCCGGATGTTCTGATCCGACAGCCGTTCTCCGGTCGACGGGTCCGTGGTGTCGAGCATCAGATCGAGAAGATCGCGGCGATCGCCGGTGTGCGGCGCGGACTTCCGCTTCGCGACGATGTCGTCGATGAACCGATGGATCGTCTCGACGTCTCGATGGTGCTGGGCCCGCTGCTTACGGAAGACGGTGGCCTCCGCCGCGGGGAACGAGTACGCGGCCCGGTTCACGTACTTCATGGACCGCAGCAGGCTCGCCACCATGATGTGCGGTTCGGATCGGGCGAACGAGTCGAAGTCGTATCCGAATGCCACTCGCCCGATGATCTCGAGCGCCAGATCGTTCATGTCCGGTGCCACGTTCAGCCACGCGTCCGGTCCTCGGGAGCGCCAGTACTGCACGAGTCGGTCGATGGTGTCGGTGATGACGTCGTGATAGGACCGCATCGCCGCCTGTGTGAAGGCGGGCGCGAGGATGGCATGCGCGGCAGCCCAATTCGGCTCGGTCGTCTCTGCGGTGAACAGTCCGTCGCCGGCGATGGATCGCAGATCCGCCAGGGGCACACCGAGGAATTTGTCCCAGGAGGTGTCGTCGTTGACCTCGGCCACCAGGTCCGGGCCCGACAGGTAGGTGACGCGGAGGCCGAAGTACTTGCGCTCGTAGATCGGGCCGAAGACGTCGGCGTCCTTCCACCCCCACTCCGCGGTGTCGGGAACGTGCATCGTCAGCAGATCACCCAGAACCGGAATGCGCCGCGGCGGATGGGGAACGACTCTGCCTTCAGCTTTCACCACTGGATTCTACGATGGTGACCCCCGGGACAACCGCGTGTCCGCGCGCCGTTGTGAGACCTCCACAAGCAAGCGTCGCTCCTGTGTTGCGTCCTACATCCGTTTCGACGAATGGTACAAATCGGGCTGCGAGACAACTACGTTCGAGACTTCACGACGGGGCAAGGGGAGCCGACTGCCATGAGTCAGACAGCGGGTAGGCCGGAGGCCGGTCGGCCGCAGGCAGCAGGTATCGATCCCGAGTCCGGTCAGGCTCGCAAGAGGCAGCTGGCGGCCTTCGGTGTCATCTGCATCGTCGAACTGCTCATCTGCCTGGACATGACGGTCGTGGGAGTTGCGCTGCCGCAGATCGGTATCGAGCTCGAAGCCGGGTTGTCCGGACTGCAATGGGTCGTCGACGCGTACACGCTGACCTTCGCGGGCCTGCTCCTCGCGTTCGGCAACCTCGGCGACCGCTTCGGCCGCCGCCGGTTCCTGCTCATCGGGCTCGCCGGTCTCGGACCCACGTCCATCGTCGGAGCCCTCGCGCATTCGTTGGACCAGGTCATCCTCTCGCGCGCGCTGATGGGCATCTTCGCGGCCGCGCTGCTTCCCGCGACCCTCGCCGTCGTCACGAATCTGTTCCCCAAACCTTCCGAGCGCGCGGCGGCCATCGGAATCTGGTCGTCCATCGCCGGGGTCGGTGTGGCCATCGGGCCGGTGTCGGGTGGGTGGCTTCTCGAACACTTCTCGTGGCACTCGGTCTTCTGGCTGAACGTTCCCGTGGCCGTGCTCGCGTTCGTGGCCGTCGCGGTCTTCGTGCCCGAGTCACGGGCGCAGCAGGTCGGCCCGCTGGACGTGCCCGGCGTGGTGCTGTCCATCGCCGGGGTGTCGCTCTTGGTCTTCGTTCTCATCGAGGCACCTCGGTTCGGGTGGCTCTCGCTCGTGACCCTGGGCGGCGCCGCTGTTGCCGTCCTTCTGTTGCTGGCGTTCGTGTTTCGGCAGCTCACCACGCCGTCGCCGATCCTGAACGTTCGCCTGTTCCGGGTGAAGCCGTTCGCATGGCCCGCACTGTCGATCGCGGTCGCCTACTTTTCGCTGTTCGGTTTTCTCTTCCTCATCACCCAGTACTTCCAGGGTGTCCGGGAGTACTCCCCGCTCGCATTCGGCATCGCCACACTGCCTTTCGCCGCGGCGCTGGCCGTCAGCTCACCGACCGCCACGATCGTGGCCCAGAGGATCGGGACCATGCCGGTGATCGTCACCGGGCTGGTTCTGATCGGCGGTGGACTTCTGGTGTCGGCACGCGTCGAGATCGGCAGTTCCTATCTCACGGTGATCCTCCCGGCCATGATCCTTCTCGCCGTGGGTATCGCAGTCATTCAGGGTCCGGCCACAGAATCGATCATGGCGTCGCTTCCCCTCGACGAAGCCGGCGCCGGCGCGGCGGTCAACGACACCACCCGCGAGATCGGGGGCACGCTGGGCATCGCCGTCCTCGGCTCCGTGGTGGCGTCGTACTACGCCGCCACCGTCCGACCGATCGTGAACGCGATCCCGTCGGCGATCATGACCGACACCGAGAAGCAGTACGCCAATTCGAGCGTCCTCAGTGTGGTCGAACTACAGAAGGCGGAATTGCCCTCCATGTTCGAGCCGCAGCGTCAGCAACTGGTGCTCGACATGAAGGAGGCCGCTCTTCGCGGCGCCGAGGTTGCCGCCTACATCGCCTCGGGCGCTGTCTTCCTCTGCGCTGCAGTGATTCTGGTGATGTTTCCGCGCAGCTACCGTACGTCCAAGTCCGTCGAGTAGACGCGGTACCGGCGGTTCGGCTCCACCGGGTAGGACTTGCGGAACGCGCTCACCCAGCCGCCGTCCTCGAGCACGGGGGCCGCCTCCGCCGAGAAATAACCACCCTTTTCGATTCGCTCGAACAGTTCGTAGATCAACACCGCCGACACTCCGAGGTCCGTGCAGTCCGGGTGCACCGCCATCATGTCGATCCGGACGTGGGTGCGCAGTTTTCGCCCACCTGGTCCCTTCCAGGCCGCGATGGTGTGTATGTCGCGCACCAATGCACTGCGCCACCGCCGAGCCTTGACGGCGGCCCGGTTGACGTCGGGAATGCCCATGAGGAACGCGACGGCTTCGCCGTCGATCTCGGCGATCAGAACCAGTTCGGGGTCGAGGATGGGCTTCATCGAATTCGCGAGGTCGAGCATCTCGTCCCGTTCGACGGGCGTGAAACCCCAGAACTTTCCGAACGCGGCGTTGTAGATCCCTCGGACTATCTCGATGTCTTGCTCGAACGTGCGCGGATCCATGTTCCGGAGCGTCACTTTCGAGCGTTCACGCCATCGACGGGCGATCGCCGTCTTCCGCTCGAAGGCCGGTGTCTCGATCAGCTTGTTCGGCTCGTCGACGTGAAACGTGTGAAAGTCCTTGACCTTCCGCAGTCCCCACGCTTCGACCTGATCGGCGTAGTACCGCGGGTTGTGCGGCATGCCCACCAGTGGCGGTGCCTCCACTCCGCCGATGAGAAACCCTGCGCTGTAGAGCATGTTCGGGCTCATCGGTCCGACCAGGGTGGTCAGGGACCGCTCGCGCGCCCAGGACGCGGCCGCGTCGAGCAGCGCCGACGACACCGCCTTGTCGTCGATCGCCTCGTAGAACCCGAAGAACGCCGTCTGTTCGCCGGTGTGCGCGATGAACGTCAGGTCGGCGATCGCGACCACGCGGCCGACCGGAGCGGCGCCGTCGTAGGCGACGAACGCGCGAGTGGCGATGCGCTCTCGCGTCTGCGCGGAGGGGCGGATCAGGACCTTGTCGATGTCGGCGATGTCGCCGGCTACCCAGTGCGGATCGTCCCGATAGACGACGCGCGGCACCTTGCGGAACGCCCGCCATTCGCGGCGACTCGACACGGGACGAACGGTGATCACGACGATTGCTCCTCTGCTGCGACGGCCAACACTGTCTCGCCCGCGTAGACGTACTGCCCCACCGTCACCTCGATGCGGTCGACCAACGCGTCCGGCAGGAACACGTCGCACTGTGACCCGAACCGGATCAGTCCGTACTGATCGCCTCGTCCGACCTTGTCGCCCAACGCGACTCGCGCGACGATGCGATTGACCCACAGATCCGCGATCTGGGTGACGAACACCGTGACGCCACTGCGGTGTTCGATTCCGATGGTCAACCGCTCGTTCGTGAGCAGGTACTCGCACTCGTTGTCGTACGGCTGACGATCGAAGACGACGTTGGCCGTCATCCGGGCCATGGACCGGTTGAACGGTGCTGCGCTGCGGTGCTCGCGCAGAACGATCGCGCCGTCGATCGGGGCACGGTTGCGGTGCACGGAGTACTCCGTCATGTACGTGCCGATCAGGTACCCGCTCGTGTCCGTCACCGCACCGGCGTACTCGGCCAGCGGAATTGCCTTGCGGCCCTTGATGGCGATCGGAACCACTCCGGCCTCGACGCGCTTGACGTAGGTGACGACGCCGTCGGCGGCGCACACGATGTTGCGCTCACCGCTCGGAACCGTCCGGGCAGGGTCGCGAAGAAACCACGACACCCGCCAGTAGACGTAACCGCCGACGAGTCCTGCCGCCGCCGAGAGAGCCGGGACGAGAATTCTCACCGAGCGGCCCTCACTTCTCGACCCCGTCGATCACGGACTCCTTACCGTGGTCGAAGCGCTCCACCGCCGTGACGAAGCGGTCGAAAAGGCGTGTGCGGAACGCATTGTCGCTGACGTGGGCCGCGACTCCGATGGTGGCGAGCAGTGGGTAGTAGGCCACCGTCGAGCTGAAGTTCACGAAATCGCCGACGAATGTGCGCACGCGATAGACCGCGCTGTCGGAGAGGAACACCGGCTCGTGCGGCACCTCGACGCCGTTGCCGGACACCGCTTCCTGCTCGGCCAGGCTCACGAGACCTCGGCCGGAACTCGGGCGCCGGGAGCGACTACGGGCGGCGTGCCGCCGGCCACCCGAAAGTCGATGTTGCTCAGGTAGAGCGAGAAGAGCTTGCGGTGATCCCACCAGGACGTGTCGTACGAGGCGGGGAGGCGCGACGGGGCGTTGGACCGGTAGATCAGATCGTTGACGTCCGACGACAACAGCGAGGAGACCTTGCGGTAAGGAATCTTGGCCGTCACCACCTCGATGAACTTCTCCCACGGCACCACGTCGATTCCGAGCAGCTCGGCGAGCAGAGAGTTGTCGTACGGGGTGGGATTGGACGGCACGAGATGATCCATCGGTTCGTCGGCGACGGCATTGCGAACCAGGACGTCGGCAAGGATGTCCACCGGCGCATAGTTCATGCCCGGACCGTCCCAGATGGCGCCGACGTTGACCGCCACCTCGATCGCGCGCCACCAGCTGTAGACCCGGCCGGGGTCCTTGCCCACCTCCGTACCGCCGAGCACGTAGGGCGATTCGCACAGGGTGACCGACGCGATACCGTCCCGGCTGAGCCAGCGCAGCAGCTGCCCGTTGATCCATTTCATCTGGCAGTAACCCGAGTACCACCAGGAATCGGGACGCAGGAAATCCTCGGGGCTGGTGTAGATGAACGCGCCGATGCTGCCCATGTAGGTCAGGTGCTTGCGTCGGTCCTCGAGGGTGAACTGCACGACTCGCAGGAGCGACGCGAACCAGTCCTCACGAAGCTCGAGGTAGGAGGAGTCGTAGTCGGTCGAGCTGGCGGAGTTGAAGACCAGGTCGACGGTGCGGCGCAGAAACCGATACTTGTCGGCGTCGAGACCGAAACGGCTCTGGGTGGGGACGGCCTCGATCACCTGGATCTTGGAGCGATCGATGTCGGTGATCGAGTACTGCAAAAGGGTGAGCTCGAAGCGCTCCGTGGCCGACACTCCGTCGGCGCCGCGGACCCCCGCGTAGACGGTGGTGATCGTCGGATCGAGGGACAACCGGGCCACGAGATGCGCTCCCACGAAGCCGTTGGCTCCGAACACCAGCGCAACTTCGTTCGACTGCGGAGGCAGGCTCGCCAGGTTCGCGCGCGCGTCGTCCGTGAGACGAGGGCGGAGAAACGACGGATCGCCGGCACTCAGAGCGGCGATGTCGGCGTACTTGCGGGAAAACTCCAGACTTGGACTGTCGGACGTCAGAGGCGTGAACTCCGCAACCTTGTCCGCATCGTTGGCGCGCGTAATGAACGAGTATTCAGCAGTCAATTCAAATCCCCCCAGAGGGCTGGTGACGTATCGCCGTCCGGCGAAATCAGCTCCGACCCGATCGCAACTGCGAGATCGGACCCACCACAACAGGTGTTGCGGAAATGGTGCACAAAGAAGAGTAAAACAATCGGATCGCCGGATTGGTCGGACGGCACTGGAGTTAGCACGGAAACCGCGGTTCCAAACTTGTGATGTCTACCCATCTC
Organism: Rhodococcus sp. 320_ES; assembly: GCF_059691855.1. Classification (NCBI taxonomy): domain Bacteria; kingdom Bacillati; phylum Actinomycetota; class Actinomycetes; order Mycobacteriales; family Nocardiaceae; genus Rhodococcus; species Rhodococcus sp. 320_ES. The sequence goes on along the minus strand of NZ_JCAWAG010000001.1, from coordinate 439,237 downwards.
AGCGACTCCACATGTATAAAGTCTGCTTGGCGACCATCCGGCACGGGTATACGGGGAGATGAACGAAGAGAGCCCCGACGGGGCAGAGGACGTCGTCGAGCCGGATGTGGCCGCCGAAGACACCGAGGAGACGTTCGATCGTCTCGTCGACGAAGGGCGACAACGTCTGGGACGGTCGTGGCTCGCCCTGCTCTCCACAGGACTGCTCGGCGGTCTCGACATCGGAGTCGGCGTCCTGGCGCTGCTGATCGTGGAGGAAGCGACGGGAAACATCATCCTGTCCTCGCTCGCATTCGGTATCGGCTTCATTTCACTGTCTTTGGCCAGAAGTGAGCTGTTCACCGAGGACTTCCTGATTCCCGTCGCGACCGTGGTGGCGAAGGAAGCCGCTCCCCTCTCGCTCGCGCGACTCTGGGTGAGCACGCTGTGCACGAACCTGATCGGCGGCTGGGTGGTGGTCGCGATCGTGGTCGCCGCGTTCCCGTCCCTGCGCGAGAGCGCCGTCCACACCGCAACCGGATACATCGAGCTCGGAACCAACTGGCACGCGTTCGCGCTGGCCGTCATCGGCGGCATGTTGATCACCCTCATGACCCACCTGCAGCACGCCACCGAATCCGACGGAGTTCGCCTGGTTCCGGCCGTCGCATTCGGATTCGTACTCAGCGCCGGTCACATCAATCACGCCATTGTTGCGTCTTTGATCAGTTTCGCGGCGTTGATCGCCGGCGCGCCATTCGGATACTCCGACTGGCTCGGAATGTTCGCACTGGCCGCGGTCGGGAACATGGTGGGCGGCCTGGGTCTGGTGACCGCGCTACGCCTCATCCAGGTACCCCACAAAGTGGCCCGCGAACGCGCCTGAGCTACTCCGTCACGCCGGATGCGGTGGCGACGAAGTCCGCGGCGACGTCGCGGAGCTTGCGGTTCGTCCGTTGCGACTGGTCGGCCAGGACACCGAACGCCGCGTCGGCGTCGATTCCGCGCAACGCCATGAGAATGCCTTTGGCCTGCTCGATGGGCGCCCGGTGCTCCATCGCGCCGCGCAGACCGTCCGCGACGTCCAGGACGGACTTGTGCCGGGCGAAGTCCGAGAGCGCGCGACCGACGGCCGACGTCACCACGGTCAACAACTCGGCGTCGACGTCGCCGAACGCGTGCGCTTCCGTGCCGTACAGGTTGACGGCGCCGAAGCGTGCCGTTCCAGCATCCACGGGCGCCGCAAGAAACGAATGGACACCCTCGGCCCGCGCGGCGGGCCCGAAGTCGGGCCACCGCGTGTCGGACTCGTTGCAGTCGACGACGACGGTTTCGCCCGTCCGCGCTGCGTGCAGGCAGGGACCCTGGTTCGCCCGGTATTGCTGCGCGTCGATCTCGAGCGTCCTGCCGTCCGTGTAGACGGCCGTGTACGTCCGCTTGTCGAAGTCCACCGTCACGCTGCAGTACCGCGCACCGGCAATGAAGGTCTGGACCGAATCCGCCGTACGTTGGAGCAGCTCGAGAAGCTCGTCCTCGTCGTCGATCCTGTGCCCGAGCGAGAGAACGATGCGACCGAACTCGGCCGCAGCCATCACACGTGGCGCGAGAGCCGCGTCCCCATGTCCTTCGTTCATGAGTGCTATTCGATCACACCGAGCCGGACGAGGACTCTCGTCGGCCGGCACTGCCCCGTTTCGATCGGACCGCTGTCCACGACATACCGTCACCGTGTCGTTCGAGACCGGGCCGGCCGGGAAAGTCGTACCAGCCCGGACGCAGCGGGGCCGGGCGCACCGGGCCGGCTGCAGCAGCGAGGATCAGCACACTCATCTTCTCGAACACGGATCCGAATCGTGCAGTCACGGCAGCCACCCCTTTCGTGAAACAGTCTTACGACGCCATAGTGACCGACACACCTCTCGAAACCGCAATCAACAGATCACGGGCCGATAACGGTGTGGACACTGCCGAATCACCGTTATCGGCCGCCCGGAAACGTCGGTGTGACCGACGCCATGGCCCTCGGGTGCGAGTGACGTCGGCCCGCAACGGAACGATATTGGCCCACAGCAGGTTTCAATGGAGTAGTCACAATCGAGGGCTAGGAGGAAAAGATGTTCGCACTTCTCGTCGCAACCGCGGTCGGCGTTGCTGTTCTGTCGTGGCCCGCACTGTCCACGGGCAACGGATTGGACTTCAACGGTCGCCAGGTCACGCACGCCTACCGGGGCCACTGAGCCCGTCGGCCGCCTGAGTGTGCCCATAATGTGAGCCGTCACACTCCATCGTGGGATCGAGAGCTCATGGCCGAGAACGCTCTGCCGCTGCACGGAGTCCGAGTTCTCGAACTCGGCAATTACATCGCTGCACCGACGGCAGCGCGCATGCTCGCCGACTTCGGTGCCGAGGTGATCAAGATCGAACGCCCCGGCACCGGAGACGAGCTGCGTAATTGGCGTCTGTACTCGGGCACGACGTCGATGCTCTTTCGGACGATCAACCGCAACAAGAAGTCCGTCGTGCTCGATCTGCGCACCGAGCAGGGTCGTCAGGATGTCGTGGATCTGGCCGCGACGTGCGACATCGTGCTCGAGAACTTCCGCCCCGGCACCTTGGAGAAATGGGGCATCTCTCCCGAGGTGCTCAGCGCGGCCAAGCCCGATCTGATCATCGCCCGAATTTCCGCCTTCGGCCAGACCGGGCCGATGTCGCAGCGGCCCGGGTTCGCCGCTGTCGCGGAGGCATACGGCGGGTTTCGTAACCTGGTCGGTGACCCCGACCGCCCGCCGGTTCGCGTCGGAGTGTCGATCGGCGATTCCATCGCGGGCCTCTATGCCGCATTCGGGTGCGTGATGGCTCTGTTCCAACGGCAAGCGACAGCATCAGCACTCTCGTTGTCCCAGCGCACCATCGACGTCGCCCTAAACGAATCGATTCTCTCGATGATGGAGTCGCTGATCCCGGACTATCTCGCCTACGGCGTCGAACGCGAACGCGTCGGAGGTCGGATGGAAGGTATCGCCCCCTCCAACGCGTACGTGTGCAGCGACGGCCTCTCGATCATCATCGCCGGCAACGGGGACGCGATCTTCCGCCGGTACATGGAGACCATCGAGCGACCCGATTTGGCGGCCGACCCCGAGCTGACGACCAACGCCGGCCGATGGGCACGTCGTGACGAGCTCGACGCCGCCATCAACGCCTGGACCGGATTGCGTTCGCGCGACGAGGCTTTGAGGATTCTCGACGAGGCGGGCGTGCCGTCCGGGCCGATCTACACCGCCGCCGACATCGTGGCCGACGAACAGTACGCGGCGCGCGAGATGATTCAGCATTTTCGCGTCGACACGGGGGCTGAGGAACTCACCGACGTCGGTTTCGTCGGCGTGGTTCCTGTGATCGGCGAGAAGTCGATCCCGATTCGCTCGGTCGGACCCGACCTGGGTGAGCACACGAGAGAAGTGCTCGCGGGCCTGCTGGGCAGGACCGACGAGGAATGACGAGGATTCTGGTCACCACGCCCATTCCCGACCCCGGCCCGTCGATCCTCGAGGCCGCCGCCGCGGTGGACGTGATGCCACTGGCGCCCACAGAACTCGCCGACGCCTGCGCGTCCGGTCGCTGGTCGGTGGTCGTATCGCAGCTCGGGGACAGATTCGACCGAGCCCTTCTGTCCGAGGCAAAAATCGTCGGAATCTCCAACTACGCAGTGGGATACGACAACATCGACGTCGCGACCGCCACCGAGTTCGGCATCACCGTGGCCAACACTCCCGGCGTGCTCACCGACTCGACCGCCGACATCGCACTGCTGTTGATGCTGGCGACGGCGCGGCGGGCCGTCGAAGCCGACGCCTTCGTGCGCGCCGGGTCGTTCGACGGGTGGAAACCGGAGCTGATGCTGGGCACCGACGTGTCGGGCCGCGTCCTCGGACTCGCCGGGTTCGGGCGGATCGCACGCGCGACGGCGCGCCGCGCCCTGGCCTTCGGCATGACGGTGAACTTCTGTCCGCGTCCGCCCGGTGACCGACCCGTCACCGAAGCCGAACTCGGCGAATTCGCGGGGCGCGTCAACCACGTGTCGTGGGGCGACATCGTGACCGACAGCGACTTCGTCTCGCTCCATGTTCCGCTCGCCGAGTCCACACACCATCTCGTCGATGCCGCCGCCCTGTCGGCCATGAAACCGTCGGCCATTCTGATCAACACCGCCCGCGGGCCGGTCGTCGACGAGAACGCACTGGTCGCCGCTCTACGCGGCGGCACCATCGCCGCGGCCGGGTTGGACGTGTACGAGAACGAACCGCGACTCGCACCGGGGCTGGCCGACCTGCCCAACACCGTTCTGCTTCCTCATGTCGGGAGCGCCACTGTCTCCGTTCGATCGGAGATGGCGAGGCTGTGCGCCACGAACGCCGCAGCCATGGCCACCGGATCGAGACCGCCGCACAGCGTGAATCCCGACGCGTGGAGCGACGCCGGTCAGAACAGATCCAACGCCTGACTGCGCGTCGGCGGCGGGCCCACGAACTGCACGTCCAGATCGGCGAGCTGACCGAGCTTGCTCATCATGACACTCGGGTCGATCAGGCCTTCCGTGTAGACGGCGTTGTCGGTGGCGACTCCGGTGATGTCGAAGAATGGCTCGAACACGTCCGATGTCAGCATGCCCAGCATGCGGGTGTTGTGGGCGTCGAACGCGAAGCTGTGCACGGTTCCGGCGGGCGCGTGAACGAAGTCGCCTTCGGTGAGCAGCCGCTCGGTTCCGTTGACGTGCAACCACACTCGCCCCGACAGGCAGAAGAAGTTCTCGGTGTGGAGCCGGTGGAAGTGCTGAGGAACATAGGGCGCTTTCGCGCCGGCGGTCAGAACCGCGAAGTACCGGCCGCCGGTGTTGCGGCCGCGGGCACCGAAGGAATTCATCGTGTCCGGCCACTCTCGATTGTCGCCGGTATGTGCTCGCAGGAAATACCCCTCGACCCCGGCAGGAAGAACGTCGTCCCATGCGTCCGACGCCGCGACCGCCGGAAGATCGTGCAGCGAAGCAGATTTCGGGACGAGAAGCTCGCCCGGCTTCGAGGTGACCCCGGCACGGCCGTCGGCGGAGTAGACACGGCTTTCCACGGCCCCGCCGGAGGTGTGCAGGGCGTCGAGTGCACCGCCCGGCGCGGACCACATCATCAATTTCGTCTGGTGACCCAGCATTCGGTAGGCGACCGGCGTTCCCGGCGGAACGTGCACGGAGTCGCCGACACCGAGAATCCTGCTCTCACCCGGCAGCCAGAACTGCGCGAGGCCGGCGAAGACGTAGTACGAGCGCTGGTGGTCGGCGAGACTGTGGAAGTCGGACCCAGCGCCGCGCGGCCCGAGAACGAACGCCGCGTCGAACAGTCCGCCAGTGTCGGACGCTCGGGCGATCACGGTCCACAGCTGGTTGTCGATTTCGTATCGCTGTCCCTCACCGCTCGCGAGGGCGTAGGGAACCTGTTCGCCCGGAAGCGAATCGATCACCGGGGCGAGCCCGTGGACGGTCTCGAGGTCGGGTGAAGTACTCATCGTTCTCCTAGGTGTCGGGTGAAGAAGTCGCCGATGACGTCGAATCCGAAGGCGGCGCTCACGTCCTGACGGGTCGCGCCGTAGCCGGTGAGGCGTCGAGCAGGGACGGGGCCTTCGGCGGCGAGTCGGCCGCTGTCGAACACGGGAGCGTCGGGTCGCCCGGGCGGGTTCAGGAAGCCGTGCTGATACCCGTCGACCAAGTACAGCTCGGCGTCGACACCCGCCTTCGTCAGCGCATCGAACAGGCGGACGCTGTGTTCGGGACCGACCAGAACGTCCGCTGTGCCGTGAGAAATCTGGAACGGCGGGGCGTCCGCGGTCACCTGGTGGGCCGGACTGGCGGCGAGCGCCAGCTCGGGACGGTCGGCGGGATCGCCGCCGATGAGCCGACCTTCGGGTGTCGAGGACGGCGTATCCATGCCGGGCAACGACACCTCGGCCGGGATCTCTCCGTCGACAAGGGTTGTCGGACCGTAGGATTCGGCCACCGCGCACACCGACGCGTCGCCCTCGGTGACCTCCTCCCCCGGCAGTTCCTGCAGTGACGAGGTCAGTCCTGCCAGCGCAGCGAGATGACCGCCGGCCGACGATCCCCAGATCGCGATGCGAGCGGAATCGAGCCCGAGCCGATCGGCATCGGCGCGCAGGAATCGCACGGCGGATCGAACGTCGTGAAGTTGCGCCGGGAACAGCGCGTCGGCACTGAACCGGTAGGAGACGCTCGCCATCGCGATACCGCGTGCGCAGAAATACCGATGGAAATCCGGACCCAGTGTCCGGTCACCCGACATCCACCCGCCTCCGTGCACGAAGACGACGACGGGCCACGGGCCGTCACCGTCGGGCGTGATCAGGTCCAGAGCCAAGGGACCGCTTTCGCGTTCGACGTAGACGAGGCCTTCGTTGATGGTCACTCATGCAGTCTCCGGCCCCGGACGCGTCAGAACCAGGACCGTTTCCGCAACCATCATGAGTCCGAGCCTTATGATCTGGCGGTGGACATCACCGCGACCCATTTGCGGTACTTCCTCGCGGTAGTCGGCGAGCTTCACTTCGGCCGCGCGGCCGAGCTGCTCCACATCTCCGCACCCTCGCTCAGCCAGCAGGTCGGCAGCCTGGAAAGAAAGCTCGGGAAGCCGCTGTTCGTGCGCACGTCCCGGCGGGTCGAACTGACCGCAGACGGGGTGGCGCTGATCCCTCTCGCCCGAAAAACGGTCGACGCACTCGACGCGGTGATCGAGTGGGCCACAACCGAAGACACCGCATCCGCCGTGCGGATCGGCATCATGGCGCCCAACCCGCACACCGACACCGCACTGGCGATCGCCGTCCATCGATACCCACGGGTGTCGTGGGAAGTCCACAGCATCGGGTTCGCCGACGCCGTCGACTCGCTGCGGAGCGACCGAATCGACGTGGCGTTGATGGTGTCGACCGACCGGCCCGTGGTCGACGGAATCACCGCGGTCGGCCTGTGGACCGAGCAGAGTGTTCTGCTCGTCCACGACGGGCACCGCCTCGCCGGACAACGTGGCGTTCGGATGTCGGACATCGCCGACGAGTCGTTCATCGGATTGCGGAACAGCCACGACAGCCCGAGTTGGTTTCCCTCGTCCATCACGGCGCGAGTTCTGCCCCTCGCCAACACTTTCGACGAAGTGCTGCAGCTGTGCGCGGCGGGGGTCGGCGTCAACATCGCCGGTTCGGGAGCCGCCGGTGCCTACGCTCGGCCGGGCGTCAGCTACGTCCCGATCGTCGACGCCGCCGAGGTGACCACCTATCTGTGCCGTCGGTCCTCGAGCACAGGGCGGTTCGTCACCGAGTTCGAGGCGATCGCACGAGAGATAGGGAGCGGCCAGTAGAACTCCCGGGGCTGCCCTCCCCTACATCCGTTCGGCCGTCGGCAACGAATCAAACATCGACACGTTTCGCAGGTGAATTCGAGGGAACTCCCCAATTCGGTAGCGAACGCGCCGCACACACGAGTAGAAAGCACACCTATGACGCAGGCATTGCCCCCGCGAGGCAAGAGCGCCCGAAAAGGACGTAAACCTGCGAAGGACAACGTCGAGACTCCGGTAGCCACACCGTCTCTGCCGCCCATGTTGCCGCGCTCTCGCTTCGTCCGCCAGGAGCAGCGGCCGGCCGGCTTCGGCGGCTACGTCACGCAACCGATGCAGTAACCACCTCAGGAACGCAGCGCGGCCAGGGTCTTCTCCAGCCTGGCCGCTCGCGTCTCCGGCTTCTTGGCTCCAGTCAATCCGAGCGCGGCCTGATTCTGCTTGGTGAACGACCACGTGGCCCAGGTCGACGCAGCGTCGGGATCGGCCGCGAGTGCTTCCGCCAGTTCGGGCGGCACCTCGACCGTCCGCTTGGCCTCGTCGAGGGCGAGCTCCACGTCGTACACCGTGCCCGGCTCGGTGCCCGCTTCTGTGCGACGGTCCTGGCTCATCCCGAGCAGATACTCGTCGCCCATGCGGGCAATGGACGAGCGATACGTGAATCCGTTGACGGTCACGACCACCTTCGGACGCTTCCCTCCTCCCAGCGCGTCGACCGTCTCGTCCGGGATCCGGAAGCCGGCGGTGTTACCACCGGTGGACATGAGCTCCAGACGTACCTTCATCCGTTTCCTCCTGCTCGGCGTAAGCGACCGATAGGTAGCGTCGCAGATTCGGCCGGACCATTTTCACTTTCGCCGCTTCGAAATTCGAGTGCAGCGGTCTGCCGTCGACCTATGACCGATTCGGGCGGTGACCAGAAGGACCCGCGGGTGCGCCCTCCCACCCGACGTGCTGCCGACGAACGAAGGTCAGGTCCTCGAACCCGAGAGCACTTTCTGGAGCCCGGAGCCCCGGGTCGACGACTGACGGGACGCGGCGCTGCGTCCCCTCGGCTCGGCGGATCGATGAGGAGTGTTGCCGTAAGTTCCCCGCTTGGCAGACCGTTCAGTACTTGGCAGACGCTGCGGCGTCTGCCGGACGCTGAAAGGTCTGCCGAATCTCGGGATCGCGCACGCACTAGCGCGTTCTGATACTGGCCCATTGCCTCTGGGACTCGGACGCCTCGGCCAAGGCCTTGGACAACTGTGTCCAGGCGCGCTGTAGGCGATCTTGATCGCGGCGTAGACGTCGCTCAGTCGTTGCTTTTCGGCGGAGGTCTCCCGCGTCGAGCGCTGCCGCTACGCGAGCGTGCGTCAGGTCGAGGTGGGTCGTGTGATGCACCGGGTACATTGCGCCTCCTCGGTGTTCAGGGAGTAGTGGGGAAGCCGTGGAGAACCACCATGACGTTCTGGGCGCCGTCGCGATCCTTGGAGCCGGCGGTCTTCCACTTTTCGAGAACGCTTCGAAGTTCCTCGCCCAGCTCCTGGGTTTCGGACGCGGTGAGGTGAACGATGTGGTCACTGCTGAACGCTGCGTGAACCCAGTCCTGACCCCACGCCTCAGCGGAGTCGTCGAAGGCGGCCAGCCGCTCCCAGTGGTGAGCAAGCATCGCGCGCTTGGCGGCGTTGGCGGTGGCCCGCATTTCAGGATCGTTCGCGAAATCGACAGGGCTCCAACCGAACCCACCTTCGACCGCACGCCACCACCGTTGCCGTTTGTCGTTGCCGAGTTCGGGCGCCTCTTCGGTGAATCCATGAGTGGCGAGTTGGCGAAGGTGGTAGCTGACCGAGGCCGGAGATTCGTCGACCAGCTCACCGAGTTGCGTTGCAGTGAGCGGTCCTTCCGCAATCAACGCGTAGAAGAGCCGAATTCTGACCGGGTGCGAGAGCGCCTTCAGTTCGGAGGCTCGCGTCAGTTTGCGATCGGACATGACACCGACCATAGATCCGAAAGAAATATTTCGCAATATCTCTTTCGGAGTTTCCTCCCAGATGCTGGGGTGGTCCGCACTGAACTCGGACAGCGGACCTCACCCCCACCAGTTCACCGATGCGGGATCAGCAGATGCACCCGATCGACGACGCGGACCGCTGCCGCCGGACTTGCGCCATCGAATAGCCTCGAGAATGCCGCGCATGACGCCGACACTCACCTTCACGACATCGGAGCGTCCCCCACCGTCGTGCGCTCGGAGAGGGTGAGTGTCAAACCTGCCGGGCGGATCGTCATGAGCTCGTCCACCTTCAGCTCGCACCCCGGCACAGGCTTGAAATCGAACGCGCGCAACAGCATCGCCAGAGCCAGCACAGCCTCGTGCACGGCGAACTGCCGACCGATGCACCCCCGAACCCCGGTCCCGAACGGTTTGTACGCGTGCACGTGCCCTGCTCGCGCCTTCATCGCCGCCGGAGCGAAGCGATCCGGATCGAACAACTCCGCATCCTCGCCCCACACCGCTTTGTCCCGGTGCAGCGCGAGCAGCACCACCAAGATGGGATGGCCCTTCTTGACCGCATACTTCCCCGCCAAGGTCGTATCGCGGCGTGCCTTGCGGAAGAACGCCGGCCCCGACGGCCACAACCGCAACGTCTCGTCCACGATCCGGCGTACGTACCTCAGCTTCCCCACCTGCTCGAACGTCAACTCCACACTCGGGTCCGGCCACACGCGGTCGATCTCCGCGCGCGCCGTCGCCACCACATCAGGGTTCAGGGACAGATAGTGCAACGCGAACGACAACGTCCCCGCCGTCGTTTCGTGGCCGGCAATCAGAAACGTCAGCACCTGATTGCGGATGTTCTCATCGGGCAACATCTCACCCGACTCCGGATCCGGGGTGTCGAGCATTCGCTGCAACAGATCGTTGCTCGGAGCGCGGGTGCCGTTGCGACGCTGCATGATCACCCCGTCGACCACGCTGTGCAGCAGCGCCACGTCCTTCGGATACTGCCGGGTTGCCGCTCGCCCGAACAGTGCCCGCAAGAACGGAACCTCGTTCGACGACGTCGATGCATACGACAGTGCCCGCGTCATCGCCTGCACGAACGGATCCGCACCTCCGCCGATACCGCCGAAGTCGTACCCGAACCCCGCGCGGCCGATGATGTTCAACGTCAACGCGTTCATATCGGCGGGAACCGCCACCGGAGCCGCGGTCGACGCCCGCCAGTAGGTGATCAGCTCCGAGACAGCCGACACCATGATCTGGTGGTAGCTGCGCATCGACTCCTGACTGAACGCCGGTGCCAGCACATTGTGCGCCCGAGCCCAATTGGGTTCGGAGTTGAACGCGGTGAACAACCCGTCCCCCGCGATGGCGCGCAACGAGGTGAGCGGGGCGACCACCGCCTTGGCGAAACGTTCTTCGTCGAAGACTTCCGCCGCCACATCCGCGCCGCCCACCACGACCAGCCTGTCAGCGAGGATCTTGATCTCGAACACCGAACCCAGCGTCGACGCCCACCTCGCCTCACGCTGCACCGGCCGCTTCGCATCCAGACGCAACACGTCCCCGACCACCGGGAGTCGCCACGACGGCCGCGGAAGCTGCTCACCTGCAATCGCTTTCGCATCCCGTTTTGCTTCGACGTCGTCGACCATCGTTTTCAAGCCCTCCCCCGAGTCCCCACCACACGACGCCGACCAGTGTGCACCATCGACTCCGACACCCGGACCTCGTGCGGCGTGGCGTCTACGAACCCAGCAGCAGACCCCGGGTCGACCCGAACCTCGCCGCGACGGACCGCGTCGCCATGTAACGGCCACCGCCCCGAATCCGACTCCGGGATATGACGATCATGGGGTTTGTCCGCATCTCCGCGCTCACCATCGCCGCCGCGGCGGCCACGGCGCTCGGTGGCGCACCCGCTGCATCCGCGGACGCCGTGAGCTTGGACATCCTGCCCGGACTCGGCATCGGACCGACCACTCCGTACGGCGTCGGGTGCACCTACATCGCCGTCGCGCGCACCGAGCAACTCACCGAACCCCGCGTCGACATCGGACCCCTCGACACCAATTCCGTCATGCCGATCGAGCAATTCGCCTGGCAGTACGACGGGTACTTCAGCACCCCGGTGATCCTCGGCCAGAAAATTACCCTGTGGACACCTCTCACCCCGGGCGAGCACTCCCTCATGGCCTACCAAACCTCCGCCGGCGGGCCCATCGCCACGGTCACCGTCAACCCCGCCACCCCCGTCGGACCGCTCTGCCTCGTCGCACCGTAAACACGCGCGAGCGAACGGAAACATCAGATCCCACTGCAACTGCTCACCCGGCAGACGCGCCAACCGGTCCGCCGGATCCGCCGGTGCGCGGCGACTACCAGTGCAGCGACCGCACGGTCGACACTCTGGGCATGGGTCAGTACGCCGTAGTCGGTCTCATTCTCATCAGCCCGCCCATCTTCGCTACCCTGATCGCTCGCGCGTGGGCCGCGTGGGTGGCGCTTGCGGCCCTTGCCGGGTCCGCGATCTTCGGTATCACTCAGTGGTCCGACACATCGTTCTGGGGGGCTCACGCTCGCCGCGCCGATGGTAATCGTCGGAACCATGACAACCGTTCTGCACCAGCTGTTTCCGGGCAAACCGTCAAGGGCTTCCAGGTAGCCCTTGCGCGGTGGCGATGCTTACGACCTGGTCCAGGTTCAGCACTCCGCGAGCAGACACGTCGACGCGGCTTCCGTGCGGCGAAAAGCTTCCGCACGCACACAAGCCCCGCCGGCCGACGTATCCGTGCCAGGGGTGCTCCAAGCGTGCCCAGCTATCGGTGTCGAAAAGGACTCATCCGTCCGAGTTCAAGATGGACAACTCTTCTTCGGTGAGTTCGATGTCAGCGGCCGCGGCCGAATCCGTCACGGATGAAGGACGTTTCGCACCGGGAATCGGGATGACGCAGGGAGACTGGGCCAGTTCCCATGCAAGCGCGATCTGTTGAGCGCTTACACCACGCGAATCCGCCACAGCAGCGAACGCCGGATGCTTCCCGGAAAGTGCCTTCGCGTCGTTCAGACCACCGAGAGGACTCCACGGCAAAAACGCCAAGCCCAACTCTTCGCACACCTCGATCTCCGGAAGACTGCTGCGGTACGCCGGAGAGAACTGGTTCTGCACGCTCACCAAGGAGTCACCCAGTACAGCGTGCGCGGCACGGATCTGTTCGACGTTCGCATTGGAGAGGCCAATACGTTCTACTTTGCCGCTGTCCGCGATCTCCTTCAACGTGCCGATCACGTCGTTGTAGTCCACCTTGGGATCGGGACGGTGGTGCTGCCACAACGCGATTCGATCCACCCCGAGCCTACCCAGACTGAAGTCGACTGCGGAGTGCAGATGTTCGGGCGAGCTGTCGGTGTCCCACCCACCACCGCCGCCGGTGCGCACGTGGCCACCTTTCGTGGCCAGAAGAACGCGGTCCCGCACGCCGAGTTCGTCGAGGAGGCCGGCGATCAGCTTCTCGTTCTCACCCTGGGCGTCGGCGTCCAGTTCGCCCGGCCCGTATGCGTCGGCGGTATCGAAAAGCGTCACTCCTGCGTCCAACGCGGCGCGCACGGTGTCCAGCAATTGCTCACGAGGTTGCGCCCCGGACTGGTCGAACGTCATCAGGCCCAAACCGATGGCGCCGACCTCGACGCGGTGGGCGGGACTGTTGCCGATGTGTCGTGTCTTCATTTTCTCCATGTACCCGCCGGAGGCGTTCTGTGAACCACTTCCCCAGCAGGTTCGCAGCCACATGGTTCACCTCGACGGATGCGACGCCTGCGATCCATACGTCGCTATGTTGACGGCCATTCTGCGGATGCCTTACGGTAATGAACATGTTCACTGAACCTGTTCAGTCTGGTCGTCTTCGTAGGCGGGAGAACACTCGCGCGCGCATCATCGATACCGCGCAGCAGCAATTTGTCGACCACGGTTTCGAAGGGGCCACGATTCGCGGGATCGCTGCAGCCACTGGAGTGAGCCTGGGCAGTGTCATGTCGGTCGGGGACAAGGACACGCTGCTGCTGATTTCTTTCGATCGCTGGATCGGAGCCGTGCATGCTGAACGCGCGACGAGCTCGCTCGCGCTGAGCGATGATCCGATTCGCGATGTCGGCGATATCGTGCAGCCATTCCTTGATCTGTTCTCCACTCGCGCAGAGCTTTCACGCGAATACTGCGCGATTCTCGCCCGTGGGAAGCACGACACGGCAGTCTTCGGCGAACTGGCGGTGATGTTGAGAAACGAGTTCGAACAGGTTGCCGTCGGGGCGGGCATAGGCGAGGAGGCCCCCCGTGCTGCACGTGTCTTGTATTCCAGCTACCTCGGTCTGTTACTCGCCGCCTCCGCGGCGGGAGACGACCCGACGGTCGTCCGTGACGGCCTCGAAGACATCGCAGCCACGGTCCTACGCGCGAGGTGAGCGCCGGCACCAGCGTGTTCTGCGTCTGTCGTCTTGTCGGCAGATCGTCTACCTGGAGGGAACTTTAGTGATTGACACACCCCACATCTGGTGGCTCTCCATAGTTTTGGCTGCGATATTGCTTGGCGATGTCCTGCTGTCCATCCGGCCGCCCGTCTTCATCCAGCGGTGCCTCGATGGCGTCGCCTACCCGCGCGAGTGGTGGTGGACGCTGATCGTCGTCAAACTGCTCGCCGCGGCGGGACTGCTTGTAGGCCTGCACATCCCAGCAGTGGGGGTCACCGCCGCCGTGGGAGTCGTCGTGTACTTCACGTGCGCCTCATACGCACACATCCGCGCACACTTCCTCGGACAAGAGTTCTGGATCAATTGCCTCGGCATGCTCGCTCTATCGCTCGCGATTCTTGTTGTCTCATACACGAACCTGATCGCCGACTGAATTCGGCACGACCCGGAAAGGCACGGTCGTCAGTCACGCGTACGGACCACCGGACCGACCCTCTTGCGTACGAACTCACCCTTCCTGACTCAGAAAGCTGCGGCATCGAACCCGGGTGATTCACTCCGCAGAATGTCCGCTACGCCTTGGGTCGGACGACGGGTCGAGATCTCCACATGCCGGTGGCTGCGCAACACGTAGCCCACTTGTTCGATCGGTGTCGTGTATTCGGTTCCGACCGAGCCGCGTCACGAGGATCATCGGGGTTGCGGTCGGACGAAGCGGAGGTTGTGGTGTCTCGTGTGTCCACAGGTGAATCGGTAGTCTCTCGCATCGTTCGTGTGGTCGAAGCCTTCGGTCTCGACGACGAAACCTTGACCGTCACCGACATCGCCCGCCGATCCGGTCTACACGTCGCGACGGCGTCTCGGTTGATCGAAGAACTGGTCGGATCCGGTTGGTTGGAACGGGATGGCCGACGAGTCCGTATCGGAGTTCGCTTGTGGGAAGTGGTGTCGAGAGCGTCAGGAACGGTGGGGTTGCGTGACGCGGCCATGCCATTCATGGAAGACCTCCATTCCGTCATCGGTCACCACACTCAGCTAGGAGTGATGGAGGGCAGCGAAGTCCTGTTCGTGGAGCGGCTGACCGCGCCGGGCGCCGCCGTGAACATCAGCAGGATCGCCGGCCGATTGCCTCTGCACGCATCGTCCTCCGGATTGGTGCTGCTGGCGCACTCCTCGAGTGAGATACAGGAGCGTATGATAAGTGAACCCTTGAGCACGTTCACCGATCGCACCCTGAGTTCGAGCCGCGCGCTACGTGCCGCGCTCGCCGAGATTCGTCGACAGGGCTATGCCTATTGTCCCGGGCACATCCATCCTTCTACTACAGGAATTGCTGTGCCGATAATTACTTCGGGAAAGTCGGTAGCGGCGGCACTGTCGGTCGTGGTCCCCAACGACGATGCTGCGCGATCGCTGATTCCCACCGTGCAGGCGGCCGGCCGCGGTGTCTCGCGAGTGTTGCAAGCGCGACTGACGCGAAAGTGACCGAGCACACATATTCTCTCTCAATGAATGAGAACATTCTAGCGAACGCACCGGAACGACGGCGATCCTCGACGCATGAACGAACTCGAGGAGCTGCGGTCTGATGACGGGCCCCTATCCGCGGTTACGGCGCTGGGGCCCTCTGGGTCGGGTACAGAGTCCGCCTTGGGAGTCAGCGCGAAAGATGTTGTGTCCGAAGGTGTCGTATCGCTGACGCTCACTCATCCCCATGGGAAGCGTTTGCCCGACTGGGCGCCCGGAGCTCATATCGACCTGATGCTGCCCACGGGGATGACCCGGCAGTACTCGCTGTGCGGAGACCGATGGGACCCCTACAGCTACCGAGTCGGCATCCTCCGCGAGCCCGCCGGTCGCGGAGGATCGGCGTTCGTCCACGACATTCTCGATGTCGGAGACGTTGTCGGAGTGGGCGGCCCACGCAACCACTTCCCGCTGGTTCCCGCTTCCCGCTACCTGTTCGTCGCCGGAGGAATCGGCATCACGCCCTTGATCCCGATGGTGGCGCAAGCAGATCTGATGGGTATCGAATGGACACTGGTGTACGGCGGACGCACCCGATCGTCGATGGGATTCCTCGATCTTCTCTCGGCTTACGGCGATCGAGTCGTCATCGCTCCACAGGACGAGGTAGGCCTGCTGGATCTTCCGAGGTGGCTCGACGCCGCAGCACGCGACGAGACCAAGGTGTACGTCTGTGGTCCCGAGCCACTTCTGAACGCGGTCGAACAGCGTTGTGTCGGTTGGCCTCTCGGCAAGTTGAGGACTGAGCGTTTCGTTGCGCGGCAGCAGAGTGCACCAGCGCGAACCGCGCCGTTCGACGTCGAGCTCAGTCGCAGCGGCATCACCGTCTCGGTAGGTCCAGAAGGCACCGTTCTCGATGCTGTTCAACGAGCTGGAATCAACGTCCTCACCTCGTGCCGAGAAGGAACGTGCGGTACCTGTGAGACGACGGTGCTGAGCGGCACCCCGGATCACCGCGATTCGATACTGGACGACGTCGAGCGCGAGCGCGCCGACTGCATGTTCATCTGTGTGTCCCGGTCCTGCTCCGACCGCCTCGTTCTCGATCTCTGACTCCGGACTCCGGACTCCGTACTGAAAAGGACTGTGTGCCATGACAACCGTCGTGCCGACAACCGGCATACCGATCAGCCACGCCGACCCGTTCGGCCTAAACGTGCTGGAGAACCCACTTCCGTTCCAAGCTGATCTGCGCGACGCCGGGCCGGTGGTGTACCTCGATCGCTACGACGTATACGCCATGGGCCGCTACGAGCAGGTCCACGAAGCGCTCACCGACTGGCAGGGGTTTGCGTCCGCTGCAGGTGTCGGGCTGAGCAACTTTCGCTACGAAACACCCTGGCGACCACCGAGTGTGCTGCTCGAGGCGGACCCGCCGCACCACGACGCACCACGCGCTGTACTGAGCAAGATCCTCGGACCGCGAGCACTGACGAAGCTGCGGGCGTCCTGGTTGGCCGATGCCGAAGTTCTCGTCGACGAGGTGCTGAACTCGCGAACCGAGTTCGACGCCGTCACCGAACTCGCAGCGGCGTTTCCGCTTCGAGTCTTCCCCGACGCCGTCGGCATCGCGAAGTCAGGACGAGAGAACCTACTCCCCTACGGCGATCACGTGTTCAACGCCTTCGGTCCGGCAAATTCGTTGGTAGCCCACGGCGCACACCGAGTGGCAGAGCTGTCCGGCTGGGTCAACGCCCAATGCACCCGTGACGCGCTCTCCGACGACGGGTTCGGTGCGCACATCTGGGCGGCCGCAGACAGAGGCGACATCACCTACGAGCAGGCACCGTTGATGGTTCGGTCGCTGTTGTCTGCCGGCGTCGACACGACCGTCAACGGATTGGCTGCCTTGCTCTACGCCCTGGCGAACAACCCACTTCAATGGGAAAGACTGCGTACCAAACCTTCTGCGCTCGCCAAGACGGCGTTCGACGAAGCAGTGCGGTGGGAATCTCCGGTCCAGACGTTCTTCAGAACTGCCACGGGTGATATCGAAGTCGGCGGAGCGATCATTCCCGACGGGCGCAAGATCCTCATGTTCCTCGGCTCCGCCAACCGCGACCCCCGCCGCTGGACCGACCCAGACGACTTCGACCTCACCCGCAACCCGTCCGGTCACGTCGGCTACGGAATGGGAATTCATCAGTGCGCCGGCCAACACGTCGCACGGCTCGAAGCCGAAGCTCTTCTCACCGCCCTCGCCGGACGAATCGAGTCGATCGAACCCAGTGCACCCCCGAAACGGCATTTGAACAACACGCTGCGCTCCTGGGAATCGATACCTGTTCGCGTCAGCCTGACATGACCGCAGTCGACGTGTCGCGCTCGTCCAGGAACCCATGCAAAGCACAAGGCTTCCCGTGACGAGACCGCATGGGAATTCGACAAGAAAAAGAATGTCGGTGCCGTTCGGTAACGGCGAGACCGACGCATCACATCGACCACCGATGCTGGAACTGCATCTTCACCGACACCGCTACACGAGAGGCGTTGTTCAGCATGACAACCGACCATTCCACTTTGTTCATCGGCGGTAGATGGGTCGCACCATCGAGTTCTGATCGCATCACTGTTCGATCCGCCAGCACCGAGCAGGTCATCGGTTCCGTGCCTGCCGCCACCAACGCCGATGTCGACCGCGCTGTCTCTGCCGCGCGCACGGCATTCGACGACGCACTGGGGTGGTCGAGGTGGGAACCGGCAAGGCGGGCAGACGTTCTCGACAGGCTCGCAGACGAATACGACAAGCGCTGCGAGCAAATACTGCACGTAATCTCGCAACAGAACGGAATGCCGATTGCGATCGCCCGCCAACTCGAAGCGACGTATCCCCCAGCCTTACTGCGGTACTACGCCGGTCTCGTACGCACCGCCTCTGTCGAAGACCACCGCGACGGAACTTTTGTGAAATCGACCATCGTGCGACGAAGTCCGATCGGCGTGGTGGCAGCAATCATTCCGTGGAACGTTCCGCAGTCGCTGACGATGACCAAGCTCGCTCCTGCGTTGGCCGCGGGCTGCACGATCGTCATAAAGCCGTCTCCCGAAACCGTTCTGGACGCATACATCCTGGCGGAGGCAGCCGAAGCTGCCGGCATTCCGGACGGAGTCATGTCCGTGGTTCCGGGCGGGCGTGACGTCGGTGCCTACCTCGTATCGCACCCGAACGCAGACAAGGTGGCCTTCACGGGCTCCACGACGGGCGGTAAGGCGGTTGCCGCAGCATGTGCGCAACAACTACGCCCGGTCACGCTCGAACTCGGAGGCAAATCGGCTGCCATCATTCTCGACGACGCCGACCTCGACCTGTCAAGGGTGGGGCCGTCGTTGTTCGCAGCCACCTTGGCCAACAACGGTCAGGTGTGTTTCCTGGGCACTCGGATCCTGGCACCGCGCAACAGGTACGCCGAAGTCGTCGACACCTTCGCGGCCCTGATGGAGAACGCGCCCGTCGGCGACTCGTTGGACGACGCGACGCTGATCGGACCGATGGCCAGCGAGGCGCAACAGAAAAGGGTCTCTCATTACATCGACCTCGGCACGCGCGAGGGCGCACGCGTCGTCATGGGAGGTGCCGGTCGACCCGCAAGCACGGAGCGCGGATGGTTCGTCAAGCCCACCTTGTTCGCAGATCTCGACAATTCCGCGACAGTGTCCCGCGAGGAGATTTTCGGTCCGGTTCTGTCGGTGATCCCCTACGACGGGGACGACGACGCCATTCGCATTGCGAACGATTCGGATTACGGTCTCGGAGGAAGCATCTGGTCATCCGACCCGGACCGTGCACTACGGGTCGCGCGCGAGGTCGAAACGGGTACCGTCGGTATCAACGGTTATCTCCCGGACCCCACGTCGCCGTTCGGTGGTGTGAAGTCGAGCGGACTCGGACGAGAGTTCGGGCCCGAGGGACTTGCTTCATTCCAGCAACTGAAGTCGATTTACCAATTCGCCTGAAACGGGCAGCCGGCCCCGGCGCCACAAGCGCTCACGACCAAATCGCTGAGGTCCACTCGGGATTCTGGGCTACCCGTGCGGAGGTGTACGGTCGCTGCGAATCGATGATGACGAGGGGGCCATCGTGATCGATCCGAGTACGAATGTTGTGTCGCTGAGAGGCGCCGAGTATTTCGACGACCCTTTCGCGACCTATACCCGGCTACGCCGTGACACACCGATCGCGCGGGCGCAGGCGGACATGATGATTCGCGGAACTGGGTACGTCGTCACCCGATACGACGACGTCAAATCGCTCTATGCGGACAGGCGATTCTCGAGCGATGCCATGCGCTCGATCCGGTCCGGTCCTGTTGCGCGATTTCTGCCGCCCATCGTGCGCCTGCTCGGCGACACGATGGTGATGAAAGATGGGCTGGACCACAAGCGAATTCGGTCGATCGTCCAGTCCGCGTTCTCGCCGTCCACGCGGTCACGCTGGACCGACGACGTGCACGCCATAACCGACGACCTCGTCCACTCGTTGATCGACCGGACAGAGATCGATGTGGTCGAGGACTACGCGGTGCAGCTACCGCTTCGCGTCATCGCGCGATTGCTCGGAGTGTCGGAATCGGACCGACACGTGTTTCAGGGCCTGGTGATGCGGATGCACGCATTACCGACCGGCAAGTGGGGACTGGTCATGCGTCTACGACTGATGAGCCGCCTCGTGAAATTTCTCGAGCACGTGATTTCCGACGCTCGCGCCCGTCCCGGTGACAACCTGGTCACCGCAGTCATCGAGGCACGCGACGGTCAGGATCGACTGTCCGAGCGCGAACTACTCGCGATGGTTTTTTTGCTTTTTTATGCCGGACACGACACGACATCGAACCTGCTGAGCAACAGCGTGTTCGAGATGCTCCGCCATCGCGATCAGTTCGACTCGATGCGCGAGGCGAACGATGCTGCATGGCGCACCGCGATCGGCGAGCTTCTCCGCTACACCTCGCCGGTGACGTGCGGATCCACCCGCACCGCCATCGAAGATGTCATGATCGGCGACGTTCGAATCCCGCGTGGTTCGCAGGTGCTTGGCATGATCGTCTCGGCAAACCGGGACGAGTCGGTCTTCGACAACCCAGATCGGCTGGACCTGAGCCGACAGAAGAACCCACACTTGGCGTTCGCCGCCGGGCCGCACTTCTGCCTCGGGCACCACCTCGCGGTGCTCGAAGGCACGGTTGGCTTGAAAAAACTGGTCGATGCATTTCCCAGTCTCCAACTTTCCGACCCGACATTTGCACCGAAGTACCGGCCGGATCTGTCGATGCGAGCGATGCGCACCTTGCCCGTTCGACTGCGCTGAACGAAGGCGTTCCGATTGACGACTGAATCGAGATACATCAATTCAGCCGCAGGTCGATTCAAGACCACCCGATCCCACGAAATGGCGGTTGTGGGCGCTCATGCGCCTTTCTGAGTGTCGCGATGCATGACCGAACTCTACCCGTGATGATCGGCGCCCCCCTGGTCGCGTTCCCGGTTGTAATCCGCGAGCACTACGCCACACTCGACGTCGACGTGATTCCGCACCAGAACACCTCCTACGGGGGCTATTCGAGGTCGCCCGGTCGACGTTCCGCCCGACCTGTGCGCCTCACGCGAAGATGGATGGACCGAACCCAACGACGACGAAACCACAGCCGAGTACCAAGCACGCCTCGACGCCCAGTACGCCGAGATATCACGAACCCGAGTGGAATGCTGCGCGCCAACGGTATCGATCACTTCGAGGAGCGATACCACCAGGACAGCAGGCTCTGGAGGTTCCAGGTCACCAAAACAGCACTGAGCCTTGCTATCGCCGCGCTGCTCAGCGTCCTGTCGATGCTGTTGGTTCGCCGACTGCGACCCTGAACTCGGTGGCTGAGCTCCGTTGACCCGCCCACATCGAGGTGGTCAGTGCAATGTTCACGGTCGGCCTCGTCCCCCGGATGCAGGATCGCCTGCAGGGTGCCAACCGCGTCGGCCTTCTGACCAGCACCGGAGCCCTGGGGTAAGAATTCCCACTGCCCAACGCTGTGAACTCGAAATACGGATCGAGGGCGGTGTCGCGCTCTCGTTGTACGGAAACCTGGAAACGACCGTAACTCGACACGACTTCCTCGAGCGGGTCAGCGCTCACCACGCTCTCGGGCGACCAGCGCCATCGCCGTCCTGAGCGCAGCGACCCTGTTGGTCATCAACGTATGCCGCGATGGACTCAGAGAACTGTTCTCCAGCACCTTCTCGCACTTGGCCAACAACGAGCCCAGTTCGCGAGCCGCACCGTCGAGTTCGTCGATCTCCATGAGCGCAATTCTGGCAGAACCACCGGCGCAGTCGGGATCAGTGACAGAGAAGTACGTATCCGACGGAACTTCCTGCTGGACAGCGCCTCAGAGCGTCACACTGATCCGACTGTGCCCAGCCCGGTGCGCTATATCCCGTTGAACGCGTGCAGCATCGTCGCCCACCGCCCGGACATCGACGCCGACCATGCGCCCCTTCTCCTTGATTACACGTCCGTCGACGAGAACCGTGTCGACGTTCGAGGGCTGAGCGAGTTGGACGAGTTGGAAGGTCGCGTTGGTGTCGGGTGCGGGAAGCATGTTGATGTCGTCGGTCCGCACAAGAATGATGTCGGCGCGTTTTCCCGGCGTCAACGAGCCCACCGTGTCGTCGATACCCAGGACACGGGCTCCACTGATCGTTGCCATTTCGAGTACTCGGCGCGGCATCGTCAGACCGTTGGTGGGATCGTCGGGGTTTCCCGGGGTGAAGATGATCTGCTCGAACGGAGCGCCGTTCTGCTGATGGATTCGCGCCGCATTCATCGTGATACGCATCAGAGCGAACGGGTCCACGCCAGTCTGGCAACTGACGTCGACGGAGAACCCGATGTCCTCGAAAGCAAATCCTGCCTCGAGGAACTCGAGGAGCGGCGGAAGTCCGGCGCCGATCAACGGGTCGGTGGTCGGACACAAGCCGAGCTTCGCCTTCTTTGCGGCAAGAAGGGCTTTGAACTCTCGAGGCATACCGGGGCCGTGTGTGACCATCATGTCCGGGCCCAGTAGGTCCAGGTCTTCCACCAGGTTGATGTGCTGACCGATCGTTCGGAGACCCCGAGCACGCGCCACCTCCACCTCCTGCCGGAAGTTCGGCTGCTTCTGCGAGACCAAGCCCAGATCCATCAGTCCGCCGGCGGTGCGGTCGATCCAGGACTGCATGGTGTCCAGATCCCGTTCGCTCACCGGACGGCTTGTCGCGGTGGGCCGATGGGCATAACCGAATCGGGACCGGATGCCCGAGTCGACGAGTGCCTGGGCCATCGCCTGGGCATCGTCGGCTCCGTCGCTCGTGTTCGCCCAGTTGTGGCAGGTGGTGATCCCGGCGTTGAGGCCCTCGGTGGCAGCGTGACGGATCGCCGCGTAGTAGTCGTCGGGCGTCATGTATTCGGCCAGAACATGCAGTGCGAAATAACCTGCTGCGTCGTGGGACATCCCCTTGAGAATGGAATTCCACATGTGCCAGTGAACGTCCACGAATCCCGGCAGGACGATGGTGTCGGAGGCGTCGACGATCGTTGCCCCCTGCGGGACTTCGAGATTCGCACCGACGTCGACGATGAGTCCGTCGTTGACGATCACGTCACCGACCGCGAAGTCGCCGACGGAAGCATCCATGCTCAGAACGTGGCCGCCACGTATGAAAAAAGTTCCGCGCTCGAGTTGGGTCGTATTCGGGTTCATTGCGTCCTCCTGAAGAAGTGGGTGAACACGGCCGCGGGTCGAGTGGGGCCGGCAGGCCGGGGTGGGGTTCGCCCGAGAACGATGCTCGGGCGGCGCTGATTATGTGGGTCGGGTCAGACCGCGGATGCCCCCGGCGCCGAAACGCACCATCGGGTCGAAACTCGATGCGGCATCGCGGCTGCTCAGCTTTCCGTTCGAGAGAGCTCCGGCCAAGCCGGTGTCGGCGAAAACGCTCACCATGGCACCGATGATGAACACGTATCCGCGGATCGCTGCCTCTTCGGTCAATCCCGGTTCGGCGGCGATCATCGAATCGATCATTTCCTTTGCGACCGAACCGAATACGTCCGTGGCCAGAGGGGTCCACTTCGGGTCCTGGGTCATCATGGCGTGCAGGCGTGCGTACGCCAGCCAGCCTGTGTCGCCGGATCCGATGAGGTCGATATACGGGCCGAAGAAAGCCGAGAGCAGTTCTTCGAGGGTGGGACCGTGCAAGTCGCGCAGTGCCGACCGACGCGCATCGTTGACGATGTCGGCACGTCGCCGGATGACGTCCTCGAACAACTTCTCTTTCGACGGGAAGTGGTAGGTGACTATTCCCAGCCCGACGCCTGCTTGCGCAGCGACCGACCTGACCGGAACCCCGTCGAACCCGTGCTCGGAGAACAGAAGCTCCGCAGCGTCGAGGATGATGGTGCGACGGTCGGTACTCACGCTTCTCCCTCGTCCGCTTCGATACTCTTGGCGACCCTGATGCTTTCGGCGACCCTACTGTGCGCGGACTTCAGAGCAACGACCGCGGAGTCTGGTGTGGTCAGCACGCGCTTTCCGGTCGCTTTCGCCACGGCCGGGGCAGCTCGCGCCAGGCTGAACTGTGCCAATGCGATGGTGTCGCACTCGGCCAGTTCGCGGGCTGCTGTGCGTGCCGCAATCCGATCGTGCGCCGCACCGTCGCCGGAAGCGAGGGCGGCCAATGCGCCGTCGCACAACGCAGTGGTCACGTCGGTATCGGTGGGGAACTCGGACAGCATCGAATCGAGCGTCGGTTGGAAGCTGCTGAGCAGACCAACACGTCCGCCGATCGTTCGAGCCTCGTCGATCATGGCTGTGTTCGGTTTGTGCACCGGCAGTGGACGTAGCGCTGCTGCTGCTGCGTCGATCGCGGGACCGAAAGCGGAGCAGGTAAACAAGATTGCGTCGGCTCCGGTATCTCGTGCGTAGGTGCTCAGCGCTGCGATGCGCGACGTCATCTGTTCCGTCAGAGCGCCGGCTTCGGCGCGGTCGGTCGCGAGACTGCTGTCCAGCAGATCGACCAGCTCGGCGTCCGGCCAGTGGGCGGCGAAGGCGTCCGCTATCGGCGCGATGGACGCCTGCATCGCGTGTACTAGAACGATTCTCGTCATGTCGACGTCACGAATCGGCGAACCGCGTCCCCGAAGTCCACAGGGGCCTCGACGCTGGCGAGGTGGGCTGCGTCGAGTACGTCTCCGCGTGCTCCGCTGATACCTGCACTCAGGAGCGAGGTGGCAGCGGCAGGCACCGCCGTATCCTGCTTTCCGCTGATCACGAGGGTAGGAGCCGTGATTCGCGTCAACAGAGACGTATGGTCCATCGAACTGATCGCGGATGCGGCCGCGGTGAAACCTCCTGCGGGCGTGTGACGGATCATGTCGTGAACCCAGTCGATCGTCGCGGGCTCGTCGGCGATGAACCGCGGTGTGAACCACCGTTCGATGGTCGGCTCCACCTCCGATGTCATACCCGATTCGTGGACGCGCTCGATCCGTTCACGCCAGACCTCGGCGGCCTCCGAGCTCGTTCGCGCCCCGCAACAGGCCAACACCACATTCGATACGACTGCCGGATACTCCGCCGCAATGCGCACGGCGACCATGCCGCCCAAAGACAGACCGACCAGTGAGAACGACGTGATGTTCTGCGCAGCAAGGGACTCCACGACGGCCGACGCGTACGTTCCGAGATCGTCACCCGGGCTCGGCATAGGGCTTCGGCCGTGGCCCGGCAGGTCGACGGTGACGACGCGGAACGAGGAAGCGAGCTGCTCGATCTGCGGCCGCCACATCTGTCCCGACGTCGCAATTGCGTGGAGGAATACAACCGTCGGATTCTGTTCTGCCCCATGTATTTCGACGTGCAGACTCATGGCAGTTTCCATCGACCGAGTCCGATACCGGTGTACCACTCTTCTACCGGCGCGTAGTAGTACGGCTCGAACGGTTCGAAGTCGGCTGCTGCCTGAGCGATCAGCCAGTTGCGGACTTCCTCTGCGCCGTTACCGGCGGACGCGACTTCCGCCTGGGCGTAATCCGCTGCGGCGAAGCGATCTCCGGTCTGCAGCGATTCGACAAACCTGCGGTCGAACCGCTCGTTCAGCTCACCCATGCGAGGTGTGCCGACGTCGTGGCTCAACCCGCCAGTCGCGAGCAGAACGATCCGCGCGCCGTCCGTGTAGCTGCGGATTGCCCGTCCGAGCTCCTGACCCAAAGCGGAGCAACGCCGCATCGTGGGCAGTGGAGGTTGAACGGCGTTGACGAGGATGGGCACGACGGGGTGTGCGCCGGCCAGCCCCGCGAGATCGAGGGGGGTCATCATGCCGTGGTCGAGCGTGAGCTCCATCGACACGGCCGGATCGAAGCCGTTGGTGATGAGATGCCGAACGAGGTGAGATCCGAGCTCGTGATCGCCGGGTAGCACCTGCTTCTCGACTTTCAACCACCCCTCGACCGGACTCGGGTACTGCGAGGCGATTCCGACGCAGAACGCCGGCAGGTTGTTCAGATAGAAGTTGTGCAGGTGATCGTCCGACACCAGGACGATCGCGTCGGGTTCCAGGGCGCCGATCTCGGCGCCGACCTGCTCGAAATAAGTGAACGTGTCCGTGCGGTCCTTCACCGGCGCGGAGTCGGGTGCATTCGTCATCACGGGGGTGTGGCTTACCGCGTACACCCCGACCAGCTCAGCCATGGACGAGTCCTTTCACAGAGCGAAGTGCCGCAATGTATTCCGCTTCCGGCATACGCAGTTGCAGGCAGTACGCGCGTAGGAGGTACGGGTTGACACCGAGGCTGTACAAGGTGGCCACGTCGCACTCGATCACGGCCTTTCGCGCCGCCGCGTCGAGCGAGGTGTGGTCGAGATACGCGGCGGGATCTCTGAAGAAGCTCGCTTCTTCGGCAGGATCGTGCTGAACGGCGAACAGCACCTTGCCTATTGCATATGCCCCCTCGGTGGCGACGTCCTGTACCCAGTTCCTGACGGTCATGATCGGACCGCTCCTTTCGTGGCGTCGCAGACCCAGTCGATGATGGTCGGCAGGGTGTGCGGAGTGATTCCCATGTGCCCTCCGGGGAACATTCGGACGGTTTTGGGGCTGCCGTGGCCCACGAGAAGGTCGATGTCCGCCACGGGGCACTGCCTATCTTCACGTCCGTTGACCAGAAGCAGTGGCGCCGAACGATTGTCGAGGATGCCTTGGTCGAGAAGCGAGAGGCGTGCGAACGAGGCGATGTACTCATCGTCGTCGTCTGCGCCGAGCATGCGCATCCGTGTTTCCGACAGTTCCATGAGGTAGCTGTCGGGGTGACGCGATTTCTCGATCCATTCGCGTTGAAACATGGAGTGCGCTCCGCCACCCCAGTTGACTGCGCCGGCGATGCGATCAGGTACTTCGTATGCCAATTTCGTGGCCCAGTACCCACCGAAGCTTCGCCCGACCAGGCCCACCCGCTCACCGTTCAAGTCTTGTTGAGCCGCAGCCCAATCCATGACCGGGATGAACTGCTTCCACCCGTCGGGTACACCTTTGACGGGCGATTCTCCGGTACCGGGTCCGTCGAGCGCGATGGTGGCAACCCCGTGTGACAGTGCAAGATCGGTGGCCGCGGTCAGTTGTTCTTTCCATGCGTCGACCCCTCCCCACATCAACACCACCGGCGGATCGATCACGCCTGGTGGGCGCCGGAGATAGAAGACGACCTCGGAACCGCCCCCATTTTCGTCGAATGGAACTGTGATGCGTTCGATGACCGGGTCCATCAATTCACCGGCGGCCAGGTAGGCGTCTCGCTCACGTTCGGCGCAGGCCAGCTTGTCCGGGTGGTTCGGGCACGGAAAGCGGCCCATGAAGAACAGGCCCTGCGCCCGCAGGAACGCATCTCGACGCGCACCGGGCTCCTCGGTGTCGACAGCCTCTTTCCAGGCTCGTTCGCCGGCTGTCCGCCATGCCGACGCCCACCGGACGGGATCGAGTCCGTCGAGGCCGTCCAACACGGCCTCGACGTCGTGCAGGCTGGTGTTGTTCATGGGATGAACGCGCTTGCGTGCGCGGTCGATCATCCAGTTCTTGGCTTCGTCGAGTGTGCGCGGTCGGTCGTCGACGGCGACGTCCGCACCCGACGCGATGTGCGGTTCTTGATCGAACATTCGAGCATCCTGTCTTGTGAATTACGAAGTTGCAGAACGGGTCAGATGGGCTGAGCCAGAATTTCCAAGGAGTCCGCGACGAGCTGTGTCTGTTCCGCGGAGGGGGCGCCGCTCTGTTCGAGGCGCCCGATGTGCAGCGAGTTCTCGACCACGGTGCGGCAGCGCAGACCGCGCCGATGCATGAACGTCGCCAACGCATCGTCGACCGTGGAGGCCGACGAGAGTGCCTGTACCAGAACGATTGCGTCTTCGACGGCCATACCCGCACCCGACGCGAGCTGCGGGGTGGTGGGATGCGCGGCATCACCGACGAGAACCGTTCGGCCTCGAAACCAGGCTCCGGAGAACGAGAATGCCTCGAGGGGCCGGACCACGATGGAGGATTCCGAGGTGATGCCGTCTCTGATCTTGCCGATGATTCCGCCGTAACCGTCGAGTAGCGCCCGAAAACGGTCGACTGCGTCCGCCTCGGATATCGGCGCACCGCGCTCACATGTCTCGAGCGCGAAGACGTAGAGCAAGGACTCCGAGACCGGGGAGAGGCCGACCTTGGTCGGGCCGCCGAGGAAGAAGTGCCGACGGTCGACGTCTTCGGGGCGTTCGGCAATCAAGCGCCACACGGTTTGGCCGGTGTATTCGGGCACGGGGGCGTCGGGGAACACCAGACGCCGTGTCGAGGAATACAACCCGTCGGCGCCGACGACCAGGTCGTACGTCCCGGTGCGCCCGTCGGAGAACGTCGCGACCGTCCCGTCCTCGCGCTCCGCGATTGCGTCGCACGTGACGCCCAGCCGCACCTCGGTACCGAGGTCGACAACCTTGCCGGACAGTATGCGGTGCAGTTCGGGCCGAAGAATGCCGCCGCTTCCCCTGAACGAAGGCGGATCCGCAATCTCACGAAGTGCGTTGCCGTCCACGTCGCAAACACGAATTCCGTGTCCTGAATATCCGCTGCGCAGAACGTCTTCGAGAATCCCCAGTTGTTCGAACGCGCGCAGCGTGGGACTCGAGATGGTGATTCCGGCACCATATGTCCGCCAGGCGGGGTCGCGGTCGATGAGGTCGACATCGATCCCGAGCTTCCGCAGCACGATCGCCGTGGACATCCCCGCGATACCGCCGCCGACGACCAGCGCACGCTCGACCGGCACTGCAGGGGTAGGACGAGCATCCACATCGAGCTCCGTTTCACATCGCGCGCCACCACAGGAAGACCGCCGAGCAGTTCATGTCGAGGCGGCTTGTGACTTGCTTCACCGTACATGTCGTACGTACGTACAGTCCAGGACGAGATGATGCTCATTTCCGCCATCGGTCCGCGGCTTCCTGGGTCGGCTCCTCGTGAAGCTGCGAGACAACGAAAAAGCCCCCGACCCGGCACGCAGGTCAGGGGCTTATCAGACGCTCCCCCATCTGGACTTGAACCAGAAACCCTTCGGATTAACTCAGTACCCACGGTGGCTTCGGGACGCCCAGTCGTTCCAGAACGTGCAGCTCACACTCCTGGGCAACGATCGTCGTTCCGGTCAGAGGGGAACAGCTTGAGAGTTTCAGGTGGGTAAAGGGTGGGCGCAACTACCGGCGCGTGCCCTTGCGGATCTGGTAGACCCTCGCCTGCGAGAGGCCCGACGCTTTCACGATGTCGCTGTGGTGGATGCCGGCGTCGAACGCCTCCCCGACTGCGGCGCGCAGGTCTTCGTCCACGCGGGCAACCTGGGTCATCAGAGAAGATCTTTCGTTACGCAAAGAACCGATTAGGGCAAGGGTGTCGTCGGCGTCCATCGGTCCAGTCTAGCCGGTCGTTCTAGCGCCGTAGAAATATCTTCGGATTATTCCAATCTGGGCTTGTGCCATCGGATTACAGCGTGCTAGAATACTCCTATGAGCACACAGACAGCCGCCCGAATCGCCGACCTGGTCCGCGCCACCGGCCACAACCCCCGCCTCTACGCCATCACCGCTACCGCCCGCATGATCGACGAGACCACCGACGCCCACGCCGAGATGGCAGCACGCGGCTTCACCGCCGAAGCCGACGCAGAGTTTGCCCCCATGAGCGACCACGAGATCCTGGTGTACCTCGACGAGCAGGTGGAGGACGACAGCGTGCCGTTCCTCACCGAGGAGCACCGCCTGTACCTGGAAGGGTTGGCCGCCTGATGTCCACCACCACCGCCCACCTTCTCCCCTTCTACGTCACCACCGCCGACACGGAACGGTTGGTGATGGCGTTCACTGCCAGGGATGCCGAGGCTCGTGCAGCGCACTGGGGTGAGGTGGTGGCAGGCTCAGCCAGGGCACTGTGAGGTAGTGAAGCGTTCAACTACTTGTAGCTCGATCCCCCGTTGGTCTTGAAAGGATTCTGAACCATGAACGAAGTCGAGTTGAAGGCGTACGCAGTCCTCACCGTGGATTGCGGCATGAGCCATGCCGAAGCCGAGCGCGTTTCCCTGGCCCTTTCCAAGGCGGCCGCACTGCGCCACCCCATGACCATCAAGTCGGCGGATGTGAAATGGCAGGAAGGCAAGTGGCCGCACGTTGATCTGAAGTTCGAGGACCGAAACAAGCGGGTACGCGGGTTCGTGGTTCCAGAGGGTATGGAGCCGGGACTTCCAGTGCAGCAGTGGAGCAACCCGCTCTTGGCGCCTGACCGCATCCGACCCCCAACGCAGAAAAGCCCCGCTCCCGACCAGTGAAGGTCGAGGGCGGGGCGTCTCGCTGTCGGCGCATCACGCGCCGGGTGGTGTCAGGCTGCGGGGTCGGGCGACTCGGGGTCGACCGGCACCTCTTCCGCCGGCACCTCCGGCTCGGCCGGAACCTCGGGTGCAGCGTCGGGGACGATGCCCGCGACAGCAGCGAACTTGCCACGGATCAGCTCCGCAGTCTCGGCGTCCGCGCCGACAGCCTCGATGACCTCGGCGGCACGCTGGTCCGCCTCGGCCTTGATCTTCTCGTCCAGCTCTGCGAGAGCTGCGGTCACTTCGGGTCCAACGGCCATGATGGCTCCTTTGAGTTCGTATTTGACCCCGTCGAGCCTTCGCCCGATCCTCAGGGTTACTGCGTCCACGATCTGATCGACCGCGGATTTCCTGCTGAACCACCAACACATGTCGATGGCACCCCCTTTCTGTGGGGAATCTGTGCTGCCCCCGACTAGGGCATGGGTGGGTACCGTCGCGCCTGTGAACGACAGCGAGCGGTACGGGAGAGCGGAGCGACAGTTGCGGGCAGCGGCCCGGAGGTTGGAGGCCCCGGAGGGTTACAGGCACCCGGAGGTGGCGCCGGAACCTGAGCGGCTACGGGCGCTTGCGGATGAGGCGGAGGACCAGCGCTACCAGAGCGGCGAGAAGGCACTCGATCTCGACGAGCGAATCACAGCCGAACTCGGCGACGGGTGGGACGACGGACCGGAGCCGGATGTGTGGGAGAAGGGCGCGACATAACGTCCACTTCTCGGTGTTATGAGCGGGTCATTGCTGAACCGTGGTGTAGGTCATCTGGCGTGCTGAGCGCGAGCGGAACTGCCATGACACTGGCTGTGTCCGGATGGTTCGAGAACCGGTTGAGAACGCTGTCGCGTTGAACACCATCATGTACAGGAACCCGTTCTTGTCAGGGCCGACGACGCCTTGGATGGAGTTCGAGCCCGATGTCGCGATGTTAGATAGCTCCCACCACGAGCGGCCACCATCGCCAGTGGCCGCAATGATCTGCTTCTTACTGCCCGACCCGGTGTCGGGGAAGCACATGTAGACCTCGCGGCCCCGCTGCGCGATCTGCGGGTAGCCGTACTGGCTGGCACCGACGCCGATGACCGATGTTGCGAAGCGCTGGATCGCGGGCCATTCGGGGCGGTCGAGGTCAAGCTCGATGACACCCGCCTGGATCGACCCCTCGTCTGGGGTGCCGAACAGCCTGTCCTCGATGACGATGACCGCGGTCGGTTGCAGGTTCCCCGCCGGCGCGGCCGAGTTGTAGAACGCGGACGTTGAGGGCTGCGTCCACCGCTTCCAGGTGCGGCCCCAGTCGTCGGAGAAGAACAATCCGCGATTGCCGCCGTCACCACTGCTCGCGACAATCCGTTGGCGACGCGGGTCGTAGACGGAGCCGTGGAAGTGGCAGGCCGCAGACGTGTCGGTGCCCGGTCCGATGGTCAGGATCGACGTCCACGTCTGGCCGCCGTCGCGGGTCATCCACAACTTGCGGGCCGTCGAGTAGCCGCCGCCGTACTCGCCGTACAGCAGCACCGATTTCCCGTCGGGGCCAGGCTTCGGCATCGAGATGCCAATGATGTTCAGCGCGGTTGAGCGGCACGACACGACCTCAGTGACCGCCATCGACGGTCCCCACGTCTGCGACGCGGGCGAGAACCACCACTTGAGGACATCAGTGCTGGTGTTGTCGGTGGCGAACACCCACCCCTCAGACAGCCGGTTGGCGTAGACGACCTGCGCGCCGGAGTGCAGCGACGAGAAGTCCGGGCCGTCGACCGTGTTCACCCACGAATCAACCGACATCGTCGCGACGGTGGTTCCTGAGCGCCCGTAGACGTTGCCGTCGACGCCGACAGCCACCACCAGTTTCCAGTTCTGGATGCCCGTCTGCGACCAGGCGAGGTTGCTGGTGGGATAGGCGGTCTCTTCGAAGTCCAGTCGCGAAGGGCCAGTGCGGGCGGGGGTGTAGGCCATCAGTGCACGCTCCAGTTCGTTCCATCGGTAATCACGTCGACCGCTTCGTAGCGGGATTGCAGGATGTACGCCGAGTCGCCGTCGATCGTTGCCCCGGTGGGGGTGATGGTGATCGGCGATGTCCCGACGTTCTTGACGCGGTAGACGCGCCCCGCGTCCGCTGCGGTCGGGGTGGGCAAGGTGATGACAGTCCCCGTGCCGGACGCAAGAACGACCATGTCAGTGGATGTGAGAGTCGCCGACGCCGTCTTTGCGGTGACATTGACGCGAAGGCCCTGGAGTTTGCCTGGGATGGTGAAGTCGCCGTAGCGGCGATCGACCTTGAACGCGTCGCCCAAGTACGCCCCTGAGTCGTCGAACCGCGACAGCGCGAGGTTCGACCCTGCGTTCGAGCCGGACTCAGCGGTGTTGTCCACTCGCAGCCGGAAACGAGGGGTGTTCCCGGTCTGGAACGACACCTCCCTCGCCTGTCCCGCAGCCGACTTGATCGCCAACTGACTCAGGTCAGCGAGCCCCGCCGCGCCGACGTTCACCGGCGAGGTGGGCGGGCTGTAGACGTTGGTCGTGTTGGCGTACTTCGCGCCGCGGACGGTCGAGGTCGACATGTCGCCGTCGAAGTCGCGCAGGATGCGGTGGATGTTCCCGACCTGGCCGCCACCCTGGAAGTACATCGCGTCGAAATCGTGGTAGCCCGAGCCCGACTCGATCTTGACGCCGACCATGGTGTTGTCGGGAGTGTCGATATTCGCGTAAACGCCGCCGCCGATGATGCGAGTGTTATAGGCGTAGAGCCGCCACCCGTAGGTGGCGCTGTCGGCGAGGCAGTCAAGGTAGACCGACCCAAGGCTGCGGTCGACGAAGCAGGTGGTGGGGCGGCGTCCGTAGTGACCCCATGGGTGCACCATGAAGAACTTGCATCCGCCGACTCCGACGCCGACCTCGTGGCCGATGTCGCCGCCGATCAGCGTTCCTCGCACCATGTGGTTGTCGGTCGACTTCTGGTAGTAGACCACTCGCGATCCGGGTGTGATGGCCGGGTAGGAGCCGTTTGCCAGCGGCACCGCGTCGGAGTCGAAATCGTAGAAGTCGGCGCCGGTCGAGTACTCCGGGCTGGCGCTGTCGCCGCAGATGACGAAGTCGCCGAGCGCGTTGAGTACCCGCATCTGCCGCGACACGAATCCGAAGAAGTAGCGCGGGTAGAAGCACGTCTGAGCCAGTCGGTTCGCGTCGAGCGTGAGCCCCTGAGTGCTGTTGCCGCGCAGAGGTGTGCCGGCTGGTGTGTCCACCATCGTGTCCATTGACGCGCCCGCCTTGAGGACACCACCAGGCTCCATGACCACGTTCATCACCGACGCGGGGATGGTGATCTTCGAGTCAATGCGATAGGTGAAAGGCGGGAGCGACACCACTGGCGAGCCAGAGTTCAGCAGCGCCTGAATCGCTGGCGCGTCGTCGTCAATACCGTTGGCTTTGGCGCCGAACTGGAACGGGGTCGGCGCCTTCTGCTCGACCCGCACATAAGAATTTTCCGCTTCGGTTTTCGTGATGACGTTTCCGAGGGCTGTGCGGGCTGCAGCCGCGGTGTCGGCTTTAGCCACTGCCTTGCCCACCGTCGATGCGTCCGTCAGGTCGTCGACACTCGTCGGTCCCCCACCGCCGATTCCCGCGTCCTCGAAATCCTGAACCGTCAGTGCCCCCGTCTTCCCCAGCACCGACGTCACCCGAGCAACCGGAGCCGTCACCGGCAAAGAAATGTTCCCGCCGGGGATCAGGTCGAAGTCCACCACCGACTGCCCCATCGGCAACTGGAACGGCTTCGAGAATGCCTTCGACTGACCACCGGGACCCCGGAACTGACCCGTCACCTGATACGCCCAGTTCGAGAACGCATTCCCCTCGGAATCGCGGAACCCCGTCTGATCGGTGAACGGCAGGGTGATCGACCCCGGCATCCCCTCCGCGATCTCGATGGTCTCCGTGAAGTCCAACAACTGGATGCCGGTGGCTTCGTGCACCAGGTCGTGGGTGGGTTTGATGGTGAACGTCATC
The DNA here is from genome assembly GCF_059691855.1 of Rhodococcus sp. 320_ES. Taxonomy (NCBI): domain Bacteria; kingdom Bacillati; phylum Actinomycetota; class Actinomycetes; order Mycobacteriales; family Nocardiaceae; genus Rhodococcus; species Rhodococcus sp. 320_ES. Next base: position 404,970 of record NZ_JCAWAG010000001.1, on the reverse strand, counting down.
GACGTCGGCCTGCCCCCCACCAGGGACACAGCCTGACCGAACGTCACCGTCCCGGTGAGTATGTCGTCGGGTAATGACATGGGGCTCCTTAGGTGTTGCGGGTGAGGAACGCGGACGCGGCGGGTTTGGCTGTCCGGTTGGTGCGGTACAGCCCGTAGTTCTGCTGATCGTTCGACGTGCCGGTTTGGGTGTCGCGGAAGTCGAAGACGAAGATCGCCCCGCAGTACGACAGGGAACGCAGGTAGTCGATACCGTCCGCGACGAGCACCGACTGTTCGGATTCACTGACCCCGTAGGAGCCGGCGGGTGTGGGGGTGGCGGCGCCGAACTCTGTGAACCACATCGGTTTCGCCGAATCCCCGTTGGCGACCATGGCGTTGCGGATGCCGGTGATGTGCTGCTGCGACCGCCACTGATCGCTACTGGGGTCGGATAGTTGGTAGGGCACGTCGTACGGGTGGAACGCCACCGCATCGAAGTACGGCTTCCCGCCGGCCGCATACAGATTCGTCATGAAATCCGGGGGGCTGACCTGCCCGTTCAAACTCAACGTCGGCGCCGTACCACCAGTCATCACGAAGTTGTCCGCACTCACCCCCTTCAACGCCGTGTACGCCGCCTGTAGGTACGGCTTGTACGCAGCAGCGGAGGGTGTGGGTGACCAGGAGGCGGAGATGTTCTGCTCGTTCCAGATCTCCCACTTGGACACTTTCCCGGCGTAGCGGGTGGCGGCGGCGGTGACGAAGTTCGTCCACGCCGTGAGGTTGTTCGGCGCCCCGTGCCCCGTCTGCCCCGCCACCTGCGCCCAACCGGGGGCGTAGGTGATGCACGCCAACAGGTTGATGCCCTTGTCGTACGCACCGTTGATGTAGGTGTCGGTGGTGGTCCAGTCGTAGGAGCCTTGGTTGTATTCGGTGTCGGGCCACTGCACCAACACCCGCAGGTACTTCACGCCGAGGTCGGACAGTTGTTGGAAGTCCGCTGCCCGGTTCGCGGCGAGGGTGTTGCCGTCCGTGGGGGCGGTGGACAACGTGACCGCGGTCAAACCCAGTGCGCCGGACGGCCACGTTGGGGCCGTCGAAGGTGGAGACACAGCCACCGCGTCGAAGTAGAGGAAAGTACTGCCCGCCTGGATGACCCGGTTCGAGGAGGTGGTGGACGGGGCCATCGCGTTCATCGTCACCACATCCCCCTGATTCAGGGTGCGGGTGACACTCACCGTCGCCACCGTCGTGGACGACGAGGTGGAGGTGGCGACTGCTACCCCGTTGACCATGATCTGCACGCTCGGTCCGGAACTGTTGTTCGTCACCTGCGCGTTCAGGGTGTAGCTCGCTGTGGCAGAACACACCAGAGCGTTGTTGGTGATGACGGTGGAGGGGTAACCGGAGCGGGGGGTGAAGGTGTTCAGTTGGGTCCAGGTATTGCGGGAGCCGAGGGTTTGGGTGCCGTTCTTGTTCATCCCCATCGGCGCGGCCACCAACACCCCGGAAGCACTGAGGGTGCCATCGCCGGCGAAATCGGCGGTGCGCCGCTCCACCTCCACGATCCCGAAGTCCGCCGACCCCGACCCAGAGAAGAACGCCGACGCCTTCGGGTACGACTTCACACCCAACTCACCGGAACCGGTGAACGCCGCAGTGCGGGTGAACGACTCACGAGCAGTGAACGACAGTGTCCCCTCGCCCGTGTACCGAGTCTCCGACCCGTTCAGCATCACCAGGTTGCCGGCGCCGACGAACTCCACCAGCCGGGACTCCACAGCCTTCGCAGCGAACGACGCCTGCCCCGACCCCGAATACACCGACCCCAACCGGGAGATACCCCGCGCCACCACACCCAACGAACCGGACCCGGTGAACGCCGCCACACCCGACACCGGGAACTGCGGCACCACACCCGACCCCAACTTCAGCGACGGAGGGGACGGCTGCCCCACCTTCACACTCGGGACGGCGGGCATCACCACCCTCACGTCGACCACAGGGCTACGACTGCACGAACGACGGGGTGACCTTGACCTGACCCTGCGCACCCAACGTGATCGGCGTCGTCAACGGCTTCCCGTCGATGAACGTCCCACCACTGGAACGGATCCCCGTGTGCGTGTACGTGCCGGCGGGGACGTCGAACGTCACCTCCGTCGCCGTCAACACACCACCGGTACCCGACGACCACACCGTGGTCTGCCGTGCGTACGCCGGCGACCCACCCGATGCTTCGTTCGCACCCGTGGTGCCGGGGTCACCGGTGTGCAGAGACACCCTGTCCCCCAACGCCTTGTACGCATCGGCGAGAGCCTGACGGGTGGTAGCCACTGAGATGGGCATGTGTTACTCCGATCGTTTCACGGTGCCGTAGAACAGGACGTATTCCTGTGTCGGCGCTTGCGGGTACGACACGTACAGCCGGTAACCCGTTCGGGCGGGGATTGCGTCGGCGTCGGTGGACTGGATGATCCACTCCAACTTGTCCGGGGTGACCGTGGCGTTCCACGACGCCGTGGTGACTCCCGTTGTGGCGTTGTAGAACTCGATTTTCGCGGAGGTGTTCGTCGGCCACTTCGTGGTGCCGTCCGGAAGGATGCGTTGGATGAAGTCGGCGCCCTTCGACAGGACCAGTTGCCGTTTCGTCGGCTCGTAGCCGAGTGGTGTCGTCACGGCTGCGCCTCTTCGTCTCTGCCGTTCTTGTCGAACTTCGGGCATGCCTCACGACGCGCACGGCGATCCGTGTTCTGCTTGTGCACCAACGACCAGATCATCGGCACGTACACAACGGCCCCGAGGACGTAGATGCCCAACCGGATCGGCTGCCTACCCGGATAGTCCGTCGACACCAGAGACGCCACGGTGATCTGAATCAGCACCAGAGACAACACGACCGACTTTGCCAGGTAGATCTTCCCCACAGTGTTCCGCCACCACGGCGAACGAAGCACGTACAACAGTGTGAACAGCGTGACCATCACAGCCAGGACGAACAGGGTCCAGTTAGCAGCCTCTTTCACTGCGACCTCCCGCCCCACGCCTGCTGCAACATCTCGGTCCACCCGTTGCGGCGCAACTCATCCCACAACACGTTCGCAACATCGACCGCGTCATTGCGTTCCCTCTCCGATTCCAACCTTTGCTTCACGGAGTAGGCGTGCTCCTCACGTGCGCGTTTGGCTTCCGCCTCAGCTGCGGCCACTTCCCTAGACCACGGCCACTTTCTCCCCCAACGGCGTGTCATCGCGGACCTGCATTCCCGGTTGCTTCGCGGATTGCCTGGATGATGTGGGCCGACAGTTCACCCGACACCTTCTGCTCCGCAATGGTTCCGGCTTGCGCGGAGATGATGCGTTGGTCCTCCAATGACCTGCCCTGGAGGTGGTCGATGGCGTCGTCTTTGGCGGCGACGATCTCTCGATGCGCCGGACCGAAGACGAGCCATCCTCGCCCGAAGGCGATGGCGTGGAGGATGAACATAATCACCACGAAGGTGACGATGCTGATCCCTTCCCACGCCGAGGGTGAGACGAGGCTGGTCAGCCCCTCCACCTGGTCAGTCCGCCTTGCGGTGTCTGCCGACGTACTCTTCGAGAGCTTCCGCCTGCTTCACGGTGGGCGAGTTCGGCAACGCCACGACACCCACCACGCCGACGACGAACTGCACCGCAACCGCGACACCGAACGCCCACCCCGTGGGAACTAGCTGTGACGGCAGGACGGTCAGCAGCCACGCCAGGTTGATGAGACCACCGACGAGGGCGGCGATGCCTTTGGCGTACTTCTTGTAGACCGGGAGGGACTGAACCCACTCGGAGACTGCGGAGTTCGGTGTGGTCATGACTGCTCCTTCTCGTACTCGAACGGCGCGGGGTTCTCAACCTTGAGGGCTGTGAGAACGGCGTCGAGCTTCAGTTCGACACGCTTGAGTTGATCGACCTGGAAGTTCGCGATCTGCATCACGCGCCCGGTGCCGTCGACCAGGCTGCGCTTAGGCGCGGTGTGGTCACCGAGTTGCGGCCACCCCTGACCGCCGGGTCCGAGCAACTGCTCCTCGATCTGTTCTGCCTTACTTGCCATGTCGTCCTCTTCCGGTAGAAGTGCGTCTCCGAGCGCCAGTGCGCGGTTGTAGAAGTTGCGTCGGTCGTCGAGCCCGTTGGTGCCGCCGTTGACGGCCCTGGTCGCGCCCAGGAGGTCCGCGTTGTCCGCGTACGTGTTCATGGGGCGAGCGACGGTCCAGTACCAGACAGCGCCGAGGAACCCGTACTGCGGCTGCGACAGGAGCGTGGGTTCATCCACGAACTTCGTCGGGGTGTCGACGTAGCCTTTACCCTGTGCCCAGGCGGACAACTTGCCGTAGTTGAAGCGGCCGGTGATCTGAATAGGGCCGCGGCCCTTGAACCTGCGTCCGTCACCGGGTTGGGCGTTGCCGAGGTCCTTGCGCCCCTCGTACGCGGAGCCGTCTGCGATCTCTTCCATCCACTTCAATCCGCCGGACTCGTGGCCGATCTGCGAGACGAACATCGCCACGCGCTTGACTGTGGTGCAGTCGGCGGCGATGAGGGCTGCGTTGAAAGCGGGGCAGAGTTCTTCGTAGCGGGCCATCGACACCCGGTTATCCATCGCCCTCGCGAGCGTGCCGGCGTCCATCAGGCCGGTCCCATGAACTGCAACAGGATTCGATCCCACACCTCGGCGTCTGGGTCCACGGCGGGGGCGACATTCACGGCTGCGGTGTACCCCTTGCCTGCGATGCACGAGGCGAGTTGGTCGACGCTCATCCAGTATTCGAACGGTCGGAAACCACTGTCCGCGACGAACACTTCGCGGGTATCTGGGTTGAACCCCACGACGGTGAAGTAGTGGTAGACCGTCCGTCCGCCGTAGGCCGGTCGTTCTCCCCTGGTGCCACGCGGGTAGTTCGACGGGGGGACGACGATGTTGACGACGACGGCGTACCCTGCCCGAATGGATGCTTGGATGTCGGACCACAGCAGGTCACGTTCGGCGGGTGTGGCGTAGTTGCCCGGTATCTGACGGGTGACGTACACACCACCGAGGTTGCGGTTCAGCAGGTCTCGGATCAGGCCGATGTGGTTGGTGCCGTTCGTGGTGGTGCCGAGTTGCCGAGCGAGGTCCGGTTCGGATGATCCGATACCGCGCACATCCAGGGCTACCTGTGTCGATGCCGGCCCGCAGAAGTATCCGGTCTCCTGGGGAATGATGCTGCTGTTGTGCGGTAGAACGATGTCGGCCATCGGTTCCCCTATGAGGTGACGTCGTACTGGAACACGCCGAGAAGAAGTTCGGCCTGGGAGAAGTTCACCGGTGTGGATGCGGTGGCGTTGGGGCGGGAGCGAAGCGCCATCTGCGCCACAACATCGGCCACGGTGATGGTGCGGCCGAGGTAGTTGGTGATCGCTGTTGCTGTCTGCGCAACAGTCTGTGTTGTGGCGAACGGAGACGCCTGTTCCTTCGTGCGACCGAACGCCATCAGACCACGACCTCGGTGTACCCGATGGACTCCAACGCTTCGGCGTGCGAACACAGCGGCAGTTCGATGGACAGCGCCATCGTCTGGTCGCCGTTCACCAACATCACCACATGCTCGGTGCCGTCGTCATCCGTCACGACCGTGGCGGGGGTGATGCGCGTTTCCCGGCACCCAAACTGCGGCCAGTCGATACGCGAGACGATCAGATGCCCAACACCGTTCAGCGGCTCGGACAGGCTGTACCCGAACGCCTCCCCCGCTTTTCCTTCGATGGCACCTGTCACCCGTGTTGCCTGCTTGCTCACGCCGGACCACCCGTCTTCTCGATCACTGTCACTCGCCCATCGGAGCCGATTCCACCGGCGCCCTCAGCGGAGCCGAAGGAACTGCGAGACCCACCACCCCCACCACCCCCGGACGGGTAAGCACCGTTGCCACCTTTGCCGCCGTTGCCGAAGTTGTTCCCACCACCACCGCCACCGGATCCACCGTTGCCGCGGGTGTAGGGGCTGATCGTGGCCGCTGTTCCGTTGCCACCGTTGCTGCCGTTGCTGGCACCCCCAGTACCGCCGGCACCGAACGCCGACGCACCGCCAGGAGAACCAGCAGTGAGAGGGACACCGGTGTTGGCGTTGCCGCCGTTGCCGCCCTGACCGCCACGCTCGGCGGCGGAGTTCGACACCTGCGCACCCTCGATCGTCAATACAGCACCGATGCCGGGGACGGACTGTATGAGGTTGCCGAAGCGGCTGATCCCACCCAACTGCGACGGGACCGCTCCCGCAGCACCGACCACCACCTGCTCGGTGGCGCCGATGTCGGCGAGTTGTTCGGCCTCGAACCAGATGAACCGGTACCCACCGCTCAAACCACCGGTGCCGCCGATGTTCACGCCACCGGTGCCGCCGGAACGGCCGGCGTCCCCGCCGCCCTCGACAGCAACACCGAGGCGGGTGAGGTTCGGCGGTTTGGTCCAGGTGGAGTTGAACGCATACGACCGGATCGTCAGCGCCCCACCTTCGAGGAGTTCGACTCGGTTCGTCAGGTTCGTAAGGTCTTCGGAGATGGTCCCCGCCTGGGTGACCGCTTCGTCGATGATCTGATTCATCGACGCGAACATCCCCAGGAACCCGGAGAAGATGCCGCCGAACCCGTTCTGCGCACCCGCGAAACCGGCGAGGTTCGCACCCCGGATCTGGTTGCGCACCGACGCTTCCGACTGCCCCTGCGCATCGTCGACAGTGCCGACGACATACGCCCCCGAGGGTGGGGAGCCGACCGGGTAGGTCACAGCCCTTTCCAATCAGGGTGGTTCAGGATCTTCTCCCGACGCTTACCGCGCATCTCCGCAGCGAGGATGATGCGGCGGTTCGGCACCGACTGACCCTTCAGTAACCCGATGACCTCGGATGGTGTGTCGCGGCCGGGGTCGTAGGTGCTGGGGTCGAACACATCCGTCACCACCTCCGCGGTCGACGGACCCAACGGCATCTCCGGGACCGTGAACCCCTTCGCAACAAGCTGATCGAAGTGCGCCTGGTTCTGCTCCGTGGTGAACACGTCCATGTCCTGCGCCACCATCGCCACCGAATCCGGCTCGTCCATGTCCACGATCGACGACGTGTTGTTCAGGGTGTGGTGCTGCCCCATCGCGGGGAGACGGACCTTCTTCGTCTGCGGCCTGAGGTCAGAGACGTCGATCTTGCCGTTGCTGTCAGCCAAGGCTTTGATCTCGGAGACGTGCATGTACCCGAACTCCTCGATCCGCTCCGACATCACCTCAAGGCTGTCGTCGTCCGGGGTGTACCTGTTCTGCCCGTACACCATCGAGGCAACGAACAACCACTGGTGACGCTTTTTCGGATCGTCTTGCTCCAAGCACCACTGCTGGGTGGGAATGCGAGGCATCAGTCACCGACTTTCGATTTCGCCAAATATTGCTGGTGCCAACTGGATTCGCTCTTACATGAGCGGTATTCTTGGACTATGGAATCTGTCGAGAATTGGAAGCCCGTACCCTCTTGGGGTGGTCTTTATGAAGCCAGCAGCCACGGGCAGATCAGGCGCACTGGAAAAGACCTCCCACTAAAACTTCTGGACACGAAGCACAGCCGATACCTGATGGTCACCCTCAGCAGAAACGGCAAGTGCAAGCCACAATTCGTGCACCGCCTAGTTGCAGAGGCGTTTCACGGCGCACCCCCGGAGAACACTGAGTGCCGCCACCTGAATGGTGAACCCAAAGACAACCGGGCTGAGAACGTTTGCTGGGGTTCGAAGTCCGACAACACTCTTGATCAGGTGGCCCACGGGACGCATCATCACGTCCGCAAAACACATTGCCCCCGTGGGCACGAATACTCAGCCGAGAACACGTACACGCAACCATCGAAGCCGAACGCCAGACGTTGCCGCGTTTGCGCCAAGATCACCTTCGATGCATGGGCTACGAAGAACGCCGGCTACTACCGCAACCGCCGCAAGAAGACTGCTTAAGCAACACCCAATTCCTGGGCGATGCTGAATATCTCCTGGACGGCCTCGAACAGCTCCACGACCGGATCCTGCGGGGTGCGCTGCCCGATAGTGATGTCCCACGACGGGGCGTTGTCCCGATCCCACGACAACGACAACTCCGAAACCTGCTCGACGTACACCACGCCCGTGGGCATGCCGATGACGTTGAACCCGACACGGTCACCGATGAAGAAGTCACCGGCGCCTTGGTCGCCCACCGTCCACGGTGCTGCGTTCGCCACCTTCAAGGTGCAGGAACGCACCTCACGGGTACGCCACATCTGCGCACGCTGAGCAAGGAGGTAGCCGAGGGTGTACGCCTTGTCAGCGCCGTCCGCGAACTCCTCGTGGTAATGAGCACCACCGGAACGCACAGCACGAGAGGATGATTTGATCTTGCCGAACGCGAGGAAAACGTCGGTGTACAGCGGCTTCAACACCGCATCAGCTACGCCGCCGAGAGGTGGAACGCCGGGGATCATGGCGGTGAGGTCACCGACCATCTGCACTGCGGCAGAGATGAGTTCGTTCACACCAGGCATCGAGTGGCCGCCGGCCACACTCCCCACTGCCCCTGCGGGCTTGATGGAAAACTCCGACGACTGAATGCCGGACATCTCCGACTCCCAGAACACACAACCGGGAGCGGACGGGGTGGTGCCGCGGTACTCCGGAACCGGGTAGATACCGGGGACGTTGGGGTCGTCGACCTGCTCCACGGTTTCGGTGATGCCGTCACCGTGGATGTTCAGTAGTTCCTTGAAGAATCCGCTGAACACGTTGCCGCGGAACGCCGTACCTGTGGCGAACGACGACTTGTCGACCAGATCCCACACAAGGCAGCCGTAACGCAGGTTCGCACCGGGCCACGGAGGAGGATCACCGGGAAGGTAACGCCGGCATGTCCACGACAGTTGCCCGTCCGCGACGATCTTCTTCGACGTGTCGAACATCGACTTCATCCGCGAATGCACGATCGCGGGGAGGCTGTTGTCCGGTGTCGAGTCGGGGGCGACGACGTTCCACCAGGTCGACTGGTTGAAGTTGTTCCACTGCGTCCGATCCAGGGGGTTATCCGGGAGGGTCCAGAGGGAACTTTCTAGCCGCATAATCGTACAAAGCAGCGTTGTTTTGAGAGCCCAACGCGCTCTTCCGAAACATAACCATAAACGCGGAAATTGCACTTCAGGGGGTAAGAATTCAGGCTCTTTGCCTGGGGCCCCACCTTTTCAGGCAGGGCCCCAGGCAAAGGGGTTCGGATAAACCACCATGTGCTTGATTTGCTGGAAATCATGCTTGAAAAGGAGGCGGACGAGACGGCGTCCGGTGTCTTCCTTGATGATCTTCAGTTCGTCCATCTTACCGGTCCAGCGGGCGCCGTCCTTCTCCATCCGCACATGGACGTCAGAGGTGGAACGGGCATCGACGTTGATCGCCCACTCGGACAGGTAGTAGTCGAGTGGCATCTCCAACACCGCTGTGCCGGTTTCGTTGTCGACCCACTTGAAGTCCGCCGAGATGATCTGACCCGCAACGCCGACCGAGTTCCAGTCGCCGTCGTACAGTTCGACATCGGGCGGGTAATTGCGGCGTTCAGCTTCTTCACGAAGCATCTCTTCGATCTGCCGGTTGAACTCGACGAGATCGACGTCGATAGTCGGACTTGTCATCTACCCTCCGTCCTGATTCATTCGAGACCCCATGGCCGAGACCACGGGCGAGGCATGAGCAATTGAATCCGCGCACCTACAGCGGCTTTCGAAATTCCAACCGGGAGTTCCACTGGTGCGGTGTACGGCGGAATCGGGTACAGAAAGCGCACCATCTTCATTCGCTGCCCGTACGTTTGGTCCCGCGACGGGAACCCCCCACGTAGCGCATCCGGCCGGGTGTTCACCTGCACCCCGTAGTAGGACTGCGGTTGACCCGCAGGCGGTGCGAGGATTTCCGGCATGACGATCTGCCTGGTGGCGAAGTTCGTGGCGTTGTCGAGGTACACGCCGTTCTGCCACCCGTTGCGCCGCTTGTCACCCCACGAGTAATCAGGGAGTCTCGGCACGGAAGGGTCGGGGAGGCTCCACCGCGGCCAGACCTCGCGGTCACACGGGTTGACCATGGTCACGGTGCCGGACTGAAAGTGTCCGTCCATCGTGTTCTCGGTGGAAGTGAAGACGTCGGTGTACTCGTCCTCGTACCACCACGGATCCATGGCAACGCATTTGAGTTTGACCGTCTCGATCTGCGTCTGGTTCGGGTCGTACTCCAACTCGAACCGAAACTCTTCCGCCGGCCGAATCTTCAAGTAGCGCCGAGATGTTTCCGTCTCGATCCACAACTTGCAGTCCCGATCGACGTCCCACATCTTGCGGAACTCCGAGTCGTTCTCCATCCACGACGAGCCGTTGCTGTTGTCGATGACGACACCGAACTCCAACAACCGCTCCGGGAACCGCTTCCCGAAGTACGTCGACCCTTCTTGGAAGGCATGCGATCCACGCAGAACAGTGACCGGAACGTCCATGAACCCCGTCATGCCCGTGGCGAGGTAAGTTGCGGAGTCATCCGACCCCTCGCCGCTGAGGGTGACGAACTTGCCGTTGACGCCTTCGAGTTCGACTTGGGTGACGAACCCCGCCATCAGCCACGCCGCCTGAATGAGAGGGAGTTCATGTTCTGCTCACTGCGCATCTCCCGCATTCCCTGTTGAATCGAGTCGGTCTGAATGACCACCTGCGGCTGTCGGGCAGCGCCAACCAACTCGCTGATACGGCTGTCCAGGCCCGACAGATCCAGTGGCGCCTGACTCCTCGCCTGATTTCCCGAACGGGCTGCGGCGAGATCACGCATCTGCTGATCCCGCTGCGCCTTGGTGGTCACCCACTCGTCCTGACCCGACAGGTTCAGAGCGAGGCTGTTGTGCGGCAACCGACCACCGGTGTCACGCAGGTTCACGGTCGGGTTGACGCCAAGGCTGTTCAGTAGCCCCTGACCGACCTTCGACATCCACTCCGGGTCGATGCTGAACAACTTCTGTTCCCACCCCGGAGTGCCGGGGGTGACAGGGAGTTGGTTGTTCACCTCGGATTCCGAGAACGACTTCGGCGGTTCCGCCAGCGTCATCGGAGTACCAGCCGCAGGCAGAGAAAAGTCGGTAGTGAGCCAACGAGATTGACCGATGCCGAACGGCAACTGCTCGAACAGAGCATCGACGAAGATCCCCGACACGTCGGAGCCGAACTTCTTCAGTCGTTCCTGTACGGAACCACCCGATGCCGGTGTGGAGGCAGAAGAGGACGACGGTGAAGACGGCAGGTCGGTGGACGTGTCGGACTTCTTCGTCTTCTCCTCGTACGGCAACCCCGTCTTGGGGTCCAGTCCCGCGTCGGTGTCGGACTTGGCTTTCGCCAACCGGTCCGCCTCGGCCTGTGCCTGCGCAACCTTGTTGTCCGCCAAGGCCCGATCGTTGGCCGTCTTCTTCTCGTCGGCGTAGACCTTGTCCTTCGCCTCGATCGCCTTCTGCACCCGCAGAACGGACTCGTCGAGGTCCAACTGCTGCTTCTGCGTCCACGTCGGCAGCGTCGTGCCGGCGGAGGTGACACCGGCAGCCATCTGCATCTGCGGTGACAAAGCAGCGTCCGGGAGGTGGAACTGGGTTCCGAACTGCGCGTCGTCGTAGCCAGCAGCACCGGCGCCATAGGTGGAACCGTCATTGCTGCCACCGTTCTCGACGTTGACCCGCGAACCGTCCTTCAGGAACAGGGTTCCGGCCATATGCTCCTGAGAGACACCGATGCGAAAGTGTCCCTCGCTTCCTCCGGGCTGCATTCCCGCAAGGGATCCGCCGAGGATGGAGTACGTCGTCCACAGCCTGCCGAGTTCGCGGCCCATACCCGCGGCGGCGATCTGCGACATGTACATCGAGCAGTCCCAGTCGCCCCACACGTAGCCGCGGCCGGCGGTGGAGCGGGCGAAGTCGACCATGTTGTCCAGACCGTCCACAGCGCCGCCGTCAGCGAACTTCCGCGCACGACCAGACTGGATGGCCTCACGCAGGCGGTACATCGCGGCCTGCCCACCGGCCTTCTGCACATCCGAGGTGGTGAAGACGTGCTCACCCGGCATCAGAAGCGCGGGAATCGAATCCACGCCCGGCGTGCCGCCGGTCGCCTCTCCACCTTCCGCGAACTGGCCGGGGTTCTGTGCGATCGACCGAGGTCCATTGGGGGTGTCGATGACCGTGTTCTGCGCGATCGTGACCTTGGTGTAGCGGTCGCGAGTGGCGTCGTCGATGGCCGTCTTCAACGACTGCGCGTCCAAGATGGCCTGATTCACATCGACGGTGATGTTCGTTTTCAGGTCGGTCGGGAACAGGCGGTACGTGTCAGCCAGTGCGTTCGCCTGCTGCAACGTGAGACCAGCGGCCTGCGCTTGCGCGACGAACGAGTCCCGAACCTGCTGCCCCGCGGCCTGAGCGGCGGCGGCGGCTTGCGCCTGCGACTGCCCCTGGCTGATCGCGGACTGGAATGCGGCAGTGCCGGCGGAGTCGAACGCCTGCTGCACACCCTTCATCGCGTCGTAGAGGCGTGATCCTGCTTCGGTGGTGGTGTCTATCTGACCCGACGCCGCGATAGCTGCTGCGCCACCCTCGGGCAGTGCCGCGGCGAAGCTGCGGATGGAGTCGTTGACCCGCTGCTGCGCATCCTCCGTCGATAACTGATCGCCACGAAGTGCTGCGAGACCACCGTTGAGAATGTCGATCTTCGATGCCGCGTTACCGGAGGAGTCCGCAAACTCCTGCATCGTCTTGCGCATCGTGCCGAGGGCGGTAGCGGTACCAGAAGCATCGACGTTGCCTGCGGATTGATTGACCCGGCGGATGGCGTCGGCCTGTTCGACTGCTGCGTCTGCGAGCTTCTTGTAGTCGTTGTAGGCGTTCTGCGCCTGCTTCGACTTGTCCGAGAACCCGCCGATGTTGAACAGATCCTTGAAACCGGTCACCGGGTTCAGCGAGTTCTGGATGTTCTCTTTGTTCGCGGCAGCTTCGGCGTCCGCATTCTCTTTCAGAATCGACAGGTTCGCCCGTAGGGCCTCGTTCGAACCGGCAAGTCCCGCAGCGGCCTTCGCGCCCGAGATGCCCACGGAGTCGAGGTACTTCAGCACCGACTGTCCGGTGCCGGCCATCTTCGACTGCTCCAACGCGAGAGCGGCGGCTTTCTGCGTGGCGTTGGTCAACTCACCGTTGGAGTCGTTCAGCGCCTTGCCGAGATCCTTGGCGTTGGCTTCGAGTTCCTTGTTGCGCTGCGCTACCTTTCGCTGCTCCGCCGCGTACAGCGACAGCGCAGCAACAGCACCGGCAATGGCAATGCCGAACGGACCGCCGAGGGCGGACATCAAACCACCGGCCGCGACACGAACCGCAGTCCCCGAGGCGGCAATCGCACCCTGCGTACGGGCGAGGGAGGAACCAGCCAGCGCGGCTGACGATGCGGCCCCGACGAACGACGACTGAATGCGAGCCAGGCCAGGTGATTGCTGCCCGAGTACGGCAATAGCCGAACCGAACCGGCCCATCTGTACCGAACCCTGCTGGGCGGCACCGCCGAGGCGTTGGGTGGTGGTGACAGCGGCGCCGTTGGCCGTGGCGAAGGATCGGATCGCTGACCCGTAGTTTGTAAGCGTCCCTCTGGCGTTGGCGATCTGGGTGGAGAACACCGACTGTGCGATCCGCAGCGCCACAAGGGCTGTCACAGCAGTCTGAATGGGGCCAGGAAGCGACCCGAACAGCCCAGCCAGTGATGCGAGACCGGCGGCGAGAGGCTGAACGATGCTCAACGTCCCGGACAGTCCCGCGGCAGCGCCCTGCCCTGCCGCCTGCAGCGTGTCCAGCAGCCCGCCGGACGTCATCGCGCCCTGCGCGAGACTGACCAGACCCTCACCGGCAGACCGGGCAATGTCGCCGAGCTTCACACCGGAGCCGACGAGGTTGCCCCACGCCGATTCCAGCATCGGGAAGTCCCGCAGCGCCAAACCTGATGCTGCGGCGCCGAGTTGGGCGATCGCACCCGTGGGGGTGTTCATCGCGTCGTCCAGGCGGTCCAGTGCACCATCGGCGAGGTTCACCGCAGACGTACCCAGCGCTGTCAGCGGACCGTCGATGAGGTCGTAGAGCTGCAGCTTGAACCGTTCCGCAGTGTTCTCGACGCGCTCGAAGACACCAGGCAAGCCCTGGTTCTGAGCGGCGGCGAGTTCTGCAGCGGCACCCTGGCGGCTCACCGCTTCACGCATCGCGTTGTATCCCGCGGCACCTTGCTCCGCAGCAACACCACCGAGACGCATCGCGTCCGACCCGAGGAGGGTAGCGGTGGCCTGCTGATACAACTCGGGGGTGAGATCCTGAGACGCCGTCTGAAGTTGCCCGATCAGCGACTCCATGCCGACGAAATTGCCCTGCGCGTCGTACACCGTCAGGCCGAGAGTTTCCATCGCAGCCTGCGCCGGCTTGCTGGTGTCCGTGAGTGACAACAGAGTGGACTTCAGTAGCGTGCCGGCGTCACTACCGGTGATACCGGCGTTCGCCAACAGGCCAAGAGTCGCGGACGTGTCCTCGATCGACAAACCGAACTGGTTCGCTACCGCACCAGACTGAGCGAGACCCGCTGCAATGTCGGTGATCTCAGCCGACGACGCATTGGCCGCGTTCGCGAGAACATCCGACGCCGTAGCCGCATAGTCCGCCTGCAGACCGAACGCCTGCAACGCCTGAGACTGAATCGTCGCCGCCTGCGCGGCATCGATCTGCGCAGCCGCCGCCAACTGCAACGTGCCCTTGGCGGCCTGCATCGACTGATCGACGGAGAAGCCGCCCTTGGACAACTCCAGCATTGCGGCGGCAGCGTCGTTTGCGGAGGTGGCGGACAGGTCGACATCGTTGCCGAGTTCCATCGCCTTGGCCTTGAGCACATCCATCTGCGCCGCAGTGGCCTGAGTGACACCCGACAACGAATTGAGCGTGCGAGTGAACTCGTTACCGGTGTCGATGACCGACTTGAACGAGAACGCCGCACCAGCAGCGACAGCGAGGCCGGCCAACTTCCCGGACAGCCCGTCGAACAAACCGCCGGCGTTGTTGACGCCGTCACGAACCTGCCGCTCGAACCCACGGAGATCGGCCGCAACCTCGATGTCGATGCGTCCACCTGCCAACGAGGTCACCTCCTGCCGAAGAAATAGGGGTTGATGCCATGAGTGATCTGCGACGATGGGGCGATGAAGAAGATCGCCGCCGTGTGCGCGCTGACCGCATGTGCCGTCGCCTGCTCATCCCCGGCACCCGAAACAGGGGTGGACAAAGGGGTGGCGTCGGTATCGAAGTCGAGGGAGTCGCGGCCGAATACGCCGCCGGACGAGTTGTTCACCAATGCACTACAGAATTTGCAGGTGACCATCCCGAACGCTGCTGGAACACGAACGGTGGGACGTGACATCTGCACATCGCTCACCGAAGGAAGTTCCGTCGAACGGCAGGTTTCCGTCACCACCGGCGGACCGTGGGCAACACCGGACGCGGAGCTGGTTGTCGGTTCCGCTATCGGGTCGTACTGCCCGGACCAGGCGCCCTAGTCCGCTATCTGCCACCGGCCGATCAAGTCGGCCAGGCGGGGCTTCTCGGCAGGCTTGGGTGCGTTCTTCGCCAACTTCTCGAAATACGCCGCGGTCAATGCCTCCGCCAACTCCGGGTCACGCTGGGCGATCGGAGGAAGGATCGGGGATTCGCTCGGCTTGTGCTTCTTCGCCTCGGCCTGAGCGGCCTTGACGTCCGGATCTTCCGGGTCCGTGACCCACGACCGATACTCGGAGTTCAGCCAGTAGTCGTCGCGGTCGACGAGCATCGCCAAGTTCTCGGAATCACGGGCAGATTGCGCGGTCCATTGCTGCACAGAACGAGCGAGTGCCGCTGCGTCTCGTGCGGGTAGTTTCAGGGCCTCACGGAGGTCCATCTGGTAGTACCGCCGAAAGTTCGCGTACGTTGCGCTCCAACCACCCTCGGTCAGGAGGCAGGAAAGAGCGCCAACGGTTCCCCCTCGGTGATCGTCGACAACTTGGCAAGGTAATTCACTACCTTGATCGCCGCCTCGACCGACAAGGAGCCGATCTTCTCTGCCAACTCGTCGCCGTTCGACGCGCACAACATCTTCACCGCATCGAACGTCTTGTTCTCCCGCAGTAACGCCGAGAACAACACCACTTCCTCACCGAGAAATTCACGCCTCACATCGGCGTCGACACCGAGCAGAGTTACCGGAACCGGTTCCTGCGCTTGGGTGCCGAGGACCGTCAGGAGGTCGATGGCGTTGGGGTTCCCCGCCGGCTCCGGAGCCTTCGGAGCCGGACGGGGAGCCGCCTTCTTCGCTGCTGTCTTACGCGGGGTGCCTGGCATGGTCTTCTCTCGGATCAGGGGGCGAGCGGGTTGGTGTTCGACAGCGGCACCACCGGTGCGAGGCACAGCAGTTCCATGTCGAAACCGTCGATCTTGTCTCCACCGAGCGACCGCGGCGGCGGGGTGAACAGGGTGACACGCGAGCAGTACAGCGCGTGCTTGTCGGTGTCGTCCTCGAGACGAAGCAGGATCGCGAACTCCTCGGAGTCACCGACCGTCCACTTCCACACCCCGGAACCTGTGGTGGTCTCGGAGATGGTGCCGCCCTGCAGCATCGTGGTGACGGTGGCCTTCGAGTAGTCGACCGGCTTGAGCTTCAACCGGTCCGAACGGGGCGAACTGGCGTACTTGTACGCCGACTTGCGCCAGTTCCAGATCGGAAGTTCCTTCTTGTCCTGCGACGGGTTCTGCTCGAACCCTGCCTCGATGCCGCCGAACGCATCCCACGTCACCGCCGAGGGGACGGTGGAAGCGACAGTGGTGCCGAACGGTGCGGTGGGGATGCCGGTGCCGGCGGGGGCGCGGAATGCGTCACCGTCCTGCCAGACATACGCCTTCTCCGGATTTGCGAATGTGCTCACGAAATATCCTCCTGAGGGTGGCTCACGGTCGTGAGCGTTTTGGTGAGTCCCGCCCTGGACGTGCCAGGCAAGCACCCAGGGCGGGACAACTGTGGACGCGCAAGCGTCAGCGGACGACCATCTTCACGTCCCACCGAACGAGGGCGCGAAACAGTGGATTGTCCACTCCCCGTTCGGTGTCGACGTCCGTGATCGGACCGTCGATCCAGTCCGCACGCCACGAGGCGTTGCGGAAGTTCTGGATCTTCGCCTTGTGAACCAACCGACCGGCGAGGTCGGCGATGTTCCACGCCAACTCCTCCGGATCGGTGTCGCCACCGAGAATTTCCAACTTCGGAACCCACACGTCGAGTTGCACCATGGGCCGCCGAAGCATGGGATCTTCCCCGTAGTTCGACGGGGCGGAGAGGGTTCCGTACGGACCGGTGATCTTCTCCGGTACATCCCTGGTGGTCAGCGATGCCGCGGGCAGGTAGCCAGTGAATTCCGGAAGTGATATGAGAAATGCCCTGATTGCGCCGGGGGCGAATGGGGTGAACGACGTCACCCTCTCCTACCTCTCGGCTGAAACCCGCTGTACTTGCCGTACTGGCGAGCAGCGTTCGTCATGTCGGCCTGAGCCCGAGTGCGTGACGTCCCGTACTCCTTGTAGAAGGCGTTCGGGTCGGTGTTCTCCACGAACACCCGGTCACCCTCCGTCACCGCCCGTGCGCCGGCACGGAAACGTCCCGTTCTGACTCGGGCGGTCGACTGGAACCGAGACACGATCTCGTCGGCGATGCGCTTGCGCCCGGACAGAGAGTTCTCCATCCCCTCCCTGCGGAGTTGCGCGCCGTAGATCGTGACCCGAGCCATGTCAGTCCTCGGACTTGGGCTTCGCAGAGACGAACGGTGCCTTCGCATCCGGCTTCGCCGACACAGCAGGAGTGGTCTCAGTGACCTTCTGCTCCAACTCGGCTCCGCCGTCGATGCCGCGCTTGTACAACTCGTAGGCACGGGAATCTTCGTCGGCGAAATGCTCCACGCCGTCGACTGTGAACGTGACAATAGCCACGGCTACACCTCTTTCAGATCAGATGAGCGCCGTACCACCACGGCGACGTATGCGGGCTTACGAACGCCCACAGCGGGTTTGCGGGTGCGGCTGGCACCCACCACTTGGTATGTCTCCCCCGCGGCGTCCACGAGGACGGCACGCGAGGACGGCTCAGGGCCGACGTCGAGCAGAAGATCGAACGTGGAGACAACGGTGCCGTTGGGCAATTCGTTGTTGCCGGCGTCGACACTGGACGCGGACAGTTGCCGCTGCTGCAGCAACCCCCGACGCTGCGACAACACAGGAGCGCCGTTGCGGCGATTACCTGTCGACGGGTCGACGGTGGCGGGGCCTGGCTCCCGTACCGTCCACTTCTCGGGGAATCTCACGTCAACCCGAGCCGGATGGAGAACGCATTGGTCTCCACCGCAGGGGTCAGAAGCGCGATCTGTTCGGGTGTGAACGACACCAACCCGGACAACGTCGACGGTGTGTACTCCGTCGACCACTCCGGGTACTGCACCGACTTCACCCGAATGCCCACACGCATCGTGTCGAACGCCGCCGCAACAGCTTCCACCATCACACCGACGATCAGATCGTGGTCGATCGAATTGGAGATCACCCGAGCTTCCAACCCCGGAATGACACCGCGGAGGCGGGCGGAGGCGATACGGATGATCGACTCGACCTGCTTCTGCTCGTCCTCCGTCAGGGTCTCCCCTGTGAAGGATGTGTAGTCCGAGACTGTGATGAAAGGAAGCGCCACCGGAACCTCCTAGACCGGGTGACCGGCCTTTTCGATGCGTTCGATGAACTCGTCGCGAGTGACTTCGGAATCCTCGGCCCACGCCAACCCGAGATCCAGCGCGTACTTCTGCCACGCCTTCACCCCCGAACCCGGACCGCCCTGCGGCGGAGGGGTCGGTTCCGTCTTCGACGGTGCGCGGGCGGGCTCGTCGGACACCCGGACGTATCCGAGGCCGATGAACATGTCCGCGTCGGCGTCTGCGACCTCGACGGGGCCGCCGCCGTACGGCAACCTCAGCGTTGCCATCAGGCCGGGGTGGCGCCCGTGAGGCGGACGAAGCGGTTGACGTCGCGGACGGCGAACCCGACCTCGACCTCTGCGCGGACAGCGAACATGTTGCGCTGCCACAGGTTCAGTGCGGTGCCGCCGTCGTTGAGGGTGGCCTGATCGGAGATGTCGATCTTGATGCCCTCGACGTAACCCCACACTGCGGAGTTCCAGTCGCCACCGAACCCGAGAGTCGCGGCAACGCCTGTGGCGCCGGCCTTGTAGACGTACGGCGACTTGAACGCGGGACGGGCGAGGATGTTGCCCACCGACCCCTGCGTGGTGACGTTGTCGATGAAGATCGGGCGACCCTGGGTGTCCTTCGATCCCAGTGCTGCGATCTCACCCTGGCCGGACAGTGCCCACGCCGTGACGTCGGCGCCTTGAGCAGCAACGAGTCCGAGGCCGGCGAGGAAGCCGTCGTAGACGTTGGTGTTGATCGACGCGGTCGGAGCGCCGGCGAGGGTGTCGAAACCCGATCCGGGAGACGCTGCGAAGCCGAGGGCCGTCATGTCGAACGTCTTCGCCAGGGCGCCGGGAAGGCGGCTGACGAGGGCGTTGTACAGGGCGGGGATGTCGCGGCGGAATTGGTTCGAGAACGGCTCGATCACAGCGAGGGTGTAACCCTTGATGTTCTTCGATCCGAACGTCGACCGGCTGACCGGCTTCTCTTCGGTCTCAGCGGTCCACGCGGCCACCGGGTCGCCGGTGATGATCGGCACGTCCATGCCGCCGCCGGGGAGGGTGATCTGTCGTGCGAGCTGCTGCACGACGGACTGCTGAATGGTGGCCTGCCAGATTTCCGAAGAAACCGTCTTGGGGAGGATGACGCCGGAGGTATCCCGGCGGATGTCTTTCTGAACCACGGTGGTTCACCTTTCGTTTCGCATGGGATTACAGGAGGGGACCCAGCGCGTGAGCGAATTGCTGCTCCGCACTGGACATTCCCTTGCCTCCAGCTCCTTGCGAGCGGTCAGGCTTGGGGGTCTTCTTGGTGTCGCCGCTTTGCGCGGCAAGATGGGGCTTACGGGAGATGAGATCGTTGATCGCCTCGACGAACGCTTCGGGGTCTACGTCCCCGTCGTCGTCGACGTCGAACTGGTCGAGATCGGTGATGAACACCACCGCGTCACTGGGGTCGAGGAGCTTCCCCGCCGCCGCTGCCTTCAACTCCGCCTTGATGATGCGGGTGTTGGCTTTTGCGGTGGCTTCCTCCTCGATCCGCTGACGTTCCTGCGCGGCCTCGTCGCCACCGGACTCCTTCTCGGACTCCAGTTCACGGATGCGGCGCTCCGCGGCGAGGCGTTTGCCGCGCTCCGCCTTGTGCTTCTCCTTGATGGCTGCGAGGGCTTTCTCGCCTTTGGGGCCGAGTTCTTTGTCCTCGTCGTCATCGTCGCCGGATTCGTCTTCGGAATCGTCGACGGATTCCGAACCTTCCTCGTCGGTCGACTCGTCGGAGTCGTCGGGTTCGTCCGCTGCGTCGGCTTCTGCGTAGTGCTGTTGCAGCGGTTGGGCGTTCCACACGATTGCCGGGTGGTCGACCAGGGTCTTCTCGGACATGCGTCTCTCCTTGCGAGAGGTGAAATCCCAGCCCTTGCGGCGAGGAAACTGTGGAACCCCGTCAGGGGTTGCGGCGGGCGCGAGCAGCGACGGCATCGGTCAACTCGCGAGCCAACTGCCGATCCAGCGCGGACGCATCGAACTCGGCGGACGTATGCACCGCGACGACACCGACGCCGGACAACTTCAGCGACGACACCAGGTGGGCGCCGAGACCGTCGACGATGAGCACGCCAGGGCTGAACTCGTGTGCGTCGTAACCGGTGTCGAGCACGTGCGTCACAGGTACGTTCACCGGTTCACCCTCGCCACTCGGAACGGAAGCCCCGCCTGCGTCAGCGCGTCACGAACAGCGGGAGACGGGCTCTCTCGCAACACCACTTCGGCGACGTCGTCCACGGACACTCGGCGGTGAATCTGCGCCTCCACGTAGTTACGGCGGTACAGCGGACCGTTCAACGCATCCGCGTACTCCTGCGCCGTGGAGAACTGTGCGGCCTGAGATGGATCGCCGGTGAACCGACCGAGATCGTCCAGCGGTGCGGGTATGGTCGATTCCGAACGGCCCAACGAGTCTCCGGTCGACACCGAGATTCCCTCACCATTCGGCGAGTCCTTCAGCACCAGGGCGAACTTGCCGTAGGCATCGGCTGCGGACGGTCGATCGTCCGGCGACCGAAGATACCCGTATGTCGGAGGCTTCGAGTCGGTGCCGAACCACGCCTGCTCGTACTGCGAGCGCAACGCAGCATCATTGGAACCACCGGAAACGCCCGTCTCGAAACGGTTGCGGTAGTAGCCGTCGCGGAGGAAGGACAACAAGCCGTCTTCCTTCATGTTGACCGCAACCCGCTTGTCCTGAGCGAACACCGACAACGCTTCGTGCGACTGGGCTACCAGTTCGTCCGGTGTCCTACCCGCGTCCCGTGCAGCCCGTGTGAGAGCCGCTTCGATGTCGCGGACCTGACTGCGCCGCAGCACCGCAACCGACTCCGTTGTCACACCGGCGACCGCCGGACGAGACGGAACTGGGGGGACTCGTCGCGGAGCCGCCGGGACCACGGGTGGTCGTACGACGATTCGATCCAGATCCACCACACCGCGGTCCAGATCCGCCAAACCAGTGCGCGAACCACGGCCCGACGTCGGAACACCGTTGCGGTTCACCACGTACCCATTGGCGCGCAACAACCTCAATGCGTCGGCGCGGTCCTCGGCAATGTCGTAGATGGTCGACGGCATCAACCGCGGAGTGGTTCTCGGGTCACGGCCACGAGCGCGGATGACCTTGCCGGCCACGCCACGTTTCGTGACCCCCTCGGTGGTGATCTTCAAGTTCCGGCCGTACACCTGAGCCTGTTGCATGCCCTTCTGGGCGTTCACGACCTGGCCCATGTCCGCGCCGTCGCGGATGGCCTGCGCGTTCGCAGCGCCAAAGCGTGCGTCCTGCTCCGCCTTCGACAACGACCGGAAGTATTTGTCGGGGTCGATGGTGAGTTTGTTCGCCACCTTCTCCGTGGCGGGGATGTGGCGGCAGTCGCACCGAGGGTGGCGTTTGAATCCCGCCGACCAGCGGTAGAACCGGCCCGCCAGGATGATGCAGCGGGAGCACGATTCACCTTCGAGCATGCGCACATACCCCACGCTGGGACGTGTTGCCACACCAAGCGATTCGACAGCGCGACCGGAGTCGGACAGCGCCGTGGATACCAACATCTGCAGCACTGATCCGCCGGTCTGCAACGCAGCGACAGTGGTCGAACCATCCTTCACCGCCTGCTTGGCGCCGATCACCGAGGCATACAGCGCCTCCTCCAAAGGAACACCGCCGCCGGTGACACCGACGACCGATTGGGGAATCGGATCCGCATCGGCGGGAACGTCGATACCCTGAGCGTCCAGAACTTCCGGGACGAAGTCGGAGGCCAACTCGGCGGACGCCAACTGCCCCTTCTCCACCGACGCTACGAGCACCGGGGCGATCTGGTCCCACGCGGCATCGAAACTGCCACCCATGCGCAACCACAGACGTTTGGCGATAGCCAACGTCCGCGCCGACACCTGGCGTTGCTCGTCCCAGTAATCCAGAGCCGAACTCGGCAGCGGCACGGCTTAGCTGTTCGGTGCGGAGATAAGGCGTTCCAACTGCGGGTCCTGCGACTCCTCGAGACGCATCGCTTTCAGTCGAGCAATCTCGGTGGGAGACTTACCCAACTCCTCCCACGCGGCCTCGGCCGGCAGAAGTGGGCGACCCTGCCCATCGGTTGCGGTGTAGAGCTTCACCACCGCATCGGTGCGCTGAGCGATCGTCGGAGTAGCCGCATCCACCCACAGCGTTTCGAGACCGTCCAAACGGTCAGCATCGGCGCCGTCGCGGAACTTCAGCATCACCCGAACCGTCTCCGCGTCGGAATACCCGAGGGCCTGCTGATCCAACTCGGAGGTCTTCACCAACCGGGCCTCGCGAGCACGGATTGCATCGGCGGACGCAGCGTCGTCGGCGGACAGTCCGAAGTAGTTCGGGGGAAGACCTGAGACACCGGAGGCGAGGCGGGCGTACAGCTCCACCATCCGCTCGAAGTTCTGCATGTCCGACGACGACAAGTTCCCCACCTTGGCGTCCTCGTTCGTCAACGCCCACACGGAACCGAAGTACGCCTCCCACACCGGGAGTGCGTTGCCTTCTTGGTCCGCGAAATCGCCCTGCGAGACACCCAGCGCGTACCGTTGCGGCACCGCGTGAGTTTCCTGGGCAACCTGAGCGTTGGTGATGACCCGAGCGGCGGAATCGGCAATGGGGATCACGTCCGCCATCGCAGACACGCCCTGCAGCAACCGGTTCGCGGGAATCTGAGTGCGCCGGCGGCGGAACGTCGGGATCACCGGCACCACACCGAGGTTGTGCACATCGGGTTCGGTGTCCGTGTCGATTTCAAAACTGCCACCGTTCGACGTCAGATAGACCGTCTCGTTCGGCAGATAAAGCGTTGCCGCGGTGGGTTGGCCGTTCACCACGTCGTACAACCGCACACCGGCCTCCACGAGGCCCGTGCGTGCGTTGCGTTTGGTGATGACGTTGCGCGGAGACTCCACCGTCACGATGGGAGTCTCCGGATCGTCCTCGTTCGACCCCACACACTTGTACGTGCGGCCGTAGATCAGGTAATCCAGGCGCGAGAGCATCCCCTGATCGCCCATGCGGGCGCGGTTCCACATCGTCCATAGATCATCCGCACCCGAGTCTGAGCCCGGAAGTCGGAACCCCTTCTGTTCCAGGCGCTCGTTCACACCGTCGACAGCGAGGCGCGGCCAGTTCACGATCACCGTGAACTTCAGCAACTCCGGAGGGATCGCCAACCCCAACTGCTCCAGGCGCTGCATACCGTCGTAGTACGCATCCATCAGGTCGAATTGCGGCTGAGCGGCGGTCAATTCGTCCGACAGGGCAGTGAAGATGGCCTTCTGGTCGTCATCGAGCTCGGCCACACCCACCACCTCTCATCATCGGAACACGATCACCTTGGACGGCGGTTTCGGTTGTGGAACAGGGTCGGTCAGCGCGTCCATCCGCGCCTCCCACGACAACGTGCCGGCCATGGCGCAGTCGATCTTGAACGGCGAGTCACGCCGCTCCTTCTCGATCAACCACAACGGCTGGCCTTCGTCGTCGAGCATCTTCAACAGTCGTTTGTGCGACGAGCCGATATGTTGGTCGAACACTTCGTCGTCTGCGTGGGTCACTTCGCCGGATCGCATTGCCGTGGAATACGACCGGGCAGCGAACGCCGTCTTCCGCAGCCCGCGGGAGTCGGTGTAGAACTCGATGATCTTCTTCGGACCGTGCTTCGACGCCAGGCGGGCCATCACCACATCGAATCCCTGGGCAGGGTCGCCGTAGAGGCGCATCAATTGATACTCGGCGGCCAACAAGTCCACGGCGGCTTCCACCTCGTCGGTGGGAACTTCGCCGGACTGCAGTTCGCGTGGATCCCAGAACCCCGCGACCCACTGCCACCCCGACAACACTTCGGTCGCGACAATGGCCGTGGTGTCGTTCCACTTCGACCCGTCCAACCCGAGAGTGATCGCGCACCCTTTGAGCGGAACCCGATCCCGCTTCAACTCCGCCCACCGGGAAGCGTCGAACGCCTTGTTGCCGCCCTGCACTCGGCGGTTCAACCACACCCGCTCGAAATACGACGCATTCCCACGCCGCTTCGCCTGGTGGTACAGCGAGGCGATCGACTCGACCTGACCCTCGAAGTCCTCCCACTGCGCAACGGACGGACCCGACGCTTCCCGGATCGCCGCGGCCAACTGGTCCGGCTCGTCCAAGTTCTCGTCGTCCGATGTAGCTGCGTCACGGTGGAAGAAGAAGAACGTCGGATCCTCGATCTTCTTCGCCGCGATCTGCTCCGCATCCTCGTGCGTGCCCTGCGCGACACTCCCCTCGCCGGGGGTGTACGTCGTGGTGGTCTCCAACGACCACGCATCGGCCATCATGCGCTTCGGGATGTTCTGCAGCATCGTCTCGTGCGCTTCCACAAGACGATTCAGCGTGAAACGGTGCGTCTCGTCGAAGTGCTGGAACGTCGTACGCGCACCGTCACGTGAATCGGGCGAGGACGCCAGTGCAACCGCTTTGCCATCGGCCCGACCACGCTCGTCCAAGCGGAGAATGCGGTCCAAGCCGATGTCGAACAAGTCGGCGTCCGGGCCTTCGCTGCACATGATGTACAACGCCGCGTACGCCAGGTCTTCCGTCTGCTCCTCGGTGTACGCCACCATCGGGATGTACGGATCCGTCACCGGCCGCCCAACGGGAACCCACGCACCCTGCTCCTTGCGCCACCCATCGGTGCGCACAGGAGAATCCGGATGCAACTCACCGAACGCAATGGCCGCAGCAAGTTCCGTCTTCGCCGTCCCCTTGCGGAGCGACAACCCGAACCTCTTGAACCGGCGCTTGCCGGCACGAACATGACCACGAGGGAACACCTCGTACGCCCGGTAGATGAACGCACGCTTGTCATCGTCCAACCGGTACGGCTTACCCTTCAGGTCACCAGGACCATGAACGGCGCGCTCCTCCAACAGGTCACACACCTGCGGACCCAACGTCGGCCACGGCTCCGCATCAGGCGGCGGAACCATCAGAACCGACATCTACGCACCAGACAGAGAAGACCGCGGATCCGAAGACCCACGAGGCTTCGCCGGCGCAGCAGCACGACGCTTCTGCCCCTTGTCCCGAGCTTCCTCGGTCCGCTCGATCTCCCACTGCAACCGACGACGGTCGATCGGCGACAACCCGAACCGCTGCGACTGCTGACGCAACTCCGCCGCCAACTTCATTCGGTCCGACGCGGACTCCGCCAACCAGAAATCATTCGTCAGAACCGCCAGCGCGAACAACCCATGCGAATCCGACGCATCGAACTCCGGAGCCATCGGGGAAGACCACACATCAGCCCACCACTTGCGGGTCATCGAATGCCACCCCTCCACCGACTCCGGCAGATCAGGCACCGGCAGATCGGGGACAACGCGCAGAGTGGCCTTCGTCGAAGTCGTGTTCCGGCGAGCGCGAGTGGATGGATCCTTGGGTGGGGGGCCGTTTCCTGCGATTGTGATCACCCAACCTTCGACAGCGCGTACCAAACGCGCTTCTGTTCGTTGATGCGCTCACGATTGGCAATGCGCCACTCTCGACGTGCGACTATCGAGCACGTCCTGCACTCACGCTTGTTGCCCCGAAGTCGAAGGTTTTCCCCTCCGAGCAGATGCCCATTCTTGCAATGGGTCTGACGCGCCTGATCTGCAATCGGCCCGACGCCACGCAGTGAATTTTCCCGCGGCGTCACCGGCTCAAGGTGACTAGGCCGCACGCATCGCTGATTTCTACAAAGGTGATCAAGGAACAACCCGTCTGGGATCTTGCCCATCGCCAACTCGTACGAAAACCGATGAGCCTGAACCCTGGGTCCGTTGACTCGAATGCGTCCGTAACCGCCGGAAATATGCCCTGTCCAGTTCCAGCAGGTCTCAGTCTTGTCGACCCGGCGCCAGAGGCGATCCACTGCGGCGTCTCCACTCTCGTTTCCTGCCATCTCAGTGCTCACCTCCCGCCTCAGAATCATTCAGTCGATGTTCGGTCTGCCCCAGACTCGTACGGAGCAAAATCCGCCTTACCCGAGGCCAAACGCCGTTCGGGTCGGTTGGGGCTCTCCCCCCACCCCACGTTTCCGCAGGTCAGGGGGTTAAGGGTTAGTGCTATATCCCCTGTCGCATGGGGTGTTTGCGCAGGTCAGGGGCGTGTGGTGTTGGCCTTGCGGCTGTTGCAACTGCGGCACATCACGGTCAGTTCCCCTATGGGTGAGCCGCCCTGGGCGATCTCGTGCACGTGGTCTGCGGTCAACCCTCCGTCTCGAAGGGTGAGGGTGTGTGAGGGTCGTTGCCATCCGGGGCACCACTCGCCGTGCTCGGCCCTGTGTGCTTGTACTGCTGTGCGTCTGCGTGCCCGGTCTGCCGGCTCGTGGATCTTGGTGGGTGTGGTAACGCGGTAGTGCGCGTCCCTCTGCTGTGTGTGTGTCTGGCATCGGGAGGTGGGTTGGATTGCGGGGCAGCCGGGTTCGGCGCACACGCGCATCTTGGTTCGCGGCATCAGAACCTCGCCGGCCTCGGCACTCGCTCCAGCATGGCGTTCAGCCGGTCCTCCACCACCGCTGCCTCCACGTCGTCCCCGCGCTCACGGGCACCGAGGAGACGCTGGTAGGCGTCGGTGATGAGGTCGCCCAAGGTCATCACCGCAGTCTCGCGTCCTGTGTCAGGCGGTACAGAAGCCAGCGGAGGAGAAGGGTGATGCGGGTGTCGTAGTCGAAGCGGGACACCAACGTACGCATGGGGTTACAACCAGACCACAGCGGCGACGTTGATGATCATGTGCAGGATGTTGTCCGCGAGAATCAGCAACCAGAAGGCCAACCACGGCGGGGTGTCCTCCGGGTATCCGGTGGCCGTATGTCCGGACCGGAACGCCTTGGGTGCTGCGAGGTTCTTGAACCACACCACATGACGCGCAAGCCTGTGGCGGTCGATCACCGCGTGTGTTCCCACGATCACCGCGAGGGCGAGCGGGGATTGGGTGATGAACAGGAACGGGATGCCGTACGTGACGGCGTGTGCGATGGCGGGCCACCAGTGCTTCGTCTTCTCCGTTGCCATCCAGTGCGATTGAATCAGGTAGTCGCCCACCAGGTGAGCGAGCAACGTCAGCGCGATTGCTTCAGCGATACCCATCGGATCAGCGGCGGGAGAAGGTGAGGGATTGGTGTTGCTGCTGCCGCTTGAGTACGGCCTCGGCGTCGGACGCTGCGAACGGACCGAACCAGGACTGAGTATGAGCGGCGGGCTTCGGCGGCTCCAGGTGATCCGCTGTGGTGCGCAGGACTGCCGCCAACCATGAGCGCATCAGGCAGCGTCCTTGTGTGCCTTGATCGCGGCATCGACACCAGGTACAGCGAGCACTGTTGCCAGGCTGTCCATGTAGAACGTGCGGCTCTCCATGGCGTCGAGGTACATGCCGTAGTACGGGCCGTGTGCGTCGTCCATGGCGCGGCGCTGGGCGTCGGCTTCGACGCTCACGAGAACAGCCCGATCAGGGGGATCAGAGCGCCGGCGATGGCAGCGAGGTACTTGATGGCCGTCGCGTAGGTGTCGAAGCTGATACCGAACAACATGCGGTCTCCCTGGTTTAAAGATGGTTCAGAGCTGGTTTAGAGCAGATGCGAACCAAAAAGAAATTCGCTGGTCAGGCAACCCGAAGGTGCTGTCGGCGGTTTAGAGCTGATGAAGAAGCAGGCGCCGGCGTTGAGTCTCGATGTGGCGCAGCAACACCCTCGCCGAAATGAGTGCAGCGTCATGGGGTGAGCTTTGGCGAGGCGAGACACACTGGAACCCCGACGTTCACACCACACCGAGAAGAAGGTGGGCCGGTTTACCCGCGATGCCCAGGCGCACAGTTGCCGAACGGTGTCGGCTGTCCCCAGCTACAGCAGGGGAAGAAAGGGGATTCGAGGAATGGTGGCCGTGAGTAGAGACGGCTCTGCCGGGTCCAAGTATGACACGTCACGCGGACGCCCGTCCATTCAACCGTTCACGGCGTGTCTGCGCGCAATAGTCGATGACATCACCGATCCGATAGACCGGCTTCGCATCCGCTCGGAGGCGTTCGATGTGGCCGCGAGATGCCCATTGTCTGACCGTTCTTGCATCCACCCCGAGGATTTCTGCGATACGTGAAGCGGAGACCAGTTCGTCCAAGTCGTAGGTCTGCTGATTCGGTACGACCCACCCTTGCCCTACTGCTTTGGCGCTGGCGTCTCGGTCGTCACAGAGAGCGACATCGACGGCGCGCAACGCTTGTCGGTAGGACTGCGCGATCTTGCGTGCTCGCTCGAGACTGGTGTCGGCAGGGAAAGGCCACGGGTCGTTCATGCCTGACACCTCGCGCTCCGATCGTCCTTGTGAACCCATGCACGCGGGTCGTCTTGGAACGCCAGTTGCCGACGACAGATGGTGCACATGACAATTCGCGCCTTACGTGCCTCATCTTCGAAGTCGTAGTCCTCGTGTGTGACACACGGACCGTCGTGGCTGTCCCATAGGTCGCACTCGGTGGTGTCGCCTTCCGACCATGTGCCGTCTTTTGTCCACGCTGTCGGCACTGGGGTGTCCCGATAGCAACGGGCGATGTGCTCGAACGCATTGAATTGCGCGATAGCGGCGTCGAAAGACTCCTGCAGGTTCAGGAATCTGGACACTCCCTCGAAAGTTCCATGATCGCAGATGATGCGGGTTCGCGCCCATAGATCCCACGCGATCTCGATGTGCGGGCTACAGCCCATCCAGCAACCTGGCTCGTACCGCTCCCCTGTGGACGGTCGCGTAGCGATGGCCTTGAATGCGTAACCGAGAGTATCGACGGTGCTCATGCCTTCACCGTCTGCCGCTCGAAGTCCAGGACGTCACCGAGGAGGGCAAAGTGTGCACGGTCCCACGTGATGTGACACGCCTTGCAGGAGATGTACTCCTGATCCTTCGACGGCGTCAGTGACCGCTTGCCGCAGTGGGGGCAGGGATCGGGCAGCCATGAACGCTGATCCCCCAGTTGCAGCACCGCATTCGCCATCGTGTGCAGGTGCGCCAACTCCAACACCGCATCGACACCATCGCGGGTGACCTCCATCAGATCGTCACCGCCCATCGGGTGCGGGCGGTTCACCCACACACTCCGAGCGGGGAGGTCGACCAACGTGCCCTTGCGCGAGTACAGGATCGACACGCAATGACGAACCGCGTCCTCGCGGCCCCACGGGATCTCGTCGCCCTGAGTGACGATGCGCGTCCAGCGGTGGGTTACGTCCTCGATGGCAGACATCACCGTGTCGATACCAAGAGGGATGGGGATGGAGTTCTCCGCTGTACCGTTCACGCGCTGCGTCGGTGCTGCGGTGCGTTGCTCCAGCACTGCGACCCACAGTTTCCGCCAGTCCTGGTGAAGCAGGGAGATGCGCTCGAACGCCCAGTCCTCACAGGCGGGGCAGAGTGAGAACGGTTTGTCGGTGCCGGCGGGAACCCACTCGTTGTCCTTGCCACGATGTCGGGATGCACACTTGCGACCCCTGCGGCATTCGTGTTCGACGGTCTCCATGTCATCCTTCCCAAACCTGTTCTGCCACTTGCGATTATATCAGACTGTGACGCGTCACGGTGCCTGCTCAACGCCCGTTTCCAGCGTCGACAACGGGGCCAGAATCGCGTCGATCTCGGCCCGTGGCGGCACAGGCACGCCCAGGAGATCCCAGAGGTAGTCCACGACCCACCTGAACCGGGCGTCGAACTCACGGGTTCTCCACTCCACGAGAGCGTCGAGATCGCACTCCCGGCCCATAGGGAAGTCAGGGGAGGTCACGAACGTGCCTGTCTACGACGTTCTGCAACCTCGTCGAATGTAGGCATGGGAGCGCCGGTCAGTTGCCGTGCCAGCACATCCCACCCTGTTTCATCGGTGGACCAGTTCGTCCACGACATGATCTGCATGATCGCGTCGGTCGGATCGTCACTCATCCCATTCCTCCCTCACGCCGTGGCGCAGGACATCCCACGCACCCCGAACCCGCTCCGATGCCTCACGACGGATCGAGCGGTAGCGGAGGGTGATACGGCCACGGAGGGATGCTTCCCATGCCTCACGGGCGAGACGGTCGGCTTCCTGCTGTGCGCGGCGGGTGAAGTACGCATCGACAGCTTCGGTGTCCCAGGACTTCAGGAGGTGGGTGCGGAGTTGTTCGTCGGTCGGTCGAACCCACGGCTCCTGCGGCAGGCCGGAGAATAATTCCTGGTACGGCATCGCCATGAATATCTGGGCGTCACTGTCTGGGGATCCGGTTCGGATGAAGTTCCGGAACGCGGTCACAGTGTCGTACAACTCGAATGCCGTTTCGTTGGAGGGCGGGAACTCGCCCCACGCTTTGTCGCTCATGCGCTGGCCTTCCAGGCTTTGTAGGGCATCGACACGAACCGCCGGCACCCACACCACTCCACACTGCACGGACACGGCATACCCCCGTCGATGGAGGGGACAGGAGGGTGGAAGGTGGAGATGTGGCCGCAGGAGCAGATGTCCACAGGGGAAGGGGATGTCATGCTGCGCCGCCCTTCAGCACGGAATTGATGTGATCCCACATCTCGTAGTAACTCGGCTCCAACCACTTACCGCACTCGCAATAGTGAGTGAACTCGCTCTCGTCCTCGTAGAACCCGTACGTGTGACCGGCTGGCAAAGCTCCTCGGTCACAAAGGTCTTCGTACTGGTCGATGCGGCGTTGCGTCTCGTTCGCTTCGCCAACAGTGCTGTCGCCGCTCATGCTGCGTCCTCTGCTCGTTGCCCGGAGATGAGGGCGACGAAGTCCGCCACCGTCATCGACACCCACTGCTCCAGCGGATCTCTCGTCCCCCGACGCTTGTGCACCACCACACCCACGAGGGCGTCCCCGTTCCCCGCTTCGACCGCAGCTTCTCTCGTCCAGCCGGGGAGGTCGAGGCGTGCTGCGTCCTTGCATTCGATTGCCACGCGCTGCCCGTGACACCGAACGCCCATGACGTCGCCACGGTCTTTCGACCCTCTGCGGGGCATCCGGTCGATGCGGTCGTCGTCCAACGCCTTCGCCAAACCGTCAGCCACGAGACGTTCGAACGATGAGCCGGCGGCCTTGGCGGATGCCCTGCTGCGCGCCACTAGTCATCCTCCGATGCATCGAGCCACTTCTCCATCGAGTCCAGGCTCTCGGTCATCTTCTCGACGTACCCGCGGAGTAGGACCACCTGTAGTTCCAGGTCCAGGATCCGTTCCGGTTGAGACGTTCCTTCGTCGCTCATGACGCCTTCCGTTCGAGGTTGCGCTCTCGTCGTGCAGCCCGCGAACGGATTGCCTTGCAGGCTCGGCACGTTCTAGCGGTCCCGGTTCGGCCACCACGGCCGGTGTTCTCCGGCGTGTACTCGTGGCCCTGCGGGCAGTGTGTGCGGTTGAGTTGCCAACTGTTCCCATGCCGGATGATGTCTTGGCAGTTCTCGGAGTGCGTTCCGTACGCCAGGTTCGCGACCCTGTTGTCCCGCTTCTCACCATTGAGGTGACGTACTTCCAGACCGTCCGGGCATGGACCGAGGAACGCTTCCGCCACGAGCCTGTGGACTTTCGCATTCTCGCCGGTGTTGTTGGAATACAGCCGGACTACCGCGTACCCATGCCCGTCGTCGACGAGTTTCCTCAACCGCTCCGTCAGTATTCGCGTGCGGCCGAGACTGTTCTTCTCCTCGTAGCGCAAAGACTTGACTCGTCCGATGTTGCTGACGGCGTATCGCCCCTCGTAGCCGACTACGGGCAACCATGTTTCCGTCGAGACAGCATGTGAAATAGGATTCACTGCGGCCCCCTCTCGCTCTAATCGAGTTGGGTGGTCAGAGGGCGTGCGGTGTTCCACCACCGTGCGCCCTCGCTCATATAATACCAGTTCAGAGGCCATTTTTACCCTATGCGAGCCTGATGTCCGCGCCACGGCATTGCCATCGTCGTCAGCGGACCCGTTCTGTTCTTGCCGATGATCATCTGAACTTCCCCGGTGCCAACACCTTCGCGTTGCTCGTGGTGCAGCAGGATCACGACGTCCGCATCCTGTTCCAGCGATCCGGACTCGCGCAGCTCGGCGATGGTGGGCGCACGATTGTCCTTCGTAGGCCCACGGTTCAACTGGCACGCGGTGACCACTGCAACGTCAAGTTCTCGAGACATTGTTTTGAGGCCCCAGGAAATGGCCGCGATCTGACGCTCACGAGTCGCCTTCGAGTCCGACGCCTTCAATAGCTGGGCATAGTCCACGGCAACGAAGTCCAAGCCTTCTTTGGACTTGAGAGAACGGGCCTGCGCTCGGACGGTTTCGATCGTGACGGTTGCCTGATCCGACACCCACAACGGCATCTCCTGCACATCGCTCGCATATGCGGTGACGCGCCCACGGTTGAAGTCGTCCATGCTCCGGCGAGTGATCTGCCCGTACTCGGCATGTGCGCCGGCCGCAAGGATCCGCGACGTGATTTCCATGCGGCCCATTTCGACCGAAAACAGCACACCCTTGTTTCCACGCTCGGCGGCGTACGCGGCCACGTTCGTCAAGCCCAAGGATTTACCCGACCCTGGCCGTCCTGCGATGAGGTAGGACCGACCCGGCTGCAGCCCACCCGCCAACGCATCGTCGAGTTCCGCCCACGGCGTTCCGATTGTGCGGATCTTGTCTTTTGGGACATCGATCCAGTCCCACCACTCGTCCACCAGGTCGCCGAACTTGTGCAGCTTGTCCGTGGTCTTCGGGACTAGCGCGTCCAGTTTGCGATGCACCGCTCCGAGGACGTCCTCGAACGGTCGATCCGCTGACTGATCCATGACTCGGCGCAGGGATGCGAATAGCAGATCCTTCTCGAACCCTTTGGCAGACAGAAACTCCTGAGCCGTGAATCCCGCCGCAATGTGGTCGGCGGCATCCTTTCCATGTTTGGGTTCGACCACGGTCACATCGGCGTGCGGCGAGAGAAGTTCCAACACCTGCCGTGCGTGCGCCTCGCCTGGTGCATCCATATCGCGAACCACCACAACCGACTTGCCGTACAAGGGCGTGAGGTCGAACAGGTGCGCCTTCCCTGCGCCCATGGCCGTGCAGGTAGCAGCCACGCCCTCAGCCTCTAGAGCATGAACATCCTGCTCGCCCTCGACCATGAAAACGGTGTTGGCCTCCGAGAGTCGGTCGGCTCGGTAGAGCTGGTCGCCCTTGGTGTTTCCGGATTGAGAGAACTTCTTCGTCGTGGTGCGAGACACCACCCGACCATCCGGATACGGGTAGGTCACTCCTTTGGGTGAGTCGAACAAGTCGCTCAGTTGCAGCCCGACGAGCGTGAGGATGTCCTCGGTGTTCTCGAAGGCGTACGAGTAGATCAGGGTCCGGCCTTCGGTGTAGGTGACCAGGATTGATCGGTCGGCCGCGCTGTGGTTCGGCGCTTGGCAGATGGCCTTGTGTCCCTTGTCGTCCACGAACAGTCCGTTGTCCCGGAACGCGCTGACGACTCGCTCGTAGGACTTCATGCGGTCAGCGCCGGCGGTTGGTACTTCCGGGTGATGGCGGCGTCGATGAGACGGTTTTCGTTCTCGGCGATCCACCGTTTTATGTCTGCGACGAGTAGCGGCTTTCTCTCTGCCCACGGCAGGTGATCCAGATCGGTGCGCAACGGGGGCTGTATGCCCGTCTGCGCCGCGATTGCTTCCGACATGGGTTCCTCTGCCCATGAGTACAGAAACTCGATCACATGGTCCGCTGACGACCAGATCGGCTGGCGCTTGCAGTACGCGATGACGTCGGCAGGCATGATCCGACGATCCGGGTGCTGGGCGTAGAAGTCGGTGACGGCATCACGCGCTTCCTTGTGCCATACGCGGCGCCCCTCGAATGTTGCGGCCCATCCCATCAGGACGGCCTTGTCGGGCTGCGGCATCTTGGGGTCGATCGCCTTGGCGAGAGCGAGAACGTCTCGGGCAATGATCATGCTGTCACTCATCCGAGTTCTCCTTGCTCGTGGTCGTCGTTCATGATGTTCATCCATCCGTCGACTGCTGCTGTGGTGTTTCCGGCAGTGGGCTTACTGTTTGACTTCGGCCCAGTAAACGAGGGTTCTTTTATGATCCAATTTCGCCACGTCCTGTTCCAATCAATTTTGGTGGCGTCTTTTCCTGACTTCGAGAGCCAATGATTGGTGAACGATTCGTGCGCGGTTTTCAGATCGACGTTGGGGTATTCAGACTTCGCCCATGCGATGGTCTCTGCGTCCGGCATCCAGTTTTCGGGGAGGCGGGTGCCGCGTTGCGGCGCCTCTCTTTTTGTAGTTGGAGTAGGAGTTGGAGCAGGAGAAGGAGTAGGCCCCTGGTTAGCCATGGGGTTAAGGGTGGGGTTAACCCAAGGGTTAGAGTCGGGGTTAGCTGCGGGGTTGTAACGGGGGTTGAAGCAAGGGATAGCCGATGGGTTGATGGGTGTCTGCTTCAACATCGACGCCACCGCATCTCGTGACCATCCACTCAACTCAGGCTCTTTGTCCCGCAGCTTCAATACCTCATGAACAATCACTCCACGAATTGTTTGTGATTCCGCGGACGATCTGGCATTAGCCATCGAAACCGCCATATTGGGCACACGGAATAGACCGTCGTGCTTTATCCATGATCGGATAAGGACTTCTTCGGTGTTCTCGTCGATCACAAGAAACAGTTCCGAGGAAAGTTCGGCGCCGGCCATCTCCACAGCGTGGGCATCCCAGCCCTTGGATCGTGCGGCGATCTTCCCTGGCCGCCAATCGTCTACCCCACAGAACGTCAGGGTGGGCGAGGTCCACAAGGCGAAGTAAAGATGTTGGGCAGGTGGGGTCAGCTTCCGCCAGTCGTCGTCACCCCAGATGTCGAGGCGAAGCCTGGCATGATCCCGCGCCATCAGTCGAGACCGTCCGCTTTCCGGATGGCTTGTCGCACCGCGTTCTCGGTGATGCCGAGGATGATGCCGATCTCGTGGCAGCTCATCCCGACGTCGCGGCGGGCCTGCACCATGTAACGGATCCGGTTGAGCCGGGACGATTCGTATTGGTCGCGGATGAAGTCGAGCTTTCCGATCATCGCGTCACGAGGTTCGATGTCGGCGGATCGCCCTATACTGGCTATAGTCACATCAGCCTTCCCTGTTTCACTTACGGTTACGGGTGGGTCAGACCCCGCTAGGCGTTGGCGCGCCCAAGATGCGGGGTCGCTTTGTATCATACCCCGGTTGTCGCCATTTCCTGTTGCACCACGCTGACGAAATGTGTTGTCGCTGCGGCCGTTTGCCGAAGTCTCACTCATCGCAACCACCACCCAGCATCCGCCGCTCCGGAGACCCCACCGGCATCGACAACGCCTTGTCCCGCCTCTCCCACCGCACCACCAGAGACGCAATGACGATCACCCCGGCGATGACGGTGGCGGTGATCCCACTCCCACAGGGTCACGACGCGGCCTTCTCCCGGTAGTACCAACCGTCCCAGTCCTGCGGGACGTCAGGGAAGCCTCGAAGGGTGGCGTCCAGCTTCTCCGACACCGACGCAACGCGAGCGGGAGGCAAGGGGTAGGTCGGGTTGACCAGAAGCACCTCGCCGTTCCATGAGAACTTCCACTCACCGCCGTACCGGGTGTCAGCCGAGTCCAACCCCGGCCTGTAGCGGTTCTCGTTCAGGTCGGTGTGGATGACGAACAGTCGGTAGCTACCTAAGGTGACGACGGTCCTGCCGCGTTTACGTGACGCCCATAGCGCATCGACACGCAGCCCGTCAAAGGTCTTCGGTGCAAACGCATACGGCGTCTTGGAAGGGGTGAACTTGTCCACCTGAATCAGGCTCATGCCGCACCCACCTCTCGGTTGATCTGCTTCCCCAGCGCAGCGAGCAGTGGCGGGTACGGCGCGACGTGAGCGGACGGTTTACCGCTGTACGCCCGGAGCAACGCAACCGCTTCGCCGTACACCCCCAGGTCGTAACGCCGGCCCACCGCAGCAGCAGCCAACTTCACCCGCATCCGCAACGGCATCCCCACATCCGGACCCACCGACGTCAGGAACGCCGCCAGAGACCGCAGAGGAGAGCCGTCCGGGGTGAAGCAGATCGGGTCACCCGCATCGCACACGTAGTCGACACCGGCGGGCATGTTCAGGCCCAAGCCGATCGGGTTCGACTCCGCAATCCCCCATGCGGCCGGACGAGTGGAACCGTGAATGCGGTCGATCTTCAGATCGGTGTACGTCGAACCGGGAAGGGGCATCGAGGGATCGGCACACAGCACAGTCCGCACGACCTTCTGCTGATCCTGGAACGACATACGCGGGCAGGCTGCGTGGACCACATCGGCACCACCTGAGTAGCCAACGAGGATCACAGGCCCGTCGTGGTTGTGTACCGCCTCGGCCAGCAGCCACGCCACACGGTTTAGTTCCCGGTCGTAGTCACCGAACCCCGCCTGCCACTCCGGGAACTCCTGCACATCGAAACGGTTGCGGTCCAACGCACCGGTCAAGTTGGACAACATGTTCGGAACTCTGTCGTCGACCGGTCGCTTTTCGAACAAGCCCCGGAGCGTATAGACCTGCGTCTTCACGACGCCTCCTTCTCGTGCATGGGTGCGCAGTCGAACCGCACAATGAGGGCTTCCGCCAGCATGGACGACGTGTAGGCCAGCAGCTCTTCTCGTGACCCGCTGTAGGACGCACCGAGACGTAACTCGTTGACGCCGAAGAATGCTCTACCCACCTGTGCGCCAACATGAATGCACTCGTGTATGACGGTCTCCATGTTCAGGTACTCACGGGACAGTCGAAGCACTCCGAGATACCTGCCGCCGCGATACGCCGGATAGGTGAAACACCCACCCACATCACCGACCGTGGCTATGGACTTGCCTGCGTGCCGCGCCATTCCCCGCCGCATTTCGTGGAGGGTGTCGTAGACGGCGACGTTGATCCAGTAACCGGGCAGGTCACCGACTCCGGCGATGGTGATGGCGTCCATCTGCAGCTTGAACCGTTCGACGCTCATGCGACGCGCTCCCCGATCCACACGAGGCGGGATTTGGGGATCCGGTTGTGAATACGAACCTCAACGACGCGACCGTTGTCGCGGCGACGTTTCACTACATCCGATT
Source organism: Rhodococcus sp. 320_ES (assembly GCF_059691855.1). NCBI lineage: Bacteria > Bacillati > Actinomycetota > Actinomycetes > Mycobacteriales > Nocardiaceae > Rhodococcus > Rhodococcus sp. 320_ES. The sequence continues at coordinate 366,969 of NZ_JCAWAG010000001.1, read as the reverse complement.
CCACCGGTATGACGAGCCACAAATCGAATGTCTCACCGGTCAATCCCCACCCACGGTGCGTGTACACCCACGCAGTTGCGGGGTCCGGCGAGAAGCACACGCCACTCTGGCGGAACTCGCCGCGACTGGGGTTGTCGGGATCGTGGTAAGTCGGACCCTCGATGTTGCGCTTACCGGGTACCAAGCCAAGACGCTTGATGCCATTCAGTCGTGCACGAGGTGACCAGTGATAGAGGGTATTCATGCGATCGACGCTCATGACCGAACCCCCTCACGGAGAACGGTGATGGGAACCTCGTGGCGAGCGATGAGTTCGGATTTCACGGGTTGTTGACCGCCGATCTCGTACCACCGGCAAGGCTGCAAGTAGAGCCTCTGGTACGTCAGCAATGTCTGGTCATACTTGGGGTCGTACGCCTCGTCGCAGGTGATGATCGACCCCACCGGCAGTGCATCCAACGCCGCTGTGACCGTGGGGGTGTCGCCGGTGATGACACGGGTGGAGCGGTCCAGCTTCCCAATGCTCTGGAGGTAGTCGATGGCGGTGCGGGCCGCGATGAGTGGGGATTGCCCCGTCGAGTAGTAAGCCGACAACGCGTCAGCCAGCCCGTCGACCACTTCCCGGTCGGTCATGTTCTGCATCCCCAGGTCCGGCATCGCCGCCTTCGACAGCAGCGCCAACGCCGACTCCGCCACCTCCGCCCGATGCCGCCACTCGTCCACCTCGTGCACAGCAGCAGCTATCCCCCGCTCCAACACCTCGTGATGCGGGAAGTGGCCCGCCCTGTAGCGGGCGCTCTCCAGTCCAGTGCTCATCGCTCTCCCCGAATCACTCGGTCCAGGTCTTCGCGCGCCCACTCGACTCGCCGGGATGCAGACTCTGCCTCTCGAATCCGGTCGTCGAGTTCACGCCGAGCGTTCTCTATTTGCGTTTCATGATCTGGTTGTGCGCCTTTCCGAACGAACCATCGGTGCTGCAAGCCGTGCTGCGACGGAATCGAATAACGATCCCTCGGGGCGTACTTCGCCCACGAGATCGGACTCCCCGGTGCGTAACGATCAAGTTCGTCGCAATCGTTAATATTGAACACGTGCTCAGCAGTCGCGATTTCGTCTTGGGTAAGGATGTGATCGTCTTGCGACTGGATACCCCAGAAGGTGTCGCGCCAGTACTGTGTTCCATCTCGGTACTCACAGAGGATTGCGACTTGTTCGCGACAATGCCTGCTTTCGCGTTCTGACTTGTACTTAATGACATCGCCCACTCGCGGGCGGACAACTGTTATCGTCATTGTTTCCCTCACGCCTCTTTCGGAAGTTGTTCGTATCGACCGTCATCGGTCAGAAGAAGTCGGCGGCCACCGACACTCATCGCCACATCCGTTGGCGCCCAGCTGCCCTCGATCAGGTAGCCGTGCTTCACCGCCCATATTCGGTTGCTCTCTATCGCCTCGTGACATGGCCTGCACGCGACACAGCAATTCGCCACCGACGACACCTGCGGGCTTCTGCTGCCGCCCATGCGCCGGGGGAGTCTGTGGTGGTGCTGCTCCACAGGTCCGATGCCGCAGACCTCGCACACCCCACCCGCCCGTTGGTTCGCCAGTTCCTTCGTCGCCTGATCGAATGCACCGTTGGCGGTGCGGGATCGGCGCATCGGCTTCCGGGCTATCGGAGTTCCCCGCTTCACGACCACACCTCACGCGGAACCGACGCGACATGTGCAGCGAGTTCGTCAGGACTACCGAACGCCTCACCGCATCGGCAGCGGCACTCCCCGTCCTTCGGCCCACTGCTGAACAGTTCGTGCTCGTACAGCGGGAGATCCATTGAGGCAACTTCGGCGACAGGCATTGGCGTCCAGTCGGGTACGTCGCGGTACGCGATGAAGTACGTGCCGTCCGGATCGTCGCGCCGCCAGTCGAGGAGGGCGTCGGTGACGTACTCGGGTTTGATGTTGTCGGTACCAACAGGAATGACGTTGCCATTCTTGGCCCGATATGCCGCGGTGTAATGCCGTCGCATCGTCATCGCTCCCACGTCCCCGCAGCGGAGTAGGCACCGTTCACAGATTTACCCACCGACTGATAACCGGTGAGCCTCTGCTCCAACGCCTTGCCCCACATCTCGGCGCGCTTGTGAGCGATCTTCTTGATCACCATGTCCCGCTTCAATGCCTCGGTGGCGATACCGGCCTTGTACTTGCGGCCCGCCTGCGCACCCTCTGCGTCCTCGTAGGCTTTGTCGAACGCCAGCTCGTACTCCATCAGCGCCATCTCGTACGCCTCGTAGGCGTCACCTCGGGGGCCGACAGACTTGCCGATGTCGTTGACCGCAGCGAGGACGTTGACCTCGGACTGGACGGGAGTGAACGGAACGTGCTCGCTCATGCCGCATCACCCCCGGCTGCGACCATCGCGTTCGTCGTCGCGTTCTCGATCGCCCGCACGACGCCTGTCAGGATCTCCTCGTCGCCTTCGGAGACGTTGAAACGCAGCGACCCAGACAGGGTGACGACGGTTCCAGTGAGGTTGACGAACGTGTCACCTATGCGGACCTCGTAGTCACTCATGAGTCGCCTCCGGTTGGCTTCCACCCTTTGCCAGCGAAACGATGAAGTCGCCGAGGACGGTGGGCTTCGAGTCCTTGTCGATCGTCGGAGCGCCGGTCAACCGGTGCTCCTTGACCTCGTTCCACAACGCCCGCAGATCGTCCGGGTTGGTGAGCTTCAATGCCCGACCGCGGTACTCGGCAACGGACGGAACCTGCTCACCGTCAGACAGCCACGCCTCGATCTCCTTGGCGAAGTCCTCACCCGGCAGCGGCACAACAGCTTTCGCTAAGGTATGGATGCGGGACTTCGAGACAGTAAGGGTGTTGTCGTGGTCCAGGTCGCCCACCAAATCGAACTCGTACTCGATCCCGTCACGCTGCACCGGCTTCAGTCCCACCTTGCGTGGAACCTTCTTGCCGCGCTCGTTCTCCTCGATGACGTACTCGGTCTTCGCCCGCATCGTGACGATGACGTGACCGGGGTAGCCGATGAGAGCGTCCACCATTCGGCGTTCGTCCGGCCGCGCCTCTTTCCAGCCGGCGAAGTTGTTGCCGTTGCGCCCACGCCGGTCGACCTGTTCGAGCATCCCGTCCGTGCCCTCCCAGTAGTGCGAGAGCGAGTCCACGACGACGCACCCGTACTCGGCGCCCGCCGCAGCTCCGAGGGCGTCCACGAGGGACAAGGGGCTGTACGACTGAGGTTGCAGGGTGTCGAACGCCCACCCGTTCAAACCCACGTACTTCGAAGCGGATCCACGCTCGGTGTCGATCACCGCCACCTTCTCCGACAGAGCGTGAGCGAGCATCAAGGCGGTGTACGTCTTGCCTGCACCGGATGGGCCACTGAGGGCAATACGAGCCTTGGCCGCTTCCTTCGTAGCAGGGGTGAATGTGAGCGTCATTGGTCTTCACCCACAGGAAGTTCCAGCACCGCACGGAAGTCCAGGGCGCCCCGGTCCACCATCCCTTGCACCAACTCACCGACATTCTTCGACGGCGTGAACCGAGGGGACGACGGGCGCTTCTCCGGAACTGTCACCGTCACACCGGGGATCTCCGCCCCCGCCTTCGCCGCCTCTATGATCGAGTTACGGCCCTGCTCCGTCAGGCGGGTGGTGATGATCTCCTCACCGAACTGGTCCAGCGCCCACGGGATCACCACCGACTCGTCCACGATCGACACCACCGGTTTCGGCTGGGTCGCTTTCGGGACGGTGGCGTAGCCGAGGCTGTTCTCGTCGTCGGAACCGAGTCCGTCGTAGGCGTAGACGGTGCCCCGCGACAACCCCTCCGTGAGGGTGGATTTCAGTTCCGACTCACGGTCGGCGATCTTCTTCTTCATGACGGCGAGGACGGCGAGGTCCGTCACCACCTGCTCCAGGTCGATCATGCGTCCGACCCCCGCCGAGTGAAGCGCTCCATCAGCGCGGTAGCGATGCGGCTTCCCAGCACTCCGAACCACCCGCCGATCATCAGGGAGATGGCGAGGGTGTCGAACCCGAACGCCCATAACACCAGGGCGATGGGGCCGAGGACGACGGTGACCATTCCGAGCATCCAGATCAAGGTTCGGAGTTGCCCACTCCAGAAACTGTTGGCGTTCATGGTCCACTCGAAACTGTCCAGGAATACGTCTTCGAGTCGTTGCTTCATGCGATGTCTCGTTTCTGTTCGATGTTCCACACCCACACCTGCGCAGCAGAGCGGGGATGGAGGGAGTAATGGGGGTCGGTATGCCCGCGGTCGTTGTGGCACTGCACGTATCGACCGTCAGGGCCGAAGGTGCCGGCGCCACAGGGGCGTCCGGGGGGTGGTTCGGTGCGGCGTTCCATCTCGTCCTCCGTCATGCCGGTGACGGTGAAGCAGTAGTCCTCGTGACCGGAGCCGGGACCGCATACGAGGGCGTTGCAGTTGCACTGGGGTGTGATGGGGTCGTAGATCACGCCGCCTCCCCGCCGAAGAGCGTGAGGTTGTCGGCGTCGGCAACCCACCGCAACAGACGCGGAAGGTTCGTGTCCGGACCGAATGCCAGGAACGTGCCGTCGACCGAGTCGCATCCGATGTACTCGGCGTAGCGGTAGCGGCGAAGCGAATTGACCCGGCCCATGTGGATCTTCTTGCCGCGAGACTTGGCTTCACGGACGATGTCTCGTGCGGCCTTGCCCAACTTCCACTCCGTCGACCCACCGATGAACAACACGTCGAACGAGTCCCACGGGATGTCGAGGTCTTCGAGACCGTCCTGCGCTACCAGAGCGGCCGGGTAGCCCAACTCTCGGATCTTCGGTAGCCACGGCTCCGACCGAGCGAGGGTGGCAACCGCGTCACCGACAACATCAGGTGCAGTAGCGAAGGCGCACGAGGCGGCATCTACCGAGTGCTTCGTCAGCCAGGCCAACCACTTCTCGTCGCCGGGGTAGCCCTTACCGAAGCAGCCATTGTCCGCTGACCAAGTGATTCCTTGCATCCGCTTGTTACCCTGGGCAGGGGTGTCGATGTACCCCAATATTCCTGCGGTCATGGCGTCACGCACCTTCTGGCTGCTGGGATTGGCGAAGTACAGCAACCGTCGCCACCGCCTTACCTACGAGCAGGTACAGGATCGTGGCCCACGCCTTGCCGAGCATCTGACCGGCCAAGGCGGGTAGCACAGCGGCCCAACCAAATGCGATGCCGAGGAAGATGACCGTGTCAGCGAGACCTCCGACCACGCTGGATGCGGCAACTGCTGTCGCCCAACGTCTGTCACCGAGACGGGACCGCGCCCGAATGGGCGTGTAGACGGCGAAGTCAAGCAGTTCCGCCACCGCGAACGCCACCACCGACGCGAGGGCGATCACCGGATCTGCGATGAGGTACGAGATGACCGCTGCGAGAGCGACGACCGCGAGCATCCACCGCTTACCCAGAGCGTCCTGTGTGGCATCACGGGAGGCCAGTGCGAACCCTGCTGCGACGGTGCCTGCTGTGGCGGACAGTCCGAACCCCACAGGGATGAATCCGTAGGTGGATGTCAGCCAGTTCGCGGCCACCACGGACGCGATCAGCGTTGCTGCAGCCACGGTTCCTACTGCACGTCGAGTCGTTGGAGACGTTGTGGTCATGCCGCCACCCCCATGCGGCGCAGCCGAACCTGCAACGACGCCGGCTCCATCCCCAACTTCACCGCAATGTCGGCATCCGACCACCCGAAACCCCGGAAGTGTTCGTAGTCCGCCACGAACGAACCCCGCGAATCACACTCCGGCGCAGCAGGTTCAGCCCAGTAATCCTCGATGTCATCCCACAACATCGGGTGCACGAAACCCTCGCGGTCAGCCCACGCCTTCGTTCGGGCATTGCCACCATCCAGGTGGGACAGGCGCTCGTACACGTCGGCAACCCTCAGGTACACCGACCACGCACACCGAGTCCCCTCTGTGACGTGGTGAAGCTGGCGGTAGTCCATCCCCGCTTCGGCGCCGACCTTGGCGAAAGACCACCCCTGCACGGCCAGCCCCTGCAGGCGGCGGATGGTGCTGTACGACAACACCAACGCTTGTTGCTTGTGTGGTCGTGGCGTCACAGCCAGGAGCGCCGAGGCAACCTGAGGGACAGCGGTGGGCTGACCGTTGATGACGTTCCGCACCGTCGTCGTGGAGGTTCCTGCTGCGCGGGAGATCATCGAACTCGTCATGCCTAGGCATTGCAGTTGGTTCAGGTGTGCACGGCATTCGGTCAGGTCCACCATCTCGGTTCGGCTGACACGTCCAATGCGAGACAGGGCGCGGCCAATATACGGCTCCTTCATGCCGGCACCGCCGACACAGCAGACTGCGGAACCCACGTCGTCAACCGCAGGATCACGATGTCCGACAACACGATGCGGAACTTCGTGTCCGTCCGCTCCACCACCTGCACGTCGAGGCCGCGGGCGAACGTCCCCCACTTCGTCACGACATCCTTGCGAAGGGTGTGCTTCATGACGCCACCCCCGATGCGAGACGTTGCAGGTACGCGGACGTGGCGGTGGTGCGGGTGCTCATATTGACCCCGGCCCACACTCCGTAGCGTTCGTTGTTGGCGAGGGCGCGGCGGGCGCACTGGGCGATGACGGGGCATTCGGCGCAGATGCGTCGGGCTTTGGTGACGACCAACGTCGAGGTTCCGCCACCGGTGTCAGCCGGGTAGAACGACTCGGGATCCACGCCCCGGCAGTTGGCCTCTTCGACCCATGTTCCATAGGTGCTCATGACCCACCGAGCCAGAAGTAGGCGATGGCACCGAGGGCGCTACCGAGAAGCCAGCAGATGACGAACGGGAGCGGGCCAGCCTTGCGCCCGTATGCGGAGAACTCCAACTCCTCCTGTGTCATCCCCCCGTACATCAGGGCGTCCAACCACTCCTGGTCCACATCAGGGTTCTCCTCGAACACTTGATCCCCGGTGCGGATGGCATACCGATCACTGCCTTTGATGTTGAACCGGTACCGGAGAACAGGGTCGTAGGAGTACAGGGAGAACGTGTCGACGGGTTCACCGTCGACCATCAGCTGTGTTGTGGGGGTGCTCACGCCGCCACCTCCGCCGTGATCTCGACGCCGTCCACGTCCACTTCGACAGCGGGAGTCACCACCCGTTTCGCCTTCGTTTTCGCGGTCGACCCGGTGATCGGTGCCATCTCGGCGATCAACACACCGACACGGACGAACCTGGTTGCCGAGTAGTTGTAAGCCAGCGCGTGGTACGGGGTGGGTCCGAAATGCAGTCCGCCGCCGCAGGAGTCGGTGGGATCCCATTCGTCGTCGGAGACGGACGGAGTAGAGCCGGGGCTGTAGTCGACACCACGGGACGTGGTCCATTGGTCGTCGACGGCTTTGAATACCTGCGCGACACCGTCTTTGACAGTGACGCCGTGGTATTCGCACCACGTCGCGGGGTCGGTGAGGTCGATGGCCTGGTGGTCGATGAGGACGCCGCCTTCGATCTGTGCGCGGCCCGATTGCAGGTGCACCGCAACGTGACTGGTCGCCCTGACCGTGGCCGAGTCGTACGCCGTGACCGTGGCCGAGCCGTACGCCCTGACCGTGGCCGAGCCGGTCGCC
>NZ_JCAWAG010000001.1:0-359236 GCF_059691855.1 Rhodococcus sp. 320_ES | reverse complement strand
GCCGAGCCGGTCGCCCTGACCGTGGCCGAGTCGTACGCCGTGACCGTGGCCGAGCCGTACGCCCTGACCGTGGCCGAGTCGTACGCCGTGACGTCGATCCATACGCCACGCTCCGAGCGGATCTCGATCCACTCCACACCATCCGCAACGGCCTGATCCAACTCGGCCTGCGTCTTCACAATTCTTTCGTTCATTTCGAATCCTGTTGGTTGGGCCGGCATCCGCTGCACGACCAGGTGGTGAGGTGAAAGAGGGGGCGTCCGCAGTCGGCACAGGGGATGTAGTGCACGGGGACGTCATCGAGGGAAGTGGTCACGACGCTCTCTGTTCGCGTAGGCGACTCACCGGCGCATCGAGAGCCGCCGCGATGTACTCCCGATCCACACCCAGTTCCTTCAGAATCTCGAACGTTGGCACTGTGAATCGGTGACCCATGCGAATCAGGCGCACCGGGTACTCCCCCCGCTTAGCGAGGTCATAGCCCGTGGTGGTGGCGATACCGAGAGCACGGGATGCAGTGACGAGGTCCACCGCTACCGGCAGTTCGAGCAGTTCGGCAAGGCTCATTGGCGTCTTAGTGGTCATCGCAGCGGCTCCCTCGTGAGATCCGTTGCGGCAGCACGAGACTTCGGTGCGGCCTGCCCGGTGGTGTCGCGGATTACGCAGTCCTCGAAGTCGGCGTTGGCGGTGTGCATGTTCTTCAGCGCGGCCTGCTTGCGGGTGAAACCCTCGCCAGCACTGTTGACGTTGCGGTTGTTGCCGGCGACTCGTCGCCAGCGAAACTCGCCTTTGTCGTCGCGGTACAACCAGATGACATGCGGACGGCTCATGGTGCAATCACCGCCCAGATGAGGATGATGATGCCGAGGCAGAGCGCCCCGACTGCGAGCCACATCGGCCACAGCATGAGAAGGATGAGAGCGGTGGTGCTCATGCGGCACCACTTCCGTCAGGTGCGATCCGATAACCAGTGAGACTGAACACTGTTGCGTCAGCGCTCGGTTCGTCGTCGTAGGCCGGGGTCTCGTCGTCGTCCCAGAAGTCGCTCTCACTCGGGCAGGCGCAGTCCAGTAACGCCTTGGCAAGCATCACTGCTTCTGCGCGGGACATCACAAGAGCGACGTGACCATCCGAACCTCGCACCTGAACTTCGATGCGGTCACTGGCTTCGAAGTGCTTGAACGACAGGCCGCCCCCATCATCGAGGCTGTATTTGTTTTCGATGAATTTCTTCATGCTGTGCCTCGCATCTTGTACTGAGTAGGGAACGAGTTGATGTGGTCGACCAGCGCGTTGTGAAGCTTGATCACGTCCGCTGAGTCCAAGGAAAAAGGACCTATCTCGACAGACGGGCCAGCACCGGCGGTAATGACTGAACGGACGGGGATAGCGACACAGAAATCGGATCGCTCATCTAGTGGTTCGATGGTCGTCAATTCGTCGAGCACTGTCCGGTCGTTGACGACAACGATCGAATCGCCCTCGCGAACAACGGTTATCGGGCGTTCGTGGTCGAGCAAGGGCAGGTTGTTCATGCGCCAAGCTCCTTTAGATCGCTCCGGGTAATCAGGACCAGACCGGTGCTGTGGGTGTTCACTGGCAACCCCTCAGCGGCGAGAGCATCCCGCAGATCGATTTCCTTCTGCGGGCGGACACGAGGCTGGAACCGGCGCTTACCGCCAAAGTTGCCTTGGTCGTGGTCGTAGATGAACGGTCGACCCTTGGCTGTCGGCTTCCGGTGATCGACTCCGTCACGGATCGAACCGTCTGGGCGTTCGCGGGTGAGGCGCTGATTGATCAGCCACCCGCGTTCGTAGAGGTGGCGGTCGAACTCGCGAGCGGGCGTCTCGGAGAAGTACTTCTTACCGAAGTCGGTGAGGTGAATGCCGTCTCCACCTTCGATGGCGGCGCGGTGCTTCTGTGCGGCTTCGAGGTAAGCCTCGGCCTTGTCGGCGCGGGCACGCTCCTCGCGGGCAATCTGAATTGCTTGGGCTGTGCGTCCGTTGGAGTCTTCGAGTTCGTCGAGAAGATCGCCGAGTCGCGGCTCTACCTCTGGCGCCGAGACGTTTTCCCGTCGAAGTTCTACGAACGCGTGCACAAGCCGCTTCTTGAATTCACGGACGACGTCGCTGTTGCGAAGGTAGGTCATCAGGAGTGTCGACTGCGGCTCGTTGAGGACCGCGGTTACTGCGTTCTGCGTTCCTCCGGCCGTCGCCAAGGGTTGCGTTTGAAACGCGACCCTTCCGAACTCCTCGAAGTCCGAGATGTGGGCACGGACAAGGCCGAGCACATTCTTGTGCTGGTTGTCAGTCTCTCGGGCAATGATGAGCGACGTCGTAGTCGGCTCGCCATCGTCGCCGTGTGTGACGAGCGGGGTAAGATCCGTCATGACTTTCCTTTCGTGAGTGATTGGTTGTCTCGAAGCCGTCCCGTTACCGCGGGGCGGCTTCTTCTATGTCAGGCCGCAGCGGTCGCTACCTCTGGTCGCATGATGGCGATTTGCTCGATGCGCAACGTGCTGGCAATGCGTGCCAGCAAGACGTTGGTGAGCTTCTTCCGGCCGGCTTCGATGTTCGCCAGATACGGGCGTGAGATGCCGATCTCGTTGGCGAATTGATCCGGGGTGAAGCCTCGAAGCTCCCGAATCGTTCGCACGGTGCGTCCGACGCGCACCCAATCCTCTGCGGGGAATGGGCTCGAAGCCTCTTGCTTCCCTCGCCTTCCCTGAGCATCCGCTTTCACATTTCAGACTGTAGGGGAAGATAGGGAACAACGCAAGGGATACTGAGGGAACACAGCGGAAGAAAGATCGTTCCCGCAGGTCAGACGGGAACAACATCCGTGTAGTTACGCTGCTGTTTTCCCACTCAGACTGGGGGAACTCGCAGTTCCGTCACGGTTGAAGTTCCCTCTAGTTACCTGAATGATTTCTTCCATGGCGAGAACACATGAGGAGGTCGGCGCGATCGTTGTCAAAGCTCGGCTAGCTCGCGGTATCGGGCAAGCCCAGTTGGCAAGCAACGCGTCGGTAGACCCGAAGACTCTGCGGGGTTTAGAGACTGGATCTAGGTGGCCGCAGGCAGTGAGTCGCACCAAGGTTGAGGCAGCACTTGGGTGGAAGGTTGGTGCACTGGAAGAGTTGCTCGAAGGCGCTGACCTATCCGCCGCAGTACTGGTCGACGCGCCGGTATTGCCTCGCAACGCTCCCAACGCTCCAGTCCTCAGTGGACTGGACAGGGCGCTGGGCGTTCCGCCGATTGGGCACAAAGGAACCCAGTTGCCGATGAGTACGGCGGATCGGCAGTTGATGGTTGCCGCACGAAACAAGCTCTATAAGAACAAGGCCGACTTCACATCTGAGGAGTTGTCGGTACTGACACGGTTCGTGGAGGACGACGAACTCAGAATGCTCCACGCCCGCATCGACTGGCTACCTCGGCCAGAGCAGTTAGAAGTCAGTGAACTAGTCACCGAGCTTGAAGCCCGCGTCGATCAACAGCTCTATGACCTTGGCGTGCGAAACGAAACCGAGATTGAAGACATGCCAGCAGGTGCGCCTCGGCCAAATCCCCTCCCGCAGGACGGGATCTTCCCCGACCCGCAGGACTTTCCACCCCAGATCCGATCAATGCGAACACCGACCACAGGAGATGAAGATGAAGCTGAGAGCCCGCAGGAGACGCCGGCAGATGAGGTTGCTACTCGAACGGCTCGGGTTGATCGAACCACAACAACGGGTGCCGCTGGCCGCGGCAAGGATGTAGACGCGACTCCGCGTGATCCAGTTTCCAGCGTTGACGAGGCGTACGAACTCGCCGCCCGCAAAGGCATCACTCAGCGCGAGTGGGAACTGAAGAACGAGCCGCAGCCGGAGGACGAAGCCCAGGGTGAAGCGCCCGACGGCGGCGCCTGACCTGCGAATGACAGCAATGTAAGTCGTTGTCTCGCACAGGTATCTGTCGGTAGCGGACCGTATGGTCCCAATTCATGACCAGATGGCACCCCTGGCGGCATCTCCGCGAAGCGCACCCCGCGGTGGAGGTGACGTTCCCTCACACTCATAACTCGGGGTGTCTCGGCAGGTGGACCGGCGACGGCATCACTGTCAATGGCACGTCGAACCAGCGAGAACGACGCTGCACCCTCACGCACGAGATCGTGCATCTCGAGCGCGGCCCGGTGCCGGACGAACCACGGTTGGCGCGGCGCGAGGAAACTATCGTCGATCGGGTCACCGCCCGCCGTCTGGTGGACCTCGACGCTCTGATCGACGTCCTTGCCTGGAACCGCTACCGGGTGGACGACGAATCCGCTGAAGAACTGTGGGTGGACCTACCCACCCTCGTCACCCGCGTCCGCAACCTCACCGAGGATGAGCGCGCCCACATCGACACCGAACTCGCCAGGAGGCAACCATGACCCCGATCGAACGCATGCTTCTCGACTTCGAGAAGCGGTACTACCGCCACGCCGGGAGCAAGGAGGAGGCAATACGAGACGAGTTCGACCTATCACCCACCCGGTATTACGTTCTACTGAACCGGTTGTTGGACGAACCCGAAGCCCTTGCGGCGGAACCGGTTCTGGTGAACCGCCTGCGCCGCATCCGGGATGGTCGGGCTGCTGCGCGACGAGCACGCGTTGCCTAGGCCACCGTTACCCCTCGGCTCCTGGGGGTCGATCAAACGCACCGAAGTCTCCCCCGGCCGATGGCGCGCGCGAGCGAAGTACCGGGACCACGACGGGATCACCCGCGTCGTGGAACGCTTTGGGAAGACGGGGGCAGGGGCGGAACGCGCCTTGGTCGAAGCCCTGCGTGATCGTGCGGCGGCCGGACGGGGTGATGTGATCAACCGAGAGACACGCCTGGCGGACCTCGCGGACGCGTGGATCGTGAGTTTGGAATCCTCCGACGAGTTGGTCAGCCAGTCCATCGACCAGTACCGCTCCGCGTTGCGGGCGCACATCATCCCCGCGTTGGGTGAGGTGCGGATCAGGGAAGCGACGGTGGGCGTTCTCGACCGATTCCTGCGCACCAATAAGACGCCGGCGGTGGCGAAGCGGTGCAGGGCTGCCCTCACTGGCATGTTCACTCTTGCCGCACGGTACGACGCCGTCGACCACAACCCCGTCAGAGAAACCGTATCCCGCGCAGAACCGCGGAAGGTGGTGAGACCGTTGACCATCGACGAGATCGCGGCACTGAGGCTCGTCGTGGCCGCGTGGGCCGGGGGCAACGACATGGGACCACCGAGGGCGGTGGACATGCCCGAATTGTTCGACACCCTCCTCGGGACGGGTGCGCGAATCGGGGAGATCCTGGCACTGCGAATCGACAAGGACGTGGACCTCGAGTCCGACCCGCCCACGGTGACGATCGCCGGCACTATCGTCGGCAACACCCGGCAGCCGTTCCCGAAGACGTCCTCCTCGCATTCGACGAAGAAGATCCCCCGCTTCACCGCGGCGGCCATCGCTCGGCAGATCGCCCGAGACCTCCCCACCGACGACAATCACCTCCTGTTTCCCTCCCGCACGGGCGGTGCTCGGTCGGTGAACAACGTGGGGCGCCAGGTGCGGGCGGCGAGAGGAGAGACGTTCTCCTGGGTGACGACGCGGGTGTTCCGCAAAACTGTCGCCACGGCGGTGGAGCGGTCCATGGACATCGAGACGGCATCGGCTCAGCTCGGCCACGCGGGCACCGAAGTCACCCGCAGGCACTACATCCAGAGGGCCGCAATCGGTCCCGATGTGCGACATGTGCTGGACCAGCTCTCGCCGGTTTTGGGTGGGTTAAAGGTGGGTGGAACGGAAAACGCCCCAGCCGAGGAGGTCGGCTAGGGCGTTGACGTGGTGTTTGTGCTCCCCCATCTGGACTTGAACCAGAAACCCTTCGATTAACAGTCGAATGCTCTGCCAATTGAGCTATGGGGGAATGCGGTGAACCGAGATCAGACTCTAGCGCATGGCACCGGCCCACCACCAAATCGCCATGTCGCTTCGCTGTCAGGCAGGATGGAAGGGATCGAAGTCTATCGGGAGGACCGAAACACGATGATGCGGATGCTGGTGGGTATCGCCGCCGGGTACGTGCTCGGAACGAAGGCCGGCCGCGGCCGGTACGAGCAGATCAGCCGCGGAGCGAAGGCTGTGGCGTCGAGCCCTGCCACGAAGAAGGTGATTCAGACGGGCCGTCAGAAGCTGTCCGAGTCGCTCAGCACGGAACCGAAGATGGAACAGTTGAAGCCGATCGACGATCAGACGGTATTCGTCCCGAGGGACCACCTAAAGCGCGGGTAGTTCCGCGTCCGTCGTACTGCCCACCGCCTGCTCGAGCAGGCTTCGTCGGTACTGCTCGAGCGCGATCAGGTCGCCGAACAGGGCGTTGTACTCGTCGGGTTTGTCGACGGGCGACATGCGCTGAAGCTTCGATTTGAGCTCGGCGACCTGACGCCCGACCCACACTTCCTGCAGCCTGGCCAGAACGCCCGAAATGTAGCGGGCCATCGACTCTTCCGAGACGGGCATCGATTCGACGGCCAGCTCGGTGACGAGCGAACGCAGACCGCGCACTTCCGCCCGATTACCGACGGCTTCGAGCCAGTCGCTTCCACCGAGCCCCGCGGCGGTTCCTCCGGCCTCACGCACCGAATCGGCGACCGCCGAGTACGCAGGGTGTCCGAACGTCTCCGGCGGCAGCGAGTCGAACACGGACCCGGCGATCTCCGGGTGCTGCATCACGGCCTTCAGCGCCTCACGCTGAGGCCACAGCGTCGGATCCGTGCGGTTGGGGTGCGGCATGGTGACGGGTGCGGCAGGCTCCGGCTCCTCGGTACGCGAGGCCGGGCGTCGCAACGGCTGTTTGGCAACCGAGCCACCGCCCTTGGCGATTCTCGCCGCCTCGTCGCGCACCCGGTTGACGACCATCTTCTCGTCGATCCACCCCACCCAGCCGGACAGCCTGGTCGCGTAGTTGTCGCGCAGCGCACGATCTTTCATCTGCGCCACCATCGGAACGGCGCGACGCAGCGCCTCGACCTGCCCCTCGGCCGTGTCGAGGTTGCATTCGGCCAGAACGCCCTTGATGGCGAACTCGAACAGCGGGGTGCGCCGTGCCACGAGATCGCGGACGGCTGCGTCGCCCTTCTTCTGACGCAGATCGCACGGATCCATGCCGTCGGGTGCGACCGCGATGAAGGTCTGCCCGGCCAGCTTCTGATCGCCGGAGAACGCCTTCATGGCCGCTGCCTGCCCGGCCGAGTCGCCGTCGAAGGTGTAGATGATCTCGCCGCGCCAGAACTTGTCGTCCATGAGCAGTCGACGAAGCAGCGACAGGTGTTCGTCACCGAATGCCGTGCCGCACGCGGCAACTGCGGTCTTGACTCCGGCCTGATGCATCGCCATGACGTCGGTGTAGCCCTCGACCACCACGGCCTGGTGGCCTTTGGCGATGTCGCGCTTGGCGAGGTCGAGACCGAAGAGCACCTGAGACTTCTTGTACAGCAACGTTTCCGGCGTGTTGACGTACTTGCCGGGCATCGTGTCGTCGTCGAACAGTTTGCGCGCGCCGAAGCCGATCACGTCACCGGCGAGGTTGCGAATGGGCCACAGCAGCCGGCGATGGAACCGGTCGATCGGACCCCGCTTGCCCTGCCGCGACAACCCGGCCGCTTCGAGCTCCTTGAACTCGAACCCCTTCTGCTGCAGGTGTTTCGTGAGTGTGTCCCACCCGTCCGGCGCGTATCCGCACCCGAACTCCAGCGCCGCGGCGCCGTCGAAGTTCCGCTCGGTGAGGTAGTCACGAGCAGCCTGCGCATCGGGACCCTTCAGCCGCTCGGCGTAGAACGCCTGCGCCGCAGCGTTGGCGGCGACGAGCCGAGAGCGCGTGCCGCGATCACGCTGAACGGACGTGCCACCGCCCTCGTACGAGATCTGGTACCCGAGGCGATCGGCCAGCTGCTCCACCGACTCGACGAAGCTGATGTGTTCGATCTTCTGCAGGAAGGTGTAGACGTCGCCACCCTCACCGCACCCGAAGCAGTGGAATGTGCCGTGATTGGGCCGGACGTGGAACGACGGATTCTTCTCGTCGTGAAACGGGCACAACCCCATCATCGAATCGCCGCGCGGTGCCTTCAGGGCCACGTACTCGCCCACGATGTCCTCGATCCGAGCACGGTCGCGGATGGCGGCTACGTCGCGTTCGGGAATTCGGCCTGCCACTCCCCCAGTCTAGAGCTCCACGCAGACACACTCAGCCCCAGCTTGCCTGGGCTCCCAAGCTCGCCTTGTCCACACGTTCGAGTCGAGATTCGGTGTACGACGCAATCTGGTCGACCACCACGCGGGTGCGTGCGGCGTCGTCCGCGGCGTCGTTCCACGCGGGCAGGAAGATCGGGTCCAGGCCGGCCGGAGCCGAATGCAACAACCACTGCGCGACGCGATGAATCCGGTCCCGCTGGCGGTCCTGACGCGCCCTGTGCCCTTCGTCGGACATGACGTAGCGCAGCGCCATGGTCTTGAGCAGCGCCACCTCCGCGCGCACGAGCGGAGGCACGACGAGATCGGCGTCGTATCGCCGCAGCGGAACGTCGCGCCGGGTGCTGCTCACGGCCGCCGTGGTGAACCGTCCGACCAGCTCACTGGTGAGCCGCTTGAGGGCGACGGAGCTGGTCAGCGTGCCGTCGTACCCGGTCGCGTCGGCCACGACGGGCATTTCCGACAGCCGTCCCGCTGCCTCGGCCAGCTCGTCGGCGACCAGGCCGCGGAACTCGAGCGTGCCCAGATCGGCCAGAGCCCGCTGCTCGGCGGGATCGGCCAACGCGCGCAGGTCGATGCGTCCGGCGATGATCCCGTCCTCGACGTCGTGCACGGAGTACGCCACGTCGTCGGCCCAGTCCATCGCCTGTGCCTCCAAGCACTGCGTGCGCTCCGGGGCGCCGTCGCGCACCCAGGCCAGAATCTCGGCGTCGTCGTCGTAAGCGCCGAACTTTCCACCGGGCTCGGACCGCGTCCAGGGGTACTTGATGGCCGAGTCCAGCGCAGCGCGCGTCAGGTTCAGTCCCGCGCTGGTGCCGTCGGGCGCCAGCACCTTCGGTTCGAGCGAGGTGAGGATGCGCAGGTTCTGCGCGTTGCCTTCGAAGCCGCCGCAGTTCACCGCGACCTCGTCGAGCGCCCGCTCCCCGTTGTGGCCGTAGGGCGGATGGCCGATGTCGTGCGCCAGCCCCGCGAGGTCGACCAGATCGGGATCGCAGCCCAGACCGTCGGCGATGCTGCGGCCGATCTGCGCCACCTCGAGCGAGTGCGTCAGCCGCGTGCGCGGGGTGTCACCGTCGCGCGGACCGGTCACCTGCGTCTTGTCGGCGAGCCGGCGCAGCGCCGCGCTGTGCAGCACACGCGCCCGATCGCGGGCGAGGTCGCTGCGATGAGAGGCGTGACCGTCGGACTCGGGTAGGCCGGCAGTCTTGGGTCGCTCGGTGACGATGCGTTCCAGGTCGTGCTCGGAGTAGGTCACTGGCTGGCCGTGTATTGGAAGTCGGCCGAGAAGTGCGTCAGTTGATACCAGAGCAAAGCTGCTGTCTCCCTGGTGATTCCGTGGATCTGAGACTCACGAGTGAAGACGGCCGGCCCCTGCCGAGTCGGAGCTGTCCACGCCTCGAGGCCCGCGTCCCGCGCCATCGTGCGCGTCCGCAGTGAATGCCAGGGGTCGCTCACCAGCGTGACCCGGTCGACGCCGCGGGTGCCGAGTTCCGCGGCCACGGCCTCGATGCTGCGCAGCGTGTCGGATCCTTCCTGAACGGCGACGATGTCGCCGTCGGGGACTCCGCGCGAGACCAGATAGAGCTTTCCGGATTCCGCCTCGGTGTAGTTGTCACCGACCTGCTTGCCGCCGACGGTCACGATGGTCGGCGCCACCCCCGCCTCGTAGAGCTTGCGGGCCTGCTCGAGCCGGGCTTCGAACACCGAGGACGGGGTGCCGTCGTACTGCGCGGCGCCGAGGACCACGATCGCGTCGGACGGGGTGTAATCGTCGCCGCGGGCCACCTGCCACACCCGAACGGCGGTGCCCGCCACCAGAACCACCGCGATCAGCACGACACCGACGACCAGCCGCCCCATCCAGCGCGCCAGCGTTCCCCCGAACCCGAGACGCTCGGGCTCGGGCGATCTCCCATAGGCGGGGTCGAGTGCGGTGTTCATCCCGTCGATTCTGCCAGCCTCACGCAGTGAGCCCACGCTGGCGCGCGGTCGCGGAGGCCAGCCGCCACATACCCAGCCCCGCGGCCACCTGTGCGCCGCCGATGAGGAACGCGACCCAGTCCTCGTACTCCATGGTCGGATCGAGGAGCTTCCACACTCCGACCACAGCCGTCCATAGCCCGACTGCGACCACGACCAGCCAGGCGTGGCGGCGGGAGGACTTCCCGTGACGTCGCAGGACGACACCGAGCCACACCAGCCAGATCGCGAGGAACACCTCACTGATCAGGCGCGCACCCTTCGCCAGGTCGGCGCCACCGTCGAAGACCATCTCGACCTGCGACTGGGCCTCGACGCTGCTCGCGAGTGCCCAGTACTGAATGGCCGTGTGCGTCGACATCACCAACAGCGCCGAACTGAGGGCCGCCAGCGCGATCGAGATCACCGCGGCGGAGGCAGCCGACGCACGCAGCGTGGGCCTGCCGTCGCTCGGAAGGTGACGCCACAGAAGCACCGGAGCGGCCAACAACAGAAGCTGTTGCGCGATGTAGAGGAGATACAGCGAGAGGTACGCGGCCGTGTGCGACGAGGCCCAGTCGACCAGCGCCCGCGCGTCGTCGAACATGTCGAACGTCAATCCGAGCGGTAGCAGGACCGCGAGGAGATACACGATCACGACCACCAGCGTCAGGCCGGACACAATCAGCGCGGTTCCCGCCGACCGTATCGAGCGCTCGACAACCGCATCGTCACTGCTCACGAGCGAGCACCGTAGCAGTCAGAGCCACCCGTTGCGGTCCGCAATTCGGGCGGCTTCCGCCCGTGTGGACGCACCGGTCTTGCCGATCGCCGAGGACAGGTGGTTGCGCACCGTCCCCTCGGACAGATGCAGCGCCGACGCGATCGCGGCCGCCGTTCCCCCGGTGGCCGCCACCGAAAGGACCTCCCGCTCACGGGCGGTGAGCGGCGACGTTCCCGTCGTCAGAGTCTCGGTCGCCAGCGTCGGATCGATGACCCGCAGGCCCTGGTGCACACGCCGGACCGCGTCGGCGAGCTGGCGTGCCGGAGTGTCCTTGACGACGAAGCCCGACGCTCCTGCATCGAGTGCGCGGCGGACGTAGCCGGGCCGCCCGAAGGTCGTGACGATCAACACCCTGCACGACGGAAGTGCTTGTCGCAGCTGGGCTGTGGCCTCGATGCCGTCCAGTCCGGGCATCTCGACATCCAGCAGGGCCACGTCCGGGGTGACTCTGCGGGCCGCGTCCACGACCTCGTCGCCGCGACCGACTTCCGCCACCACCTCGAGATCGTCCTCGAGTCCGAGGAGCGCAGCCAGCGCGCCCCGGACCAGACCCTGGTCGTCGGCCAGCAGCAACTTGATCACGACGCCTCCACCACGACACGGAACCCGCCGCCCGCTACTGCTCCGGCCGTGAGGACGGCGCCCGCCCGGTCGGCTCGGTACCCGAGTCCGCGCAGCCCGCTTCCCGTGTCGTCACCCTGGCGCGGGCCCCTGCCGTCGTCGACGATCTCGATGCGGGACGGCTCGACGGTGATGCAGCATCGAGTTGCGGCGCTGTGCCGAACGACGTTGGTCACAGCCTCGCGAACCGTCCAGGCGAACACTTCCCGGAACCGACTCTCGGCGACGGGCGCCGCACCCGTCAGCACCATGTCGATGCCCGCGGCGTCGAGAGCGGTTCTCGCGTGGGTCAATTCGGTGTCCAGCGTGACTGTCCGCAACCCACCGACTGTGGTCCGGACGTCGCTCAACGCGGTGCGGGCGAGTGCTTCGACCTCGGCGATTTCGCGCATCGCGCGCTGCGGATCGCGATCGACGAGTCGGCCGGCGAGTTCCGCCTTCACAGTGATCACGGTGAGGCTGTGTCCGAGGATGTCGTGAACGTCGCGCCCCAGTCGTTCGCGTTCTTCGACCACGGCCAGATCCGCGATGCGCTCACGCGCGTGTTGCAATTCGATGTTGCGCACGATCAATTGTCCGACACCCCATGCGGCGAGGCTGGCAACCAACAGAGACAACACCGATCCGTCGTCCGGGGTCCACCCCGGGACGACCCGCGGCAGGGCGACGAAGGCGCCCGCGGTCACCACGATCACCGCGGCAGCCTGAACGAGCGGAAGCGAGAACACGGCCAGCACGGCGATGTAGACGCCGCCGGCCAGAATCGATTCGCGCGCAACGGGAGCCGCGGGAACCAGAAGTATCACCAACGCGGCCAGATATGCCCACTGGCGGGGCGGGGAGGACAGTCGACCCTCCACGATGCCGGCGCGAAACTCTTTGAAACACAACAGATACGTCGCCGCGAACAGCACGAGCGACACCAGCGCCGTGGCCCGAAGCGCGTCGGAGGAGTCCGACGTGACGATCGCGCGCACCGGATCCGAGAGGTACACCAGCCAGATCGCGGAGAAGAACCATCCCCGGCGCAACCCCTTGCGGAGGCGGTCCGCGTCCGTTGCCGGATCGCCTCCCGCCTCCGCCATCGCGTCGGTAATGCGGTCGCCCAACGCCGCACCGGCTGACAAGACCGACCGGCCTCCGGCCTGCCCGGTGATTTTCGACCGGCCTCCGGCCTGCCCGGTGATTTTCGACCGGCCTCCGGCCTGCCCGGTGATCTTCGACCGGCCTCCGGCCTGCCCGCGGGCAATCACACGCGCGCCGTGTCCCGCCGGAACAGCTCACGCGCTCCCCATGCGAACACCACGGACCAGAAGACGATGTTGATCACCGCGGCGACGAGGGAACTGGAGGTGTTCTCCCCCAGCGGCGCTCGGGCCAACGTCGCCACCCCGTAGGTGGGGAAGAACTTGGACGCCGTCTCGAACCAGCCACTGGGCGGAACGAAGAGGCCGCCCGCGAAGGACAGCACCGCCAGACCCGGCCCGAGAATCTGCATCACGTTCTCCGACGGCAACAGGTAACCCATGAACAATCCGAACGCGGCGAACACGATGGAGGTCAGCCACGCGATCAGGAAACACGCCACCCAAGCGCCCGCGGGAAGCTTGGCCCCGAAGAACGCGCCGACGACGAAAACGACTGCGACGGCCATGATGCCGAGCACCATCGCGATCACGATCTTCGTCGCGATGTAAGCGGCCGGCTTGAGCGGTGTCAGCCGAAGCTGGCGACTCCACCCGAGCCCGCGCTCGATGGCCACCGTTGCACCGCCGCTCGTGGTGGCCAGCATTCCGCCGTACACGGCCATGCTGACCATGATGTAGCCGGTGACGTTGGCCTGCCCGTACGCCTGAGTCTTGTAGTCGGTCTGCAGTCCGAAGATCAGAAAGAACATGGGCGGCAACAACAATGTGAAGACCAGGGTCCTCTTGTTGCGCATCATGCGTTTGAGTTCGAGCAACAGGAACGGAATGGAAAATCCGCCGCGGCGCGGCAGGGAACGGTCGGTCACGTAGGTGCTCATGCGAGGCTCTCCGAGTTCTCGGTGGCGGTAAGGGTGAGGAACGCGTCCTCGAGATTGTGGGCGACGATCTCCACGTCGTGGGCGCCGGTGCTCGTGAGGAGGAAACGAGCCACGTCGTCGGATCGCTTGGTGTGCACGAAGATTCGATCTCCCCGCACCTCGACGGTCTCGGCGCCGGGCACATCGGCGATCTCGTGGTGCCGACCCTGCGGCAACACCGCGCTGACGGTGCGCCCGGCCGCGAGGTTCTTGACCTCCGCGGCAGATCCGTCGGCGACGATCTTGCCCTGACGCACCAACACGATTCGGTCGGCGTATGCGTCGGCCTCGTCGAGGTAATGCGTCGCGAACAGCACGGTGCGCCCCCGCTCGGAGTCCTCGCGCATGGCACGCCAGAACTCGCGCCGGCCCTCCACGTCCATTCCTGTGGTGGGTTCGTCGAGCACGATCAGATCCGGGTTGGGAAGCAGAGCCAAGGCGAATCGCAGACGCTGCTGCTGTCCGCCGGAGCACTTGCCCACCATCCGGCCCGCGATGTCCGCGATGCCGGCGCGTTCGAGTACTTCCGACACCGGTCGGGTACTCGCGAACAGCGATCCGACGAGTTGGACGGTTTCCTCGACGGTCAGGTCCTTGAGCAGTCCCCCGCTCTGCATCACCGCTGAGACCCGGCCCGTCGCCACGGCCTCCTCCGGCGACCTGCCGAAGAGTCTGACCTGGCCCGTGTCGGGCGTAGCGAGGCCGAGCAGCATGTCGATCGTGGTGGTCTTACCGGCGCCGTTGGGCCCCAGGAACGCCACGATCTCACCGGGTTGCACCGTGAGGTCGATGCCGTCCACGGCCTGGACGGGGTCACCGCCCTTCACCGAGAAGCGCTTGTGGAGATCGACGAGTTCGATCGCTGGTGTGGTCATGGGTACCACTGTGACGCGTCGGCGGTGTCGATGCCTCGTTCGGCCGTCACGATCATGCCGTGACACCTGTCATGGGCGGTACATTCACGACCATGAGTTCTCCGGTTCCGCGTCGGCGCGGTGGCTTGTCGGTGCGCCTGCTGGCGCTGACCCTACTCACGACGATGCTCGCACTCGTCGGCGCGCAGACCGCGGCGGCCGATCCGCCGCTGCGGCTTCCGAACCAGATCACCGACACCGTCGGCGCTCTCGACGGCAGCACGGCGGACGTCCAGTCCGCGATCGACGACCTGTACGACGCTCACCGCGTGCGGTTGTGGGTTGTCTTTGTCGCCGATTTCGACAATCTGGACAACGAGGCCTGGGCACAGCAGACGTCCGCTCTGAGCGACCTCGGTGTGAACGACGTCCTCATGACCGTCGCGACCGTCGACCGTTCCTACGCGATCGACGTTCCTCAGCAACTCACGTCGGTCAGCGACCAGGAATTGACCGACCTTCGCACCGACGCCATCGAACCTGCTCTCGGGCAGGATGATTGGGCCGGAGCTGCCATCGCCGCGGCCGGCGGCCTGTCGGACGACATCGCCACCGACAGCTCCTCGTCGAGTTCGTCCGGTCTGTGGATCGCGGTGGCCGTGGTCGTCGTGATCGCCATCCTCGTGGCCTTCTTCCTGCGACGACGTCGCAAGGCGAAGTTGGTCGCCGCCGTGGAGTCCGCGAAGTCCATCGACGAGACCGATCCAGCCGCGCTCGCCACCCTGCCCGTGGAGGTTCTCGACGAGCGGGCCAAGGCGATCCTCGTCGACACCGACAACGCCATCCGCACCAGCGCCGAGGAACTCGAGACGGCGCGCGGTGAACTCGGTGACGCCGCCGCGAAGCCGTTCCTCGACGCTCTCGACGGCGCCCGGTCGGCACTCGCCGGTGCCTTCACGATCAGGCAACGGCTCGACGACGCCATTCCGGAGACGCCGCAGCAGCGCCGCGACATGCTGACCGAACTCGTGCGTTCCTGCGCCGAAGCCGACCGG
The DNA here is from genome assembly GCF_059691855.1 of Rhodococcus sp. 320_ES. NCBI lineage: Bacteria > Bacillati > Actinomycetota > Actinomycetes > Mycobacteriales > Nocardiaceae > Rhodococcus > Rhodococcus sp. 320_ES. The sequence continues at coordinate 343,639 of NZ_JCAWAG010000001.1, read as the reverse complement.
CGACTCGACGAGCAGGTCGACGCGTTCGACAACATCCGCGACCTGCTGATCGACGCACCGAACCGACTCGACGCGTTGACGCGGGACCACGTGGCCCTCAGCGTGCGCATCCCGGAGTCGCAGAAGGTCCTCGACGGGCTCAACGCACGATTCCCGGCAACCACGCTGGCGCCGGTGGCCCACAACGTCGATCTCGCGACAGGACAGCTGGCCCTCGCCGATCAGAACATCGACGCCGGTCGCACCGCCGCCGCGTTGCCCGTCGGGCAGCAGGGTCCGGTTGTCGCCGCCGTGCGCACAGCCGAAAGCGCACTGGCGCAGGCGCGGTCGCTGCTCGATGCGGTCGATCACGCCGAGGCCGACATCGCGAACGCGATCGCATCGCTGCCCGCCGCGATGAAAGACGTGCAAGCCGACATCAAGACCGCGGAGCAACTCGCCGCGCACGGCGGTGCACCGCTGGCCGCGGCCAAGGATGCTGCCGCGGCGGCTCTGGCGCGTGCCGAGACGTCGCAGGAGAGCGATCCGCTGGGCAGCATGAACGCCATCGTCGCCGCCGATTCGGAACTCGATTCGCTGCTCGCCGCGGCCGCGGAAACCAAGACGCAGCGTGAGCACGCCGCGCAGCGCCTGGCGCACGACATCGACGCCGCGGCGGCGCAGGTGCGTGCGGCGGGCGACTTCATCTCCACCCGCCGCGGCGCCATCGGTGCGGAGGCGCGCACCCGGTTGTCCGAGGCGGAGCGCAACCTCGCTGCGGCGCGGCAACTGGCGACGACGGACCCCTCGCGCGCGCTCCAACATGCCGGTGCCGCATCGCAATACGCGTCGTCGGCGTCGCAGATCGCGCAGTCCGAGGTGGACCAGTGGGATACCCGTCAGCGAGTTCGAGGTGGGTACCAGGGCCGATCGGCCGGGTCTCAGGCCGGCGGAATCCTGGCGGGAGTCCTCATCGACAGCGTGCTGCGGGGCGGGCTCGGCGGCGGCCGTTCCTACGGCAATCGGGGAAGCGGCGGATTCGGTGGAATCGGCGGCGGCCCCGGATCGTTCGGTGGTTCGTCCAGCTCGGGCCGCATCGGGCGGACGTCCGGTGGCCGCTTCTAGGATCGCCGCCGCCGGGGCGGTGGTCGCATTGCTGCTCGCCGGCTGCTCCACCGCACCGTCTCCGGCGCCGCCGTCCGACATGACCGCGTCCGCGTACCGCAGCCGCGTCGACGACGCCACCGGTGGGCAATTCCAGATCACCGTGACCAACACCGGCGAGCGGCCGGTGGAGGTGCATTCCGTTGCGCTCGACTCTCCCGGATTCGTCCCGGTGCAACCCTCGGTGCGCGAAGTACAGCTCCAGAGGGGCAGCCGCATCGACATACCGACGCTTTACGGCGACGCGATCTGCGATGCGAGTGTGGAGCCGCTGACAGCCCGACTGTCCGTCACCCGCGACGGGGAGCCGCAACAGGAGATCGACGTTCCACTCGAGCAGCCCTACGACATCATCGACCGCATTCATTCCGAGGAATGCACGGCCGAACGCGTCGACTCGGACGTGTCGATGACCTTGTCCGTGTCGGCCCAGCCGGCTGTCGAGACGGCACCGCTGGAGGCGAACCTTCAGGTCGCACGCGGCGACTTCGACGGGCCCCTTCGAGTCGACGAACTCGACGGGAGCCTGCTCTACGGTCTCGCTGCGGCCCTGCCGGTGACGCTCGATCCCGGCACGGAGTCCACGACGATCCCGCTCACGATCACCACGGCGTCGTGCGAAGCGCACGTGATTGCCGACTCGAAGAAGCCCTTCGTCTTTCCGATCTACCTCGCGTTCGGCGACGACAAACCGGTGTACGCGCGCATCCCGGTTCCCGCCGACGTGCAGCGCCAACTGGTGGCGTACCAGCAGACGGCGTGCCGGCGCTGAGTCAGACGCCGATCAGCCTCGACGCCAGGTAGCCCTCGACCTGGTCCAGCGCGACGCGTTCCTGCGCCATGCTGTCGCGTTCGCGGATCGTGACGGCCTGATCGTCGAGAGTGTCGAAGTCGACCGTGATGCAGAACGGGGTACCGATCTCGTCCTGGCGACGGTATCGGCGACCGATGGCACCGGCGTCGTCGAACTCGACGTTCCAGTGCTGACGCAGCTGAGCCGCAAGATCTTTCGCCTTGGGCGTGAGGTCCGCGTTGCGACTGAGCGGCAGCACTGCTGCCTTCACCGGCGCGAGTCGGCGGTCCAGACGCAGCACCGTGCGCTTGTCCACGCCGCCCTTGGAGTTGGGGGCCTCGTCCTCGTGGTACGCGTCGACCAGGAACGCCATGAGCGAACGGGTCAGTCCCGCAGCAGGTTCGATGACGTACGGGGTGTAGCGCTCGTCGTTTGCCTGGTCGTAGTAGCTCAAATCCGTACCCGAATGCTTCGAGTGCGTCGACAGGTCGAAGTCGGTGCGGTTGGCCACGCCCTCGAGCTCGCCCCACGCGCTGCCCTGGAATTCGAAGCGGTACTCGATGTCCACGGTCCGCTTGGAGTAGTGCGAGAGCTTTTCCTTCGCGTGCTCGTACAGGCGCAGGTTCTGCGGATCGATGCCGAGATCGGTGTACCACTTCATGCGGTAGTCGATCCAATACTGGTGCCACTCTTCGTCTTCGCCCGGCTTGACGAAGAATTCCATCTCCATCTGCTCGAACTCGCGGGTGCGGAAGATGAAGTTGCCGGGCGTGATCTCGTTGCGGAAGCTCTTGCCGATCTGGCCGATGCCGAACGGCGGCTTCTTGCGTGACGTGGTCAGCACGTTCGCGAAGTTCACGAAAATGCCCTGCGCGGTCTCCGGGCGGAGGTAGTGCAGGCCCTTCTCGTCGTCAACGGGTCCGAGGAACGTCTTGAGCAGACCCGAGAACGCGCGCGGCTCGGTCCAGCTTCCGGGCTCACCCGTCTCGGGATCGCGGATGTCGGCGAGGCCGTTCTCCGGTGGGTGTCCGTGCTTTTCCTCGTACGCCTCGATGAGGTGGTCGGCGCGGTAGCGCTTGTGCGTGTGCAGCGATTCGACGAGCGGATCGGAGAACGTCTCGACGTGGCCCGACGCCTCCCAGACCTCGCGCGGAAGGATGACGGACGAGTCGAGCCCGACCACGTCCTCGCGGCTGGTGACCATGTTGCGCCACCACTGCCGCTTGATGTTGTCCTTGAGTTCGACGCCGAGAGGGCCGTAGTCCCATGCCGATTTGGTTCCGCCATAGATCTCGCCGCACGGGAACACGAGTCCCCTGCGCTTCGCGAGGTTGGCGACGGTATCGATCTTGGACTTCGGTGCCACGGGGCTAGCTCTCCATCGACTCAGTAGTGCGTCCAGGTATGTGGTGCTCGATCAGACTATCGGGCCGAGTTGACATGCACGAACCTGCATATCAAAATGGTTATGGTTTGCAATAAGGGAGTGGGGTCACATGCAGGACGAGACGTTCGTCGAACTCGAGACACACGAAGACAACCCCTTCGTACCCGCTCCACCTGCGCCGTTACCGCCCAAGGACACGCTCGCGGCCGCGGGCGACATCCTGCGGGCGCTCGCCGCTCCCGTGCGCATCGCGATCGTTCTGCAGCTCCGCGAGTCCGAGCGTTGCGTCCACGAGCTGGTGGGTGCGCTCGGAGTCACCCAACCTCTCATCAGCCAACACCTGCGTGTGCTCAAGTCCGCCGGTGTGGTGCACGGGGAACGCAACGGGCGCGAGGTCATGTACCGGCTCGTCGACGACCACCTCTCCCACATCGTCGTCGACGCCGTCGCGCACGCAGAGGAGGGCTGATCTCGTGACGACCGAACCCGGCCCCACTGTCCGCCGGCCCATCGGCGTGCGCACCACCAAGCAGCGCAACGCCATCTCGGACCTCCTCGACACCATCGACGAGTTCAAGTCCGCCCAAGACCTGCACGACGAACTGCGCAAGCGCGGCGCCGGCATTGGCCTCACCACCGTCTATCGGACCCTCCAAACACTGGCCGACGCAGGCACCGTCGACGTTCTGCGGACCGATTCGGGAGAGTCCGTGTACCGCCGCTGCTCCTCCGGCCATCACCACCACCTGGTGTGCCGTCAGTGCGGCTACACCGTCGAGGTCGAAGGCGCGGCCGTCGAGGCCTGGACCCACAAGATCGCCGACGACAACGGTTTCACCGACGTCCAGCACACCGCTGAGATCTTCGGCACCTGCACGGAGTGCGCACAGAACTGACGTCACAGCGCGTCCCGGAATTCCGTCATGAACGGTGACGGCGACCGCTGACGAGTTCGCCACGAGTGCACCAGCCACATCTCGATCAGCTCGGGTCGCACCCCAGCCTGACGCGCCCACCGCGACAGCACCTCGCAGTATTTGCGGTAGCGCTTCACCGTCATCCCGTTCGCGACCGGTTTCTCGACCCATCCGCGATGCACCAGTTCACACAGAGCCTGCTCGTCCACCAGTTGCGGCCGGTCGATCATGGCGTCGTTCCCCGCCGCCCACGCGAACAACGACAGGGTGACCGGACCGAATCCGGGCGCCTTCGGCCAGCCGGACCACCGTCGTTGCGGACCGAGATCGAACAGCGCCGGCGGGCAGCGGCACTGCTTCAGCGCCAGCTCGATGCGCTCGAACGGTGCGTCCCGTTTGTCGTCGGACAGGTCGCGAGCGTCGGCGAACCTCTTCGCCTTCGTCCGTGAACGGTTGCCGATCAACCAGGCGGCACAGAGGTACAGCGTCTCCAAATCTGTTCTCGTGTAGTCCGATTCGAGATCACGACGTTGAACGAAGCCGATCCCCGTGTCGGTGTCGAACCCGTCGAACGATCGCGCGAACATGCGCACCGGAATCTTGGCCGAGCGTAGGCGTGTGTTCCACCAATCCAGGTCCACCTCGGCCTGATCACCGAGGACCTCGTATTCGTACGATCGCGCGCGGCACCATGCGATGCATGCCTCCGGAAGTGCAGGTTCCCCAACCTCTGCTGTCATGGGCGAGATGGTGACATGCAGCACCGACACTGCCGCTGCCCGAATTCGGCGGGTGCGATCATGTGGCCATGCTGATGACGCTTCGCTGGCTCGTACGCCTGATCGCGACTCGAAACGTACATGCCACGATCGGTCAGCCGTACTCCACGACCTTCCGCGTCATGCCGTCCGACTTGGACATCCTCATGCACATGAACAACGGCCGGTACCTGTCTGTGCTCGACGCCGGCCGCACCTCGTATCTGGTGAAGACTGGCCTGTGGCAGCAGCTACGAGCACGCAAGTGGCACCCGGTAGTCGCGGCGCAGACCATCGTCTATCGCCGGTCGCTGCAGTTCGGCACCAAGTACACCGTGCGCACGACTTTCGTCGGGTTCGACGCGAAGAACGGATACTTCGATCAGGCATTCGTGGTCGACGGCCGCGAATACGCATCCGCGGTGGTGGCAATCCGCTACCTGGACGAGTCCGGAGCCTCGGTACCTCCGTCGGAAGTGCTTGCGCTGACGGGTGACTGGTCCCTCCCCGAGGTACTGCCCGACTGGGCGACGGCGTTGTCGGATGCGGTGCGGCCTGCCTGATGGGTGAGGCCCGTTCGGGCACTCGTGATCGCAGGTGGCCGGAGCTCGTGCACCTCGGATAGTTTCGGGCAGTCCTGATTGCGTGTGCACGAAGCGAACTGCGATGCGCGAGAATCGATCAGGGCAATACGCGCACCTTGCAGACATACGCGTACGGCGCAGCGTGCGCCCACGTCTGAACGGTAGGCGTATCGCTGGGGCGCTCCCCGATGGCACCCTCAGCATCACGTCGCGCACCGCCAATTGCAGGTGCGCCAAGCTCGGGCACCTCCCATCGCGCCGCGCAGCCTCAATCGAAAGCGCCCGAAGCAAACCGCGGTGCCCGGCGACGCCACGGGCCCCTCCTCTAATGACCGCGCACAACTTTGCTCAACCGCGCGCACAATAACCCGCGCGGTCAGACGAATCCGCGCGCGATCACCACGACCCGAAGCGAACCGTGATGCCCACAGCACGAATCACAACGGCCGCAGCCCCTCCCGAGCCTTCTCGACCCCGGACAGCACAAGCACCAGCATCGTCATGAGCGGTTCGTCGTCCAACCCGGTGGCCGGGAAGGCGTACCGCATCACGATGTCGCCCAGCTTCCCGGTGCTGGTGATGGCAATGGATCCGAACTGCGATTCGGCGTTCCGCTCCGCCACCTTCTTGTGCAGCGCCGGTTTGATGGGCCGGTCCCACGCCAATACCGCGGTGAGCGACAGCACTTCGAGGCCGGGAGACAACGCGAGCGCGCGCAGGGAACAGAGTGCACCCGCGTAGCCGAACCCCAGTGAACCGTCCTCGCTCACCGTCACATCGGCAAAGTTCACCAGCGCCAATCGCGCCCGATCCTGGAGCGCCGCAACAACTTCGTCTTCGCTCATTTCACACCACCGAATCGTCGATCTCGTTGGGCGTACTCGAGGCAGGCGGCCCACAGGTCCCGTCGGTCGAAGTCGGGAAAGAGCTTCTCCTGGAACACCATCTCCGCGTACGCCGACTGCCAGAGAAGAAAGTTCGAGGTCCGCTGCTCACCGGACGGGCGCAGGAACAGGTCGACGTCGGGCATGTCCGCCTCGTCGAGGTACTTCGCCACCGTCGCCTCGGTGATCTTGTCGGGGTTGATCTCTCCCGCTACCGCGCGGCGCGCGATTTCCTTTGCCGCGTCGGCAATTTCGGCCCGACCACCGTAGTTGACGCACATGGTCAATGTCATGACCGTGTTTTCCTTGGTGAGCTCCTCGGCAATTTCGAGTTCCTTGATCACACTGGCCCACAGGCGAGGACGACGCCCCGCCCACCGAACGCGAACACCCATCTCGTGCATCTCGTCGCGCCGGCGGCGGATCACGTCACGGTTGAAGCCCATCAAGAAACGCACTTCGTCGGGGCTGCGGCGCCAGTTCTCCGTGGAGAACGCGTAGGCCGACAGCCACGTCACGCCGATGTCGATGCATCCGCAGACGGTGTCCATGAGCACCGCTTCGCCGCGCTCGTGGCCTGCCGTGCGAGGTAACCCCCGATCCTGCGCCCATCGGCCGTTGCCGTCCATGACGAGGGCGACGTGGCGGGGTACGAACTGCGCGTCGATCTTCGGCGGTGTCGCGCCCGACGGGTGTGGATCGGGCGGGCGGACAACCCTGTCAGGCCGAGCTTGCTCGCGTCGTCGAATCACGGTCTTCATCCTGCACCACAGCAGTCGTCAGCAGAGCCGGTACCTGCTTCTGCGAGCGCTCGATCAACGGCAGCGTGCGCAGCTTCCGCTCGAGATGCCATTGCAGGTGCGCGGCCACCAGCCCGCTGGCCTGGCTGCGCACCGACTCCGAGGTGGCCACTGCGCTGTCCCAGTCGCCGACCTGGAGCGCGGTCATCAGGTCCAGCACCCCCAGCGCAGGTGTGGATGCTCCCGGCGGGCGGCAATGGATGCATACCGAGCCGCCGGCGGCGACGTGGAACGCACGGTGCGGGCCGGGTGCCGCGCACTTGGCGCATTCGTCGAGCGAGGGCGCCCATCCGGCGAAGTTCATCGACCGCAACAGGTACGCGTCGAGAATCAGTTCGCTCGGATGAACATGGGTGCTGACGGCGCGCAACGCTCCGACGGTGAGATGGTGCAGCCGGGGCGCCGGGGCATGCTCTTCGCCAGCCAGCCGTTCGGCGGTTTCGAGGATTGCGCACGCGGTGGTGTACCGCCCGTAGTCGGCGACGATGTCTCCGGCGAACGCGTCGATGGTCTGCACCTGCGTCACGATGTCGAGATTGCGACCGGGGTACAGCTGCACGTCGATGTGCGCGAACGGTTCGAGGCGAGCGCCGAACTTCGACTTCGTACGACGCACGCCTTTCGCCACCGCGCGGACCAGGCCGGTGCGACGGGTGAGCAGGGTGACGATGCGATCGGCCTCGCCCAGCTTGTGCTGGCGCAGGACCACGGCGTTGTCTCGATAGGGTCGCATCTCACCTCCTCACGGAATTACATCACCAGTATTCACTACGCGCGGCCCACAGAAACCGGTGATCACGGCGAGATCGTTCGACTATTCGCGAATTCCGAACATTTCGACCGTGATCACCGCGAGACGGGACCGAACGCCCCCTGCACATTCTTCAACGTCTTCGCAATGTTCCGACGCTGGAAGTCCGCGAACATCGACCCTCGCGTCACGATCCTGTCGAACACCGCAGCGGCGAAGTCCGGCCACGGCCGGTCGTCCGTCCACGTCTCGGTGACGCGAGTGCCGCCGTCGACCGGTTCGAAGGTGTACTCCCAGGACGCGTTGCGCGCCTTGATGCTCGGGGTCTTGGCTCCGATTCCGTGCACTCGGAAGGCGAACCGGCGTCCGGGGTCCGCGGCGGTCACCGTGCACAACGTGACCCAACGAGCCCCGCCGCGCTTGTTTCGGCCCACGAACTCCATCCCGACGTACGCCTCACCGCGGGCGTCGGTCACCGTCGCACCGCGATTCTCCGGGCTCCACTCCCCCATGCGCGTCGGGTCGGAGAGGGCGGAGTACAGCGACATCGAATCAGCGGCAACGACCACGCTGTCGCTGACGGTTTTCGTACGGCTCATGACACTCGACACTACGCACCGAACAGCAGACCCAGGACATACGTGGCAGCCGCAGCGCCGTACCCGATCGCCAGTTGTCGCAGCGCCCTCTTCACGGGCGGGCCTCCGCTGAGAAGGCCCACCACCACGCCGGTTCCCAGCAGGGCGATGCCCACCAGGACGGCCGCGACGACCAGCGCGACGTATCCCTGGAGGCCGAACAGATAGGGCAACACCGGAATGATGGCGCCGGACGCGAAGAAGCTGAAACTTGCTGCGGCAGCGCCCAACCCGGTTCCGATGGATTCGTGGTCGTCGACTTCCGCGGCGTCGTCGTCGCCGAAGTTCCGGCCGCCGAGAACCTCCGCTGCTCGCGCGTCCGCATCCTCCTCCGACATTCCGCGGGCGCGGTAGACGAGGCTCAGCTCGTTCGCGTTGACGTCGAGTTCGGGAACCGCATCTCGTGCCGACGCGGCCGGGTTGGACGCCTCGAGCAACTCGCGCTGCGAGCGCACCGAGACATATTCCCCGGCGCCCATCGACAGTGCGCCCGCCAGCAGTCCGGCCAAGCCGGTCAGCAGCACGAACTGGTTCGACGCTCCCGATCCGCTGATGCCGAGGACCAACGCCAGGTTGCTGACCAACCCGTCGTTCGCCCCGAAGACCGCCGCCCGGAAGGTGCCCGACAGTCGGCTGCGTCCGCGCGCGGCGAGGGCACGAACCACCTCTTCGTGAATCTGCTCGTCGGCCGCCATCGCGGAGGTGGCGTCCGCGTCGGACGAGTACGGCGACCGCGTCTCGGCCCGCTGCGCGAGCGCCAACACGAATACCGACCCGAACCGCCGCGCCAGCACCCGCAGCATCCGCGAGCGCAGGTCACCACGAACGGGCTTGCCGACGTTGTCGCCCAACAACGTCCGCCAGTGCTGCTCGTGACGCTTCTCCGCGTCCGCCAAGGCCAGGAGGATCTCGCGTTCCTCACCGGTACGCCGACCGGCGAGATCCCGGTAGACGGCCGCTTCGGCGCGTTCGTCGGCGAGGTAGTGGCGCCAGCGCCGGATGTCGCGTGAGGACGGTGCTGAACTCATGCCGACATGATCGTCCGACGTGGACCCGGCGCATCGATCGGGATACTGTTCGTTCGAACGAACAGGAGACCCGGTGACCACTACCGCCCCGTCCGGACTGACCGATCATCTCGCCGCGCTCGGCGCAGGCACCACGTCCGTCGACCTCGTTCGACGCACCCTCGATCGGATCGACGACAGTCAACCCGCCCTGAACGCATTCCGAGTGGTGCGACGTGACGCGGCACTCGCCGACGCGGCGGACGCCGACCGCCGACGCGCCGCAGGAGAGGACTTACCCCTTCTCGGCGTACCGGTCGCCGTCAAGGACGACACCGACATCGTCGGTGAGACAACCGAGTTCGGCTGTCCTGGTGCGTTTCGGCCTGCATCGACGGATTCCGCCGTCGTCAGCGAACTCCGCGCAGCCGGCGCCGTCATCGTCGGCAAGACCACCACACCGGAGATCGGGCAATGGCCGCTCACCGGAGGCCATTTCGGCCACACCCGCAATCCGTGGAGCCGAGACCACACGCCCGGTGGATCGTCTGGAGGCAGCGCGGCCGCCGTCGCCGCAGGGCTCGTGCCGGTCGCGGTCGGATCCGACGGCGCCGGGTCGGTGCGCATCCCGGCGGCCTGGTGCAACCTCGTGGGGATCAAGCCTCAGCGCGGCCGGATCTCGTCGTATCCCGATCGGGAGTCCTTCCACGGCCTGACCGTCGTCGGGCCGTTGGCCCGCACAGTGGCCGACGCCGCTCTGCTCCTCGACGTTCTCCAGGGACCGATGGACGGCGACCGCCATCGCCCCGTCCCCACCACCGTGTCCGACGCGGTGGGCCGCGACCCCGGATCACTGCGCATCGCGCTGTCTCTGCGGTCGGCCTACACCCCGTTCCGCGTCACCCTCGATCCCGACGTGCGGGCCGGCGTCTACCGCATCGCCGACGCGTTGCGCGGACTCGGCCACCGAGTCAGCGTCGACGACCCCGACTACGGCGTCGTGGCCGGACTCGGCTTCCTCCCCCGCTCGATGGCCGGTATCGCCGACTGGGTGGACCGCTTGCCGGACCAGTCGATCATCGACCCGCGTACCCGAGCGAACGCGCGCAACGGAAAGCTCGCGCGAGGGCCCGCGCTCCGGGCCGCTCGTGCAGCAGAGCGCGTCGCGAAATGGCAGATCGGCCGCATCTTCGACAACTACGACGTGGTGCTCGCGCCCACCACCGCCTCGTCGCCACTGCCGCTCCACGCGATCGACGGTCTCTCCAACGGAGCCACCGACCGCGTCATCACCACCGCCTGCCCCTACACCTGGCCGTGGAACGTTCTCGGGTGGCCGAGCATCGACATCCCGGCCGGCTTCACCGCGAACCGGCTCCCCGTCGGTGTTCAGCTGATGGGTCCGGACAGCTCCGAGCGGTTGCTCGTATCCGTTGCCGCGCAACTGGAATCGGTACTGCGGTGGGACGTGATCAGGCCCGAGAAATGGTGGTGAGCGTCCGCGATCGCATCATCGCGGCCACCCTCGACATCGTCGGCACCGACGGTGTCGCCGCGGTCAGCAACCGGCGCATCGCCGCGGACGCCGGCGTGGCGCTCGGGTCGATCACGTACCACTTCGCCACCCAGACCGATCTGCTTCGCGCAGCGCTGCTCGGTTTTGTCGACGCCGAAACCACGCGTCTGGTTGAGCTGGCCGAGCAGTACCGCGACGCCGATCTCGATGTGGAGCGAGCGGCGTCGTTGACAGAGCAGGTCGCGGTGGACTTGTCCGGAACCACGCACCAGCTTGCGTTGTTCGAGATGTACATCCATGCCGGCCGCGACCCCGAGTTACGTTCTGCAGCAGCACAATGTTTCGCCGCCTACGACCGGTTGGCGGTCACGATTCTCGAAGGACTCGGAGCGACGGACCCACAGCAGCTGGCCCCGACGATGGTGGCAACCGTAACCGGCATCCAACTGCGACGCGTGGCCACGGGTGCTGTCCCGGTCGACATCGCCCAGGCAGTCGTCGCGATGTTGACAAACGCCACCCGCTGCGGAGCCGTCGACACCGTGTCCTGATCCGATCAGCAGTGCATACGTGGGATCCGCGCGCCACCGAAATGATCGTAGAGATACGCGGGGAAGAAGAAGTTCTGGTTCCACGTCACCCACTGGCCTTCCCAGATCATCGGCGGTCCGACGAGCTTTCCGCTGCGCCACAGCTCGACCCCGTGGCCGTCCAGAATGGCAATTCCGTCGTAGAACACCCAAACGTCGTCGCTGTCACTCGATTTCGCGTGAGCGAAGAAGTTGGCGCGCCCATCGGGCCACAGACGCAAAGTCATGTGCTCGATTGCGCAATCGCCCGTGTTGTAGCGACTCGGCCAGGCCACATACTTGGACGGAAGGTCGGCCGCGACGATATCGGCCGGCGCGGGGGCAGGGCCTGCGTCCGACAGATCGACGGCGCCGCTGATTGCTTCGATCGGCGGCAGGTCCTTGCAACTGGGCGCGTCGGCGTTATCGCTTGCCGACGTCGTGATCGTGTTCTCGGTCATCGTGACTCCTGAAATGGTGTGCGTCCAACGATCGTCCGATCGCCTGGGACAACCGTCTGCGGTACCGCGCCACAGAACACGCGTAGTGCGCTACTCGACTTCTCGATCGGAGTAGAGCCCCGGGGGCGGTTCGATTCGTGCGCTGCGGGGCACACTGTGATCACTCACGACTTGCTTATCGCTAGGAGCTTCGATGACGACGACAGACCGACCGCGCGACTACGACGAGGCAGACCTGTCCATCGAGAAGCCCAAGACTCATGCCGCGGGCATCACCGCCGTCGCGGTCTCGATGAAACGATCCCTCGAGCGGATGGGCCCGACCCGTACGGCGAAGAGTCTGCTGAAGCTCAATCAAGCCGAGGGCTTCGACTGTATGAGCTGCGCGTGGCCCGATCCGGACCCCGGCCACCGACACGCAGCGGAATTCTGCGAGAACGGTGCCAAGGCCGTAGCCGAAGAGGCGACGACCAGAACCGCGACCCCCGAACTGTTCGCGAAGCACAGCATCGCGGAACTCGAGCAGCACAGTGAGTACTGGCTGGGCCAACAGGGTCGAATCACGCACCCTATGGTCAAGCGTTCGGGCGGAACGCATTACGAGACCATCGACTGGGACGACGCTTTCACAATGATCGGAGAGCAGCTGAAGGCTCTCGAGCCGGACCAGGCGACGTTCTACACGTCCGGACGCGCGTCCAACGAGTCGGCGTTCGTCTACCAGTTGTTCGCTCGGGCGTACGGCACCAACAATCTGCCGGATTGCTCGAACATGTGCCATGAGTCCACATCGTTCGCGCTGCAGGAGACCATCGGCATCGGCAAGGCCAGCGTCGTTCTGCAGGATGTCTACGACGCCGACCTGATCGTCCTCGCCGGGCAGAACCCCGGTACGAACCACCCCCGAATGTTGTCCGCACTCGAGCAGGCAAAGCACAATGGAGCCAAGATCATTGCGATCAATCCGCTGCGTGAGGCCGGGTTGATCAATTTCAAGAATCCGCAGACGCCTCGCGGAGTGGTGGGTCCCGGAACGAAGATCGAGGATCTGCACCTCCCGGTCCGGATCAACGGTGATCTGGCTCTGTTCAAGGCGTTCGGGAAGCTACTCGTTGAGTGGGATGCACTCGATCACGCGTTCATCGACAAGCACACCAACAACTTCGACCTCTGGAAGCAACACGTGTCGGAGGTGGACTGGAACGAGGTCGAGACCGTCACCGGTCTCTCGCGTACGCAGATCACCGAGGCAGCTCGGATGTTGCGGGATTCGAAGAAAACCGTGTTCTGCTGGGCGATGGGTATCACCCAGCATCACAACTCCGTGAACACGATCAAGGAAATCGTCAATCTTGCCTTGGCGCAGGGCAACATCGGCAAGCCGGGCGCAGGACTGCTTCCAGTGCGCGGTCATTCGAACGTGCAGGGCGACCGCACGATGGGCATCTGGGAACGGGTGCCCAAACATTTTCTCGACGCGATCGAGAACGAGTTCGGGTTCGATCCACCCCGTGAGAACGGTCTGGACACCATCGACTCGATTCGCGGGATGCGCGACGGCAAAGTCCACTTCTTCCTCGGACTCGGCGGCAACTTCGCGCAGGCGGCCCCGGATCAGAACGTCACGTTCGATGCGATGCGCAAGACCAAGATGACGGTGCACATCTCGACCAAGATCAACCGTTCCCACCTCGTCACCGGTGACGTCGCTCTGATCCTGCCCGTGAAGGGACGCACGGAGAAGGACGTGCAGGCCAGCGGGCCGCAGTGGATTTCCGTCGAGGATTCCACGTGCTCGGTGCACTCCTCCCGCGGCCCGCTCGATTCGCCGTCGCCTCATGCGAAGTCCGAAGTCGACATCATCACCCGCATTGCCGAGGCCACCATCGGCACCAGGTACGGAATCGACTGGAAAGGCATGCGGGACAACTACACCAACATCCGCACGCACATCTCGCGCGTCGTCCCGGGCTGCGAATCCTACGAGGTGAACGCTCGTCGCCCCGGAGGGTTCGTTCTTCCCCACCCTCCGCGCGATTCCCGAACGTTCCAGACGACATCGGAACTCGCCGAATTCTCGGTCACACCGATCGACGCACTGCACGTACCGCCGAAGCACCTGTTGCTGCAGACCTTTCGCAGCCACGACCAGTTCAACACCACGATCTACGGGCTCAGTGACCGGTACCGCGGAATCGAAGGCGGTCGGCGGGTCATCTTCCTCAACCGCGACGACATCGCCGAACTCGGCTTCGACGACGGCGATCTCGTGGACATCACTACCAGGTGGGACGACGACGACGTCGAGCGCGTCGCGGAGAACTTTCGGATCGTCGAGTACAAGACACCACGAGGCTCGGCGGCTGCCTATTATCCGGAGACCAACGTTCTGGTGCCGCTGGATTCCAGTGCAACGGACAGCAACTGCCCGACGTCGAAATCCATCGTCGTCACGCTGAGTCCGGCGAAAGCCGGCGCCGCAGCGAAGGGCAGGGGCGGACAGGACGAGATGCGGTCGGACGAGAGCCACAAGACTCAGACCAGGCCCGAACACCTCTCCTAGTCCAGACGAGAAGCAGCTGGGACGTCAGAAACCCAAGCGCCCCAACTGCTTCGGATCGCGCTGCCAGTCCTTGGCCACCTTCACGTGAATGTCGAGGTAGATGCGCGTGCCGAGCAGCTTCTCGATCTGCAGGCGCGCGGACGTACCGACGTCACGCAGCCGCGAGCCCGCCTTGCCGATCACGATCGCCTTCTGACTCTGGCGCTCGACGTACAGCGTGGCGCGCACCTCGAGCATGTCCTCGTAACCTTCTCGCGGCCCGACTTCTTCGATCACCACGGCGAGCGAATGGGGCAGTTCGTCGTGGACCCCTTCGAGTGCGGCTTCGCGGATGAGCTCGGCCATCAGCGTCTCTTCGGGCTCGTCGGTCAGATCGCCGTCCGGGTAGAACGCCGGACCGGGCGGAAGCGCCTTGGCGAAGACGTCGACGACCACTTCGACCTGCTCGCCGGACGCTGCCGAGACCGGCACCACCTCGGCGTCGGGCCCGAGCAGCTTCGACAGCGCCAGAAGTTGTTCCATCACACGCTGTTTCGACACCTTGTCGATCTTGGTGACCAGACCGACGATGGTGGTTCCACGTGCGTTGTGCTTCACCTGTTCGAGAATCCAGCGATCGCCGGGACCGATCTTCTCGTCGGCCGGGATGCACAGGCCGATCGCGTCGACCTCGGAATACGTGTCGCGGACAAGATCGTTGAGTCGCTGACCGAGCAGGGTCCGCGGACGGTGCAGCCCCGGGGTGTCGACCAGGATGAGCTGCGCGTGGTCACGGTGGACGATCCCGCGAATGGTGTGCCGCGTGGTCTGCGGGCGCGAGGAGGTGATCGCGATCTTGGAGCCGACCAGCGCATTCGTCAGAGTCGACTTGCCCGTGTTCGGCCTGCCCACGAAACAGACGAAGCCCGAACGGAATTCGGGTTCGCGCTCAGTCATCCTCGTTCTCCTCGCTCTCGTCCTCGGGCGTCGGCACGCGCTCGACGAGTACTGTCGACACTCGCACGCGGCCACGCGCGTCGGCGCCGCCCTCACCCACGAGAATCAGGCCGTGCGTCTGCACACGCGCACCCGGAAGAGGGACGCGACCGATCTCGTAGGAGAGTAGTCCGCCCACCGTGTCGACCTCCTCGTTGTCGATCTCGATGTCGTACAGCTCACCGAGATCCTCCAGCGGAAGCCGCGACGACACGCGGAAGCGCTCGTCGCCGAGCTCCTCGATCGGGGCGACCTCGTCGGTGTCGTACTCGTCGGCGATCTCTCCGACGATCTCCTCGAGGACGTCCTCGATGGTCACCAACCCTGCGACACCGCCGTATTCGTCGACGAGGACGGCCATGTGCTTGCGATCGCGCTGCATCTCCGCCAGCAACGAGTCGAGTGGCTTGGAGTCGGGCACGAACACGGCCGGCCGCATCACCTCGTCGACCCGCACGCTGTGACCGCTGTCGGCGGAGCTGTAGGTGCGCTGCACCAGATCCTTGAGGTAGACGACCCCGAGGATGTCGTCGACGTTCTCGCCGATCACGGGAATACGCGAATGTCCGCTCAGCACAGCCAACGACGTGGCCTGCCCGGCAGACTTGTCTCGCTCGATCCACACCATCTCGGTGCGCGGCACCATCACCTCACGCGCCGAGGTGTCGCCGAGTTCGAAGACGGACTGAATCATGCGTCGCTCGTCGTCGGCCACCACGCCGCGTTCCTGCGCCATGTCGACCAGCTCGCGAAGTTCGATCTCGGACGCGAACGGCCCGTTGCGAAATCCCTTGCCGGGGGTGATGGCGTTGCCGACGAGAATGAGCAGCCGGCTGATCGGTACGAGCAGAATACCGATGGCGCGCAACGGATACGACGACGCCAGCGCAATCGAATACGCGTGCTGGCGTCCCAGAGTTCGCGGACCGACACCGATCACGACGTAGTCGACGATCACCATCACCAGAGCCGTGACCGTCAGAGCCAACGCGCTGTCCATCCAGTCGATGAGCGCGCCCGCGAGCAGCACCGTTGCACCGATCTCGCAGAGGATGCGCAGCAGAACCATCAGGTTCACGTACCGCGGGCGGTCGGAGAGAATCCGCAGAAGTTCGACCGCACCGGGCCGTCCGTCCTTGACCATCTCCTCGACGCGGGCCGCGGAGACGGTGTTCAGCGCCGCATCGATGGCAGCGAACGTTCCACCGATGGGCACCGCGGCGATCGCGAGCACCATCAGTGCAGGCGCGTCGCTCACCGATTCGAACTAGGGCGATCGAAGCCCGTCTTGTCCAGCAGAGCGGCGTCGCGCTCGGCGGCACGAGAGGCACGCTCGGCCTGACGAAGGTCCTCGTACCACTCGTCGAGGAGGCTGTTCTGCAGCGCGAACATTTCCTTCTCCTCGTCGGGTTCGGCGTGGTCGTACCCCAGAAGGTGCAGCACACCGTGCACCGTGAGGAGCGCCAGCTCGTGCGAGAGCGGGTGTCCCGCCTTCTCGGCCTGCTCCGCGGCGAAACTCGGGCACAGCACGATGTCGCCCAGCATCGACGGCCCCGGATCGGGCGAGTCGGGCCGACCTCCCGGTTCGAGCTCGTCCATCGGGAACGACATCACGTCGGTCGGACCCGGAAGGTCCATCCAGCGCATGTGCAGATCGGCCATGGCCGCGGAGTCGACGAGCACCATGGACAGCTCGGCCGCCGGGTGGACGTCCATGCGGGCGATGGTGAAACGGGCGACGCTGACCAGGTCGGTCTCGGAGATGTCCATCCCCGACTCGTTGGAGACCTCGATGCTCATCGTCTGCTCGCCGTTGGAGTGGTGGTGAACACCGGTAGAGCTCCTTCGATCAGTGAGGGCGGTGACCGTCAGCGCTGAGCCGACCTGGGTCCGCTCCGGCGCTGCGCGCGGTTGCCCATTTTTGCATCTCCCGCTTCGAAGCGGTCGTACGCGTCCACGATCTCCGACACCAGCCGGTGACGCACCACGTCGGAGCTGTCGAGGAACGCGAAGTGGATGTCGTCTACGTCGACGAGCACTTCCGTGGCCGCACGCAGACCAGACCGCGATCCGCCCGGCAGGTCGACCTGCGTCACGTCGCCCGTGACCACGATCTTCGATCCGAATCCGAGGCGGGTGAGGAACATCTTCATCTGCTCGGCCGTGGTGTTCTGCGCCTCGTCGAGAATGATGAACGCGTCGTTCAGCGTCCGGCCGCGCATGTAGGCCAGGGGTGCGACCTCGATGACGCCGGCCGCCATCAGCTTCGGAATGGCTTCGACGTCCATCATGTCGTGCAGGGCGTCGTGCAGAGGCCGCAGGTAGGGGTCGATCTTGTCGTGCAACGTGCCCGGCAGGAAGCCCAGTCGCTCGCCCGCCTCTACGGCCGGACGGGTGAGGATGATGCGGCTGACCTGCTTGGCCTGCAACGCCTGCACGGCCTTGGCCATCGCGAGGTACGTCTTGCCCGTGCCGGCCGGGCCTACTCCGAACACGATGGTGTTCTCGTCGATCGAGTCGACGTAGCGCTTCTGGTTCAGAGTCTTGGGCCGGATGACCTTGCCGCGACGCGAGAGAATGTCCAGGCTCAGGACCTCTGCGGGCGACTCCGACACGCCTTGCGTGAGCATGGCAATGGTGCGCCGCACAGCGTCGGGGCCGATCGATCGGCCGCCGGCCACGATGCCACTGAGCTCTCCGATGACCCGCTCGGCCAAGGCCACGTCGGCCGGGGTGCCCGAG
The DNA here is from genome assembly GCF_059691855.1 of Rhodococcus sp. 320_ES. NCBI lineage: Bacteria > Bacillati > Actinomycetota > Actinomycetes > Mycobacteriales > Nocardiaceae > Rhodococcus > Rhodococcus sp. 320_ES. The sequence continues at coordinate 325,151 of NZ_JCAWAG010000001.1, read as the reverse complement.
AGGCTCACCACGTTTCCGCGCACGTGCACGTCTGCCTTCAGTTCCTGCTCGAGAGCTCGCAGATTTTCGTCCGCGGAACCCAGCAGCGGAAACATCGTTTCCGGGGCCAGCTCGATGCTCGACGTTCCCGTACGTGCCGGGATCACGTTCCGCTTGCTCGAACGGGTGAGATCGTTGTGTTCACTCACGTGGTGGCTATGGCCTGCTTTCTGGGGTCAGGTACTTCTGTGTCGAGTTTAACGCCGTCGGTGAAACACGCATTCCCTTTGTTGTTCGTGGCCAAGCAGCCAATCGTCGGCGCAGACTGAACATCGTCGTCGACTCGAAGGGGATGGCCCATGATCACACTCGACCCGAAAGTTCGCGAGACGCTCGACAGCTCCGCGCTCGCACACGTCGCCACGGTGCTGCCGGACGGCGGCCCGCACGTGGTGCCCGTCTGGATCGGGATGGAGGGCGACAACATCGTGTTCTTCACCGGAGCCGGCAGTCGCAAGGCACAGAATCTGGCCCGCGATCCACGCGTCTGCATCTCCATGACACCCACCGACAACCCGTTCTTCCCGATCTCGATCCGCGGCCGACTGGTCGACCGCATCGAGGGCGACGCGGCGTGGACCATCATCGACCGCATTTCGACCACGTACACCGGCGGGCCGTACTCGCGCGAACACGAGCGCATCGTGCTGGTCGTCGAACCCGAGAAAGTGGCTGCCGGGCTCGGCTGACCGCCTGGTACGACAACCCGGCCGGCTCACTCGACAGGGCGTTCTCCCCATCGGTCGGTGAGCACTCCTATTGCACCGAGCGCGACCGCCGCAGCGGTGGACGTCCGTAACACCGTGGGCCCCAACAGGACCGGGCGCGCACCTGCGGTCACCAGTGCCTCGATCTCCCTGTCGTCGAGCCCGCCTTCGGGCCCGACGATCAAGACGACCTCGTCGGCGTCCCGTAACGGCATGGAGGCCAACGGTTCCCGAGCCGACTCATGTAGCGCTGCCGCAATTCCTCCGCGCGCCACCGTGTCCCGGACGAGGGCGAGCACCGCAGCGGTGTCGTGGAGGTCGAGCACGTCCGGAACGAATGCGCGACGCGACTGCTTGGCTGCTGCCAGCGCTGCCGACCGCCACTTCGCGACGCCCTTCGCCGCCTTCGGGCCTTCCCACCGCGCGACGCAGCGCAGCGACTGCCAGGGAACGATGGCATCGATGCCTGCTTCGGTGGCCGTCTCGACGGCCAACTCCGAGCGCTCAGACTTCGGAAGAGCCTGCACCAGTGTCACTTTCGGACCACGCGCAGTCGCAGTGGTCCGACTTTCGACGGACAGCTCGAGGCGATCTCGCGCCGCGGAGGTCACCACGGCGTCGGCCATGCCCCCGCGACCGTCGGACAGCACCACCCGCTCGCCGACGCCCGTGCGCCGCACCGTCGCGGCGTGACGACCCTCGGGACCGTCCAGAACGGCGACGCTCCCGACGTCGGGCAGCGGGTCGAGGTAGTAGACGGTGGCCGCCATGATTCGCCGCTAGCGGCTGAACGCCTCGCGCAACCGGGAGAACAAGCCGCCGGAGTTCTGCGAGGCGGAGGTCACGACTTCGGCCTTGTCGCGGTCACGCCGTGTACGCAGGTCCTTCAGCAGACGCATTTCCTCGTGGTCGAGGCGCGAGGGCACCACCACTTCGAGGTGGGCGTGCAGATCGCCGCGGACTCCGCTGCGCAGCTTCGGCATGCCGTGGCCGCGCAACACCGCAACTGCGCCCGGCTGGGTTCCGGCGTCGATGTTGATCTTGGTGGGGCCGTCGAGGATGGCGTCGACGGTCACCGACGTGCCGAGGGCCGCGTCGACCATCGGGACACGGATGGTGCAGTGCAGATCGTCGCCGTCGCGCACGAAGGTCTCGTGCGTCTTCTCGACCACCTCTGCGTACACGTCACCGGCGGGGCCACCACCCGGGCCTACCTCGCCCTGGCCGGCGAGTCGGATACGCATTCCGCTGCCGACTCCGGCCGGAACCTTCACGGCGATGTCGCGGCGAGCACGCACGCGTCCGTCGCCGCCGCACTTGTGGCACGGATCGGGGATCACTTCGCCGGCACCGCGGCACGTCGGGCAGGGGCGAGCGGTCATGACCTGACCGAGGAACGAGCGCTGAACGGACTGAACCTCGCCCGCTCCGCCGCAGGTCTCGCACCGCTCCGGCTTGGAGTCGCCGTTGGTGCCGGCGCCGGTGCAGACGTCGCACAGGATCGCGGTCTCCACGGCAATGTGCTTGGTCACGCCGGTGGCGCACTCGTCGAGCGTCAACGTCGTGCGCAGCAGGGAATCGGATCCGGGCTGAACGCGGCCGCGGGGACCACGGGAGCTTCCGCCTCCGCCCCCACCGAAGAACGCCTCGAACACGTCTCCCAAACCGCCGCCGAAACCGGCGGCGCCGAAGCCACCGCCACCGCCGCCACCGCTTTCGAGCGGATCTCCGCCGAGGTCGACGATGCGCCGCTTCTCCGGATCGGACAGCACCTCGTACGCCGTCGAGATCTCCTTGAAGCGGGCCTGGGCCGACTCGTCCGGGTTGACGTCCGGATGGAATTCACGCGCCAGCTTGCGGTAGGCGCGCTTGATCTCCTGATCCGTCGCCTTGTTCCCGACGTTCAGGGTTCCGTAATAGTCCCGTGCCACGTATCTCTCTCGTTCTCGGTTTTCGTATGTCGTGATCGCGTGCGTCTAGCGCTCGGCCAGAACTTCGCCTATGTATCGCGCAACAGCCGCGACCGATGCAATTGTTCCTGGGTAGTCCATCCGCGTCGGACCCAGGACCCCCAAACCGCCCAGGACGTTGCCGCCGCTGCCGTACGCCGTGGACACCACGGAGGCGCCGCGCATCTCGGGAGCCATGGTCTCTTCGCCGATCTGCACGGTCACCCGGCCGGTTTCCTGAGTTGCGGCGATGAGCTTGAGAACCACCACCTGCTCCTCGAGCGCCTCGAGAACCGACCGCAACGACCCGGGGAAGCCGGCCAGAGACGCGAAATCGGCGGCATGAGCCGTCAGGTTGGACGTGCCGCCGAGCACGAGCCGCTCCTCCGGATGCTCGACCAGCGTCTCGATCAGCGTGGTCGACGTCCGGACGACCACGTCTCGCAGATCGTCCGGCGCGTTGTCGGCCAACTCCGCCACCGCCGCCGACGCCGCCGCGAGCCGCTTGCCCTCCAGCGCGCCGCCGAGCAGGGCCCGCAGGCGCGAGAGATTCTCGTCGTCGATCACGTCACCGAGCTCGACGATGCGCTGATCGACGCGACCCGAATCGGTGATCAGAACGAGCAACAGGCGCGCGGGCGTCAGCGCTACGACCTCGATGTGTCGGACAGACGACGCCGACAGCGTCGGGTACTGCACGACGGCGACCTGACGGGTGAGCTGCGCGAGCAGCCGTACTCCGCGCCGAAGCACGTCGTCGAGATCGACGCCCGTCTCCAGGAACGTCATGATGGCGCGACGCTCCGCGGCCGACAACGGCTTGACGTCCGCGATCCGGTCGACGAAGAGCCGGTAACCCTTGTCCGTCGGGATGCGGCCCGAGCTGGTGTGGGGCTGAGTGATGTACCCCTCGGCCTCGAGGACAGCCATGTCGTTGCGCACGGTGGCGCTGGACACGCCGAGGTTGTGCCGCTCGACGATGGCCTTCGAACCGATCGGTTCCTGCGTGGCGACGTAGTCGGCGACCAGAGCGCGGAGCACTTCGAAACGACGATCTTCGGTAGTGGACACGGTCACCTCCGTCTGCGCAGTTGTGTGGGTCGAGTCTAGTGGTTGACTGGAGGACATGATCTTCCGAGGAGTGCGAGACGGGAAGCCGTATCCCGAGCACGGTCTGTCGCTGCGCGACTGGTCGAAGATCCCACCGCGGCAGCTGCGACTGGACGAGATCGTGACCATCACCAAGGTGCTCGAACTCGACCGCCTGCTCGCGGAGGACAGCACCTTCTACGGTGACCTCTTCCCTCACGCGGTGCACTACCACGGGGTGATCTACCTCGAAGACGGTCTGCACCGAGCCGTCCGCGCGGCGCTGCGGAACCGCGTGGTGCTGCATGCGCGGGTGTTCGACTACGACGCGATCGGGGCGTAAGGGGCTCCGCCCCTTGTGCGCTAGTGGGGCTCGCCTACCCCAGCACGTCCCGCACGACCCCGTCCGCCAGCAGCCTCCCGCGATCGGTCAGGACGAACCTCTGGCCCTCTCTGGTCAGCAATCCGTCCGCCACGATCGACTCGGCACGCTCCACCTCGTCCGCGGACAGGTCGGACGCCGAGAGACCGGTCCGCAGCCGCGCGGTCAACATCACCCGTTCCATATGGACCTCGTCGTCGGTCAATACCTCCGAATCGGCGATCGGCAGCTCGCCGGCCTGCAGCCGATCGGCGTATCGCGCGGGATGCTTGACGTTCCACCACCGGGTTCCGCCGAGATGACCGTGGGCGCCGGGACCTGCGCCCCACCAGTCCCCGCCGTCCCAGTAGCCGATGTTGTGGCGGCATTCGGAGTCGTCGCCGCGGGACCAGTTCGACACCTCGTACCACCCGAAACCGGCCGACGTCAGTGCCGCGTCGATGCGCTCGTACCGCGAGGCCAGCACGTCGTCGTCGGGCCGCGGCAACTCACCGCGCTTCACCTTGCGGGCCAGCGCCGTACCGTCCTCGACGATCAGCGCGTAGGCGGACACGTGATCGACGTCGGCGTCCAACACTGCGGCGAGCGAAGAGTCCAGGTCGCTGTCGCGTTCACCGGGCGTGCCGTAGATCAGGTCCAGGTTGACGTGGTCGAAACCGGCTGCGCGTGCCTCGCGCGCGGCGTCGACGGCTCGGCCCGGCGTGTGTGTGCGGTCGAGCACGGCGAGCACGTGCGGCGCCGCGGACTGCATGCCGAGCGAGACGCGGGTGTACCCCGCCGCGCGGATGGCGTCGAAGAACTGCGGCGAGGTCGACTCGGGGTTCGACTCGGTGGTCACTTCGGCGCCGTCGGCCAGCCCGAACGTGGATTTCACCGCGCCGAGCAACGTGGCGAGACCGTCGCCGCCGAGCAGCGACGGCGTTCCGCCGCCGACGAAGACGGTGTCGGCGCGGGGAACGGCTCCCGCGGAGGACGACATCAGCGATGCCGCGCTCTCGAGTTCGGCGGTGATGGCCTCGAGCCACGACTGCGGCGACGCCGACGTTCCGAGCTCGCCCGCGGTGTAGGTGTTGAAGTCGCAGTATCCGCAGCGCGTCGCGCAGAACGGGACGTGCAGGTACACCCCGAACGGCCGGGTGCCGAGCCCGTCGAAGGCGGCGGGTCGGAATTCGGATGTACTCACTCGCCTCAGTGTCCTCGCCACATTGATGCGGGAAACGCTCGGCCTATTTCCCCACATTTTCCGGGAAATACCCGTCCCGGATCGGCGGGGGCCGCGCAACGTGGCAGAATGATCGCCATGACCGCACTCGATTTCCGACTGGTGGCACGTCGCCACGTCGATCTCGGTCGTGTCAGCAGCTGTCTGGGGTTCGATCTCTAACTGCCCACCAGCCCGCATACCCGGCCGGTCGCAGGCGAGGTACGCGGGAGCAGCCCCTCCCCGAACACCGCCAAAGATCGGCGCCCAACATTCTGGAGCGCCTTCTTCATGACGCAAGACACGTCCGACGCAGCCCCCCGCGCCCGCACCGCCCGGCCCACCAAGCGCAAGGCCGAGGGCCAGTGGAAGCTCGGTTACCGCGAACCGCTGAACCCGAACGAGCAGTCCAAGAAGGACGACAACCCGCTCAACGTTCGCGCGCGCATCGAGAACATCTACTCGAAGGGCGGCTTCGACAGCATCGACAAGGCCGACCTTCGCGGCCGCTTCCGGTGGTGGGGCCTGTACACCCAGCGCGAGCAGGGCTTCGACGGAACCTTCACGCACGACGACAACATCGACATGCTCGAAGCCAAGTACTTCATGATGCGCATCCGCTGCGACGCAGGCGCTTTGAACGTTCAGCAGCTGCGCACGCTCGGCGAGATCTCCACCGAGTTCGGCCGCGACACCGCCGACCTGTCCGATCGCGAGAACGTGCAATACCACTGGATCAAGGTCGAGAACGTCCCCGAGATTTGGCGACGCATCGAGGCCGTCGGACTGAAGACCACGGAGGCGTGCGGCGACTGCCCCCGCGTCGTGCTCGGGTCCCCTCTCGCGGGTGAATCGCTCGACGAGGTTCTCGACCCCACCACCGCGATCGATCAGATCGTCGAGCGCTACATCGGCAAGCCCGAGTACTCGAACCTCCCGCGCAAGTTCAAGACCGCGATCTCGGGCCAGCAGGACGTGGTGCACGAGGTCAACGACGTCGCGTTCATCGGTGTCAACCATCCCGAGCACGGCCCCGGACTCGATCTCTGGGTCGGCGGCGGACTGTCGACCAATCCGATGCTCGCTCAGCGCGTCGGCGTGTGGGTGCCGCTCGACGAGGTGGCGGACGTCTGGGAAGGCGTCGTGTCGATCTTCCGCGACTACGGCTACCGCCGGCTGCGGGCCAAGGCGCGGCTGAAGTTCCTCATCAAGGACTGGGGCATCGAGAAGTTCCGGGAGGTCCTCGAGACGGAGTACCTGCACCGCAAGCTGATCGACGGCCCCGCGCCGGAAAAGCCCACCCGGCCCATCGACCACGTGGGCGTCCAGAAGCTCAAGAACGGCAAGAACGCGGTGGGCCTCGCCCCGATCGCCGGCCGCGTCTCGGGCACCATCCTGTCGAAGGTCGCCGACGCCGCCGAGCGTGCCGGCTCCGATCGCATTCGCTTCACGCCGTACCAGAAGCTGATCGTGCTCGACATCGCCGACGACAAGCTCGAGTCCTTCATCTCGGAGATGGACGCGTTGGGTCTGCCCGCCCGGCCCAGCGTGTGGCGCAAGAACCTGATGGCCTGCAGCGGCATCGAGTTCTGCAAGCTCTCGTTTGCCGAAACCCGCAAGCGCTCACAGGTTTTGGTTCCCGAGCTCGAACAGCGGCTCGAGGATCTCAACGCCGAACTCGACGTGCCGATCACCATCAACATCAACGGGTGCCCCAATTCCTGCGCACGGTCGCAGATCGCGGACATCGGATTCAAGGGCCAACTGGTCGACGACGGAACCGGCGGACAGGTCGAGGGATTCCAGGTTCACCTCGGCGGCAGCCTCGGATTCGACAGCGCCTTCGGCCGAAAGCTTCGGCAGCACAAGGTGACCAGCGACGAGCTCGGCGACTACATCGAACGCGTCGTACGCAACTTCACCAAGCACCGCATCGAAGGCGAGCGCTTCGCCCAGTGGGCAGTGCGCGCCGACGATGCGGATCTGCAGTGAGCGGGAACAGCCCCGTGGTCCGCGGTGTTGGCAACACCACCGCATTCGGCACACGAAAGGTCACAGCATGAGCGTCACGACACATCGGCATCTGTCCGAATCGGAGCTCCGCACCATCGCCGAGCGCGGAGCGCGCGAGATGGTTGGAGCGTCGGCGCAGGACCTCATCCGTTGGACCGAGGACACGTTCGGCGACGACTACATCGTGGCCTCGAACATGGAGGACGGCGTCCTCGTTCACCTGGCGGCCGAGGTCCATCCGGGCGTCGATGTCCTGTTCCTCGAGACCGGCTACCACTTCGCCGAAACACTCGGCACCCGCGACGCCGTCGAGCAGGTGTACGGCGTCAACGTCATCAACGCGAAGGCCGAACACTCGGTGGCAGAACAGGATTCGATCGAAGGCAAAGACCTGTTCGCCCGTGATCCCGGCCGGTGCTGCGCGCTACGGAAAGTTGCGCCGTTGAAGTCCGAGCTGAAGAACTACAGCGCGTGGGTCACCGGCATCCGCCGCGTCGAGGCCCCCACGCGCGCCAACGCGCCGCTGATCTCGTTCGACGAAGCATTCGGCCTCGTCAAGATCAACCCCATCGCCGCATGGTCCGACGAGGACAAGCAGAGCTACATCGACGCACACGGCATCCTCGTCAACCCGCTCATCGACGAGGGCTACCCGTCCATCGGATGCTTCCCGTGCACAGCCAAGCCTGCCCCCGGCGCCGACCCGCGCAGTGGCCGCTGGGCCGGCAGCTCCAAAACCGAATGCGGGTTGCACAGTTCGTGAACGCTCCGTCTCCGGGTCGCTCCGCAGGCTCCGCTCCTGCCCTCGTAGCGGTTGCGCATGGTAGCCACGACCCCCGCGCCGAAATCACACTGCGCCGCATCGTCGACGCCGTGGACGCCTCGCTTCCGAATGTCGATGTGCGCCTTGCCTTCCTGGGCCTGAACTCACCGTCCGTCGACACGGTGTTGGACGAGCTCGCACAGGACGGGCACCGTCACGCCGCGGTGGTGCCGATGCTGCTCGGCGACGCCTTTCACGCGAGAGTCGACCTGCCCGCACTTCTCGACGCCGCGGCGCAACGGCATCCGTTTCTCACCACCACCCAGACTCCGGTCCTGGGATCCGACGCCGGCATGATCGACGCGATGCGGAGCCGAATCACCGACACCGCAACGAGCCTCGACGACGAACGCGTTGGAATCCTCATGCCCGCGGTGGGTTCGTCCGACCCGCGCGCCAACGTGCTCACCCGTCGTATCGCTCCGCGACTGACCGAGGGAACCGCCTGGACTGCGGCCATCGCGTGCTTCGCGACGTCGGCCGAGCCGGACACCGCCCGAGCCGTCACCGCGCTCCTGGACTCGGGAGTCGACCGCATCGTCGTCGCCCCGTGGTTCCTGGCCCCGGGGAAGCTTCTCGACAAGGTCACCGACATCGTCGACCGACTCTCCCCCACCGCTGTGTACGCCGACACCCTGGGCGATCACCCGAGTGTCGTTCGGGCGATCGGAGCGCGCTACGCCTCCGTCGTGGCCGAGTTGGGTGTGGCCGCATGACCATGGACAACACTGGAGGAATCACCGCATGACCGCCGCCGCTGTCACCCACGTCGACGAATTACGCGCTCTCGAAGCCGAATCCGTCCACATCATCCGCGAAGTCGTTGCCGAACTGGAACGACCCGTGCTGCTGTTCTCCGCCGGCAAGGACTCCATCGTCCTGCTCAGACTGGCAGAGAAAGCGTTCCGCCCCTCCCCCGTCCCGTTCCCGGTCATGCACGTCGACACCGGACACAACTTCGACGAGGTCATCGAGTTCCGCGACCGCCGACTGCGCGACGCCGGCCACTCTCTCATCGTCGCCTCCGTCCAGGAATCCATCGACAGCGGACGCGTCACCGAAATCGGTGGCCCCCACGCCTCCCGCAACCGCCTGCAGACCCGCACACTCCTCGATGCCCTCGAAAACGGAAAGTTCGACGCCGCGTTCGGCGGAGCCCGTCGCGACGAAGAGCGCGCCCGCGCCAAGGAACGCGTTCTGTCCTTCCGCGACGAGTTCGGCCAGTGGGACCCCAGAGCCCAACGCCCCGAACCGTGGTCGCTCTACAACGGGCGCATCAAGCGCGGCGAGCAGGTCCGTGTGTTCCCGCTCAGCAACTGGACCGAACTCGACATCTGGCGCTACATCGAACTCGAGAACCTCGAACTGCCCTCCATCTACTTCGCGCACCCCCGCGAGGTGTTCGAGCGCGACGGCATCCTCCTGGCCACCTCCCGGTTCACCACGCCCACCGATTCCGAACAGGCCAAGGTCGAAATGGTGCGCTACCGCACCGTCGGCGACCTCACCATCACCGGCGCCGTCCGCAGCACCGCCACCACCATCGCGGACGTCATCGACGAGATCAGCGCCGCCACCGTCTCCGAACGCGGCGAAACCCGCGCCGACGACCGCACGTCCACAGCCGCCATGGAAGACCGCAAACGCGAGGGATATTTCTGATGACCGTTCTCGCCGAAACAGCCCCCGACACAGCCGTTGTCACGAGGCAGCTTCTCCGCATCGCGACCGCCGGATCGGTCGACGACGGCAAGAGCACGTTGATCGGTCGGCTCCTGCACGACACCGACAGCCTGCCTCTCGACCACCTCGATTCGGTGACCGACGACCAGGGCGTGGCGGACTTGGCCGCACTGTCCGACGGCCTGCGCGCCGAGCGCGAGCAGGGCATCACCATCGACGTGGCGTACCGCTTCTTCTCCACGCCCACACGCAATTACATCCTCGCGGACACCCCCGGTCACGAGCGCTACACGCGCAACATGTTCACGGGCGCCTCCAACGCGAACGTCGCCATTCTTCTGGTGGATGCGCGCGCGGGCGTGCTGCGTCAGACGCGGCGCCACGCCCGCATCGCGACCTTGGTGGGCGTGAACCGACTTGTCGCCGCCGTGAACAAGATCGACCTCGTCGACTTCGACGAGGCGCGCTTCCGTGAGGTCGAGAGCGAACTCGTGGAACTCGGTGAGCGTCTCGGCGCCAAGATCCTCGTCATTCCGATCGCAGCGAAGCTCGGCGACAACGTGGTGCACCGGTCGTCGAACACCCCGTGGTACTCCGGTCCGACGCTGCTCGAACACCTCGAAGCCATCGAATTGACCGCTCCCGCACCGGTGTCGACGCAGCTGCGCCTCCCCGTGCAGTGGGTGTCACGGCCGACCGCAGGTGAGCGTCGCCGCTACACCGGACGCCTGTCGGCCGGAACGCTCGAAGTGGGCGACGCGGTCATGGCCCTCCCGTCGGGATCGCGCAGCGTGGTCACCGCGCTCGACACCCTCGACGACACCCGCTCCATTGCCGTTGCGCCACTGTCCGTTTCGGTCGAGCTGGCCGACGACATCGATGTCGCCCGTGGTGACGTACTGGTCAGCGCGGCCGACGACGCCGCACTTCCTACCGCCGCCCGCGAGGTCGACGCCACCGTGTGCTGGCTGGCCGAAGCGCCGTTGCGGCCGGGTGATCGCGTCGCCCTCAAGCACACCACGCGCACCGTGCGGGCGACGGTGCACCGCATTCATTCGCGCTTGGACCCGGAGACCCTGGACGAGCACGGGGCGCCGGCGGAACTGACGCTCAACGACATTGCGCGCGTGACGCTGCGAACGAGTTCGCTGATCGTGGCCGACGACTACGCGAGCAACCGCGACGCCGGGGCGTTCGTTCTGATCGACGAACACACCAACGACACCGTCGGCGCGGGCATCGTTCTCGATGCCCATGAAGCGACCGACAGGTCCGGTGCCGAGAATCTGGAGTGGCTCGAGCCGGCACTCGATCGGACTGTCCGCAGCGAACGCACCGGCCAACGGGGAGCGACGATCTGGCTCACCGGGAACGCATCGGACGCCAAGGCGGCCGTCGCGGTGGCGGTCGAAGACCTGCTGACCGCGTCGGGACAGACTGCCTATGTTCTGAACGGCGACAACGTCGTTCACACTCTGTTCGACGACCTCGACGCTTCGGCCGGACAGCGCAGTGAGCACGCGGATCGACTGGGACGGCTGGCGCGCCTGTTCGCGGACTCCGGAACGGTCACCGTGACGGCGATCGAGACCGACACTGCGCCGGCTCGCGCCGTGGTGGAGGCCGCCGAGTTGCCGTTCGTCGAGGTGGAAGTCGCTGCGGACGCCGACGTCTCGGCGCTCGCCCGCGAGATCGTCGGGCGGCTGGCCTAGACGCTCGTAGCGGGCAGGCCGGAGGCCGGTCGGGAAACCGAGTCGGCGATGTGCGGCACTCTGGTTGCGCGCACGTACACCGTCTCGCCGCCCTGCAGGCCCAGTGCCTCGTTGTCGCCGCGGGTGATCTGAGCGAAGAAGATCTCACCCGTTGCGGCATTGAGCAATTCGATCCGTACCTCGAAGCCGAGGTGGACGACGCGCTCCACTCGGGCGCGCAGCACACCGGCCGACTCCGCGGTGCCCTCGTGCTCGGCCCGCGCCAGCTCCGGTGTGCGGCCGACGCGAATGTCGTGGGGACGCACCAACTGTCCGTTCAGCTTGGACACCTCGCCCAGGAACGACATGACGAAGTTGTTGGCGGGGCGGTCGTAGAGGTCACGCGGCTCGCCGACCTGCTCGATACGACCCTTGTTGAGCACGGCGATGCGGTCCGCGACGTCGAGCGCCTCCTGCTGGTCGTGCGTCACCAGCACAGTGGTGACATGCACGTCGTCGTGCAGGCGCCGCAGCCACGTCCGGAGGTCGGCACGCACCTTGGCGTCCAGAGCGCCGAACGGCTCGTCGAGAAGCAGCACCTGGGGGTCGACGGCCAGCGCTCGTGCCAATGCCATGCGCTGACGTTGGCCGCCGGACAGCTGCGAGGGGTAGCGACTCTGAAAGCCGCTGAGTCCCACGATCTCGAGCAGTTCGTCGACCTTGTTGTCGATCTCCTTCTTCGGCTTCTTGCGAATCTCCAGGCCGAAGGCGACGTTCTTGCGGACCGTGAGGTGCTTGAAAGCGGCGTAGTGCTGGAACACGAATCCGATGTCGCGCTTCTGCGGGGTGACGGTCGTGACGTCCTTGCCCGCGATCACCACGCTGCCCGAATCGAGGTGCTCGAGCCCGGCGATGGACCGCAACAACGTCGACTTGCCCGACCCGCTCGGACCGAGGAGCGCGGTCAGCGAGCCCTTCGGAATGTCGATGGAGACGTCGTCGAGAGCGGCGAAGTCCCCGAAGTGCTTGTTGGCGCCCGAAACCGAGATTTCGATCGAATCGCTGCCGGTCATTGTGTTCTCCTCTTGCGATCGAGCAGGGTCATGAGCAGCAGCACGACGACCGCCACGACCATGAGCAGAGTCGACGCCGCGTAGGCGCCGGCCTCGTTGAAGTCTTCGTACCGAGAATTGACAAGCAGCGTCAGAGTCTGCGAGATGCCGGGCAGGTTGGTCGACACGACGATCACGGCGCCGAATTCACCGAGCGAGCGCGCCACCGTGAGCACCACACCGTAGGTCAGTCCCCACCTGATCGCGGGCAACGTGATGCGCCAGAACGTCTGCCACGACGACGCGCCGAGCGTGGACGCCGCCTCTTCCTGCTCCTCGCCGATCTCCCACAGCACCGGTTCCACTTCGCGCACGACGAACGGGAGGGTGACGAAGATGGTCGCCAGCACCATGCCGGGCAGGGCGAAGATGATGGTGAAGCCCCAGTCGGAGAGAAAGCCGAACCATCCGTTCACGCCCCAGAGAAGGACCAGGGACACACCGACGATGACCGGTGACACGGCGAACGGAAGGTCGACGATGGCCTCGACCACGCCCTTGCCGCGAAACTTGCCACGTACCAACGCAAGTGCGGTGACCACGCCGAAGACGACGTTGATCGGTACCACGATGGCCACGATGAGTAGGGAGAGTTGCAGCGCCGAAATCGCAGCCGGGGTGGAGATCAGCTGGAAGAAGGACACCACGCCGTCCTGAAACGTCCGATAGAAGATGGCGACGAGCGGAAACAGCACCAGCACGGCGAGATAGACCAGCGCCAGGGTTCGAAGCCCGAGCTTGGTCGGCGTTCCCGGTTTCATCGCTTCTGCTCCTCACGACGCGCGAGCCGTGCGCCGACGATGCGCAGCACGAACAACACCGCGAACGCCATGAGCAACAGCACCACCGACACCGCGGCCGCGTCGACCGGCCTGTCCGTCTCGATCTGTTCCCGAATGAGCTGCGAGGCAACCTGAGTCTCACCGGGGATGTTGCCGCCGATGAGCACGACGGATCCGAATTCCCCGATGGCACGCGAGAATGCGAGCCCCGCACCGCTCAGGATCGACGGGAGGAGAACCGGAAGTACCACTCGCCGGAAGATCACCATGTTGCTCGCGCCGAGCGACGCGGCGGCCTCCTCCACTTCCGCGTCGAGTTCGATCAACACCGGCTGCACCGCCCGCACGACGAACGGGAGGGTCACGAACGCGAGCGCCACGATCACACCGATCTTGGTGCCGTTCAACGTGAGTGACACCGGGCTCTTCGGACCGTAGAGCGAGAGCAGGACCAGCGACGCGACGATGGTCGGCAGTGCGAACGGGAGGTCGATCAGGGAGTTGACGATCGACTTGCCGGGAAATTCGTCGCGCACGAGCACCCAGGCGATGACGGTCCCCATGACCACGTTCACGAGCGCCGCGATCACCGACACCTCCAGCGTCACGCGGAACGTCGCGAGGGCCCGCGGCTCGGTGACCGCGTCCCAGAAGGCGGCGGGACCCTCCGAGACCGACTTGCTCAGTACCGCCGCCAACGGAAGCAGCACCATGAGGCTGAGCCAGAGCACGACGGTGCCCAGGCTCAGCCCCCGGAGGCTGCGCCGCTGCCGACGCACGTCGGGCGGAGCAGCGACATCGGATACGACCATTGCTAGCTGCCCGACCCCTTGTAGATCGCGGTGATCGCGCCGTTGTCGCCGAAGAGGTCGGCGTCGACGGTTGTCCATCCGCCCAGATCGTCGATTGTGTACAGCTTCTCCGGTGTCGGGAACTTGTCCGTGTACTGCGCCGCGATTTCCGGATTGACCGGACGGAAGCCGGCCTCGGCCCAGATCTTCTGCCCCTCGTCGGTGTAAACGAAGTCGTTGAGCGCGTTCGCCTTCTCCAGGTTGGCGCTCGACTTGATCACGGCCACAGGGTTGTCGATGCGGAACGTGTCCGACGGGTTGATGTGCTGCACCGGCTGACCTTGACCTTCGAGCAGCAGCGCCTCGTTCTCGTAGCTCAACAGCACGTCTCCCTGCCCCTGCAGGAACGCCTCACTCGCGGCGCGGCCGGAATCGGGCTGCACCGGGAAGTGGGTGACGAGCTGGGAGATGTAGTCGAGCCCTGCCTGCTTGTTCTGGCCCCCGTTGCTCTTGGCTGCGTACGGCGCCAACAGGTTCCACTTCGCGGAGCCGGAGCTGAGTGGGCTGGGGCTGATGACCGATACGTCGGGCTTCAGCAGATCGTCCCACGTCTGGATGTTCTTCGGGTTTCCCTCACGCACCACGATCGAGACCACCGATCCGAACGGAACTCCGTTGTAGGCGTTCTTGTTCCAGTTCTCGTCGACCTTGCCGGCCTTCACCAGCCGAGTGACGTCCGGCTCGACGGAGAAGTTCACGATGTCGGCGGGAGCACCGTCGGCGACCTTGCGGGACTGGTTACCGGAGGCGCCGTAGTCGGCGTTGATGGTGGACCCGTCGCCTGCGTCGGTCTTGGCGAACGCGGGAGCGATTGCGTCCCAGCCGTTCTTGGGAACGGCGTACCCGATCAGCGTCAGGGCGGGGCCGCCTCCCGACGCATCGGACCCACCGACGGTGTCGCTGGAACCACCGCCGCAGGCGGTGAGGGCGAGAGCGGATGCGGTCACGACAGCGGTCAGCGCAAATTTCAAGCGGGATGTCATCGAAGGGCCTTTCTGGGGCTCTCTGGGATCGGTGCGAAGCGGGCCGCAAGCTCACGGGACGGTGAGCGGTGGCGTCGAAAAGGTTGCGAGCGCGAACGGTCTCGCCGGAGCGGGAGTCAGCGACAGTCGACGTCGGCGACCGCGAGCATGCCGACTGCGATCAACGCCAATTCATGGCGGACCGGAGGCAGTACTGGTGCGTGCACGGGCAGAAATCTAGCAGAGCGGGCCTGCGGACCTGCAATCGAGTCAGCGCGTCAACAGCCACGCGACGACGACGAGAAGCAGCAGCGCAAAGAGCGCGAGGGTGACCCTCGAGCGCGGCATCAGGGTTCCACCGTGGCTGCGTTCGGAGCAACGGGTTCCCGGCGACTGCTCTTGCCGCGCGGATTGAGCTTGGTGAGCTCGGAGACGACGCGGTCCGCCGCCAGGGCGATGACACCGGCGATGGGCAGCACCACGACGACGACGAGGGCGACCTGAGGAATGAAGGGCAGACCGACGACCCAGAGCTCGATGCCGTCCCACCAACTCGTCGCGTCGTTCACACCCCGACCCTAACCTCTTACGCGTGTGCAGTGGACGGGGGCGACCGCGAAGATCATGATGGCGGCATGAGCCCGTTCGACGACAAGTCCGTGGTCCCGCGAGTCGCCAGCGCCGAGGAAGCAGTGTTCGGAGCGAGCGCCGACGCCGCCCTGGAGCACACCGCACTCGACGCCGTTCCGGCCAACAACCAGACCTGGCTCCCCCGCCGGTCCGCGTTTCCGCCGATCGACGACTACGCGTTCCTCTCCGATTGCGAAACGACGTGCCTGATCGCGCGCAACGGTTCGGTGGAATGGATGTGTGTTCCGCGCCCGGATTCGCCCAGCGTGTTCGGCTCCATCCTCGACCGGAGCGCCGGGCATTTCCGTGTCGGCCCGTATGGACAGAACGTCCCCGCGGCGCGACGGTATCTGCCCGGCGGACTGATCGTGGAGACGACCTGGCAGACCGAAACCGGATGGCTCATCATTCGCGATGCCCTGGTGATGGGACCGTGGCACAACACCGACGAGCGGTCGAAGACTCACCGGCGAGCACCCTCGGACTGGGATGCCGAGCACTGCCTGCTGCGGACCGTCAAATGTGTCAGCGGCACAGTCGAATTGGAGATGAGCTGCGAGCCGGCGTTCGATTACCACCGCACGGGCGCCGAGTGGGAATACACCGGCAAGGTGTACGAGGAGGCGACGGCCACGGCGCGCGCTGCCGACGGATCGGACCAGCCCGCACTCAAGCTGACCACGAACCTGCGCATCGGTATCGAAGGACGCGAGGCACGCGCTCGCACCCGAATGAGCGAAGGAGACAACGTCTTCGTCGCATTGTCGTGGTCGAGCCTCGAGCCGCCCCGCACCTTCGACGAGGCCGCGGACCGGATGTGGCGAACGTCCGAATGCTGGCGCCAGTGGATCACGAT
Organism: Rhodococcus sp. 320_ES; assembly: GCF_059691855.1. Taxonomy (NCBI): domain Bacteria; kingdom Bacillati; phylum Actinomycetota; class Actinomycetes; order Mycobacteriales; family Nocardiaceae; genus Rhodococcus; species Rhodococcus sp. 320_ES. Next base: position 308,381 of record NZ_JCAWAG010000001.1, on the reverse strand, counting down.
CGGCCGCTTCCCGGACCACCCGTGGCGGGGCTACCTCCAGCGCAGTGCGCTGGCGTTGAAGGGTCTGACCTACGCACCGACCGGAGCCCTGCTCGCGGCGTCGACCACGTCGTTGCCGGAAACGCCCAAGGGCGAACGCAATTGGGACTACCGCTACGCATGGGTGCGCGACTCGACCTTCGCCCTCTGGGGCCTCTACACCCTGGGGCTCGACCGCGAGGCCAACGACTTCTTCTCCTTCATCTCCGACGTGTCCAACGGGCCGGGCGACTCCCTGATCCCGCTGCAGGTCATGTACGGCATCGGTGGCGAGCACACCCTCGAGGAGACCGAGCTGGGTCACCTGTCGGGGTACGACGGCGCGAAGCCCGTGCGCATCGGCAACGGCGCGTACAACCAGAGCCAGCACGACATCTGGGGCACCATGCTCGACTCTGTGTATCTCCACGTGCGGTCGCGCGAGCAGGTTCCGGAATCGTTGTGGCCGCTGCTCAAGGAGCAGGTCGAGCAGGCCATCGAGAACTGGGGCAAACCCGACCGCGGAATCTGGGAGGTGCGCGGGGAACCGCAACACTTCACCTCGTCCAAGGTGATGTGCTGGGTCGCTCTGGACCGCGGCGCCAAGCTGGCCGTCATGCACGGCGAGGACGGTTACGCCGAGCAGTGGAGCGCGATCGCCGACGAGATCAAGGAGGACATCCTCGCGAACGGTGTCGATTCGCGCGGCGTGTTCACCCAGCGCTACGGCGACGATTCCCTGGACGCGTCGTTGTTGCTCGCACCCCTGCTGCGCTTTCTGCCCGCGGACGACGAGCGCATCCGCGCCACCGTGCTCGCCATCGCCGACGAGTTGACCGAGGACGGTCTGGTTCTGCGCTATCGCGTCGACACCACCGACGACGGCCTCTCCGGCGAGGAGGGGACGTTCACGATCTGCTCGTTCTGGCTCGTCTCCGCGCTGGTCGAGATCGGTGAGCTGGACCGGGCCAAGCGGCTCTGCGAGCGGCTGCTCGGCTACGCCAGCCCCCTCAAGCTCTACGCCGAGGAGATCGACGCCAAGACCGGACGTCATCTCGGCAACTTCCCGCAGGCGTTCACGCACCTGGCCCTGATCAATGCGGTCGTCCACGTGATCCGCGCGGAGGAGGCGGCGGAGACGGGGCACTTCCAACCGGCGCACACGGCGAGATGAGGGGCCTGCTCTAGCTACCCGCAGCGACTCAGGGGCACCCTCGGTCGACCTGACGACGTGAGGGGCGCCCTGAGTCGATGGCGCGCGCCACTTCTTCTACAGTTAGTTAGGTGAACGATACAACCGTGTCTGTCGCCGCCCGCCTCGATCGACTTCCCATCGGGCGCATGCATCGCGTCGCCACCGCGGTGATCGGTCTGGGACTGTTCTTCGACCTCTACGAGAACTTTCTCGCAGCCACGATCTCGGGCGTGCTGAAGACCGACCTCGATCTGAGCCGGACCGAGCTGAATCTGCTGCTCGGGTCCGCGTTCCTGGGCCAGTTCATCGGCGCCCTCACCATGGGTCGCCTCGCCGACCGAATCGGCCGACGCCCGGCGTTCATGATCAACCTGGCGGTCTATTCACTGTTCTCGCTGCTGGGCGCCTTCAGCCCGAACGCCGTGTTCCTCGTCGTCACCCGTTTCGTCGCGGGCATCGGAATCGGCGCGGAATTCTCGCTCGCCGACTCGTACCTCTCGGATCTGCTTCCGAAGGACATGCGCGGCAAGTTCATCTCCATCGCCTATACCGTCGCCTTCTTCGGCGTCCCGACCGTGGGATTGCTGGCGCGCTGGCTGGTCCCGCAGCAACCGTTCGGTGTCGACGGGTGGCGGTGGCTGTTCGTCTTGGGCGGCATCGGATCGTTCGCCGTGTGGCTGGTGCGACGGGGGCTGCCGGAATCGCCTCGCTGGCTCGAACTCCAGGGCCGACACGACGAGGCCGACGCCATCACGACCGCGTTCGAGAACGAGGCGCGAGCAGCGGGACATGTTCTGGCCGACCCGGATCCGTCGATCGACGTCACCGCGGCACCCAAATCTTCGCTCCGCTCGCTGTTCCGACCGCCGCTGACCCGTCGAACCACGATGCTCTGGATTCTGTCGATCCTGGAGGTGTTCGGGTACTACGGGTTCGGCACCCTGGCACCGATCGTGTTGACGAGCAAGGGATTCGACCTGGTGACCTCACTCGGGTTCGTCGCACTCACGTATTTCGGCTACCCGATCGGATCCGCGCTGGCCGTCCCGATCGTCGAACGGATCGAGCGCAAGTACCTCGTGATGGCCTCCGCCGGCGGCATGGCCGCGTTCGGGCTCTGGTTCGGGTTCTCGGCGTCGGCCTGGTCGATCCTGGTCGCCGGCACGCTCTACACGATGACGAGCAATCTCTTCTCCAACGCCTACCACGTCTATCTCGCCGATTCCTACCCGACGTCGATCCGCGGAACCGCAACGGGCGCAGCCTATTCCCTGTCCAAACTGATGACCGGGGTGCTGCCGTTCGTGCTACTCCCGTTCCTCGACAAGCACGGTTCGGGGCCGGTCTTCGGGCTCGTCGCCGTCGCCATGGGACTGCTCGTGGTGAACGTCGCGGTCCTGGGGCACCGCAGTACCGGGAAGTCGGCCGACGACATGACGCTGTTCACCGCTAGCTGACGACTCCGAAAAGCAACTACTTCTTCTTGCTGTCCGCCGACGAATCGGTCGACAGCGCCGCCACGAACGCTTCCTGCGGCACGTCGACCCGGCCGATGGTCTTCATGCGCTTCTTACCGGCCTTCTGCTTCTCGAGCAGCTTGCGCTTACGGCTGATATCGCCGCCGTAGCACTTGGCGAGAACGTCCTTGCGAATTGCCCGAATGTTCTCGCGCGCAATGATCTTGGCGCCGATGGCGGCCTGGATCGGAATCTCGTACTGCTGACGCGGAATGAGGTCCTTCAGACGCGTCGTCATCTTGTTGCCGTACGCGCCCGCAGCGGCGCGGTGGACGATCGCCGAGAACGCGTCGACCGCTTCGCCCTGCAGCAGAATGTCGACCTTCACCAGGTCCGCTGCCTGCTCGCCGACCTCCTCGTAGTCGAGGCTGGCATAGCCGCGTGTGCGCGACTTCAGGATGTCGAAGAAATCGAAGATGATCTCTGCCATCGGAATCGTGTAGCGAAGCTCGACACGGGTTTCCGACAAATAGTCCATTCCGCCCAGCTCGCCGCGGCGGCTCTGGCACAGCTCCATGATCGAACCGATGAACTCGCTCGGCGAGATGATGGTGCACTTGACCATCGGCTCGAACACGTCGCGCGCCTTACCTTCCGGCCAGTACGACGGGTTGGTGACGATGTGCTCGGCGCCGTCGTCCATCTCGACGCGATACACCACGTTGGGCGACGTAGAAATCAGATCGAGGTCGAACTCTCGCTCGAGTCGCTCACGCGTGATCTCCATGTGCAGCAATCCGAGGAAGCCGCAGCGGAATCCGAAGCCCAGGGCAACGGACGTCTCCGGCTCGTAGGTCAGCGCAGCGTCGTTCAGCTGAAGCTTCTCCAGCGCGTCACGCAGAACCGGGTAGTCGGACCCGTCGACCGGATACAGGCCCGAGTAGACCATCGGTCGCGGTTCGCGGTACCCGGTCAGAGGCTCGGTCGCACCCTTGCGGGCCGACGTGACGGTGTCACCGACCTTCGACTGACGAACATCCTTGACGCCGGTGATGAGGTAACCCACCTCACCGACACCGAGTCCCTGCGTCGGCTTCGGGTCAGGCGAGACGATGCCCACCTCGACCAACTCGTGCGTCGAGCCGGTCGACATCATGGTGACCTTCTCGCGCGGAGTGATGCGCCCGTCGACCACACGCACGTAGGTCACGACGCCGCGGTACGCGTCGTACACGGAGTCGAAGATCATGGCCCTCGCCGGTCCGTCCGCGTCACCGACGGGGGCAGGCACCAGCTTGACGACCTCGTCGAGCAATTCCTTCACGCCGACGCCGGTCTTACCGGACACCCGCAGTACGTCACCCGGCTCGCACCCGATGATGTGCGCAATCTCGGCGGCGTAGCGGTCCGGATCGGCGGCCGGGAGGTCGATCTTGTTCAGGACCGGGATGATCGTCAGGTCCTTCTCGAGCGCCAGGTACAGGTTCGCCAGCGTCTGCGCCTCGATGCCCTGCGCCGCGTCGACGAGCAACACCGCACCCTCGCAGGCCTCCAGAGCGCGCGAGACCTCGTACGTGAAGTCGACGTGGCCGGGCGTGTCGATGAGGTGCAGCACGTGCTCCTGATCGCCCACCTTCCACGGCAGCCGCACGTTCTGAGCCTTGATGGTGATACCGCGCTCGCGCTCGATGTCCATCCGGTCCAGGTACTGGGCCCGCATCGAGCGGTCGTCGATCACACCCGTGAGCTGCAGCATGCGGTCGGCCAGCGTGGACTTGCCGTGGTCGATGTGCGCGATGATGCAGAAGTTACGGATCAAGGCCGGATCCGTGAACGTGGTGTCGGCGAAGCTGCTACTGATGGGGTTCTCCTCGGTGTCGAACCACCAGAATATCGGCTCCCGCGCGCTCGGGCGTACGGGGAGGACGATCCGTATTGTTCGGAGCTATGGCAAGCATGTGGCAGATCCTCGGCAAACTGGCCGTTCGCGAAGGTCCGCGGATCTTCCGGCAGCTTCAACGGTCGGGCGCGCTCGACAAGGTGACCGAGGCCATCGGCTCTCGAGCCGGCGCGACCAAGACCATCGAGCCGGCGAATCCGGGCCGCCCCGTCTCGTCCACGGCAGTGCCCACGGCCCACCGAGCGCGATCGGTCGAATACTCCCCCGACCTCGACGGCAAAGCCGATCCCGGTGAGATCGTGTGGACCTGGGTGACCTTCGAGGAGGACGCGAACCAGGGGAAGGATCGCCCGGTGCTCGTCGTCGGTCGCGACGGCGGCACACTCCTCGGCCTGATGCTCTCGTCGCAGGCCCGACGAGACGGCGAGCGCGACTGGCTTGCCCTCGGTTCCGGCAGCTGGGACCCCGAGCGTCGCCCGAGCTGGGTGCGCCTCGATCGTGTGCTCGACGTCCCCGAGAGCGGTATTCGCCGCGAAGGCGCCGTCTTGCCCAAGGACAAGTTCGACCTGGTGGCATCTCAGCTCCGGAGTCAGTTCAGCTGGCGGTGAGGCCGGCGCGATAGTTCGGGCACCTGCAATTGCCGGTGCCCGAACTTCGGGCACCACGGATCGTTCCGGGCACCCCCGATCGCCGGAGCCCGCAGCGAACCGGGGTGCCCCAAGGGACCGAGCCTCGAGCGCCCCGAACTACGCCAGCCGCGTGATCTCCACGACCACATCGAGTTCGGTCGACCCACCGCCCGAGAAGATGCCCTTCAGCGGCGGCACGTCCGCGTAGTCGCGGCCGATGCCCACCGAGACGTGTTGCTCGCTGATGTGCACGCCGTTGGTCGGGTCGTATCCCCACCACGATCCGGTCCACGCTTCGATCCACGCGTGCGACTGACCCTCGACGGCATCTCCGATGACCGCTTCCTTGGTCGGGTGCAGATACCCGGACACGTAGCGGCACGGAATTTCGATGCTGCGCAACATGAGCAGGGTCAGGTGCGCGTAGTCCTGGCACACGCCCTTCTTCTCGGCCCACGCCTCGACGGCGGAGGTGTGCACGTCGGTGGTGCCGGGAACGTAGGAGATCTCCTCGTTGACCCACTTCGCCACGGCGACGACGGACTCGTACGGATCGAGGTCCTTCGTCAACTTCTTGGCCACAGCGGCCAATTGGCGATTGCGCGGCACATAGCTGCTGTGTCCGAGGAGTTCGTCGAAACGGTCCTTGACGGCGTCCGTGGTGAGCTCGTCGAAGTTGAGCGTCTCCTCGGGCGGCACGAACGGATCGGTCTCGACGACGGACGACCCGGCCACTTCGAGGGCGGTGTGCGGTGCGTGCAGGTCGAATGCCGTGACGGCGGTGCCCCAGTAGTCGGTGTACCGGTACGAACGAGTGGCCGGATCGGTTTCGACGCGATTCAGAATCACGTTCTGCCGGTTGTCACTTCGCGGAGTCAACCGAGCTTCGTTGTACGACGACGTCACCGGGGAGTCGTAGTTGTAGCCGGTCGTGTGGACCACGCGCATACGCCAGCTCACAGTTCACCTTCCAATTGTGCTTCGTCGCTACTGGATCCGGCATCGGTCCACGCCACCCACGGGGCGGCGTGGAAGTACTGCGTCGAAATTGCCTCACCGATCGCGCGGCAGGTTTCCTGCAGGTCCATCAGTCGTTCCTGCAGGTCTTCCAGCAGCACGCCCGGCTGCAGGAATTCGAGTTCGCTTCGCGCGCGTCCCAGCAGTCGCTGCGCTTCCGCGCGGGCACCGACACGAGAGTTCGGGTGCTGATCCAGTCGGTCCAGCGAGTGTTCCGCCTGGGTCAACGCGTAGAACACCGAACGCGGGAAAAGCCGGTCCAGCAGCATGAATTCGAGCACGCGCTGGGCGTCGAGAGCGCCGCGGTAGGTACGCAGGTACGTGTCGTGCGCACCGGCAGAACGCAGCACCGTCACCCAGGCGGGCGACGTCGGGCGGTCACCGGCTCGGGCGAGCAGCAGTCGCACGGTCATGTCGACCCGCTCCACCGACCGTCCGAGAACGAGGAAGCGGTACCCGTCGTCGCGGCTCAGGGTCGAGTCCGACAATCCGGCGAACATCGCCGCCCGCTCCTCGACGAAGGTCAGGAACTCGTGCGGTCCCAGCCTTTTCGCGGCGCGGACGCGTTCGGTCAGCGCGTTGTACGTGGTGTTGAGGCATTCCCACATCTCACTGGACGTGACTTCGCGTGCGCCACGGGCATTTTCGCGAGCGCTGGCCAGCGAGTCGATGATCGAGCCGCTCCCCTCGCGCGAGAATGCCACCAACTCGGTCAGCGACCACACGTCCAAGCGCTCGTCCGGCTCCTCGAATCCCAGGACGCGCAACAGGATTCGCGATGTGTAGTCCGGGTCGACCGTCGCGTCTTCGAGAAGTTGGTGCACGGTGACGTCGAGGATGCGGGCCGTGTCGTCCGCACGTTCGACGTAGCGCCCGATCCAGTACAGAGACTCGGCGTTACGAGCGAGCATCAGCGGTCACCGTCCTTGCCGTACAAATCCCACCCCTGTTGCTGCTGTTGCTGTTGCTGCTGGATCTGCTGCATCGTCAGCTCCGGGCCCTGCTCCGCCATCGGGGACGCCGGTGGCTCGCTGACGATTTCGTCGCCGCCGAGTTCGCGCTCCTCCTCGGGCGCGGTGCGGCCGGCGAGCACCCAGGTGTCCTTGCTGCCGCCGCCCTGGCTCGAGTTCACCACGAGCGATCCCTCGGGCAACGCGACGCGCGTCAATCCGCCCGGAAGCACCCAGACGTCGTCACCGTCGTTGACGGCGAACGGACGCAGGTCGACGTGCCGCGGGGCGAGTTGGTCGCCGATCTTGGTGGGCACCGTCGAGAGCTGCACCACCGGCTGCGCGATCCACCCTCGCGGATCGGCGCGGATCTTCTTGCTGATCGTCGCGAGTTCTTTCGGCGAGGCGTCGGGACCGAACACGATTCCGTAGCCACCCGACCCTTCGACGGGTTTGATGACCAACTCGTCGACCCGGTCGAGAACTTCCTCGCACTCCTCGGGAAGCCAGCACCGGAAGGTGTCGACGTTGGCGAGCATCGGCTTCTCGTTCAGGTAGTAGTCGATGATCGTGGGCACGTAGGTGTAGGTGAGCTTGTCGTCACCCACGCCGTTGCCGACCGCGCTCGAGATGACGACGTTGCCGGCGCGCGCTGCGTTGACCAGACCGGCGACGCCCAGAACGGAGTCGGGGCGGAACTGCATCGGGTCCAGGTAGTCGTCGTCGATGCGCCGGTAGATCACGTCGACCTGACGCTCTCCTTCCGTGGTGCGCATGTAGACGACGTTGTCGCGGCAGAAGAGGTCTCGGCCTTCGACGAGCTCGACGCCCATGAGGCGGGCGAGAAGCGAGTGCTCGAAGTAGGCGGAGTTCGCCACACCGGGCGTCAGCACGACCACGGTCGGGTCGGCCTCGTTGATGGCTGCCGCTGCTCGCAGAGCGCGCAGCAGGTGCGAGGCGTAGTCACCGACCGCCCGCACGCGGTGGCTGGCGAACAGGTCCGGGAACACCCGCGCCATCGTGCGCCGGTTCTCCATGACGTACGAGACGCCGGACGGCGACCGGAGGTTGTCCTCGAGAACACGGAAGGTGCCCTCGGCGTCGCGAATCAGGTCGATACCCGCGACGTGAATGCGCACGCCGTTGGGCGGGGTGATGCCGTACGCCTCGCGGTGGAAGTGCTCGCACGAGGTGATCAACCGCTTCGGAACGACGCCGTCGCGCAGAATTTCCTGCTCGCCGTAGATGTCCGCGAGGAACATCTCGAGCGCCTTCACGCGCTGCTTGATGCCCTTCTCGAGGCGATTCCACTCGGCGGCAGCGATGACGCGCGGCACCGGATCGAGGGGAAACGGACGTTCCTGGCCCGACAGGGAGAAGGTGATGCCCTGGTCGATGAACGCACGGCCGAGCGCCTCGGATCGCGCTTCGAGCTCCGCGGCGTCGGACGGCGCGAAGGCTTTGTGAATTCCCTTGTACGGGGCGCGGAGTCCTCCACCGGAATCGAACATCTCGTCGTAGGCGAGGTCGTACTTGCCGATGTCGTCGTACCCGTCGAACACACCCGACTGCGATTGCGATTGTCGGCCCTTCGACTTGCTCTGGGACTGCGTGGACTTGTTCCGGGGCACCGTTGCAGATCGCGGACTCATGGTCGCCATGCTGCCTCAGGCGAGCCGCTTAGTCGCGATGGACATGTAAATTTCCGTAAATAAACCGAGGTCCGTCGGGTGGAACGGGTACGCAGGTCAACCGGATTGGGACGAACAGCTCCCCGCTGGTATTCTCGACTGTCGGCGCTCGGAGCGGTTGGATACATCACCGCCTGCGCTGAGAGACTTACGGTTATCAATCGAGCAAACAGAAGGAACTACGCGTGGCCAACATCAAGTCCCAGGTTAAGCGGATCGGCACCAACGAGCGTCAGCGTCTGCGCAACCAGTCGGTGAAGTCCTCGCTGCGTACCGTCATCCGTTCGTTCCGTGAGGCCACGGCCGAGGGTGACAAGGACAAGGCCCAGACCTTGCTCCTCACCGCCAGCAAGAAGCTCGACAAGGCAGCCAGCAAGGGTGTCATCCACAAGAACCAGGCCGCCAACAAGAAGTCGGCTCTGGCGCTTGCTCTGAACAAGCTCTGATCTTTCTCCACGCACGACGCACCGCCCCGGCACCTCGGCCGGGGCGGCTTTTGTTGCGTTCAGCGCTGTTGTATCAGCGCTGTGTTGTGTTCAGCGCTGTGAACTGAGTTCCGCGACGATGCCGACGGCCCGCTCGACCGCGTAGTCCGCGTCCGCCGCCTGCCCCTTCACGTCCGCGTTCAGTGCAGCGACAACCTGAAGGGCGTCGCCGATCCGAGCCGGGTCCCAGTTGCGGGCCTGCGCCTGCGCCTTCTTGATCTTCCACGGCGGCATGCCGAGCTGCGACGCCATACCGAACGGATCACCGCGTCCCGCCGACCCGACACGGGCGATGGTGTGGACCGCGTCCGCGAGCGCGTCGGCCAACAACACGTGCGGGGTCCCCCGCAGCATCGCCCACCGCAGCGACTCCAGCGCGCCGGCGAGATCGCCGCTGACCGCCTTGTCCGCGATGTCGAAACCCGAAATCTCCGCCTTGCCGGAGTAATAGCGCTTCACCGCCGCCACGTCGACCTTGCCGCCCGTGTCGGAGACCAGCTGTGAGCACGCCGCCGCGAGCTCGCGCAGATCGGATCCGACGGATTCGACAAGGGTGGTGATCACGTCCTGCGAGACCCTGGTCTCGTTCAGTGCCCGAAACTCCGCGCGTACGAAGTCCATTCGCTCACCGGGCTTGGTGAGCTTGCCGCACTCGTGCACCACCGCACCCGCCTTCTGCAGCGCGCCGACCATGCTCTTCGCGCGGCCGCCGCCGGAGTGCACGACCACCAGAACGACGCCCTCAGGCGGCGACGCAGCCGTGTCCTGGATCAGCGCGACCGCATCCTTACCCGCTTCGGCCGCTGCCTCGAGAATCACCACGCGGTCCTCCGCGAACAATGATGGGCTCAGCAGCTCCGACAGTTCGGACGCGCTGGTGTCGCCCGCGCGTAGGCGATCCACGGGCACGTCGCTGCCCGCTCCCGCCGTCGCGGCCCGCATGGCGGAGACGATCGCCGACACCGCGCGCTCCACCAGAAGCTCCTCGTCGCCGAGAACGAGGTGTAGCGATTCGGGGCGTCTCTGCTGCGAAGTCACGACCCGATCGTGCCACGACGGTCCGACAGAGCTGGAAAAGCGCAGCGACCCCGAGCACTCCGACGCCGACCACGATGGCGCCCACGAGCCCGGACGGCACGGCCACCGATGCGAAAGGCAACGACGCGGACTCGTCCGCCACCGTCAGCAGCCACCACAGCGGCGGGCCCGCCGCCCTCGCCAGCACCTCGGCCGCGGGGAGATACACCACGGCGACGACGGCAACACCCGCTCCGATGACCGTGATGGGACCGACGACAGGGGCCACCAGAACGTTCGCGACCACCGCGACCACACTGAACGAGCCGGCGAGTGCGGCAACGATGGGCGCCGTCACCGCGTGCGCCGCACACGCAACGGCCACGGCCGCGGCAACCGGACCGGGCAACACTTTCTCGAACCGGCGTGTCAGCACGGGTGCAACGAGAATCAGTGCGGCCGTTGCTGTTACGGACAGTGCAAATCCGAATCCGACGGCGAGAGCCGGGTCCACCGCCAACAACACGATCACCGCCGCCGCGAGCGCGGGCAAGGCATGTTTGCGACGTCCGGTCACGAACGCGAGAAGCCCGATCGACCCCATGACGGCCGCTCGCAGCACGCTCGGCGACGGTCTCGCGATCACGACGAAGGCCACGAGCACGACGGCGGCGACGACGGTGGTCGTGCGTGGGCCCACCGTGGCGACCCGCGCGGCGATCAGGACGGCTCCGATCAGGTACGTGAAGTTGGCGCCGGAGACAGCCGTGAGATGCGTCAACCCCGCCACCGTGAACGCGTCGACCACGTCCGGTGACAGCGCCGACGTATCTCCCACCACGATGCCCGGCAGCAATCCACCCGCATCCGGCTCGAGGGCGTCGTGCGAGGCGACGGCCAACCGCTCTCGCACTGTGTGCGCCCACCTCTGGAACCAGACGGGCTTTTCGGTCACCTCCAGTGGACCGGTCGAGCGCACCACGGCCACGGTGAGGTCGCGTCGCTGCGGCAGTGCGGCCCGGCCCCGGACGGTGATCGACTGGCCGACGACGGCCGACGCCCACGACTGCGCGGGCCCGAAGACGACCACCCGCCCGCCGACTGCGAGAGCGTCTGCGCCTATTCGCACGCTGCTCATGTCGACGCCGACGATCGCAGTCGGGGCGAAAGATGATCGCAGAACCCGAGGATCGTCGGCCACGGTGCCGGTGATGGTGACCGTGCGGCCGTCCACGGCGGCATCGCGTAGTGGGTTCGACTCCACCGCGGCGGCTCGAATGCCCACTCCCACAGCCATACACGACCCGAGCGCCCCGGCCGCCACGACCATCGTGGCGACGGTCGTCCAGCTGCGCCGTCGGGCGACGAGCACCGTCATCACGCACACGGCCGCGCCGATTCCGGCACACACCGCCGCCCACGATGCGCCGAGCACGAACGCAACCAGACAGACGAACCAGCACAGAATCGCGGACGGAACCAGCCGCGCGTCCAGTGGTGGGGCGTCGACCGGTTCTGTCACGGCGACACCAGATCTCGCAGTTTCTCCAGCCGCGACGGACCGATCCCGTCCACCTCGCTCAGTTGGTCGACACTGGTGAACGGCCCGTTGGCATCGCGCCACGCCACGATGGACGCGGCGGTCACGGGCCCGACACCCGGCAGTGCATCGAGTTCCGCCTCGGTGGCGTCGTTGAGAGACACCACACCGTCCTCGGCCGCAGCATCGTTCGACACGGATCGGGCCGGCGCTCCGACCACGATCTGGTCGCCGTCGGACACTTTCTGCGCCAAATTGAGGGCGGTCAGGTCGGTGCCGGGAAGGGCGCCGCCGCCGGCTGCGAGCACGTCTGCGACGCGGCTGCCCGGCGGCACGGTGACGAGACCTGGCCGCGCAATCGCCCCCACGACACTCACGACAAGATCGGCAGCCGCGGGCTCGTCCGACGGTGCGGGCGTGGATGCCACGACGGGTAGAGCCGGAACCGGTTGCGGCGCAGGGTGATCGCGCCAGACGAACAGTCCGGCCAGAACCACGACGGCGGCGCCGACCCCCGCCAGCGCCACCATCCCGCGCCGGCCTGGATCGATGCGGACCCTGCCGACCGGTTCCTCGTCGTCGATCTCGTCCCAGCCGTCGTCGTCGTACGCCGATTCGGGTTCGCGCGTGTCGAGTCGATGTCGGACGGATCGGATCTCGGGCGGTGCCATGGCACACGACACTAGGAACCGCGTGATCGCGCCGGGCGGCGAAAAGTGCCGCTGGAGAAAAGCTGTGGATGGCCGGGAGTCCTGTGGACGAGCGCGATGGCAGACCTAGCAGGGTTCGGCAGACCCTGCAGCGTCTGCCGAACGCTGGAAGGTCTGCCGAAATCGCCACGGGTGCACGCGGTCGGAAGTTGTGCACGATCCGTCTCGGATCCCGAGACAAATCCTGCACAACCAGCGCACTACCCCTTCAGCACACCCAACATCTCCTCCGCCACCCGCCGGTGCGCATCCCATCCCCAGTGAATACCGTCCGGATTGGCGTTGCCGGAGAGAAGGTCGTCGTAGGTCGCCGCTTTGAGGTCGACCAACGGAACCTCGTTCGCCGACGCCCACTTCGTGGTCGCCTGGACCGCCGCGGGCCGGCCGGGGTGCACCTTGCCGTAGGCGTCGCAGGTGTGAGTCGGCGGGAGGGTTCCGACGACGGGGAGGTCGGGCCGGAGGTTGGTCATCGCGGCCCGTATCTGTTCGAGATAGGAGACGCTGAGCTTCGGGGGCAGCGCGACGGGGCGACCGAGATGCGCGAGACGTGGCTGCGCCCAGCCGTATCCGGCGCGCACCACCCGGCGTAGCGCGGGGGGCCGGACATAGCGGATCTGCTCCCGAAACGCCGTCGGCAGCGGGGACGGAAGCGAATCCATCCCTCCCACAGCAAGTATCAGCGCACCGGCCCGCGGCACCGTCGCCCACACGCGCGGGTCCTGCGTGACGGCCCACCACGCGTCGCGCGCAGTCCAGCCGATCCGCGCCACCAGCTCGACGTCCCAATCCAGCTCACGCGCAACGATGTTCGGCCAGATGTCGGGGTGGTCAGCCGGCAGACCACCCTTGGGCCCGTAGTACGCGAGCGAATCCGCGAGGACGAGCAGAACGGGCCGACCCATCAGAGAACGTCGCCCGCCACCCGCGCGGCAGCGTTCCACACGTCCAGCCGCCATTCGGCGGGCAGGCCGGAGGCCGGTCGACTGTCCCTGCCGTGTCGCGTGACCTGAACCCAGCTGGCGTTGCCGAGCCCGCCGAGGACGGGCCACCGGTCGACCGGCAGGTCGAGCAGCGCGGCGGTCATCGCCGCGATCGTGCCGCCGTGCGCGACGAGGACGATGGGCCGATCTCCCCAGTCACCCTTCTCCACCAGCTCCTGGACCAGCGGCATCGACCGCGCTGCGACGTCGACGCGCGATTCGCCGCCGGGTGGCGCCAGGGACGCGTCGGCGCGCCACTGCTCACGCGCGCCCGGAGCGATGGCGTCGACCTCGTGGTGCGTCAGGCCTTGCCATTCCCCGAGGTGGGTTTCGCGTAGTCGCTCGTCCGTGGTGACCGGCAGTCCGACGGCGTCGCCGAGTGCGACGGCGGTGTCCAGCGCACGAGACAGATCGGACGAGATGATCTGCTGCGGAGCAAGTTCCGCGAGGTCGCGCGCTGCCTGCTTGGCCTGGCTGTGCCCGAGTTCGGTCAACTCCGTGTCGAGATGACCCTGCATGCGGTTGGTCGCGTTGTACTCGGTCTGTCCGTGGCGCAGAAGGATGAGCCGTCTCAAGCCTGATCCTCGGCCGCTTCGGTGGGGCGCTCGCCGAGACCGGGAACTTCGATCGTCGGGCAGTCCTTCCACAGACGTTCCAGCGCGTAGAAGTTGCGCTCGTCGTTGTGCTGGACGTGGACGACGACGTCGACGTAGTCGAGCAGCGCCCACCGGCCTTCGCGGGTGCCCTCGCGGCGTACCGGCTGGTGTCCGGCTTCGCGCAGCTTCTCCTCGATGTTCTCGACGATGGCGTTGACCTGACGCTCGTTGGGTGCGGAGGCGATGACGAAGCAGTCGGTGATCACCAGCTGATCGGACACGTCCAGGACCACCACGTCGGCGGCGAGCTTGTCGTCGGCGGCGAGCGCGGCGATGCGCGCGATCTCGGTGGCGTCGGCTGTTGCGGTCACTTAATTGTTCTCCTGGTTGATCGGTGTATCAGTACTGGTGGGCGGTGAGGTCGTGACGTATCCGTCGTGGCGGAGCTCGCCCTCGCGGCGGTACAGGTCCCGTTTGGAGATGTACTGCACCACTCCGTCGGGCACGAGGTACCAGACGGGACGATTCTCCCCCGCCCGCAGCCGACATTCCGTCGACGAGATGGCGAGAGCCGGAATCTCGACGAGACTCAACACGTCCTTCGGCATCCGCGCGAGATGCTCGGCGAGGTGTTCGGCACCGAGTTCGAAGCCCGGACGCGAGACTCCGACGAAGCGGGCGAGTTCGAAGAGTTCCTGCCAGTCCTGCCAGCCGAGGATGCTGCTCAGAGCGTCGGCTCCGGTGATGAAGTACAGGTCGGCGTCGGGGTGCTGGCGCTTGAGGTCGCGCAGAGTGTCGACGGTGTACGTGCTCTTGCCTCGATCGAGATCCACCCGGCTGACCGAGAAACGCGGGTTGGACGCCGTCGCGATGACGGTCATCAGATAGCGGTCCTCGGCGGGACTGACCGTGCGGTCGGCCTTCTGCCAGGGCCGCCCGGTTGGGACGAAGATCACCTCGTCGAGCCCGAAACGGTCGGCCACTTCGCTCGCCGCGACGAGGTGTCCGTGGTGAATGGGGTCGAAGGTTCCACCCATCACCCCGACACGTCGTCTACTCACGACTAGGCAGCTTACGTCTCACACCGGGAGCAACCGAGCGACGACGGCCGCGAGCTGCTGAGCGGAGCGGCACTCGTGCATCGTGATGACCTCCCGGTAGACGTCCGCCGCGGAGTCTCCCGACCCCCATTGCGCCCGAGGTTCCGGGTTGAGCCAGTGGGCATGCTTGGACACCGACACCATCCGGGCCAGGGCCTCGAGCTTGGGGTCGCGATAGTTGGTACGGCCGTCGCCGAGCACCAGGAGCGACGAGCGCGGGGAGACCACATGCAGGTGCCGCTCGGCGAACACCGCGAAGGAGTTCCCGTAGTCGGAGTGCCCGTCGTAAGTGATCAGGTCGGATTCGGCGATCATCCGCGACATCGACGACCCCAGATCGCCGTCGGAATCGAAGAACCGCGTGACCTCGTCCGTGGTGTCGATGAACGCGAAGACGCGCACTCGGGAGAACTGCTCGCGCAACGTGTGCACCAGCAGCAACGTGAACTGGCTGAAGCCGGCGACCGACCCGGACACGTCGCACAGCACCACCAGTTCGGGCCGCGCCGGACGCGGCTTGCGCAGCACCAGGTCGATCGGGACGCCGCCGGTGGCCAGGGACTTGCGCAGCGTGCGCCGCATGTCGATCGCACCCGATCGCGCGCGGGCCCGTCGCGCCGCCAGCCGACTGGCGAGCAACCGTGCCAGCGGGGCGACGTTGCGCCGGAGCTGATCCAACTCGGCGTCGGACGCGCGCAGGAAGTCGACCTCCTCGGCCAGGCGCGGCACCCCGTAGGAGGCGACGCGTTCCTTGCCGAGGACCTCGGCCGATCGGCGGCGGGTCTCCTTGCCGATCATCTTCTTGAAGTCCGCGATGCGCACGGCCGCAGTGCGTTTGGCCACTTCGGACTCGTAGTCGCCCACGTCTCCGTGCTCGGATCGGTCGGCTCGACCCAACAGCCCGTCTAGGAGCTTGGACAGGATGGCCCTCGGTTCGATCTCGCGGAGGGCCTGGTATTCGGAAAAGGAATCGCCGCTCGCCGTCGTGTACGTGCCCAGCTCGTCGACGATTCCGCTCACGAGCCGCTCGGTCAGCGCCATGGCCTCGTCGGATCCCTCGGCGAGCAGTTCGGCGATCAGATCGCGCAGGGCGTCGAGGTCGACGGTTCCGTCGGCCTTCCGCGGGATTGCCACGTCCGGATCGTCGTCCGGTGCCCCGATGCCCGACGGGAACCACAGGTCGAAGAGCGCATCGAAGGTCGCCCGGTGAGTGGGTTTGCGGAGCAGCGAGCACGCGAGGCCTTCGCGCATCACGTCCCGATCGAGGAGATCGAGCACGGACAGAACACGACCCGCGTCGACGGTCTCGGACGGCCCCACGTCGATACCGCGCCGGCGTAGCGCCTCGACGAAGTCCACGAGGTGTCCCGGCATGCCGAAGGGGGCCGGCTGCATCAGTTCAACCGAAGTTCGGCGCTCGCGCGCACCTGATCCGACCGGTGTTTGAGGACGACTCCGAGTGTGGATCGCACGGCGTCGTCGTTCAGGCTGTCCATGCCGAGCGCGAGCAGCGTGCGACCCCAGTCGATGGTCTCCGCCACCGAGGGCACCTTCTTGAGCTGCATCTGACGCAGCACGCCGACCGTGCGCACCATCTGCTCGGCGATGGCGTCGGGAAGCTCCGGAACGCGGCTCGCCAGGATGCGGCGCTCGAGGTCGGCATCGGGGAAGTCGAGGTGCAGGAACAGGCACCGACGCTTGAGTGCTTCGGACAGCTCTCGCGTGGCGTTGGACGTCAGCACGGTGAAGGGCCGGCGCGTGGCGACGATGGTTCCCAACTCGGGGACGGTCACGGCGAAGTCGCTCAACACCTCGAGCAGCAGGCCCT
The DNA here is from genome assembly GCF_059691855.1 of Rhodococcus sp. 320_ES. NCBI lineage: Bacteria > Bacillati > Actinomycetota > Actinomycetes > Mycobacteriales > Nocardiaceae > Rhodococcus > Rhodococcus sp. 320_ES. The sequence continues at coordinate 291,268 of NZ_JCAWAG010000001.1, read as the reverse complement.
CGATTTCGATGTCGGCCTTGTCGGTCTCGTCGATCAGCAGGACCGTCGGATCGCTGCGCCGAATCGCGGTGAGAAGCGGACGCGTCAGGAGAAACTCCTCGGAGAACACGTCGTGCTTCGTCTCGTCCCAGACCTGACCCGAGCTGGACTGGATGCGCAGAATCTGCTTCGCGTGGTTCCACTCGTAGAGCGCGCGCGACTCGTCGACTCCCTCGTAGCACTGCAGACGCACCAGCTCCGCGTCCGCAGCGGTGGAGACGGCGCGCGCCAGTTCCGTCTTGCCGACACCCGCCGGGCCCTCCACCAGCAGCGGCTTGCCCAGTCGATCGGCCAGGAAAACCGCTGTGGCCGTCGCCTTGTCGGCGAGGTATCCGGTGGCGGCGAGGCGCGTGACGACGTCGTCGACTCCGGTGAAGAACGGAACGGCGTCGGGTGCTGCGTGATCCATGTTTTCCTTCGTCGACTCAGACGGGCCGGACGTGGCCGTCGCCCCAGACGATCCACTTGGTGGACGTCAGTTCCCGCAGACCCATCGGGCCGCGTGCGTGCAATTTCTGGGTGGAGATGCCGATCTCGGCGCCGAATCCGAACTGCTCGCCGTCGGTGAACGCGGTCGACGCGTTGACCATCACCGCGGCCGCGTCGACGCGCGCGGTGAATTCGCGTGCCGCCGCGAGATCGGCAGTCACGATGGCTTCGGTGTGGCCGGTGCCGTAGGTGTCGATGTGCCGCACGGCGCCGTCGACGCCCTCGACCACGGCCAGCGCGATGTCGTCGGAGAGGTATTCGTCGGACCAGTCGGACTCGGTCGCCGGAACCAGGCCGGGCAACGAACCGTGCACTGTCACACCGTGATCGGTCAGTGCCGACACCAATCGAGGGACTGCGACGTCGGCGATCGCGTCGTCGATCAGCACGGTCTCGGCGGCGTTGCACACACTCACGCGACGAGTCTTGGAATTGAGAAGAATGCGCTCGGCCATGTCCAGGTCGGCGGCGGAATGGACGTAGACGTGGCAGTTTCCGACGCCGGTCTCGATGGTCGGCACCGTCGCGTCACGGACGACGGCGGAGATCAGCCCGGCTCCGCCGCGGGGAATGGCGACGTCGACCAACCCGCGGGCCTGGATGAGGTGGGTGACCGTCGAGCGGTCCACGCTCGACAACAGTTGCACCGCATCGGGATTGATACCCCGCTCGACCAGGGACGCGCGCAACACCGCCACCAGCGCCTCGTTCGACTTGACCGCCGACGACGAACCACGAAGCAGCGCAGCGTTTCCCGACTTCAGCGTCAAGCCGAACGCGTCGACCGTCACGTTGGGGCGCGCCTCGTAGACCATGCCGACGACACCGAGCGGTACCGCGATCTGACGCGCCTCGAGGCCGTTGGGGAGAGTGCTGCCCTGGACCACGTTCCCCACAGGATCGGGAAGGGACGCAACCTGCCGCAGCCCCACGGCGATTCCGTCGACGCGGTCGGCTGTGAGCCGCAACCGGTCGAGTTGGGAGGGCGGTGTCCCGGCCGCGGTCGCGACGTCGATGTCCTCGGCGTTGGCGGCCACGATCGACGCCGACGACGCCAGCAACGCATCGGCTGCCGCGTGAAGCGCCGCGTCCTTGTCCGCACGGGTCAGCAGAGCGAGTTCACGAGAGGCGACGCGGGCGCGGCGGGCGGCGGCGTGCACGGCGTCGCGCAACGCCGTCTCGTCACCGAGTACAGCGTCGTCGACCAGCACGTTCTCGTCGGCGGAGGTGGAAGTCACACTCACACAGTAGGCGACAGCGGGTGGCAGTCCGGAATGCCTCCGTGATCTTCGCGGTTGGCACCGATGGATACGTAGTCGATTTTCGAGGAGCCGATGTGAGCACCCTGTTCGAGCCGTTGACCCTGCGTGAGGTCACCATTCCCAACCGGGTCTGGATGTCGCCGATGTGCCAGTACTCGGCCGACGTCACCGGGCCGGACGTCGGAACAGTCAACGGATGGCACAGGACCCACTTGATCAGCCGCGCCATCGGAGGCGCCGGCTTGATCGTGACCGAAGCCACGGCTGTCAGCCCGGAAGGTCGCATCTCACCGGCCGACCTGGGAATCTGGAACGACACGCAAGCCCGCGCGATCGCCGAGATCGTCGCCGAGATCGAGTACTTCGGCGGTGTGCCCGGGATTCAGCTCGCGCACGCCGGCCGCAAGGCGTCCACCGCCGCACCCTGGCGTGGTGGAAAGTCCCTCCGAACCACTGTCCGACCGGCCTCCGGCCTGCCCGCTCCTGACGATTCGCTCGCGTGGGAGACCGTCGCCCCGTCCGCTGTGGCGTTCGGCGACTACGCGACTCCGCGGGCGATGACCGTCGACGACATCGCGAAAGTGACGGACGATTTCCGCGCCGCGACCGAACGCGCCGTGCGGGCGGGGTTCAAGGTGATCGAGATCCACGCCGCGCACGGATACCTGCTGCACCAGTTCCTCTCACCCGCCAGCAACACCCGAACCGACGAGTACGGCGGATCGTTCGACAACCGCACCCGCATCGTCCGCGAGGTCGTGTCCGCCGTTCGCGAGGTCCTTCCTCCCGAGCTCCCGCTGTTCGTGCGAGTGTCCGCCACCGACTGGGTCGGCGAGGACAAGGGAGTCGACTCCGACACCTGGACGACGGATCAGACGATTCTGCTGACCCAGCAACTCGGCGAGCTGGGCGTGGACCTGATCGATGTGTCCTCCGGTGGCAACGAGCCGCACGCCAAGATCACCACCGGACCCGGCTACCAGGTCCCGTTCGCACGACGCGTTCAGAACGAGACCGAGGTGCCCGCAGCCGCGGTCGGCATGATCACCGAGCCCAAGCAGGCGCAGGAGATCATCGACACCGGCGACGCCGTCGCCGTGTTCCTCGCCCGTGAGCTGCTACGGGATCCGTACTGGCCGCGTCGTGCAGCCCGCGAACTCGGTGTCGACATCACCCCGGCAGCGCCGAAGCAGTACGGCCGGGCCTAAGGGTCCATTCGGGCACAGCGGTCAGGACGTCTTGATCGGCCCCGGGCTCCAGAACCCCGACCTCGACACGCGAGTCACGTCGAGCTGCGCGGGTACTGCCTCGGGGTCGATCGGCGTGTACTTCTCGATGTCGCCCCAGTCACGCGACCAGTCGTCCTTCAGGTAGGACGGCATCGATCGAGCCGACTGCAGACGGTCGATCCAGCCCAGCGGGCCGCCGCCGAAATGGTCCTGCCAGGCGTTGGTGGACACCGCGCCGGTGCGGTCGGGCTTGATGCGGTACTGCGGAATCTCGGCCACACCGTCGTGGTGCGTGATCATGTCCTGGCACGGGAAGTTCATGCCGACCGCCCAGTCGAGCAGCACCGGCGTGGTCGACCCGACCAGGTCGTTCAGCGTCTGCGTCTGCGGCACCCGAGGAGGCGTGACCGCGAGCCACTGGTCGGGATCCAGGCTCGGATCGGATACGACCAACCGGACGGTGTCGGCGTCGGACGGCAACTGGGACATGGGAACTCGCAGATTTCGCCAAGACGGCTGCGGTCCGATGTCGATGGGTGTCACGCGCCCGAGTGCCGTGACCGTCCCGTCGGGCCCGGTGCGTCCGTACTCGACCTCGAGATTCTGGCCAGGTGTGACGATGCCGTCTTTGTCGACGCTGCGGATCCGGCCGGCGGCCGCAATGGAGATGAGGTCGCCGCGCTCGCTCGGCAGGCGGTACCAGTCCGAGGTCAGCGACGCCGGGGTGGTGGCGCCGAAACTACCGAGGACGGGTGTGCGCGCCGGATCCAGGCCGAACGGAAGTGCCACCGAGCTGCCGTTCACACCGGACACGCCTGCGCCGCCGCCCGTTCCGGCCGAGGTGCTGGTCTCGGTATTCGTCTGAGACGGATCGTTCGTCACCGAGTTGGCCGTTCCCGCAGCGGCTTCGGACTCGTCCGACGTCAGGTCTCCGGCCACTCCGTTGGGGGTGAAACCGACGGAATCGGTGCCCGCCAGTCCAGCGGCGACGTCGCCCGACAGCGGAGTGAGCATCGACGCATTCGGGTCGGTTTCGACGAGGACGTCGTTGGCGAGCCCACACGAATTGCCCATCAGCGCATCGACGTTCGAGCGGCCGACCGAGTAGGCCGGGTACTGCGTGACCGCACCCTTGGCGAGGGACAACACCTCGAAGAGCACCACGGCCGCGGCAGCCACGGTGAGCGGCGGGATCTTCCAGAGCCTGGCCGTCGGCGTTCCGGGGTGCGTGTAGGGATCGCGCACATGGAAATACAGCGCGGCCAGCAATCCCAGGACCGTGAGCCCGAGGAAGCCGGTCGACAGACCGTGTCCCGAGATGGACGGTGGCTTGTCGAACCACGGCACCCCGTAGCTCGAGACGTACCAGTATCCGTTGGGACCGCGGAAGTCCAGGGCGAGGAGGAAGAGGACACCCGAGGCGAACAACAGCCGGTTGCGACGCGACCGCACGACGGTCGGCCCGACTGCGACGGCCAGCAGGACCGCCATCGACCCGGCCAGACCGGCGTACACGCCGAAGTGGTGGGTCCACTTGGTGGGCGTCCACATCATGAGAAGCATGGCGCCGATGGTGATGCCGATCAGCCGGCGCGCTGGACCCCCGGCGGTACCGGGGATACGTCCGTGCTTGCGCAGCATCACGGCGATGGTGACCACGATCGCGGTGACCAGAACGAACACTCCGAATCGGCGCGCGAGGGAACCGTCGGGCGTCGGGTTCATCAGGTACTGGTAGCGGAGGTACTCGTCGAACCACGCCACGTTCGGCCCGGCTGCCTCGTGCGCGGCCTGCATGACCGGCACGGTGGCGAACGGCTGGTCGGCGAAAACGGCCACCAGCACCGCGGTACCCGACGCGATCAGCGGCAGAACCACGGCGAGAATGCCGGATTCGCGTGCCCGGTCGGTGACGATGCGCACGATCGGTCGCAGCCCGGCGATCAGCGGTGCCAGACAGATCAGTCCCGACGGCCCGGCCGTCAACGTGAAGGCGGCGGTCAGGATCGCGGTGGCGGCCGGCAGCAGTCGGTGCGTGGCAATGGCCCGTTCGACGGAGCACCACGTCAGCAGCACACCCATCGCGACGACGGGCTCCGGACGCAGACCGTTGTTGTAGGGAAGCCAGAACGCGAGGAACACCAGCGCGCCGGTCCACATCGGCACCCGCGCGATCCGCGACGCCCGGCCGAGACGCGGCACCACTTCCCGGCTGATCACCAGCCACGTCACGATCCCGGCGATCAGCGCCGGAATGCGCATCCACACGCTCGCCGACGTGACGTTGGTCATCAGAGCCAGGAGGTCGTAGTAGGGCGTCCCGAACGGGGTCTCCGGCACCCCGAAGTAGCGGAAGAAGTTCGACATGTAGCCGGCGCCTTCCGACACCCGAGCCATGCCGAGGAGGTAGCCGTCGTCGGCCGTGTTGGCGCCGATGATGTGCCACACCAGGAGGGTGCCGACGACGACCGCGTCGGCGACACCGAACTTCCACCACCCCGAGGGCAGGAATCGTCGTGCTCGCCTGCCGTCGAGCGAATCGATCCGGTGCAGGGCGACGAGCGCCACCAGGGTCGCCAGGACTCCGACGATCATCGCGAGAAGCTTCAGCACCGTCGGTGTCGACGTGAACCGGCTGTCGATGTTCGCCGTCGCCGTCATCCCCGCCGGAACCGTCTGCAGGTCGGTGAAGATGCCGGACAGCTGCGGCCGGTCGTCGACGGGGCGTACGACGGGATCGCGCCCGGTGAGTGTGACCGTGGTGGCCGCGGACGTCGAGTCGATCGTGATCGAGCACCCGGCGGGTAGTTCGGAGACAGGCACCGACAGCAGCTCGGTGTTGCGTTGAACAACGCTCAGAGTGGAGTCCGAGACCGACACGATCAGTCCGTACCGCTCGGCGTCGGGCGAGTTCTTCGGATTGGTGGATAGCAGCAGCCCGTCCTGTGTGGCGGCCGCGCACGGGATCGTCGCGTCGAACGAGGTCGGGGTGTACTCGATCAGCGGTGCGGTGACGCTGGCGGCGGAGTCGTTCTGCGGCCAGTTCAGCGTCGTGTCGTCGGTGGTGACGGGGAGAAAGGGCACTGCGACGGTGAGAACGATCCCGACGATCGCCGCCACGATGGCGACAAGCCGAGGTGTGATTCGTTCCCGCACGCGTTGCCTCCCGGCGTCGATTCGGATTGCCCGAGGCAACGTACCAGCAGCGACGTGAGCGATTCCTGAGACAACGGGGCTGTCAGGGCCAGCCGATACCCTTCGTTGCATGACCACCGCGGACATGACCAGCGAAGGATCCAGCCGGGCGCCGGCCTCCCCGCACCTGCGCGACCGCGCCGAAGAGCTGCTGCGCGATCTCGCCGGACCGTCCGCCGTCCTCCGCGACGATCAGTGGACTGCCATCGAGGCGCTCGTCGTACATCACCGCCGCGCCCTCGTCGTGCAGCGCACCGGATGGGGAAAGTCCGCGGTCTACTTCATCTCCGCGCGATTGCTGCGCGAGCAGGGATTGGGGCCGACGGTCATCGTCTCCCCTCTTCTCGCTCTGATGCGCAACCAGGTCGCCGCCGCCGAGCGGGCCGGAGTGAAAGCGGCCACCATCAACTCGGGCAACGTCACCGAGTGGGACGAGGTGCACCAGAAGGTGAACTCGGGTGAACTCGACGTTCTGCTCGTGAGTCCGGAGCGCCTCAACAATCCGGACTTCCGGGACCAGGTTCTCCCGTCCCTCAGCGCGGACGCCGGTCTCGTCGTCGTGGACGAGGCCCATTGTGTCTCGGACTGGGGCCACGATTTCCGCCCCGACTATCGCCGCATTCGCACCCTGGTGGCCGAATTGCGCGACGGCATACCGGTTCTCGCCACCACCGCGACGGCCAACGACCGGGTGGTCGACGACGTCGCAGCGCAACTCGGTGTCGGCGGTGCGGACACGACCATTCTGCGCGGCGGCCTCGAACGCGAGTCGCTGCATCTGTCGGTGGTCCGTATCCCCGATCCCACTGCGCGGATGGCGTGGTTGACCGAGCACCTCGAGACACTGCCGGGATCGGGCATCGTCTACACCCTCACCGTGGCCGCAGCGAACGATCTCGCGGCACTGCTGCGCGACCGCGGCCTGACCGTCGCGGCCTACACCGGGCAGACCGATCCCGCGGAACGTGAAGTGGCAGAACAAGATCTGCAGGAGAACCGCGTCAAGGCTCTCATCGCCACGTCGGCGCTGGGAATGGGATTCGACAAACCCGACCTCGGTTTCGTGGTCCACGTGGGCGCCCCCTCGTCACCGATCTCCTACTACCAGCAGGTCGGCCGCGCCGGCCGCGCAACCGATCGCGCCGAGGTGGTGCTGCTCCCCGGTCCCGAGGATCGCCAGATCTGGAGCTACTTCGCCTCGGTCGCCTTCCCACGCGAACACGTCGTGCGGCGTGTGCTCGAGGTGCTCGACCCGGACAAGCCCCAGTCCACGCAGGCGCTCGAACCGATGGTCGAGCTCAACCGGACGCGGCTCGAGATGGTGCTCAAGGTCCTCGACGTCGACGGCGCCGTCCACCGCGTGCGCGGCGGATGGCTCGGCACCGGTCAGCCGTGGACCTACGACCGAGAGCGCTACGAGCGCCTCGACGAAGCCCGTCTCTCCGAGCAGCGGGCGATGATCGAGTACGAGAACACTTCCGAATGCCGCATGGCGTTCCTGCGGCGCCAGCTCGACGACCCCGGCTTGACCGGCGATCCCGAGAAGGACAGGTGCGGGCGATGCGACAACTGCAGCGGCGCAACGTATTCGGTCGACGTCGATGCCGCTGCGGTCGAGTCGACCCGCAAGCGTCTCGACCGTCCGGGCCTCGACTTGCCGTTCCGCAAGCAGTGGCCCACCGGATTGAAGAAGGTCGGCGTCGAACTGTCCGGCAAGATCACCGACGGTCCCGAGACCGGACGGGTGCTGGGGCGCATGTCGGACCCGGTGTGGGGTCCGCGGCTGCGAGCGCTGGTCGACGGCCCCGACGAACCGGCACCCGACGCATTGGAGAAGGCGTGCATCACGGTCCTGGCGAACTGGACGTGGGAGACGCGCCCCACGAGCGTGATGGTCATGGATCGCCCGGGCCACAACGTTCTGCTGCGCGATCTCGGTGAGCGATTGAGCTCGGTCGGCAGGCTGACGAACCTCGGTGTCCTGGCCATGCGTCCGGACCTGCCGCCGGTATCCGCCGCCAACTCGGCGTTCAAGGTCGCCGGTCTGGTCGACGCGTTCGATCCGCCGGATCTGTCCGCTACCGATGGACCCATTCTGCTGCTGGATCTGCTGTCGGACACCGGGTGGACGCTCACCATGGCGGCTCGCGCGCTTCGTCACGCCGGCGCGGACGCGGTGTTGCCCTTCGCGTTGGCGACTCCGAAATGAACTAGCCCGCGGCGCGAGTTCGATACGTCGGTCTCGCACAATCCTGCGCGACGCCCAGCGAGGTCCCGGTCATCGATCGCGCGAGGTCCGACGCCGCGAACGCCGCGACATTGCCGACGTCCTCCAGAGGGACCGTCTCCCCTACCCCGGCGCTGTCGATGGTCAGAACCCGAATACCCCACGGCATCAACTCTTCCGACAGCTGACATCGCATGGCGTCGAGGGCGCCGAGGGCCACCTGAAAACCGCCGGGGTGAGACTGGTCGCCACTCGACGAGTGGCCGAACATCAGGATGACGCCGGACTCCTGACACTTCATGTGGCGGGCCGCGGCGCGGGTGGTGATGAACTGCGACCGGACGGCGTTGAGAATGGGGCGCTCGAAGTCGCGCAGTTCCATGTCTGCGAGTGGAACACCGCGAACGTCGTCCAACGCCATCAGGTTGAACGAGATGTCCACGCTTCCCGAGCAGGCCGCCATGATGTCGACGTGTTCGTCCACGTCGACCTCGTCCAACGCGTCGACCAGCGCGGCCTCCGCCTTGCCGCCGTAGGCGCGAATCTTCTCGACGACGATGTTCATCCGGGACAGCGTGCGCCCTGCGAGATGAATCTTGGCGCCCTCGCGGGCGAACGCCATGGCCACCGCGGTGCCGATCCTGCCCGCACCGCCGTAGATGACGGCGTTCTTGCCCTCGAGAAGCACATTGGCCTCCTGCTGGTGTGTGCCCCTACGGTACGGAGGAAGCCGGCTCGGTGTCCCGAGTTTCGGATTTCGTCTCGTCGACGTGCACGTCGGTCGAGTGCGCCGACCGAACAGCCTGCGCCACGGCGATTGTCGCGACGGCCACGACCGCGGACACCAGCGTCCGCACGCCTGCCCCCGACTGGGCGATCTCACCGAGAGCGGTCACGACCTGGCCCAACGGAAGGAACGAGGCGAGGTGTGCGCCCGTCTGCCAGAAGGCCGGACCCGCCACACCGCACACCACGAGCTGGACAGCCGCCGCGACGAGCAGCACGATCCGCCCGATCGTCCGGCCGGCCACCGCGATCACCGCACGGCCGGCCGCCACGAGCGCCGCGGCCCACAGAGCCAACACCACCACCGCGGAGGCCAACGCCCCACCGGTCAGATCGTCCTGAGCGAACCACAACACCACCGCAGCGGAGGCAGCTATTCCGGCTGTCACCAGCGCCGGGAACCGCTCGCGCATCACGCGCAGCGAGACGGCGACGGCCGCGCCGACCAACAGGAGCGACCCCACCATGTAAGGCCAATCGGGCAACGCCGGCCGCACCACGAAACTCGCCGGGGACGTCGAGCTGTCCGACTCCGACCGGCCTCCGGCCTGCCCGGAATCCGCTGCGATGCGATTCGCCGGCGGCAGCGACGCCGACGCCGACGCGATGTCCGACTGCACCCCGCTGATCACCCCGGCCATCGGCCCGGTCCCGTCGACCAGCTGACCGGTGCCGTCGACGAGACGGTTGCCACCGTCGTCGAGCTTGACGATCCCGTCGCGCAGCGCCGCCGACCCCTCGGTCGCGCGCACCACGCCGTCGACGAACTCGGACTTCGGATCGCTGAGCTGATACGCGAGCGTCCGCGCTCCGGTCTTCAGTTCTTGCAGCTGGTTCATGATGTCGCCGCCCAGTCCCTGCGTGCGCATCATGGTCTGCACGGTCGTGAGCTGGTCGATCGCGCCCTTCGCGGCCGGATCGGTGCTGGTAGCGAGGGTCTCGATCGATTGCTGGATGATCAGGTCGACCTGACCTTGCACGGCGCCGAGCCCGGTCAGCGAATCGACGACCTTGTCGACCCCGCCGCTGACTTTCGTCGAACCGTCACCGAGCGCCCAGACGCCTTCGCGCAGCTGGGTCATGCCGTCGGCCAACTCCCCCGACCCGTCCTTCGCCTGATGCAGACCGTCGGACAGTTGGTGTGCACCGTCGTCGAGCTGCTTGCCGCCGTCGGTCAACTTCGCGAGACCGCCACTGAGAAGGCCGAGCGGCAACGTGGTCGAGGCCAACGACTTTCGGGTGTCGGCGAGAGGGTCCGCGGACGAGGACATGGGCGCGGCCGTCACCGTGGTCGCGGGCGCCGGGTTCGACGCGAACCACACTCCCGCAGCGAGCGCGGGAACGACGATTGCGAACACGAGGGCTACCGGAGAGAGCAGGACGGCGACGACTCGGGCCACCACGTTCGAGTTCCTCATAATGGTTTCGGACGATAGTGGCTGTTCACAGCCGTTTCGGGGTGCCTCGCCGCGTTCGACGCCAACGATTTCCGCACCATTGTTGTCATAAACTCGGCGAATGCGCTCTCCTGCCATTGCCCTGCAGCCCGATATCGGACCCGAACTGACGGATGCGGTGACCGGTGGGGGCGGCACGATCGTCCCGCTGGACGAGGCGGAGGCACTTGTCTGGTACTCCCGCGCGCAGGACCTGCCCGACCTGCCGCCGAACGTCCGGTGGGTCCAGCTCGGGTCGGCGGGGATCGAGCAGTGGGCCGACGAGATCGCCGCCAATCCCGAGGTCACCTTCACCTCCGCCGCCGCGGCCTACTCGGACATCATCGCCGAGCACGCGCTGATGATGCTGCTGGCCGGCGTCCGAACCCTTCCGGCGCACCTCGCCGCGACATCGTGGCAGGACACCGAGCTCGCCGGCGGTGTCGGCACCCTCCGCGGCTCGACGGTCACGATCGTCGGAGCGGGTGGCATCGGACGCTCCCTCATCACCATGCTGGCCCCGCTCGGCGTCACGTCGGTGGCCGTCAACAGGTCGGGCCGGGAGGTGCCCGGCGCCGCACGCACGGTCTCCGCCGAGCACCTCGACGACGTGTGGGACGCCACCGATCACGTGGTGATCGCCGCCCCCGCGACGGCCGAGACAGCCCACATCGTCGGGGCGGATCGACTCCGCCGGCTGAAGCCGCACTCGTGGGTGGTGAACATCGCCCGCGGATCGCTGGTGGACACCGACGCGCTGGTCGACGCGCTGCGCGACGGGACCATTGCGGGCGCCGGTCTCGATGTCACCGAGCCCGAGCCGCTGCCCGACGGTCATCCGTTGTGGACGATGCGCTCGGCCATCATCACTCCCCACGATTCCAACCCGACCGGCCCCCGTACCGCCGCGCTGGCGCGTCACGTCGAGGCGAACATCGCACGGTTCGCGGCGGGCGAGCCGTTGGCCGCCGTGGTCGATCGCGACGCCGGATACTGACCGCGCCTACTCTGGAGTACGTGACCTCGTCGACCACCAGCACGCAGCCCGATCGGCGTCCGGTCGACCCCGGGATCGCGCTGTCCGACGCGTTCGCTCGTGGTGGTGTCGTCGCGCTCACGGGCGCCGGGATGTCTACCGACTCCGGGATCCCGGACTACCGCGGACCGGACTCGCCGCCGCGCAACCCGATGACGATTCAGCAATTCATGTCCAGCCCCGACTTCCGTCGCCACTATTGGGCCCGCAATCACGTGGGCTGGCGCCACATGGACGCGGCGATGCCGAACGCCGGGCACCGTATGTTGGCCGACCTCGAGGCACGCGGAGCAGTCCTCGGGGTGATCACGCAGAACGTCGACATGCTGCACACCAAGGCCGGCAGCCGCACCGTGATCGACCTGCACGGTGTCTACGGCCGTGTCCGGTGCCTCGGGTGCGAGCGTCTGATCTCCCGTCTCGAACTGGACGAACGTCTCACGAAGGCCAACCCCGGTTTCGCCGAGACGGTCACACCGGCGGACGGTGTCGAGATCGCCCCCGACGCCGACGCCATCATCTCGAGTACGGAACATTTCCGGATGGTCGACTGCGAGGTGTGCGGTGGAATTCTCAAGCCCGACATCGTGTACTTCGGTGACAGTGTCCCGAAGCCGCGCGTGCGCGCTGCCTTCGACCTCGTCGATTCGGGATCGTCGTTGGTGGTGTTGGGGTCGTCGCTGACGGTCATGTCCGGGCTGCGTTTCGTTCGTCATGCGCGCAAGACCGGAAAGCCTGTCTTCATCGTCAATCGTGGTCGGACGCGCGGCGACGATCTCGCGACACTCAAGATCGAGGCCGGTTGTGCAGAGGTGCTCGCCTCGGTCCTGTGACTAGAGTGACGGGGTATGACGCGAGTCGACCCCAAGGACGCCGCCTTCTTCTACGAATCCGTGCCCGGAAACACCACGGATCACTATTTCACCGTCGGTCTGCATCATCCGAGCGACGAGCACATCGACCCCGAGCGTCTCGCGAACGATCTCGTCGGCCGACTAGACGGCATCCCGCAGGTACTGGTCCGGCTGGCGCGCGTTCCGTTCGACCTCGACTATCCCTCGTGGACAACCGATCTCACGACACCGGCGGATCACGTTCGCGTGCTCCCGGTCGCGTCCGGTGACTGGACCGGGGCACTCGCCGTCCTCTCCGACATCGTGTCGGTTCCGCTGGACGTCGAGCGCAGCGCCGTAGCGGTGCACATTCTGCCGAACCTCCGCGGCGTTCCCGGAATCGACGGTATCGGATCGATTGTGGTGGTTCAGCTTTCGCACGCACTGGCCGACGGTCAGGGCGCGGTCGCCGTGACACGCACGCTGCTCGGCGACGAGTCCGCGCGCACGCACCTCCCCTCGCCCGCGCCGACCCACCGCCGTCCCGCCGTCGCTGCGGCCGTGGGATTGCTCCGCACGCCTCTGCAGGCGGCAGGGTTCGCCGGCGCCGCGGTGCGCGCCATCCGATCGAGTCGGGAGTTCGCCCGTGAGATCGCCGACGGGACCATCGTCCCCCGGCCGTCGGCGAGGCGGGCGACCGCCGTGAACGTGAACCCCGGAACCGACCGTGCCGCAGCCGTTCTCGTCCACGACCGCGCTGCTCTGACCGCATCCGGTCTGTCCGTGACCTCCGCGGCGCTGACCGCGATCTCGCGCGCTCTGACCACCTACCTCGGCGACGACGCCCCCACCGACCTCGGTGCACACGTCACCGTGGCGCTGCCCCCGGACGCCCACTGGCCCGGCGTCAATCGGTTGGCGTCGGGCAGCGTCGATCTGTTCCCGAACGCAGACGACCAGCCCGCACGCATCCGCGACTGCCTCGTCGGCGAACGACGGCGCGTGACACATCGGGCCATGCTCGATTCCGTCCGCGTCGCCGAACACATACCGGCGCCGTTGCTGCGTGCGGGTCTGCGCCGCCAGCATCCGTCGGGCGAAGGCGGGCAGGCCGGAGGCCGCTCGGAATTGACCGTGCATGCGCACACCACCGTCTCCAGCGTGAACTGCGGACCCGCGACCCTGCACCCGAGTGGCACGGACGCCGTGTTCATCGCTGCATTCGCGGGCCTGTCGCCCGCGATGTCGCTCAACCACGCTGTGCTCGGACTCGGTGACACCATCGCCGTCGGGGTGGTCACCTCACCGACTGCGATTCCCGATCACGCCCGATACCTCGACGTGCTGGACCGCGCACTGCACGAGGTCGGACGTCAGACGGACACGAGATCGTCGGCGTGAACGACGGGACGCTGCAGCTCCGGAGCCAGACTTACCGTCGATCGACCGAGCATCGCGGCGAGCTCGGCAGCGTCGTACGCCACCACTCCCCGACCGACGACCGCACCGCTCGGGTCGCGTAAGGCCACGACGTCACCGGCGTCGAAACCGCCGTCCACCGCCGTGATTCCGGCAGAGAGCAGCGAGTGACGCCCGGCGACCACCGCGCGCACCGCTCCCGCGTCCAGGTGTAGGTCACCGCGAGTGTCCGCGGCGTGCCGAACCCAGAAGCGTCTGGCGGACAACCGGTTCGGACGAGCGGTGAAGGTGGTGCCGACTGCGCCGCCCGTCAACGCGGACGCGGCGTCGGCCGCCGCAGCGAGGAGGACCGGAACACCGGCGTCGGCGGCGAGCCTGGCGGCGGACAGCTTCGACGCCATCCCACCCGTTCCCAGCGCTCCGCCGGACCCGGCGATGACCCCGTCGAGGTCCTCGGGACTGTCGACCTGCGAGATGAACTGCGCCGCAGGGTCCTTACGGGGGTCGCCGCTGTAGAGACCGTCGACGTCGGACAGCAGAATCAGAGCATCGGCTCCGACGAGGTGCGCCACCAATGCCGCGAGTCGATCGTTGTCACCGAAGCGCAGTTCGGCCGTGGCCACCGTGTCGTTCTCGTTCACCACGGCAACCGCACCCAGAGCCCGCAGGCGGTCCAGGGTGCGTTGCGCATTGCGATGATTCGAGCGCCGCGCCATGTCCTCGGCGGTCAGAAGGACCTGTCCGACGGTCCGCTGGTACCGGCCGAACGACGTACCCCACGCGTGTGCGAGGGCGAGTTGACCGACACTGGCGGCAGCCTGCTTGGTAGCGAGGTCCTGTGGGCGCCTGCGCAATCCGAGAGGTGCCAGTCCGGCACCGACGGCACCGGAGGACACCACGACCACGTCCGACCCGGCTCGCATCCGGGTCTCGATGGCGTCGGCCAGAGCGTCGAGGCGACCTGTGTCGAGGCCCCCGGCAACGCTGGTCAGCGCGGACGACCCGATCTTGACGACGATGCTGCGGGCGGACGCGATGGCCTGCCGAGTGTCGACGCCTGCGTTCACTTCTCTTCGGTCTCCAACCCTCGGCGTACACGCCGTGCGTGCTTGCGCTCGTCTGCGCCTATGCGCTCCACCTGATCGATGCGAGCGTCGGTGCCGCGCCCGGTCATCGTGATGTCCACGCCCGCAGGGGTTTGCGGCTCCCACTCGAAGCTGACGTCGCCGATGGTGACGGAACAGCCGGGCTGCGCACCCTGCTTGACCAGTGCGTCTTCCACACCGAGACGCGCCAGACGATCCGCGAGATAGCCGACAGCTTCGTCGTTGTCGAACGCGGTCTGCTGAATCCAGCGCTCGGGGCGCGTTCCGCGCACGATGAATCCCCCGGGAATCTCGGGATCGGCAGTGACGGAGAAGCCCGACTCGTTCGCCGCGATCGGACGGATGACCTGGCGACGCGGTGCGGCCTTGGGGTGCGCCTCCCGGTACTCGACCACCAGCTTGGCCAGTGCGAACGTCAACGGCCGCAGGCCTTCTCGGCTCACGGCGGAAATGGCGAACACCGGCCAGCCGCGCGCTTCGATGTCGGGGGTGACCATCTCGGCGAGGTCGGCGGCCTCGGGGACGTCGACCTTGTTCAGGATGACGATGCGAGGACGCTCGGCGAGATCGCCGAGGCTCGCATCCGACGACAGTGCGGGCTTGTAGGCGGCCAACTCCGACTCGAGTGCGTCGATGTCGGACAGCGGATCGCGACCCGGATCGAGGGTGGCGCAGTCGACGACGTGCGCGAGTACCGCGCACCGCTCGAGGTGACGCAGGAAGTCCAGGCCGAGACCCTTGCCCTCGCTGGCACCGGGAATGAGGCCGGGCACGTCGGCGACGGTGAAGGTGGTCTCACCGCTCGACACCACGCCGAGGTTGGGGGCCAGTGTCGTGAACGGGTAGTCGGCGATCTTCGGCTTCGCTGCCGAGAGCACGGACACCAGAGACGACTTGCCTGCACTCGGGAACCCGACCAGTCCGACGTCGGCGACCGATTTCAGTTCGAGAACCAGCTCGCGCTCCACACCCTCCTCGCCGAGCAGGGCGAAGCCGGGGGCCTTGCGGGCACGCGAGGCCAGCGCAGCGTTGCCGAGTCCGCCGCGGCCACCGGGAGCGGCTTCGAAGCGCGTTCCCTCACCCACGAGGTCGGCAAGAATACGGCCGTTCTCGTCCAGGACCATCGTGCCGTCCGGAACCGGAAGCACCAGATCCTCGCCGTTGGAACCGTCGCGGTTGCTGCCCGCGCCCTGCGTCCCGTTGCCGGCCTTGGCGTGCGGGTGGAAGTGGAAATCGAGCAGAGTGTGGACGTTGGGGTCCACGACGAGGACGACGTCGCCTCCGCGACCGCCGTTACCGCCGTCGGGTCCGCCGAGCGGCTTGAACTTTTCGCGGTGGACCGAGGAACACCCGTTGCCGCCCTTACCCGCGCTGATGTGCAGCGTGACGCGGTCTACGAAGCGAGACATGGAATTACTGGTCCTTCCGGAAAACTACCGACAAACCGACAGGGGCGGACGAGAGGCTCGATTGGCCCCTCTGTCCGCCCCTGTCGGGTGAAGCGTGTGAGCTGGGCTCAGACCTCGACGGTCTCGGCCACAGGCGGAACGATGTTGACGGTCTTGCGGCCGCGCTTGGTGCCGAACAGAACTGCACCGGCAGACAGCGCGAACAAGGTGTCGTCGCCGCCACGTCCGACGTTGACGCCGGGGTGGAAGTGGGTGCCGCGCTGGCGAACGATGATCTCGCCGGCGCTGACGGTCTGGCCGCCGAAGCGCTTGACGCCGAGGCGCTGTGAATTCGAATCGCGACCGTTGCGTGAGCTGGACGCGCCCTTCTTGTGTGCCATGTCTCTACGACCCTTTCAGCAGAAGTGTGTTGGTTACTTGATTCCGGTGACCTTGAGGACGGTCAGCTTCTGCCGGTGTCCCTGCCGCTTGTGGTAGCCGGTCTTGTTCTTGAACTTGTGGATGCGGATCTTCGGGCCCTTGGTGTGCTCGACGATCTCGCCGGCGACGGAGAGCTTCGCCAGCTTGTCTGCATCTGTGGTCAGGTCGGAACCATCGACGACGAGAACAGGAACAAGCGAGACAGCCGTGCCGGGCGCTCCCTCGATCTTCTCGACCTTGACGAGGTCACCGACAGCGACCTTGTACTGCTTTCCGCCGGTCTTGACGATCGCGTACGTTGCCATCGGAGGGCTACCCCTTGCTTCTTCGAACTTGTTCGCGCCGGTGACGGCGCGACTGGTCTGGTACTTCGTATCTCTTGCGTCGGCAGGTCGCGGCTCATAAGTGCACACCGCGCAGCGGGCAGAACTAACCGCGTCGCCGACAGCGACTGTCCAAGATTACGGGAGAGCCGCTATCGGAAGCAAACCGCGCTCACGACTCCCCGTCCACGGGCGGACCCGCGGGCCGTCCCGCAGCTCGGCGACGCTTCGGACGAGTCGCTGCGGTCGGCGGAGCGACGGACGCTCCACCTGCGGGAGCTGTCACAGACGGCTCGGCGGGTTCGGGTGCCGTCGCGCCCTGCGGAATGACGATGACCGTGCCCGCAGCGTCGCCGGCCGGTGCCGCCGCAGCGCGGGACACGCGTCGGCTTCGCCGCGGTGCGGCGGCCGGAGCGGACCGTGGCTCGGGAGCTGATTCGGGCTCGGGAGTCGATTCGGGCTTGGGGGCGGCCTCCAGGGCGCTCGGCGTTTCGTCGGTCGACGCCGACTCCGCCTCACGAACGGCCTCGACGGCTGCAGCCGCAGTATCGGCCGGGTCCTCGAAGGCAACCACTTCGGTGCCGTCGACGTCGATTGTCTCGGCCTCGTCCTCCGGGTGCAGGTGAGCGGCCATGGCCAGCGCAACCGGGTGCGCCCGCTTGGCGGTGACGTCGACCGTCTCCTTCTCCGGCTCCGACGATGTGACGTCGCTGCGCGTGTCGGACCTGTCCTTGCCACCGCGGCGACGACGACTGTTGCCCGACGACTGGTCGGACCGGGACGATCCGCCGCCGTTGTTGCTGCCGCCGCCGTTGTTGTTGCCGCTGTTGTTGTTGCCGCTGTTGCCGCTGTTGCCGCTGTTGCCGCTGTTGCCGCTGTTGCCGCCGCCGCGTCCCTCGTCGGACTTCGGCTCCACCGGGAATTGGTGAATCATGATCCCGCGGCCATGGCAGTGGTCACAGGTGGTCGAGAACGCCTCGATCAGTCCGGTGCCCATGCGCTTGCGGGTCATCTGCACCAGGCCGAGCGACGTCACTTCCGACACCTGGTGACGAGTGCGGTCGCGACCGAGGGCTTCGGTCAGCCGTCGCAGCACCAGGTCGCGGTTGGACTCGAGCACCATGTCGATGAAGTCCACGACGATCATTCCGCCGATGTCGCGCAGACGCATCTGTCGCACGATCTCCTCGGCAGCCTCGAGGTTGTTGCGCGTGACCGTCTCTTCGAGGTTTCCGCCCTCACCGGTGAACTTGCCGGTGTTGACGTCGACGACGGTCATGGCCTCGGTGCGGTCGATGACGAGCGTGCCGCCGGACGGCAGCCACACCTTGCGGTCCAGCGCCTTGGCCAGCTGCTCGTCGATGCGGTACGCAGCAAAGACGTCGACGTCCTTGGACGACGATTCGTACCGCTCGACACGCGGAAGCATGTCCGGGGCGACCGTCTCGATGTAGTTCTGCACGGTCGACCACGCACGGTCACCTTCGATGACCAGCTTGGAGAAGTCCTCGTTGAAGAGGTCGCGAACCACCTTGACCAGCAGATCGGGCTCTTCGTAGAGGCTCTGCGGGTTGGTGCCCTTGCTCGACTCGGCCTTCGACGACGCCTCCGAGATGGTGGCCCACTGAGCCTGCAGACGCGTCACGTCGCGAGCGAGCTCCTCGGCACTCACACCCTCGGACGCTGTCCGGATGATGACGCCGGCGTCGGCCGGGACGATGTCGCGCAGGATGTCCTTGAGCCGCTTGCGCTCGGTGTCCGGCAGCTTGCGCGAGATGCCTGTGGACGAGCCACCCGGCACATAGACGAGGAAGCGACCGGCCAACGAGATCTGCGTGGTCAGCCGCGCACCCTTGTGCCCGACCGGGTCCTTGCTGACCTGGACCAGAACTTGATCACCGGGCTTGAGCGCCTGCTCGATCTTGCGCGAACTGCCACCGAGGCCTGCTGCTTCCCAGTCGACCTCACCGGCGTAGAGCACGCCGTTGCGGCCCTTGCCGATGTCGATGAATGCAGCTTCCATGCTGGGCAGCACGTTCTGCACGCGTCCGAGGTAGACGTTGCCGGAGATCGAACCCGACGACGTGCTGGTCACGAAGTGCTCGACCAAGACTCCGTCTTCGAGGACGGCCACCTGTGTGAGGTCGGGGTCCCCGGCCAACGCCTTCTCGCGGACGACCATCGTGCGGTCGACAGCTTCGCGGCGAGCCAGGAACTCGGACTCGGTCAGGATCGGCGGGCGGCGGCGACCGGCATCACGACCGTCGCGTCGACGCTGGCGCTTCGCCTCGAGACGAGTGGATCCGGAAATGCCCTGGACCTCGTCCTTGGGAGCGCGCTGCTTGTTCCGCGGCTCGCGCTCGTGCACGACGGTGTTCGGCGGATCGTCCTCGTCGTTCGAGTCGGCCGAGCTGTCACCGGTGCTCTTGCGGCGACGACGGCGACGGCGACGGCGACTGCCCGACTCGGACTCGTCGTCCGACTCCGACTGGTCGTCGTCGGAACTGTCCTTCTCGGAACTGTCCTTGTCAGAGCTGTCCTTGTCGGAGCTGTCCTTCTCTGCGTCGGTGGTTTCTGCCTCGTTCGGCTTCGACGCGACGTCGGCATCGCGGGCATCGTCCGACTCGTTGTCGTCGGTCGACTCGTCCGAATCCTGCTGTTCACCACGACCGCGACCACGGCCACGACGGCCTCGGCGACGGCGACGCGGACCCGATGATTCCTGGTCGTCGTTGGATTCTTCGGCGTTGGAATCTTCGGCGTCGGAGTCTTCGGACGATTCGGATTCCGCCGACACACCAGCGGCCTGGCCGTCCACCGGAGCATCGGACGTGCTCGTCTCGGACTCGGTCGTCTCTGTTGTGGGCGCCTCTACCTCGGCGGCCTCGACATTCGCCGTCTCCGACTTCGGACGACGTCGTCGGCGGGCGGGCGCCTTTACCGGCGCGTCGTCAGAGGGCGGTTCGGGCTGCAGGAACAGCGGCATGGCCGCTGCGGTGGCGGCAGGCGGAGCCGACTGCGCGGGAGCGTCGACGTCGGTGAACAGGTCGGGCTGAGGCGCCTGCGCGGTGTCCTCCGGCTCGGCCGGGCTCACCTCGGGGATGCTGTCGATTGCGTCCTCGGTCGGCTCCGGCGTCTCCGGCAGAGCGGGCGCATCCACGGTGGGGACGCTTCCGAGCGCGCTGGTGACGGCTTCGGCGTCGGCGCGCACCACGCTGGACTGCACGTTGCGGGCGGGCGAACCCATCTCCACAAGTTGGGCCATCACCTGCTTGCTGGTGACACCGAGCCGTTTGGCGAGGGCGTGCACGCGTATGCGCTCGGGAAGAGCGTTCTCGGCGGCAAGGTCGGGCGAAGTCTGGGGCGGCTCGTGATCGGCCACGTGTTCTCCTCGGGCCCCCGGGCGCGTTCATTCACCGATTGCGATGAATGGCACGCGGCCACGCGGGAGCTATGTATGTTCTCGCGTCAACTGAACGCGAGAGTGGTCTCGCCTCGCATCGATGCGGCAACCGGCGGTCACCACTGTGTCGATGCAATGCCTGGTCGGATGGCTGGTGCGTCCGCCGGTCCGAGCGCCTGATCTTCAGCGTGACACGTGTGCAAGAGGTGTATTGCACCAGCGTGGCCGCGATGACGGGCATCGAACCGTTGGTTGTCATCCGGTTGCGAACGCGTGAACAGTAATTGCGTTGCAACCGTTGTCAGTATCCCACACCACTCGACGGACCCGTGCCAGGCCGTCCAAAACACGGCCGGCCTCCGGCCTACCCGCGCCAAAATGACGGCCGGGGTCCGCCGGCGGTGTCGGGCTCGTCAGGACAGTTCAGGAAACCAGAGTGCGATCTCGCGGTCCGCGGACTCCACCGAATCGGAGCCGTGAACGAGATTCTGACCGCCGTCGAGGGCCAGGTCGGCACGGATGGATCCGGGCACGGCCTTTTCGACGGGATCGGTTCCGCCGGCAATCTGTCGGAACGCAGCAATGGCGCGCGGCCCTTCCAGAACGGCCGCCACGACGGGTCCGGAAGTGATGAACTCGAGCAGATCGGGGAAGAAGGGCTTGCCCTCGTGCTCGGCGTAGTGCGTGCCGGCGAGTTCGCGGGTCACCATCTCCATCTTCAGTGCCACGATGTCGAGACCCTTGCGCTCGATGCGCCCCAGAATCTCTCCTATGTACCGGCGCTTCACGCCGTCGGGCTTGATCAGTATGAGAGTTCGCTCAGTCACGCCGCTCAGCATAGGGCGCAGACGTCAGTCGAAGTCGCGCTGACCCGCGAGAAGACCCTTGGTGATCCGTCGACGAATGTCGCGGCGCAGGTAGATCAGATACGCCCACACCAGCGCGAAGATCACACCGATCGCGGTCACGGACGGGTGCGCGAAGAACCCGAGGATCACCAGGACCTGAAGCGCCACGTTGAACTGCATCGCCCACGGGCGACGCTGCAGACCGGAGCCCACGATCATCAGCAGGCCCAGAGCCACGAGGTACGTGCCGTTGAGCCAGGTCACTCCCCCGCCGACGGTGCCGACGACGGGCAGCGCCAGCAGAACGACGATGGCCTCCAGGATCAGCGTGCCCGCGCAGACACCGCGGAAGCCCTTCCACGGGTCGGTGATCGGCGCACGAAACCCGGTGACGGGGTCGATGTCGTCGATCTCGTTGTCGCTCACGCCGGGTCCTTTCCGAACAGAGTGCGCGCCACACCCGCCGTCACGACGGAACCGGTCACCACAACTCCTGCACCCGATACTGCCTCACCTTCGTCGGCGACGTCTTCGGCGATGCCGATGGCCACCTCGATGGCGTCCGGCAACGTCTCCGCGACGACAACGCGTTCGTCCCCGAACTTGGCGACGGCCGCGTTGGCGAGGTCCTCGACGTCCATCCCGCGCGCCGAGCCGTTGTGGGTGACCACCACCTCGTCGAAGATCGGTTCGAGGGCGGTCAGGATTCCGTCGACGTCCTTGTCGGCCATGACCGCGACGACGCCGACGAGTTTGCGGAAGTCGAACTCTTCGCGCAGCGCCGTCGCGAGCGCCTGTGCGCCGTGCGGATTGTGCGCGGCGTCGAGAAAGACCGTGGGGGCGTTGCGTACGCGTTCGAGCCGGCCGGGATTGACGACGGAGGCGAATCCCTCACGAACGGAGTCGATGTCGAGGCGGTGATTCGCTCCGGCGCCGAAGAATGCCTCCACCGCCGCGAGGGCCAGGGAAGCGTTGCGCGCCTGGTGTTCTCCGTGCAGAGGCAGGAAGACCTCGTCGTAGACACCGCCGAGTCCCTGCAGTTCGAGCATCTGACCGCCGACGGCGACACCGCGGGAGAGGATTCTGAATTCCGAACCCGCTCGGGCGACTGCCGCGTCCATCTCGACGGCCCGCCGGAGCAGTACGTCCGCCACCTCGGGCTGCTGCTCGTCGAGGATGGCGACCGTGTCGATCGGCACCACGTTGTCCGGTGCCTTCTTGATGATCCCGGCCTTCTCGGCCGCGATTCCGGCGATGTCGCTACCCAGGTACTCGACGTGGTCGATCCCGATGGGCGTGATCACCGCCACCTGCCCGTCGACTACATTGGTTGCGTCCCAACGGCCCCCGAGGCCTACCTCGATCACCGCCACGTCGACGGGTGTCTCCGCGAACGCCGCGAACGCCATCGCCGTGAGCACCTCGAACTTGCTCATCGCCGGACCGCCGGCGTCCTGCGACTGCCGGTCGATCATCTCGACGTACGGGAGGATGTCGCGGTAGGTGTCGACGTACATGCGCGGCGAGATCGGCTTGCCGTCGATCGCGATGCGCTCGGTGGCCAGCTGCAGGTGCGGGCTCGTCGTCCGCCCGGTGCGGCGGTGGAACGCCCGCAGAAGCGACTCGACCATGCGCGTCACCGATGTCTTGCCGTTGGTGCCGGCGATGTGAATCGACGGATAGTTGCGCTGAGGCGAGCCCAGGATGTCCATCAATCCGGCGATGCGGTCGAGCGACGGCTCGATCTTGGTCTCGGGCCACCGGCGATCCAGTTCGGCCTCGACGAGCGTGAACTCGGCGAGGTCCACCGGCGACGGACCCGGATCGGCGGGCCCGTCGTAGGCGTGCTCGTGCGGGGTCGTCACTGACCGCCCAACTCCTTCAGCCGCTTCGTGATCCGCTCGATGTCTTCGTGAGCGAGCTGCTGTCGCCCACGAATTTTGTCGACGACGGCTTCCGGTGCGTTGGCGACGAATTTCTCGTTACCCAACTTGGCGGTAGTGGTCTCGAGTTCCTTCTGCGCGGCCGCGAGGTCCTTCTCGGCGCGCTTGATCTCCGCGCCCACGTCGACGGTTCCCGACGTGTCCAACTCGACGTTCACCGTGCCGAGGGACAAGCGGACCTCGAGCGAGGCCGATGCCGTGAAGTCGTCCTCCGGCTCGGTGAGGAACGCGAGCGCCTTGACGGCGGACAGTTGGCCCTCGATGTCGGCATCACCGGCACCTCCGAGACGCGCGGGCACCTTCTGCTTGGGCTTGAGACCTTGGTCGCTGCGGAAACGACGCACCTCGGTCACCAGCTTCTGCATGTCGGTGACCCGTTGCAGCGCAACGGGATCGGCGCCGACTCCGGTCTCGGTGGGCCACGACGCCGTCACGACGGTCGACCCTCCGGTCAGCACCTTCCACAGCATCTCGGTCACGAACGGGATAACCGGATGCAGAAGGCGCAGAAGCGAATCCAGGACCGTGCCCAGCACGATCCGGGTGGTGTCGCGGCCTTCACCCAACTGAACCTTCGCCAGTTCGAGGTACCAGTCACACACCTCGTCCCACGCGAAGTGGTAGAGCGCCTCGCATGCCTTGGAGAACTCGTACCGGTCCAGGGCGTCGTCGACTTCGGCCCGTACGGACGCGAGGCGATCGAGAATCCAGCGATCGGCGTCGGTGAGCTCGGCTCGATCCGGAAGGTCCTGCAGCACAGCGCCGTTCATCAACGCGAACTTGGTGGCGTTGAAGAGTTTTGTCGCGAAGTTGCGCGAGGCCTGCGCGTTGTCCTCGCCCACCGAGAGGTCGCCGCCGGGGTTCGCGCCGCGAGCCAGGGTGAAGCGGAGCGCGTCGGCGCCGAACCGGTCGACCCAGTCGAGAGGGTCGATGCCGTTGCCCTTCGACTTGCTCATCTTGCGTCCGAACTCGTCGCGAACGAGCCCGTGCAGGAATACGTCTCGGAACGGAACGGCGCCGGGGAGCTCGTCGGCGACAGCGGTGCCGAACATCATCATGCGCGCGACCCAGAAGAACAGGATGTCGTACCCGGTGACGAGAACGCTGGTGGGATAGAACTTCTCGAGATCGGCGGTGCGCTCCGGCCACCCCATCGTCGAGAAGGGCCACAGGCCGGACGAGAACCACGTGTCGAGAACGTCCGGGTCCTGAGTCCATCCCTCGGGCGCGCTCTCGTCGGGGCCGAGGCACACCGTCTCGCCGTCGGGCCCGTACCAGATGGGGATGCGATGACCCCACCAGAGCTGGCGAGAGATGCACCAGTCGTACATGTCGTCGACCCAGGCGAACCACCGCGGCTCCTGGCTCTTCGGATGAATCGTGGTGTCGCCGTTGCGCACGGCGTCACCCGCAGCCTTCGCGAGCGACTCGACCTTGACCCACCACTGCAACGACAGTCGCGGCTCGATCGGCTCACCGCTGCGCTCGGAGTGGCCGACGCTGTGGACGTAGGGACGCTTCTCCGCGACCACGCGACCCTGCTCCGCCAACGCCTCGCGCACCTTGACACGTGCCTCGAATCGCTCCATGCCGTCGAATTGCGTTCCGGTGTCGACGATGTGGCCGGTCTTGTCCATGATCGAGGGCATCGGCAGCGAGTGCCGCAGGGCCATCTCGAAGTCGTTGGGGTCGTGCGCAGGCGTGATCTTCACTGCGCCCGTACCGAATTCGGGATCGACGTACGCATCGGCGATGATCGGGATCTCGCGATCGAGGAACGGGTGCGGCAACGTCGTCCCCACCAGGTGGGTGTAGCGCTCGTCGTCCGGATGCACCGCGACGGCGGTGTCGCCCAGCATGGTCTCGACTCGCGTGGTCGCGACGACGACGTGTGGTTCGTCGTCGTTCAGCGAGCCGTAGCGCAGCGAGACCAGCTCGCCCTCGACGTCCTCGTACTTGACCTCGATGTCGGAGATGGCTGTCTGCAGAACCGGCGACCAGTTCACCAGGCGCTCCGCGCGGTAGATCAGGCCGGCGTCGTAGAACTTCTTGAACACGGTCTGGACTGCGCGCGAGAGACCGTCGTCCATGGTGAATCGGTCGCGAGTCCAGTCGACGCCGTCGCCGAGCCGTCGCATCTGCTCACCGATGGTGCCGCCGGACTCGGCCTTCCACTCCCACACCTTCTCGATGAACTTCTCGCGCCCGATCTCGTCCTTGGAGACGCCGTCGGCGGCGAGCTTCTTCTCCACCAGCGACTGGGTGGCGATGCCGGCGTGGTCCATGCCGGGGAGCCACAGCACCTCGTAGCCCTGCATCCGCTTGCGGCGGGCGAGCACGTCCATGAGCGTGTGGTCCAAGGCGTGGCCCATGTGGAGGCTGCCGGTCACGTTGGGCGGCGGGAGAACGATCGAGTAGCCGGGCTTCGACGAATTCGCGTCCGCGGTGAAGTAACCCGCATCCACCCATCCCTGATAGAGATCGGCTTCGACCTCGCCGGGGTTCCAGTTCTTGGGAAGCCGGTCGGCGGGGTTGTCCTGCGGTTCGGACGGGTCGTGGTCTGAGCTGGTCACTCGGCCAATTCTAGTGGGCCGCCGAGGTGGCTCCCAACCGCCGTCGGGAGACGACGGCGAGAGCTGACGCGGCCAACATCGCCGACACGACCATCGTCGCCGCCATCGGGACCGCCGTGCCCTCTCCCCCGAGCCCCACGATCGGCGACACGACGGCAGCGAGCCCGAACTGCAGAGCGCCGAGGACGGCCGACCCCGTGCCCGCTGCCTTGCGCACCTCACCGAGAGCGAGGGTGGTGGCGTTGGCCATGACCAGGCCGAGACCGCTCACCGCGAACCACAGCAGAACGCACACCGGCCAGAGCGACGGCCCCGCAATCGATTCCACCAGCAGCAGGGTCGATGCCACAGAAATGACGACGATCCCGACGCGCAGAAGCTTCTCCGGGCCCAGCGTGCCGACCAACCGAGCATTGAGACCGCTGGCCAACACGAGACCGAAAGCGTTGGCGGCGAAGGCAAGCGAGTATGTCACCGTCGACAAGCCGAGGAGGTTCTGAAACACGAAGGGCGACGCGGAGATGTAGGCGAACATGACGCAGAAGGACAGGGCGAAGGACAGCGTGTATCCAACGAAGCGTCCGTTGCCGAGCACGTACGCCACGTCTTTCTTCAGCGCCGCGAATCCTCCGGCGCTTCGCTTCTCCGGCGGCAGGCTCTCGTTCACTTTCAGCGCCACGCCGACGAACATGACGGCAGCCAGCGTGGTGACCACCCAGAACACCCCGCGCCACCCGATGTGGCCGACCAGTGTTCCACCTATCAGCGGAGCCACGATCGGAGCGACTCCACCGATCAGCATCATCAGACTGAAGGCCTTCGCGGCGTCGGTGCCCTCGGCTCGGTCCGAGATCACGGCGCGACTGAGCACGATTCCCGCTGCACCACAGAAGCCGGTGACGAAGCGCGCAGCAGTGAGGGTTCCGATGCTCGGTGCCAGCGCGCACGCCGCACTGGACACGGCACAGATCAGTGTCCCGCCGAGGAGGAGCGGGCGACGACCGAAGCGGTCGGACAACGGCCCGATCACCAACTGGCCGACGGCCAACCCGATCATGAACGCCGTCAACGTCAGCTGGACCGCCGACGCCGAGGTGCCGAACTCGTCGGCCATGCTCGGGAAAGCGGGGAGGTACATGTCGGTGGCGAGAGGTGCGACCGCCGAGAGCAGCGCCAGCACGGCGATGACCGATCCGGGCAAGGGCTTGGACATCAGCAACTCCATATATGTATAGATTTATAGCTATTTCTATAGCTAGTATGACACACATGGCGACCGACGACCCGACGCACGACATCTCCGTGGCCGTCGACTCTCTGGTGTGGAAGCTTCGACGGTTCGGCGAACAGCAGGTGGGTCTCACGCCGCTACCGCAGTCCGAGTTCGACGTCCTCCGCGCGGTCTTCGAAAGCCCCGGGGTGTCGGTGTCGGAGGTGGCGAAGGCACTCTCCCGTCAGCCCAGCAATGTCTCGACGGCTGTGCGCCACCTGGTCGAACGCGGACTTCTGGTTCGCCACACCGATCCCGACGACCGCCGATCCGGTCAGCTGCATCCGACCGAGCAGGCGCGCATCGACAAACGCGCCATCGATACCGCATGGGACGCCGCGGTCCGCAGAGTGCTGGACACCATGACCGACGACGAAGTACGGGTGGTGGCCGAGGCAATTCCGCTGCTGCATCGGCTGACGGAGTTGAACTGAAGCCCAAGTGGGACGGCAGGGCGGAATTGGGCTGCCTTTATCGCCCTGCTGTCCCTTTCGCGATCAGAACGTCGACGGATGATCAGGGCGCGAGCGACTCATCCTGCGGTACCAGTACCGGAGGTGACGGCGTCCAGGGCTTCAAGCCTTGAACCACAGTCGAGTAGAACTGCTCGGCACCCGACGTCACGCTGGTGATGAAGCTGGAGGCCGTGCCGGATCTCCTGCTCCCCAATGGGCTGATCATTGTCAGGGTGAACGCCGTGATATCACCGTGCCGGTCGGCGTACAGCGACTTTGGATCAGCTCGAACAGTTGTCAAATTTTCACACGCAGTCTCGCTGCCGCCGGCAAACTGGGCCTCCACCAACAGCTCCGGAGGTGAGTCCGCAAGCTGCTTCAACAGCCACTGCACTCGCTTGAGCGAGGTTCCAGTCTCGGGGGCCGAGATCGACGTGGAGCAATGAACTTTGTTGGTTCGCAAATCAGCTTCCACCGTCACATCACCCGCGCAGTCCGGGATACGCAGTACCGCAGTGAGCGACCCCTTGGCCGCCAACTGCTCGACCACATTCTGTCGCCGCGCGTCAGCATCGTTTGCCAGCCTCCTGGGCAAGTGGTGCTTCACGGTCACGCCGAGGTCGGCCGTGAATCGAAGCGCCAAATTTCGTGACAGCGCGGTCCATTTATCGGCTACCGCGTCGGCCTTGGCGTCGCCGGGTCGAACGGTTCCGGAGGCAACTGCATCCCGCACCGGCACCCAATGCCGACCCATGTCGACGAATTCGGTAGCGCCCGATCGGGGGTGGGTCAGGTAGCGAAGGAACTCGTTCAGGACCCATGCTTGGAGCGGGTCATCGATCCCGCCGTGAGACAGCAACATTCGCGCTTCGTGGATGACTTCGGACCACGAGATGTGCCGGAGCGCGACCTTGGCGAGCTTGCGCTTGTCCACCAGAACGGGCAGATCGCCGACTGCGGCGGGGATGTCGTTGGAGATGCTCAGAACGACTTCGTACTTGTGCCGCCTCGCGACGTCGAGATAGTTCTCGAGTTGCTCCTTCTGCAGTTTTCCCGAACCTGTCTTGACCTCGACGAGACAAGTCCACACATTTCCAGCGCGAGAGACTCGAAGGACTGCGTCGGGAATCACTCGCCCTTCGCCCTTCGGGTGGGAAACTTCTAGGTACCCCTCGAACGGTCCAACCGGGGCTCCGACCTTTCCACAGATCGCCCGCGCGAATGGCTTGACGGCTTGCATGGTCGCAAGCAACGCAGATGTCGCGCGCTTCTCCTGCTCTTCACCAGAGCCGACACCCGAAATGGAGAACAGACGGGCGGTCTGCCAGGAATCCCCACCGCTCAGCACGAACTCCGGCAAAATTGCCTTCTTGGACACTTTCTTACGAGTTTTGACACCCTTGACCGGTGGAGGAATCTCGACCACTGTCGCGTCGACTGTTGCAACCTGATGGCTGGCTTCGGCTACCTGAAGTACAGCCACGGAATCGTCGGCTACTGGTATGGCGTCGGAATCATCGACATGCACTCCGTAATTGGTCGCGAGGCCTTCGAGCCCCGAGTCCCAACCCTGTCCTACCGCCCGCAACTTCCACCCGGAACCGCGACGGTAGAGCTCGCCGAAGACAAAAGCCTGCTCGGAGGACGCGTCCGCAGTCACGAACTCCGCAAGGAGCGAACCCGTCGAATCCTGAACGTGAAGGCCGAGTTTGCCGAAGTCCCCCAGCGGACCCGAACTACTGCTGCCGCTGATGACAATTGTCTGCACCTCCGCAGCGACCGCACCGAGCTCGATCGAAATGAGTTCCTGGCGTCCTTCTTCGGTTGTGGTGCCACCCAGATGTCTCACCGAGGCATCCTTCGATTCCGACTGGTTGTAGAAGACGAAATCTCCGTCGTCACGAACTCGACCGTTCGAGTCGAGAAGCAGGGCGGACCCATCCATATCCAACTCACCTGCTACCCAGGTGACCAACACATCCAAGCGCGTGACGTCGTCCGGTAATTCGACGTTTTGGCCCTTGATCAAACTCGATGCGGTCACGTGGGCTCCTGGTTCGCAAACGGAAATATGTTCACAAACTAACCAAATCGACCCGACTTGTCTTGTTCTCGGTAGTGCGTCATTCGACCGAATGAACCCGGCTGCTACCAAGTGGGACGATGGGGCGGAATTGGGCTCCTTTTATCGCCCTGGTGTCCCCTTCGCTTCCTCGCCCGCGGCGAGCAGCACGTCGACGGTGTTCGCGATGAACTGCTCGGCTTTCGCTTTGTCGAAACCGAGCCCAGCCAGAATTCCGCTTCCGTCCTCCACCTCCGCGAGCGCCAGCAGAATGTGTTCGGTTCCGATGTAGCTGTGGCCCAATCGAAGTGCCTCACGGAAGGTCAGCTCGAGCGCCTTCTTGGAGTCGGAGTCGAAGGGAATGAGCGCCGGCATCGCATCCGATTCCGGGCCGCGGGCATCACGAGCTCGCGCAGCGACATCACGCAGCGAGATGCCCTGATCGGCCAGCGCCGCGGCAGCCAGGCTTTCGGGCTCCGCCACCAGTCCCAGCACGAGATGAGCGGGCGCAATTTCGGCGTTCTTGCCGGCGTGCGCCTCGTTCTGCGACGTGACCACCACGTTGCGCGCCCGCTCGGTGAACCGATCGAAGCCCTGGCTGGCGTTCAGATCGTTCGGCTCTCCGGGATCCTTGGCGACGAATCGCTTCTGCGCGGCCTGCTTGGACACGCCCATGCTCTTGCCGATATCGGTCCACGATGCGCCCGACCGGCGGGCCTGGTCCACGAAGTGGCCGATGAGGTGATCGGCGAGTTCCCCGAGGTGATCGGCTGCCAGCACTGCATTCGACAACTGATCCAGCGCGTCGGGGTGGACCTTCTTGATGGCGTCGATGAGATCGTCGAGGCGGATGGGAGGTGTGGGCTGCACTGGGGTCATGCGTCAACGATAGGTTGACGATCTGGCATCGTCAACCCGAAGTTGACGCTAGTTTGGCGGACCCTCCAGCACTTGGCAGACGCCGCAGCCTCTGCCGAGTGCTGCACGGTCTGCCAAAATCTCCGTCAAAACCGCCCGCCAAACCGAACAACTCAGCCCAACACCTCCGGCATCACCGCGTCCTCACCCAGAACGTGCTCGGCGAGGAAAGCCATAACCACCTGGTACCAGACCTTCGCGTGCTGCGGCGTCAGAACCCAGTGATTCTCGTTGGGGAAGAGCAGGAAGCGATGCTCGGTCTTGCCGAAATCGTCTGCAGGCAAGCCGGATTCGGACAACAACTCGTACCACAACCGCACACCCTCGCCGATCGGGACGCGGTAGTCGCGGTCACCGTGGATCACGAGCATGGGGGTGACGATGTTCGACACGAACAGGTGCGGAGAGTTGTCGAAGGCCATCTCGGGCGTCATCTCGCGCGCCCAGTACCAGGCTGAGTCTGTGGTCGGGCCGAACTGATCGAGCGCCCACAGGCTTGCGTGCGTGACGATGGCGGAGAACCGATCGGTATGCCCCGCAATCCAGTTGGCCATGTACCCGCCGAAGGATCCGCCCATGGCGGCCGTCCGCGTCGCGTCGATCGCCGGCAGTCGTTCGGCCGCGTCGGTGATCGCCATGAGATCGGTGTAGGGCTCCGTGCCCCACCGTCCCCACCCGCGCTGCACGAAGTCCTGCCCGTATCCGGTGGACAGGGCCGGATCGGGAAGCAGCACAGCGTATCCGGCGGCCACCATCAACCACGGATTCCAACGCCACGACCAGCTGTTCCACGAATTCAGCGGACCGCCGTGAACCCACAGCAGCAGCGGCGACGGGCCTTCGGCGGGCCGGGCGAGCCAGGCGCGCACGGTGGTTCCGTCGTCCGTCTGCGTCGACACCTCGACGAGCTCGCCCGGTAGCTCCGGGAGTTCGCACGGGGCGGGCAGCACACCGACCTCACCGGTGCTCGGGTCGATCCGAACCGGATGCGGCGGCGCGGCATACGACGCCCGCATCGCGAAGAGAACTCCGTTCGGGCCGGCGACCACATCGGTGTACACGAAATCGTCGTTCGTGGCGGGCTCGACCGCGTTCTCGTCGACCAGCAGAACCCTGCCTCGGCCGTTGTCGTCCACCGTCACCGCCACGGCACTCGAATCCTGCAGCCAGGTCACCGATGTGGGCCATCGGTCCAGGTTGCTCGCCCACTGCGCGGACGCACCCGACGACAGATCGAGAACGTGCAGTGTGATCCGGGGAGCGATGTCGGGCGTCGAGACCGACTCGCGCAGGAAGGCCACGCGCCGACCGTCCGGGGCGATCGCCGGAGCGAAGACGTCGGCGTCCGGGTCGTCCACGAGCACGGTTCGCGCGCCGGTGGCAATGTCGACCCGCACCAGCGTCGATCGAAGCGACGCCACCGGACCCCCGACGGACCACGTGCTCACGACGAACGAACCGTCCTGCGCCAGATCGTATTCCGCCTCGCGGAGGGCGCCGCCGGCCAAGGTCGTCACATCGTCGAGGTCGGTGTCGTCCGCGTCGGATGCTCCCATGAACAGGTGCGGTGTCGCCGGTCCGAGATCGTGATCCCAGTAGCGCACCGGGTATCCGCTGTGCAGGATCGCCGACACCTTCGAGTCCTTGCGCAGCGCTCGCACCCGACCGTCCTCGGTGTCGGAGCCACCCAGCACATCCGACGACAACACGAATGTCGGGGACGTCCGCGCGGACACCACGCCGCGCACGCTGCCCCCGCGGGATGCGATCTGCCGCGCCTCACCCCCGCCGGACGGGAGCAACCACAGCGCCTTCGGCGCGTGGTCCTCGGTCGAGGTCGCACGCAGAAACAGGACGTCGCCCGACGCCGAGAAAACCCCGCCCGACTCCCCCTGCTCACTGCGGGTGAGCCGCCGCGCGGGCGCTCGCCCGGTGGCGTCGAGCTCCCACAGCGCGGACACGTACGCGGTCGACTTCTCGTCCAGCGTCGACACGGTGGTGACCAGCCTGGCGCCGTCCGGTGAGAGGGACAGCCCGCTCAGCCGCGGGAGTGCAATGTACGCGTCGAGGTCATGGAAGGAATCGCTCACTCCCACGAACTTAGTCGTACGCTGAGGATGTACCACCACAACGAGGTTGGAGACAGAATGGCCACGCTTGCATCGGTCACACTCGGCGACGGATTGACCGTCAGCGCACAAGGATTCGGCGGGATGGCCCTCACACCGGTGTACGGCGACGTCGATCCCGACACGTCCCTGCAGACTCTTCGTCACGCCGTCGACGTCGGCGTCACGTTCCTCGACACCGCGAATGTGTACGGCGGGGGCGACAACGAGAAACTCTTCGCACGCCTGCTGAAGGATCGCCGGGACGAAGTCACGGTGGCCACGAAGTTCGGCATCACCGGAAACCCTGCCACGGGTGAACGGACGAGCCGCGGCGGACGTGACTACGCCCGCCAGTGCATCGACGAAAGCCTCGGTCGACTCGGCATCGACACCGTGGACCTTTACTACATGCACCGGTTGGATCCCAACGTGCCGATCGAGGAGACCGTGGGCGCCATGGCCGAACTGGTCACCGAAGGCAAGGTTCGCCATCTGGGACTGTCGGAGGTCACCGCCGCGGAGCTCGAGCGGGCCGTCTCCGTGCACCCCATCGCCGCCGTGCAGTCCGAGTGGAGCGTGTGGAGCCGAGACGTGGAGACGCACGTGGTCCCGGCGGCGGCACGACTGGGCGTCGGTTTTGTCCCGTATTCACCTCTGGGACGGGGCTTTCTGACCGGAACCGTCGATTCGTCCACGATCGGTGAGTCCGACGTGCGTCGGCACTTCCCGCGCTTCGCGGACGGCGTACTGGAAGCGAACACTCGCGCGCTCGAGGTGGTGAAGTCGGTGGCATCGCAGACCGGCGCCACGCCGGCGCAGGTCGCGTTGGCATGGCTCTACCGAAAGGGTGTCGACCTCGGCCTTCCCGTCGTGCCGATTCCCGGAACACGCACCGCATCTCGGATCGACGAGAACGCCGCGGCCACAACGCTCGAGCTCACCGACGCGCAGGTCACCGAGCTCGACGGCATCGATTCCCTGGTGTCGGGAGCGCGGAGCGCCGATCCGAACTGGGTGAGCTCAGGCCGCGAATGACCACCAGCGTTCGATAGCCGGACGAAGCGGGGTCAATCCCTTGTAGTCGGCGATGTCGCCCGGCAACTCGCGAACCACGTTCACGAAGCGCTCCGCCCAGCCGGGCACGGACGCGAGGTCGTCCAACGAGATCGTGTGGGTGCGAATCAGGAACAGAACCGCGCCCGACGGTGCGATTCTCGTGAGGTGCTGCACTTCCACGCGCAGGCACAGCCGCCGCCCGACTTCCTCGGCCGGTGCATCGAACAGCTGCTCGCGCAGAGGTTTCCACTCGTGCCGCGTCTCGGCGGACATGTCCAGCCGGTGATCGACGCCCGTCGACCAGTTGGTGCGGCGCATCCATTGCCCCGCGGCCAGCGAGAGCAACAGCGATTGTGCTCTGGCCGCCACCCCGTCGGACAGCAGCCGCGGTACGGGCCGGTGGATGTCCAGAAACGGCATGCCCAGATCGAAGTTCATCGACCAGTCGGCCGCGAACGTCACCACACCGGCGTCGGCGAACAACCTGCCGTCACGGCGATCGAGCAGCACAATATCTTCCTGAACCTGCTTGGCGGCGAACACGAGTGGGTCGTCGGGCAGCGAAGCGTCGTCCCTGTCGATCCACATGTGCGAGGTGCCCAACAGGTCGTTCCTCAGGGCCCACGTCGAGCCGTCGATCGTCAGCCCGATGGCGTCGGGACGGCTTCGAGCGAGTTCGATCGACACCGTACGCAGCGCATCCCACGCGGCCTCCCGCATGTGGGGCAGGGCCGCGTGCCGTCGCGGGTCACGGCGCAGAATCTCGGCCCGTTCCGCGACCGTGGCCCTGTAATCCGCACCCGGGTCGACGATGTCGTCCCCCCACCGCCCCGCGGCCGTCTCGTGCCGCGTCCGAGCGGGCTCGACGTTGACACTCGAGCGGTAGGTGTCGGATTCGAACGGGTAGGGAAACGATGCCGTCACAACTTCAGCTCCAGATCGGCTCCGGCGGCGCGCGATACACACACCATCATCGAATTGCCCTCGGCCCGTTCGTCGTCGGTGAGAAAGAGGTCGCGATGTTCGACCTGACCGGCGGACACGGTGGTGCGGCACCGACCACAGACGCCGTGCCGGCACAGATACGGCACCCTGATCCCGGCGTCGGCCAGGATGTCGAGTGCGGTGCGATGGGCGGGCACGTGCAGCGACACTCCACGAGAGAGTCGCATATCGAACGGGCGCGCCGGCGGCGACACCCGACCGAAAAGCTCCTGGTGGCAGCGAGATCGGGGCCAGCCGGCATCGGTTGCTTCGGAACCGACCACGTCCAACATCCCGGTGGGCCCGCAGACGTATAGGTGCGTTCCGAGCGGTTGGCGCCGCAGCGTTCTCCGAAGCGTCGACACGAAGGCCGTGCGGTCGGTCACGACGGTGACGTCGGCGCAGACTGCGCGCAGATCGTCGACGTGCGTGTCGACGCCCGGTTTGTGAACGTACAGAATTTCGGCGGACCGTCCGTTCTCGCGGGCGTGCGACAGGATGGGGGTGACGCCGATACCGCCGGCGACGAGGAGGTGCCGCGTCGCGGACAGGACGGGAGCGAAAGTACTTCGGGGCTCCGAGATGTCGACGGTATCCCCCATGCGGCGTTCGTGCAGCCACCGAGACCCGTCGCCCTGCAGGCGGACCGAGATCGAGTACGACTCGGGCGACCGGCATTCTCCCGTCAGGGAATACGCGTTGTACCGGCCCTCGCCGCACCCCACGAGGAGGTGGCTGCCCGGCACGAACGAGTCGAGCACGTCGTTGCCGCGGGGAACGAGGACCAGTCGCCGCACACCGGGCGCGATCGTCGTGGAGTCGGTGACCGTCGTCAGCACGGCGAGCCCAGGTATGCGGCCATGACCGGCGAGAAATGTTCGCCGACAACGAGTTCCAACGAGCATCCGGCGCATCGCACGACGGGTGCGGTCGTGGTCGTCACGGATCCGCACGGGGGACAGTAGACGCGGCGTTCGGCACGGTCGGTGACCACCGCGGTGATGTCGTCGTCCACCGCGCCGGCACCGAGCGCCCTCGCCTGTGCGGCTCGGACCGCAGACTCGGGCCCGATCACGGTGCACCGCCACCCGACCACCGCGGCGGCGAGTTCGGCGTCGAACCACGCTTCGGCGTCGTTCCACGACTGAAATCGACCCGTACGGCCCGCGATCCCCTGCGGCACCGACGCGTCGCCGATGATCAGGACGGTGGCGGTCACCGCATGAGATTAGCGAGCGCTCACGCCAGAAGCGGTGCGATCCGTCCGGGGACCTGATCCAGGGCGAACGGCAGGCTCAGCACCGTGCTCCACGCCATGGCCTCCGCGGCCTCGTCGTCGAGAATGATGACCCGGCCGTCGCGCACCACGGGTAGCTGCTGGTAGACGGGAGTGTTGGCCAACTCGGCCCGCAACTTGTCACCGAACCCGCCGCCCGCGTACCAGACGAGCAGATCCACATCGGCGAGCGAGAGCTGCTCGGTACTGATCGGGGCGAAGTTTGTCGTCGTGATCTGCTGCGTGACTGCGGGATTGACGAAACCGAGGTCGGTGAGGAACCGAACCTTGGGGTCCTGCGGGCCGTACACGCCGAACGCACCGGGGCCCTGAAGCGCCCCGACCACGACGGTCTTTCCTGCGAACGACGGGTTGGCGGCCGAGACCGAGGCGAACTTCGCTTCCAGGTCGGAGACCAGCTTGGCTGCGTCGTCGCTCTTGCCGACCGCCTGGCCGATCGTCGTGGTCTGGTCGCGCCACGGAATCCCGAAATCGGTGAACTGCGCCGGCTGGGTGATGGTGGGCGCGATCTGGGACAGCTTGTCGTACTGGTCCTGCGTCAGACCGGCGTACGTTCCGACAATGAGGTCGGGCGCCGCCGCCGCAACCTTCTCGACGTCGATGTTGGACGCGGTGTCACCGATGATCGCCGGAGCGGCGTCGCCCAGCGCGTCCTGCGCCCAGGGCCAGACCGCGTTCGGGTAGTTGCCGTACCAGTCGAAAACGCCGACCGGCTTGATGCCGAGGGCCAGGAGCGTGTCCTGGTCGCTGTAGCCGACGCTCACCACGCGCTGCGGATTTGCGGGAGCGGTGACGTCGCCGAACTTTCCGGAGAGGGTGGCGCCGGTTCCGCCGTCGCTCGTTCCGCCGCCGCCGCTGCTGCACGCCGCTGCGAAGGCCACGAGTGCCCCCGAGGCTCCGATGAGAAAGCTGCGGCGAGAAACTGCCGAGGCGTCGAACGACATGCGCGGTCCTTCCGTCGAGACTGTGTCGAAGGTAAGGCTAGCCTGCTTGAGCCGTCCCGACGCAATCGACCTTCCCGTGACCGGCACCGACATGTTCGAACAATGCCGTGGCCTTCTGACCTGGTACTGACATCGGTGGGTACACACTGGAGGAATGACGACCGACGCCCCGAAGAACGACATCGACGAATCGACCCTCGAGGTCAGTCCGCCCAAGAACTACGCCGCCGGAGTACCGGCCGTTCTGGTGTCGCTCGAGCGAGGTCTCGAGGAGATGGGTGCCGTCCGCACCGGACGGACACTGTTCCGACTGAACCAGCGCAACGGCTTCGACTGCCCCGGCTGCGCCTGGCCGGAGACGCCGGGACATCGCAAGCACGCGGAGTTCTGCGAGAACGGCGCCAAGGCTGTGGCCGAGGAAGCGACGCTCCGAACGGTCGGACCCGATTTCTTCGCCGAGCACTCGCTCGAGGACCTGTCGGAGCGAACGGACTTCTGGCTCGGCCAGCAGGGCCGGCTGACCCACCCGATGGTTCTGCACCCCGGCGAAACTCACTACTCCCCCATCTCGTGGGACGACGCGTACGACGTGATCGTTCAGCACCTGAAGGCACTTGCAAGCCCCGACGAGGCGATCTTCTACACGTCGGGCCGAACCAGCAACGAGTCCGCGTTCCTCTACCAGACCCTCATCCGCAGCTACGGCACCAACAACATGCCGGACTGTTCCAACATGTGCCATGAGTCGTCGGGCACGGCACTCTCCGACACCATCGGTATCGGCAAGGGTTCGGTGTCGGTTCCCGACCTGGAGAGGGCCGACCTGATTCTGATCGCCGGACAGAACCCCGGTACGAACCACCCGCGCATGCTCTCGACGCTGGAGAAGGCAAAAGGGAACGGCGCCAAGATCATCGCCGTCAACCCGTTGCACGAGGCCGGCTTGCGCCGGTTCAAGGATCCTCAGAAGGTCAACGGCGTCATCGGTTCCGGTGTCGACATCGCGGACGAGTACCTCCAGATTCGCATCGGCGGAGACCTGGCGCTGTTCCAGGGCATCGGCAAGCTCCTCTTCGAGGCGGAGGACGCAGCACCGGGCACCGTGATCGACTCGATGTTCGTCGAGGAGCACACCGCCAACATCGAGGAATACGAGAAGCACGCGCGTGCAGTGGATCTCGAAA
The DNA here is from genome assembly GCF_059691855.1 of Rhodococcus sp. 320_ES. Lineage (NCBI taxonomy): Bacteria > Bacillati > Actinomycetota > Actinomycetes > Mycobacteriales > Nocardiaceae > Rhodococcus > Rhodococcus sp. 320_ES. The sequence continues at coordinate 253,011 of NZ_JCAWAG010000001.1, read as the reverse complement.
CGGTCGTCGAGGCCAGCGGGCTGACCCTGTCGCAGATTCGGGCTACGGCGGACGCGATCGCCAAGGCCGACAAGGTGATCATCTGCTGGGCGATGGGTATCACTCAGCAACGCCACGGCGTCGACACCATCCGGGAAATGACCAACGTCCTTCTGCTGCGCGGAATGATGGGTAAGCCCGGTGCGGGCGTCTGCCCCGTCCGCGGGCATTCGAACGTTCAGGGAGACCGGACGATGGGCATCTGGGAGCAGATGCCCGAATCGTTCCTCGCGGCCATGGACGCCGAGTTCGGCATCGAGAGTCCCCGCAAGCACGGATACGACACCGTCGACGCCATCCGCGCTATGCGTGACGGCAAGGCCAGTGTGTTCATGGCGATGGGCGGCAACTTCGTCCGCGCCACGTCGGACAGTGCGGTCACCGAAAAGGCCCTGCAGTCATGCGAACTGACCGTTCAGGTGTCGACGAAGCTCAACCGCAGCCACGTGAAAGCCGGCAAGACGGCGCTCATTCTGCCGACGCTCGGCCGGACCGATCGAGACATGCAGGCGGGAGGGCGTCAGAACGTCTCCGTCGAGGATTCGATGTCGATGGTGCACCTCTCGCGTGGACGCCTCAAGCCGGTCAGCGAGGAACTCCGCAGCGAGGTCGCCATCATCAGCGAGTTGGCGGTCAAGTTGCTCGGACCGTCGCATCCGGTGCCGTGGAACGAGTTCCACCACGACTACGACCGGATTCGTGAGTCGATCTCGCGAGTCGTGCCGGGGTGCGAGGACATGAACACCCGCGTCCGCCGGCCCGACGGTTTCCAGTTGCCGCACCCGCCGCGTGATTCGCGGGAATTCCCCACCACCACGGGCAAAGCGAACTTCACGGTGAACGAGCTGGACTGGGAGCGCGTGCCCGCCGGGCGGCTGATTCTGCAGACCATGCGTAGCCACGATCAGTACAACACCACCATCTACGGCCTCGACGACCGTTACCGCGGAATCAAGAACGGCCGCAAGGTCGTTCTCGTCAGCGCCGCCGACATTGCGGAGCAGGGACTGCGCGACGGCCAGCTCGTCGACATCGTGTCCGAATGGCCCACGGACTCCGGCGTCGAGGAGCGTCGGATCACGGAGTTCAAAGTCGTCCAATACGACACTCCGAAGGGCAACGCTGCTGCGTACTACCCGGAGACCAATCCCCTGGTCCCGCTCGATCACGTTGCGGCACGCAGTAATACGCCGGTGTCCAAGGCCGTCGTCGTCCGTCTCGAGCCCCGCTGATGGGCCGCGCCACGGCGCGGCGGCCCGTCGTCCGCCTGCGCGGCGAGTTCGAGACCACCCGCCCCGACACGGTTGTCGTGGAGGAGCCGCTCGAAATTCGGGTCGACGGGAAGGCTCTCGCGGTCACCATGCGGACACCGGGTCACGACATCGACCTGGCCCACGGGTTTCTTCTGACCGAAGGTGTGATCACCGGGCCCGAGGACATCTCGGTTGCCCGTTACTGCGACGGCGTCGGTGAAGACGGGCTGAACACGTACAACGTTCTCGACATCGCTTTGGCTCCAGGTGTGTCGCCACCGGACGTCGGCATCGAGCGCAACTTCTACACCACGTCATCGTGCGGCGTGTGCGGCAAGGCCTCGCTCGACGCGGTCCGGTTGCTGACCGCGCACTCTCCGGCGGGCGACACGTCCACCATCACCTCGGACACACTGTCGTCGCTGCCCGACACGCTCCGGTCCCATCAGAAGATCTTCGAGACCACCGGTGGCCTGCACGCCGCGGCACTGTTCGACACCGACGGTGAACTGCTCGTGGTCCGGGAGGACGTCGGCCGACACAACGCTGTGGACAAGGTGGTCGGATGGGCGGTGCAGAACGGCCGAATGCCGCTGCACGGCACCGTGTTGATGGTCAGCGGGCGTGCGTCGTTCGAGCTGGCGCAGAAGTCGGTCATGGCGGGGATTCCCATCCTCGCCGCGGTGTCGGCGCCGTCCTCGCTCGCCATCGACCTCGCCGAGGAATCCGGTCTGACGATCGTCGGCTTCCTGCGCGGCAACGGGATGAACCTCTACACGAGGACCGATCGAGTGATCATCAGACACGAGGCGACCACCGCCGCTGCTGCCCGGATGTGATTCCACCGCGTCCATCGGGTGAGGTACTCCTGCCAGAACAGCTGCGCAGCTTCGGGATCGAGTGCAGCCAGGCGATCGTTCAGAGGCACGTTCACCACCATCGTGACGACGAACGTGCCCACGACGAACATCGACGCCGCAATCACCGCCACCACGGTTCCGGGTCCTCCGACGATCGGTGACAGCACCAGCACGCCGACACAGGACAGCGACGTGCCCACGAACAGCGCGAGGAACAGCGGGTTCTGAATCACCGTGTTGACCGATTGCATCGTCGCGGCCGCCGACAAGTTGGGCTGCCGAGACAGCGCCGGCATCACGGAGGTCGAGAAGGCGAACAGCAGTCCGCCGACGACGGCGCTGCCCACTGCGGCCAGGATGGTGCTCAGCTGAAGAAGTCGTTCCATCGGTCCACTGTGCGACATACCGTCTGGACGCGGAATCCCTCTGAGTCCGCCTTTCTTGTCCGATCGTCCTGCAGACTGGACGGCATGTCGGCCGGCAATCCCTCGATATGGCAGAGAAGCGACGCGTTGGGAGAGGCGCTGCACGCCCTTCGCATGCAGGGAGCGTTCTACATTCGCAGCACGCTGACGGACCCGTGGGGACTCGAGATCCCCGAGATGACGGACTGCCTCTGGTTTCACATGCCGGTGGCCGGTGACTGCTGGCTCGAATTGGACGGTCACGACCCGCTGCGGCTCGGCACCGGCGACTGCGTCCTCGTTCCCCACGGTCGCGGCCACACCCTGGTCGCCTCGCCGGGTCAGCGGGCGGTGTCGATGTACGAGCCGGAGGCGGAGTGGGTCAGCGATCGCTACATCGTGATCGAACACGGCGGCGGCGGCGCGTCGACCACATTGGTCTGCGGCGCAGTCAAATTCGAGCATCCTTCGGCGCAGGGCCTGCTGGAGCTCCTCCCCGCCGTCGTCCACGTCGCATCGGAGACGGGTAGGACGAGCCTCGGCGCCACTGTGGACCTGCTGACGACGGAGGCCGCGGACAGACGACCGGGAGGCGAGGCCGTCATCACCCGCCTCGCGGACATCCTCGTGATCCAGATGATTCGCGCCTGGATGGACGACGACCCAGCCGGACAGACGGGATGGCTGGGTGCGTTGCGCGACAAGCACATCGGCCGTGCTGTCGTCGCCATCCACCGACAACCGGAGCGGGACTGGACGGTCGAATCACTCGCGCAGCACGTGTCGATGTCGCGCTCCGCGTTCGCGGCGCGATTCACCGAGGTGGTGGGCGAGCCGGCCGTCGCCTATCTGACGCGGTACCGAATGAGTCTGGCGGCAACGGAACTCACCGAATCAGGAACGGTGGTGTCCGAGCTCGCTCATCGCCTCGGTTACCGGTCGGAAGCGTCGTTCTCGCGCGCGTTCAAGCGCACGACGGGAGTGTCGCCGGGGTCGGTCCGCCGGGCGGGGAAGCGCTAACGCAGCGCGGCCCCCGTGGCCTCACGAACCTCGTCTTCGGAGATCCCGGGCGCCGTTTCGACCAGGGTGAGACCGTCGGCAGTGACGTCGATGACGGCCATGTCGGTGATGATGCGTTGCACGCAGCCCATGCCGGTGAGGGGAAGTGTGCACTCGGGCAGGATCTTCGGCTCGCCCTTGCGCGAGACATGCTCCATCATGACGATGACACGCTTGGCTCCGTGGACGAGGTCCATGGCTCCGCCCATGCCCTTGACCATGTGGCCGGGAACCATCCAGTTGGCGAGGTCGCCGCGCTCGCTGACCTGCATTCCGCCGAGGACCGCGACGTCGACCTGACCGCCGCGGATCATGCCGAACGACTGCGACGAATCGAAGAACGACGCTCCGGGGAGGACCGTGATGGTCTCCTTGCCCGCGTTGATCAGTTCGGGATCCAACTCGTCCTCGGTCGGGTAGGGCCCGACGCCGAGAACGCCGTTCTCCGAGTGCAATACGACCGTGATGTCGTTCGGGATGAAGTTGGGAACCAGGGTCGGCATGCCGATTCCGAGGTTCACGTACTGTCCGTCGCCGAGTTCCTGCGCGACGCGCGCGGCCATCTGGTCGCGGGTCAATTTCGCCGTGGTCATGCTCGCACCGTCCGTTGTTCGATTCCGACTTCCACCGGTCCGACGTGCACCACTCGCTGCACGTGGATGCCCGGGGTGTGCACGTTCTCCGGATCGAGTTCACCCGGTTCGACGAGGTGTTCGACCTGCGCGATGGTGATGCGCCCGGCCGCCGCGGCGGGTGGGTTGAAGTTGCGAGAACTCTTGCGGTACACCAGGTTCCCGAACCGATCACCTTTCCAGGCGTGCACCAGGGCGTAGTCGGCGACGATGCCACGCTCGAGTACGTAGGTCACGCCGTCGAACTCGCGCGTCTCCTTCGGAGGGCTTTCGATCGCGATGCCGCCGGACCCGTCGTATCGGAGCGGGAGTCCGCCGTCGGCCACCTGGGTGCCGACGCCGGCGGGGGTGAAGAAGGCGGGGATGCCCGCGCCACCGGCGCGGAGGCGTTCGGCGAGTGTGCCCTGTGGGGTGAGTTCGACTTCGAGTTCACCGCCGAGGTACTGCCGCGCGAACTCCTTGTTCGCCCCGACGTAGGAGGACACGGTGCGGCGAATGCGTCCTCGCTCGAGCAGTATGCCGAGGCCGAAACCGTCTGTGCCGCAGTTGTTGCTTATCGTCTCGAGCTCGGTTGCTCCCTGTTGGAGCAGCGCGTCGATCAGAATTTCCGGCACTCCCACCAGTCCGAATCCACCGACCGCGAGCGACGATCCGTCGGGGATATCGGCCACAGCTGCGGCTGCCGATTCCATCACCTTGTCCATCATGCGGACCACCCTACCGAACACTGTGCGTAATGTGAACACTAATCCGTATGTCGAACATTTCGCCCTCGAAACCTTGTCGGCCACGACGCGAACGCCTACTCTGTTCGCATAGCGTCTATGAGTACACATAGCGAACAGGGACCACGAATGCTGCACTTGCCACCCACGCTCGACACCTACCGCGATCAGACCGGCACCAACGCGCCCCGCGATTTCGCGGACTACCGCACCACCGCACTGCGCCATCCGTCCCAGCCGCTCACGCTTCTCCCCCAGCGGCTCACCGAAGTCACCGGACCGGTTCTCGGTGAGGGCCGAGTTCGGAAGGGCGACGCGGACCTCACCCACGCGAACGGCGGTGAGGCTCAGGGGCAACGCATCATCGTGCACGGCCGCGTCCTCGACAGCGACGGCAAGCCGATTCCTCACACCCTGATCGAGGTGTGGCAAGCAAACGCAGGCGGTCGATACCGGCACGCAGGCGACAACTGGCCGGCGCCGCTCGACCCGCACTTCAACGGCGTGGGCCGCGTCCTCACCGACAACCTGGGCAACTACCGCTTCACGACGGTCAAGCCCGGCGCCTATCCGTGGGGTAATCACCACAATGCGTGGCGCCCGGCCCACATCCACTTCTCGCTGTTCGGCCAAGCGTTCACGCAACGCCTGGTCACCCAGATGTACTTCCCCGACGACCCGATGTTCTTCCAGGACCCCATCTACAACTCGGTGCCCGACGGTGCCCGCCAGCGCATGGTCAGTGTCTTCGATTACTCCGCAACCGAGGACAACTGGGCCCTCGGGTTCCGTTTCGACATCGTTCTACGCGGACGCAATGCCACCCCGTTCGAGAGCGACGACCACGATGACTGACACCTTCGCCCCCCGCTACCCGGTCGTTCCCGGTGACTTCACGACGGTCCCGTTCGGGCAGACGCCCTCCCAGACGGTCGGCCCCTACCTGCACATCGGACTGCCATGGGACGACGGCATCGACGTGGTACCAGCCGGAACGCCCGGCGCGATCGACGTGTCCGTCACCCTCGTCGACGGCGCCGGCACCGCAATCGCCGACGGCATGGTCGAGACCTGGCAAGCCGACGCCGAGGGCCGGTTCGACCAGCCCGCGGATCCCCGCGGTCCGGTCCCGTTGTCGCCGAACGGCTTCCGCGGCTTCGGCCGGGCGATCTGCGACGCGTCCGGAACGGCCACCGTGCGCACCGTCAAGCCGGGGTCCCTTCCGGCCGAGGACGGCGTCGTCGAGGCCCCGCACATCGACGTCGGTGTCTTCGCACGCGGGATCGTCGAACGCCTGGTCACGCGGATCTACTTCCCCGACGAAACCGAGTCCAACGGGGCCGATCCGGTGCTGAACAGTCTGCGCGAGAAAGACCGCGCCAAGCTGATCGCCTCCGAGGTCGAGGGCGGCTACCACCTTCGTATCGTCGTGCAGGACACCGATCCCGACGGTGACGAGACACCGTTCTTCGAGCTGTGATGTCTACCGGATCGCATTCGACCGGCCTCCGGCCTACCCGATGACCACACGCGGGCCACTCTTCGATCCGACCTTCGGCGCGACGGACCTGGCGTACGAGCTGTCCGACCAAGCCTGGGTCTCCGCCCTTCTCGGTGTCGAAGCGGCGCTGAGCGTCGGCGCGGCCGAGGTCGGACTGATCAGTGCCTCCGACGCAGAGTCCGTGGCCGCTGCCGCGAGTGCACTCTCCCGCGACGGCCGCATCGATATCGGCGAACTCGGAACTGCTGCCGTGGCCGGCGGAAACCCCGTCATACCGCTGGTGAAGATACTGCGCAGCGAGGTCGCTCCACGTGGGGTGCCCGCCGCCTCGGTCCATCCCGGTGCGACGAGCCAGGACGTGATGGACACGGCCCTGGTCCTCATGCTTCGCCGTACGGGCGACGCGATCCTGGGTTACGCGACGTCGTCGGTGCAGGACGCACTGGACCTGGCGCGCGAACATCGGCGGACCCCGATGGCGGCCAGAACGCTGGGGCAGCAAGCACTCCCGACCACCTTCGGCGCCGTGGCGGCCGGCTGGGCGATGGGCCTGCACCGAGCGGCTCGCGACCTGCGGCGGGCACTCGACGGCTTGACCGTTCAATTCGGCGGCGCAGCAGGCACATTGGCAGCCGTGCATCCGCACGGTCTCGACATGGCCGACGCGGTGGCCCGTCACCTCGGACTCCCGCAACAGATCGCGCCCTGGCACACCGACCGCACACCCCTCGCCGCCGTGGCAACGGCGCTCGGGGTTCTGGCCGGTGCCGTCGCCAAGCCGGCCACGGACGTCGTGCTGATGTCGTCCACCGAGCTCACCGAAGTAGCCGAACACACCCCCGGTGGCTCGTCCGCCATGCCGCACAAACAGAATCCGGTCGCCGCCATCACCGCTCGCGCAGCCGCGCAGCGTGTTCCAGGCCTGGTGTCCACGGTTCTCGCCTCGATGGCCCACGAGCAGCAGCGCGCAGCCGGGCCGTGGCATGCGGAGTGGGAGACCCTCACCGACCTCGCTCGCCTCGCCGGCGGGTCTGCGGCCAGACTGGCGGACTGCCTCGGCGGACTGCGCGTCGACCGCGAGTCCATGGCGCGCAACCTCGACGTCACTCACGGACTGTTGCTGGCCGAGCGCGTCACCACCGCGTTGTCGGAGCACACCGACGACGCACGCGCCATCGTCACCGAAGCGTGCACCCTCGATGTGCCTCTGTACGAGAACAGTTCGATCACCGAGTTCATCCCCGCGGATCGGGTGCGGACGTTGCTCGATCCCGCGGACTACCTCGGGCACGCTGCCGACATCGTCGACCGCATCCTCGCCTCCATCACCGGATCGGAGTCCTCATGACCGTCGACCTCTCCTTCGATTTCACCCCGGCGCAGACGGACAGCGCACCCACCGTGGTGCTGCTCGGATCCCTCGGATCGGACCGATCGATGTGGGATCCACAGGTCGGCCCGCTCTCGCGCGCCGCCAACGTGCTCGCGGTCGACCTGCGTGGTCATGGCCGGTCGCCCGCACCGGTGGGTCCCTACACCATCGCCGATCTCGGATCCGACGTCGTCGCACTGCTCGATTCTCGGCAGCTCGATCGCGTGCACGTCGTCGGACTGTCGATGGGCGGTGCCGTCGGGCAGTGGCTCGCGATACATCACCCGGACCGTGTCGACACGCTGACATTGCTGTGCACCGCAGCCAAGTTCGGCGAATCGTCGGCGTGGACCGACCGGGCCGCCGCGGTGCGGGCGAACGGAATCGACTCGATTGCCTCGGCCGTCGTCGACCGCTGGTTCACCCCCGAGTTGGCCGCCCGCGAGCCTGACCTCGTCTCTCGCTACCGTGCGATGATCGCCGCCACCGACGACGAGGGTTACGCCGCGTGCTGTGATGCGCTGTCCGGCTGGGACTCCCGTGCGGACCTCGCTCGTATCAGCGCGCCCACCGTGGTGGTGGCCGGCGAGATGGATCCCTCCACTCCCCCGGACACTCTCGCCGTCATCGCCGACGGCGTTGCCGGTGCGCAATTCCAGGTTCTTTCTCCGGCAGCCCATCTCGCGAACATCGAGCAGGCCGGAGCAATCACGCAGCTGATTCTGGGGCAGATCGACAACTCCGCGCATGCCCGCGGGATGGCGGTGCGGCGCAGCGTTCTCGGCGACGCTCACGTCGACAGAAGCGTTGCCGGCACCACCGATTTCACCGCCCCCTTCCAGGATTTCATCACTCGGACCGCGTGGGGTGACATCTGGAGCCGGCCCGGTCTCGATCATGCGACGCGGCGGCTGCTGACACTCGCGATCCTGACGGCGGTCGGCAACGAGCACGAGCTCGACATGCACGTTCGAGCGGCTCTGCGCGCCGGGATGGACCCGGCGTTGCTGCAGGAAGTGTTCCTGCACACCGCCGTCTACGCCGGAGTTCCCAACAGCAACAGAGCATTCGCCCTTGGCAAGGCCGCACTCGAGGAGATGCCGTGACCGAACCGGACGTACAGGGTCCCTCCTCGGACTACGTGCAGTCGCTCGCACGCGGCCTGTCCGTCATTCGGGCGTTCGACGCCACGCATTCACGCCGCACTCTCTCCGACGTCGCCCGCGCCACCGACCTCACGCGGGCCACCGCCCGCCGGTTCCTGCTGACTCTCGTCGAGCTCGGGTACGTGCGCACGGACGGCTCGAGCTTCTGGCTCACCCCGCGCGTTCTCGAACTCGGCTACTCGTACCTGTCCAGCCTGTCGCTGCCCGAGATCGCGGGGCCGCACCTCGAGGCGTTGGCCGAGAAGGTGCGCGAATCGGCGTCGGTGTCCATTCTCGACGGCGACGACGTGGTGTACGTGGCGCGAGTCCCGGTGAGCCGCATCATGACCGTGTCGATCACCATCGGCACCCGATTTCCCGCCTACGCGACCTCCATGGGTCGCGTTCTGCTCGCCGGACTCTCGCCCACCGAGTTCGAGGCCTATCTCGGCCGAGTTCGGTTGTCGGACTTGACCCCGCACACCGTGAACAGCACCGACACGCTTCGCACGGCCGTCGACGAGGCTCGCGCACAGGGCTTCGCCATCGTCGATCAGGAACTCGAGGCAGGGCTCCGATCACTTGCCGCCCCGATTCACGACGCCACGGGAGCCGTTGTGGCAGCGGCCAACATCTCCACCCAAGCGGCCCGTTACTCGATCGACGCGATCCACGAGACGCTCGTGCCCGCAATTCTTCTCACCACACACGCCATCGACACCGACCTCGCCCGTGTCGGGGCCTCGACCCAAGGAAAGTCCTATGCCTGACGCCGTCATCTGTGAAGCACTTCGCACTCCGGTCGGCCGCTTCGGCGGTCAGTTCCGCGACATCGCACCCGAGGCGCTCGCCGCCGCGGTCATCACCGAGATCATGTCGCGGACCGGGTTGTCCGGATCCGACATCGACGACGTCATCCTCGGGCAGGCATCCCCCGGCGGCGAAGCTCCGGCGATCGGCCGCATCGCCGCACTCGACGCCGGACTGGGCGTCGACGTTCCGGGCCAGCAGGTGGATCGTCGCTGCGGTTCCGGCCTGCAGGCCGTCATCAACGCGTGCCTACAGGTGCAATCCGGAGGAAGCGACCTCGTCCTCGCGGGTGGAGCCGAGTCCATGAGTACGGCCGAGTTCTACGCAACCGGCATGCGCTGGGGCGTCAAGGGTGAGGCCGTCGCACTGTCCGACCGTCTTGCCCGCGCGCGAGTCACGGCCGGCGGCAAGAACTTTGCGGTTCCCGGCGGCATGATCGAGACTGCCGAAAACCTGCGGGAGGAGTTCTCCATCAGCCGCGCGGACCAGGACGAACTGGCGGTCTCCTCGCACCGGAAAGCCGTTGCGGCGCAGAAGAACGGCGTCTTCGCCGAGGAGATCGTCGGCGTGTCCGTCCCGCAGCGAAAGTCCGATCCACTGATCATCGACACGGACGAACACCCCCGCGCGGACACCGACGTCGAGTCGCTGGGCAAGCTCCGCGCCATCCGCGCCAAGATCGACCCGAACTCGACCGTCACGGCGGGCAACGCCAGCGGGCAGAACGACGGCGCGGCGCTGTGCATCGTGACCACCCCGGACAAGGCCGCCGCACTGGGGCTTCGCCCGCTGGCTCGCCTGGCGTCGTGGGCCGTGGCGGGCGTTCCGCCGCGCACCATGGGCATCGGACCGGTGCCCGCAAGCGAGAAAGCGCTCGGACGCCTGGGGCTGACGCTCGACGACATGGGCGTCATCGAATTGAACGAGGCTTTCGCAGCGCAGACGTTGGCCGTGCTCCGCACCTGGGGCGTCGAGCCCGACGACGAGCGACTCAATCCCCATGGTTCCGGCATCTCGCTGGGCCATCCGGTCGGTGCGACCGGTGCCCGCATTCTCGCCACTCTGCTGCGCGAGATGAGCAGGCGAGAAAGCCGCTACGGCCTCGAGACCATGTGCATCGGCGGCGGCCAGGGTTTGGCCGCGGTGTTCGAGCGCATTGCCTGAACTCCTCTACCGCCCCACACTCGAGCAACCCGGCGCAGCGGGCACACCGGCAATGCGCTGGTCCAACCAGGACAGCGCGACCGGAAGCCCGGTGATCGCGACGATCAGATGCTCGCCGAACGACTCCTCGAGGCGCACCGACGCGCCGCGCGAGCACCACTTGTCGTAGACCGCCTCCGCCCCTTCCTTGGGCACCCACTTCTCCTGCTGACCGTGGTAGATGAAGACCGGTGCGGTCGGAGTTCCGGCGTCGCCCATCCGGTTCTCGCGTGCCACCGACCGGGCGGTGTCGGATTCCAGTGCGCCGGGATACGCCTCGAGAGTTTCGAGACGAATCGGCGCGATCGCTCCCAGATACGAGACGTCGTCGATGCACGCGTTGCGGGCCGCGCCGGCCAGACGGAACCAGTCGTCGTTGTACAGCGACAACAGCTCCGGGTACTCACGGGCCACGCCCATTCCCGCCAGCAGGAACACCGCCACGGCTTCGTTTCCGGTCATCGATTGCCGCAGAAGCGCCGGGTCGGCCGGCGTGCCACCGAATGCTGCCCCCACGATGTTCAGCTCGGGCGCGTAGTCGGGTGCGAGCTGCACCGCCCATCCGCTGGCGATCGCACCTCCGGAGTATCCGGTCATGCCGAGGGGCGAGGTCGCGTCGAGACCGATCCCCGGTGCGCGTGTGGCTCCTCGCAGACCGTCGAGGACGGCGTAACCCGCCATGGGTCCGGCCGCATAGGCATTACGAGGACCTTCGTGATCGGTGACGACCGCCGCGTATCCGCGGCTGAGGACCTGTTCGATCTGAGGGAGGTCCGAGCTGGTGCCTCGCGGAAGAGTCCACGACGGCTGGCACTGGGCTCCCAGCGAGTTGATCGGGATGTTCCACGCCACCGCCGGTCGGGAGCCGGGGCCCCTCCACGGGGCGTTCGGGACGATGACGGTGGTGACGATCGCGACCGGACGCCCCTTGGCGTCGGTGGAGCGAACCAACAGCTGTGTCGTGGTGCTCGGGGTGAGAGGCGGCTTCACCGGCGCGATGCGTCGACGCAACACGGTGCCCGGCGTGGTCGTCTCGAAACCGGGATCCGGCGACACCCACCGGTCGGGCGACGGATCGGCCGCCAACGCCGCGGCCGTTCGCGGCGGGAGCGGCAAGAAGTCGAACGGACCCGCGGCGGCGGTGGGCGGTGCGGCCGTCGCGATCCCCATGGTGATCAGCAGCGCCCCCAGGACGCCGCCGAGCCTTCGCCTACCGCAACTGCTTCGCATGATCGTCCGTTCGGAGTCGGTGCACATGCCCCCACCGACAGTGCGTGGCCCTCAGATTATGGACATAACCGGCAACGAGTCGCCGATTCCAGTGAGTCGCCCTTGCGCCACTATCGAGCGCACCGATTTTCGGGAACATCCCAGCCCGGGTGACCCATCCCGATGACACGGCCCGGGCAAAGACAACCGTGTTTGACATTTTATGACAAGTAAGGTTGTCTTTTCTCATGGCCGAAGCACCTCGCTCCAACAGAGTGCGTGAGTACCGGAAGCCGACGAAATTGACGCAAGCCGAGCTGAGCCAGGCGGTGGGCGTGAGCAGACAGAGCATCGTCTCCGTCGAACGCGGCGATTACGCCCCCAGCGTCTACCTCGCCCTACGGCTCGCGCACGCACTGGACACCACGGTCGAAACCCTGTTTCCACTGAACGAGGAGTGAAAGATCATGAGCGCGTTCGTATCTGCAATGCGATTCGTCGGGGACCTGGACAACGAGTTCTATCGCGACGAGCATCAGCGCGACGTGTGGAACGAAGCGTCCGCCATCGGGTTTCAGCTGTGCCTGTGGGCAGCGGCCATCGCGATGGCAGTTCTCCCCTGGGTAGGCGGAATCACCGGAGCGTATGTCGCAGTCGGTCTCTTCCTGACTTCGGCAGCCGTATCGCTTGCGACGCTGGCGTATTCGAAGAGTCGCCGCGTCGACGTGCAGGCGCGGACCAAGCCTTTTCAACCGCGCGGGATCGTGATCGCCGTCCTCTACGTCGTCGCGGCGGTGGGGTACTTCGTGCAGCTCTACGGCTCGTCGGATTCACCGATCGGGCTCGACCCGTCCACTGCCGTCGGCGCGGTGTTCGGCGCCGTGGTCGGTGGGGGCGCAGCAGCCTTCGCCCTCCGGCGGTCCCGCAAGAAGCAAGCGGCCCTCGACGCCGTCGACGAGGACCTCTGAGCTCACCGCCGATCCACGTGCCCCAGATCGCGCTCCGGCGCCACCTGGTCCCGCACGAGTTGCTTCAACACCGTGATCTCGGGAAAACCGCTGCGTTCCTTGCGGTCCCACACGAGCTGATCGTCCACCAGCACCCGAAAGATCCCGCCCGTGCCCGGTATCAGGGCCACTTCGTCGAGTTCCTGACCGAAGGTCGACAGCAGTTCTTGAGCCATCCACCCCGCACGCAGGAGCCAGTTGCACTGCGTGCAGTACTCGATCGAAACCCGGCCGGTCATGTCGGCAACGCTAGCGCAGCTGGGCGGCCAGGCGCACCGCGGAGTTGGTCTCGCCGTAGCCCGCATACTCGCCGACCCGTTGCACCACTTCGAAGAACAGATCGTCGCCCACAGTCGGGGTGAAGAAGTGGAAGAACTCCCCGCCCGACCCGTCGGCGTCGTAGAGGATTCCCAGCCGTTGCAACGTGGCGAGCAGATCGGTGGGCAGGTCGAAGCGAGCGGCGAGATCGTCGTAGTAGTTCGGCGAAATCTCCAAGGGTACGAATCCGCGCGCGACCATCGATTCGGCCGCGGCGATCGCGTCGTGTGTTCCGAACGCGACGTGGCTGACGCCGCCGCGGCGCGCAGCCGGAAGCGGATCGGTGTCCGAGACTCGACCTGGAATCATGTTGAGCGACAACCTGATCACCGCAGTCTCGGTTGTCAGAGTCAAGGCTTGACTTCGGACCAGACCGACCGCGTCGACGACGTCCTGACCCTCGTGAGGGGTCATTCCGAGCGCCGACCGCAGCAGCAACATGACGCCGTCCCAGCTGTCGGCGGGCACCGCGAGCGCGATATGGTCTACGTCGACGAGAAACGGCGACGACACCGGCGCCGTGGTACGCGGCACCAAATCAAAAGCCTCGAGCCAAGATTGGACACTGTTCCGGCTGCGCAGGTCCAGGGACGTGGCGTCGGTGACCGACATCCGCACGACCTCGGTGAGGTCGGTTTCGGCACCCGGCATCCCGACCGCCCTGGCCGGAACCCCGAGGGCCCCGGCACGGGTGAGCCACTCCCCCGGGTCGTCGGACCGCACACCGATCTGCGCGATGGCCGGAAGATGAGCCGGAACTCCCGGCGCCGTCCACAACGTGTCCACCGAGGTGTCGACGGCCACGGCCAGCGGCCCGTGCGAGAACAGTTGCAGACCGTGCGTGCTGTGCGCGGCGGTCATGTCGAACCCGAGATGTCCCAGCGTCCAGGCGAGTTCGGGTGCACGCACCGGTCCGGACGCCAGCCGAATAGACACGATGTTCTCGATCGACCCGGCAGCGGGTGGCTCGAACAGTTGGTCCGTGGCGTGCGGATAGCGGCCGACCTGCTCCTGCAGATAGAGCAGCGAGCGATGCGCATCGGCCGCAGTCCGTCCCGTCGCCGACTGGCGGAACACGTCGTTGAATATCTCCAGCGACCACGGCCCGGCATATCCGGAAGCCAGGACGTGCGCACCGAAGGCACCGAGATCGAAGTTGCCCTGGCCGGGGAAGCACCGGTGATGCCGACTCCACTGCAATACGTCCATCACCAGGTGCGGTGCGTCCGCGAGCTGGAGGAAGAAGATCTTGTCGCCGTCGATGTCGCGGATACCCGACGGATCGTCACCACGCGAGAGAATGTGAAAACTGTCGAGACATGTTCCGAGCGCAGGATGGTCGACGTCGGCCACGATCTTCCAGGCGTGCCGATAGGTGTTGACGTGAGCTCCCCACGCGAGCGCTTCGTAGGCGAGGCGAATGCCGCGCTCGTGCGCGCCTTCGGCCATCGCATGCAGCTGCTCGGCGAGCACACCGTCGTCGCGCACCGCGGTGGGCAAAGGCGAGGAACACACCAGAAGAAGGTCGCACCCGAGTTCCTCCATGACGTCGAACTTGCGGTCCGCGCGAACGAGGTTGCGCGCGAACGTGTCCGGGTTGGTGGAGTCGAGGTCTCGGAAGGGCTGATACAGATCGATCGTCAGGCCGAGATCTGCTGCGCGAGCGGCGATCTCCTTCGGCGTCTGCGCGGAGCTGACCAGATCGGGTTCGAACACTTCGAATCCGTCGAAGCCGGCCTCCGCGATGGCCGTCATCTTGGTCTCGAGCGAGCCGCTCAAGGAGACCGTGGCGACGGACGTCCGGATGCTCATACGGTCAACACGGCTTCTTCGCGTCCGAGCAGCTCCCGCATGTGGTCGGTCATCCGCTCGGCGTCGGCCGCGCGCCCGGTGAAGATGTCGAACGCGGCGACGGCCTGGAACACCGTCATTCCCGTACCGCTCAGCACCGGTGCACCCAACGACCGAGCGGTCGCGAGCAGTTCGGTCTCCGCCGGCCGATAGACGACGTCGGCAACCCAGAGGTCCGGACGCAGAACCTCTGCCGCGACAGCCATCCCCGGGTGCGCAGCCATGCCCATCGGAGTGGCGTTGATCAAACCGTCGGCGCCCCCGATCAGCGCGGCTGCGTCGGCGGGCGCCGCGGCGTCGACGGCCTGCGACGGGAACAGTCGAGACATGCTCTCGCTCAGGGTATTTGCGCGTGCGAGATCGGAGTCGACGACCGTGTAGCGGCGCGCGCCGCGACTGAGAACTGCGTAGGCGACGGCTGCTCCCGCACCGCCGGCTCCCAGTTGGACGACGTGATCGAGACGCGCTGCGGGAAGTCCGCGGTCGAGGTTGCGACCGAAGCCGGTCCAGTCGGTGTTGTATCCGGTGGCGCGGCCGTCGTCGAAAAGCACGGTGTTGACGGCGCCGAGTCGCGCGGCGTCCGGCGAGAGGTCGTCGAGCAACTCGATGACGCGCTGCTTGCAGGGGTGCGTGATGTTCAGGCCGCGGAAGCCGAGATCGCGTGCGGTGGAGACGAGTCGCGGGAGGTCGTCGACCGACAGACCGAGAACGTCGAGATCGATGATCTTGTAGGCGTAGGCAAGTTCGTGATGCTGCCCTTCGCGCTCGTGCATCGGGGGGGTCAGCGAGAAACTGATTCCGGTCCCGATCAACCCGCACACGATCGATTCCGTCATGGTCGACTCCTGCTCTTATGTACTAATTGGTGAATTAGCTCACGACAGTACGCCCTCTGTGCCGACTTGCACAGAGAAGCCGCGGTTAGAGTTGACCCCCATGACGTCCGACGCCGCCGCGGCCCCACCGAAACGGCGCCGAAACAGTGACCTGACCAAGCACGACATCCTCGAAGTGGCCACGTCCGAGTTCGCAGACAAGGGCTACGCGGGTGCGCGTGTGGACGAGATCGCGCGGCAGACCCACACCACGAAACGGATGATCTACTACTACTTCGTGGACAAGGAAGGTCTGTACAAGGCCGTTCTCGAGCGTTCCTACCTGACCATCCGCGCGCTCGAAGCCAGCGTCGACATCGAGGGACTCTCCCCCATCGACGCGATCCGCGAGATCGCCGGCGTGACGTTCGATCATCACGAGCGCCATCCCGACTTCATCAGGCTCGTGGCAACCGAGAACATTCTGCGCGGCGAGCACATCAGGACGTCCGACGTTCTCGGCCGACTCGGCAACCCGGCAGCCGAACTGCTCGGCGTCATTCTCGCGCGTGGACAGGACAGCGGCGTCTTCCGCACCGACGTCGACGCCCTGGACGTGCACATGGTGATCAGCAGCTACTGCTTCTTCCGGCTGTCCAACCGCTACACCTTCGACGCGCTGTTCGGCCGCGACCTCACGGATCCGTCCACACGGGAGCACCTGCGACGGATGCTCGAAGACCTCGTGATCGCGTTTCTGACCGATCTCTAGGTTTTATGAACTATTTGGTTAATACTGTTGATCGCGTAGGTGAGCTGAGTTACATTCGTCTCATCCGGAGAGCGAACTCACGTTCGTCATACGAACACCATCCCTTTCAGCAGGAGTAACCATGACCAACAGCACCCTCGACACGGGAGCGACCACGTCGCCTCCTGCGGATACACGCAAGGTGAAGCGGGCCGCCGTCGCAAGTTTTCTCGGCAGCATGCTCGAGTACTACGACTTCTACATCTATGCCTCCGCCGCCGCCCTGGTCTTCGGCAAGGTGTTCTTCCCGTCGTCGAACGCCGCCGCCGGTACGCTCCTGTCCCTGGCCACGTTCGGCGTCGCCTACGTCGCCCGCCCGTTCGGCGCCGTCATCCTCGGCCACTTCGGTGACCGTGTCGGGCGCAAGAAGGTCATGCTGGTCACCCTCGTCATGATGGGTGCTTCCACCTTCCTCATCGGCTGCCTTCCCTCCCACGCCGCGATCGGCGTCGGGGCACCCATCCTTCTCGTCGTTCTCCGTGTGGTGCAGGGCATTTCGGCAGCCGGAGAACAGAGCGGCGCGAACTCGTTGACGCTCGAGCACGCACCGGAAGGCCGCCGCGCGTTCTTCACCAGCTGGACTCTGACCGGTACGCAGGCCGGCTTCATCCTCGCCACCCTGGTCTTCCTGACCGTCGCCAACCTGCCTGAAGATCAGCTGCTCAGCTGGGGCTGGCGCGTTCCGTTCTGGTTCAGCTTCGTCGTCGTGGTTCTCGCCTACGTGATCCGTCGCAAGCTCGACGAGCCCGAGGTGTTCCAGGAGGAGCAAGAAGCCGACAACACCGCCAAGTTCCCCGTCGTCGAACTGTTCCGGTCGCACACCTCCGACGTGGTTCGCGTCATCGCCTGCGCCCTGATCGCCGTGTGCGGCACCGTGTTCTCCGTCTTCGGCCTGGCGTTCGCCACCAGCTCCGAGGTGGGTGTGTCCCGCACTACCATGCTCCTCGTCGCCGTCACCGCCAACGTCGTCGCACTCGTCATGCAGCCCACCCTCGCCATCGTCGCCGACCGCGTCGGACGCAAGCCCGTCTTCATCACCGGCGTACTCGGTTGTGCCGTCATGATTTTCGTGTACTTCAATGCCATCATGACCGGCAACATCCCGCTCATCTTCGTCGGCGCGATTGTGCTCACCGGCATCTGCTACAGCGCTCCGAACGCCATCTGGCCGTCCTTCTACGCCGAGATGTTCAACACCAAGGTCCGCTTCTCCGGCATCGCCATCGGTACCCAGATCGGCTTCGCCCTCGCCGGCTTCGCACCGACCATCGCGTGGACCCTCATCGGCGACAGCCGCACCAACTGGCTGCCGGTCGCGATCCTCGTCGCAGCCTGCTGCGCCATCTCTGCCGTCTCCGCCTTCACCGCACGCGAGACGTACCGGGTGCCGCTCAAGCAGCTCGGTCGGGCGATGTAGTCGTTGCCCGCCCCACCCATGCGGACCCAATGTGACGTTGGGTCCGCATAGTGGACCGAATGTGTCATCGGGTCGGTCGCTGACTACTGTCGCTCCCGACCCAATGTGACGTTGGGTCCGCATAGTGGACCGAATGTGTCATCGGGTCGGTCGGGGGCGCGTTGCACCGCCCACCACATCGGGGTAAGCCGGAGGAATGGATCGGGACGAACTACGCGAGCGCTACCGCCACCTGGTCATGACCGAGCTCCCGGCGCTCGGCGAGGCGGGCCGCTGGGTCGTCGTCAAGAACCACTGCTTCGGGCGGATCCTTCTCGATCACGCGGTCGGCGGGTGTTGGTACGACGTCCTCGACCGGCGGCGGTCCCCGGCGTTCGACCAGCTTGACGACGCGCAACTGGCGTCCGCAGTCGGTATGGGTGAAGACATTGTGCGCGAGGGTGATCCGCTGTTGCGCCGCCTGAACAAGCAGAGTCTGGTGTGGCGCGGGAAGGCCGCATCCTGACGGACCCGATGTCACATTGGGTCCACTGTCCGTACCCAACGTGACATTGGGTCCACAAGAACACGCAAGCACGAAAAAGCCCCGCTCACACCGTGAGCGGGGCTTTTTCGAGCGATTACTACGCAGACTTGTCGCGACGCTCCGGCCGCTCCGGCTTACGCGGGACGATGGTCGGCAGAACGTTGTCGATGACGGTCTCGGCGGTCACGACCACCTTGGCGACGTCGTCGCGGCTGGGGATGTCGTACATCACGGGAAGAAGTACTTCTTCCATGATGGCGCGCAGTCCACGAGCGCCGGTGCCGCGGTGGATGGCCTGATCGGCGATCGCATCGAGTGCCTCGGGGGTGAACTCGAGCTCCACGCCGTCCATGTCGAACAGGCGTGTGTACTGCTTCACCAGCGCGTTCTTCGGCTGCGACAGGATGGTGACGAGGGAGTCCTTGTCCAGGTTGGTCACCGAGGCGACGACCGGGAGACGGCCGATGAACTCGGGGATCAGACCGAACTTGATCAGGTCCTCGGGCATGACCTCGGCGAAGTGGTCCTGGGTGTCGATCTCGGCCTTGGTGCGCACCTCGGCACCGAAACCCAAGCCGCGCTTGCCGATTCGATCGGACACGATGCGCTCGAGTCCGGCGAAGGCGCCCGCGACAATGAACAGAACGTTGGTGGTGTCGATCTGAATGAATTCCTGGTGGGGGTGCTTACGACCGCCCTGCGGGGGAACGCTGGCCTGCGTTCCTTCCAGAATCTTCAGCAGTGCCTGCTGCACACCTTCACCGGACACGTCGCGCGTGATCGACGGGTTCTCGCTCTTGCGGGCGATCTTGTCGACCTCGTCGATGTAGATGATGCCGGTCTCGGCGCGCTTGACGTCGTAGTCGGCGGCCTGGATCAGCTTCAGCAAGATGTTCTCGACGTCCTCGCCGACGTAGCCGGCTTCGGTGAGCGCCGTGGCGTCGGCGATGGCGAAGGGGACGTTGAGCATCTTCGCCAATGTCTGAGCGAGGTAGGTCTTGCCACACCCCGTCGGACCGAGCATCAGGATGTTGGACTTGGCCAGCTCGACGGTCTCGCCGCGTGAATCGCGCGCCTTGTCACCGGCCTGGATGCGCTTGTAGTGGTTGTAGACGGCCACCGCGAGCGTGCGCTTGGCCGTGTCCTGACCGATGACGTAGTTCTCGAGGAAGTCGCGGATCTCGGACGGCTTGGGCAGCTCGTCCAGCTTGACCTCGCTGGACTCGGCCAGCTCTTCCTCGATGATCTCGTTGCAAAGATCGATGCACTCGTCGCAGATGTACACACCTGGCCCAGCAATGAGCTTCTTGACCTGCTTCTGACTCTTTCCACAGAAAGAGCATTTGAGCAGATCGCCACCGTCGCCGATGCGTGCCATGTGTCGGCTCCTACTTCCTCGTCAGGGCTGGACAGCCATCGCGGGCCTCGAAACCACGCGCAGCGACTGTTCCATCCTGTGACCGTACCCGCACTCGGCGAACATGGTCGACTTCTTACTGCCGATTCGTCATCGGAAACGACAGCGATTGTGTGCGCCCCACAGCATGGCTGCCGGTCGCCGATGACACGCGGAGGAGGGACTCCTCCGCGTGTCGCGGTGTTATTTCTGTGCCGAGAGTTTGCGGTACTCGAACACGGTGTCGATGATCCCGTAGTCCTTGGCTTCGGCTGCCGTCAGAATCTTGTCGCGGTCGGTGTCCTTGCGGACGACCTCGGGATCCTTGTTCGTGTGGCGACCGAGGGTGGTCTCCATGAGCCGACGCATGCGCTCGATCTCGGCGGCCTGGATCTCGAGGTCGGACACCTGACCCTGAACACCACCGGTGGACGGCTGGTGAATGAGCACCCGGGCGTTCGGCAGTGCTGCACGCTTGCCCGGCGTACCGGCGGCGAGCAACACGGCAGCAGCGGACGCGGCCTGGCCGAGGCAGACGGTGGCAACGTCGGCGCGCACGTACTGCATGGTGTCGTAGATCGCCATCAGCGAGGTGAATGATCCACCCGGCGAGTTGATGTACATGGTGATGTCGCGGTCGGGATCGAGACCCTCGAGCACGAGCAGCTGCGCCATGATGTCGTTCGCGGAGGCGTCGTCCACCTGCACGCCGAGGAAGATGATGCGCTCCTCGAAGAGCTTGTTGTAGGGGTTCGATTCCTTGACGCCGTAGCTCGAGTGCTCGACGAAGGACGGCAGGATGTACCGCGACGACGGCATCTGGCTGGGGTCGAAGAGATTTGTCATCTGTTCTCCAAAAGTTGGGGCTGGATCGACGCTTGCGTCAGCCGGATCGATCAGTTGCCGGATTCGCCGATGCCGCCGGCCTGGGTGGCGCGTGCGACGACGTGGTCGACCATTCCGTATTCGAGTGCCTGCTGAGCCGTGAACCAGCGGTCACGATCGGAGTCCTCGGTGACCTGCTCGAAGCTCTGGCCCGTGTGATGGGCGATGAGCTCGGCCATCTCGCGCTTGGTCAGTGCGAACTGCTCGGCCATGATCGCGATGTCGGCCGCGCTGCCACCGATTCCGGCGGACGGCTGATGCATCATGATGCGTGCGTGCGGGAGTGCGTACCGCTTGCCCTTGGTACCGGCGGTGAGCAGGAACTGCCCCATGGACGCGGCGAGGCCCATGGCGTAGGTGGCAACGTCGCACTCCGCGAAGGTCATCGTGTCGTAGATGGCCATACCGGCCGACACCGAACCTCCGGGTGAGTTGATGTACAGCTCGATGTCGCGAGTGGGGTCCTCGGCCGACAGCAACAGAATCTGCGCGCACAGCTTGTTCGCGATGTCGTCGTCGACCTGAGTGCCGAGGAAGATGATGCGCTCGCGCAGAAGGCGTTCGTAGACGGAGTCACTGAGGTTGAGACCCGCGGTGGCCGACGTCATCACGGGGCTTACTGCCGGGTTCGCGTTGGTCGCCGGGTTCGAGTTGATCACGGTACCTGCCTTCTCCATACGGATGTACTTGCTGTCCTCGACACTAACGAAGGACGGCGGCCCCGGAGTCCCGGAACCGCCGTCGTTCGCTGTGAGCGTTACTTCTCTTGTTCGCCCTCGGACGAATCCGCAGGCGAGGCCTCGTCGTCGGACGAATCGCCGAAGAGCTCCTTGGTGTCCACGGGGGCGCCGGAGGTGTCGGTCACCGTCACCTGATCGACGATAGCGGCGAGCGCCTTGCTGCGACGGATGTCGGCGAACAGTGCGGGCAGCTGGTTCGCCTGCTGCACCTGCTGGATGAACTGCTCGGGCGCGATGCCGTACCGCTGCGCCTGGAAGATGATGTTCTGCGTCAGCTCTTCCTGGCCCACCTGGGTGGACTCGGCGTCGGCGATCGAGTCGAGGAGCAGCTGCGTCTTGACGGACTTCTCGGCGCTCTCACGCGAGTCGGCGTCGAACTTCTCGCGCGAGCTTCCGTCCGCTTCGAGCTGCTTGTTCAGTGCCTCTTCGTCGTGATCGAGACCGTGGATCGCGTCGTGCAGGTGCGAGTCGACCTCGGCCTGGACGAAGGCCTCCGGCACGGCGACCTCGACGGTGTCGAGGAGAGCCTCGAGAACCTTGTCGCGGATCTGACCGGCCTGCTCGACCTTCTTGACCCGGCCGACGCGCTCGCGCAGATCGGCGAGCAGCTCGTCGATCGTGTCGAATTCACTTGCCAGCTGGGCGAAATCGTCGTCGGCCTCGGGAAGCTCGCGCTCCTTGATGCTCTTGACGGTCACCACCACGACGGCTTCCTGGCCGGCGTGCTCACCGGCGAGCAGGGTGGTCGGGAACTCCTTGGACTCGCCGACGTTCAGGCCGACGATGGCCTCGTCGAGTCCGTCGATGAGCTGACCGGATCCGACCTCGTGGGACAGACCCTCGGTCGACGCCTCCGGGACGTCCTGACCGTCGACGGTCGCGCTGAGGTCGATGGACACGAAGTCGCCGTTCTGGGCCGCGCGATCGACACCGGTGAGGGTGCCGAAACGCTGACGCAGCGAGAGCAGCTGCTCGTCGACGGCCTCGTCGGTGATCTCGACCGGGTCGACGGTCACGCTCAGCGTCGAGTAGTCGGGAAGCGCGATCTCGGGCCGCACGTCGACCTCGGCGGTGAAGGTGATCTCTTCGCCGTCCTCGATCTTGGTGATCTCGATCTCCGGCTGGCCGAGCGGCTTGAGCTCGGTGGAGTTCAGCGCGTCGTTGTACTTGGCCGGAAGGGCGTCGTTGACGACCTGGTTCAGGACGTTGACTCGTCCGACACGGGCCTCGAGCAACTTGGCCGGAGCCTTGCCCGGCCGGAACCCCGGCAGACGGATCTGCTGTGCGAGGGTCTTGTACGCGGCGTCGAAATCAGGCTTGAGCTCCTCGAAGGGCACCTCAACATTGATACGGACTCGCGTCGGGCTCAGCTGCTCGACGGTGCTCTTCACGCCTTTTGCTCCTTCATTGCTTTTCGGAATCGGTGACTCGTTGACGTTCTGTCGGGATGACAGGATTCGAACCTGCGACCCTCCGCTCCCAAAGCGGATGCGCTACCAAGCTGCGCCACATCCCGTTCACCTGCCGCGTCGATCCTACGGTGGGTCGATTTCGGTTTTCAAAGCGGGATTGGGTACAGTCACTCAACGCAGACGACGTGGCCGGCGATCCCGGTTTCGTCGTGTGCATGCGGGCGTAGCTCAATGGTAGAGCCTTAGTCTTCCAAACTAATTACGCGGGTTCGATTCCCGTCGCCCGCTCCACCGCCTCACACGAGGTTTCGAGCGAATTGCCGCGGTCGCCTCGACCGTCAGTTCCCACCCCGGTTGCTGTTCCCGGGGCCACCGTTGTTTCCAGAGCCACTGTTGTTTCCAGGGCCACTGTTTCCGTTTCCCTGTCCGCTGTTGTTCCCCGGACCGCTGTTGTTGTTTCCGGGGCCACTGTTGCCGTTGCCCTTCGCGGGCGGCACGGCAGCGGGTGCAGGACCAGCGGCCGGCGCGGGCACCATCGCGGGCGCGGGTTCGGCAGTAGTCGAGGGTGCGGCAGACGGCGCGACGGGCACCGCCGTGACGCTCGTCGTCGTCACCGCCGCCTGTTCGGGTGCGGGCGTCGGTTCCACCACGGACGTCGTCGGCAGGACCACGCTGTCGGTCACGTCCTGCGGTCGCGTCAGCAGGTACGCCCCCACCACTGTCAATCCCACCAGCGCGAGCAGTCCCGCCAGCGCCATCGGCCGACGCGACGCTCCAGCCGCGACCGGCAGAATCATCGTCGCAGGTGTGTCGAGATGCTCCAACCTGCGCGCCACCTCGGCCGCAGCGGGGCGATCGGCGGGGTTGCGCGCCGTCATGTCCGCCATGAGAGCCGACCAGGCCGGGCCCATGGTGGTCGGCACCTCGGGGTCGTGGTGCAGTCGAGCAACCGCGGCCGCAACCGCGTCGCCGCCGAAAACCATTCGACCGCTTTGACATTCGATCAGAACCAGTGCGAGCGAGTAGATGTCGGAGGCGGGCGTGACCGGATGCCCGAGAGCTTGCTCGGGGCTGATGTAGTGCGCGGTTCCCACCGTCGCACCGTGCGCGGTGAGGCGAGCACTGTCGAGAAAACGGGCGATACCGAAGTCGGCGAGCTTCGTCGAGTACTCCCCCACCGAACTCCGTGGGGTTCCGAGAAGGATGTTGCCCGGCTTGATGTCGCGATGCACGATGCCCAGGGAATGGACGTAGGCGAGCGTCTCGGACAACTCCTTCGCGTACCGGATCACCTCGTCCGGCTCGAACGGTCGGCCGACCGAGCGAATGGTCGGCCCGTCGACCAATTCCATCACCAGAAACGGCGTGTCGCCGAATTCGGCGTCGAACAGAGTCACCAATCCGGGATGGTTGAGCGCGGCCAGCGTGCGCATTTCTGCGTCGATGCGCTGCGGGGTGTCGTCGCCGGAGAATCGGAACATCTTGACCGCGACGGAACGACCGAGGAGTAGGTCTTCGCCTCGGTAGACGTCGGCCACCCCGCCGCGGCCGACGAGGTCACCCAGCCGGTATCTGTTACCCAACACAACCGGATCCATTACGCCATTATGACCACGAACCACTCTATGGCTACGAAATGGCGTCGCTCGGTGAAGGCCTGCGCACAGTACGCTGACCCGACATCGGCTAGTGCGGGGGCGCTCGAGAAAGGTGAGAACGTGCTCGACCAGTCGGCGGGGCAGGCATGGGTGTCGTCGCTGCGCCTTCGTGCGCTGTATCAGCCCGTCGTCGATCTGCGGACCGGCGACGTCGTCGGCTTCGAGGCGCTCGCGCGGGGACCGGAAGGCTCGTCGATGGAGACGCCGGGGGCGTTGTTCGCGGCGGCGGCACAGCGACACGCCGTGTCGGAACTCGATTGGGCGTGCCGAATCGGCGCCATGCGCGGCGCGCTCGACGCAGGCCTCCCGACGTCGATGCAGCTGTTCCTCAACATGGAACCGTCCGCCATGGACGCTGCCGTGCCGTCGGATGCCCTCGACGCCTCCGCCGGCTTGTCCATCACCGTCGAGATCACCGAACGCGGCCTGCTCGCCGACCCCGCCGGACTTCTCCGGGCGGTGGCTCACGCCCGCGGACTCGGATGGCGCATCGCGGTGGACGACGTCGGTGCGGACACCGCCAGCCTGGCGCTGCTTCCGTTCCTGCGGCCCGACGTCATCAAGCTCGACCTGCGCTTGGTTCAGGAGCAGGCGGACGCGGACTCTGCCATGACCGTGCTGGCCGTGGCGGCCGAGTCGGACCGAACCGGTGCGGTGATCCTCGCCGAGGGCATCGAGACCGAAGCGCACGCCGACGCAGCGCGTGAAATGGGTGCGACGCTCGGGCAGGGTTGGCTCTTCGGACGACCCGGGCCACTGCGGCCCTACCCGACGACCGACACGGCCCCGACCGTTCCCGTCTCGGCCAAGCCCACGTCGGTCACCGCGCGCGTTCCCGCTGCGGTGACTCCGTTCGGGACCGCCGCGGCCACGCGAGCCGTCCGGCGCGGTTCGGCGTACGTGGTGTCGGCCATCGTCGAGCAGCTTCGCGGCACCGCACTGGCCGCGGCGCCCACCACCGTCTGCCTGACGACAATGCCCGACATGGTGCGCACCGCCCACGGCTCGGACGCTGCACTGGCCCAGCACTGCGCACTCTTCGCGGCGTTCGGCGTGACGCCGGTGGACACGTCGGTGCGCCACGTGGCGCTACATCCCGACGATCCGCTGGCGAAAGAGTGGTCGTTCGTCGTGGTCAACCCACACTTCGCCGCGGCGGTCACGGCAATGCAGGATCCGGACGGGCAGTTCGCCTTCTGCCTCACCTACGACCGGACCACCGTCGTCGCGATGGCGTCGCTGTTGCTGTTCCGCCTTCACCGAACCTCGACGCTGTAGCTCCAGATCACCGTCGCGATCAGGTCGTACGCCAACTCGGACACGTTCGTCGCGTCGGGCTCGACCATCTGCTGCGCCATCGCGCCGTCGTAGACCGCCAGCAGAGCCCGCCCCATGGTGTCGGGATCGTCGGGGAGGCCGCGGCCGAACAGTGCGAGTGCGTCTGCGACGAGCGGCATCAGTGCATCACGCATCGCCCGCCTGTGCGTCGAGACCATCTGCGCCACAGTCGGATTCCGGGCCGCGTGCGCGTTGAACTCCGCAGTGAGAATCTGCCAGGACGGATCGAGCAGAAGCGTCGGAAGCCCTGCTGCCAGCACGTCCGACAGCGACGAGTGCTCCTCGCTCAATGTCCCGATCGCGGATCGAACCCGATCGACCAGCGCCGAGGATTGTCGGCGCCACAATTCGACGAAGACCTCGTCCATCGATTCGAAGTTCGAGTAGAACGCCCCGCGCGTGAAACCTGCGCGCTCACAGATCTGTTCGAGTGTCGCTCGCCCGAAGCCGCGCTCGACGAACACCTCCATGGCGCCGTCGAGCAGGCGTTCACGGGTGGCGGCCCGTCGTCGTGACATCTGGCGTTGATCCGGCATGTTTGATACATTACTGCATCGGATACATAAATGCATCGAACAGGGAGCGTCGTGAACGCAACGAAGACCGTCAAGTTCTGGCTGGTACCGACCGTGGTGGTCGCTCTCCTGATGTCGCTGCTCTCGGCCCTCTACATCGGCGGCATCGTCGATCCGAAGAAGAGCCTGCACGACTTTCCGATCGCGCTCGTCAACAGCGACGAGGGCGACACCCTTCCCTCCGGAGCCCCCGCGGACTTCGGAGGCCAGATCGCGGACGGACTCCTGAAAGGAGTCGACCCGAGCAAGGTGAGCCTGCGGCCCATGGGTATCGCTCAGGCGCAGGACGGAATGGCGAGTGGAGACCTCTACGGCGCCATCGTCGTTCCGAGCGACTTCACCAAGCGCATGGTGATTCTGGCCGAAGCGGGCGTCGTCGCAGGTGACGTCGACAAGCCGGTCATCACCGTGCTCACCAACCCGCGCGCGGGCACGCTCGCGTCATCCCTGGTGACCACCATCGGCGACCAAGCGCTCGACGCCGCGAACACCACTGTGGGACAACAGGTCACGAAGACGGTGTCCGACTCTGTCACCGCGCCGATCTCCGGCGCCGCTGCGCTCACCCTGGCCCAGCCGATCGATGTCGTCGTCACCCCGTACAACCCGCTGCCCGACGGGACCGGCCTGGGCCTGGCCGCGTTCTACTACGCATTGCTGCTTCTGCTGGCCGGATTCACGGGTGCGATGGTGGTGAGCGCCCTGGTGGACGGTGCGCTGGGGTTCACCCCCACCGAATACGGTCCCTTCTTCAAACACCGCCGCACCGTGTCGATTTCGCGCCTGCAGACCATGTTCGTCAAATGGGTGATCATGGTGGCGATCGGAATGCTCGTCTCGGCTCTGTACCTGTGGATCTCGACGAGCCTGGGAATGCCGTCGCCGCACTCGCTGCTGCTGTGGATGTACGGCGCGCTGGCGATCGCGGCGGTGGGAATCACGGCGACATCCATCGTGTCGGTCTTCGGGACCGCCGGTCTTCTGATCAACCTGATCCTGTTCATCGTGCTCGGACTGCCGTCCGCCGGGGCGACAATTCCGTTGGAAGCGACACCGAAGATCTTCGGGTGGCTCGCGCAGTTCGAGCCCATGCACCAGGTGTTCGTCGCCGTGCGGTCCATCCTGTACTTCGATGCCCGTGCGGACGCCGGCCTGACCCATGGGCTGGCCGCGACCTTCGTCGGCCTGATGATCGGACTCGTGTTCGGACTGGTGACCGTCTGGTACTACGACCGCAAGGGCCTCGCCCGACGCGACAGTTCGACCCCCGTCTCCTGAGCCTCGCTCACGAGTGGTAACGCGGGGTACGGGAATCGAATACGCTGGTAGGGCACGCCTGGTCGAAGCAACCGGCCCACTCTCGTGCGCACACCGAACATCGACCACCCCGAATCTGGAGATCCCATGCTTACCCGCGACGTGTCCGCACGCCTCGATGTCGACATCACCGGCGACACGACCCTCGAATTCCAGATCGCCATCGCCCCGCACCCGAACACGCAGGTGACCGAGTCACTGTCGTTCGTGTTGGACGGCAACCCGATTCAGGCGCACGAGGTGAGCGGCCCGCACGGCAACCGCATTCACGTCTTCCCGGCCGGCGTCGGAAACCTGCAGGTGGCGTACGACGCCACGATCGTGGGCAACACCGACCCTGCGCCCGTCACCGACTACGACATGAGCGTCTACCTTCGCCCCAGCCGCTACGCCGAGGCCGACAAGTTCTTCGGTTTCGCCGCAACGGAATTCGGTGACTACGCCGATTCCGAGGATCTGTTGTCGAAGGTCGCCGCGTGGGTCGGCAACCGGCTCGACTACGTACCGGGAAGCAGCGATCCCATCGACGGCGCCACCGACACCCTCCTCGCCGGCGCCGGCGTGTGCCGCGACTACAGCCATCTCGTCGTCGCGATGCTGCGTGCGCTGAACGTTCCGGCCCGTCTCGTCGCGGTGTACGCACCGGGGTGCGATCCCATGGACTTCCACGCCGTCGCCGAAGGATTCGTCGGCGGGCAGTGGCGCGTCGTCGATGCCACGTGCCTCGCCCCGCGTCAGACGCTGGTGCGCATCGCCACCGGTCGCGACGCGGCCGACACCGCGTTCCTCGACAACCACAAGGGCGGCATCGTCCTCAACAGCTCCGTCGTGACCGCCGTCGTGCAGGGCGAGCTCCCGAACGACGACATCACGCAGCTGGTCTCGCTGACCTGATCGACGAGCGAGGAGGAGGCGTGCACGTGCGCCTTCCCTCGCCCTCGGGGCGGTGAGTTATCGTGCTTACTACGTGTTGTGTAGTAGTTGCGAGGATCAAGGAGGACCGCCGGTGGCCCCGGTGCTGGTGCCCTTGACCTCGGCACAATCGGACATCTGGTTCGCGCAACAGCTCGAACCCGACATTCCGTTCACCATCGCGTACTACGTCGACCTGGTGGGGGCCGTCGAACTCGACCTGCTGGCGGAGGCCGCATCCACGGTCCTGGCCGAGTTCGGCTGCTCGTCGATGCGTGTCGTCACCGTCGACGGGGTTCCGTACGTGCGCTACGTCGTCGACGGGGTCGATCGTCCGATGGTCGTCGACTGCTCCGGCGCCGACGACCCCGAGTCCGCTGCCGCCGCCTGGATGAGCGCCGACTCCACCAGTCCGATTCCGTGGGGCGAACCGCTGGTCCGCTGCACCCTCCTCGTACTGAGCGACACGCGGTGCTACTTCTACACCCGCGCACACCACATCGCGCTCGACGGATACGGCAGCATGGTGGTGCTTCGTCGCCTCGCCGAGCGTTACGGGGCAGCACTCCGCCACCACGACTCACCGCTGCCACCGGTGCCCGACGTCGACACACTTGCGTTGGCAGACAACACGTATCGCATATCCGGACGGCATCGGCGCGACCGGGATTACTGGGCGGCCATCGTCGCCGACCTTCCGACCGCGGTGAGTCTGGCCAGTGCAACATCGGGGTCCACCGCGTCGACGCTGCGGCTCGGCCGTGTGCTCGACACCGATGTGCACTACTCGCTTTCACGTCACGGCCGGGCCACGTCCACCGCCGTGATCGCCGCCTTCGCTGCGTACCTGGCCCGCATGACCGACATGGACGACGTGGTGCTGGCGCTGCCGGTCTCGGCACGAACCGACGCCCTGTTGCGGCGCGCGGCGGGAACGGTGGCGAACGTCGTCCCCCTCCGACTCACCGCCATCGGCGGCGCGACGGTGGAGAGCGCGATGAAGGCGGTGGAGGCCGCGGTCTTCGGTGTTCTTCGGCACCAGCGGTACCGCCCCGACTCCGGTGGCTTCGCGGCAGCCCGTTTCGGACCCACGGTCAACGTCATGATGTTCGACCGCGAGGTGTCCCTCGGCGACGTGACCGGCGACGTTCACATCCTGACCACCGGCCCCACCGCAGATCTCGCACTGAACATCTACCCCGGCGCAGCGGACAGCGCGCCACGAGTCGATTTCGAAGCCAATCCGGCGTCGTACGACCGCGACGACTTGTCCGCGCATCACCGGCGTTTCCTGCAGTTCCTTCGGGAATGGTCCGAGGAGGGCGGAGAGGATCGAGCAGTGGCGGATCTGCCGCTCCACGCGGACGGTGACCGGATCGGACCGCTCTCCGGGCGCAGCCTCGACGAAACCTGTTCCCTGGCCGATCTACTCGTCTCGTCTCTCCCCGGATCGCTCGACGCGATCGCCGTACACGACCGCGGACGGCAGTGGACCTACCGGCGGTTGCACGAGCGATCCAGCCAGCTCGCGGCCGTCCTCGTCGAACACGGAGTCGAGCCCGAACACGCCGTCGCCGTGTCGATTCCGCGTTCGTACTTCTCGATCGTCGCGCTGTGGGCGGTGGCGAAAGCCGGCGCGACCTACGTGCCGTTGGACCCGGACGCACCGGCGGAACGAGAAGCGTTCGTGGTCGCCGACTGTGGTGCCGTGCGCGGCCTCACGACTCGCACCAGGTCGTCCGCTCGCACCTCGATCGTCCCCTGGCTGACCGTCGACGACGCGGAACCGTGCCACTCCGCGCTCGACAGTCCGGTTCCCGTCCGGAGTGACCAGGCCGCGTACACGATCTACACATCGGGTTCCACGGGACGGCCCAAGGGCGTCGTCGTGACCCACGCCGGGCTCGCCGGGCTCGCCGAGGAAATTCGGGCGAGCTACGGCATGGACTCGTCGTCACGCGTATCGCACTTCGCGGCACCGGGATTCGACACGGCGTTGGTCGAGGTCGTGTCGGCGGCGCTGGCCGGCGCCGCCGTCGTCGTCGTTCCCGACGACGTGTACGGCGGCGGTGATCTCACGAATCTTCTTGCTCGAGAACGCGTCACACATCTGTTCGCGACGCCGTCCGCCCTGGCCACCGTGGACCCGGCTCCGCTCGAGGACCTGCTGGGACTGATCGTCGGCGGTGAAGTGTGCCCACCCGCGCTCGTGGACCGCTGGGCCGGGCGCACCACCATGCGCAACGCGTACGGACCGACCGAGACGACGTGCAGCGTCACCCTGACCGAACCGTTGGCGCCGGGGCGACCCGTCACGATCGGCCGGCCCATGGTCGGCGTCACCGCTCTTCTCCTCGACCGCCGATTGCGTCCCGTCCCGGTCGGGGCCGTGGGCGAGGTGTACATCGTCTCCCCCGCTGTGGCGCGCGGGTACCTCGGCGCCGCGGGGCAGACTGCGGGCAGGTTCGTGGCGGCACCGACCGGGGGCGCGCGCATGTTCCGGACCGGTGACCGAGCGCGGGCGAGCACCGCAGGCGACTTCGAATTCCTGGGCCGTACGGACGATCAGATCAAGCTGCGTGGTTTCCGAATCGAGTTGCGCGAGATCGACTCCGCACTGCAGGATGCGCCCGGCGTCGCCTCCTCCGCCACCGTCCTGGACTCCCGATCTCCTCAGCCGAGGTTGGCGTCGTACGTGGTGCCGACACGCGGCGGCGTCGACGCGACGCTCGTTCGCAAGCACCTGGCGGCACGCCTGCCGGCCTACATGATTCCGGCGTCCGTCACGGTCCTCGACGCACTCCCATTGACCCGCAACCGCAAGCTCGACGTCGCTGCGCTCCCCGCGCCCGAGATCCGAACATCCAGTGCGGACGCAGTTCTGGCGTCGACTCCGACGCAGCGAATCGTCTCCGCCGCCTTCGAATCGGTACTCGGGACGGCCGATGTGGACGTACACACGTCCTTCTTCGATCTCGGCGGTGATTCCCTCGCGGCGACGCGAGTCGTCGGGCGGGTCAATGCGGACGCGTCGACGGCGATCGGCGTCCGCGACATCGTGGAGGCACCCACGGTGGCGGCGCTCGCATCACGCGTCGACGAGAGGCGTGGCACCGCGCGATCTCGTCCGGTGCCGGGGGCGGCGCGGGGGCGAACCGTCGTACCCCTGTCCCCCTCGCAACGCATCATCGATCGGTCGGCACCGACCGATCGGTACAACCTCCCGTTCACGATCACCGTGCGCGGCGACATCGATCTCGCGGCCGTCAGCGGCGCACTGCACGACGTCGTCGAACGCCACGCGAGTCTGCGCACCGTTCATCCCGACGGCGCCGGGCAGGTGACGCTGCCCGATTCGCTGTCGATGCAGCCGCTGGAATCGTTCTCGAACAACGCGATTCGACAGGTCCTGGAGCACCGATTCGACGTGCGGGCCGAAATGCCCATCACGACAGCGATGTTCGCCGTCTCCGACACCGAAGTCGTTCTGGCCTGCGCAATTCACCACATCGCAGCGGACGGATGGTCGCTGGGAGTACTGGCGCGCGACCTCGCTGCGCTGTACCTCGCCCGCGTCGGCGGCGGAGAGTCCGCGCTGCCGGCACTCCCCCTCACCTACGCTGACTACAGCGTGTGGCGAGCAGGCGTCGACACCGCCGGCGATCTCGCCTTCTGGCGCAAGGAACTCGCCGATATCCCGGCGCCGCTGACGCTTCGGTCGGACCGACAGCGTCCGGCGCAGTGGTCCGGACGCGGCGCCCGGGTGGTGTCGATTCTGGATCGCGCGACTCTCGATGCTGTCGACGACGTCGCGCGAGCGCACAGCACCGCTGCATACACCGTTCTGCGTTCGGTGCTGGCCGTGCTGTTGGGACGGTGGTCCGGCCAAGGGGCGGTCATGATCGGGACACCTGTTGCGGGACGCGACGATCCCTTGCTCGACGACGTCGTCGGCAACTTCGTGAACACGGTCGCGCTGCGCACCGAGCTGACCGGCGCCACCACGTTCTCCGCGCTCCTCGACGATGCGCGGCGCACCGAAGCCCGCGCGTTCGACCACACCGACCTTCAGTTCGAGGAGATGGTCGATCTCCTGGGATTCACCCGTGCACCGTCGGTACATCCGTGCTTCCAAGTGGCTCTGTCCATGGACCGCTTCGCTCCGTCGACGATTCGAGTCGGCGATGTGGAGGTCAGCGTCGAGCCCCGGCCCACCGACGTCGCACACTGCGACATCCACGTTCACCTCACCGAGCAGAGGCGCCACGACGGTCCGGACACCATGGCCGTCGACATCGTCTACGCGACCGACATGTTCGATCGGCACACCATGGAGGAGTTCTCCCGGCAGTTCCACGATCTTCTGAGCAGGGTCGCGCTCGAGCCGAATTCGCTCGTCGACCAACTACTACAAGATATGTAGTATTCGAATATGTCCACCGTCGACGGTCTTCCCGCGCACATTCTCCTTGTCCACTTCATCGTGGTACTCGCTCCCCTCACGGCCATCCTGGCCATCCTCTGCAGCCTGTGGCCGGCCGCGCGTCGGCGACTGGTGTGGTTGGTTGCGACCCTCGCAGTGGTCACGCTGGTGATGACACCGATCACCACCGACGCCGGCGAATGGCTCGAGAAGCGCGTCGAGCGCAGTGAGGCAGTCCACCGGCACACCGAACTCGGCGACACTATGCTCTACTACTCGATCGCGCTCGTAGTCGCCGCTGCCGCACTGGTATTCGTCCACCTGCGTGAGCGACGCCAAGGTGGAGCGCCGACTGTACTGAAAGTCGGTGTTGCGGTGGTGTCCATCGTCGCCGGCGTCGCTTCGATGATCGGGGTCTACCTGATCGGCGACTCCGGCGCCACGGCAACCTGGGGCGACAAGAACTACGCCGTCGTCAGCCCCGGCGGCGAAGGCGAGTAGTCAGCGAAACATGTCGGTGGTTACCTCGCCCGACTCGGGTGACACCACGTCCTGAATCACGTCGGCCAAGGACACGCCCAGCGCCCCGGTGAACACCACGAGAGCCACCGCGACGGCGACGACGATGCGTCGCTGCGGGGCCGGTGGTGGTCCGGACAACGCGCGTACACGGCGTACGACGTCACCCCCGGTACCCGCCAGTGCAGCCGATGCCCCCTGACTGCCTGCGTCTTGACTGCTCCCGGCCCGACTTCGCGAACACACCAGAGCGGCGCGAGCAAGCGCCGTCATGGCCAAGCGCCGGTTCCCATGGGCGGCACATTCGTCCGCATGCCGCTCCGCTGCGTGGCGCACCGCCGACGACGCAGCAAGCAACAGCGGAACCAGTTGCGCCGCAACTTCGGTCACCTGGACGGACACCTGGTGCCGGTAGCGCAGGTGTGCGCGTTCGTGGAGCACCAGGGCTTCCATCTCGTCGGAGGACAGCTGGGACACGAGCCCCGTCGTCATCACCACTGCGCCGCCGCCGGACGCCACGGCGAACGCGTCGGGTGTGTCATCGTCGATGACCAGCAGTCGCGTACTCGGGTCCGCACGACGCCCGAACTCGGCCGCGGCTCGGGTGCTCGACCGCACACGAGCGAGGTGACGTAGGACTTCGACGATCCTCCAGGCGACGAGAGCGAGCAGCGACGCGCCCAGCACCCGGACCCACGGAGAGTCGGCCGTCAGCAACACCGTCCCGACGGCCAGGGTGGACGCGGCGGCACAGACCGCCAGAACCAATGCGAGAGTCGGCAACACGAGCACGGCGGTGGCCGGCACCAGCCATCGATCCACCCGGTGCGCCACGCGCGTCAGCAGCAGGCACAGCAACCACGGAGTCGCAGCGACCACCGCCAACGCGATCACGTGAGATCGCGCTCGCGAGACGCGGAGTCCGACAGCAGATTCAACAACGTTGCCTCGTCCTCGGGATCGAGCGCCGCGACGAAGTTGGCCAACACGTCCGCCCGTTCGGACCGGGCATCGAGTTCGGTCCGCATCCGAATCGCGGCACGCAGCGCCGGCAGCGAATCGACCGGTGCAGCAAGCGAATACACGAACGCGCGACCCTGCTTCTCGCGCACCACCAACCCCTTGTCGGTCAACCTCACCAGAGCGGTCATGACCGTCGTGTGGGCGAGAGACGGGTCGATTCGGTCACGAACGTCGGAAACCAACAGCGGTTCACTGTCCCCCAGAAGAGCAACTATGGCGTCCTCCAGGTGTCCGGAACGGCGGCGCATCGCCCTCACACCCTCTCTCGGATCATCACTGTCGATGATAGGCGCCGGTCACCGGCCGAGCACGTCACCGGCGA
The DNA here is from genome assembly GCF_059691855.1 of Rhodococcus sp. 320_ES. Classification (NCBI taxonomy): domain Bacteria; kingdom Bacillati; phylum Actinomycetota; class Actinomycetes; order Mycobacteriales; family Nocardiaceae; genus Rhodococcus; species Rhodococcus sp. 320_ES. The sequence goes on along the minus strand of NZ_JCAWAG010000001.1, from coordinate 217,534 downwards.
ACGCGACAGTTCCGTCGAAGATCGTCTGCGCCTCGTTGTCGATCGTCGCGACGTGGTAGCTGTCGGTCAGCACCGTTTCGGACACCGTCGTCGCCGTGGCACTGTCGATCAGGATCTTCGCCGACAGGGGTTCAACCACATGGTCCTCGCTGCTACGGAAGAGCGCGATGGGACACGTGATGGCACCGAGGTCGGCGCGGGTGACGGCCCACAGCTCCTGAAGCGAGACGAATGCCGGGACCGGAGTACGGCTGTACGCGGATTCGACCACTCCCGGTTTCTTGATGTCGCCTGCGATCGCGGGACGCGACTTCACCGCCCACGCAATGTATTTCGCCAACTGTGCATCGACTCGCTCGGTGGCGAAGGCAGGGTTGACCAAGACGAGCCCGGCCACCTTCTTCTGCTCGGCAAGCCGGGTCACCAAGGTTCCGCCCATCGACAGGCCCGCCGCGAACACGTGATCGCACCGTGCGGCGAGGTCGTCGTAGGCTCGCTCGATCTCGCCGTACCAGTCGTGCCACGTCGTGGTGTTCGCGTCCTGCCACGTGGTTCCGTGGCCGGGCAGACGCGGAGCCCGCACCGCGAAGCCCGCACCGGCGAGGTGCTCCGCCCACTGGCGAATCGACGACGGATTGCCCGTGAAGCCATGACTGACAACGAATCCGACCGAGCCGCCGTCGGCCGAGAACGGCTCCGCCCCGGGAAGGATGTTCATTCGATCCGACCTCCGCTTCGATGTTGCTCGATGATCCGCCGGGCCAATTCGACCACTTTCACGTTCATGTCCTGGGACGTTCGCCGCAGCAGGTCGAAGGCGGTGTCGTCGTCCAGGTCGTGCAGTGCCATCAGCAGTCCGATGGCCTTGCCGATCTCCCGGTTGCTCAGCATTCCCTGCCGGAGCGCCTCGGCCTCTTCGCCCTTCGAGGCAGCGGTCACCGCGACCGAGGCGAACGCGGTCATCAGGACCGCCTGCTCGACCGACTCCGTGGTGAAGACGTCCGCCGTATCGGTGAACAGGTTCAGCGCCCCGACCTTGTGGGAGTCGATCAACAACCGAAAACCCATCGCCCCACGAACAGGGGTGGTGTCCACGACCGCCCGCGCCAGCGCAGGCCACTCCGTGTTTCCGCAGAAGTTGGGCTCGACCTGGGCGGACTCGTCGGTGATCGCGTCGAGGCACGGCCCCTCACCCGTGGCGCGTTCGAGCTCGTCCACCTGGCGGGCCACCTCGTCGCTCGCGGCCACCGTCCGATACGTTGCGCCCTGCTTCAGCATGATGCTGGCGTGATCGCACCCGTCCACGAGGTTGGTCGCGGCCATCGTGATCGCCTCGTACACCTCTCCTACTGTGGAGCCGCGGTAGACGATCTCGCCCAGACCGGCGAACACAGCAGCGGCGTCGGTAATCGGTGCACTGTCAGCCATACGTCGCACAGTCCTCTCGTGATGCCGGCGCGGAATCCACTCGACGAATCGTCGGCCTTCCGAAGCCAACGGATCAGCCTACCGATCCTGTCACCGAGGAAGTACCGCCGATGGCCGTTACATGCGTATTCTTCAGTGCATCGCGTCCACGCGTGCGGCGGAAGTCCTTGTGCACCCGGGTGAGGGTGCACCGAGCGGTTTGGTCACACCATTGTCGAGTTACACCCCGGAACCCAACTTCTCCGGCAAATGCCCCATGTGCAGCAACGCCTGTTCCGCCGAAACCGTCGTCACCGACCGAAACGGGTCCGAGCACTCGGCGCTCTACGCCGGATGCGACAACTGCGGATGGGAAGGTCCCGCCGAACTCACGCGCGCGTGACCACGTCACATCCGTGAGACAGTGAGGGATGTCGTCCTTCGAATTTCCCCAGCTCGACGCCCGAACCCGTGAGCTGATGCTCGACGAGTACTTCGCCGACTGCAAGGCCGACCGCCTCTACACCGGAGACCGCCTGAACGACGCCGGGCGGCTCCTCTACACCGAAGCACTCGAGGGCGCACTCGCCGAAGGCACACCACTGTCACTTCAGCAGGTCCTCGAACCGGTGCCGGGCACCCTGTGGCACATCGAGGTGCGAACCGGTCCGCTGAAGACGTCGACGACGGCCCGAACGTCCGCACGCAGCCTGGCCGAGGGCGAATACAACCGCTTCTACATGCGCGCCGTCTGCCGACGCGCAACCGGCCCCGACGGCACCGGGAAGGTGATCGTCAGCCAGGGCAAGCGCGGAGCCAACCGACGACTCGACCGCGCTGTCACCGTCCAGGTCGGCGACGTGCTCTCTGCCGACACCGTCCTGAAGGACCTGCGCGAACACCCCGGAAAGGCGACATCGACGGGCGTCCCGAACGGCCCCAACTCCGGACTTTCGATCTCCTACGTCCCGAACTAGCCCAGGTAGCCTGGACGCCATGAACAGCCTGCTGTTGATACTCGTCGTCCTCGCCGCGGTGGTCGCCGTCGTCATGATTTCGCAACGCCGCAAGGCGGGAACGACGGCAACCCAGCTCGACGACGCGAAAGCCGACGCCCGCCAGGCGATCGAACGGCTCGGCGGACAGGTGTACAGCCTCGTCGGCACGGACGCCGCGTCCAAGCAAGCCATCGCCGATGCGTCGGAAAGGCTCAACGCCGCAGGCTCACAGATCGACCAGGCCGCCACCCCCACCCAGGCACGTCTCGCCAAGCAGACGGCGCTCGAAGGGCTCTACTACATCCGTGCCGCACGAACGGCAATGGGAATGGATCCCGGACCCGAGGTCCCGACGCTCGACGGACAGAAGAGCGCCGGATCCGTCACCGAGAACCGCAAGGTCGAGTTCGAGGGCCGCGAAGTCGAGGCATCACCCAACCCGTCCGACCGCACACCGAACTACTACCCAGGTGGACGAGTGGCCGGTCGTCCCGTTCCCGCCGGCTGGTACTCCGAGCCGTGGTGGAAGCCCGCGCTGGTCGCCGGCGCCTGGGGTGTGGGATCGATGTTCCTGTTCTCGGCCATGTTCTCCGGAATGTCGGGCGTGGGCTACGGCGCGCAGGGCTTCGAGAGCGGATACGGCGACGGGTACCAGGACGGGCTGGAGCAGGGCGGGTACGATCAGGGTGGGTACGACCAGGGTGATCAAGGCGATTTCGATCAGGGTCAGGACTTCGGCGGTGGTCAGGACTTCGGTGGGGGGCAGGACTTCGGTGGGGGTCAGGACTTCGGTGGCGACTTCGGTGGCGGGGGCTGGTAGCCCGATCTTCGTGTGTGCGCCGGTGTTGGGGCACTCCTGATCGCGCCGGGCACCCCCGATTGCAGGTGCCCGACACCCGGGCACTCCGTATCGCCTGAGGCACCCCACATTGCGGATGCACGTAGCGAATCGCGGTGCCCGAAGCCCGAACACCCCGCTTCGGCCCGGCACCTCCGATTGCAGGTGCCCGACGCCCGGGCACTCCGGATCGCTCGAGGCACCCCACATTGCGGATGCACGTAGCGAATCGAGGTGCCCCAACCACCGCACCCCGGTCCTAACCAGCCTGGCAGCTCGGACACCAGAACAGGTTGCGCCCCTTCATGTCTGCGATGACGATCGGCGTCCCGCACACCCGGCACGGCAATCCAGCCCGGCGGTAGACGTAGTGACGCGCTCGGCTCCGACCGCCGCGTCCGTACGGCGCATCGCCGTGGTCGTATTCCTTGTCGATGGTGATGATCTTGCCGCGGCGCACCCCGACCTTCATCAGCTCGACGAGGTCGGTCCACATCTCGTCCCACTCCCCCGCACCGAGTTGCTTGCCCGGTTTGTAGGGATCGACGCGATGCCGGAACAGGAGCTCGGCGCGATAGACGTTTCCGATGCCGGCGATCACGTTCTGCTCCATCAGTAGTGCACCGATGGGCATGGCGGACTTGTGAATTCGGTTCCACGCCTTGTCCGGGTCGGACTCCTTGCGCAGCGGATCCGGACCCAGTCGCGCGATGAGGGCGTCGATCTGGGTGTCGTCGTAGATCTCGCACGCCGTCGGCCCACGGAGGTCGGTTCCGTATTCCTCACCGATCATCCGCATCCGCACCTGGCCGACGGGATCGGCCATCGGCACCTTCTGCTCGGAGAACTTGCCGTAGAGACCGAGGTGCACGTGCACGGTCACGCCGTTGTCGTACCGGTGCAGCAGATGCTTGCCCCATGCGTCGGCGCGCTTCAGCACGTGTCCGGAGACCCATTCTGCGCCGTCGACGAATCGCCCTTGCGGAGAGGACAATTCGACGGGTTTATCGGCGTACCGCTTCTGGTGGAGCCTGGCGAGCCGGTGAAGTGTGTGACCCTCAGGCACGCTTGCCCGGCACTTCGGGCGCGACGCCCGTCCGCTCGTACTCGGCCAGGATGTCGATGCGGCGCTGATGGCGCTCTTCGCCGGACCACGGGGTGGACAGGAACGCGTCGACGATGGCGAGGGCCTCGGGCAACGTGTGCATGCGCCCACCGATGCCGATGAGCTGCGCCTTGTTGTGCTGACGAGCGAGCTGTGCGGTCTCGACGCTCCATGCGAGCGCACACCGGGCGCCCGGCACCTTGTTCGCGGCAATCTGCTCGCCGTTGCCGCTGCCGCCGAGAACGAGTCCCAGGCTGTCCGGATCGGCGACCGTGCGGCGTGCGGCGTCGATGCAGAAGGCCGGGTAGTCGTCGACGGGGTCGTATTCGTACGCACCGCAATCGATCGGCTCGTGGCCACCGGCCGTGAGGTGATCGATGATCTGCTTCTTGAACTCCAAGCCGGCGTGGTCGGCACCCAGGTATACGCGCATGCCTAAAGTTTGACAGGTGCCGCAACGCGTATGGAATGCAGGCGTCGACGGGGCGCGTGGAGAGTGGGTCGTCGCGCTCACCGACGGTCGGTCGCTGGTTCTGCACTCCGCGCCGACGGTATCCGCGGTCCTCGATCTGACTGCACACTGCGCCGCCGTGGGCGTGGACATGCCGCTGCACATGCCCGAGAAGGACTATCGGCCGTGCGAGCTGGAAGCGAAGGCACTTCTCGGGCCGGCCCGGTCGTCGATCTTCCACACTCCGGTTCGCGCCGTGCTGGACACCGACTCGTACATCGACGCGTGCGCGGTCTCTCGGGCCATCACCGGTAAGGCGATCAGCAAACAGAGTTGGTACCTGCTGCCGTCCATCAGAGCGTGGATCGCGGCGGACGTCGACCGTTCGCGCATCGTCGAGGTGCATCCGGAGACGACGTTCCGCGTGGTCGGCGACGGGGTGACGGCGTCCAAGAAGACGGCACAAGGGGCCGGGCAACGACTGAAGGCGCTGTCGGCGTTCCTGCCGGCGGCCGCACTGGTCGACGCGATGGCCACCGTTCCCGCCGGCCCCGCCATGGACGACGTGCTCGATGCGATCGCCGCAGCGTGGTCGGCGGCGCGCTACGCGGCAGGCGTCGCGCGCATCCTCGGGGGCGAGTTGGTGGTCTAGGGCCTTCGGCCCCTGTGCGCGATTTCCGCCCCTCCAGGGGCCGAAATCGCGCACAGGCGCGTAGCGCTAGTCGAACTGCGGATCCTCGTCCCGCGTGCGCTTGAGTTCGAAGAAGTGCGGGTACGACGCGAAAGTCACCGACGCGTCCCACAGCTTGCCGGCCTCTTCGCCGCGCGGAATGCGGGAGATGACGGGGCCGAAGAAGGCGACACCGTTCACGTGGATGGTCGGGGTGCCCACATCGGGGCCCACTGCGTCCATGCCTTCGTGGTGGCTCTTGCGCAGTGCCTCGTCGTAGTCGCTGCTGGTCGCGGCCTCGGCGAGTTCGGCGGGCAGTCCGGCATCGGCCAGCGCCTGCGGGATCACCTCGTCGAAGTTCTTGTTGCCCTCGTTGTGAATTCGCGTGCCCATCGCGGTGTAGAGCGGGAGCAGGACCTCGTCACCGTGTGCCTGGGCTGCGGCGATCGCCACGCGCACCGGACCCCAGGCCTTCTTCATCATCTCGGCGTATTCCTCGGGCAGATCGCGTCCCTCGTTGAGCACGGCGAGGCTCATCACGTGGAAGTTGGCCTCGATGTCGCGCACTTTCTGCACTTCGAGGATCCACCGCGAGGTGATCCAGCACCACGGGCAGAGGGGGTCGAACCAGAAATCGGCGGTGTCTTTTCCGGTCGTCTGTACCGAGTCGGTCACGAAGGGTCCTTCCGTAGAGGTACGTGCACTCCCATTGTGCTCCCGCGGTTGTCGGGTGGGCATGATGGGATGGACGTCACGACCAGCCCGATACGAACAGAAAGGGCCACACGTGGTTGCCCCCAATTTGACCCGCGACCAGGCGGAGGAGCGCTCCTCCGTCGTTTCCGTCGACTCCTACCGCATCACTCTCGACCTCACCGACGGTGCCGGAAACCCGGGCGAGAAGACGTTCTCCTCGCACACCTCCATCTCCTTCCACGCCACCGAGGGTGCGTCCACCTTCGTCGACATCGTTGCAGCACAGATCAATTCGGCGACGCTGAACGGTGAGCCGATCGACGTCTCGGACTACGACGAGAGCACCGGCATCGCGCTCACCGGCCTTGCCGAGACCAACGAGCTCGTGGTCGACGCCGAGTGCGTCTACTCCCACACCGGTGAGGGCCTGCACCGGTTCGTCGATGTCTCCGACGACTCGGTCTACCTCTACAGCCAGTTCGAAACCGCCGACGCCAAGCGGATGTTCGCGTGCTTCGACCAGCCGAACCTCAAGGCGACCTTCGATCTGAAGGTGACGGCGCCGGACAGCTGGAAGGTCATCTCGAACGCCCCGCACGCCGCGGAACCGGCCGCGGGCGAGCACGTCTTCGACACCACTCCGATCATGAGCACGTATCTCGTCGCGCTCATCGCCGGCCCCTACGCCGAGTGGACGGACGAGTACACGGACGAGCACGGCACCATCCCGCTCGGGATCTACTGCCGCGCATCGCTCGCCGAGCACATGGACGAGGAGCGTCTGTTCACGGAGACCAAGCAGGGTTTCGAGTTCTACCACCGCAACTTCGGAACTCCGTACGCATTCGGCAAGTACGACCAGCTGTTCGTGCCGGAGTTCAACGCGGGCGCCATGGAGAACGCGGGCGCGGTCACGTTCCTCGAGGACTACGTGTTCCGGTCCAAGGTCACCCGCTACAGCTACGAGCGCCGCGCCGAGACCGTGCTCCACGAGATGGCGCACATGTGGTTCGGCGACCTGGTGACCATGACCTGGTGGGACGACCTGTGGCTCAACGAGTCCTTCGCCACGTTCGCCTCGGTGCTGTGCCAGTCCGAAGCCACCGAGTACACCAACGCCTGGACCACGTTCGCGAACGTCGAGAAGTCCTGGGCCTACCGCCAGGACCAGCTCCCGTCGACGCACCCCATCGCGGCGGACATTCCCGACCTCGCCGCGGTCGAGGTCAACTTCGACGGCATCACCTACGCCAAGGGCGCGAGCGTTCTCAAGCAGCTCGTGGCCTACGTGGGCATCGAGGACTTCCTCGCCGGTCTGCGCGCGTACTTCAAGGACCACGCATTCGGCAACGCCACGTTCTCGGACCTGTTGTCCGCGCTGGAGAAGTCCTCGGGCCGCGATCTGTCCGATTGGGGATCGCAGTGGCTGCGGACCACCGGTCTGAACACGCTCACCCCTCGATTCGAGGTCGACGCCGACGGCAACTTCACCTCGTTCGCGGTGACTCAGTCCGGCGCGGAGCCCGGAGCCGGTGAACGCCGCGTGCACCGGATCGCCGTCGGCATCTACGACGACGATGCCGACGGAAAGCTCGTGCGCACCAAGCGCGTCGAGCTCGATCTGCAGGCCGAGGAGTCGACCGACGTGCTCGATCTCGTCGGCGAGTCGCGGGGCAAGCTCGTCCTCGTCAACGACGACGACCTCACCTACTGCTCGGTGCGACTCGACCCGGACTCGCTCGAGACACTCGTCTCCCGCATCGGGGACATCGCGGACTCGCTTCCCCGCACGCTCGCGTGGTCGGCGGCGTGGGAGATGACGCGCCAGGCGGAGATGAAGGCGCGCGATTTCGTCGCCCTCGTCCAACGCGGCATCGGCTCGGAGACCGAAGTCGGTGTGGTGCAACGCCTTCTGCTGCAGGCGCAGACCGCGGTGGGTGCGTACGCCGACCCGACGTGGGCCGAGCAGACGGGGTGGCCCGAGTTCGCGGACAGCCTCCTCGAACTCGCTCGAGGCGCCGAGGCCGGATCGGACCATCAGTTGGCCTTCGTCAACGCACTCGCATCGTCGGCGCTCGAGGAGCGGCACACCGACGTCCTGCGCGCACTGCTCGACGGGGACGTCGACGGCCGGGGGCTCGGCGGCCTGACCGTCGACACCGATCTGAAGTGGCGCCTGGTCACCGCCCTCGCCGCGGCCGGTGCCGTCGACTCGGACGGCGAAGAGTCACCGTTCATCGATTCCGTTGCCGCGGAGGACAACACGGCGGCCGGCGCTCGTTCGGCAGCGGCCGCCCGGGCGGCTCGCCCGCAGGCTGCGGTCAAGGAGTCGGTGTGGACCAAGGTGGTGGAGGACGACACCGTTCCCAACATCACCGCGCGCGCCATCATCGGCGGATTCGACGAGCCGGGTCAGGGCGACCTTCTCGAGGCCTTCGTCGACCGGTACTTCGCCGACATCCCCGAGGTCTGGGCGCGGCGTTCGAGCGAGGTGGCGCAGACCGTCGTCATCGGTCTGTATCCGTCGTGGTCGATCAGCGAGCAGTCGGTCGCGAAGGCCGACGCGTTCCTCGAAGGCGATCACCCGCCGGCCCTGCGCCGACTCGTGGTCGAAGGACGCGCGGGCGTGGTGCGTGCATTGGCCGCGCGGGCGGCGGACGCCGGCTGAGCGTCGTCATCGACATCAACGGACTGCGCCCCTCACTCCGGAAGGAGTGAGGGGCGCAGTCGGTCGAGGTGGACTACGGCGCGATGATGGCCGCGCTCATCACCCGCACGGCGGCGACGAGGCCGTCGATGAGGTTGCCGTCGCGGAAAGACGCGGTGGCGGCGGTGACGCCGAGCTGCGCGACCCGGTCGCTCACGTGCGCGTTCCGACCCGAGCGGATCTCGATGGCACGGTCGTTGGGCGAGACGGCCACGAGCACCGACGTGTTCGCGTCCGGCGTGGTGGGGAAGAGTGCGTCTGCGCCGGCGGCGGGCTCGGCACCCAGACTTCCGACGTAGACGTTGAAGCGAATACGCGTCGCGCGGGTCGCCATTTCGAGGGTTTCGTCCAGCTGGAGCAACTCTGCGCCGGAGAACGGCAGCTCCTGCGGGTTCAGGGATCCGATCTGATGGACAGCCGAGATGCGCCCACTGGCCGTCAGCGCGTGGCCGACCGGCAGGTTCTCCTCGGAGACGGTCTGCTTGACCAGGTCACCACTTGCCACTTGCCGTGCCTCCGATCAGATCTGCCGGCGCTGCATCGAGCTCGGCATGCCCACTGTGATGGCCCGACGAGATGATCTCGTCGGTGGCGCTCCACAGAATGGGGTCGCGGTCCCAGGTGTCGCCCAACCGATACGGCTTGGGGCTCGGGTTGTTGCTCTTGGCCCGTGCCATGTTCCACGCACCGATCACGGCGATGGCGACCACGGGGATGACTCCGTAGAGGAGTGCCGTCTCGAGGATGCTCACGCCGGTTACCGTAGCCGATTCGCGCTGTTTCGGCGCTGGCGGGGTCAGCGGTTTCGCGCGCTCACGCAGCCCCTTCGCCGAGGTAGGGCAGCCACGTCGGATCGAGCTCCTTGGTGCTGGCGATCAGACGCCAGTGCGGGCCCTTGGGCGGGAGCAGGGTGGCGCGCAGAGTCCACCCGATCTCCGAGAGCAACTTGTCCGCCTTGCGGTGGTTGCACGATGCGCAGCACGCGACGCAGTTCTCCCACGAGTGCTCACCGCCGCGGCTTCGCGGCACGACGTGGTCGATCGTCTCGGCCTTCGATCCGCAGTAGGCGCAGCGGAACCGGTCGCGATGCATCAGGGCCGCCCGCGTCATCGGAACGCGCGCGCGGTACGGGACGCGGACGAAGGTACGGAGGCGAATGACGGACGGAACCTGAACCGAGAGTCCGGCCGACCGAATGAAGGGGCCCTCTTCGTCGTCGTGGACGACGACGGCCTTCTCGCACACGAGGAGCACGACGGCGCGGCGCATGGGAAGGGCGGTGAGGGGTTCGTAGGTGGCGTTGAGAAGAAGGACGCGGCGCTTGGCCCACGTGGGGACCGCGTCGCCTGCAGGAGGGGCGTCGGTGATCGGTGCGACACCGCCGGCCACGACGTCGGCCACGATGGCATCGGCCTCGGCGACCTGGGCATCGGACACACGGCCGATGGTCGTGGCGGGTGTGTCCGGAACAGCATGAAGAGCGGAAGCCCCCGACGAGCGATCGTCAGCGGGCCCCAGTTGTCGATGCCTGTGACTCTTGTTCTTCATGCCACCTCCAGTGACCGGTAGCGGGTCGGCCGGTGTCACTGGTTGCGGCACTGCCGACGCACTAAGAAGATGCATCACAGTCCACCACGAAACCGATCGGGGCGCACGCTCATTCCGTGCGTCCAGCTCGACCATCTGGTGAACGTTCCGTGACGGGCGTTCCCCGTAGGCTGGGTTCGGAGACGACTCCTCGAATCGACGAACGGAAGGACCCGATCCCCCATGACCGAGCCGCAGCAGACGTTCTACGACGCCGTCGGTGGTGCCGAGACGTTCCGTGCGCTCACTGCTCGGTTCTACGAAGAGATTGCGCGCGACGAGGTGGTTCGGCCGCTCTACCCGGAAGAAGACCTCGGACCCGCCGAGCGGCGCATGCGGATGTTTCTGGAGCAGTACTGGGGCGGGCCGCGCACCTATTCGGACGAGCGCGGGCATCCTCGGCTTCGGCTGCGCCACGCACCGTTTCGGATCGGTCCCATCGAGAGGGATGCGTGGCTGCGCTGCATGATGACGGCCATCGCCTCGATCGACTCGGCCACCATGGACGACGAACACCGCCGCCTTCTCGTCGAGTACGTCGAGATGGCGGCGGCGTCGATGGTCAATTCACCGCTCTGAACTTCACCGACCGGAACTTCACCGGAGGGTAAGCGTCAGGCGAAGGCTCCTGCGGACTTGGATCGCTTGAGCTTGCGCAGGACGCGCATGGTGAACCACACGGTCTTGGGCAGGTGCGGACGCAGGATGGCGTGCTTGCGGACGTAGGTGGGGACGTACCACTCGGCCCAGGTGCCGGCCGCGAACAGTGCCGCGTCTCCAGCGCGCAGGGTGCGGGCGTCGCCGCTCTCGCCGCGGACCACGACCTCACCCTCGATGATGTGGATGGTCTCGTCGCTGTCGAAGTACCAGTTGAAGCGTCCGGCCGTGCAGTCCCACACCCATGTCGTGGTGCTGCTGTCGAGGCTCTGTGACCACTTGCCGCTGCGTGCGACCGGGTTGCCATCCAGAATCCACGAGGGCTCGATGGGCGCCGGCTCCAGCACCACATCGTTCAAGCTCACCGACTCGAAAACCGAACTGGTCATCTGCGTTCCTTTACCTAATCTTGGAAATTGGTATGAAAGTACATGACGAACTCGTCTCCGCGCATCATTTGAGTAAACGAACTTCCTGGAATCTTCTGCCCTCAGCGGGCGGGGTAGGTCGGACGCCGGCGTCCCGTTTGGCACTATGAGGCCCCGTGAGTACTGCGAACGAACTTCCGCACGCCGACGCGAGCGACGACGACTGGTGGACGGGCGCGGTCTTCTATCAGATCTATCCCCGCTCGTTCGCCGACTCCGACGGTGACGGGGTCGGCGACCTGGGCGGTGTGCGCGAGAAGCTCGGGTACTTGGAGCTGCTCGGAGTCGACGCGATCTGGCTGAGCCCCGTCATGCGCTCCCCCATGGCCGATCACGGCTACGACGTCTCCGACCCGCGGGACATCGACCCGTTGTTCGGATCCCTCGCGGTCATGGACGCGCTGATCGTCGAGGCGCACGCGCGCGGCATCAAGGTCACCATGGACCTCGTTCCCAATCACACGAGTGATCAGCACGAGTGGTTCCGGGCTGCCCTGGCCGCGCCGGCCGGCAGCGACGAGCGGGCGCGCTACATCTTCCGCGACGGCCGCGGCGACGGCTCGGAGCCGCCCAACAACTGGCCCAGCATCTTCGGCGGGCCCGCGTGGACTCGCATCGTCGAGCCGTCCGGCGAGCAAGGACAGTGGTACCTCCACCTGTTCGCTCCCGAGCAGCCGGATCTGAACTGGGACAATCCGGAGGTTGCCGAGGACCTCGCGCGGACACTGCGCTTCTGGCTCGACCGCGGGGTCGACGGATTCCGCATCGACGTCGCACACGGTATGGCCAAGCCGGCCGGGCTGCCCGACATGGACCTCTCGGTCAACGAACTGCTCAAGAACGACGACAACGACCCCCGCTTCAACAACGAGGCCGTGCACGAGATCCACCGCGGAATCCGCAGGGTCATCGACGAATACCCCGGCGCGATGACGGTGGGAGAGATCTGGGTCGAGGACAACCAACGATTCGGTGAGTACCTCCGGCCGGACGAGCTGACCCTCGGGTTCAACTTCCGTCTCGCCGAAGCCGCGTTCGATGCAGATCAGATCCGCGACGCGGTGGACAATTCCCTCGCGGCGGTCGACGCGGTCGGCGGCACTCCCACCTGGACCCTGTCCAACCACGACATCACCCGCGAGGTCACCCGCTACGGCGACGGCGCGACCGGCCTTCTCCGGGCCAGGGCGATGGCGCTGTTCATGCTCGCTCTACCGGGAGTCCCGTTCGTGTACAACGGATCCGAGCTAGGACTCCCGAATGCCGATCTCCCGGACGAGGTGCTCCAGGATCCGGTCTGGGAACGGTCCGGCCACACCGAGCGTGGACGCGACGGGTGCCGCGTGCCGCTTCCGTGGGAGGGCGACACCCCGCCGTTCGCGTTCTCCACGAGCGCGAACACGTGGCTGCCCATCCCGGCCGAATGGGCGTCGTCGACCGTCGCAGTGCAGCTCGAAGACGTCGATTCCATTCTCAACCTGTACCGCACGGCCATCGAACTTCGTTCCGCACGAACGGAATTCATGCACAGCGGCCTCGACTGGTACGGAAGTCCGCCGGGATGCCTGGCCTTCCGGCGCCGCGGCGGTCTGATCTGCGCACTGAACACGACGGACGAGCCCATCCCGCTTCCCCCGGGCGAGCTGCTCCTGGCCAGCGCACCGACCGAAGACGGGCGCCTCGCACCCAATTCGGCCGCGTGGCTGGTGTGATCAGCGAACGCCTGCAGTGATTACCGGACGCTCAGCGGGAGTGTGGCAGCCCGGTTGACGGCGACGGACCCGTACCGGGCGTCCAACCGAAGCCACGAGCGGCCGGTGCGGACCCGCACGGCCTCGCCTGCGGCGTCCGGTGCGAACCCCATCGCGTTGAGCGCGAACACCATGCGCATCGGAATGGCCGCGCGCCCACCGTCGCCCACCACCTCGAGCACGTCCTGATCGAGCAACGACACCGGCGGGCCCTGGCTGTGCTCGGAGGCGAGTTCGACCCCACGCTTCGCGAGGTCCACGAGCACCTTGGCCGGAACGTCGTCGACGTGTGCGAATCCGCCCTCGGGCGGCAGGACCCCCTTCCACACCGAATCCATCGAAAAGCCCAGGGCGAAGGGCGAAGTGCCCGCGCTCTGCACCGCCTCGAGCACCGTGTCGGCCGCCGCGGTCGTGTCCGCCGGAGCCAGAGTGCCGGCGACCACCCGCACAGCCAGAACGTCGAACCCGGTGGCCGTCCACGCTTCGACGCGGTCGGTGCCCCGGCGCCGCAGCCGTACGACGGCGGCCTGGTCCAGCCGAATCGCCCGGCGCAGAAAGGCCGCCAGGTCGTCCCGATCGCTCGCCGACGGCACGCACAGGGATCGCTCGGCCAGGGCGGTCACTCCGTCTGCCACCGGAGCAGGTACTCGCGTTCCTCGGTGGTCAACCGGCGCAACCGCTGGGTGTCGATGTCGAACGTCGCGATCTGGGTGGACGCCACGATGGCCGGCGCCGACGACATCGGCGCTCCGTGCGGGCGCACCTCGTAGTTCGCGGTGAAGTCGACCGCGCGCACCTTCGACGTCCACATGAACACGTCCAGTGGCGAATCCTGGTGGCGCAGTTGCCCCCGGTATCGGACGTGGAGGTCGGCGATCACCGCGGAATTGCGCAGCGACGCGGTGGGAACACCGTCCGCCATCAGCCACGGAATGCGCGCCTCTTCGAGGAGCGTCACCATTCGAGCGTGGTTGATGTGTTGGTAGACGTCCATGTCCGACCACCGCACCTCCACCGCGCAGTGATAACCCACCCGTTCGGTCATCGCGCCGCCTCCGAACGACTTCCGGCGCCGCGCACCATGCTGCGCACCTGACCGGCGGCGACGGACAGCGTCGCCAGATCCAGCGTCCCGGACTCACCGATCTCCCGCAACGCGGTACGCGCGCGCGACAGCCGGGACGCGTTGCTCGCTTCCCACTCCGCGATCATCTCTGCGGGCGTCTCCCCCGGTTCACCGCCCGCCAGCACGTCGAGGGTGAGCGACCGCAGAGACGCGTACAGGTCGTCGCGCAAAGCCAAGCGCGCCAACGCATGCCAGCGGTCACCGCGTTCGAGGCCGGACACCGCCGAGAGCAGCCAGTCGACGCCGAGGTGCTCGTCGAGTGCGAAGTACAACTTGGCGACGTCGGCGGCGTCGTAGCCGCCGATATCGCTCGACTCGATGACGTCGAGCAGGCAGAACACGTCGAGCAGTCGGTAGATGCGTAGCGCCAGGTCTTTCGGTGCCCCGGCGTCGATCGCGACCTGCGCCCGGATCTCGTTACCGCGAGCCTGCCTGCCCTGCAACCACTCCGGGATCGAGGGCGACAGCGCCTGCACCTTGCGGGCGAACCGCGTGATTTCCGCTCCCACCGCGATCGGCTGCGGGCGATTCGACAGCAGCCACCGCGATCCGCGGTCGAGCAGCCGGCGAGATTCGAGCGTCAGCAGGTCCGACGCCGCGGTGGGCATGGGCGTCTGCGCGATGGCGGTCCACAGGTCCCGCATCCCGAAGATCTGCGTGGTCGCGGTGAACGCGCGCACGGCGTCGGTCGCACCGACGCCGGAGTCCTCCGCCAACCGGAAGGCGTAGGTGATTCCGCCGAAGTCGACCGTCTCGTTGGCGATCCGAGTCGCGACGATCTCGCGGCGCAGCGGATGCGCCTTGATCGACGTGGCGAACCGTTCCCGCAGCGGTTCGGGGAAGTAGTCCGAGACCAGACCCGCGAACACCTCGCTGTCCGGCAGATCGGTCGCCACCAACTCCTCCTGCAGCGACAGCTTGACGTGTGCCATCAACGTCGCGAGCTCGGGTGAGGTGAGGCCGGCGCCCCGCTGTTCACGCCGAGCGATCTCGGCCGTGGACGGGAGTACCTCGAGTTCCCGGTCGAGACCCGTTCTGGTCACCATGTCCTCGATCAGACGTGCGTGCACACTGATCAGCGCGGGCGCGTCCGACCGGGACGTTCCCAGCAGATCGTTTTGAGCGACGTTGTCCCACAACACCAATCGGCCGACCTCGTCGGTCATCGACGCGAGCAGCGTGTTGCGTTCGCTCTCGGCCAGCTCACCGGAATGAACCAGTGTGTCGAGGAGGATCTTGATGTTGACCTCGTGGTCGGAGCAGTCGACGCCGGCCGAGTTGTCCACGGCGTCGGTGTTGATCTTGCCGCCGGCGGACGCGTATTCGATGCGGCCCAGCGCGGTCACCCCGAGGTTGCCGCCCTCGCCGACGACCTTGGCGCGAATGTCGGCACCGTTGACGCGCACCGCGTCGTTGGACTTGTCCCCCACGTCGGCGTCGGACTCGGTCCGCGCCTTGATGTACGTGCCGATACCTCCGTTCCACAGCAGGTCGACGGGCGCCTTCAGGATCGCGCGCATCAGCTCCGGTGGTGACAGAGCGGTGACGTCGTCGGCCAGACCGAGCGCCTCACGGGCGGCGGCGCTGATCGGGACGGATTTGCGCGTGCGTTCCCACACCCCGCCTCCGTCGCTGATCAGGGACGTGTCGTAGTCGGCCCACGACGAGCGGGGCAGCTCGAACATCCTGGACCGCTCCGCGAACGACCGTGCCGCATCCGGCGTCGGATCGAGGAAGATGTGCCGATGGTCGAACGCGGCCACGATGCGCAGGTGCTCGCTGAGAAGCATTCCGTTGCCGAACACGTCGCCGCTCATGTCGCCGATCCCGACCGCGGTGAAATCCTCTGTCTGCGTGTCCACGCCGAGCTCACGGAAGTGCCGCTTGACGCTCTCCCACGCGCCCTTGGCGGTGATGCCCATCGCTTTGTGGTCGTACCCGACCGATCCGCCCGAGGCGAACGCGTCGCCCAGCCAGAAGTCGTATTCGGCCGACACTTCGTTGGCGAGGTCGGAGAACGTCGCGGTTCCCTTGTCGGCAGCGACGACGAGGTAGGAGTCGTCTCCGTCGCGGCGCACGACGCGCTGCGACGGGATGGTGGCGCCGGTGGAGCGGTCGAGGTTGTCGGTCACGTCCAGCAGGCCGGCGATGAACAATCGGTAGCAGGCACGTCCCTCCGTGGCGGTTGCCTGCCGATCGACGGCGGCGTCACCGGTCGCGGTGGGCGGACGCTTCACCACGAACCCACCCTTGGCGCCGACGGGAACGATGACTGCGTTCTTGACCGCCTGCGCCTTGGCGAGTCCGAGCACCTCGGTCCGGAAGTCCTCGCGTCGATCCGACCAGCGCAAGCCTCCGCGTGCGACGGCACCGAACCGCAAGTGAACGCCTTCGACGCGGGGCGAGTAGACGAAGATCTCGAATCGCGGCCTGGGCTTGGGCAATTCGTCGATGGCCCGCGGATCGAACTTCAGGGAAAGGAACTCTCGCGGTGCACCGCGATCGTCGACGACGTACTGATTGGTGCGCAGCGTCGCGCGAATGAGTCCGAACATCGCCCGCAGAATGCGATCGGCGTCGAGGCTGACGACCTCGTCGATGAGCGAGGTCAGTTGCGTCGCAAGCTCGTCGGCGCGATCGCTCGATGCGGTGTCCGGCTCGAACTGGGCCTCGAACAGGTCGATCAACAGGCTCGCGGTGCGCGGATTGCCGAGCAGCACGCCTTCGATGTTGAACTGGCTGTAGGGAAAACCGGCCTGGCGCAGGTACTTTGCGTAGGCCCGCAGCACCACCGTCTGGCGCCACTCCAACCCGGCTCGGAGCACGAGCTCGTTGAAGCGGTCTGCTTCGGCCCGGCCGTACCACACGGCCGTGAACGCGTCGTTGAACCGGCGGCTGACGCGTTCGGCCATCTCGTCGCCCGCTTCGAGCTCGGCGTCGATGTCGCGGTCGAGCGCCCCGCGCAGCACCTCTCGGCCGGCGGTGAGACCGAAATCGTAGATCCAGCAACGTGATCCGTCGGGCCGGACCACCGCGTAAGGGCGCTCGTCGACGACTTCGACTCCGAGACTCTGCAGCACCGGGAGCACCTGGCTGAGGGAGACCTCGTCACCGGCGACGTAGAGCGAGAAGCGCCAGTGGCCTGCTTCGGAATCGGTACGCCGGTAGAGCTGCAGGTCGATCGTCTTGTCCGGGAGTTGCTGGACCCGCACGATGTCCGACACCGCGCGCGTGGCGTCGAAGTCCTGCTTGTACGCGTCCGGCAGCGCCTGGGCGTAGTGCTCGGCGATGTCGGGCGGGACGACGGTGTCGAGGTCCGCCGCCGTGCGCAGCGAGTCCTCCCACGTACGCGTCGCCTCGGTGATCATCGCTTCGAGGCGCTTGCGGTGCTCCTCGGACAGATCCGGGTCGGCGGGCGAGCCGGGCTCGAACCGAACCGTGAAATGCAGTAGTGCGTGCGCACTTTCGGAGACTCTGGCCGTGTAGTCGATCGACACCCCGCCGAGTTCGGCGAGCAGGATGCGGCGAATCTCGAGCCGTACCCGAGTGGTGTAGCGCTCGCGCGGAAGGTAGACGAGGGCGGAGACGAATCGTCCGTACCCGTCTCGGCGCAGGATCAGCAGAACGTCGCCGCGCAGGCCGATGCCCTCCACCGCCGTGAGGGCGGAGTAGAGGGTGTCGGTGTCGACGGAGAAGAGTTCGGTGCGCGGGAACGATTGCACGGTCTCGAGCATCGCCTGCCCGGAGTACGAGGTGAGGGGGTGGCCCGCGCGTTCGATGGCGCGGCGAACCCGCCGCCCGACGACGGGGATGTCCAGCACGCTCGCGTGCAGCGCTGTGATGGTGAACGCTCCCGCGAAGCGGTGCTCTCCCAGCTCGTTGCCGTCGTCGTCGAGGTCGAGGACCCCGACGAAGTACGGGTACGTCGACCGGTGCACCGATGCCGAACTCGATCCCTGCGTCAGTACCAGGAGGTCGCTGCGGCCGTCGATACGTCCCGGCAGGTCCACGTCGTCGGCCGTGGTGTCGGTGCGCAGAATTCCGAGACCGGAGTCTGGAACAGGGACCAGGGCACCCGATTCGAGCCGGTAGCGGCGGTAACCGAGCAGCCGGAAGTTGCCTTTGGACAACCAGCGCAGCAGTTCGGCGGCGTCCTTGCTGTCCTGGGACGCGTCGGTGGTGTCCAACCGGTCCGCCAGCTCGCGCTCGGTTCGCTGCATGGCGTCGGTGTCGGCGTCGACGCGGCGCACGTCGGCGAGCACACGGGGCAGGGACTGCTCGATCGACGACAGCACGGCGTCGGACGTCGACGGGTGAAGTTGAACGTGAATCCACGATTCGATCGTGGCCCCGTCGTCGGCGGACGCAGCGTCGATGTCGCCGATCTCGGTGATCGTTCCGTCGTCACCGCGAGTGACGGAGACGATCGGATGCACGACTTCGAGGATGTTCGCCCCCAGATCGCCGAGCAGACCGGTGACTGCTTCGACGAGCATGGGCATGTCGTCGGTGACCACCTGCACGGCAGCTCCGAGGTCGCTGTCGCGCGTCCGGTACACCTGGACCGCGGGGGTCCCCGGAGTCCTGGAGGAGGCCAGTTCGCGGTGCCGACGGAAGACCTCGTCGCGCGGCGCGCGGCACATCGAGTCGAAGTCGTCCGTATCGACGTGCCGAAAATAGAACTCTTGGTCGGGTCGTTCCGCAGGCTGCACTCCTGCACCGTCGGGCCGTTCCGCAGGCTGCACTCCTGCATCCCCTAGCGACGAACTCATCGACCCCACCCTCTTGTTGATCGTGCGAGCCGCAGCTGCGGGCCGCCCGACACGAGCCTAGTGCGACGCTTCGGCCGTCGGGGAGACTCCAGGTAGGCAGGCGGCGAGTCGCCTGAGTGCCGAAAAGGAGCGTCGGTCACCCCACATCGGCGGTCTCCGAAAACTCCTCGAACAGCGCACGTTCCGCGTCGGACCACGGTCTCGACGTCTCGGTCTCGGCATCGAAACCGACCATGACGGCCACCACCTCGGCGCAGACACGGCCCTCCCGGTTCTTCAGGACGTGCCGAATGTTGCAACTCGTCGTTCCCACACGGGTCACCCAGACGTCCACCTCCAACGGACCGGCGTCGTCGGTGACCGGATGCAGATAGTCGACCTCGAGCCTGCGCACCACGACGGCAGCGCGGTGGCCGAGACGCGACAGGAACTGAACCCTGGCTTCCTGCGCGTACTCGACGTACCGGACGTTGTTGACGTGGCCGAGGCGGTCGGAGTCAGCCCACCGCACCTGCAGTTGTGCGGTGAACTTCGCTCCCGACATCGACGGTCAGTCTCTGGTGAGCTTGCGGTGCGTGACGCGGTGCGGGCGCGCTGCGTCCGGTCCGAGTCGCTGCACCTTGTTGGCCTCGTAGCCCTCGAAGTTGCCTTCGAACCAGTACCAGGCTGCTTCGTTGTCGCCGAAGCCGCCTTCCCACGCGAGGATGTGGGTGCACGTGCGATCGAGGAACCAGCGATCGTGGGAGATCACCACGGCGCAGCCGGGGAACTCCTCGAGCGCGTTCTCCAGCGACCCGAGCGTCTCGACGTCGAGGTCGTTGGTGGGCTCGTCGAGCAGGATCAGGTTGCCGCCCTGCTTGAGTGTCATCGCCAGGTTGAGGCGGTTGCGCTCACCACCGGAGAGAACGCCTGCGGGCTTCTGCTGATCGTGTCCCTTGAACCCGAACGAGCTGATGTAGGCGCGCGACGGGAACTCCTGAGTGCCGATCACGATGAAGTCGAGGCCGTCGGACACCGTCTCCCAGACCGTCTTCTTCGGGTCGATTCCCGAGCGGTTCTGGTCGACGTAGCTCAGCTGAACCGTCTGGCCGATCTTGACCTCGCCGCCGTCCGGCTCCTCGAGCCCGACGATGGTCTTGAACAGCGTCGTCTTACCGACACCGTTGGGGCCGATCACGCCGACGATTCCGTTGCGCGGCAACGTGAACGACAGATCCTTGATCAGCACGCGACCGTCGAAGCCCTTGTCGAGGTTCTTGACCTCCACCACGACATCGCCGAGACGCGGCGGGTTCGGAATCTGAATTTCGTCGAAATCGAGCTTGCGTGTCTTGTCGGCTTCGGCCGCCATCTCGTCGTAGCGATCGAGTCGAGCCTTGTTCTTGGCCTGGCGCGCCTTGGCGCCCGAGCGCACCCATGCCAGCTCGTCCTTGAGCCGCTTCTGCAGCTTCTGGTCCTTCTTGCCCTGCACCTCGAGGCGCTCGGCCTTCTTCTCCAGGTAGGTGGAGTAATTGCCCTCGTAGGGGTAGAGCCGCCCGCGGTCGACCTCGCAGATCCACTGCGCGACGTGATCGAGGAAGTACCGGTCGTGAGTCACGGCCAGGATTGCACCCGAGTACGCGGCGAGGTGCTGTTCGAGCCACAGCACCGACTCGGCGTCGAGGTGGTTGGTCGGTTCGTCGAGCAGCAGCAGATCAGGCTTGCTGAGCAGGAGCTTGCACAGCGCGACGCGTCGCTTCTCACCGCCGGACAGGTGGGTGACGCCCTCGTCGGGCGGCGGGCAGCGCAGGGCGTCCATGGCCTGCTCGAGCTGCGAGTCGATTTCCCACGCGTCGGCGTGGTCCAGCTTCTCCTGCAGATCGCCCATTTCCTCCATGAGCTCGTCCGAGTAGTCGGTAGCCATGAGTTCGGCGATCTCGTTGTAGCGCTTGAGCTGCACCATGGTCTCGCCGAGGCCGTCTTCGACGTTCTCGCGGACTGTCTTGGTCTCATCGAGTTCCGGTTCCTGCATCAGGATGCCGACGGTGGCGCCCTGCGCGAGGAACGCTTCACCGTTTCCGGGCTGATCGATCCCCGCCATGATCTTGAGGATCGAGGACTTGCCGGCGCCGTTCGGTCCGACGACGCCGATCTTGGCTCCCGGCAGGAAGCTCATGGTCACGTCGTCCAGGATCACTTTGTCGCCGTGCGCTTTGCGCACCTTCTTCATGGTGTAAATGAATTCCGCCACGAGTCCCTCTCGAATTTGCTTTTCGTCGCTTACCTGCGGTGTTGCAGCGGTAATGCGTTCGCCGAGAGTCTAGCCGCTGACGGGAGCCGCCATGAGCGCCCCGGCTCGGCCGGAGTCGGGGCGCCCGCGACCTCAGACGCCGACGCCCTCGCGCTCGTCCGACTGCTCCGCTTCCGAATCGAAGTCGTCGGACGGTTCCGGCTCCGACGCCGGTTCGACCGGCGCGGATCTGGTGCGATTCATCGTCACCGTGCACCGCGACAGGTCCGGTCCCACGGCGAGTGCGCGGATGTCGAGGTCGGAGCGGCTGACGCCCTCCTTGGTGACGTATTCGTTGGTCTTGGCGATTCCGTGCACGATGATCGGGTCTCCCCGCATCACCGAGCCGGCGACGTTCGCCACCAACTTGTTCCAGCAGTTGACCGACGCGTAGAGGGTGCCGTTGTCCACCCACTCCCCTGTGTCGCGGTCGAAACGGCGCGCGTTGCTGGCCATGCGGAAGCTGTAGACCTCGGCGCCGGTGTTGGTGATGCGTTTGACCGGGTTGGTGATGATCTGCCCCACCACGGTCATGTAGGACTCGTACATGTCTGTTACCTCTCGTCGGTCCGACTCGAGAGGATCGAATCGGCAGGCTTCGAGTATGTGAGTCCCGAAGCGCCGCCGAGGGGGTCGACGACGAACTGTGGACAACCGTCGACGGTTGTCCACAGATTCCGCGAAGGGTGTTGCGCCGAAACGCAATCTATGCCGCGGCCAGCTCACCGGACGAGGACAGCAGGGTGGCGTAGCGGCCGCCGCGATCGACGAGCTCGTCGTGCGTCCCCGACTCCGCGACGTGGCCGTGATCGAGCACCATGATGCGATCGGCATTACGTACCGTCGAAAGCCTGTGCGCGACAACCACAGTCGTGCGGCCCACCATCAAGGTGTCCAGGGCGTCCTGCAGTGCGCGTTCGGTGGCGTTGTCGAGCGCGCTGGTCGCCTCGTCGAGGACGAGGATCGGCGGGTTGCGAAGTACCGTGCGCGCGATCGCCAGTCGCTGCTTCTCGCCACCGGAGAATCGGTATCCCCGCTCGCCGACCACCGTGTCGTACCCGTCGTCGAGAGCGGTGATGAACTCGTGAATCTGCGCGGTCCGGGCGGCCTGTTCGATCTCGTCGTCCGTCGCATCCGGCTTCGCGAACCGAAGGTTCTCGCGGATCGACGCGTGGAAGAGGTACGTCTCCTGCGAGACGACGCCCACCAGGCTCGACACCGTGTCGAGCGACATGTCCCGCAGGTCCACGCCGTCGACGGTGACGGAGCCGACCGTGGGGTCGTACAGCCTGGCGGTGAGGTACCCGAGGGTGGTTTTGCCGGAGCCGGTTTCGCCCACCACGGCGAGGGTGCTTCCCGCAGGGACCGTGAGGTCGATGTCGGTGAGCGTGGGCGTGCTCGCGCTCGGGTAGGTGAAGCCGACGCCGCGAAAGGCCAACTCGCCGCGCACGTCGGTCACGGTTGCGGCGCGCGCCGGCTCGTCGATCTCCACCGGCAGGTCGAGGTACTCGAAAACACGACCGAAGAGCGCGAGAGAACTCTGCACTTCGACTCCGGTGTTCAGCAGCATCATGGTGGGCCGGAAGAGCTGGGTCTGCAGGGTGGTGAAGGCGACGAGAGTGCCGACGGTGATGGTGTTTCCGTGTCCGATGGTCAAGCCGGCGAACCAGTAGACGAGTGCGGGCATTGCGGCGAAGCTGATCGACATGGTGGCCATGCGCCACTTTCCGGCCATCATCGACGCCAGCTCGACGTCGGCAACTTCGGTGGACCGAGAGGTGAACCTGTCGGTGAGCGCCTTGGACGCGCCCGTGGTCTTGCCCAGCAGAATTCCGCTGACCGACAGCGATTCCTCGACCTGCACGGACAGGTCGCTGAGCAGCCGCTGCCTAGTTCCGGAGATGCGGCGGCGCTCGTCGCCGATCTTGCGGGCGATCCGCACGAACACCGGAAGAATCACCAGCGAGAAGATGGCGAGACGCCAGTCGAGAACAAACAGGGCGACGACGGTGGCCGCGACGGTGGTGGCGTTCTGTGCGATCGAGGTGGCCGTGTTGGTGACCACCGACTGCATTCCGCCGATGTCGTTGGCGATGCGCGACTGCACCTCACCGGTGCGAGTCCGCGCGAAGAAGCCGAGGGACTGTCGCTGCAGGTGCGTGTAGACGGACACACGCAGCTGGTGCATCAGTTTCTGACCGATGCTGTTGGACATCCAGGTCACGGCGACGCCGAGGACACTGGTGACGACGGCGATGGCGATCATGCCCGCGGCGAGAAGCGTCACCAGGGTGACGTCGGCGTTCGGAATGGCGTGATCGAGCATGTCGCGGAGAAGTAGCGGTGACCCCAGCGCGACGATGGCGCTGATCACGATCACCAGCGAGGTCAGCGCGATCTGAGGACGGTACGGACGGAAGAGTGCGACGACGCGGCGCAGCGGCGCGGGGTCGTGTGAATCTCGAGTGAAGGGTGCTGTCACGAGAACCTCCTGAAGGTTATTGCGAGGTTACCTCATTATGAGGCTGACCGACACAACGCTAGACTCGACGCATGCATTCCCGCGACCGCGACCTGTCGGATTCGTTCATGGCCGTTGCGCGCGACATCCGGCGTCGACAGATGGCCGCTCTCGAACCGTTCGGGCTGTCGCCGTCGCACAGTCGCGCGATGCGCGTCCTCGCCCGCGCCGGCGAACCGGTCCGACCGGGTTACCTGGCGGAACGGCTGCACATCGTGCCGCGCTCGGCCACCGACGTGATCGACGCGCTCGAGCAGGCCGGATACGTCGCGCGCCGGTCCGACCCGGCCGACCGTCGTGCAGTCCTGGTCGAACTGACCGATGCGGGACGCTCGTTGGCGGACGAACTGGCAGCCGTGCGCCACCGGACGTCGTCCGACCTCTTCGACGTTCTCGACCCGGCCGAGCGCGACCAACTCCGCTCGCTTCTGGACCGCATACAGGAAAGATCCGGCGCACCCGACCACATGTGAAGTGGTCGGGCGCACCGGATCCTGTTTCGAGCAGAAGATCAGTGCCCGACGACGACGGCACCCTCGGCCGCGTCCGCCAACTTGCCGGGACGCACCAGCACGGCAGCGACGAGTGCACCGAGCAGGAAGATGCCCGACGACCACCAGAACGTGGTGGTGTAGCTCGCGACCTCGGCGTTGGACTGAAGGAGCGCGGCGCCCGCCGCGTCGGTGACCGACCCCATGTGCGCGGCCGCGTAGCTCGTGCCCGCCGACGCCGCGATGGTGCTCAGCAGGGCCGTCCCGATGGAGCCACCGATCTGCTGCATCGTGTTCACCGTTGCCGAGGCGACGCCCGAATCATCCGCGCTGACACCGGAAATGGCGCCCTGCATGGCCGGCGCGAACGTGGCGCCCAAACCGATTCCCATGATCACCAGCGACGGCAGGATGTGCGACGCGTAGTGGCTGTCGAGGGTGATGCGCGTCAGCAGGGCCATGCCGATCGCCGCGATGATCAGACCGCCCGTCATCAGATTGCGCGGTCCGAAGCGCGGCAACACGACGGAAGTCGCCACCGTGGCGGTCACGATCAGCGACCCGATCATGGGCATGAAGGCGAACCCGGTGGTGATCGGGGTGTAGCCGAGCGTGTTCTGCAGGTAGTACGTCAGGAACAGGAACACTGCGAACATGCCGGTGCCGGTGATGAACATGGCGAGGAACGAACCACCGCGAGTGCGATCGAGAACGATGCGCAAGGGCAGAAGCGGATGCTCGACGCGGTTCTGCAGGTAGACGAACACTCCGAGCAGGACCACGCCGACCGCGAGGAACGCGATGGTGACGGCGTCCGCCCACCCGTCGGACTCGGCGTGTGCGAAGCCGTAGACGATCGAGAACAACGCTGCCGACACGGTGACCGTTCCGGGGATGTCCAGCTTGGGACGGTGCCCTGAGTTGCTGTGCCTCTCGAGGAGCAGGAATGCGCCGACGAACGCCACGGCGGCGAAGATCAGGTTGACGTACAGGCTCCAGCGCCAGTTGGCCCACTCGGTGAGTACGCCTCCGAGGAGGAGACCGATCGCGCCGCCGCCACCGGCCACGGCACCGAAGATGCCGAATGCCTTGGCACGTTCCTTCGGATCGGTGAAGGTGGTGGCGAGCAACGACAGAGCCGCCGGTGCGAGCAGGGCACCGAAGATGCCCTGACCTGCGCGCGCTGCAACCAGCATGCCGAAGTTCACGGCAGCGCCGCCGACCGCGGACATCACCGCGAAGCCGACCAGGCCGGTCAGGAACGTGGTGCGACGACCGAAGAGATCGCTGAGCCGACCGCCCAGAAGCAGCAGGCTGCCGAAGGCCAGTGCGTAGGACGTGACGACCCACGACCGGTCGGCGTTGTCGAAGCCGAGATCGAGCTGCGCGGCGGGAAGGGCAATGTTCACGACGGTCGCGTCCAGGACGACCATGAGCTGCGCGAGACCGAGCACACCGAGGATGAACCAGCGGGTGTTCGAGTGCTTTTCGGGTGCGTCGAGCGCCGGCGGTATGTCGACTCTCTCAGTGGGTGATGTGGACATCGGGTCCTCGAGTTGTCTATGCGGAGGAGTATCCTCCGGTTAAGCAAGATAGTAGCAGCTATGTGGAGGAACCTCCTCCGCTTATTTTTGGAAACAGGACAAACGTGACTGTGAACCCGGACACGGTGAACCGCCCCCTCCGCGCGGACGCCGAGCGCAACAAGCGCCGGATCGTCGACGCGGCAGCCGAACTTTTTGCGACCCGCGGCATCGACATCACGCTCGACGACGTCGCGGCCCACGCCGGCGTGGGCGTCGGCACCGTCTACCGCAGATTCGCCAACAAGCAGGAACTGATCGACGGCGTCTTCGAGCAGCGTTTCGAAGATCTCCTCGGCCGTGCACGAACCATCCTCGACAGCGAGCGACCCTGGGATGCCATGGTGGACTTCCTGGGCTGCGTCTGTGAGGGCATGTCGATGAACCGCGGACTGGCAGAGATCGTGCTGGGTAGCGACGACGGTTTCGCGAAAGTGGCCGCGGTCAAGGCGAAGCTCGATCCGCTCGTCGACCAAATCATCAACCGAGCCAAGCAATCCGGTGATCTGCGCAGCGATGTCTCTGCCACCGATTTCTTCCCGCTCATCCACATGATCGGTGCCGCCACCGAATGCACCGCCGCCGTGGACCCGGACAATTGGCGGCGCTATTTCACGATCGTCATCGACGGGCTGCGCGAGCGCCACGACCGCAAGACCACTCTGCCGGGACGCGCCTTCACTCAGGACGAGATCGCGTGCGCAAAGCAGGCATTGCACGAGCGTGCCCGATGACCTCCGTGACGCGGCCGCTCGCCCACACCCTCGAGCGCCTGGACAGCGATCGCGCACTGGCGCAACTGATTCGGTTCGCGATGGTCGGCGGCGCCAGCAACATCCTCTATGTGGTCGTCTTCTTGCTGATGCGCCCCGAGGGGTCTCTCGTCGCCAACGGCGTCGGCGCCGTGAGCAGCACGGTCCTCGCCAACGAGTTGCACCGGCGACTGACGTTCCACGCCGCCGATCGTGTCGGCTGGTTCACGGCTCAGTGGGAGGCGGGCGGCCTCGCACTCGTCGGCCTCGTGGCCACCACCGCCGCCATCGCCGCGTTGGGACTTCTACTACCGTCCGCGAGCGACGTCGTTGCCGCGGCGGTGGTGGTCACCGTGACGGCTGTCGTCGGCGGTGTGCGCTTCGTCGCGCTTCGCGGTTTGGTGTTCCGCGGCCCCGTCTTCTGACGGACTAACGTCCTTCGCGCTCGCGTCGCGCGAGTTCCTTGAACATGGCGTTGTGCGCTGCGAGCGCAGCGTCGTCGTCTCGGTCCGCTGCGCGGTCCATGCGTACCGCTTCCTTGCGGTCCGACCGTGACCACTGCACCAGCAAGGCGAGCATCACGAGCACCAACGGAATCTCGCCGGTCGCCCAGGCGATTCCGCCGCCGAGCCGCTGATCGGCCAGAAGGTCGGTGTTCCACGGCAGAGACAGTCCGCGGAAGAACACCTGTCCCATGACCGCGTCCGTGCTCATCAGGGCGACACCGAAGAAGGCGTGGAAAGGCAAGGAGCCGAACACCATTGCCAGTTTGGTCACCGGCGACAGACGTCGCGGCGCCGGGTCCACGCCGATCACGACCCAGTAGAACAGGTAGCCGCTGAGCAAGAAGTGGGCGTTCATCAGCAGGTGCGCCGTGTGCGAGTCGACGACCGACCCGTAGATCCCGCCGAGGTACAGCGCGTAGAAGCCGCCGACGAAGATGACCGCCGCCACCAGCGGTTGGGTGAAGAACCTCGACACCGGGCTGTGCAAAGCGTCGAGGATCCATTCGCGCGGACCCGGAATGCCGTCCTTGCCGGCGGGGCGCAACGTGCGCAGCGCCAGCGTGATCGGACCGCCGAGCGCGAGCAGAACGGGCGCGAGCATGGACAGCGCCATGTGCGCTCCCATGTGAACGCTGAACTGCGCCATGGAGTATCGGCCGACACCGGAGGATGTGGAAAACAGCATCACGAGGCAGCCGAGAACCCAGGCGATGGTTCGCCCGAGCGGCCACGCGTCGCCGCGGGCTCGCATGCGGTACACCCCGTACAGGTACAGCGCGGCCATCACGATGGCGGCCGTGCCGAAGATCAGATCGAAACGCCAGTCGAACAGCAGGCGCGCCAGTGTCGGCGGCCCGTCCAGGTTGTAGCCCATCTCGACCTCGGTGATGGTCAGATTCAGGTTCGCGTCTGCGGGCGGTGGTGTGCGCGCGAGTCCGACCGCGAGCCCGATGGTGGCCGCGAACACCAGAACCTCGGCGCCGGCGAACCGAATGAGGTTGGCGCGCGACGACGGATCGGCGGCGAGCGCCGGCAACGCACGTTGGCGCTGGACGTACCCGAACACTCCGAGAACGATCAGGGCGACGACCTTCGCGATCACCAACTTGCCGTAGGTCGAGGTGAACAGATCGCCCAGCGGGACGCGCACCAGCGCGTTGATCACCCCGCTCACCGCCATCACCACGAAACACACGGTGGCGACCAGCGAGAAGCGTCGGGCGGCGACGTCGGTGTAGGCCCCGCGGCGCCGAGCGTGCGCGAGCAACGCGAACAAGCCGCCCGCCCAGAGCGACGCACCCACCAGGTGAAGGATCAGAGAGTTGGTCGCGAGGTCGTGGGATCCGCCCGCCGAGGAGTGCCCGGTGACGGCCAGCGGCATCAACGATCCGATGGCCACGGCGAGGAGAACCGGCGTCCACGCCCACCGCAGCACGGCTCGCGACGCGATGGCCAGCACGATCGCGACCACCGCGGTCCAGCGCCACGCACTCGCGATCTCGACCTGGCCCAGGCCGGTCCACAGATTGGTGGGGTTCAGGGCGACCGACAGCGGCTGACCCGACGTGTCCGAGAGAGTCAGCGGCACCAGGACGAGGGCGCACGCCGCCCACACGACAGCGGCGGACGAGGCCGTGCGGACCGCGCGGTACCCGTCGACGTCGAGAACACCCGATTTCTGCGGCGGCACGAAGAACGCCGCCAACAGCAATGATCCGATGGTGATGACGGCCGCCACCTCACCGAGCGCACGGACCGCCGACACCCCGTAGGTGGTGACCGGGCCCGGATCGGGGATGCCGAGGAGTACGAGAGCTTGCGACGCCGACAGCGCGACGACCAGCACCGCGACGACAGCCGCGATCAGACCGGCGCTGACGAAGACACCGAACGAACCGCTGCGAGGCTCGGACGTCCTCGCAGACTCGTTCCGTGGAAGTTCGGTGGTAGCCATGTCTCCAGAGTAGAGCGGGCGCACGACACGGTGTAGTGGCGTCGCTCTCCCCGGCCGCGGCGAGGTGTGCGCACGTCGACCACATGGGTTCCCGCTAGACTCACCACGCCCCACGCGCCTCCGTAGCTCAGGGGATAGAGCAAAGGCCTTCTAATCCTTTGGTCGCAGGTTCGAATCCTGCCGGGGGCACCACCAATGAATGGCTTCCAATCATCAGAGCCATTTCGTTGAATCAGAAACTAGTTACCGAGTGTAACGAATGTCTCATTCGCGGCGACAAACCGATCGTCATGTTTTGTCGCTCGAACAATTGGGAGTCCACATGAATCGCACACTTCGCAACGCCGCAGCATCCGCCACCATCGTCGCCGCTTCGGTCGTCGGGGTCGCGCTGGCCGGCGCCGGAACGGCGTCCGCCGCCGTGGAGCCGTCGAAGGGCGGACCGATCTACTGGGAGACGTTCTCGACCCTCAACCTGGACCCGAACGCGGTCCCGTGTTCCGAGCGTGCCGCCGCCAATCGCGCACGCGGAGACATCATCCTGGTGAATTGCGCGTTGCAGCCGATCATCTTCGGGTCCGACACCGTGAACCTCATCGGTATCAACGCCAGGTTCGGGAGCTAGGCCGTGCACGCGGTAAAACGCGCCGCAGCCGTTGCCCTCGCCTCCGCCGCGGGCGCAGCCGGTATCGCCTTGGCCGGGGCGGGAACCGCCTCTGCCGCACCGACGTACATCGGTCCGCTGTACTACGAGGTCACCCCGATCAGTCTCTTCGATGGCCCGGTCCAATGCAACGAAGCGGTGGCTGCCGAACGCGCCGCGGGCAACATCATCCTGGTGGACTGCTTGGCGATCAACGACCCATCAGCACCCTTTCCGTTGCAGAAACCCGCATCCCTACGCGTCGGCATCGACGTGAACGGGAGCTGACAGGCCCGACCCAATGACACATTCGGTCACCTATATGGACCGAACGTCACATTGGGTCCGCGCGGACAGTCGGGTCCGCGCGGACAGTCGACAAACGCCCGATGGCGCACCCGGCCGAAACCGGATGCGCCATCGGCGTTTGCACAGGTGAGGTTCAGCCTCGCCGTTCCTCGAAGTCTCCTTCGATGACCTGGAAGTGCGGGCCGTCCTTCTCTGCCCGTCGAGATGCTTCACGCATCTCGATTCCGTCGGTGATCAGATCACCGATCTCGCGGGTCACGTCGACAACGGCGGTCGCAATGATCACCGCGATCCGTCCGACATGCGCTGCGGTGGACTCGGTGAGCTCCTGGATGGTGTCCTTGTTGCGCTCGAATTTGCCGACCATGATCCCAAAACCTCTCAGGCTGCGACTTTTTGGCGTTCGATGATCACGCCGGTTTCCTTGTCGGGACCGGTGAAGCGATCGGGAAGCGCCATCTTGAAGATCTTGCCCCACACAGTACCGACCTGGTGGAAGAAGCCACCGGTGTTGTACGGCAGGTCGTACTTCTCGCAGAGCGCACGAACCTCGGGCGCGATCTCCGGGTAACGGTGGGCCGGCAGATCCGGGAACAGGTGGTGCTCGATCTGGTGCGACAGGTTGCCCGACATGATGTGGAACAACGGACTGCCCTCGATGTTGGCCGAGCCGAGCATCTGACGGACGTACCACTGACCGCGGGTTTCCTCAGCCGTCTCGTCGCGGCTGAATGTTTGAACGCCCGTGGGGAAGTGGCCACAGAAGATGATCGAGTAGGCCCAGACGTTGCGCACGATGTTAGCGGTGGCGTTGCCGATCAGAGTGGGGACGAACAGCGGTCCGGTCAGCGCCGGGAACACGATGTAGTCCTTGAGCACCTGACGCCCGGCCTTCTTCCACCAACCGATCATCAGCGGCTTGACGTCGTGCCACTTGCGCTTGCCCTGAACCACGTTCTCCGCTTCGAGATCGTGCAGCATCACGCCCCACTCGAACAGCATCATGAGCGCGAAGGCGTACACCGGGTTGCCCAGGTAGTACGGGTTCCACTTCTGGCCCTTGTCCATTCGCAGGATGCCGTAGCCGATGTCGCGGTCCATGCCCACGATGTTGGTGTAGGTGTGGTGCATGTAGTTGTGCGAGTGACGCCACTGATCGGCGGGGCATGCGGTGTCCCACTCGAAGGTGCGCGAGTTCAGGCCCGGCTCACGCATCCAGTCGTACTGGCCGTGCATCACGTTGTGGCCGATCTCCATGTTGTCCAGGATCTTGGACAGGCTGAGCGCGCCGACTGCGGCGAGCCACGCCGGCGGGAAGAAGCTGAGGTACATCAGGCCGCGCCCGGTGACCTCGAGCCCGCGCTGAGCCTTGATGATCTTGTAGATGTACTCGCGGTCCTCGTCGCCGAGCGAGGCGACCGTCCGTGCGCGCAGCTCGTCGAGCTCGCGACCGAGCTCCTCGACGTCCTCGTAGGACAGCACGACGGGGCCGTCGTTCTGCTTCTTCTCCTCGGTGCGATCCGAGCCTCCGGTGAGGAAGGGAATCGAGAAGGTGGGCAAGGGAAGTCCGAACATGGTTCCTCCTGTAAGTAGGTGGTGGTTCAGATGTCGATGTCGACGTCGCCGACAGGTACCGACACGCAAAGCTGAATGTGCGAGTCGGGATCCGAATCGACCTCGCCCGACTTGATGTTCTTGGTGCAGCCGGACTTCTTGACCGACGTGCAGGTGAAGCAGATACCCATGCGGCAGCCGTATTCCGGTGTGAGGCCGGCGGATTCGGCTTGCTCGAGCAGCGTGGTGCCCGAGTTCTCCGCGATGACGTCCGATGCGGAGAAGGACACCGTTCCGGTGGCGTCCTCGTCCGCCGCGGCAGGAGCGGTCACGAACTCCTCGGTGTGCAGCAGCTCGGCGAGGCCCAGCTCGTCGAAGATCCCGGAGACGCCCTTCATGAGGCCGGGAGGCCCGCAGAGGAACGTGTGCGCATCGGTGTGCCAGGGTGCGACGGCGCCGAGGTGCTCGGTGTCGAAGAATCCGTGCAGGTCGCCACCGTCTTCCTGATCGGTGTACGCGAAGTAGACGTCGACGTTGTCGTGCTGCGCCGCAATCGACTCGAGCTCTTGGCGGTA
Source organism: Rhodococcus sp. 320_ES (assembly GCF_059691855.1). Lineage (NCBI taxonomy): Bacteria > Bacillati > Actinomycetota > Actinomycetes > Mycobacteriales > Nocardiaceae > Rhodococcus > Rhodococcus sp. 320_ES. The sequence goes on along the minus strand of NZ_JCAWAG010000001.1, from coordinate 185,184 downwards.
CGGCACGTCCTTTTCGGTGTACGCGTAGTGCAGGAAGGCGACGCGCCCGGCGTACCCGTCGTCGACAAGCGTGCGCAGCATGGACATCACGGGAGTGACGCCGCTGCCGCCGCTGATCAGGAGGACGTTCTCCGGCAGTGGGGACGGAAGCGTGAACGTTCCCGACGCCTGCTCGAGGCTGACGACCAGGCCCGGCGTGGCGTGCGCGTTGAGGTGCTGGGAGACGATCCCATCCTTCTGAGCCTTGATCGTCAGTTCGATCTGGCCGTCGTCACGACGCTGCGAGCACGCCGGCGAGTAGCACCGCGTCTGGCGGATGCCGTCGACGACCACGCCGATCTGGACGAACTGCCCGGCCTCGAAGCCCTTCCAGTGCCGAGTGGGCCGAAGCGTCAGGGTCACGGTGTCCGGAGTCTGACGGCGCACCTCGGTCACCTCGGCACGCATCTCGTCGACCGACAGCATCGGGTCGACGAGTTCGAGGTACCGGTCGACGCGGTGAGGCGCAGTCATCGCCTCGAAGAGCGAGAGCAGCCTGCTACGGCCCCGAGCCGGTGATTCGGGAGCGAGTGTCACGTCAGCCTCCACTTCGTTTCGTGTTTCAGTGCACAAGCGTGCACTGGAAAGAGTGTGCCAGCCCGGACGTGCTGCTTTCAATGCCAATGTGAGCACCGTCACGCCGCCCTACCTGGTGTGACACGGGGATGGTTCACAACCTGTGGGTGTACACGCATACACTCATTACATGGCCGAGACCGTCAGTCGTGCGGAGCGCAAGGAGCGCACCCGGCAGTCGCTGGTCGACAGCACGCTCGAGCTGATCGCCGAGCGGAACTTCGCCAGCGTCAGTCTGCGCGAGGTGGCGCGCACCGCCGGTATCGTGCCGACCGCGTTCTACCGGCACTTCGCCTCGATGGAAGACCTGGGTATCGCGGTCGTCGAGGACAGCATGCGGGTACTACGGCACATGCTCCGCGATGCTCGTCGCACACCGTCGACAAAGAACGCGCGCGAGTCGCTCGCCATCCTGGTCCGGCAGGTCCACGCCCACGACGACCGGTTCCGTTTCCTGACCCGCGAGCGGTACGGCGGCGTCGTCGAAGTACGCCGCGCCATCGACACCGAACTTCGTCTGCTGGTCAGCGAGCTCACCATCGACCTCTCCCGGATGCCCGGGCTCGACGACTGGAGCGTCGACGACCTCGAGATGTGCGCGAGCCTCATCGTCAACACCATGCTGGGGACAGTTGTGGATCTGCTGGATCTGGCTCGGCCGGGTAGCGCGGCCGAACGCGACATCATTTCCCGCGCCGAACGACAGCTCCGCGTGATCATGCTCGGCATGAGCAAATGGGAACCCCGAGCAGGTTGATCTCCGGCGGCTTCAGGTTGGCCGCGGTCTACCCTGGGGCCGTGCGTATCCCGCTTGGCAGCCTGACGTTCGACGTCGACACCTACGGACCCGACGACGGCATCCCGGTGCTGATGCTGCACGGCTGGCCCACCACGTCGGCCAGCTGGACCCGCGTCGCCGACGCGTTGGCCCGTGACAACTTTCGACTGATCGTCCCGAACCAGCGTGGGTACTCCCCCGACGCGAGACCTCCTGCGGTGCAGGACTATCGGATCGGACACCTGGTGGACGATGCGATCGGCATCCTCGATGCCCTGGACGTCGAGTCGGCGCATCTCGTCGGACACGACTGGGGATCGGTGGTCGCGTGGGCCGTCGCGGCTCGTCGACCGGATCGGGTGCGGAGCTTGGTCACCGTCTCGGTTCCCCATCCGGGCGCCTATGGCTGGGCACTGGCGCACGACGACGACCAGAAACTGCGCGGAAGCTACATCGGCCTACTACGCCAGGCCGGGAGGGCGGAAGATCTACTGCTGGCAGACGATTGCCGTCGCCTCAGGGCCATGTTCGACGGCGCGAAGGACCCCTCGATCGTCGACGCGTACCTGCCGGTGGTCGGTACCAGGGACGGCCTGACAGCCGGATTGAACTGGTACCGGGCCATGACTCGCGATTTCGCCGACCTGCCTGCGGTGACGGTGCCGACCACGTTCGTGTGGAGCAACGGCGACACCGCGATCGGGCGCGCGGGGGTCGAGCGATGCCACGAATGGGTGCATGCGGACTACCGGTTCGTCGAGCTCGAGGGCAGCCACTGGATTCCCGAGGATTCCCCCGGCGCGCTGGCCGACGCCATCCGTGATCGGATCGGGCCGAACGCGCGCTAGGTCACCCGCGCTAGATCGCCCTGTGGCGCAGCCACTTTGAGTATTGCGATCAGACCCATCGCCAGCACCAACACGATGCCGAGGATTCCTGCTCGATCGGCGTCGAACACGAACACGAAGAACCCGAACAGCGCGGGCGAGAGGAACGAGACGGCCCGACCGGTGGTCGCGTACAGCCCGAACATCTGCCCTTCGCGTCCGGGCGGGGTGATGCGGGTGAGGAAGGTACGCGCGGACGACTGCGCCGGGCCGACGAACACGCACAGCATCAGTCCGAAGATCCAGAACATCGTGGGTCCGGACACGGCGAGCAGAACCAGGCCCGCGACGATCATGAGCGTCAGGGACCACACGATGACCTTCTTGGGGCCCACCGTGTCGTCGATGCGGCCGGCCAGGATCGCCCCGATGGCGGCGACGACGTTGGCCGCGACACCGAACAGCAGGACGTCGGCCGATCCGATTCCGTAGACCGACACCGCGAGAACTGCTCCGAAGGTGAACACCCCGGCCAGGCCGTCACGAAAGAGGGCACTCGCGATGAGGAAGTAGACGGTCCGCCTGTCGGTGCGCCACAGGTCCCTGAGGTCACGGCCCAAGGCTTTGTAGGACTCGACCACGCCTGCCCGCTTCACCTTGGCCGCGGTGGCCGGAAGCTCGGGCACGGCGAAGAACACGGGAATGGCGAAGGCCGCCAGCCACACTGCCGCCACCAGCGCGACGATTCTGATGTTCAGGCCACCGTCCGTGGTGATGCCGAACAGTCCGCGCGTGTCACCGTCGCCGGCGATGAAGCCCAGGTAGCAGATGAGCAACAGCACGATTCCGCCGAAATACCCCATGGCCCAACCGAAGCCGGACACTCGACCGATGTTGTCCGGGGTGGAGACCTGACGCAGCATGGCGGTGTACGGCACCTGCGCCAGCTCGAAGAAGATCGAACCGAGACCGAGGAGCACGAGTCCGAGCCACAGGTAGTGGTAGTCGTCGCGAACGAAGAACAGTCCGGCCATCGTGGCGACGGTGAGCGCCGTGAGCACGAACAGAGACCGCTTGCGGGTTCCGCTGTTGTCCTGCTGACGTCCGGTCACCGGAGCCAACAGCGCGATGAACACGCTGGCAATTCCCACCGACCAGCTGAACCAACTTGTCGCCGAGATCGAGCCGGGGAGGTCGACGCCCACTGCGTCGGTCAGGTACACCGAGAAAACGAACGTCAGGATGACCGCGTTGAAGGCGGCGGACCCCCAGTCCCACAATCCCCATGCGGCGACCTGACGCTTCGAGGTTGCCACGGCGACTTTGGCTTCGACCATGGGTGGAGCCTAAGCCCCTGTGCGCGATTTCCGGCCCCAGAGGGCCGGAAATCGCGCACAGGGAAGGGTTGCATATTCAACTCGTTGCATAGATACTTCGGCGGTGGCCCTGGAACACGCAGTTCTCGTCTCCCTCGCCGAACAACCGGCGTCGGGGTACGAGCTCGCGCGCCGTTTCGACAAGTCCATCGGCTACTTCTGGAACGCGACGCATCAACAGATCTATCGCGTTCTCGCCCGCATGGACGAGTCCGGATGGGTCACCGCCGATGCGGTGGCGCAGACCGGCAGACCGGACAAGAAGGTCTACACCGTCAGCGAATCCGGTCGGGCCGAGCTGAGCCGATGGATATCCGACACCACCGAACCGAGCCGACTGCGTGACGACCTCGCCGTGAAGATCCGCGGCGCCGCCTACGGAGACGTCGACGCGCTGCGCGCCGAAGTGTCCCGGCATCGGGATGTCCACAGCGAACGGCTCGAGCTCTACCGGCTCGCGGAGAAACGCGATTTCGCCGCGGCGAGCACTCTCACCGGCTCCGCGCTTCACCAGTATCTGGTGCTCCGCGGAGGTATCCGCGTCGAAGAAGGATTCGTCGGCTGGTGCGACGACGTTCTCGACGCCCTGAACCGTGAAGGATCCTGATGTCAGAGTTCCCGATTCTGTTGTCGCCGTTGCCCGTCGGCACCACCACCCTGAAGAACCGCGTCATCATGGGTTCCATTCACACCGGTCTCGAGGACCGCGCGAAGGACACGCGCAAACTCGCCGAGTACTTCGCCGAACGTGCGAGAGGCGGTGTCGCGCTGATCATCACCGGCGGATACGCCCCGAACCGCACCGGCTGGCTTCTGCCCTTCGGCGCCAAGCTGACCAACCGCATCGAAGCACGGCGGCACCGCACCATCACCGATGCGGTGCACCGCGACGGCGGCAAGATCGCACTGCAGATCCTGCACGCGGGGCGGTACTCCTACCATCCGCTCAGTGCCACCGCATCGTCGATCAAGGCCCCCATCAATCCTTTTCGTCCGCGGAAGCTGAGTGCGCGTGGCGTCGAGCGTCAGATTCGCAACTTCGTTCGGTGTGCGCGCCTTGCACAGTCGGCCGGGTACGACGGCGTCGAAATCATGGGCGGCGAAGGCTATTTCGTGAACCAGTTCCTCTCCGCACGCACCAACAAGCGCACGGACGCATGGGGCGGCACTGCCGAGAAGCGTCGCCGATTGGCTGTCGAGATCGTGCGGCGGACCCGAGAGGCCACCGGCGCCGATTTCCTGATCTCGTTCCGACTGTCCATGGCCGATCTCGTCGAGGACGGACAAACCTGGGCCGACGTCGTCGCTCTGGCGCACGAGGTCGAATCCGCCGGCGCCGACCTGATCAACACCGACATCGGATGGCACGAATCACGGGTCCCGACCATCGTCACCTCGGTACCGCGCGGCGCCTTCGTCTCCTTCACGAGTCGGCTCGCGCGCGAGGTGTCGATCCCCGTGGCCGCAGCCAACCGCATCAACATGCCCGAGTTGGCCGAAAAGATCCTGAGCGACGGCGACGCGGAGTTGGTATCCCTGGCGCGTCCCATGCTGGCCGATCCGTTCTGGACCGTGAAGGCGGCGGAAGGCCGACGCGACGAGATCAACACGTGCATCGCCTGCAACCAGGCGTGCCTCGACCACGTGTTCGTCCACAAGCGCGCGTCCTGCCTGCTCAACCCGCGCGCCGGCCGTGAAACCGAACTGGTCCTGTCCCCCACCCGCGCCGCGCAACGGGTCGCCGTGGTGGGAGCGGGTCCTGCCGGACTGTCGGCGGCGCTGAACATGGCCCAACGCGGACACCACGTGTCGCTGTTCGAGGCGCGCGACGAGATCGGCGGGCAGTTCGCCATCGCCCGGCGCATACCGGGCAAGGAGGAGTTCGCCGAGACCGTGCGCTACTACGAATCCGCCATGGCCGCAGCAGGAGTCGACGTCAAACTGGGCGCGCGCGTCACCGCCGAACAGTTGATCTCCGACGGTTACGACCGGGTCGTCGTCGCCACCGGTGTCACCCCGCGCATTCCCCGGATCTCCGGCATCGACCATCCCTCGGTGGTGACGTACGCCGACGCCGTTCTCGGCAGCGGCACGGTGGGCCGTCGCGTCGCCGTCATCGGGGCCGGTGGTATCGGCGTCGACGTCTCGGAATTCCTGACCACCGACGACTCACCCACCCTCGACATCGCCGAGTGGAAGCGCGAGTGGGGTGTCACCGACAGTCCGGAGGCGGCAGGCGCCTTGACGACGGCCGAACCGTCGGCGTCCGCTCGTGAGGTGTTCCTGCTTCAGCGCACGGCGGGCCGCATCGGGACCTCGCTCGGCAAGACCACCGGCTGGGTCCACCGGGCGGCTCTGAAGAACAAGAACGTTCAGGAAATTTCCGGAGTCAACTACGAACGCATCGACGACGACGGACTGCACATCAGCTTCGGCAAGAACCGTACGAAGCCGCGGACCCTCGCAATCGATACTGTCGTTGTCTGCGCAGGTCAGGAGTCGGTGCGCGACATCGTCGCGGACCTCGAGACCGCCGGCGTCCGCGTCGACGTGATCGGTGGGGCCGACGAAGCCGGGGAACTCGACGCCAAGCGCGCGATCATGCAGGGCACTCTCCTGGCCGCGTCGGTGTGATCTAGCCTGCTCTCATGAGCCTTCCGAAGCCGACCGAAGAAGCCCGCGCCGTCGTCACCGGAGCGTCCTCCGGAATCGGTGAGGCGCTCGCCACCGAACTCGCCGCCCGCGGTCACTCCCTGATCGTCGTCGCGCGTCGCGGCGAGTTGCTCGAGGCGCTCGCCGCAAAGCTGACGGCGGCCCACAACGTCCAGGTCGAGGTCCGAGTGCTCGACCTCAGCAACCGCGACAAGCGCCAGGAGTTGGTGGCGGAACTGTCCGAGCGCAACATCTCCATCCTCTGCAACAACGCCGGCATCGCGACGTTCGGCCCTGTCGCGCAGCTCGACCCGGCGTACGAACGCGACCAGGTCGAGCTCAATGCCGTTGCGGTGCACGACCTCACGCTGGCCGTCCTGCCGGGCATGATCGGCCGAGGCACCGGCGGCATCCTGATCACCGGGTCGGCCGCAGGCAACATGGCCATCCCCAACAACGCGACGTACGCCGCCACCAAGGCCTTCGTGAACACCTTCTCGGAGTCGCTGCGTGCGGAACTCCACGGCACGGGCGTCAACGTCACGCTGCTCGCCCCGGGCCCCGTCCGCACCGAGACCCCCGACCCGTCCGAGGAGTCGATCGTCGACAAGCTGGTCCCGGACTTCCTTTGGATCGGCAGCGACTACACCGCCAAGTTGTCGCTGGATGCGTTGGGCAAGAACAAGATGCGCGTCGTGCCGGGACTGCTGTCGAAGGGGATGTCGGTGGCGGGGCAGTACAGCCCGCGCTTCGTCAGTGCCCCCATCGTCGGGAGCTTCTACAAGAAGTTGGGCGGCTCGTAGGGACGACCTACCTCCGCCGCCTCCCCGTCCCGAAGATGCTGCGCGACAGCTCACGCCCGGCCGCGCTGGCCGCGGAGCGAAGGAAGCTCTTCACCGCGGGATTGCTCATCATGCGTTCGGCGGCGGACGGGCCCTCCGGGACCGGCGGGGGTGCGTCCGGCAGATCGGGGAGATCGGGCAGGTCCGCGGGCGGCGGCGCCATGCGCGCGTTCATCTTTTCGTACGCGGACTCTCGATCGATGGTCTGACCGTACTTGGCGAAGAGCGCACCGCTGGACGCCGCGGAGGTGATGGCGGGGTTGCCGATGGTGTCCATCAGTGACTGCGGCGGACGAATTCTGGTCCACGCCACCGGCGTCGGGGCGCCCTTCTCCGAGAGCACCGTCACGATGGCCTCACCGATACCCAACGTGGTGAGAGCTTGCTCGAGGTCGTAATTCTTCGTCTTCGGGTACGTGCGAACGGTTTTGGTGAGTGCCTTCTGGTCCTCCGGGGTGAACGCTCGCAGTGCGTGCTGAATGCGCGCGCCGAGCTGGGAGAGAATGTCGCTGGGAACGTCGGTGGGGAGCTGGGTGCAGAAGAAGACGCCGACGCCCTTGGACCGGATCAGTTTGACGGTCTGTTCCACCTGTTGCAGAAAGGCTTTGGATGCATCGGCGAACAGGAGGTGCGCCTCGTCGAAGATGAAGACGAGCTTCGGCTTGTCGATGTCGCCCTCCTCGGGGAGGGTTTGGAAGAGGTCCGCGAGCACCCACATCAGGAACGTCGAGAACATCACCGGACGTGCGGCCAACGCTCCCAGTTCGAACAGACTGATGACGCCGCGACCGTCGGGCCCGACCCGCAACAGGTCGGCGGTGTCGAGTTCGGGTTCACCGAAGAACGTGTCGCCGCCGTCGGCTTCGAGGTTGGCCAGCGCACGCAGAATGACCCCGGCGGTGGCGGAGGAGACGCCGCCGATCCCCTTGAGATCGGCTTTGCCCTCGTCGGACGTCAGGTGGGTGATGACCGCCCGCAGGTCCTTCAGGTCGAGGAGCGCAAGCCCCTGAGAGTCGGCCCAATGAAAGATCAGACCCAGCGTCGATTCCTGAGTCGGGTTGAGCGCCAATACTTTACTGAGCAGAATCGGACCGAAGGCGGAGATCGTCGCGCGAACAGGAACACCGATACCCTCGGTTCCCAGCGACAGGAACTCGACCGGGAAGGCCGTCGGCTGCCAGTTTTCGGCGCCGGTGTCGGAGGCACGCGACCGGATCTTCTCGTTGTCCTCACCCGCGGCGGACAGCCCCGACAGGTCACCCTTGATGTCGGCCATGACCACGGGAACCCCTGCAGCAGAGAGCTGTTCGGCGATCCCCTGCAGCGTCTTCGTCTTGCCCGTTCCGGTCGCACCGGCCACGAGCCCGTGCCGGTTCATCATCGCGAGCGGGATGCGCACCCGGGCACCGGGCGCCAATGCACCGTCGAGCAGCGCCGTTCCCAGCTCGAGCGCGGCCCCCTCCGACGCGTATCCCGCCATGATCTCGGCGGCAGCGCCGGACGGGGCAGGCTCGGCTGTGACTGGGGCGGTGGCTGCGGCTGCGGCGTCCTTCTCGGCCTGCGCCAGCTCCGCGGCTGCGGCAGCGGCCGCAGCACGCGCGGCGGCCAAGCGATCGGCCGGACTCTGCGGTGTGTCACTCATCGACTTCGCTCTTCTCGTCGGGTGCGTGTGTCCACCGCAGACACTAATAGGAATGCACCCCCACTACTGTGGGACCGGTGCAGGACAAACTTGTGTGGATCGATTGCGAGATGACCGGGCTCGACACCGGCTCGGACAAGCTCATCGAGATCGCGGCTCTGGTGACGGACAGCGACCTCAACGTGCTGGGTGAGGGTGTCGACATCGTCATCCACGCCGACGACGATGCGCTGGCGGCCATGCCCGAAGTGGTCACGGCAATGCACGCCAAGTCCGGCCTCACCGAGGAAGTCCGCCGCTCGACGGTGACCCTGCGTGAGGCCGAGGAGAAGGTTCTCGCTTACATCCGCGAGCACGTCACGACGCCGGGAACGGTCCCACTTGCCGGCAACTCCATCGGCACCGACCGTGGTTTCATCGCGCGCGACATGCCCGAGCTCGACAACTACCTGCACTATCGGATGATCGACGTGAGCTCGATCAAGGAGCTGGCCCGGCGCTGGTTCCCCCGGATCTACTTCGGCCAGCCGCCGAAAGGTCTTGCTCACCGCGCCCTCGCGGACATCGAGGAATCGATCCGCGAACTGCAGTACTACCGCCGCACCGTGTTCGTGGCCGACCCCGGCCCGTCGAGCGACGAGATCGCCGCGGTAGTCGAGTCGCTGACGCGGCAAACGGATACCGATTAGCCCTAGCCGCGGGCGGCACGCTAGTATTTTCCAGCGCGCAAGCGTGATGGTGGCTGTAGTTCAGTTGGTAGAGCACCAGGTTGTGATCCTGGCTGTCGCGGGTTCGAGTCCCGTCAGCCACCCGATGAAAGGCCCCGGTTTCCGTAAGGAAGCCGGGGCCTTTTTCGTACCCCACCCGCTGTGAGTGATTTAGTGCCCCCCAGGGCACTGAATCACTCACAGCAGCGAAGCGCCCTCGCCTAATTACGTTGTTGTAATTCATCATTCGAGTTACCAATGGGTACTCATGTGACGTAACGTGACTTCTGGCGCTCTTGGGGAAGGTGCGCACAGAGTAATTGCATGATGCTTATGAGACGTGCCCGAAAAACGGGTGACGACGTCTCGCTGCTGCATGCGTGTTGCCGCCTGCCCTCCCCGACTGCGCTTCGAGCGAGTCGACACGGAGGTAACTGATGGGCCTGGAACACACTGCACGAATCGCGCGCCGACGCCGATGGGGATCCGGCGTCGTCGCGAGCGTGGCCGTCACCGGCTCACTCATGTTCGTCGCACAGCCTGCCGCGGTCGCCGCTCCCGCGATTCCGCCGCTGCCTGCGATTCCGCTGGACGGGCTACTCCCCTACGTGGACCTCTCGTCGCTCGACCTGACGACGCTGTCTGCGTTCGAGATCCCGGCCATCACCATCGATACTGCTCAGCGCGCAGCGATTCTCGCCGCCGTCTTCGACGCCACGGGCGTTCTGATCCAGGAAGTGGCGGGCCTCGTCGTCGGCGACACCACGACGATCGTTCCCGACGTCACCACTCCCCTGCCGTCACCCGACGCTCCGCCCGCGGTGGGTGTCGGCGGCGCACGCCTCCCCCTCGACCGCGGCGCCTACCGATTGACGTCGAACTACGGCATGCGTGACAACCCGACCGGGGCCGGGCGTCGCAATCACCAGGGAATCGACCTGGCTGCCGACTCGGGAACTCCGATCTACGCCGTCACCGGCGGGACGGTCGTGCAGGCCGGCGACAACGGTGACGGATACGGCAACCTCGTTCGCATCAAGAGCGGCAACACCGAGGTCTACTACGGGCACCAGTCGTCGGTGAACGTCAAGGTCGGCGACACCGTCGCAGCGGGACAACGGATCGGTTCCGTTGGCAGCACGGGTAATTCGACCGGGCCGCACCTGCACTTCGAGGTGCGCCGCGGAGGATCGAGCGTCGATCCGACCGGTTACCTCACCGCACTCGGACTGAACGTGGCCGGTTCGTCGGCCCGCGACTGAGACGACCGAGGGAACCGACCGAGGGTCAGACGCTGGACGCGTTACCCGCTTTCCAGGTCTCCCACGGGATGTTCCAGTCACCGAGACCGTCTGTGCCGGAAAGGGTTCCGCCCACGGTGTTCTTGACGACAGCGAGGTCGCCGCGCTTGAGGTTGTCGTAGATCCACTTGGCGTTCGACGGGCTCAGATTCAGGCAGCCGTGGCTGACGTTGCTGTACCCCTGCTGCCCGACGGACCACGGTGCGGAGTGAAAGAAGATGCCGCTGTACGACATTCGGGTGGCCCAATCGACCTCGGTGCGGTAGCCCGACGGTGAGTCGACGGGTACCCCGTACGTCGACGAGTCCATGACCATGTGCGAGAACTTGTCGCCGACGATGTAGACGCCGTTGTCGGTCGGGGTGCTGTTCTTGCCCATCGACGTGGGCATCGTGCGGACGTCCTGGCCGTTGATGTTGATGGTGACCTGCTTGGTGCTGTCGTCTGCGGTCGCGATCACCGCGTCGCCGATCGTGAAACGGGTGGACGCGTTCTCCTGTCCGAAGAGACCGTCACCGAGGTTGCGGCCGAACACCTTCACATCGACGTCGACCGTCGTGCCCGGCGCCCAGTAGTTCTGCGGACGCCACCGGACCTCCTTCTGGTTGACCCAGTAGAAGGCACCCTCGACGGGCGGATTGGTGGTGATGGTGATCGCGTTCTGCGCAGCGATCTTGTCCGGGATGCTCTCGTCGAACTGAATGGCAACCGGTTGGCCGATTCCGACGACTTCGTTCTCGGATGGCAGCAGGTAGGGCTTGGTGTAGTTGCCCGGCGACGTGGTGGTGAAGCTGGAGCTCGCGGTCGTGGCGCCACCGAGACCGTACGCGTCGGCGCGCAGTTGGTAGGTGGTGTTGTATTTCATCGGTTGCGTGTTCACCCAGGACAGCCCGTCCGGTGCAATGTCGCCGGTGAGCGCGGCGCCGGTCGGATCGAGCAACGACACTGCAGCCAAGCGGCCGCCGTCGACGCGTGCGGTGACGGGGTCGCCGGGCGAGAATCCGACGGAGGCGTCGAGGGCGGACAGTTCGATCTTCGGCTTCAGCAATTCCGACAGCGGGTTGGAATCGATCGGGACGACAGGAGCCTGCGCGGCGGGCGGCGACTGGCTGCATCCGGTCAGCACGGCGAGCGCGATCACGACGGGCAACGCCCCAATCCACGCCCGTTTACGGCCTGAATTCGATCGCACGCTCATGTGTTTTCAACTCCGCTTCGACGCTCACTTCGTGAAACCTCATGGTGCCAGGGCGTCGGAGCTTCTTCCACCTGCGACAGGGTGATCGCGGTAACGGCTGAGTACCGATCGCGAGTCGGAGCGACAATATTCGACTGTCGCCTATCTTTTGTCGATCGAAACCGAACTCCGGGCCCGTTTCAGAGCAATCGCGGTTCGAATCGCATAAACAAGAGCGCTGACAAAGAACATCGCGGCGACGAGGAGAATCCACCGCACAAGGTACGGCTCCTGCGTCAGTCCGGTAGCCGCGAGGTAGGCCTCCTCGCCCTGAGAGACGATGCCGGGAAAGAACAGCAGGAAGGTCAGGCCCGTCGCCAGAACAGGGACGCGAATGTAGTTCAGTACCGGCACAATTGCGGTCTGTCGACGGCGGCGCCCGCGCATGGCGTCCAACCCGGATCGCAGGGAGAGATCCGCGACGGCGTAGAGGGGAAAGAGCACCAGATCGTGTGCGATGGCAGCTCCGACGAACCAGACCGCGATCGATTGCCACCACACATCGGTGTTCCAGAAGGCCTCGGGGCCGGCGGTGTAGACGACCGCCGCACCCACCGCGAAGCAGAAAATCATCGCCAGGAGGTGCAATGGATTGGCGCCGTAGAATTTGACGAATCGTGTCATCTCACGCCTGCCTGAATTGAATCGACCGCACCCATTTCGTCTGGTGCACGCCGGGAATTCCCGGAATCATGATCCTCGCCGGATAGCCGTGGTCCAGTGACAGATCGACACCGTTCACCTGCAGTGCCAGCAGAGAATCCTCGTCCGCGAACTGATTCGCGGGGAAGGCGACGCGGTTGAACGAACCGGCTTTCTCGAGCGACTGCACCTCGGCACTGTCGATGGTGTCGACGCCCACCGTGGCCTGCAGATCGCGCAGGCGAACCCCCGTCCACGTCTGCACCGTCGACCACCCTTCGACGCAGGAGATGGGCAAGCGGGCGGTGTGCTGCGGCATGGCCAGCAGGTCCGCTCGACTCAACTCCATCGGGGCGTCGCCGCCAAGAAGGGTCAGTCGCCACTCGTTTCCGGTGTCCTCCGTCGTCACTCCGGCGGCCACCGAGGTGCGGTTGATCTGGAAATCGTTCGGCCCGTCTCCATAGGAGCGGCCCCGCGGCAGCAGAATCGCGGCGTTCCGCAGGACCCCGCCCGTCGTCTGGCCCACCGTCAGGAGGGCGACGAACACCGCGGATCCACCGACGAGCACGAGTGCTCCACGGCGGCTGACCGTCGCGGGCGCGGGGTCGGGAGCGACGAGTCCCGTGTCGTCGACCGGTTCGGGCTCGGTGTCCGCGACGCGTTGGTGCATGACCTCCATGAAGGAGCGTCCGCGCAGCGTCCGCACCATCACCGGCACCTTGACCACGACGTGCGCGACGAAACCGCCGATGAACACCCACGCTCCCCAGTAGTGAGCGGTGTAGAAGCTGAACCCGAAGATGTAGTCGTACTGGATGTTGAGAACGCCGGTGACGATCTCGAACAGAATGCCGCCCACGAGAGCGAGCAACGACACGCGCTCGAGCGCCTGGGCCGGCGACCGCACCGGAGGGAGCTCGAAGAACTTCGGGATGACCGACCACAGCTTCGCGAGCACGATCGGGATCAGGACGAGCCCCAGACCGACGTGCAGCCCCTGGTTGAGTCGGTAGATCCACGACGGCCGCGTCGGCCAGTCGAAGTAGGGCAGCCGCAACCACGACACGTCGCCCGGCATGGACTGGCCGAATCGTGGTCCGTAGGCGACCCAGGACAGCAGTCCGGTGACGATGACGATCGGCAACCCGATCAGAAGCACTGCCCCCAAGATCGAGGTGAGCCACGGGCCGCGCAGGGGGCTGCGGAATCGCGCTGTGATCGGACCGCTCACGACGACCTTCTCTCTGTACTGTTCGGTACAGCTTGTGCGGGAAACGACCGGCGGTCAAGACCCAACTTCATTCGGTTATCGACTCTGCGACCCTGCGAACAGCCGCGTCGACGAGATCGCGAAGCGGACTCACGTCACCGGCCAAGCGCCCCAACAACATTCCGCCCTGCAGTCCGGCGACCAACATCGCCGCCAACCGATCGGAGTCCGCATCGACCGCGAGATCTCCTCGCATCTGCATGGAACGCAGGCCATCTGCCAAGGGCCGTTCCCACCGCCGAAAGGCGCTGTCGAGCACCGGACGAAAGGCAGCGTCGTTCTTCAACTCTGCGGCCAGCGACCCGAGCGGACACGCAAACGGGCCTCCGGGGGCGCTGTGGCGCACCACCACTGCTGCTGCCCACGCTTCGATGCCGCGCATCGTGTTCACGCCGGACAGTTCCGGCTGGGCGGCCAGAACCACCTCGAGTTGCCTTTCGATGACGGCGACGACGAGATCGGCCTTGTCGGAAAAGTAGTGATACATCTGCGACTTGCCGGTTCCCGACGCCACCAGCACGTCGTCCAGACTCGTCGCGGCGACACCCCGGTCGTACATCATGGCCGCGGCGGCGTCGACGATCGCCGCTCGCGTGCGCCGCCCACGGGCGGTCGCGGGCAACGCCCGCGGGGGTCTACCTGCACTCACGTACCGAACAGTACATGCGCGGAAATGGCTGGCAAAAGTTTGTTTTTACCGGTTTCCAAAGATCTTCCGAAATATTTCGGTCCGAATCTCGACCGGCGCCGAATAGGGGGCATCGGGATCCTCGATTTCGGTAGATCGACCACAACCACCGGTCGATGTGGGAGACTCGAGCGCGATCGTGTCCGTCAGATCCACTGATGTGCAACGATTTTCGCTTTGCTAAGGATTCTGCTCCACCAGCGCTTCGGGACACGACCAATCCGGAGTACAGGGTGTACCGAATTACCCACATCTTCAGCCGACTACCAAGAAGGGCAAATCAAGAAATGTTCACACTCCGTAAGGCCGTAGTTGCCACCGCTATCGGTGCGCTTGCCATCGTTCCCCTCGCAGCGTGCTCGTCCAGCGACGACTCCTCCTCCACGACCACGTCGTCGGCCTCGTCGGAGTCCTCCGCAGCCACGACGTCCGCCGAGCCGGCTCCCGCCGCCGAGGTTCCCGCACTCACGGGTCGTGACACGGCAGTCAAGCTCGACGCCGGATTCGCCCAGGCGCTCACCACCCTCGGACTCACCCCGGGCACGGTCGGCACCGCCACACTCGTCGACGGATCGCTGATCTTCCCGATCACCGGCGGCAACGTGAAGTACTGGACCCCCGGAACGGTCGACCCCTACGTACAGGGCGAGATCCTCCACAACGGCAGCGGCTTCTCGCTCACCGCTGGCGGCACCACCGTCGAGCTCACCAACTTCGACATCGATCCCGGCACCTCGGTGCTGACCGGTGACGTGGCCGTCAACGGCCAGAGTGCCGCCACCGGCGCCGTGCTCTTCGATCTCGACGGACGCACCCTGCAGCCGCTCCAGACCGGACCCGACAACACCGCAATTCTGACCGGCACAACCGTGCACATCTCGTCCACCGCAGCGGACCTGCTGAACAAGACGTTCAACACCACGGCCGTCACCCCGGGCCTGCTCGTGGGCGTTGCGACCATCACGGTCAACACCGCGTAGTCACCCGCTGAGCCGTAACAGGCAAGGCGGCAATACAAGCGATGCGCCGGACCCCATCGGGTCCGGCGCATCGCTTGTCTGTGTCCGGACCCCGCAGAAACCACGAGTAGATGCCCTGCTCGTCCGCTACAGTAACCGCTATGACGCAAACGCGGCTGATTCAATCCGATACAACCGCATTTGCAGGTAAAAGATGACCGTGCTCCGAATCAAGGACGCGGCCGACCTTCTCGGCGTCAGCGACGACACCGTCCGCCGGTGGATCGACCACGGCGATCTGACCGAACACAAGGACGACTCCGGTCGCAAAGTCGTCGACGGCGCCGAGCTGGCCCTCTTCGCCCGCGATCACGCAACACCCCCGATCGACCCGACCAGCGGGACGAGTTCGGCGCGCAACCGCATGGTCGGCCTGGTCACCAAGGTCACCGTCGATACGGTCATGGCCGAGGTGCAGATGCAGTGCGGACCGTTCACCATCGTCTCGCTCATGAGCGCGGAATCGGCCCGATCCCTCGGGCTCGAGCCCGGCAGCGTCGCCGTCGCCGTCGTCAAGGCAACCACTGTCATCATCGATGCCGCACTTCCTAACGGACAGGGACAATCATGAGAAGGACACTGCTTGCCGCGCTCGCCGCAGTGTCGGCCCTGATCGTCGTCACGGGGTGCAGCTCCGGCGGCGGAACTCGAGCCGATTCGTCGACGTCCGCAGCCGCGTCGTCGTCGGAGGTGAGCGGCGATCTCACCGTGTTCGCGGCGGCATCGCTGAAGGCCACGTTCACCGAGCTCGGAACACGTTTCGAGGCAGAGCACCCGGGATCGACGGTGACGTTCAGCTTCGCCGGATCGTCCGACCTCGTCACCCAGCTCACGCAAGGTGCGCCGGCCGACGTCTTCGCCTCCGCCGACACCGCCAACATGACCAAGGCGGTCGACGCCGGCCTCCTGACAGGTGCCCCGGTGAATTTCGCGACCAACACCCTCACGATCGTCACGCCGCCGGGTAACCCGAAGAACATCGCCTCCTTCGCCGATCTGGCTCGTCCCGATACGACGGTGGTCGTGTGTGCGCCTCAGGTGCCGTGCGGAGCCGCGACCACGAAAATCGAGCAGTCCACCGGGACATCGCTGACACCGGTCAGCGAAGAGTCCTCGGTCACCGACGTTCTCGGCAAGATCACCTCGGGCCAGGCGGACGCCGGACTGGTGTACGTCACCGACGCATCCGGCGCCGGTGACAAGGTCACCGCAGTTCCGTTTCCCGAGTCCAGCGGCGCGGTGAACACCTATCCGATTGCCGTGCTCGAAGATTCGGCCAATTCGGCGGCGGCGCAGGCGTTCGTCGATCTTGTCTCGGGCCCGGAGGGCCGTACGGTGCTGCAGGACGCCGGTTTCGCCGCTCCGTGACACGACTGTGCGACAACGAGGTCCCGATACACCCACCCCGGTGGGTGCTGATCCCCGCCGTCGTGGGCGGTCTGTTCGTGATTCTGCCGCTCGCGGCGATGTTGTTCGCAGTGGACTGGTCACGATTCGTACCGCTCGTGACCTCCGAATCATCCCGCGCAGCATTGATTCTCAGCCTGAAGACGTCGGCGGCCAGCACGGTGGTCTGCGTCGCGCTCGGGGTGCCGATGGCATTGGTGTTGGCGCGTCGAGACTTTCCCGGCCGCACCCTGCTGCGATCTATCGTCTTGCTTCCGCTTGTCCTCCCGCCGGTCGTCGGCGGCATCGCACTGCTCTACACGTTCGGCCGGCAGGGCCTGCTGGGCAGTTACCTCGAGGTGGTGGGCGTGCGGATCGCCTTCTCCACCGCGGCTGTGGTGATCGCGCAATCGTTCGTCGCGCTGCCGTTTCTGGTCCTGAGCCTCGAAGGCGCATTACGCACGGCGGGAACGAGATACGAGACCATCGCGGCAACCCTGGGCGCACCCCCGTCGACCGTACTGCGCAGGATCACGCTGCCGCTCGTCCTCCCGGGGTTGGTGTCCGGCGTCGTCCTCGCCTTCGCACGATCGTTGGGCGAGTTCGGCGCGACGCTGACGTTCGCCGGCTCCCTGCAGGGCGTCACCCGCACTCTCCCATTGGAGATCTACTTGCAACGGGAAACCGATCCCGATGCAGCAGTGGCACTCTCGTTGGTTCTCGTGGCGATCGCCGCGGTCGTGGTGATCGTGACGCGTGGGCGCCGCATCGCCGGTGCGCCGTGAGCGGGCTCGAGGTCCGGGCGCGACTCGCAGCCCGGCACATCGACTACGAGACCGACGTTCCCGCTGGTTCGGTACTGGCGGTGCTCGGGCCCAACGGCGCCGGCAAGACGTCGCTGCTGTCGATCGTCGCGGGTCTACTGCGGCCGGACGACGGGCGGGTCCTGCTGGGTGATCGCATCCTGACGGATACCGCTGCGCGCGTGCATGTTCCGGCCCACCGCCGGGGTGTCGCCACCTTGTCGCAGCAGGCCTTGCTGTTTCCCCACATGACCGCGGAAGCGAACGTCGGTTTCGCTCCGCGCAGTGCGGGGGTGGGTCGAGCCCGCGCGAGGGACATTGCACACGAGTGGCTGTCCGTCGTCGGCGCCCTCGACCTGGCGGACCGACGTCCGTCTCAGCTGTCCGGTGGCCAAGCTCAACGCGTCGCGGTAGCACGGGCTCTCGCCGCGGACCCCGCTCTCCTTCTGTTGGACGAGCCGCTGGCCGCACTGGACGTCGACTCCGCTCCCGCGATCCGGCGGGTGCTGCGCACGATCCTGCGCCAACGCGAGCAGACCGCGCTGCTGGTGACGCACGACGTTCTCGACGCATTGACTCTGGCCGATCTCTGTGTGGTCGTCGACGGCGGCAGGGTGGTCGAACGCGGGACGGTACGGGACGTGCTGACGTCTCCGCGCAGCGCATTCGCCGCCCGCATAGCGGGGCTCGACCTCCTCGACGGCAGGATCGTCGAACCTGGAGTTCTCAGGACCGCCGACGGGTCGACGGTGGTCGGCACCGGTGACGTCGCGGTCGGTTCCAGCGCTGTCGCCGTCTTCTCCCCCAGCGCCGTCGCGGTGTACGCCGAGGAGCCACACGGCAGTCCCCGCAACGTCTTTCGCGCAACCGTCGCCGACATCGAGGTGCGCGGCAGTTCCGTCCGGGTGACCGGACACGTCACCGGCGACCTGTCGTTGTCGGCCGACGTCACCGTCGCTGCGGTCGCCGACCTCGATCTCACGCCGGGCCGCAACGCCTTCTTCGTGGTCAAAGCTCAGGAAGTTGCTCTGCACGACGCGCGGTAGAACGGGTGCCGGAGGCTTCCGGCCCGGCTAGCATCCGAAGCGAGAATACGATCTGTCGGGGATCGTTCCGGTTCGGAAGCGATGGTCGGGTCATGAACAGAAGACGGCTCTTGGGGCGCGCGGCAACAGGATTGGCCGTGGCGGTCGGATCGCAGATGGCGACGGTCGGGACCGGACACGCCCGCCCGGCGCCGCCTGAATCGCTGGACCGGACGCTCCGGATCGTGTCGCTCTCACACATCAACGACCCGGCCACCACACCGATCTTTCCCGGCGACCCCGCATTCACGCTGGAGACGGCGGCAACCATCGCCGACGACGGCTTCTACCTCCAGTACGTGAAGGAGGGAGAGCACACCGGAACCCACTGGGGAGCGCCCGCCCACTTCCAGGCGGGCGGACTGACCGCCGATCGACTCGACCCCGAGGATCTCTTCCTGCCCGCGGTGAAAATCGACATCCGCGCCCAATCCGCGCGCAACGCCGACTATGCAGTTACGGTCGACGACCTCACCGCGTTCGAACGACGGAACGGCCGTATTCCGAAGGGCGCGGCGGTGATCCTGTGGACAGGGTGGGAATCACGCTGGGGCACCGATGCATACGCGAACGTCGGACCCGACGGCCTGACCCATCAACCCGGCTTCAGCACCGCCGCAGCACGGTGGCTCATCGATTCCGGCAGGCTCGATGTCCGCGGCGCACTCGGCACGGACACGTTCGGACCCGACCTCGGCAACGACGAGACCTACCCCGTCTCCACCGCGCTCTACGACAAGCACCGCATCAGCCTGGAGAACATGAACAACCTCGCCGCACTCCCGACCACCGGGGCCTACGTTCTGGTCGGCGGCACCATCAACCGAGCCGGTTCCGGTTCGCCCGCAACGATATTCGGTCTGGTACCGAGGGCGTCCTGACTGCGCGGGTCGGTCGGGAGCAGCGGGGCGAACGTGTCGTCCTCACGGTAGGCGACTGCCCCGCCCTTGCCGTGCCGCTTGGCCTCGTACATCGCGCGATCAGCGCGACGTAGCAGCGCGTCCGCCGTCGGGTCTCCCAGCACGGCCGCGAAGTCGACCACACCGACCGACACACCCGTCGACATCTCGTAGTCGTCGACGGTCAAGGGCGATGCCATCGCGTCCACGATGCGTGCTGCCATGTCAGCGGCGGTGGCGATCGTGCACCCGGCGAGCACCGCGAATTCGTCACCGCCGAAGCGGGCAACGTGTGCGTGCGGTCCGCAGGCGTCGGCCAGCCGGCGGCTGACGATCACCAGAGCGTTGTCGCCGGCGGCATGACCGAAACGGTCGTTGATGATCTTGAAGTCGTCGAGGTCGATCATCATCAGCACGTACGGATTGCGGGTGCGCACGAAGACCTGGATCGCGGCGGTGAGGTGCTCGTCGAACGAGTCGCGATTGGCCAGTCCGGTGAGCCCGTCGTAGTGGGCTCGATGCGTCAGCTCGGCTTGCGCTTCGACGATGCGGGCAAGCAGCGCTTCGTTCTCGAGCAGTGTCAGTACCTGCCTGATCAACGCCAGTACGAGCACGATCACGCCCAGCGCGATCACGACAGCGTCGATCTCACCGAGAGCGAACCACTGCACGCCCACCACCACGGCGATGAGAAACATCAACACGTACGGAGCGAGCAACTGCACGCGCTGGCTGCGCCAGGTGGTGGTCGACCGAACACCGAGCCTCGTGCGCGCCGCCGGTACCGACGCCGCCAGCGCGATGAGGGGCGGCCCCAGGATGTATCCCGCGTCGGCCCACGGCCGAACGGTGTTCGCGCCCTCGGCCACCAAGTACGCGTATGCGCTGTCGGACAGGGCCAGAGACACCATCCCGGATCCGAGCAACCACAGCTGCGCCCGAAAACGAGAGACGATCTGCGGCACGACCACGAGCAGCAGCACGATGACCACCAGAACGACGTCGGTGATCGGGTACATGATGGCGACCAGCGCACCGAGCGAGGTGTCGAAGGAGGAGTGCGCCACCGCTCCGAGGGCGGTCGCCCACGACAGCACGAACACGGAACCGACGATCACCGATCCGTCGAGCACCGCGAACGCCCACAGTCGACCACTGCCTCCCGGACGAACTCGCTGCGAGACGGCAAACGTCAGCAGCGCGGGAACCGCGAACACGGGTAGGACGAAGAAGCCGATGTCCGCGATCGAGGGCGACGGCAGGGGCGCATCGAACACCGAGCGATACAGCGCCCAGAACACCATTCCGATGCTCCAGCCGAACATGCCTGCGCCCATCAGCAGCCGCCACCGCCGCTCGACGCCCAACCTTGTGCGCGCCGTCCTCCAACAGGTGACGGTGGCGACCATGCCGCCGACCAACTGCGCGACGTCGTCGATAAGCACCGACGCTGGGAGACTCAGGACGCCGGAACTCGCGACTGCCACGATCACGGCCACGACCGCGAGAACGGCCAGAACACGCGCCTTCAGCGAGTCGACCATGGCGTCTCCTCACCGGGCATGCAGATGTCACTGGGCCCCGGCCTCGGGCCAGTGTACTGAGAAGTGCACCCCGAAGACACCGAAGTGGCATCGGTTGCCTACGCGACGAGATCGGCGAAGAACGCTCGGATGTCGTCGACGAGATCGCCCGAAGTCTCCATGGCCGCGAAGTGACCACCGTGATCGAACTCCGTCCATCGGACGATGTTGTGCTGCTTCTCCGCGATGCCTCGGATGCTCGAGTCACGGGCGAAGACGGCAGCCGCAGTCGGCACACCGGACGAGGCCACGTCGGCGCCCCACATCGACGATTCCTTGTACACGCGGATCGAGGATCCGATGGTGCCGGTGAACCAGAGGATGCTGACCTGGGCGAGCAGCATGTCTCGGCTCATCGCGTCGTCGGGTCCGGAGGCGGCGGGGTCGATGTATGAGTTGACCACGTCGACCACCCACGCCAGGAGACCGGCGGGCGAATCCGTCAGAGCCGGGGCCAGCGTCGCCGGCCTTGTCGAGTGCACAGCGGCGTACGCCGACGTCTGCGAATTGCTCCAATCCTGCAGACGGGCGAGTTTCTCCTTGTCCTCGTCGGTGAAGCCGGACCCGTCCTCGCCGCGGGAAGGGATCGTGATCGGACCGTTCAGGTGCACTCCGACGACCCGTTCCGGAGCGATGCGACCCATTTGAGGCGCGACGAAGGACCCCGCATCACCGCCGTGGACGCCGTACCGGTCGTAGCCCAGCTCGTCCATCAGTTGGCAGATCAGCTCGGCCGACCGCGCGGTGTCCGCGTCACCCGCGCGGGTCGTCGGACCGGAGAAGCCGAAGCCGGGCAGCGTAGGAACGACGAGATGGAACGCCGTCGCCTGCCCGTCCCCGTGAGCTTTCGGGTCCGTCATCGGACCGATCGTGTCTCGGAAGTCTTCGAACGGCCACCCGTGGATCAGGACGAGAGGAACGGCGTCGGGGTCGCTCGACCGAATGTGCGCGAAATGCAGCCGCTGCCCGTCGATCTCGGCGACGAACTGCGGATAGCGGTTCAGGTCGGCCTGTTGAGCGTCCCAGTCGAAGGACGTGGCCCAATAGTTGGCCAGCTCACGGACGTACGACGTCGGGATTCCGTGGCTCCACCCGACATCGGGCAACTCCTGCGGCCATCGGGTGGCGGCCAGACGGCGCTGAAGGTCGTCGACCTCGGCAGCCGGAATGGAAATGTCGAACGGAACGATCGAATTCGTGGTCATGAGCAGGACGCTATGAAGAAACGAGGACAGTCCGGGTCCGCGATCCCGGCGAATCCTTTCCCCGTGGACGACGGACGGTGACCGGCCATCCTTCCTGCTTGAATCGACTCCCCCGCGGCTTTCCCGCTGGTCGGGCGGGACGCTCTGCCTGGTGAAAAGGCCCGATTTACGTAGTCTCGTTCAGCTTCAGATCACGCAGGAGCTTCGCGACGTGACCGGTCGCCTTCACGTTGTACTGCGCCAGCTCGACCTTGCCGTCCTCGTCGATCAGGAACGTCGAGCGAATGACGCCCTGGACGGTCTTGCCGTACATCTTCTTCTCACCGAAGGTGCCCCACTTCTCCAGGACCTCCTTGTCGGGATCGGACAGCAGCGGGAACGTCAGACCTTCCGCTTCGCGGAACTTGGCGAGCTTGGCCGGCTTGTCGGGCGAGACACCCAGAACATCGATGCCCGCGTCGTTGAGCTGGGCAAGACTGTCCCGAAAATCGCAAGCCTGCTTGGTGCACCCCGGCGTTCCCGCCGACGGGTAGAAGTACACGACCACCTTGCGGCCGCGGAAGTCCTTCAACGACACATCGGTGCCGTCTGCGTCGGGAAGGGTGAAATCGGGAGCGGCGTCGCCTGCAGCAAGCTTGATGTTGTCGGTCACGGCACCAACTTAAACGACGGGTGCGAGCCGAGGCCACAACGTCAACTAGGCTTCGGCAGTACTTACACGAAGTTCGGCCTTGGGAGGGCACGTGGCACGGAACACCGAGAGCATCGAACGCGACATCGAGGCGGCTCGCGATCAGCTCGCCTCCACCCTCGACGAGTTGAGCGTGCGGGCAAACCCGAAGCGCATCGTCGAGAGCACCAAGGCCAGCGTCATCGAGACGCTGAACACCCCCGCAGTGAAGTTTTCGCTGATCGGAGCCGGTGTCGTCGTCGCCGCACTCGTGGTGCGGTCCTTCCTCAACTGAGGGCGGGGGCGCCGATTTCCATTCGGCCCGCCCCAACTGTTAATGTCTTGTCCGCAGCAAGCACGACCATGCGCCTATAGCTCAGTTGGTAGAGCAAGTGACTCTTAATCACTGGGTCCGGGGTTCGAGTCCCTGTGGGCGCACTGCGAAGGCCCTCTGAACAGCGGAAACGCTGGTCAGAGGGCCTTTTTCGTGCCGCCGTTTCCGAGCCAGCTCAACACTTTTCCCAACACGTTGGGTCAAAATGTTGAGCTGGAGAGCCCGCTCCTCGTCTTGTTTCCGCAGGTCGCACGCGAACGAGCTGGACAGGCAGACGGTGGCGAACGGGGCTGAACGGACGAGTGCGGCTGACTCTTAATGCGCTTTTTCGGGGAGTGGTAAGCCCGTGGAGGTCCAGGACGATTCAGGGTCGTTCAGAATGGCGAAGCCGACTCGATGGGCATTCTGGAAGGGCGGGGTCAGCAATCTCGCGAACCCGCTCACCTGGGCGTTCTGGCTCGCAACGGGAGTCCCGGCGCTGACCCGCGCCGGCAACGACGCCGGCGCCGCAAGTTTGCTCGTGTTCACGCTCGTCTGGCTCGGTGTCGCCGTCGCGGCCGAGTCGGTGGTCGCCGCCCCGGTATCGACGACCGGCCGTCGGATCGGACGGCGAGGGCAGTCCGTGCTGTCGATTGCATCGGGCGTTCTGTTTCTGATCTTCGCAGCCGTGATCGTCACCGTCGAAGTCATCGCAACCTGACCGCCGGGCGCCGATGGCCCTAGGCAGACGCCGCGGACCCAGGGGCATCGATTGACAGAAAGGATGACGACTGACATCCTCTTTCAAAGGATGATGCTCGTCATCCTGACTCCACGAGTACGGTGCGTTCGGCACCGACGAACGCTCCGCCCGAAAGGACAATCCGATGGACAATTCCCTGACCCAGTTCTCGATCGACGAAGCAGCGCAGGGCTATTGGCGTGTGACCTTCCACAATCCCCCGGTCAACATGTGCGACCCGGAGACCCTCGACGAACTACAGCAATTGGCCGGCCTGATCGAGTCCGACGACGCACTTCGCGTCGTCGTACTGGACAGCGCCGACCCCGACTTCTTCGTCAACCACTACGACACCTCGAGAGTCACCGACTTCCCACTCACCCCGGGACCGACCGGCCTGCCCACGTTCATCGACGCCACCACACGACTCACCACCTCATCGGTTGTCACGATCGCGTCGATCCGAGGCCGAGCCCGCGGCGGTGGCGCCGAGATTGCCCTCGCATGCGACATGAGGTTCGCCAGCCTCGAGAAGGCGGTCTTCGCACAAATCGAAGTCGGCGCAGGAGTTTTCCCGGGCGGCGGCGCACTCGAGCGATTGCCTCTGCTGGTCGGTAGGGCAAGAGCACTGGAGATCGTGCTGGGCAGCAACGACTTCGACGCCGCTACGGCGGCACACTACGGATGGATCAACCGCGCCCTACCCGATTCCGAGCTCGACGACTTCGTCGACACACTCGCTCGGCGCATCGCCTCGTTCGACAAACCAGCGCTGGCCGAGGCGAAACGACTGCTCAATCGCCGCACCCTGCCCTCCGAGGACGACCTGATGCACACGCAGGGCACCTTCCTCGACGCCTTCTCCTGGCCCACGGCCCAGGCCCGAGGAGCGCTCATCGCACGTCGGCGCGGCGAAGTAGGCCCCGACTTCGAAGCACGGATGAGCCACCACCTGGGCGACCTCGACAACGCGCTCAGCGGAACCCCGTAGGCTCATCGCCGGGGCGCCGAGCCCCGTCCATCTGGGCTACGTTCGCATGCACGCAAGTCGACGCTGTTCACCAAATATGCACTCCCTCAGAGGGACCGGAGGCCAGTCATGGGTAGTTCGCAAGCAGAGAAGGCTGCGAATCACGCTCGTATCGTCGACATCGCGGCGGCCCGAATACGCCGCGACGGAACCAACGGCGTCGCAGTAGCGGAATTGATGCGAGAAGCCGGCCTGACACACGGCGGCTTTTACCGTCACTTCGACTCGCGGGACGATCTCGTCGGTGCAGCCGTCGAGCGCGCATTGGACCTGGGAAGCGCACGAACCGAGGCAGCCGCTGCGCGAGGTGGACGAGAAGCCCTCCAGGCAATCATCGACGACTACCTCAGCCCAGCCCACCGCTCCCACCCCGAAAGCGGGTGCGCCGTAGCCGGTCTGGCAGAAGACGTCTCACGAGCCGACGAACGGACCCGCACCGCCTACACCCGCAAAGTCGACGAATACATCGACCTGCTCTCAGGACTGTCGCCCAGTACGGACATCGACGCTGACCGACGCCGCGCCATCCTCACCCTGAGCGCACTCGTCGGCGCCCTCGCCATGTCCCGAGCGCTAGGAGAGAACCCACTCTCCGACGACATACTCGCCGAGACCTCCGCAGCACTCAAAGACTTCTAGCCGAACCCCGCGGCAACGCTCGATGCTAGTGCGCGCCGCCGCAGCCGGGCGCGACGCGTCGCCGACCACGGACTCCTGACACCACACGTCCCCCGCCACCGGTCGAGGTCAACATTTACTCAACACTTTGGACCGAATCCCAGCGGACTGCGGTGAATCCACCTGGATTTGTGACTCCACATAGCACCTGTTCAGGCGCACTTTCCTGAATATCTACGAACCGCGGCGAACGACAGATTCTAAGACACAAGGGTCCGGGGTTCGAGTCCCTGTGGGCGCACTGGAAAGGCCCTCTGAACAGCGGAAACGCTGGCCGGAGGGCCTTTTTTGTCGCCCCGTTTCGGAGCCAACTCAACACATTGGTGTCAAATGTTAACCTGGTAGCCCGTTCGTCGTGGTGTTCCGCAGGTCACACGCGAATGAGCTGCATGCGCAGACGGTGGCGAACAGTCCTGAACGAACGAGTGCGGCTGACTCTTAATGCGCTTTTTCGACGGAGTCGTAATTCCGTGGATTTCCGGGACGATGCAGGGGCGTTCAACATGGACTCGCCCGCGGAGGTGCCGATCACGTTACGCCGCCAAGACCGGGGCGGAGTTCCATGCCGTGTCCAGCTCGAGGCGGGAACGGTGATCGGGCAGGGACGGTTGGCAGCGGAGCTCGGTGTCAGCACCACCCCATTACGTGAGGCGGTTCGCCGGCTGGCGGCCAGGGCCTGATCGGTCTCGAAGCGCACCGCGACGCACGGGTGACACCGGTGTCGGCCGACGAAACGCGCCACCTTTACCAGGTGCGCGAGAGTGTGGACCCCCTCGCGGCGGCTCTGGCCGCACAGCACCGAACGTCGGATCACGTCACCGAGATTCGATACGCACTGAGCCGACTCGAACCGATCTCCAGCGCAGGCGATCTCGATGCACTGAGCCGTCACCGCGAGTTCCATAGGGCGGTGTATCAGGCATCGGGCAATCCAGTGCTGATCGACATTCTCGAGCGGCTGTGGGACAAGGCCGATCGCTACCGACTGATCGGGCTCCGCCACGGCGCCGACAACGCGCGCGATCACGCACGCGTTGCCGCCGAGCACAGATCGATCAGCGACGCGGTCGCCGCCTGTGACCCCGCGGCGGCACGGGAGGCTATGGCCGACCACATTCGTCACAGTCTCGGGCGACGGGCAATCGTCGCACTGGGCGGCGAACTCCCCGATTGATGTTCAGTCCCGCTCAAAGCCTGTCAGTGGACATACCCCGGATCGGGAATGGAAACACGGCTACCGGTTGAGCGGCGCCGCGAACGGGCACCCGACGCTTATGACATCACTGTGGCTCGACCGCCCGTTGCGATCACCCTGTGACGACGTGGCCCTCGGAAACGTATACGACGTGGTCGTGGTCGGTGCGGGTCTGACCGGTTTGGTCACGGCGTACCTCGCCGCCCGGTCCGGCAAGTCCGTTGCCGTGATTGAAGCACGCCAAATCGGGTCCGCCACAACGGGAAACACCACGGCCAAGATCAGCCTCCTCCAGGGCACGAAGCTGTCGACGATCGCGTCGAAGCATCCGCACAGCACTGTGCGCTCGTACGTGGACGCTCACCGCGCAGGACAGTCGTGGCTGGTCGACTACTGCCGAGCAAAGGGTGTCGCCGTGCAGACCGAGACGGCGTACACATATGCAACGACCGAGACCGGTCTCACCGCGGTGCGTCGGGAACTGGCTGTGGCGGACTCCGTTGGACTACCCGTGTTCCATACGACCGATTCCGAGCTTCCGTTCGACATTCTCGGGGCCGTCGGACTGGACGAGCAGGCACAGTTCGACCCACTCGATGCCCTTCTCGCGTTGGCCGACGACCTTCGCTCGGCCGGTGGGCACATCAGCGAGAATATTCGAGTCACATCGGCTCGGCACACTCCCCAGGGGATCAGACTGGGCGTACCCGGTGGATCGGTCACCGGATCCCGAATTGTATTGGCCACGGGCACACCGATTCTGGACCGTGGCCTGTTCTTCTCACGGCTCGAACCATTGAGGTCGTACGCGGTCGCCTTCGATGTCGACAGGCCGATCCCCCGCGGGATGTATCTCTCGGCGGACTCGTTGTCGCGCTCGATCCGCTATACCCCGACTGCCACAGGCGAACGCCTCCTGGTCGGCGGCAACGGCCACACCGTGGGCCGTGAGCGTTCGGAGCAAGCTCAGGTGAACGACCTGATCGACTGGACCGAAATTCACTTTCCCGGTGCACGCCGGACGCATACATGGTCCGCTCAGGACTACGAGTCCGTCGACGTCATGCCCTACGCGGGACCGCTGGTTCCCGGCGACGGCGCCATCACCGTGGCGACCGGCTACGACAAGTGGGGAATGACGGCTGCGGTCGCAGCCGCACTTCATCTCGATGCGGCCTCGCGCGGCGAAAAGATGCCTTGGTCAAGTGCTTTCGCTCTGTGGAACCCACGGGTGCTACGCGGCGCCTCTTCGGCCATTCGCATGAACATAGCCGTCGCCAAGAATATGGCGACAGGTTGGGCAGGCGCCGTCATCTCCTCGGGTTCGTCCACTCCCCCGGCGGAAGGCACAGGTCGCGTCAGTGGAGGTGTCCTCCCCCGGGGCATCTGCACCGTCGGCGGACGGACATACGACGTATCCGCGATCTGCCCGCACCTCGGTGGCATTCTGCGCTTCAACGACGCGGAGAAGTCGTGGGACTGCCCGCTTCACGGCTCCCGCTTCGCTGCCGATGGAACAGTGCTCGAGGGTCCGGCGACGCACGACCTGGCTTCGCGCGACGACTGACCGTCGAGCCCCGGCACTACTTTGCGGGTCGTGGCCACAGTTCATCAACGAATTGCTCCACGAGGTGTCGGTGATGTCGCCCGACGCCCGCTGCGCCAGGTGGAGCTTGTTATAGCCGCCGCAACAGCCGTGCGGTCGTTCGTGCTGGCGAGCTTCGTTCCGAAGTTCACTCGCCCTGCTCCGCGAACAGAATCTGCCGAGGCCGAGGCGAACGTGAGGCTGTGATCCGAACCCCGTGATTGAGACAACGAACGTTGGGTATCCGCTCGGCAGCAGAGCGTGCTCGGCACCCTGCTCCGTAGTGCCCCATCGTCGTGAAGTCTCCCGCGGCGAGTGAGGCACATTCCATTGACACCCAGATGTCTGGAGTTCAATCATGTTCCGTCACACCGATTACCTGCAATTCGACGCCAAGCCGGAGAAGCCCGACCCGGTTTACGCGCACAAACTTCAAGAATTGATCGGCGGCGCGTTCGGCGAGATGACCGTGACCATGCAGTATCTGTTTCAGGGCTGGAATTGCCGCATGGAGGGCAAGTACAAGGACCTCATCATGGACATCGCCACCGAGGAGATGGGCCATGTGGAAATGCTCGCCGTGATGGTCGCTCGCCTGCTCGAGGGCGCACCCGCCACGGATCCGACGACAGCGGCCGGTGGCGATCCCGTCGTCGCAGCGGTCATGGGCGGCATGGACCCCCAACAGGCCATCGTCGCCGGAGGTGGCGCTCTGCCCGCCGACAGCAACGGCTACCCGTGGAGCGGCCGATTCATCATCGCCAGCGGCAACCTCCTTGCAGACTTTCGCGCCAACGTCGCGGCAGAAGCGCAGGGACGCTTGCAAACTGCGCGTCTGTACAACATGACCGACGACCCCGGCGTCAAGGCAATGTTGAAATTCAACCTTGCCCGCGACACCCATCACCAGAACCTGTGGCTCGCGGCCATCGAGGAGTTGCAGACGGACGGGTACGAGGACGTGGTGGTGCCGAACGCCCTGATGGACGAGGAGTACGCAGAGCACGCAACCGACCTGTGGCACCTCTCCGACGGAGAGATGTCGCAGACCGGCGGCTGGGCCGACCGACTCGCTCCCGACGGGGTGCACCAGATGGGCTTCCTTGCCGATCCACAACCGTTGGGCGACAAAGCAAGCGCGCCGGCGCCCGACCCCCTGCTGTACGCCACCTACGACGGCGCCAAGGGAGAACCCGCGCCGGCCGCGGTGGGGACCGAGAAAGGCGTCATGGGCAAGCTCAAGGACGTTCTCGACTGAGGGTGCAGAACTGGTAGGAATCGAAAGGCGTTGACCGATTCCCGAAGGCGGCAACGTCTTTCAGCTCGCCCGCAAGCTGCGACCGACCCTCGACGGTCAGCGGCTTGCGGGCGGGCGCCTGCAGGTGCCGGCGCGCGCGACGGAAGATCTGACCGTACAGACGATTCGGAGCCAATCCAGTTCGACAAACGTACAATGCGGGGCCGCAGCCGACCCCGAAGTCCTGGCCGCAGACCTGATGGCAGCCTGGAATGCAGGAAGATCCAGTTTGATCTAGCGGCTGCGCGCGCGGTGGCTCGTGTCGCACAGCGGATAGGTCTTGCTGCGTCGGCACGTGCACACCGCAACCACGAAGCGGTCGGATCGCACGTGCGATCCGTCGTCGGTCACGATGTCGACCGGCCCGTCGATCAGAATCGGTCCGCCCGGAACGATTCTGACCGTACGAGCGTCGTCGGTTCCCTCACCTGTCGGCACGGATGACCACCAAGTCCTCGGTGCGGCGGCCGATTTCGAGCCGGCCGGTCCGTTCGAGCCACGCTGCCTGCTGATCCATCACCGGACCGAATGCGATGGTCGATCGGACGATCTCGCGGACGTCGAACCCGTTGTCGGACAACATCTGCATACTCTTGACCGGATCTGCGAACTCCGACTGCACCAACATCAGCACTCCGCCCGGCCGAACCAGATCGACGGCCGATTCACACAGCCGATCCAACACGACGCGACCGTCCGGGCCGGCGTTCCATGCCCGTTCCAGACCGATTTCGACGGGAACGGATTCGGCCGGCACGTACGGAGGATTGCACAACACCACGTCGAACGCCGGTAGTTCGGCTGCGTCGTCGAAGGATCCGAGGCGCACGTCCACGTCGGCCTCTTCGCGTCGCGCCTGCCTCGATGCACACTCGACCGCGGCGGGAGAAATGTCGTAGGCGACCACCGATCGGGCGCCCAGCCGGGCCGCTTCGAGTCCGACTGCGCCACTTCCGGTGCACATGTCGAGAACCGACGCGCCCAGCGCAACACCGGCGTCGGCCACGGCCTGACAGAGAAGCCAGGAATCAGCTTGCGGTGCATAGACATCGGGGTCGACGACCGGTGGATCGACCGACGTCGCCTCCGCCACGGACGAAAGCTCGGTCACGAGTGCGGGGCCGATCGTTTTGTGGAAGTTCATCGTCGAAAAGTACCCGCGCCCCGGGGGTAGGAAACCAGCGGAATCTCCCAACACCAACCACATTGGACCCCCGGGGCCCGGGTGCGACATGTTGACACGGAAGAAGAACGAACCCACTATTGACGGCTGCCGACGCGGCTGCTTCGCCAGAATTACGACCGGTAGGTCTCCACAGGCAAGGCCGCACCCGACTACATGCCTGACCGATGTGCGATCACTCCGGATGATCGAGGGCGACAAGACGTTCAGCGAGTGTGGCTACTTTGACGTTCATGTTCTGCGACGTCTCCCGTAGCATTTCGAAGGCAGCACCCGCACCCAGGCCGTACCGCTCCATGAGAATTCCTTTCGCCTGACCGATCTTGTCACGGGAGGCAAGAGCAGCAGCAAATTGTCGTTCGCGAGCGACGCTGTGTATGGCCAACGCGACCTGCACCGCGAATGCTTCTCCCAGTGAACGGTCGAGATCGGTAAAGGCGTGCGATCTGTCGGCATGCAAATTCAACGCACTCATGGAATGTTCGTCGCGATACAACTCCAGTGAGTGTGTCGCGCGGACTGGCGTTTTCTCTAGTACAGCCGCTGTATAACGCTTCCATCGAGTCTCGGTGTCGTAATCGTCGATGCACGACTGCCGTTGAGTCCACGCTGCCTCCAAGCACGGCCCTTCGTTGAGTTCACCTTGCAGCTGATCGATGAGATCGGCGATCAGGTCCGTAGCGGCGATGGAGGCCACCGCACCTTGCTCTACAACGGTAATGCTCGCATGTGCGATGGAAGGGGACGCCTCGACCAGACCGCGGGTGAGGGCAAGGCAGACGGCGTCGACGACGTCGTCAGTCGCTTCGGACCCTCGAATCTGATCGACCTGGTCGACCATGGCAGCAAACAGTTCATTTCGGTGTTCCCGCACGGTCACATTTTGCCTAACTCCCCCGACCGTGGCCACCTGCGCGTCGCTCACACGTTTGCTCCGTCGGCAACCGGAGAGGCATTACGCGGAAGGTCACCGCAGCAAACCACCTGCGCCCAACGCAAATTGTCCACGTGGCCGAAGGGCGTGACGAGCCGTCCCGACCAAATTTGAAGATGGCAGTCCCATGGCAAGGCCCCAGTGTCTCGACACCCGGCCCTTGGGTGTTGCGGGCGACACGGTTGAGACAGCAATAGCGACCGCTCTAACGCCAGTCTGCTGACGAATCGAACGGCTCCCAGTCGGCCCAGTGGGAGAACACGCGCACCGGGGTGCCATCGATCTCGAGAACCCGCCCGCTGTCGGCGTAGATGCATCGAGCGTGCCCCCGCAGTGGGCGGCCGTGGTGCTTCGGGGCGCACCTCCAGATACCGATGCTTTTATCGAGATCTTCGTCGGACACCTCGATAACTTGGCGATCGAACACGCCACCTTGGAACAGACACCGCACCGATCAGCACTCGCTTGCGGGGCAACGAATCGCTGCGACACAACAATATTCCTGAGAACGGTCGGTGCGTACGTCTTGTGGATTGGAGCGCGGGGCTGCCAGCATGAGACCTCGTTTCGAGTTCGACTCGCGGCACGGTCTCGACCACGTCCTAGGTATCGCTCATATGTTTACCGCGACCGCCTCGATCGAAACGTCCTGAGCATGTCCCGCGCATCGACACCGTCCCGAAGTGGTGGCCGACTCCACCGCAGTCGCCGTCGTGCTGGTGACGGTGTTGAAAAATCAGCGTTCGCGTCGTCGGTTCCAGGACTCCGTACGGGCACTGCTCGCTGCTCGATAGGAGCGACGGAAAAGGCGCCTCCCTCGTGTGCTCGAGGAGGCGCCTTTTGCGCTTCTGTGATTACGCGGCGCGGGAGGTCAGCGTAGTCGCGAGTCCCGACAGGATCTGCGACGGACGCTGCTGCTCGCCCTGCTGTGCGCCGAGAACGACGATCACGCCGGTCAGAACCGGCAGGACTGCCTGCAAGTATTTGAGCTGCTTCTGAGCCGCTGCGATGTCCTTGGGTGTCGAGGCGGACGGCTCGGTGGCGCCGTCGACGTGCTCGCCGTCGCCCTGTGCGGTCTTGGCGCCGAGTACTCCGCTGTACGCAGTAGCGCCCAGAGCGGCACCCGTCACCACGAGCTTGATGACCGTGTTCGAACGAACACCGGCCTGGTGCTTCGCGCGGTCGCGGTTGGCGGCCAGAATGCCCGCACCGCCGACGACGTGTGCTCCGATGGCGAGGGCGTTGGCCGGTGCCCACTTGGCCCAGCCGGTGGCGGCGACGCGTGCGCGATCTTCGGGGTCGCGCACCGAGTCGGCTGCACCGTTCAGGCCGATCGCGCCCATCAGGGTACCGCCGAACCACGCGGCTGCTCCGAGATCGTGCAATGAGCGGATGACAGTGTTACGTGTTGACATGAGTGTCCTTCCAGGACTTGGTATGCACCGTGATTCGGCCGCGTAGGGTGACAGCGGGTTCTTTTATCTCGTAATCACGAAGTGCTTGTGGTGCTGTTCGACGAGCAGCTTGCTGCGCCCGTCGCACCGGACTCTTGACCGGCCCGCATGTCTCGTCTACCCGCATTGTGCTGCGGTCAATCAAAAGTCGTCCGAGGGCAACCTGCGGTAGCACGTCGTCAATGACAAGTCCGGTGAGGACGTTCTTTGCAAACCTGATGCGCGGGAGTCGATGTCGCAGAATATCGGTTGTTGCACGATCGGGGATCCCCAGCGGGAAAGTTCGACGGTTTGTGTGCCCAGACCACCATCGAGTCCAACTCGTGTCGTTCGGAGTTCTGCCGTTGACCGCGGCGACTGTCAGTCGATGCCCCGCCGTCCTCGACTGCAGCGTTTTCGTCAGCGAATTGGACGGCAGTGCGCGCGAGATCGCCGACCTCGGTCGCCGAGACCGATTGGATACGGGTCCGAATGGGCACACGAAGAGGTGAACTCCGCCCGCACAACCCTCTCGCACATCAGGCGGTTCGCTACCGGAGTACGTGGCCGTGTCGTTGCTACGGATCTCGCGCTACTGTCCGCGGGCCTCACGTTCTACTCGGCGCTCGCCGTTGTTCCATTGCTTCTTCTCGGTTTCTGGGCGTGCGGCCTGGCGACCTCACCCGAGCGGGTCGTTGCGCTGGCAACCGATGTCTCGCAACTGATCCCGAACGGGATGGGCGCACAACCACTGGTGGTGAACCTCGCCGAGGCCGGCGTCGACCTCGGATTGCTGGGGGCGCTCATATGCATCTTCCCCGCCACGTATTACGGCGAGGGCTTTCGCCGCGTGCTGCTCCGGTACACCGGGGTGGTGGAAACACGGATCGGGTACCGAGGTCGGATCGCGTCCATTCCGGTCCTGGTCTTGTCCCCCGTGCTGCTGTTCGTCCTTCTCGAGGCCGGGTCCTGGATGTGGTCGACGACGAGCAGCGGCACCGTGCCCGCCGTCGCGTTCCGCGTGTGGTTCGGTCTTGTCGTTGTGTGGTTGGTCCTCGCGATCCCGATCGGGTGGGTGTTCCGCGTGGTCGCGCCGGTTCAGCCGTCCTGGAGGTCGGTGACAATCGGCGCGCTGACGACGTCGTCGATGGTCGCGGGGTTCCTGCAGGGTTTCGTGCTGTTTCTCTGGATTCCCTACGATCTCGGCCGGCCGTTCGGTGGCCTGACGGTCGTCGGCGCGGTGATCGCGGTCGGCTTCTGGTTGTGGTTATTGCATGCGGTTGTTTTGACTGGTTGGGGCTTCACCCTGCAGTTGTCGACGACGCCGATCGGTGGTCCTGCGACACCAGATTGCGGTGCGCAACCACCAAGAACTGCATGAGTCCGGCGATCGCAAGCACCGCTCCCACAACCGATCCGATCGTCGCTGACACGTCGGCGTGCAAGGGCACGAACACAACTGCACACAACGTCACGATCGTAGTGATCACCCGCGACGGCCGCTCCCACACAGTGATGACGGCTATGTCCGTAAGGCCCGCGGCGGTGGCGCGAGCCCGCGCGGTCTCCTGCAGCATCGTCATCACGGACAAGGTCATGACCAGCGGTAGTGGCGCGCCCGCAACGGCAAGACACGCGAAAAACATCAGGTCGCAACATCTGTCGGCGACGGAGTCGATCACGTAGCCGAAAGAGGACTCGCGGCGCTGCATCACGGCGACGGCGCCGTCCAACCCGTCGAACACGGACGCGAGCACCACCGCAACAGCCGCGAGCAGAATCCATCGGCCACCCGTAGCCGTCAACACCACTGCGACAGCGGCCAGCGCCACTCCGAGCGCCGTGACCACGCTGGGCGCAACTCTGAGGCGTACCAGCGGCGACGCGATGCGGAATATGACCGTGAGCCACCCGCGCACCAGCGGCGCGGCGACGTCTGTATCACCGTGCAGCGCAGACCACCTCGCCAAGTATTCGGCTCTCTTCATCACTCTCGTCGAACCCATCCGCGTCGCTGCCGAAGAGCGCGCTCACGGCCGGATTGCCCGTTCCGATGCGCTCCGAAACGGCAAGCGCGCGGAACGTCAGCCGATGAGCTAGAACAGAGAGACGATGATCCCTACCGGTCCAGGTCCTCGGGAAGGAACTAGGTACCCGCGGCGGCGGCGTAGCCTGCGCGCCCGCCACGATGCTCAAACCACAATGATCCCCGCTGGACCCAGCAACGTTGTGTCGAGCGAGGCATCCGTGGTCACCGTCAGCCCGGCGTTCCCGGATCCAATGTCGATCGCCAGCTGCGTCGTCCACTCACGGCCAGCCGATCAACGTCACCACCCGAGCCGACGTCAGATGCGTCAAACACGTTCCGCCGGTGGGGAACCCCACCTCACGATCGGCGGGGAATAGCGGTCGCGACGCTGACTGTTGCCAGCGCAAGCATGGGTCACCCTCGCCGTCGGACTGATCGCTGTCATCGGCGTCGTCTTGACAGTCCGCCGACGCACCCGCGTCGCGATCACGCTGTCGGAGTACAACAACAAGCCCGTCCCGCAGTGGCTGCGCGACGTCGCGGCCGGTCGCGACGCGTCACCGACCGAGGACACCTGACACACGCTGTCCTCGGTCACGCGCCGAGGTCAACACTTACTCAACACTTTGCGCCGAATATTAGCGGACTGCGGTGAATCCATGCGGACTTGTGACCCTACATAACACCAGCTCAGGCGCACTTTCCTGAACGTCCACGAACCGCGGCGAACGACGGACTTAAGACACCGGGTCCGGGGTTCGAGTCCCTGTGGGCGCACTGCCCGAAGCCCGTCACCAGTTGATCTTCTGGTGACGGGCATTTTCGATGATTCGAGGCGTGACAGATTGGCCGCTATCGCATTGAATCGGCAGGTTCCCGCGAGTTGTCGACGATGGTGGCCCGCTGGTTACGGTGTCGGCTCATCGAGTCACTCGCGGAACCGCCTACGGAGCTTGGATGAACTCCAGAGTCCCGCCCTGGTGATCGGTGAGGTAGACGAAAGCTGTTCCCGCGCGCGATCCCTCGGTCATCGTCATCGGTTCGCCGACGGGATCCCAGCCCGCGGATCTCGCCGCACTGACGGCCTCGTCCATGCTCGAGACGTTGAAGGCGAGGTGGACGGAGCCGACGTCGCAAGGGCGCGGGCGCAGCACCGACCGGTCCATCGGTGAGGAGTACTCCAACAGCTCCACCGATTGCCCTCCGAGCGTCAGCACGGCCGCGTCCAATGCGGCCGACTCGACCCCGGTGACGTGTTCGGCGAACTCGCCGTCGAGATGGAACCGCCGTTCGAGAGTGAAGCCCAGAACGTCGACCCAGAAAGCCAACGCCTCGCCCAAACTGGCAACGGTGATTCCCGTGTGAGCAATGCTGGTGAAGTTCGAGGCCACCTTCCCAGCGTGCCACACGCACATCCGCGCATACCGAGAGCTCCGATAGAGCGCTGAGCGCGCCAAGCCAGTGGCCGGCCGATCGCCGACTAAGGTTTTAGTGAGTCCGCGGGCGAGACAGATTGGCCAATATCGCACCGGATCGGCGGGTTCCCGCGCTTCGGCGACGGTAGTGGCCCACTGGTTACTCTGCCGGTGGGAAACGTTTCCTAGGTCAGACGCCCGACTTTCGAATCCGGTTATCGAGTTCGGGTAAGAAACCGCACTCCGAGTGCGGCGAGAACAACTGTTGCCAAGGCACCGCCCGTCGACAGCAACAGATCGGTGCTGGGCGAGAACGTGTTCGTATCGATATCGGTCAGCGGTGTGTAGGCCGTCCAGCCGTAGGAGACGACCATCGGGACCGTAACCGCGACAGGTAAAGCCAGACCGAGAGTCATCGGCAGCGGGTCGGGCGTCGCCAACGAGACGTAGAGGTAGGCCGCAACGGCCGGAAAAACCACCAGGCTCGCCACGTAATGCACGTTGTCCAGCGGCGGACTGTCGAAGAGCGAGGTCACGCAGACCAGGGCCAACAGGATCAAGCCAATCCACCAATGACCCCCACGCAATCCGAGCGCCACACCCGCCGCCACCGCAGCAGCGGTGAGGGCGATAAGTTCCAGCACCCCAGCGCTGTTCGCCACGTCGATACCCACTCCGGCGGTGGTCGTCGACGTCAGCAACACAGCTGTGCCCGCGAGCACCGGGATCCCACCCCGTCCGGGAAGCACTGCGGCCGAGACGAACAGCACGGGTACCACGAGCAGACCGAGGTACCAGCGCTCCTCGTAACCGTCGCTACTCTGAAACAGGTTGTGCACGAACAACATGCTCACGAGCAAACCACCGAGCGGAACGAGCAGCACGGCAACGGCTGTGCGGACGTTCACGGTCGACGGTAAATCCTCGCCGGCGAAGCTGCGTCGAACGGCCACCATCGTTGCTACCACCACCAAAACGCAGAGCACGGGAACAACTATCGGTGTAGCAACGTCGGGCTCCACCAGGTAGTCGGCGTATCGACGCGGAACACCCGAGTATTGCAGCGCCTCGATTGCTCCTGCACTGAGCAGTCCGGCAAGGAACGAACCGATCAGCGCTGCCTGCTGAATTCGGCTGACTGACTGCACTGCAGCGCAACCCAGCAATACGCCTCCCGCCAGCACTGCGATCGAGTCTGATGGGAAATACAGAGCCGACACTGCTGCGACGGCCGCAGCCGCGACGGTCAGTCCGACCAAAAAGACATGTAGACGCACGGTGGCGGCGATCGTCGCGGCCAGCAGTACCGCGACCGCCACGCCCCCACCGCCGGGCGACAGGAGCACGCCACCGATGCCGGGTTGACCGAAGACATCGACTCCGCCGGGATCCGACAGCAATCCGGCGAGCGCACCCGAGAGCAGGACGGCGAGAACGTTCATGCCCGAATTATGCACTGCTGCCGCAATTGTCCTCGAGGTCGCGAGGAAGCGTTCGAACGGATATCGGGGACGGGCACATACGGCCTGGTTCGTCGCTTTTGTTGCCGCAGCGTCGGTAAGCACGAAGTCCGCTCGGACGCCGATTCTGCGTGCAACAATCCGCAGATGACAGACCGAGTGGCTGTGATCGGTGCCGGACCGGGCGGGTTGGTCTCGGCCCGATGGTTGTTGTCGCAAGGGTTCGAGCCGACGATTTTAGAGAAGTCCTCCCGCTTGGGAGGGCAATGGGCCGGAATACCCGGCAGCAGCGGCGTCTGGCCGACCATGCACACGAACACCAGCCGAATTCTCACGGCGTTCAGCGATCTCGAACACAATGTCGATCGTGTCTTCCCCTCCAGCGCAGACATTCTCGACTATCTCCACCGGTACGCCTCGATGTTCGATCTGGTGTCACGGACACGTTTCGACACATACGTGGACAGCGTGGATCGCGACGGCGACCGATGGTCGGTGAGCTGTGGCGGCAAGACGGAGACATTCGACAAAGTGGTCGTCGCGACCGGGCGTTTCCACCGGTCGGCGAGACCGGACGTATCTGGCCTCGATACCTTCGACGGCGTCGCCGACATAATCTCGTCGTACGACTACCGCGATCCGGCGATCTACCGCGGCAAGCGAGTTCTGGTGGCGGGGTGCGCCATCAGCGCCCTGGAGGTCGCCGCCGAACTGGCATTACTCGGCGCCGCACAGGTCGTGATCACCCAACGACGCCAGCGGTACGTGTTGCCCAAGTTCGCAGCCGGAGTTCCGTCGGATCACCGCATCTTCACGCGGTACGGAGTGCTGGCGGCCGAGGCGCTCGCGCCGAGCGAGATCGACAGGCAACTGAAGGAGATAGTCGTCGAGGCGGGTGGCAGTCCGGAACAGTACGGTGCGCCGTCGCCCGACCCGTCGCTGTTCGCTGCCGGCGTCACCCTGAACCAGCAGTACCTTCCGCTCGTGGCCGAGGGTCGAATCACGGTGCGGCCGTGGATGGAACGCGTATCCGGGTCGACGGTGACGTTCCGCGACGGCACGTCCGAGAACTTCGACGGCATCGTGTTCGGCACCGGCTTCGATCTCGACATTCCGTGTCTCGGCGACGAGGTGCGCGCCATCGTCGATATGGACTCGGCGCATCTCGACGCAGACCGCCACACATTCCACCCCAGCCTGCCCGGGTTGGCCTTCGTCGGAATGTGGGACCAATCCGGTGGCTACTTCGTGCCGTTGGAGTTGCAAGCACGGTGGATCGCGTACACCTGGGGCGGCGCCGTTCCGCCGGTCGACGAGAGTGCCGCGCAGGACGCGATTTCCGCCTCCCGCGCGCGTCGGGGACAATCGCAGAAGACTCGAATGAACATAGCGGCGTTGACGTTTGCCCGAGCCGCCGGAGTCGAACCACACCTGGAGGCCTGGCCGCACCTGCGCCGAGCATTGCTTTTCGGTCCGCTGGCGCCGAGCTGCTTCCGCCTCGAGGGACCGGATTCGCTCCCGGACGCCGACGTCCGATTCCAACGCGACGCTGCGGCGTTCGGTGCGATCACAAGCGCGGAGTTCACCGAGCGAGAGTCGTCGTACCTGTCACTGCTCGATTCTCGGTGAGAGCTCCTGAAGGGTGCCCCGCCGGTACACCTTCCGACAGAGACTCCCACGACTCCGAAACATGCTCTGTAGTGGAGACATGACTACTTCCGTGAAGGCCTACGCCGCCACTGCAGCCGACAAGCCGCTCTCCCCCAACACCATCGGGCGCCGTGATGTCGGACCGCACGACGTCCGCATCGACATCAAGTTCGCAGGCATCTGCCACTCCGACATCCACACCGCGCGTGGTGAATGGGGACCGATCAGTTACCCCCAGGTGGTCGGACACGAGATCGCGGGCATCGTTGCCGAGGTCGGCTCCGAGGTCACCAAGCACGCCGTCGGCGATCGCGTCGGAGTCGGCTGCATGGTCAACTCCTGCGGCGAGTGCGCCCAGTGCGTCAAGGGACTCGAGCAGTACTGCCTCGTGGGAAACATCCAGACCTACGGCAGCACCGACCGCGACGGAACGACCACCCAAGGTGGGTACTCGCAGCAGATCGTCGTGACCGAGCACTTCGTCGTCAAGATCCCCGAGGGCATCGAACTCGACGCCGCCGCACCGCTGCTGTGCGCCGGCATCACCACCTATTCCCCGCTCCGCCACTGGGGTGCCGGACCGGGCAAGAAGGTCGCCGTGGTTGGGATGGGCGGATTGGGCCACACGGCCGTCAAGATCGCCCACGCCATGGGCGCCGAGGTCACCGTCCTGTCGCAATCGCTGAAGAAGCAGGAAGACGGACTCCGCCTCGGAGCCGATCACTACTACGCGACGAGTGACCCCGACACATTCCCCGAGCTCGCCTCGACGTTCGACCTCATCATCAACACCGTCAGCGCGTCGATCGACCTGAACGCCCATCTGTCCCTGCTCGCCGTCGACGGAGTCATGGTCAACGTCGGCGCTCCCGCCGAACCGCTTCCGCTACAGATCTTCTCACTCA
Source organism: Rhodococcus sp. 320_ES (assembly GCF_059691855.1). NCBI lineage: Bacteria > Bacillati > Actinomycetota > Actinomycetes > Mycobacteriales > Nocardiaceae > Rhodococcus > Rhodococcus sp. 320_ES. The sequence continues at coordinate 144,108 of NZ_JCAWAG010000001.1, read as the reverse complement.
TCCCCTGGCGCCGGACCTTCGCCGGCTCGGCCATCGGATCGATCGCGGAGACTCAGGAAATGCTCGACTTCTGCGCCGAGCATCATCTCGGGGCTGAGATCGAGGTCATCTCCGCCGACAAGATCAACGATGCGTGGGAGCGTGTTCTCGCCTCCGACGTTCGGTATCGCTTCGTCATCGACACCGCGACTCTGGCGTGATCGTCCACGACGTGAGCACAAAGGTGTACCGACAGGGAGTGCCTGGTGCGCCCGCACGGCTCTAACCTCGAAGGCATGGACAACAGAGCTGAGGTACGCGAGTTCCTCATGACCCGCCGAGCCAGGCTCACACCGGACGCGGCCGGAATCGTGGGCGGAAGCAACCGACGCGTTGCCGGTCTGCGTCGCAGCGAAGTGGCGTCCCTCGCCGGTCTGTCCGTCGAGTACTACGCCCGCATCGAGCGCGGCGCCATCGGCGGCGCGTCGGCGTCCGTGCTCGACGCGCTCTCTCGCGCGCTGCAACTCGACGACACCGAACACGCCCATCTGCTCGATCTGGCGCGTTCGGCGGACGGCGTTCCGACGTCCGGCCGCCGGCGCCGCAAGACAGCACGCCCCGCCTCGCAGCGAATCAGTTTGCAGTGGGCGCTGGACTCGATTACCGATGGCATCGCCTTCGTTCGCAACCAGCGTCAAGACATATTGGCGACCAACGAATTGGGAAAGGCGTTCTACGCGCCGATCATCGGGGACGGCGGACGTACACCCAACCTCGCCCGCTTTCAATTCCTGGACCCGCTGTCCCGCGAGTTCTATCCTGATTGGGACACCTTTGCCGAGATGTGCGTGTCCATCATGCGCGCCGAGGCCGGCCGCGACCCGCACGACAAGGGACTCCAGGACCTCGTCGGCGAACTCTCGACGCGCGACGAAACGTTCCGAAAGCTCTGGGGAGCCCACAATGTTCGCACCCACGGAGCAGGCAAGAAGCGCTTCAACCACCCTGTCGTCGGCGAAGTTCACCTCGCGTACGAAGAGCTGGTCGTCACCGCTGATCCGGGTTCGATTCTGATGATCTACACCGCGGAACCGGGCTCACCGAGCGCCGAGCGGCTGCATCTGCTCGGCTCCTGGGCGGCAGAACACGCCGAGGCCTGACGGCCGCAACCCGGCTCGACGTCAGGCGTCAGCGATCTCCACGTCGAAGGTCATGGGATCGACTTCGTCGGGGTCGGGTCCGCCGCGCACACCGCGGTCGAGACCGTCGAGTGCAGCCAATTCGTCGTCGTCGAGTTCGAAGTCGAACACGTCGAAGTTTTCCGCGATGCGATCCGGATTGGTGGACTTCGGAATAACCGATCGGCCCTGCTGTAGGTGCCAACGCAGCATCACCTGGGCAGCGGACTTGCTGTGGGAGTTCGCGATTCGGGTGATCGTCGGGTCCGCGAGAACGCTGGTCCGGTTCTCGCCCCAACCGGGGTAGAACGTGATGCCGCCGATGGGCGACCATGCCTGCGTGACGATGCCGAGCTCGCGGTCGGCGCGCTGCACGGTCGATTGCGTGAAATACGGGTGCAGCTCTACTTGATTGACGGCGGGCGTGATGTCGGTGTTTTCGCGCAGCGCCGCCAGGTGGTGGGGCATGAAATTGCTGACGCCGATCGCCCGCAGCTTGCCCTCGGCTAGTAGATGTTCCAGTGCGCGATAGGCCTTGATGGTGAGTTCGAAATGTTGCGGCATCGGTTGATGCAGAATCAGCAAGTCGATCTCGGACACCCCCAATTTGCCTGCGCTGGTGTCGAACGCCCGCAGCGTCTCGTCGAATCCGTAATCGGTGACCCACACCTTCGTCTCGAGAAAGACATCGTTCCGGTCGACGCCGGCTCGCCGCATTCCTTCGCCGACCTGACGCTCGTTTCCGTAGCCGGCCGCGGTGTCGATCAATCGGTAACCCGTCTCCAGCGCGGTCCGTACGGCGGCCGCAGTTTCCTGGGGAGCGCTCTGAAAGACCCCGAAGCCCATCGCGGGCATCTGTACGCCGTTGTTCAGTGAAATCGTGTCGTTCATGCTGTGCCGTCCTCGATGTCGATGGTCAGTGGTCTATTGCGCGGTGTATCCCGCATCGACGGGGAGAGCCACACCCGTGACATAACTGGCGGCATCGCTGCTCAGCCACAACACTGCTGCCGCAATCTCTTCCGGCTTACCGAGCCGGCCCAGCGGCACCCCGGAGGCAGCGGCATCGGGGTCCAATTCACCGCCCGCGATCATGCGCTCGACCATAGGCGTACTGATGGTTCCGGGGCACACGGCGTTGACCCGCACCCCGTGCTTACCGTATTGCAGCGCATTGCTTTTCGTGGCGCCGATGACGCCGTGCTTGGTTGCGTGATAGGTGGCTCGTCCGTCGCCGCCGACCAGACCGCCGAGCGACGAGCAGTTCACGATGGAACCCGAACCTTGCTTGCGCATCTGCACCAGTTCGTACTTGGTCGATGCCCACACACCTCGCAGGTTGACGGCCACGATCTTGTCGAATGCCTCAGCAGATTCGTCCGCCGAATCGACTGGCGGAAGCATGATTCCCGCATTGTTGAAGGCCATGTCCAGGCTACCGAAAGCATCGACCGTGGCTTGGACTGCTGCGGCAACTTGTCCCTCGTCGGACACGTCGCACTGGACGGCCAACGCCCGGAAACCGTTGTTATTCAACTCGTCAGTCAACTGTTGTGCTGCGTCTCCGTCGAGATCGACGATGGCAACTGCGGCACCGGCCTCGGCGAACGCGCGGACGGTCGCCGCGCCCATCCCGGCACTGCCGCCGGTGACGAATGCGGTCTTGCCGGTGAAGTCGTATGTGACTGTCACGTGTGTGTTCTCCTTCGTATCTGCTGTCGCGATGCCGCTTCACTCCACACGGGAAACCGTCACTGTTGCGCTACCGTCCACTGAACCGACCGTCTCGATGCCGTTCTCGTCCATGGTGCCGAGGATGACGATGCCCGGGTACTCACCCTGATCTCCGTAGTAGAGGACGAAGTCGTTTCCCGGTGAGTAATACCCGATGTCACCAGGATTCGGGTCCGCACTCGAGGGCGATCCCTCGGTCGACAACTCCGACGAAGGTGGGCCGGTCTTTTCGACCGAACCGTGGTCGGACATGTTCAGCGTCAACGGAAGCTGAGCGACGAGATCGCGGCTGGCGGCGGTGTCGTTCAACGTTCCCACCACCGTGCGCCCGTTGATGTCGATCGCGATCTGCATGGATCCTCCAACCGATGTAGTCGTAGCAACGGGTATCTCGACCGCCGACTCCGATTCCGTTCCGGACGAGCAGGCCGCAAGAGCAAGGAACGATGTCACTGCGGTAACCCAGCGAAAAGTTGCGCCCGCACTCATGACGCTGAATGCCGTTCGTAGGTCACGCGGAACCCCTCGGTAGGATCGCTCGGAGTCAGAACCAGCGTGTCACCGTCGACCTCGTATTTGCGGTTGAACGTCTGCCCGATCAGGTCACGCGCTGCCGCCGATTCGACCGTGATGCTGAGGGTTTCGGCATCGGGGTCGGTCGTCAGTTCACCGTAGTAGGCCTCATAGCCTTGCACGGTCAGCGGTGTGTCCGGTGCGGATGTGTCGGGGTTCATCGCCTGGACCGACATTGTGTCGTCGGTGAAGATGACCTGACCCGAGTACGGCACCGTCTGCAGGTTTCCTTCCGTGCCCACTTCGAGCGTGGTCATGCGCCACTCGCCGGTGAGCCCGCTGCCGGCTTCCTCGTCCGCTGACTGCGAGCAGGCCGCGGTCGTTACGAGCATTCCGGCTGCGGCCCAGGCGATCGCCATTCTCCTCATCGTGAATCCCGTGACGTACATCAGCGGCCCTCGTATTGCTCGTCGGTGATGTGCTCGGCCCACGTCGTGGTCAGGGCGGGATCTTCCCCGTTCTGCAGAATCGCGATGTGCTCCATGTAGACACCGGGAGCCGCAGCGTGCCAGTGTTCCTCGCCGGGTGGGGTGTAGAGGGTTTGGCCGGGGTGCACCTCGATGATGGTGCCGTCGCGGCTGCCGAATCGCGCGATTCCCTGTGTGACGCGGAGGTATTGGCCGTGCTGATGCGAGTGCCACGCGGTCCTGGCGCCGGGGGCGAAGCGCACCGTCGCGACAACCATCGTCTGATCCTTCTCGTGCGGCGTCGCAATCGGGTCGACCCACACGTCGCCCGCAAACTGCTCGGGCGGATTCTTGGTCGTGGGGACCGCTGGTTCGATGTTCATGCTACGAGTCAACCGCGTGATCCTCGACGGTGGGAGTCACTCTCGAGGGGTGCACCAGCAGGACACCCTTCGGGCTTCAGTTCGGTGCCGAAACTTATTGGCCACTACCGTCCGCGATCGGCGGCTTCCCGCGCTTCGTCGACGATAATGGCCAACCGGTTACTCCGACGCGTACTCCATCAGCTTCGCTGCGAACTCGATCGGACGACTCTTCGCCAGCAAGTGCCCGCCCGGCATCACGTCGGGTTCGATTCCGAGCCGCTCCCGCGCCACTTTGATCTGCAGGTCCGGCGGAAACATCCTGTCGTCCGCCCCGACGACCACATGGATGGGTACCTCGGGCCACGCCTCGAAGGTGCACGGCTGGCCGAACGGGGTGTCGGCAGGCGCTCGGTCACCGTCGGCCATCGTTGCGACCACGTCCGCCGGGATGTCGTGCAGAAATACCTCGTCCATGTCGAACTCGGGCGATCGACCGGCCGCCGTCGCCGCAGCGGCGAACGCCTCCCGCTGGCCCACCGCGCCGAACCACTCGCCCGGCCGCTCGCCCGGCAACGGGATCATTGCGTTCAGTAGGACGATGCGCGCTACCTGGTTCAGTTTGCTCGACATCGGCGCCGTGAACCCGCCCATGGACTGAGCGACGAGAACGACGTCGCGATGATCTCCGATGGCGTCGTCGGTGATCGCGGCGTACTCGGGGAGTCCGAGTTCGGGGTCGTCCTCACGAATCTCCACAGGAATCGCGGTGTGCCCGCGCGCCTTCAGCGCGAGAGCAACCTCACGCCAGTACACCTCACCGGCACCGCCGGCCCCCGGAATCAGCACGAACGTCGTGATGACTCACCTCGTCCACGATTATGGCCCACCTGTCACGAATTGCGCCCCCGCGCCGCCACCGCCCACCGGTCCACTACCTCGCCCTTGCTGGTGACGACCACGTCGTCGACCAGATTGACGGCGACGCACACGTGGTTGGGTACTACTCGCACTCGACTGCCCAAGGCCGGCAGCGGGTCGTCCGACGGCCACACGACGGTGGCGTGATGCTCGGACAAGGCGGTGATCCGTGCGTCCGGATGGTCGAGCAGCCGCCCGAACCCTGTCGTCCAGGCCGGGCGATCACCGCCGAGAACCTTGCTGCCCGCGTCGAGAACGATTCGCCGCGACTGCCCGTCGTGCCGGCTCACCACGGTCGACGCGACGGTCAACGCGATGTCGTCTGCCGCGCACCGTCCCAATTCGAGCTGCTGGGCGTCACCGAAGACGTACACGCCGGGCCGGGCCTCGGTGACTGCGCTGGGCTCGGTCAACGTGGCGGTCGGGGTCGAACCACCGCTCAGGTGAACGATGTCGAACCCCAAGTCCCGCAACTGTGTCGACGCCGTCAGGAGTGCGCTGCTCTCGTCTGCAGCCGCGCGGACGGGCATACCGGGGGCGTAGCTGTGGCCGGGAAACGTGAACACCCCGGTGACGCGCAATCCCGCATCTCGCGCGGCGGTCGCGACCGCGAGCGACTCCTCCGGCAGCACGCCGCTGCGATGGTGACCGCTGTCGATCTCGACGAGGGCCTCGATGTCTCCTGCGGCGTTCCCCAGCGCTGCGCCCATGGCGGCGGCGGCCTCGGCCGAGTCGACGCCCACGGTGATCTTCGCCGCGGCGGTGAGTGCGCGTAGTCGAGTCGCCGCACGCTCCCCCACCCACAGTGGGTACGCAACGAAGATGTCTCGAACGCCGTTGCGGGCGAACACTTCCGCCTCGCCGATCGTGGCGACGGTCAGGCCCGCGGCGCCGGCCTCGATCTGCAGTGCCGCGATCTCGGGAATTTTGTGCGTCTTCGCGTGGGGCCTGAGCCGAATGCGCTTGCTCCGCATCGCCGCTGCCATACGCTCGATATTGCGAGTCAGCGTGTCCACGTCGACCAGAATGGTCGGGGTGTCGACTGCGTCCGGAATATGTTGCATTGGAATACTTTACACGGACGCGGTCACGAGGTTGGGCATTCGACGGTGGAGTCCGGTCGACGCTTCGAAAGCGTGCGCGATGCGGAGCAGAAGTCGGTCCGCGCGGTCGGCCGTCACGATCTGGAGCCCCACCGGCAGACCCGACAAGCTGAACCCGCCGGGCACCGACAGAGCCGGCAATCCGGTGGCCGACACGAGGCAGGCAGCCCTCATCCAGTCGAGGTAGTTGTCCAGGCAGACGCCGTCGACCTTGCTGGGAAATTCTTCGGTCGCAGGAAACGGAAGGACCTGCACGGCCGGCGCGAGGAACGCGTCGTAGCGGGAGAAGAAGCTCCGGACGGCGGCGTCGAGTCGGCTACGAGCGGCGTTGGCGGACACGAAGTCTGGGGTAGTCAGGGCCATGCCCTTGTCGACGTTCCACTGCACCGCGTCCTTCATCCGGTGTCGGTGCTCGCCGAGAAGGTGGCCGTAATTGGTTGCGAAGTCGAACGCGCGCGTGGTTTGGAACACCTCGTCCGCGTCCGAGAAATCGGGACAGTCGACCTCGACCCGGGCACCGAGTGATTCGAACACGTGCAGCCCCCCGGAAAGAACGTCGACCACCTCGCGCTCGACGGGGACTCCGAGTCCGAAGTCCGGGCTCCACGCGATCGTCAGACCGCGAAGGTCGCCCGGTTCGAGGGACTCGTACGTGTCGTCGAGGGGCAGACTTGACGGGCTCGCGGCATGGGGGCCGGCGAGCGAGCGCATCAGGAACCGCACGTCCTCGACGTCGTACCCGAAGGATGGTTCGGTGTATCGCCGAGATGTCCTGACCGCTACGGGCGTCCGGTTGATAGGCCTCGTGCGGCGGCGGGGTGAGGGCTGCGATCTGCGCAGAGGTGAGGATGTCGGGACGCCATTCACGCACGGATCGATACACGCGCATGATCGGATCGACGCGGATCCGTCGGACGCCGGTGATACCTGGGAGATCGTCGAGGATCAGATCGGCCAGATGTGCGTCGTCGACCAGGATTTCGGCCACACACTCCTCGTGCCCTGATGTGGCGTAGACGAAGGAGGTGTCGTCACGGCGAGCCAACCCGACGGCTACTGCGCGGGTCATGCCGGTGTGGCAGCGAGCCCGCAGAATTACGGCGCCTGTCGCCCCGATGACGCCCACTACACGGACGTCACCGGAGTCTAGAGCTCTTTTCCGCGCCGCGTCACGGTGCGCTCGGCCTCGCCGAGCGTGTCGGCGATGCTCGACCAGGAGGCGCGCGGATTGACCTGCAGTGCCGCGGTGATACGGCAACTGAGGGGATCCAATCGTTCTCGACGATCTTTCATGTGCGCACCTCTCGCACCCGACGGGTGTGGTCAGGCTACGGCGTCGCGCTCTGTCAGAAAATACCGCTGTAGGCGTTGAGTGCGGGCTGTCCACCGAGGTGGGCGTAGAGGACGTTCGAGTCCTTCCCGATCTCGCCCTGCTGAACCAGGTCGATCAACCCGGCCATCGACTTTCCTTCGTACACGGGATCGATGATGACGCCCTCGAGGCGTCCTGTGAGAGTGATGGCTTCGGTCGTCGATTCGACCGGAATGCCGTACAGGTCGCCGGCCCACCCCTCGAGCACGGTGATCTCGTCGTCGCGAAGTTCGCGGCACAGCCCGATGAGTTCGGCTGTGTTGCGGGCGATCCGCGTGACCTGATCTCGCGTCTGCTCGATCTTGGCCGACGCGTCGATTCCGAGAACTCGCCGCGGCCGATCCTGGCCCGCGAAACCGGCGATCATGCCGGCGTGCGTGGAGCCGGTCACGGTGCACACCACGATGGTGTCGAAGAAGACGCCGAGCTCTTCTTCCTGCTTCTGGACCTCGTAGGCCCAGTTGGCGAAACCGAGGCCGCCCAGCTTGTGGTCGGACCCACCCGCGGGGATTGCGTAAGGCTTGCCGCCCGCGCGCTCGACGTCCGCAATCGCGTTCTGCCAACTGTCCTTGAACTCGATTCCGAAGCCCGACGGGTCCAACCGTACGTCCGCCCCCATGATGCGAGAGAGCAGGATGTTGCCGACCTTGTCGTTGACCGAGTCCGGCCAGTCCACCCACTTCTCCTGCACCAGAACCGCTTTGAGTCCGAGCTTGGCCGCGACGGCCGCGACCTGCCTGGTGTGGTTCGACTGCACTCCGCCGATCGAGACGAGCGTATCGGCGCCCTGGGCGAGAGCGTCCGGCACGATGTACTCGAGCTTGCGGGTCTTGTTGCCGCCGTATGCGAGGCCCGAGTTGACGTCTTCGCGTTTCGCCCAGATCTTCGCCCCTCCCAGGTGTGCGCTCAGCCGCTCCAATGGGTGGATGGGGCTCGGACCGAACAACAGTGGGTAGCGCTCGAAATCGGCGATCGACACGTCGGGTTCTCCTCGGGGTGGTCGGAAGTAGTATGCAATATATTGGATCCTGCATGGCGGCGGTGTCAAGGTGAGCTACGATATTTCGCATGCCGGTACCCGTCGAGCTCGGAAAGCACAAGCGCTCGCTGCTGAGGGAAAATGCGTACGTCTCGCTTCGGGACGCCATCGTCGACGGCACTTTCGCGCCCGGTGAACGATTACGCGACTCCGAGCTCGAACAGTGGCTCGGCGTGTCCCGCACACCCATTCGCGACGCCATCGCGCGCCTGGAGCTAGCCGGCCTCGTACACACTCAGCCCGGTCGATCGACGATCGTGTCGACCATCGAGCGCAAGGCCGTCCTCGACGCCCAATCGGTCGCAGCGTCGATGCACGCTCTCGCCGTACGGACCGCCGTCCCGCTCATGCGCAAGCGTGAGATCTCCGCCATGCAGCGCGCCAACAAGGAGTTCGCTGCGGCGTGCACGAAAGGTGATGCCGACGCGGCCCTCACCGCCGACGACAAGTTCCACTCCGTCGCCGTCGAGGCAAGCCAGAACCTCGTGGTCGCATCGGTGCTGGAGCAGGTGACGCCCACCTTGCGTCGGCTGGAGCGGCTGCGGTTCTCGTCCCTGGTGGGCCGCGACTCGATCGCCCAACACGAGCGCATCATCGAGTTGTGCACGGAGGGTGACGCCGATGGAGCAGCCGCTGCGGTACAACGCAATTGGGAGTCGCTGTCGGCTCTCGTCGATCACGAGGAGTTCACGGGCGGACAGTGAGCGGGTGCCTCGGGTACTTTCGACGCTAGTCCAACAACGAGATGGATTCCGGACCGACGAGGTACACGTCGTCGGCAATCTGCACCGTTGTTCCCCGGGCGGTAATCGACGCGTAGGGATCCGGCAGCGTCAGGACTTCCCTACCGGTGGCGTCGACGACCGACCTGCCGTCGAGCGAGTAATCGCCGATCGGATTCCCTGTACGTGGATCGAAGAATTCGGCATCCGAACCGAGGGTGACCACACCGACGCCGTCCGCGACATGCAACACCTCCGGCGCCATGTCTTCCCACAATCCGAATCCGTTGATCGGCAAGGACCACCCTCGTTCCAGCGCGTTCGGATCGCCGCCGTGCACGAACGATTCGCTGTCCTCGGGGCTTCCCTCGAGCACGAACACCGACCGACCATCGGAGTCGATCGCTTACGGAAACCACGTCGACGGCAGTGGGATCTGCCGAATGGAGCCGTCGGCAATGCTCACGAGCGCGAGAGCAGGTGCATCGGAGTATTGGTCGAAGCAGACGACTTCTCCGCCGATCGGCCTCGTCGCACAATCCGAGAACGAGCCCGTCGACGACATCCACGCCACGTGACCGTCGCTCGCGTCTATCCCGATCAAGTGAGCCTCGTCGAACGTGTAGCCGCGCGGGTTCGGCAGTCCGACGGCGGTCACCAGAGTCGCCCCGGCGTCGATGATTCCGTACAGATCCGAGTCGTAGTCCAATCCCGCTGTCGGTGAACGAAATTGCGCGAAGTTGCGGCCCAGCGCCGCGGTGGCATCGACCGTCCACCGGACATCCGGCGGGGGCGGGTCGGATGCAGCAGTCGGCGTCTCGGTGGCGATCGGCGCTGGGTCGTCCGCGGCGGGCGCAGAATCGCCGGGTCGAGTGAGGACCACCAGCGCAGCCGACACCGCAACCGTCGCCACTGCGACCGCGACCATCGCACGCGACGCCGGCTTCACGGCCACTGCCCGACGGGCGCGTTCGCCAAAGCATCGAGAAGTGCGGCGGACAGTGGCTGCGGAAGTTGGAGCGGCGCCGGTCCGTTTGCACCTGCGTCGATCGTCGACCGTGCCGTCACCTGAACTCCGGACGGCCGAGTCACCGTGACCGAGCGCATCAATCTCATGGACCCGTCTTCACCGACGGGAGTCTCGGTGATGTCGATGTCGTAGAACTGCACCACCGAACCGTCGGGTAGAGAGCGGGTTTCGGGGAGTTGCCCGTAGAAGTTCGGATCGTACGGGTCGGGCGCCGTGGGCAACGGTTGGCCTCCGACAACGGTCAGCGACAGATCCGTCGGTGTCCCCAGCACGACGAAATCCGCGCACACACCCGAGCCGTACCCGCTCGGTCGCAGACTCCCCACCGGACGATCCAGAGTCGGGGCGCTCGGAATGGAAGACCACACCGCATCGAAAGCTGCATTCAACGCGTCCAGCGCTTCGGGCCGGATATCGGCAACGGTAGAGTTGTCGGATGCCATCACGACACAGTCGGGCTCCGGTGGCGGACTTCCGGCGGGCGCGACGAACGACACGGCCAGTTCCGGACGTGTCGCAACCTCGCCCAGCTCATCGACGTCGAGCGGAAAGTCCGGTGACGCGCCGCCGCTCAGATATGCGCTGACGCGCGTGCCGTCGGTGCGGTACGCCGTAACTGTCCGCGAATAGGTTCGGGCACCATCGATTTCGTACCAGGTGTCCAGATTGTCGACGACTGTTCCGTCGTCGCGGGACTCTCGCCGGTCCATAGAACCGGCAACGCACGCAGACACACCCTCGAGCGTCGGCCCGACATTCACCGACATGAAGGCCGACGTGTCGCCGCGCCGAACCTCGCCCGACGCGTAGGTCATCGGGTCGCCTTCGCCCCCGAAATCCTCCACCGGATCGAATCGGAAGGACGCGGACGGCGCCGACAGCGCGACGGTCACATCGTCGGGCAATGCCGTCATCACGGCGTCGGACATCACCGTCGCCTTACCCGCGGTCAGCCAGGGGTACGCGGGATTGTCGTAGCTCTCGGTGCCCATCTCGAAGGAGCTACTGAAGCTGACCGCCGAATCGACATCAGGAGGCGGGCGCACCTCCGAACACCCAGGAATTTCGACCGGGTAGTCCACGGGCTTGGTCACGACCTCAGGACTCGCCGACAGATCTGTGTCGGCAACGGTGTCCGGCTGCCGGGGAATAAAACTGGCAACGACGATGCCGACAGCCACGACAGTGACGACGACGGCCGTGTTCGTGACCGCGTTCCACCGACTCTCGCTCACTGCGCTGTCCGATGGCAGATACCGGTCACCCGAACACGCTTGGCGACAACGTCAGTACCCCTGAGCGCGTCGGCGCTCTTTCTCGATCCGGCGCTGCTCCTCGGCCCGCGCCCGGCACTGCGCAAGGAACTCGGCGTCCGCGTCAGGATTCTGCGCGACTGCCCGACCGGGTGCAGACTCGTACTCGGGAAATGCCGAAGAACGTTGGCGGCGTTGCGCATCCGACCCTCCCCACAGCCCCACCCCGACCGGGCGTCCCACAACGAGCCACACCAGCGAGCCGATCAACGGGAGCAACAACACGAACAGCAACCACAACAACTTCGGCAGGTGCCGCACCCCGGAATCGTCCGCGGTGATCACATCGATCAGGCACACCACCCACAGCACCATTACCAACAGGCCGACGTACGGCATCAGCAACCCCTCGAACCATCGCGACGTCCCGACCGCAGCCAGAACCATACGGCGCCCGAACCGCCCAGACAAGACGAAACAGACCGAACGGTAGCGAGCGGTGCGTGCGGGCGGAACCAATTGGCCACTACCGTCGGCATTCTGCAAATTCCCGCGCCTCGTCGACGATAGTGGCCGACCAGTTCCGACATCGGCGGACTCCTAGAACGCACCCGCCGAATCACTTGGCCTGATCGTTACCCGGACACACGTTCCCTGCTACATTTCGGCCAGACCAATCAAGCGGTGGGGGCCATGATGTCGTTGGGGGATTCTGTTCGGCGTGCTCTGGTGCGTGGGGTCCTGGTGTGCGCGGTCGCGGTGTCGGCGACAGCGGTGGTAGTCCCGATGACCGTCTCGGCCGATCCGGGTGCGGATCGCACGGAGCGTGACATCAGCTCGTCGTCGCCGGTGACGAGCGTCGTGGCCAGCGTCGTGAGCCTCTACGCCCCTTTGCCTGCCGGTTCGGAACCGCACCCCGTCGAATGTGATCGCCTGTCCTACTTGCGTTATCGGGCAGCCGACGGTCCCGAACTCTCCGCCGACGCCGACCGCGTGCTCGTCGCACAACCGGGTGTCTTCGAAGGCGCGGGGGCATTCGAGTCCGTCGCGCGCAACACGGTCGCGGCGGCGGATGCACAGGGCCGGCACATCGAGTTCTGGGCGCTGGATCGCCGCTCCAACTGCCTCGAGGACCACACCGGGACGCAAGCGGCCCTCGCCGCGAACGATCTCGACGTCGCCACCGATTACTACTTCAACGGTGGTACGGCGAACGGGCGGAAGTTTGCCGGGTACGCAGACGGTGCCGCTACGTCCTGGTTGTCGGACCAAGGCCTCGCGCAGACCCTGCGCGACGAGTACGACGTGCTCCGACTCGAATTCCCCGACCAGCCGACACGCAAGCAGAAAGTCCTGTGCGGCGGTCACTCGCTGGGCGGCTTCCTGACCGGATACTTCGCCGACTGGGATTTCGACGGCAACCCCGCGACCACAGACGACGCCGGGTTCAACCAGTGCTCGGGGTACTTCGCGCTGGACACCGTGATCAAAGCGGGTCTGCCCAATCCCATTCGCGCGATCGATCTTCCGCAGGTTCCGTCGGCGATTGCGGGTCCGATCGAGGCGGCCTCCGGCGCGCTGACCGACGTCTACCCGGTGACGCGATTGCCCGCGGTGATCAACCCGGAAACGACGAACTTGCTCGCGGTGGCGGGCCTCGCTGCGCGGCTGAACCCGACCGGGGTCAACGACATCGTGAACCGACTGCCGCGCAGCCTGAACTTCGACGCGACGCTACGCACCCTGTTGTCGAAGGACCCGTTGATGGCCGCGACCGGGCAACCCGATATCCGCACCCTGTACGCCACGAACGAGGCGGTGGTCGGCGCCCTGCTCGACGACAACTCGCAGCCCTTGGGCTTCCTACAGGCCAGTGTCGGATTCATCGGCAACGGTCCCGTTCAGGACAAGTACTTTCCGATCCCGAACCAGGCGGTCGCAGCAGTTCCGTTCCTGGGCACTGTGTTCGGCAATGACCGCAAGGCCGCCCCTACCAGCTACGGCGACCCGAACGTGGTCTACACCTGGCAGGACTACGACAAGATGACGCCCAACGCGTTCACGGATCCGTCGAAGGAAGTCACGTCGATCTCTCAGCTCACCCGCAGCCTGAGCGAGCCGCCGCTGGACTTCACCGAGTGGTATTTCCCGACCGCTATCAACACCGATCTGGGTCAGCCTACGGCTCCGTCCATTGCGCGTCACTACATCTATCGGGACGGCGTCCTCCGGAATCCGGTGCTGACGCTGCAGGGAGACGGCGGTCTGGATCTGGGTGCGTCGAAGAACCCGAACGACGTGCCGATAAAGCTGGCGGGATACAACCACCTCGACGTGTTGACTGCGGCGCAGAAGCAGAACAACGGCCTGCCGGAACAGGTTTCGACGAGGCTTGCCGACTTCAGCCGATGAGCGACACGAATGGAACGCCCGGTGACGCGGTGCCGCCGGAACTTGTTTTCGTCGCGCACGTGTCGGTGGAGGTGGGCGATCCGATCGACATCGGCGATCTTCCGGACGGACACCGTCGGCTCGTACCGATTCTCGGAGGCAGCGTCCGCGGCCCCGAGATCAACGGCCGGGTGCTGGCCGGTGGCGCCGACAACCAGATACTCAGGTCGGCAACCTCGACCGAGCTCGAAGCTCGATACGTGTTGGAAACCGTCGAAGGTGAACGCATCGCCGTCCACAACGTCGGGATACGCAGCGGGTCGGACGACGATATCGCCGCGATCGTGCGAGGCGAAGTAGTGCCGCACGAGCGCATCTACTTCCGCAGCCTCCCCCGGCTGACGAGCGCAGCTCCACGGTTGAACTGGATCAACGAGACGTTGTTCGTAGCGAAGGGCCGGCGTTTACCGGACTCCGTCGAACTGACGGTGTTTCGCATCGGTTGAGGTAGTGCATCCACCATTCGTGCATTCCAAACATGCACTCCGGGCGCAGGATTGGCGCGGATGCTTGCGCTGTACTCCGCGACGTGTCATTCTCGAACACATGACAACCGGAAAGGCGGACACCGCCACCCTCGCGTGAGCGCCGCCGCAGTCCCCTCCGCAGTCGGGCGAAAGACTGCACATCCCAGTGTCGAGCAGATGGAGTCCGTTCCCGCGATGCGGGACAACTGGCTCGCGCACGGTCTGTCCACGCGGCCGTCGGATCGACCGACTGCAGAAGCAGCCGTCTCGGAACTCTACCGACACGCGGGGTTCCGCCAACCCGAGTTCGTATGGGTCCCCTCACCGCCGTCGGGTGCTGAACTGGTTGTGGCCGAACATGTTTCGACAGTCAACTCCCTGATCGACGGAGCTGCCGCCCGCCTCGCGTCCATGATCTCGCGATCGCGCGCACGGATGGACCGCCGCACGGGCAGAGCAGAACCACGGCGGTCCTTCGACAACAGGCCGCTCTGGGCAGCACGCACACAGTCACCCGGCGAGTCCGCACGACAGGGGATGAGGCCCGACGCGATTCTGCACGCAGCAGTGTGGGATTCCCTGCGCGTCAGCGTGTTCGACGGAGCGGCGTCCGCCGTGCGTTCACTGGTCCGGACGCCGACTGGACGCGTGGCATGGTACGGGCAACAGGAAGCCCACCGAGTCGCGTACTACGACATTCACCGCACCCTGGGTACAGCCGCCTTCCGCGGCATCGATCACGCCATCCTGGACACACAGAAAGCCCTGGTCGGTGCCACCGGCTGGTGGTGGGCCTTCGACCATATCTGTGTCATGTCGGAGCGGCCGCGGATCATGCGTACCGAAGCCCTGCCCGGGGGCGTCCACAACGAACGTCGTGTGCATGCACACAGCGAGCCCGCCATCGTGTTCGCAGACGGCCGGCAGGTGTACGTGGACCACGGAACCGTCGTACCCGACTGGGTCATCCACGAGCCGACGGTCGAACGCATTGCGAGAGAACGCAACATCGAGATACGCCGGTGCGCGATCGAACGAATCGGGTGGGACACCTACATCGACGAGGCCGGCCTCGAGTTGATCGACCGTACGGACGACCCCGGAAATCCCGGTGCCGCGCTATCGCTGTACGCCACCCCGGAAGCCTGGACTGGCGAGGGTCGAATCCTTCTCGTAATCAACGGATCCAGCGAACGCGACGGCCAACGGCGCCGGTATGGATTGCCCGTCCCCAACACCATGACATCCGCACTGGACGCCGCCGGATGGACTTACGGAATAACCGGCGACGACTACTCCCGTCTCGTGCGCCGCACGTGATCACTCCCCTTCGACTCACGGAGGCTTCGATGAACACACCCATGACTCTGTCTACACTCTCCGACCTCACCGGCCTCGAGGTGTTCGACTACCTCGATCGCCAGATATCGATACCTGTAATCGACGGGCTTCAAGCTCAAGGCGACCTCATCGTCATTCCACGTTCGGTCGTGAAACACGTTGGAGCGATCCCGAACACACGCACGAATGACGTACCCCGCACGGGTGTCGAACTGCTCCGCAGTTCGGTAGGCGGAAATCCCCACAACCTGGTGTGTGAGGGAGGTCGCTGCACGTGGTCCGCTCCGGTGTTCGTCCCGTCCGGTCTCGCGCTGGGGATTCTCGATGCCGAGGTCACGGCCTACCTCATTCATCCGGAGCACGGCGCGACAGGAATCGCGCCGGGGCGATACGTCATCGGCAGACAACGCGAACGCGGGGTGGGTCGACACTTTCCCTCGGCGCAGTTCGTTGCGGACTGAGTTTTTCCGGCCTGAGCAGCGGTTGTCCGCGCCGAGACAGCCAGACGGAAAGCGGTTCTTCGACAGTGGCTCACGCCCGCTGACGCTCGTCAGCCGCCGGACCCACCCATCAGCAACCGAACGGCGTTGTGAAGGCTGTCGACATCTCCACCGAAGCTGTCGCCGTGGAGAAGTCGACTCGACACCAATCCCTCCACGAGGGAGATGATGGCCACCGCGAGTGCGCGGGACGACGACGGTGCGAGTGTTGGCTGCGCTGAACGTATTTGGTCGTCGACGGCGCCCACGAAGAGAGCTCGTGAACGAGCGAACGTCTCGGCCACCTCGGGATGGGCCCGCGCTTCCAGTTGCAGTTCCAGCCTGGCCATCTGACGCAGTCCCGCGCCCCCGGACGTCCAATCGTCGACGACCGCCGCAATCGCCCTCGCGGGCTCGCGGGTCTCCTCGTCCCGATGAAGCCACGTCATGAGTGCAGTCAGCGCAGTACGGTCACGTTCGGCCAGGCGTTCTGCCGCGGCAGCGAGCAATTGCGCCCGGGTGCGGAAGTACGCACTGGACGATCCCTCCGCCAATCCGAGTGCGCGGTCCACGGCTCGATGGGTGACCCGCCGCGTTGTCGGCGACCCCAGCAGATCGATGACGGCATCGGCAATCGCCGTTCGGCGATCAGAGCTTCCAGCGTGCGATGTCGCCCCGGTGGATTGCTTTCCCGGCATGAATGCACGGTACCCACCAGCGGTGGCCGATATGATCCGTCCTACAGATGCGTCTCCATGAAGTCCGTGACGTGCTCGTGCACGGCCAGCAGATGCTCGTCGAGCAACTCGAAGTGTGTTTCGGGGTAGGAGACGACGTCCACGCCCGGTAACGTGCCGATCGCGCTGCGCACCATGGACGCCGGTGTGATCGTGTCGGACTCGGCGACGATCACGCGCACGGGACACCGCACGTTGCGAATCTTGTCTGCCACGGACCACCTGGCCATGTTCCACAGCGAGCCCACCGTCACTTCGTTCCGAAAGTTCGGCGCTTCGATCGACATGGATTCGATCCAGTCCACTGCGCCGTCTGAGTTCATCGCGGCGAGACGTCCGGGCGCTCCGGCGATCGGGATCATGCGATCCGGGCGGCCGAACGGACGGGTCAGCAGGTGGCGAGTCACCGCCCAGACGACGCGCGGTTCGATCGACGGTCGAAGGCGGATGAACGGCACGATGGCTACCGCAGCGCGCACACGCGCATCGTCGGCGGCCACAGCGATGGTGTGACTGCCGGCGAGGCTCGGCCCCCACACCCCCAGGCGAACGGGGTCGACAGACGGGTGCTCCGCCACTGCGGTGAGAGCCTGTCTGTAGCTGCGCGCCTGCTGCGGCGGGTCGATGTGCTGTCGAGGCATTCCGTCGCTGTCCCCGAAATTCGGATAGTCCCAAATGAACCCGGCGATGCCACGCGCAGCTAGGGCACGCGAAAAGGTCGGCAACAACATCTCTTTCACGCCCCCGAACCCGGATGCCCCCACCGCTGCGGGGAACGGCCCGTCGGAATGGGCGGGGAGCGTGAGGACTCCGCGACACGTCACCCCGTCGACGGAGAACGTGATGCGTTCTTCGCGAAATGCGTTCATCGTCGGCCCATTTTCGGCCGCGTCACCCGTGTGTTCCCCAGCATCTCGGTCACGCCCCCCGTGTCCTCTTTCTACAAATGTAGAAGGGGGACGGTACTGATCGCGCAGAACCGTGTCAACGAATTTCGACGGTCGGTTCGACGCTCACGACGGTGGTGAGGCTGTTCGCGATGTAGCACTGCTCGTGGGCCTTGTGCATCAACCGCTCGATCCGCTCCGCGGTTGCTCCCCGAACGACCACAACCGGTCTTAACACGATGTGGGTCAATCGCATCGGAAGCTCGTCCTCCGGCATCACGCCCTCCGCCTCGTCCCGGTATTCGAGCACCTCGACTTTCGAACGAGCTGCCACCGCGAGGAACGACAGGAGTTGGCACGAGCTCGCGGCAGCAACCAACAGCTCTTCCGGGTTCGGTAACGCTGCGGTGCCGCGGAAGGCGGGGTCGGCGCTCAGCGCAATGGTCTTGCCGCTCAGGGTGACGTCGTGGTCACGGCTGTAATGGTCGTAGTCCTGCGTGTGACCTGTCCAGTGCAGCGTGCTGGTGTACGAGTGCGTGGTCATGGTGCGACGGTAGGCTGCGCAGTCACACCTGCCGCCGCAAGCAGAAGCGCCAATTCCTCCTCGACTCTGTCCAGCGCCCTGGTGCTCCGCTGGGCTTTGCACAGCAGCAACGCGCCTTCGATGGCCGACAGCGACATCGTGGCCAGACCCCGAGCGCGGTCGTAGGGAAGCCCGCCCTGCCAGAGGGACGCTGCAATCGCGTCCTCCCACGAGGTGAACGTCTCCCCCGCCGCCGCCAAGGCCGCTGGACTCTGCGGTCCTTCGATGGCGACGGCTGCCACCGGACACCCAGCTGCAAAGTCGGTGGCCACCAACTGGTCTCGGAAGCCGGCGATGATGGCTTCGAGAGTTCGGGCCGGGCCGAGGGAGGCCAATCCAGCAGAAATCATCGAGCCCATGAATGCACCGGCCGATTTCGTCGCCTCTTCGACCAACTGCGGACGCCCGTGCGGGAAGTGGTGGTAAACGGAACCTCGCGGGGCACCGGCATGATCGAGGACGTCGGCGAGCGATGTCGCTTCGACTCCCCGTTCCCGGAACAAGTCGACTGCACTGCGCAGCATGTCCTCGCGTGCAGTCGAACGCCTCGGCACGGGGCTCCCATCCAGTCCAAGTGTGCTATGTCAGCCTCCATAGTACGACGCCTTCGCATGGTGTCCGCACTGCGTCTAGCCCACGGAGTCGGACTTGCCGACCAACAGCACACTCGGACCACCCGACCGGAACCGCGGCAGGAAAATCGCGACCGCCGCCGCGCACAGAAGTGAGGCTGCGACCGTCACGTAGGACGCCAGCTGAAACCCCTGCAGCGACGCCTCTTTCATTTCTCTGATCAGATTCGTCTTCGCTCCGTCGAACAGCGACGGGGTGGGCGTCTTCACTATTTCGATCACGCTGATGACGGTTTCGCGGGCGAAACTCTTCTGCTCCTGGTTCATCAGGGTGTCCGGAACCGCGTCGACGATCGGTCGAACTTCGGTGGTGTAGATCGAGGCCATGATCGAGCCCAGCACCGCCACACCCAGAGTCCCCCCGACCTCACGGGTGGTGTCGTTGACAGCCGAGCCAGCTCCGGCCTCGCCCAACGACACGGACGACATGATCGACTCGGTCGCCGGCCCTTGCACGATCGCCAAGCCCAGTCCCATCAAGACCATGGACAGCAGAACCGGACCGAGGTAGGGAGTATCGACCTTCGTCTGACCTGCCAGGAACATTCCAGCGCTCATGACGACAAGACCGGTGACAATCACCGCGTTGGTGCCGACGCGCTGGGCGATCACCGTGGCGAGTGGAGCGCCCACGGCAATGGACGCAGCAAACGGGAGGGTGTGCAGTCCGAACTGGAGGGGAGACAGTTCCATCACACCCTGGAAATACTGCGTGATCATGAACAGAAATCCGAACATGCTGAAGTAGGCAACGCCGATCGACATCGCGGGCAGAGAAAAGTGTCGGATGCGAAAGAGCGTCATGTCCAGGATGGGCGACGGGCACCGCCGTTCCCACCACACGAATGCCGCGAGCACGATTGCAGCGATCACATAGGTCGCCAACGAAATTGCCGACAGCCAGCCGCGATGCGGCGCTTCGATGATGGCCCACACCAGACCTGTCACACCCACCAAGGAGAGAACGAGACCCACGGTGTCGAATTTCCCCACGTGATCGGCCTTGGATTCCGGAACTGCCACCAGCACTCCGACCAGAACCGCGAGCGCTACCGGGACGTTGATCCAGAACACCGAATGCCAGGAGAAATGTTCCAGCAAGAATCCGCCCGCACTAGGCCCGATCGCAATAGCGAAGCCGGCCATTGCGGTCCAGGCCGCAATCGCGAGTGCTCGTTCCTTGGCATCGGTGGAGATGTTGATGATCAGCGCCAGCGTCGCTGGGAAGATCGCCGCAGCGCATACCCCCATGGCGGCTCGTGCCGCGACGACTTCTCCGAGGCCGGTTGCGAACGCGCCTGCCACCGACATCGCCGCGATGCCGACCAGCCCGAACGCCATGATCCGACGACGGCCGAACCGATCGCCCAGGTGGCCGAATGCGAGCAGAAGTCCGGCGAACGTCAGCGTGTACGCGTCGACGACCCACTGCAATCCACTGAAGCTGGTCTGGAGTTGTACGCCCATGGTGGGCAACGCAACGTTCACGATCGTGTTGTCCAGAACGACCAGCAACTCTGCGGCGCAAATGACCAAGAGTGCGATCCACCGCCGGTGAACCTGCTTCGGAGTGCGCACTCCGTCGATTTCCGTTGCCATGGACTCGTCCGTTCTATGTAGACCTACATACTATGGACGAAAAGTAACTGGTACTGCTCTTAATAGCAACCGGCAGAGCTATACAACCTGCGACTCAACCGCGTCGAGCGGGCAGACCTCGGGCCACGAGATCGTCGACGAACCGGCGCGTCAAAGCGTCGGTTCGCGCACCCACCGACACGACCACCGATCGCCGCAGCGGAGGGCGCAAAGGCCTCACGATGCCGGCGAATCGGGTCGGCAGTGCGCTGGTCGGAACAAGCGCAACGCCAAAACCGCGTGAGCGAGTTGCGCTGCCGTACTTGCGTTTCGGGTATGAGTGACGGCCTCGAGTTGCACACCCTCGGCGGTCGCAACGGCATCGAACCATGTCCGTAGACCGTTCGATGGGTGGTAGTGGACGATGGGGCTCTCGGCGAGATCGGACCAGGCCAGAGCGGACCTGTCGGCGAGATCGAGTCCCTCGGGGACGACGGCGACGATGTCCTCGGTGCCGATCTCGGTGGTGAATCCGGCCCCGCTCACCGGTGCCGGGCCCACCGCGATGTCCGCGTCACCGTTGTCGATCGCCTCCGCCATCGCATCCGCGCTGGAGAATTCGGTCAGATCCAGCCCGATGTGCGGGTATTTGCGGGTCCACTTCCGCAGTGTCGGCGCCAGCACCGGGACGGTCATGCTCTCCGCGCACGCGATCCGTAACCGGCCCTCGTCACCAAGTGCGGCGGCGCGTCCGGTCCGCACCACCCGATCGGCCGCCGCCAAAGTGGTGCGCGCGTCGGCGAGAACGGCGCGTCCGGTCGGAGAGGGACGCACTCCTCGCGGAAGTCGTTCCAGGAGAGGCGTTCCTATCTCCGCTTCCAACGACGCGAGCTGATGTGACAATGCGGGCTGGGACAGGTGCAACTGCGCTGCCCCGCCGGTGACGGAACCGGCATCCACCACGGCTACGAAGCATTCGAGCGCGCGCAGGGTCGGCATCGGTCGAGAGTATGCGAGACCCGGACTTGCGCGGGGTCACCGGTCCCCGTCGCTGCCGAGGAAACGACGGGTGTGTTGGACCGAGGTCGCGGCGAACTCGATCGATTGTCCGGAGCCGGCGCGGCCGTCGTAGGTTCCGGTGAAGTGCCCCCGGAAGATCAACCGTGCGGTGAACGTGTCACCCGCGACGTGGAGGTCTGCGAGTTCGCACGTCAGATCGGGCACTGCGGCGCGGAAGGTGTTCGAGGCGACGACGGGTCCGGTAGGACCCTGTGGCCTGCCGGTCGGCAACGTGTTGTCGACGAACGTGGAGTCCACCGCCCGGTCCAGATATGCCGCATCACCGGAATTCCAGAACGTGTACAGCGTCTGCGCAATTCGCACCACCTGGCGAGTGCGGTCCGTGACCGGTGATCGGCCGACGTTCACCGTGCCGGGCACGACGAGATCGGGCGAAGGATCCACCAGAGGCAGGTCTGCAGGTCCACCGGTCGTAGCGGAGGAGCACGACGCGACGGACAGTGCAAGGGCGGCGAATGCGCCGAGGATGACCGCACGCTTCACGCCAACCGCCCTCCCCCGTCGACGTGCAACGTCACACCGGTGACGAAAAAGTTCGTCAGCAAGGACAGTGCCGCCGCGGCGATGTCCGACGGTTGACCCACTCGGCGTGCAGGATTGGTGCGGGCAGTGTCCGCGAACAGGTCACTCTTGCCTGCGCCCATCGCATCCCACGCTCCGGAATCGACGATGCCGGGTGACAGAGCGTTGACCCGCGTGGGTGCAAGTTCGACGGCGAGGGCTTCGGCCAGAAAGGCCACTGCCCCGTTCGTCGTCGACATCACCGACAGTCCGGGCGCAGGTTTCCACGCGGCGACACCGGAGAAGAACAGGAACGACCCGCCCTCGCGTACGAGTGGCGCAAAGTGCTTGGCCAGCAGCAATGGGCCGATCACTTTGGCGTCGAATGCGTTACGTACAGCTGCACTCTCGAGATCGGCCAGGGGGCCGTTCGCATGATCGGCCGCGAGACTCACGACATGGTCGACTTCCCCGACCGTGGCTGCGGCCGCCGAGATGGAAGATTCGTCGGCCAGATCGATCACCACAGAAGACGCTCGTGGCCCCAATTCCTCGGCCGCAGCGTCGAGCGCACCGGGGCGTCGACCGGCGAGGATGACCTCACCGCCGACGTCGATGATCGACTTCGCGATCGACCGTCCGATTCCCGACGCTCCGCTGACCAGAAGTACTCGCATGACGACCCTTTCGTTGACTTCGTTCTCGGATCGAGTCAACCAAGTCGGTGCCGATCGAACAATCGATAGTTCGGTCCCTTCACATAGATAATGTCTATGGCAAAGCGCAGCTCGTACCTTCGGGCGCAGATGCCGGACCGGGCTGACCGATTCGAACATCGATGCCACATGGAGCAGGGTGGACTCCGCATGCCTCCTGAGCTTCGATGACCATGTACCCCCTAGGGGTATCAGTTGCTATGGTCGAGGGTATGCACGCCACGGGTGCTCGCCTCCGGCGATCAACAGCCCCGGCCGCGGGGCTGTTGATCGCCCTGACGGTGTTCGGCGTGCTGCTCATGCACTCGGCGCACCCGGTCATGTCGATGCCCGCGCCGACGGGCGCTGCCGATGCATCCATGGCGTCGCCTTGGACCCACGAAAGCTCGGTTCCAGTCGCGTTCGGTGAGCACCACAACCCGTCCGCTCACCAGATGATGCACCCCTGCTTGGGCACCACTGCGTCATGGCCTGCGCTCATCGCACCGATCGCCGACAAGACGTCCGCGCCGACGACACCGACGAATGGGCTCGGACATCGCATCGATGGGGCGCAGGAGCGCGCGCCCCCGTGGGCGCTGTGGGAGTTGGACGAATCGGTGACTTTGCGAGTGTGACAGGGGACCTCGGTCGACGCGTGTCGGCGACCGAACACGTCAGCGGTATCCCCTTCGTTCATTCACTCTTGCAAGGAGTTTCACATGCGTACCAAACTAGTTGCCTCGATCGGTGCCGGCATCGTCGGCGCCGTTCTCGTCGTCGGCTGCAGCAACGATTCGACCGAGGCGTCGATGGACGGACACTCGATGGGTTCGATGTCGTCCATGCCTTCGACGTCCGAGTCCTCGACCACATCGGCCCAATTCGACGATGCGGACGTGATGTTCGCGCAGATGATGTACCCGCACCACGCACAGGCCGTCGAGATGGCAGACATGACCGACGGCCGAACCGACAATCCGGATGTGCTCTCGCTGGCGTCGGCCATCGCGGGCGCCCAGAAGCCGGAAATGGACCAGCTGACAGGCTTTCTCAGCGCGTGGGGCCAGCCTGCACCCTCGTCCGACATGGGGGCGATGGACGGCATGGACCACAGCTCGGGCAGCGGCATGATGAGCCGGCAAGACATGGATTCCCTGACCACTGTCTCGGGTGCGGAGTTCGACCGACAGTGGTTGACCATGATGATCGCTCATCACACAGGCGCGATCGAGATGGCGAACCGAGAGATCGCGGACGGGTCCAACCCCGATGCGCAGAACATGGCCCGCTCGATCGCGTCGACGCAACAGCAGGAGATCCGAAAGATGCAGCGACTGCTCGGCTGACCTCGCTCTCCCGAAACCGACAGGACTGCGTCAGAGCGCGAGAACTGACGGGCGCCGCGTCGCGGTCACCGGGACCGGGTGCTCGTGGATGTGAGTGCAGTGGCTGTCGTCGTCAGTGCTTTCACCGCGGCACCCGGGTCCCGGCTGTACTGGGCATGGACCGTCGCGCCGTCGACCGCCACACCCAGGGCCCGGGCAGTACGCGCCCGGTGCGGACCGGGGGGCAACGTGTCCTTGATGGCAGCCACCATGTCGACCTTGTGTCGCGACGCGATCTCGTAGACCTCGGGCAACTCGGCTCCCAACTCGTTGACACTGTTGATGAATGCGCACCCTCGGAACGAGTCCGCGCTCAACCACTCCTCGACTGCGGACACGACGGGCGACCGCCCGCGTCCACCCGCCGAGGCGTAGCGCACGAGAGCATCGCGGAACCACTGCATCCATCTCTCGTGCCTCAGATCGAGAAAAGCAATGATCAGCACGTTCTTGCTGGAGAAGTGACGGTAGAACGTCACCTTCGTGACCCCCGCGTCCGCTATCACCCTGTCGATTCCGGTCGCGCGGATTCCGTTGCGATAGAACAGTCGGTAGGCAGTGCACAAGATTCGTTCTCGCGCAGGCAGAGACGGCAGGTCCACCTCGGGGTCGAGGACGTCGATGTCGGTCACGAGTCGATTGTAGACAGCTCTGTTCACATCCGATCGCATTTCATGTAGACGAGGTTGTCTACATGCGCTAGGTTCGCATGCATGTAGACAGCACTGTCTACCGAATCCTCCCGGCCCACAGAAAGAGACACCGATGACCGCACCAGCGTCCACAGAACCTAGACCTCCGGTTCCGCCCTTCTCCGCGGACTCTGCAGCGCTCAAGGCCCGACGTGCCGAGGACGCATGGAACACCTGCGATCCCCGGGCCGTGTCGTTGAGCTACTCCCTCGACAGTCGCTGGCGGAATCGCTCGCAGTTCGTCACGGGCCGCGACGAAATCGTGAAGCTCTTGTCCGACAAATGGAACCGCGAGCACGAGTACCGACTGATCAAGGAACTGTGGGCCCACAGCGACGACCGGATCGCGGTGCGCTTCGCGTACGAGTACCACAACGATGCCGGCGAGTGGTTCCGCGCCTACGGCAACGAGAACTGGCAGTTCGACGAATTCGGGTTGATGACCGAGCGCCACGCCAGCATCAACGACGTACCGATCAGGGAAGGCGATCGCCTGTTCTTGTGGGACCGTAGCGGCCCCCGGCCGGTCGATCATCCCGGACTGACCGAGCTCGGTCTCTGACCTGAGCATCCGCTGCGGAGCCTGGATCCTCGATCGAGGCCGTGACACCATCGCGGATGTGATCATCGAACACGCCCTCCTGCCCGTCGTTCCAGGACGTGAGGACGAATTCGAGGCGGCATTCGCGACTGCGAGGTCGATTATTTCGTCCATGCCCGGCTTCGTCGATCTCAGTTTGACGCGCGGAATCGAGCGCCCGTCGACCTATCTTCTCCTGGTCCGATGGGACACGCTCGAGGACCACACCGAGGGCTTTCGCGGTTCAGCCGACTACGCGAGATGGCGTGATCTTCTCCATCACTTCTACTCACCGTTTCCGGAAGTCGAGCACTTCGGTGAAGTGTCGACACCGACACCCGGTTGTTAGCTGGGAACACCAGCGTCCCTTCTGCGTGCTACATATGACCGGTGTCTTCCCAGCCCGCCATCTTCGCCGTCCTCGACCTGTCGGGCACGTTCGTCTTTGCACTGAACGGTGCTTTGACCGCCCTGCGCGCGACACGGTTGGACGTGGTGGGAGTGATTGCCCTCGGCATGACGACGGCGTTGGGCGGTGGGGTTATTCGCGACCTCTGCCTCGGCTACACACCACCCGCCACGTTCCAGGACTGGCGGTACTTCGCTCTGGCGCTGGCCGGCGCGATCATCGCGTTTCTGCTGAGCCGAATGCTCGGCAAGGTCCGCACCTCCATTCTTGTTCTCGACGCGGTCGGTCTGGGTGTGTTCGCCGTGCTCGGGGCAAGCAAGGCAATCGAATTCGGCCTCGGCGTCGCCCCTGCGCTCGCACTCGGGGTGATATCGGCCGTGGGCGGCGGCACGATCCGCGATGTCATGGTCGGTCAGGTCCCCACCGTTCTGCGCGCCGAGCTCTACGCCGTGCCCGCGCTAGTGGCAGCCGCTCTCACGATCGCCGCCATTCACCTCGAGATCTACGGAACCGCATCAGCGGTCGGCGCCGTGGCGGTGTGCTTCGCCATCCGCGTGATCGGTGCACGGCGACGGTGGAATGCCCCGAACCCGCCCGCGTACAGATGGGAGCGCGGATCCGAGTCGTAGTGCATGGCACCGCCGACCACACCTCGATCCAGCAGCTATGCGCCTTTGGATGTCACTGGGCCTAGGGCCCGAGCAAGTAGTTTCCGACCACGCGGGACAACTGGGACACGAAGACGTCGTCGTCGATTACGGAGCCCAAAAATGATGAGCCGTAACTGGTTCGGATGACGAGACCGGAAAAGGCAACATCGAACGCCATTCGAAGCGCCAACTCCCGGCCGGCGCTGTGAGACTCGGGTACCGACGGTCGCAGCACCTCCGCGAATCTCGCGCCCATTCCGCGCGCCAGGACACTCCCTCGTCGATTGATCTCGGGATGAACGCCGGAGATGAGGATCACCGATCGAAGGAAGGCAGCGTGCTGAGCGAAGGTTTGCACCATCGCAGCGACGGCCGACGACACCGCATCGCTCGGATCTAGATCACGCCACTTCGCGACCTCGAACAACTCGTCGCGATCCGCTTCGACGGCGGCCATCTTTCGTTCGTAGACGGCAAGAAAAAGCCCGTCCTTGGTGTTCACACGTTCGTACACAGCGCGCGGCGCGACCATCGCACGGTCGCATACGGCCGCGATCGTGAACGCGTCGTAGCCGCCTTCTTCCACGATTGCGACACCCGCGTCGAGAATCCGGTCCCATGCCTCACGGCTCCGTTGCTGCCTGGGGAGCCTGATGGCCAAGACATCCTCGGAGCGGTTGGACGGTCGGTTCATGGCACGCAACTCCGTTGTCGGTGAGATTTCTTCCGATTGTGTCAGGCACGCGAACACCGTGACGCGAGACACATCAATCTGATACCGTAGTGCTTGCTACGGTTTCTGAGATCCGCCGCGAGAACGACGTGGCCGCTCGCGAGACGTCGTCCATCGAGCCCGAAGTGCATTCGGATAGAGCAGATTTCATCGCTGGACACACCGAACAAGACACCCGAATCGAGTCGTCGAGCAGGTCGACGAAAGGAGCCGATCGAATGACCGGAACACCAACACCACGAGGCCGCGTGGCCGTCGTCGGTGCCGGCCCAGCAGGAATGGCGACCGCACTGTCGGTACACCAGGCCGGCCATGACGTACTGCTGCTCGAGCGATACAAGCAGGCTCGTCCCGCCGGAAACATCTTGAATCTGTGGCCACCACCCATCAAGGCGCTGCGACTCATGGGCGTCGACACCAAGGATCTCGGCGCACCGTGCGCAACCGAATTCCGCAGTGCCACAGGCCGTCGACGGGTCAAGATCGACATGCCGCAGGACATCGTCGACGAATACGGCGGTGGGTTCATCGGCTTGTTGCGCCCGGAGCTTTACGAACGGCTCCTGTCCGCCCTCCCGAGCGAAGCACTGCAGGTGAACCGCGGGGTCGAGGGCTTCGTGCAGGACGAGCACGGAGTCACCCTGACGATGTCCGACGGCAGCGTCGAACACGTCGACGTGCTGGTCGGAGCAGACGGCATCGATTCGATGGTCCGCCGAACATTGTGGGGTGACACACCCAAGCGCGAACACAACTTGCACGTATTCGGCGGGTTCACGTTCGACGAAGTCCCCAGTGCGACAGCAGGTATGTGCATCCTTTCGCACAGTCGCACAGTCCAGGGGGCCTGGACGTCCATCCGCAATCACGGTCGAAGCGGCTTCCAGTGGTGGATGCTGGCCGCACACGACGCGTCCTCCGAGTTTCAGGGCGACCTGCATGCCGAAGCCACCCGACTCGGAGCCCAATTCGTATCGCCTATTCCAGAACTCATTCGGTCGACATCACCGAGCGACGTGCAGCGGTGGCCTATCCGCGACCGAAAGCCGCTGAAGCAGTGGTCGATCGGACGCGTCACGCTGGTCGGAGATGCGGCCCACCCGACGTCTCCGTACGCAGCCTACGGAGCCGGAATGGCAACGGAGGACGGCTACTTCCTCGGCAGGCGACTGGCAGGCGTCGATCTGTCCGATCACAACGCCGTCGAAACCGCGTTGAAGGCATTCGAAGGGCCACGGCGACCCCACACTGCACGCCAGTCCCAGCAGGCCTACGTTCTCGGACAGATATTCCACCAGACCCCGCGTCCGCTCCGCGCACTTCGCGACCTCGTTCTCGATCGCACCCCGCTGCTCCAGAAAGTGGTCGGGGAATCGAGCCCCAAGGAAATCCTGGATCAACTCGCGTTGATCGATGCGGCCGAAAGAGAGTTCCACAACATGTTGGCCTGACCTTCTGGACCGCTGGCCCTAAGGCGTTGCGGCACTCGATGTTACCGACGCGGACGCACGCGGCGGAACTGCGCGCGATGGAGCAGGGATACCGCTGACAGGAGCAGTTGTTCGCGCGTGTCATCGCCGAGGGCTCGCTGGCCCCGGCCAGAACACGAGTCAGGGCGGTCACCTACCAGGGCGCGATCGACGCCATGCTCGCCGAACTCCTGGTGCACGGTCCGGGCACTCGCTGCTGACTGGCAATCTTCTGCCAGTGTGCTGAAATTTCGCCGGTCTCTCAGGTGCGCTCGCAATCATGGAATCAGCGGCGACCACTCCGGTCGCCCGCGATTGCAGGAGGAAAAACCGATGATCAAGCGCACGAAAACCGTTGTTGCGGTCGGCACCTTGGCACTGGCCCTGACCGGGGCAGGTGCGGGAATCGCGGCGGCTCAGACCACCACACCCGACGCCCCGGCCGGCCAGCATCACCGCGGTTTGCGCGCAGTCGAACAAGTTGAGTTCACCGTGCACACCAAGAACGGCGACAAGGTCGTCGACGTTCAGCACGGAACGGTCACCGCGGTCGACGCCACCTCGGTCACCGTGCAGTCGGTCGACGGATACAGCGCCACCTACACCCTCGATGCGAACACCAAGGTTGCCAAGAACAAAAGCGCCGCCGGGATCGGCGACATTGCGGTCAACGATCGAATTCGACTGCGGGCGATCAAGACCGGCAGCGCGGACACCGCCAAGCACATCGCCGACGCCGGCCCCGGGAAGTAGCGCCTCGCCCTACTCCGCGTCGTCCGCCGGCAGATCGGCGAAGGCCTTCTTGACGCCGTTGTACCAGCCGAGGGACTTCTTCGGATGGCGCCAACGGCCCTTCATGTCGTCGCGGGCGGGAACGTGTGCGGTGTCGCCCGCACGCACCAGATCCTTCAGATGCTGGTCCTGCGCCTGAATGATCTTGTCGGCACTGTCGGCTCGGTGAGCCAGGTCGCACGGGCCACCGAGGTCTTTGCAGGTCATGGTCTTCATGATTTCCCCTTCTCTTGTCACACCGGCCGGTCCCGGTGCGTCACAGTGATGACGATCCCGACGAGGAAAGTGTGACCATCATGGTGAGCGAGCATCAACTGCACGACGGATTCGAGGCCGAACGCCCACGCCTGCAGCGCATTGCCGAGCGAATCCTCGGCGACCACGATGCGGCCCGTGACGTGGTGCAGCAGGCATGGCTTCGACTGCACGCCACCGACGACACGGTCGAGAACTTGGCGGGCTGGCTCACGACGGTCACCTCCCGGCTGTGCCTGGACCGACTACGGGCGCGCACGCCGATCCCCGCCGAGAACATCGACGTCGAGGAGACCGCACCCGACCCTGCCGACGACGTGATCTTGGCCGACGCCGTCGGCGTCGCGCTGCAGGTGGTGCTCGACAGACTGACGCCGGCCGAGCGAGTGGCCTTCGTTCTGCACGACAGCTTCGGCGTCGAGTTCGATCTGATTGCCTCGATGCTCGACACCACTCCGGTCGCCGCTCGCAAGCTGGCCTCGCGTGCCCGGAGCAAGGTGCGACCGGCGTCGGCCGGCGACGCCCTGGCCGACTGGGAGATCGTGGACGCGTTCATGGCCGCAGCACGGGAGGGCGACTTCGCGCGATTGCTGGAACTGCTGTCGCCCGACGTGGTGGTCTCCGCCGATGCTGCGGCGAGCGCGCTGGGCACGCCCGACCGGATGGAAGGCCGCGACCAGGTGGCCACGTTCTTCAATGGCGCTGCCGCCGCGGCGTTTCCGGTGTTCGTCGAGGATCGTCCGGGAGCGGCGTGGATCAACCGCGGCACGATCATGGTCGCGTTCGACTTCACCATCGAGGCCGGGCGGGTGCGCAGCTTGCGGTTCCGCGCTGCCGACGACGTGCTGGCCGGAGTACGTCGGCGCAACGGTGGAGTCTGATCCGCCGGCGTCCTGCTACGGCGTCAGGGTGGAATTCATAATACGGTCGGAATCAGGATCGGTGCGTTCACCGACAGATGCAGCACCATGCACGCCGGGAGAGTGCGCCGGACTGCGTAGAGGACGTAGATGGCAGCGGTTCCGGCCCCCGCGGTCCACAGCCACTGCACCCCGAAGAAGGGCACGTTCTTCCACTACTTCCCCACCAAGCTCGACGTGTTGGTCGCCGTGCTGGAGACCGGAGTGGCCAACCTGCGCGAGGCGTTCGACACCATCGAGCAGCGCACGAGCGGTTTGTCGGCGATCGAGGAGTACGCCGATCAGGCGGGTGCGGAAATGGCCGACCCCGCGTTCGCGACTTTCGTCGGCGGTTGTCGTCCGTCGAGCGAGATCCGCGAGTCGCCGAGGTTCTGGCCGCCGAGGCCGCGATCATCGACGACTTCATGAGGCGACACGTGTCCGCAGGCCGGGACACCGGAGAGATACGCACCGACGTGCCCGCCGCAGAACTGTCGACGTGGATCAGGTGGATAGTCGACGGCGCCGCCGCCGGAGCGGCGACCACCGGCGCCGCACCCGACACGTCGGTGGTCTCCTCGATTCGAGCTGTCGCGGTCAGCGACCGCGGCGCGCGTGCAGCGCCCTGATCGGCTCGGCGAACTGCGCGACGGGACCGTCGACGACGGGGTTCTCGATCAGAGAGGTGATCGGCAATCCGACGATGCCCAGCGACGGCATGCCCAATTCGACCATCCACGTCCGCAGTTGCTCGGTGGACGTGGCGTAGACGATCTTTCCGAGCCCCGCGAGTCCGTGGGCGGCTGCGCACATCGCGCAGTGCTCGCCCGACGTGTAGACCACGGTGTCGCGCCGATCCTCGGGTGAGAGGTTGTCGATCGCCCAGCGAACGATCGCGAACTCCGGATGTCGCGTGGCGTCGCCTGCTCCGGTGCGGTTGCGGTCCTCGAACAACACCGTCCCGTCCTGCGAGACGAGCACCGAACCGAACGGAGCATCACCGGCGTCGACGGCCTCCGTCGCGAGGTCCACGCAGCGCTGCAGGTGGGTGAGGTCGGTCTCGTTCATGTGGCTCTCCCGTCGAAGTGGTGCGTGGTCAACAGTATTCGACGCTCCCCTGCCCTAGGCTCGATCCATGACCACGCCGGACTTCTACGCCGAAATGCGCGGCCTGCGTCTCGAGCGAGTGCTCGACGCCTCGGTGGAGATCATCACCGATCGGGGGTGGGACGGCCTCAGCATGACCGAGGTCGCGAAGCGGTCCGGGGTCCCCCGGCAAAGCCTCTACAAGGAGGTGGGGACCCGAACCGACCTCGGCCGAGCCGTGGTGGACCGCGAGGTGGTGCGCTTCCTCGACCTGGTGGGCACTGGTCTGTCGGCGCACCCCGACAGCTTCGAGGACGGGATCTCGGCCGCCGTGCGCGGCGTGCTCGAGCACGGCCGATCCAACGCGGCCCTCGCGGCCGTCCTACAGCCGGGACACGACTCCGGCCTCCTCGCTCTCGTCACGGTCAACCCCGATGCCGTGTTGGGTCAGGCGAGTGCGGCGGTCGCCGCGTTGGTGGGAGACCGCGCGCCGGAAGCGTTGGTCGACTGCGTGGTGCGGCTGACGCTGAGTCATCTGGTGCAACCGACCGTCGACGTCGACGAGGCAGTCGACCGCATCGACCGGGTGGTCCGCGGGTTCCAATGATCCCGCGGCCCAGTCACATTCACCGTCTAGAGATCGAGCACCAGCTTTCGCGACAATGACCGCGACACACACATCATGACTGTGTCCCCGCGCTCACGCTCGGCGCGCGAGAGTACGGAGTCGCGGTGGTCGGGAGTTCCGTCCAGGACGTCGGCCTCGCACGTGCCACAGATCCCCTCCATGCACGACCCCATCACGTCGGCACCGGCCTTCTCGACCGCATCGAAGATCGACGTCCCCTCGGGGACCGTGACCGTCACCCCGGTGCGGGCGCATTCGACGTCGAAGGAATCGAGTGCGCCGTCCGGTGCGTCGACGGTCTTGGGCGCGAATCGCTCCAGATGCAGACTGCCGTCGGGCCATGCGGCACAGCCGTTCTCGACCGCGTCGAGCAGCACGTCCGGGCCGCAGCAGTAGACGAGCGTGTCCGGGCTCGGGGTGCCGAGCACCGTCTCGAGGTCGAAACGCTCTCCGCGTTCGTCCTTGGCCCAGACCGTCACTCGGTCGTCGCCGTCGAACTCGTCGAGGAAGGCCATCGACGATCGGGATCGGCCGACGTAGACCAGGTTCCATGTCGCTCCCGCCGCCTCGGCCGCGGCGATCATGGGACGGATCGGGGTGATACCGATACCCCCGGCGACGAACAGGTAGTGCGGTGACGGAACCAGCGCGAAGTGGTTGAGTGGTCCCCTCGCCTCGAGCGTGGCTCCGCCCTGCAGGTGATCGTGCACGTGCACCGATCCGCCACGGCCGTTCGGCTCACGAAGCACGGCGACCGTCCAGGACTTTTCGTCCGACGGGTCCCCGCACAGCGAGTAGTGCCTGGTCAGGCCCGGACGGAGGGTCAACTCGACGTGGGCGCCCGGCGTCCAGGCCGGCAGCGTCCCGCCGGCAGCATCGGCGAGCACCAGTTCGACGACGCCCTCGGCGGCGGTACGCCGCTGCGAGACCCGCACGTCGAGCCGGGTCCGCTCGGCGGCGTCGCGACGTGGCGCAGGAGGGGCCTTACGTTCGGTCTGCCGGCGGGCGCGGTACGTACCGTGCTCGCGGCGCTCGCCGCCCTTCGGCGTGAGAGTCACCATCATCGAGCTGTAGCCACGCACGAAGTTCGACTGCACGCGCGTCGGCTCGTCCAGAACTTCGATGTCGTCGAATCGGGTAAGCAATTCCTCCCACAGAATGCGCAGCTGCATCTCCGCCAGTCGGCTGCCCATGCATCGATGCGTACCGATCCCGAACGCCAAGTGATGACGCGCATTTCGCCTGTCGATGACGAACCTGTCGGGGTCGTCGAAGGTGCGCTCGTCGCGGTTGGCCGAGGCGTACCACATGACGACCTTGTCGCCCTTGCGGATGAACTGACCGTTCAAAACCGTGTCGCGAGTGGCGATTCGGCGCATGTAGGCCAGCGGCGTCTGCCACCGAAGGATCTCGTGGACCATCTTCGTCACCAGGCTCGGATCGGACCTGAGACGGTCGAACTGCTCGGGGAACTGGTTGAGTGCCAGCAGTCCGCCGGTCATCGAGTTCCGGGTGGTGTCGTTGCCACCGATGACGAGCAGAACGATGTTGCCCAGGAATTCCATCGGTCGATCGATCAGGTCCTTGGTGTCCTCGGAGAGCTGCATGAGCGTGATCAGGTCGTAGCCCGGCTTCTCGCCGGCGGCGAGACGCGCGGCCTTGTCGTGCCACAGCGCGCTGAAGCTCTTCGCTGCCTCCGCAGCCGCTCGGTAGGCCTGATCGGTGTCGGTGCCGCCGCCGGTCGCCGACGCACTCGCCGCCACCAGATCGGTCCACTCCACCAGCTTCCGACGGTCCTCGTAGGGGAAGTCGAGCAGCGTCGCGAGCATGCGAGACGTCAGCTCGACACTCACCCGGTCGACCCAGTCGAACGGCTCTCCCACCGGAAGTTCGTCGAGGACTTCCGCGACCCGTGAGCGGATCAGCCCTTCCATCTCCTCCAGGTTCTGCGGTGCGACAACGCCCTGCACCGCGCCGCGCTGCTGATCGTGGCGCGGCGGATCCATCGCGATGAACATCTCGATGTCGAGGCCCTCCGGCGGCTCACCGAGGATGATCTGCGGTTCGGCGGAGAAGGTCTCGAAATCCTTGTCGACCGTGACGATGTCGTCGTAGCGGGTCACCGACCAGAACGGTCCGAAGGCGCTGTCTGCCCGGTAGTGCACGGGCGACTCCGCGCGCAGCCTCCTGAAGTACGACTCCCACGACCCCTGACGCCACAGAAACGGGTTGCTGACGTCGATGTCGGTGAGCTCGAGTTCCGCCACGTCGGGTATCTGGGTCTCGCGGAAGTGCGGCTGATCGTCGCCGACGACGCGCTTCTTGGCGCGCTGGTACAGGTGCAAACCCTGGATCTGACGCTCCATCGGGATCACTGCCTGCGCTCTGGTGACGACTTTGTCGAGAACACCCATGACGACGACCTCTCTCTCGGGATCCGCACCCCGTGGACACAAGAGGAGCATACGTCGCTATTGGCGACAATATGGCACTTTTTGTCGCATCGGAAAGAAAACCGTGCTCAGGCGGGCAGTCGAGGTTGCTGCTGAGTGATGCAGTGGATGCCGCCGCCTCGGTCGAAGATCGGCCGAGCGTCCACTGTCGTGACCCGCCTGCCGGGGTAGGCGTCCGCCAGGACGTCGCGGGCGACGCTGTCCGCCGCCTCGTCCCCGAAGCCACACGCGATCACGCCGCCGTTCACGACGTGGTGGTTGACGTAGCTCCAGTCGACGAAGCCGTGCGCGTCCCGCAGCGTCGGCGGCGCGGGCACGTCCACGATGTCCCACGCGCGGCCGGCGGCGTCCGTCGCGGCGTCCAGTACGGCGCGCACCTCGCGGGTGACCCGGTGGTCCGGATGGGACGCATCGTTCTGCGCGTGCAGGAGCACTCGGCCGGGCGACGGAATCGTGGCCACGATGTCGACGTGCCCATTGGTTCCCATGTCGTCGTAGTCGCGAGTCAGTCCGCACGGCAGCCAGATCGGGTGCGTTGCACCGATGGTTCGCCTCAACTCGACTTCGACGCGCGATCTGTCGGCGTACGGATTTCGGCGCGGGTCGAGTTGCACTGTCTCGGTGAGCAATACGGTCCCCTCACCGTCGACGTGGATGCCCCCACCCTCGTTGACGAGAAGCGAGCTGACCAGTTCGGCCCCAACCCGCTGTGCGACGACCCGCGCGATCTCCGCCGACTTGGTCCACTCCGCCCAGTCCGGAGAGCCCCAGCCGTTGAACGTCCAGTCGACCGCCCCGAGCACACCCGGACGTTCGTCGTCGACCACGAAGGTCGGACCGACGTCGCGCATCCAGAACTCGTCGAGCGGCGCCTCCACGATGTCGATGTCCGCCGACAACATGCGCCGGGCGCGATCGATCTCGGAGGAGTCGACGATCATGCCGACGGGTTCGAACTCGAGGACGGCATGCGCGACGGCCGTCCAGGCCGCGTAGCACTCCTCCCGCCCGGCGGCGGAGTCGCCCAACGTGATTCCCTCCCGGGGAAAGGCCATCCACGTCCGGTCGTGGGGAGTCGTTTCGGAAGGCATGCGCCAGGACATCGTCACCGTCTCTCGTCGGACATCGGTCGTGTGGTCGGCCGGGCCGATGCGACGAGCATCGCCAGGCCCAGTTCGAATGCGCGGGTGGCCACGGGGTCGGCAGGGTCTTCCCGGGCCAGGGTGTCGTACGCAGCGGCCAGGCGCGGGAAGTCCTCTTCCTGACCCACCGGGTCGAAGACCACGCTGGGCCCCGACATGTCCAGAACGCTTCCCAGGATGAAGGATTCGAACGCGGTCAGCAGCGGGAGCACCTCCGCGCTCGACCATCCGGCGGTCTCCGCCGCGATGGCGAAATCCTCGTACTCCGCCAAGAGCACCGGCGTCGACACGCGTGTCGTCATGAGCAGCGGTACCGCACGATGGTGCCGCGCGAAGGCCGAGCGGTAGGACCGCGCCCATGCGAGCAACCCGTCCTCCCATGCCAATTCGCGCAGCGGCGCCGAATCGATGCGCGCCGAGACCAGGGCCCGAACGTCTTCGATCATCGCCGCCCGGTCCGGCACGTGGTTGTACAGCGAGGTGGGATTGACTCCGAGTTTCTGCGCGACGCCGCGCACGCTGGCACCGTCGGCACCCTGCTTGTCGATCAGCGCCAAGGCGGTGCGCGCGATCAGATCTCGACTCAATATCGCCCGTGATGGTCGTGCGATGGCCGCCTCCTTCGAACGCCGGTACGGGTGGACCCCATTCCTAAAACATACATTGTATGTTTTAGTTCTGTCATGACTTCTCCGAGTTTCACCGTCGTCGAGGCGAGCGTGCAGGACCTGCGCGGTGCGCTCGATCGCGGCGCGGTCACCAGCGTCGAACTCGTTGCGCGCTTTCTGAATCGGATCGGCCGTTACGACCGATCCGGGATCGCTCTCAACGCGGTACCGGTGCTGAACCCGGCGGCGTTCGACGAGGCGCGCGACGCCGACTCGAGACGGGCATCGGGACTGACCACGGGAATGCTCGACGGCATCCCCTACACCGCCAAAGCCAGCTACAAGGTTCGCGGCCTCCCCGTGACCGGTGGATCACCGGCCTTCGCCGAACTGGTTGCCGACGACGACGCATTCGCCGTTGCGCAGTTGCGCGCCGCCGGAGCGATCTGCCTGGGCCTGACGACCATGCCCCCACTCGCTGCCGGCGGAATGCAGCGGGGGCTCTACGGTCGCGCCGAGAGCCCGTACTCCGCCGAGTTCCTGACGTCCGCGTTCGGGTCAGGATCGTCCAACGGCTCGGGAACGGCGACTGCAGCGAGTTTCGCCGCGTTCGGCCTCGCCGAGGAAACGTGGTCGTCCGGTCGCGCTCCCGCGTCCAACAACGCGCTCGTCGCGTACACGCCGTCCCGCGGCGTGATCTCGGTCAGGGGTAACTGGCCGCTGGTGCCCACCATGGATGTGGTTGTGCCTCATACCCGTTCGGTGGACGATCTGCTCCATCTCCTCGATGCCGTCGTCGCGGACGATCCGGTCACCGAGGGTGATCTGTGGCGGCAGCAGAAGTGGATCGACCTACCGGCTGCGTCGGCGATACGACCGGATTCCTACGCCGATCTCCCACCGTTGCCGCTGAACGGGATTCGGCTCGCGGTACCGCGGCTCTACCTGGGCACGGACCCCAACAGCGCCTATCCGATCCACCCGCGCGAGTCGGTGATGCGCTTGTGGCACAGCATGTACGACGATCTACGCGCGGCCGGAGCCGAGATCGTCGAGACCGACTTTCCCGTGGTGGAGAACTACGAGGGCCTGCATCCCGATTCACGGACGATGGTCGACCGCGGGCTCGTACCCGCGGAGTTCCCGGGGCGCGAACTGGGCGAGCTCTCGATGTGGGCGATGGACACGTTCGTTCGCTCGGTGGACCAGCCCGGGCTGCGGAGCCTGGCCGAGGCCGACGCGTCCCGGATCTTTCCGGTACCCACCGGCTCGCTGCCCGATCGGTACGGGGTTCTCCCGTTCGACACCGCCTACGATCTCGCGGACTACGTCCGCCGGGCGGCCGACGGGGTGGCACCGTTCGACGAGATCCCGTCGATCGAGGCCGGCATGCGCGGACTCGAAGAGGTGCGGCGGGTCGACTTCGAACAGTGGTTGCAGGACAGCAACGTC
Source organism: Rhodococcus sp. 320_ES (assembly GCF_059691855.1). Lineage (NCBI taxonomy): Bacteria > Bacillati > Actinomycetota > Actinomycetes > Mycobacteriales > Nocardiaceae > Rhodococcus > Rhodococcus sp. 320_ES. The sequence continues at coordinate 105,768 of NZ_JCAWAG010000001.1, read as the reverse complement.
GACGCGGTCGTCTTCCCCGCTGCCGCCGACGTCGGACCGGCAGATGCCGACACCGCTCCGGCATCGGCAGACATCGCCTGGCGCAACGGAGTGTGGGTGTCCAACGGAAACCTCGTCCCCCGCCATCTGGGCATTCCTACCGTGACCGTGCCGATGGGGACGATGGACGACACCGGTATGCCCGTGGGCCTGACGATCGCCGGCCCCGCCTACGCCGACACCGTGCTGCTGCGACTCGCACGCTCCGTCGAGGCCACTCGCTCGCGGCGGACTCTGCCGCCGCGTACACCTGCCCTGACGGACGAGCAGGTGTTCTCCTCGCCGGCGCACGCCGCGAACGGTGACCTGACCGTCGCCGTCACCGGGGTCCGTCTCGACGGCGATCGTCTTCGATTCGCCGTCGAGGTCACCGCCGGCGTGGCGGACGAGATCGAAGCGTTCGTCGACGGAGTTCGAATCGACCTCGACATCAATGCATGCGGCGCAGTCCCGATCGCGCCGGGTACGTACGACGCGCCGCACAGTGAATGGCGTAGGCCGTACGGACCGTCGATCGTCGCCGTTGCGCGCTCGGCAGGCGGAGCCGTCGCCGGAGCGACGGCCACGACGGACGGCTCGCCCTACTGAGGCAACTGTCTCGCCCCCAGTGACCGCGAGATCACCCGTGCGGCAGTGCGCAGAGCCGGAACCAACGGCTTCGGGTCGGAGTCGACCGAGACGGCGACCGACAGGGCAGCGACGACACAGCCACCGGCGTCGGTGAGGGGAACCGCCACGGCCACGGTCACCTCGTCGAGATGCCGGTCGCACACGACGAACCCGTCGCGGCGAACGTCACCGAGCAACCGACGCAGACCGTGTTCGGTCACGACGGTGTTGCGTGCGAGTGTGGGCAAGCCCGCGGCCAGAACGGCGTCGAGAAGGGCGCCGCCGCCGTGCGCGAGAAGAACGAGTCCACCGCTCGATGCGTGAATGGGCAGTCGACCTCCGGCGCGCCCTTTGAGCCGGACGGCGTCGCGGCCGTGAATGCGCTCGACGTACAACGCTTCGGTGCCCTCGAGAACGACGAGTTGAACGTTCTCGTGCGTTGCCTCGTACAGGTCCTCCATGACCGGCAGGGCAGCGTCCCGCAGTCCGCGTGATCGTGGTGCGAGAGAACCGACTTCCCACAACCGGACCCCAACTTGGTAGCGGCCGTCGTCGCGACGTTCGAGGGCGCCGAGCCGGGTCAGTTCGCTGCAGATTCGGTGCACCGTGGGCAGCGGAAGGTCCGTGCGCCGGCTGATGTCGGACTGGGACAGCACGGGGTGATCGACACCGAACGTCGTCAGCACCGACGCAGCCCGCGCAAGCATGCTGCGCGGGGTGCTCGTCATGGCTCGAGAGTAGTCACCGAGAGCAGCAGTTACAGAGAACAGCAGCCGCTCATCGATCGAACGCGATACCCACGTAGTTCTCTGCGATCAAGGTACGTCCCGCCTCGGACCGCGTCACCGTGTCGAGTTCGGCCACCTGGCGCTTGACGTCGAAGCTCGTCGCACCGGGCATCGTGTGCAGCATCGACGTCATCCAGTACGAGAAGTGTTGTGCACGCCAGACTCTCGGCAGAACGGTCGCGGAGTACGCCTGCAGCTCGGCGTCGCGGTCGGTCTCGAAGTACTCGGCCATGGCGTGCGCGAGAACGTAGACGTCGGCGATGGCCAAGTTCATACCCTTCGCACCGGTCGGGGGCACGGTGTGCGCCGAGTCGCCGGCGAGGTACAGCCGTCCCTGCTGCATGGGTTCGCAGACGAAACTGCGGAACTGCAGGATCGACTTCGAGAAGATCGACCCCTCCTGGACTTCGGCACCGTCACCGTCGACGCGGGCGTGCAGCTCGTCCCAGATCCGGTCGTCGGACCAGTTGTCCACGCTGTCCTCGGGATCGACCTGCAGGTAGTGGCGCTGCACGTCGGTGGTGCGCGTGCTGCACAGTGCGAATCCGCGCTCGTGATGGGCGTAGATCAACTCTTCGGAGGTCTGCGGCGCCTCGGCCAGAATGCCGAACCACGCAAACGGGTACTGGCGGAAGTGGTCCGAGCGCACCGTCTCGGGAATCAGATGACGGGTACCGGTTCGCGATCCGTCGCATCCGGCCACGAGCTCACAGGCGAGAACCCGCTCGGAGCCGTCACTGTCGACGAAGTGGATGCTCGGGCGCTCGGTCAGGTGATCGTGCACGGCCACCTCGGACACGCCGAATCGGATGTCGCCGCCGTCGGCCAGGCGACGGGCGATGAGGTCTTTGAGCACCTCGTGCTGCGGATACACGGTCACCGATCGTCCGGTGAGTGCCTCGAAGTCGATGCGCCGACCCCGGCCGTCGAATCTCAGCTCCACGCCGCCGTGTTGGAAGCCTTCTGCCTTGACGCGGTCGCCGACACCGGTCTCGACCATCAGGTCCACCGTGTTCTGTTCGAGCACGCCTGCCCGGATGGTGCCTTCCACGTCCTCCCGCGTCCGCGCCTCGAGAACGACCGAGTCGATGCCGCGCAGGTGTAGCAGATGCGAGAGCATCAGGCCTGCGGGTCCGGCACCGACGATGCCGACACGGGTACGAACGGGTGGTGTGGTCACTTTCGACTCCTCGACTACAGCGTCACCACGACGAAAGGCGTTGTGGTCCTCCTCACTGTGCCGCCGCAGCTCGGCGCGACCAAGCGCACTTTCACTCAGCGAAAGACGAATCTCCGTCAGTATCTACACCGCGGCGGGTGACGACACCCCGACTCCGCTGGGGGTGTCCGCTCCGTAGCGAGAAAGTTCGGCCTGGAGGTCGAGCGGCCGCAGGCTCTTGCTCGCTTCGACAGCTGCGGCGTCGAGCAGGTCGAGCGGGACCAACCAGACGATCTCGAATTCGATCCCGCTCGGGTCCTTGCCGTAGAGACTTTTCGTCGACCCGTGATCGGTGGCACCGACCAAAGCACCTGCGGCACTGAGCTTCTGTGCAATATCGGCGAGATCCGCCAAGGTCTGCACCTCCCACGCAAGGTGGTAGAGGCCCACCGTGCGACGCCCGGCGTCGCTCGGCTGCGCTCCCGGCCCCATCTGGAACAGCCCGAGGTCGTGGTCGTTGGTGCTGACATGGGCCTGCAGGAATGCTGCCTGCGTTCCCATCGTCATCTTGACGCGGAATCCGAGGACGTCGGTGTAGAACGCCACGGCCTCGTCGAGGTCGCGGACATGAAGAACGGCGTGGTTGAGACGCTGGATCGGCATGGTCATTCCTTAAGTTGAAGATTCAACCTACATCGTACACGATGTGCCTCGCCGCGAGCTCCGCCCGCGATCTGATCCCCAACTTCGCGTACACCCTGGTCAGGTGGAACTGCACCGTCTTGACCGACAGGAACAACTCGGCCGCGACTTCCCGGTTGGTGAGTCCCGTCGACACCAGCGTCGCCACCGCGTCCTCCTGGGGCGTCAGCGAATCGTGCGGACGGTCCTTGAGAACCGCGCGCATGCCGCCCGCCTTGAGCTCGCGGTCGCACCGGGCGACGTAGGTGCTCGCGCCGAGAGACAGATAGCTCTCCCGAGCCGACGAGATGACGACGTCCGCTTCGCGGCGCTTCCCGGCTCGCCGCAGCGTCTGCCCGTACGCGAAGTTGACCCGCGCGCGGTCGTAGACGAGGGGAAGGTCGACGAGCGATTCCAGCGCGCTCTCGAAAGATGCTCGCGCAGAGTCGAGATCGCCCATCGCTCCGTGCAGCCGGCCTCGGGCGTACCCCAGCCGCGCGCTCGCCGATCGATGTCCACGTTCGTCGACGCGTTGCTCGTGCACGCTCAGGAAGGACTCCGCATCCTCGAGTCGACCCACCAGGACCAGTGCGTTCGCATACACGTCGGCCCACGGCCAGAACCCGGGTTCGGACACGTCGTTTCTGGCCCACGTTTCGGTGAGCGGCGCCAGGGTCCGCAGCACACCCGGGTAGTCCGCTCGCGCCTCGAAGATCGACGCCCGCGCCAGATACGCTGGCACACGCATGATTTCGTAGTCCCGTGCACCCGCGTCGCCGACGCGAGCACTCGCTTCCGCCTTGTCCCACTCGCCTCGCAGAGCGTGAATCTGCGTCGCAGTCCAGTGCAGAAGCGGTGCGATCAAGACTGACCCCGATCGGCCCACCAGCTCCGCGCCGGCATCGACCAGCCGCAGCGCCGAATCCCACTCCCCTGTGACGAAGTTCGTGCGCGCCAACCACGCGTGCGCCCACAGCGAGATTCGGGTGGAACCACCGAGAAAGTCCGTGGGCGCAGCCGATTCGAGTTCGGCGCGAGCCGCATCGATCTTGTCGGTGGCCAGGTGCAACCACCCGGCGCCCATCTGCACCCGTTGCCCTACCGCTCCCGTGCTGGCTTGGGTCCAGAGGTCGCTGTAGCTGCTCAACGCCTCAGCCGTGCGGCCGGTACCACCGAGGCCGAGACCGCGGATCGACTGCGCCTCCACGGCCGTCGCGTCGTCCGCTCCGACGAGTTCGACGGCGCGGTCGGCCCAGCGAACCAGCTCTGCGCCGTGACACCGCGCCAGATTGTGCAGTACCTGGCGGTGACAGATGATGGCCGCCACATCGGGGTCGCGCCGCGACCGCACCAGTTCCCATGCGCGCTGCAACCGGTCCTGAGCCTCGTGCGGCCGGCCACGCAGAATGGCGAGATACCCGAGAACTGCGTTGCGCATGGGTGTTTCACGCAGGCTCTCGATCTCGGCGCTGTACGCGGAGGCACCGGGAACGTCACCCGCCCCGATCATCGCGTCGACGGCCAGAACGAGCCTGTCGTCCCGCGTCACGGGGTCCCGCGACGATCTGCTCGACAGTTCGTACAGCCGCGCCGCGGACCCCCACTCGCCCTTGGCTGCGCGCTCCCCCGCCAGGGCATCGAGCCGCTCCGAGACGGCGTCGTCCGGCAGCGGGAGCGATTCGACGAGATGCGCCAGCGCGTCCGCCTGATCCTCGACCACGTCCGACGCCCGGCGGTGCAGCCGCGCGCGTTCGGCCAACGAGACGGTGCCCAGGACGGCCGCTCGCACCATCGCGTCAGGGACCTCGAGGACGGTGGCCGTCGCCTGCCGGTGCACGATCAGCAGACCGAGACCACACGCGGTGTCCATCGCGTTCCACAGATCGTCGATACCCGCCACGGCGCCGAGCACCGGCACGGCGGTCGGCCGCGCCATGATCGCGGTGGTCTCGACGAGCGAGCGCGCCGACGCGTCGCATCGGTCTAGTGCCGCACGCACTTCCGCGTCGACGAACGCGGGCGCGGGCAGATGCGCGCGACTTCGTTTCCACGTCGACGCCGGCGTCTCGTCGAGAAGCGCCACCACGTGCCGGGGCCGACCTCCGGTGTGCTGGACGAGCTGCGCCACGGACGACTGCGAGAGAACGACGCCGCGAAGCGCCGCCAGTTCGGCAACCGCGGCCATCCCCAACGGCGACACCACCACGGCGGCGTCGGCCGCTCGGTCGAGAACGTCCTGCGCCGCTGCGGAACCCGCGGGCCGAGGTCGCCTGGTGCACAGCACGGCAATGCGCCCGCTGCGGTTCTGCCGCACGAGCGAGGACAGCGCACGAAGCGAGCTCGGGTCACCGTCGTGCGCGTCGTCCACCACCACCAGCGCCGGACCGTCGTCGCTCGACCCGAGGGCGACGCTCAGCCGATCCATCTGTGCCACTGAGCACTCGAGACCGCAGTCGAGACCCGGAGCGGAGTCGAGGGCAGGTGCGAGTTGCCGAACCAACCCGAACTCGATCGTCGACTCCCACGGCACCGCCGCGGCCCGCGCCACGGGAGCATCGGGAAACTGCTCACGAAACTGCCGCACCACCTCGTCGATCACGACCGTGGTTCCGACACCGGCGTTGCCGTCGACGACCGTCATGACGGACTGCTGGGCCGCTCCGGCGACGATCGCCATCACGTCGTCGACGAGCCCCGCACGACCGATCGGAGGCAGGCGAGTCGACACGCTGGTCACCGTAGTCCGCCTCCCTCGCGCGCACCGCCGTTCAAGTAGCACCGCCGTTCACCCGAGGTCGCCGCCTGCGACGGGCAGGACGGTTCCGGTGATGTACGACGCCTCGTCCGACGCGAGGAAGCAGATGGCCGCCGCCTGCTCGTCGAGCGTTCCGTACCGGCTCATCAGCGACGAGTCGACGGTCTGGTCGACGAGCGCCTGGTACCAGTGCCGTTCCCGGTCGTCCGCGGGACCGGGGCCGCGGGCGATCCGCCGCGGGGGCGCGTCCGTCCCGCCGGGTGCGGTCGCGACGACGCGCACGCCGTGCGGCGCCGCCTCGAGGGCCAGCGCCGCCGTGATGGCGTTGACCCCTCCCTTCGCTGCGGCGTAGGGCACGCGATGGATACCGCGGGTCGCGACCGAAGACACGTTCACGATCGTTCCGCTGCCCTGCGCGATCATGTGCGGGATCGCGGCTCGGCACGACCACAGCGTCGGCCACAGCGAGCGGTCGATCTCCTTCTCGATCTGCTCCGGCGGGTACTCCCACAGCGGTTTGGCCCAGATGGTTCCTCCCACAACATGAATGGAGACATCGATACGGCCGTGACGCTCGACGGCGGCGTCGGCGAGCGCGGACGCGCCCTCCCACGTTTCGAGGTCGGCCAGCACGGCGTGCGCCGGAGCCTCGTCGGTCGACAGCTCGGTCGCCACGGCCTCGACGAGTTCGGACCGGTCCGCGAGGACCAGCGTGCCGCCCTCGGCGGAGATGCGCCGCGCCACCCATTCACCGATTCCCTGAGCCGCACCGGTCACCAGGACGACCTTTCCGGCGAAGCGTCCGGGATGAACGAACTTCGGCTTCTTGCTGTCGACGCTCTCCTGCATCGCACGCTTCATGGTGATCTTGGATCGCTCCGCGTGGTCCGCGATCAGGGTGCGCGCCGCCTCTCGGTCACCGGCTTCGAACGCGTCGACGATGTCGAGATGGTCCTGCGCGCAGAGCGGGTGACACCAGGTGGCGTTCGCGAGAACGTCGGCCATCGCGGCCTTCAGACCGAGCGCGGTGTACGCCTGCAGAAGGTGCTCGTTGCGGGTCGCGGTGAAGAGGTAGTCGTGGAAGGCGCCGTTCGTCTCCGTGTAGGCAGCGGCGTCGACGAAGCGGTCGCCGTCGACGTATCTGGTCGTCGCCTCGGCGAGCAGCCGGTATCCCGCGATCTGCTGCGACGTGAGCCGGCCGATCACGAGTTCCAGCGCGCCGAGTTCGAGGGCGCGACGCGCCTCGAACACCGCGTCCGATTCGTGGACGGACGGGTGCTCCTCTCCGATCTCGTAGCCGGAGGGTTCGGCTACCGTGTCCCGTCGGGTCACCAACGGTTCGATGGCCCTCTCGGGCCAGACCTGTTGTCCTGCAACGGCCGATGCGTCGGCCGCGACTTCGATGTCCGCGTCCTCCTCGGCCACGAACGGCGAGCTCCCGCCGGCGCCGGGTGTCATACGTTGACCGGCGATCGACCGCATCGCCACCAGTTCCTCGTCGGGCGCAACGCGCTCGCCCGCCGCTGCGGCCACGGTGACCGTGCGCCGGTCGAAGACGATCTGGCCGCACAGAGTGCGCGACGACCTGTCGTCCACCTCGTGTTCGAGAGTGTCCGGGACGACGAGCGTCGGTTCCGGTCGAACCTCGACCTGCGGCGTCTCGTCGGCCGGCTGTTCCACCACGGCCGGGGCCTCCTCGGTCGACGCGGCGGACGGGGCGAACTTCTCGTAGTAGAAGCCCGTCGGCGTCACCTTCTTCTCGGCGAAGTGTGCGCGGACCGCCTCGACCATCGGCGGTGGGCCGCAGAGGTAGACCGCGACGTCTCCGTTGTTCAGGTGTTCGGGCCGAATGAATCCGGTGACGTACCCGGTGTTCTCGGCCGTCGAGTTCGGGTCGGACACGCAGTAGTCCCACGTGAATCCCGGCATCGTCTCGCTCAAGGTCGAGAGCGTGTCGATTTCGACGACGTCGTCGTCGGTGCTGACGCCGTACACAAGATGAACCTGGCGCGAGCTGCCCGACGACTCGAGGGTGCGCAGGATCGACAGGACCGGCGCCAGCCCGGTGCCGCCGGCCAGCAGCAGTGCGGGCCGCTCCGCCTCGCGGAGGAAGAAGCTGCCGTGCGGGCCCGTGAACGACAGGGCGTCGCCGACCGCGGCGCGTTCGGACAGATAGGTCGACATCAGACCGCCGTCGATCAGCTTCACGAGGAACTCGAGCTCGTCCGATCCCTGCACGCAGCTGAACGAATACGACCGTGTCTCCTGCGATCCGGGGACGGAGATGTTGACGTACTGGCCGGGCAGGAACGCGAGATCGGCGCCGTCGGGCGACTTCACGGCCAGCCGAACCGTAGTGGGCGAGAGCCTCTCGACGGCCGTGACCGTCGTCGAGTACGTCGACGCCTGTGTCTTGGCCACCGCCGACGTGCTGGCGATCTGCAGCACGAGGTCCGAGTGCGGAGTCATGCTGCAGGGCAGGCAGTATCCGTCCTTCGACTCGTCCTCCGTCAGCGCGTCGTCGAGATACGTACCGCCGTCGTACTCCCCGGATTCGCAGACGGCCTTGCACGTGCCGCAGACGCCGTCGCGGCAGTCGAGCGGAATGTTGATGCGCGACCGGTAGGCCGCGTCCGCCACCGTCTGTCCGTCGGTGACGGTGATGAAGCGGGTGACGCCGTCTTCGAAGGACAGCGCGACGCGGTGACTCATGGCTGCCTCTCTCAGAAGTGGTAGATGTCGACGACGTGGTGGATGTAGTCGTTCTTGAGCACGACGGTCTTGCGGCGAATCAACGGCGACTCACCGGAGAAGTCGATGGATAGGAACGATGTTCCGTAGTACGGGTCGATCGTCTTGTAGCGGAAATACATGGTGTGCCAATTGAATCGGACGTCGACGATGTCACCGGTTCGCTCGATGACCTCGACGTTGCTGATGTTGTGGCTGGTGCGCGGCTCGGGAATCGAGGTCGCGCTGGACCGCTCGGTGCGGATCCGGAACACCCGGTCTTCGAGTCCGCCCTTGTTCTCGTAGTAGATCAGCGAGATGTCGGTCTGCGGGTCCTCGGTCAACAGGTCGTCGTCACCCCAGGACGGCATCCAGTACTCGACGTCGTCGGCGTAGCAGGTGAGCCATTTCTCGAACTCACGGTCGTCGAGGTAGCGGGCCTCGCGGTAGAGGAACTGTTCGATGGCGGTCTGCGTGATACGAGTTTCCGTGGTGTGAAGTTCGCCTGCAGTCATGTCATTTCACCTCGGTCGTGTCGGCTGCGCGGTCGATCGCAGCGAGAAGGGTTTCGCGCCAATAGCCGTGCTGCACGGTGAACAGGCCTTCGTCCTCGTTCTTCACGCCGGCCGAGACGACACCGTGCATGTCGAGCGCTTCGGCAACCTCGTCGGGGCCGGTGAGCCAGTGCTCTGCGCCGCGGCTCATGTCGTTCCACGGCGCGTTGGTCGCCTGGAACGTCAGCTGGCACGAGCGAAACTCCTCGAGATCGTCGGGAGTGGCCATGCCGGAGGCGTTGAAGAAGTCCTCGTACTGCCGAATCCGGTGCGAGCGAGCCTCTCTGCTCTCCCCCTTCGGCGCGATGCAGTAGATCGTCACTTCGGTCTTGTTCGGCGCGATCGGCCGGAAGTGCCGGATCTGGGTGCTGAACTGATCCATCAGATAGACGTTCGGGTAGAGGCACAGGTTACGAGAACCCTTGACCATGAACTCTCCCTTGGCATCTCCGAACTTCGCCTTGAGCTCGTCCATGCTGTCCCACAGTGGTCGGTCCTGCGGATTGGCTGCCCACGTCCACAGGCACAGGTGACCGTTCGGGTACGACCAGTAGCCGCCGCCGGACTTGCCCCACCCGCCGGCGTCGAGCGCCTTGGTGGTGTTCTTCGATTCACCGTTGTTGCGCCGCGATGTCGTGGCCGCGTAGTTCCAGTGGACCGCGCTGACGTGGTAGCCGTCGGCGCCGTTCTCCGCCTGCACTTTCCAGTTTCCGTCGAAGGTGTAGGTCGACGACCCGCGCAGAACCTCGAGGCCGTCCGGCGACTGATCGACCAGCATGTCGATCACCTTCGTGCTGTCACCGAGATGCTCGGCCAACGTCGAGACGTCCGGGTTCAGGCTCGCGAAGAGGAAGCCGCGGTAGCTCTCGAACTTGGGCACCTTGGTCAGGTTGTGCGAGCCGTCCACATCGAAGGTGCCCGGGTAGCCCGCACCCTCAGGGTCCTTGACCTTGAGCAGGGTGCCGTCGTTGCGGAAGGTCCAGCCGTGGAACGGGCACGTCAGAGTCGGACGGTTGTCGGTCTTGCGGCGGCACAGCATCGCGCCGCGATGGGCGCACGCATTGATGAGGCAGTGGAGCTTTCCGTCCTTGTCACGGGTGATCACGACGGGCTGACGACCCATGTGCACGGTGAAGTAGTCCCCGTTGTTCGGGATCTGAGACTCGTGGGCGATGTAGATCCAGTTGCCTTCGAAGATGTGCTTCATCTCCAGCTCGAAGATCTCCTCGTCGGTGAAGATCGTTCGGTTGGCGCGGTACACGCCGGCGTCGGCGTCGTCCACCACCGCGGCAGCGACCTGTTCGCGAACATGGTCAAGGATCTCGGTCATCGCGTCCTCCAGATGTAGGGGTTTCCACGACTGTGGCATCGCGTGGCGCCGGTCACACCAGGGTTTTACCTAGTCACTACCCGGGCGTCCATTGATCGCTACGGCTTATCAATCAGGGCTTTCTGGGTCTTTGTCATGGATGGATGTTCGGCTTACGGTGGTCCACATCACTGAACATGCTGGATGGAGGCGAACGATGGAGCTGCGACATCTCAGGCAGTTCGTTGCCGTCGCCGAGACCCGGCACTTCGGTCAGGCCGCGAAACGACTCTTTCTCGCGCAGCCGGCGCTCTCGCAGTCGGTGCGTCAACTCGAAGCCGAACTGGGTGTCACCCTGCTCGCTCGGACGACTCGCCAGGTGAGCCTCACACCCGCGGGTAAGTTCTTCTATCGGCAGACCGTGCGTCTGCTGGCCGGTCTCGACGACAGTGTCGACAGTGTCCGGCGCATCGACGACGGCCGCACCGGACTCGTTCGGATCGGTTTCACCGGGACCGCGGCCTTCGACCGGTTGCCCGCGATCGCACGCGCCCTTCGTCAGCGGCTCCCCGACGTCGTCCTCGAAGTACACGGGGATCTGCTGACCCCGGCTCAGGTCGACGGATTGCGCTCGAAGGACCTGGATTTGGCGGTACTGCGCCCTCCCGTTGCCGGCGACGATCTGGTGGTGCGCACCATCGCGACGGAGTCGCTGGTGCTGGCCCTGCCGACCGATCACCGGTTGGCGCAGGAGCCTGCGCTCGAAGTCCTCGACGTCGCCTTCGAGAACTTCGTCATGTACTCCGACACCCATTCCGCGGTCAACGACGTGGTCGTGCGCAGCTGCCGCACAGCAGGTTTCACGCCGCGGCGCGAGCACGACGCTCCCGACACCTCGGTCCTGCTGGCGCTCGTGGCGGCCGGCCTCGGGATCGCCATGGTCCCGGAATCCGTCCGTTCGATGAAACTCGACGGCGTCGTCTTCCGAGACGTCACCGGTGCCGACACGATCGATCTCGCCCTCGCCTGGAGCCGCGACGAGCCTGCGCCAGTGGTGACGTCACTGGTGCGCGCTCTCGAAGAGGCCGACATTCTGCCCGCCACGTACATCGAGGACATCTCGTGAAAATCATTGCCGTCGAGGCCATTCCGTACTCCATCGATTACCGCAAGCCACTGCGATTCGCGAGCGGCGAAGTCCACGCGGCCGAGCACGTGCTGGTACGTGTGCACACCGACGACGGGATCATCGGCGTGGCCGATGCTCCCCCACGGCCGTTCACCTACGGCGAGACGCAGCGGGGTCTGGTCGCCGTCATCGAGACCATCTTCGCCCCCGCCGTTCTGGGTCTGACGCTCACCGAGCGAGAGGTCGCGCACGCCCGAATGGCACGGACCGTCGGCAACCCCGTCGCGAAAGCCGCTGTGGACATGGCGATCTGGGACGCGCTCGGGCGCACCCTCGACCTCTCGGTGAACGAGCTGCTCGGCGGATTCACCGACCGGATGCGCGTGAGCCACATGCTCGGTTTCGATACTCCCGAGGCCATGGTCGACGAGGCCGCCCGCATGCGCAGCGAGTACGGGATCGAGACCTTCAAGGTCAAGGTCGGCCGCCGCCCGGTATCGCTGGACACGGCCGTCGTCCGAGCGCTGCGCAACGGCCTCGGCGACGACGTCGAGTTGTACGTCGACGGCAACCGCGGCTGGACGGCATCGGAATCCGCCCGCGCCATGGCCGAGATGAAGGATCTCGGGCTGACCCTCGCGGAGGAACTGTGCCCGGCGGACGACGTCATGGGTCGTCGCTGGCTGGTGCAGCAGCTCGACGTCCCGTTCGTCGCCGACGAGTCGGCCGTCACCCCGGCCGACATCACTCGCGAAGCACTCGGCGGATCCGCCACCGCGATCAGTATCAAGACCGCACGCACCGGATTCACCGGTTCACTACGCGCACATCACCTCTGCGAAGGCCTGGGACTCGAGGTCGTGATGGGAAACCAGATCGACGGTCAACTCGGATCGGCCTGCACCGTGGCGTTCGGCGCCGCATTCGATCTCACATCCCGGCGGGCCGGCGAACTGTCGAACTTCCTCGACATGAGCGACGACCTCCTCACCGAACCCCTCCAGATTCGCGGCGGCGAGCTCGCCGTCTCCGGCCGAGCGGGAATCGGAGTCGACATCGACCCCGACAAGCTCGCGCACTACCGACTCGACACCTGAAACAGCCCCACTTTCCCTCGTCAGCAACGCAACCAAGGAGTTCTCATGAGCATCGATCACGCACCCGAAACCGCCACGGCGGCAGCGTCGGGAGCCAACGCCACCGCGCGATTCACCACCGACAAGGCCGGGGGTGCGGCCGGTACCCCGCCCGAGCGGGTCAGCCTTCTCGCTCGCGAAGTGCTTGCCGCAGTGCACAAGACGGTCCGCGACCACGAAGTCACCTACGACGAGTACAACGCACTGAAGGCATGGCTGATCAACGTGGGACAGGACGGCGAGTGGCCGCTGTTCCTCGACGTCTGGGTCGAGCACGTGGTCGAAGAGGTTGCCAGCGAATCCCGCGAAGGCAGCAAAGGCACCATCGAAGGTCCGTACTACGTCCCCGACGCACCCGAGCTGGGAAGCGACGCCGTCCTCCCGATGCGTGACGGCGAGAAGGGAACTCCGCTGCTCTTCCAGGGCCAGGTCACCGACGTGAACGGACACGGCCTTCCCGGTGCGGTTCTCGAGATCTGGCATGCCGACGCCGACGGTTTCTACGCGCAGTTCGCCCCCGGCATCCCCGAGTGGAACCTGCGCGGCACCGTGACCGCAGATGCCGAGGGCCGGTTCAAGATTCGCACCATGCAGCCCGCCCCCTACCAGATCCCCACCGACGGAGCCTGCGGCAAACTGATCTCCGCGGCCGGGTGGCACCCGTGGCGTCCCGCGCACCTGCACCTCAAGGTCGCGGCCGACGGATACCAGCAGATCACCACCCAGCTCTACTTCCCCGGTGACGCGCACAACGACGACGACGTCGCCGATGCCGTCAAGCCCGAGCTCGTGCTCGACATCCGAGACGCCGAGGTCGGCAAGGAAGTCACCTACGACTTCGCACTCGACAAGGCCTAGGGCACATGCTCTTTGCAGTGAAGATGGATGTCGCCCTACCGCGCGATCTGGATCCCGATGTGCGGGCGGACACCCTCGCACGGGAGAAGGCGTACTCGCAGGAACTGCAACGCGGCGGAGAGTGGGTCAGCATCTACCGCCTCGTCGGGCAGTACTCCAACCTGTCGATCTTCGACGTACGCGACAACGAGCGGCTGCACGAGCTTCTGTGGAACCTCCCGCTGTTCGCGTACATGTCGATCGACGTGACACCGCTGGCGACGCACCCGTCGGACATTTCCAACGGGTGACGCCGCCCGCCCGAGCGGTCAGACCAGCCAGCCGCGCTCGTCCCCACTGAAACGGTTGACTGTTCCGGGTGTGGTCGTGGCCTTGCGGTACATGGCCGAGAAGCTGTCGAACAGGACGGCGTTCTCTCGGTCCAGCCGATCCTGGCGGTCGATGATCTCGGCCTGGCGTTCGTTCAGTTCGGCGCGTACTGCGTGTTCGTCGACGGTCGTCACGGACCCGTTCTCGACCACGACCTCACCGGCAACCATCACGGTGTGAACCGACGACCCGTTCTCCGAGTAGACCAGTTGATGGTCGAGTTTCTGGCGGGGGGTGAAGGCCATCGTCTCGAGGTCGTAGAGAACGAGGTCGGCCTGCATACCCACTTCGATACTGCCGACGCGGCCGGCCAGCATGGCGCTGCGGGCTCCCCCGACGGTGCCGGCGTGCAGCACCTCCTCGACCGTGGGCCACGACTCGAAATCCGGAGTGGTGACCTTGTGTAGCAGCGCAGCCATTTTCACCACGTCGAGCATGCGCGGGGAATCACTGCTCGAGCACCCGTCGGTTCCGAGACCGAGGTTGACTCCCGCGGTCCGGAGCGCACGCCACGGCGCGATGCCCGATCCCAATTTCAGGTTGGAGATGGGATTGTGCGAGACCGACGTGCCCGCGTCGGCGATCATGCCCATGTCGTCGTCGGTCAGCCAGATACCGTGCGCCAGCGTGGTGTTCGGGGACAGGGCACCGATGCCGTTCATGTACGAGACCAGTGAGCCGCCGTACATCTCGGTGCCGGTCACCAGCTGCGTCTTGGTCTCCAACACGTGGATGTGGCACTGTGCGTCGAACTCACGAGCGAGTTCGGTCGCACCGACCAACACGTCCTCACCGCAGCGCTGCGGCGCGGACGGCGCCAGCATGTAGCGCAGCCTGCCGCCGCCTCGGCCGTGAAGGTTCTCGAACGCCTTGCGGCTGAAGTCGAGGTGCTCCCCCACTGTGGGAACAGGATTGGCCCGCATGCGCCGCAGAACGTCGTCGGGCAGCAGATCCGCGACGAACGGAAGGGTGTCGACGAACGGCTTGCTGATGATGTGCCCGGAGATGTTGGCGCGGATCCCGATGTCCTCGTATGCGTCGAAGACGGCCGAGAGTTGTCCCCAATCCTGACCCGGGTTCTCGAGAACGTCGTCCACCAGCGTGGTGACGCCCGCCTTCAGCGACTCGATGGCGAACAGCGTGCTGCGCAGGCGAACCAGATCGGGTTCGACGTAGCTGTTCCCGAGGATGGGGTACGAGAGCGCCATCCACAATTCCAACGGCAGATTGTCGTAGCGGCCCTTGTAGAACATCTCCCAGGAATGGGTGTGTGCGTTGACGAATCCCGGAGCGACGAGGCGGTCGAACCCGTCGATGACACGGTCACCGGGGGCCGGCGACACGTCGGTGCCGACAGCCACGATCACCCCGTCCTCGATACGGATGCTGCGCATGACCGGTGTGGCGCCGGTGACGGAGTCCATCGTGAGGACCTGTGCGCGGTGGATGACAGTTCCCATGATCTTCTTTCGTGATGTGGTGATCGGTGTCGACATCAATCGACCGGTTGCGGGGCGCGCGTTGCGGACGTCGGAACCCCTTCTCGTGCAGCCAGATGCGACCGGTGTGAGCACCGAGCGAGGAGGTAGTAGGTGATGGCCGCGCACAGCCCGCCGACGAGCCAGGACAGGTCGAGCCCGCCGAGCGCCTGCGATCCGTAGCCCTGGAGTGCGGGGACCAAGCCGTTGAGGAACATCCACGTTCCGAACAGGCCCACGACGAACGCGGTGAGGGCGCGCCAGTTCACGTCGGGCATACGCGTCGACCCGACCGGGTCGAAGAGATGGTCGAACCGGCGGCTGTCGCGCTCGAAGACGTAGTAGTGCACCAGCATGATCGCCCCCCACGTCGACACCCACCCGACGACGCCGACCAGCCAGGCGTCGAGCGTCTGCGCTGCGTCTTCCTGGAACACGAAGAACACGGTGGCCGCAAGTGCGAAGACACCGACGACGACGTTCAGCGTGCGGCGCCCGAGCTTGATGTCCAGCGCCTGCGCGGTGACTCCGAAGCTGTAGACGTTGAGCACGTTCGTCGCGATCGGTCCGTGAAGGACGAGCAGCAAGACCGGGATGGCGAGGCTGCCGTAGTTCTCGACGATGAGCTTGCCGGGGTCGACGGATCCGTTCTCGGTGGCCAGCGTTGCACCGAGCACGCCGAGCCAGATGACAGGAATGAACTGCCCCAGTGCGCTGACAAGGTAGAGCTTCGCGCGGGGAACGGCCGTGCTGACGAAGCGCGAGTAGTCCGCAGCGTACGTCAGCCAGGTCAGGCCCCAGCCGATGCCGATAGCCGTCATCACGGCAGACATCGCCACGATGCGTTCGGTGCCGCTCAACGCGACCCCGTCCGGGCCGGCGTAGCCCCAGTCGATGTCGAACTGGGTCCAGGCCACCACCGACATGAGGATCAGAACGATCACCGTGGGCGGCACCGTCCACCGTTCGAAGGCGGCAATCGCCTTGTAGCCGGCCATCGAAATGCCCACCTGCACAGCCATGATGACCGCGGCGACGCCGACCTTCCATCCGATGTTCGATGCCGCTGGATCGACCCATCCAATCTCACTTATCAGCGCGATGACGAGGTCGAGCACGATCCAGGTGTTGACCGCGCACCAGCCGACAACCACCACGGCCTGCATGACGGAGGGAACGTAGTTTCCGCGACGTCCGAAGACCGAGCGGCCCAACAACATTCCGGTGGTTCCAGTACGTTGCCCCAGCAGGACGAACAGGCCGAACACGGCCATTCCGATGAGGTTGCCGACGACCAGGACCGTCACGGTGTCGACGAGGCCGAGGCCCATACTGATGCCCAGGGCGCCGAGAACCCAGTTGATCGGGGCGATGTTGGCTCCCGCCCAGATCCAGAACTGGCCCGACAATCGGGTGGTGCGGCGGTCCTCGGGAATCGGTTGCAACGATTCCTCGAGGTCGTGGGTGGGTGTGCTCACTGCGGTCTCCTCCGTGACGAAAGGGGTGCGATCGATGTCGACCGCGCTGGTGAGAAGACTGCGCCGGGGATGTTTCACGGACGGCGACCGGTTGTAAGCCGTTGGTAACACGTGGTGGACACAATGTCACCCATGATGTTGCGGGACGCGATGGAGGACGTGGCTCTCGCCGCCACACGACCCGAGCTGGTCGCAGCCTCGAACGCGACGGACCGCCCGGTCCGGTGGGTACACGCCAGCGAGCAACTCGACATCGCACCGTTGCTCCGCGGCGGCGAACTGATCCTCATGGAAGGCGCCAACTTCGCCGGGTGCACCGACGACCAGCTGACGGAGTACGTGGATTCGTTGTTCTCGGCGGATGTCGCAGGACTCGCGATCGAGACGACGGATCGCGTTCCCGTCGTGCCGCCGGCGATCGTCCGCCGCGCCGAGCAACGCGGCCTGCCCGTCGTGCGGCTTCGACGCCGGGTCCCGTTCGTGCAGGTGTGCGAGAGCATCAACAGTCAGCTGTCCGCGCCCGCATTGCGTCGACGCACTGTGGCGGAACGGATCTCGCGACTGTTGTCCACCGCGCTGGATGCCGACGACGCTCTCGGCGCAGTGCTGTCGACCCTCGCCCGCGAAACTCGATCGTCGGCCGTGCTTCTCTCGCCCGGCGGCGCAGAACTCGGCCGGGTCGGCTCCGGTGTGCCGCGGGGTGACCTCACGGATTTCGACGCCGCCGTCTCCTACGGGGGTGAACGCATCGGGACACTCGTTCTGGTTCCCGACGCCGATTCCGACATCCACCTCCTCGACGCCGGACTGAGTCGCGCCCCGGACATCGTCGCGATTGCGTTGCGTATCAACGACATACAGACAGCCGAGGAGCGGTTGCAGGCCCGACTGTTTGCTCTGTTGACGTCGACGGTGCACTCGGCCGTGCCGTTCGACGCACTCGCCGACCGGCTGCACCTACGCGAGCGCGACGCCTACCTCGGGGTCGTCTCTCGGGGTAGGCCCGTCGCCTTCGAGTCGGTCGATACGACCCGAATCATGATGCAGCGCTTCGGTGACCAGCGTCTTGCCCTCCTCGCCTTCGACGACGAAAACACTATGGAGCGCGCCCGACTTCGATTGTCGGCGACCCCCATGCGGCACGGAGACACGCTGGCCGTCGGCACCGGGTCGGCCGACCGTCACGGGATACGGCGCTGCATTCGTGCAGCGTTGTCGGCCTGCTCCATCAAGACCGGCACGGTCGATGCGAGGAATTACGAGTTGACCCGATTCGCAGACTCCGTGCAGGGCGCCGCGGACACGTACGTTCAGGAGCAGATCAAGGCGGTGCTGGACTACGACCGCGACCGCCGCAGTGCGCTGTTCGACACTCTCGCGGCCTATTTCACGCATCTCGGAAACATGACCGACACTGCGCGGGCCCTGGGGGTGCAGCGGCAATCGGTGTACAAGCGAATGCACCGAGTCGAGACTCTTCTCGGTCCGGTACTGCCCGGTTCACCGCGCATGGCCGCTCTTGCGACGGCGGTGTTCCTCGAGCATGCCCGGAGGCAGAGCTACGCCTGAATCATCGCGATCGGCCGGACAGTCCGCCGTCGACGGGAAGGCACACTCCGTTGATGTACGCCGCCTCGTCCGATGCGAGGAAGACGGCCGCATTCGCGACGTCCCAGGGCGTGCCCATGCGGCCGGTGGGGCTGGCGGCGTCGCGCGCCGCCCGTTCGCGAGCAGCCTGCGCGTCGTCCCCGCCGGCGATCTGCTGGGAGACCAGCGGGGTGTCGATCAGGCCGGGAAGGATGGCGTTGGCCCGTATTCCGCGGCTCGCGTACTCGAGGGCCACCGAGACCGTCAGCTGGTCGACCGCACCTTTCGACGCCATGTAGCTGGGGTAGTTGTAGCCGGTGTGGCGAATCGCCGCGAGTGAGGAAACGTTGACGATGGACCCCACTCCCGCCTTCACCATCCACGGGATGGTGTGTTTGCAGGCCAGGAACACTCCGGTGAGGTTGACGCGCATCGCCGCGTCCCACGCGGCCAGATCAGTGTCAGTGATGTCGCCGACGCGAGCTGCGCCCACATTGTTGTGCAGGACGGTCGGCGGTCCGAAATGCTTGGCGACAGAATCGATCACCGACTCCACCTGGTCCTCGTCGGTGACGTCGGCGGTGAAGGCCAGGGCTGTTCCGCCGCGTCCGACGATCTCTTTCGCCGTCAGCTCCGCCTCGGCCGCGTTTCGATCGACCGCGGCCACCACGGCCCCTTCCCGGCCGAACGCCAGTGCGGCGGCGCGCCCGTTGCTGAGCGAAGTACCGCTCGAGCCCGCCCCGAAGACGATCGCCACTTTGCCTTCGAGTCTGTCGGCCAT
This sequence comes from Rhodococcus sp. 320_ES, assembly GCF_059691855.1. Lineage (NCBI taxonomy): Bacteria > Bacillati > Actinomycetota > Actinomycetes > Mycobacteriales > Nocardiaceae > Rhodococcus > Rhodococcus sp. 320_ES. Next base: position 86,328 of record NZ_JCAWAG010000001.1, on the reverse strand, counting down.
GCGCACTCCCGTTCGGTGACGACACGCTCCGGCGCGCTCGTGAGTTCGAGTATCGCCACGGGGAGAGCAACCTACGACGGCACGACGTCGCAACCTCGGCTCGATCTGTTCACGTTTCGTAGGAAAAGCCTGGCAAGATGCGGTCGATGACGAGTTCTGTCGTGGCCGGGCCGGAGGTCCGCGCGTTGGTGGACCAACTCGGAGAGTGGCTGGGACGGTCGGTCGTGGTCGACGATCCTGCGGTGCGCTTGGTGTGCGCCAGCCGCCATTTCGGTGACGAAGACAGCGTGCGCATCCGAGCGATGCTGGACCGCGATGCGGGCGACGAGGTCGGGCGGTTCGTTCTCGGCCAAGGGGCGGCGAGGTGGCACGGCCCCCACATGCTCGACGGCAGCGACGAACTGGGGCTGAAGTCTCGACTGTGCGTCCCGTTGTACGGGCCGTCGATGCTGATCGGCCTGCTCATGGTGATCGACGCGGACCGCACGCTGACTTCGGCTCAAATCGCCCACATCGACGAGGTCAGTCGAGACATCGCCGCACACATGTATGCCGATTCGGTGGCCGCGGACCCCCGGCAGATCGAACGCCGCGCTGCTCTCGACGACCTGCTCGGTGACGACGAGTCGGCACGTAGATCCGCGCTGGGTTACTTCGATCGTGACGCCGATTTCGCGGATGCGGACCATGTGTCGGTCATGGTGGTCGCGGTCGAGCAACTCGACGAGGTGCAGACTCCCGTCGACGTCGCCCTCCGGGTTGCCGTCGACACCGTGACCCGAAGCCACTCCAAGAGCACGCGGAACTCGATCGGAGACGATCAGGCGCTGCTTCTACAGATCGGTCGACGCCCGACGAGCAGGTCGGATCTGTCGGCTCGCGCACTCCACATCAAGTCCGAACTCGATCGCCTTCTCGGTGGCACCGCGCAGCGAACACGAATTGGAATCGGTTCGGCCACAGGCGGTCTACCGAACGCAGCGCTTGCCCGTCGTCGTGGTGACATCGCTGCCCGGGCGGCGACGCGACTCGGTTCGATCGACAACGACGTCGCGTTCTGGGACGACCTCGGAATCGACGCACTGCTGCTCGACCTTCCCGACAGCACCCTGGTGTGGTCGACCGTTCCGAAACCCCTACGTGACCTGATCGCTGCCGATACCACCGGAAAGCTGGTGGCGACGCTGGAGACCTTTCTGGACCACGGGGGCTCCATCGCCCGCACCGCCGCCGCGCTGCACATGCACCGGACGTCGTTGTATTACCGACTGGATCAGATCCGCGAAGCGACGGGGGTCGACCTCGACTCCGGGGCGGATCGATTGTCGATGCACGTCGGTCTGCACCTGGCCAAGCTGATAGAAAAGCCCTCCTGAGCTGGTTTTTTCTACACAATGCAGCACGAGCCCGGAGAAGCTCTCGACGTTTGGTCATGGTGACGGGGGTCACTCATGGATGACGATGGGCGTAGCGCGTTCGAACAGCACCGGCTGTTGCGCGTCCGACGATGGAGGCCTGAGCATGGGATCGTTCACGACAAGCGACGGCTGCGTCCTCGACTTCCGAGACACCGGCGCGGCGCCGTCGGGGCGCACGGTGGTGATGCTGCACGGCTGGTCCCAGTCGCGTGCCATGTTCGACCGGGTGATCCCGTTGTTGTCGGACGACGCCCGTGTCATCACCTACGACCAGCGGGGCCACGGGGAGTCCGGAAAGCCGGCGACCGGGGCTCGTGTGGCGCGACTCGCTGCCGACCTCGGTGAGCTTCTCGCCCACCTCGAGGTGGACACGGCGACGTTCGTCGGACACTCCCTGGGCGCGTCGGTGCTCTGGAGCTACCTCGACTCGCACGGAACAGCCGCGTTCGAGAAGCTGGTCATCGTCGACCAGCCGAGCGCGTGCGCGGTTCTTCCCTGGATGACGCCGCAGGATGCGTCGGACGCCGGCGCAATTCTCGATTTCGCCGGTGCAGCCGACTTCGTCGCCGCGGTCGCGGGCCCCGACGGTGAGACCACCCGTCACGCCTTTCTGGTGTCGATGCTGACCCCGAACATCTCCGCGGACGACCTCGCGTGGATGTACCAGGAGAACCTGAAACTGCCGGCCGAGTGGGGTTCACGGCTGCTGTTCGACCACATCATGCAGGACTGGCGCGACCTTCTCCCGACCATCGACGTTCCGACCATGGTGTTCGCCGGTGAAGTCAGCCACGTGTCGCCGGACTCGCAGCGGTGGACCGCCGAACACATTGCGGGAGCCCGGCTTCGGGTCTTCACCGAAGCCGAGGGCGGCGCGCACTTCGCCTTCTTCGAGAACCCTGCACCGTTTGCCGCCGCGCTCCTCGAGTTCGTATCCGCTCCGGTCGAGGCGCCGCGGTCCGAGCCCGTCTCGGTCTGACCGTCTACCCGCCGCGCGTGTTCCGCCACGTCGATGCCGCCGCGATCGACAACAACGCTCCGGTCGTGACGAACACCGCCCCGATACCGGTGCTGGACACCATGACTCCGGCCGCGGCGGGGATGAACACCTGCCCCAACCTGTTTCCCGTCATGCGCAGCGACAACGCGGCGCCTCGGCTCGAGGGCTGGGTCGAACTCGCCACCCAGGTCATCGTCAACGGTTGAGCGATACCCCAGAAGAATCCCGCGATGCTCATCAGAAGGACCGCCCACGCGGGATGGCCGAACAGCGGGAGCATGGCGACGGGAAGAGCGGTGGCTGCAGTTCCCGCGACCAGCAGGGCCCGGCGGGGAACACCGGCAAGCAGGCGCGGCAGAAACATTCGCGACACGATCGACGCCACGGACCGCGCAGTGAGCACGATCGTGACGGTGAGGACCGTCCACCCCTTCGCGTTTCCCAGCAACGGCAGGTACGCAGCCATGAGATCGATCGACGAGAGCACGATCAAACTGCTGAATATCGCCGCGCGCATCCCGCTGTCCGAGAGCATCGACGACGTCTTCTGACGCTCGACCGTGACGGACGAAGTCGCCGCGGCGGGGGTGTTCAGTCCAGGCAGCGCGGTGACGACGGTGGCGACCGCTGCGATGCACGCCATGACCACGAGCGCACCCGTCGTGCCGAGGCCGGTGGACGCGACGGCTCCGCCGACCGGCAGCCCTCCCGCCTGCCCGATCGACACCCACAGCGAGAACGTGCCGAAACGGCGGTCGAACTGGTCGTGGTCTCCGTGATGCGGGATGTACGACTGTGCCGCAACCATTGTCAGGAGATTGCCGACGCCGAGCAGCACGCTGCCCGCCGCCAATCCCGCCAGGGTGTCCGCGAAGGCGATCGCGAGCACGGCGATCACGCTGACCACGGCACCGATACGCAGCGTCGAGGACAGGAACCGTCCGTCGACGAGCCGGCCGATGGGTATCGCGATGAGCAGTGGTGCAAGGGAGTAGGCCGCCGTCAGGGCGCCGACCGCCGCTCCCCCGCCGCCCACCTCGAGCACGCGGTAGGTCATCAGCACCCTCGCGGCGATGTACACCGCCTGTAGGAGACCGGCGGTCGCGCACAGCGGGCGCAACCACGCGGAAGCCGAGCGGTCCGGAATCATCGCGCGGGTACCCGGACCCCCAAAGTCGATGCCGCACGGCGTACTTCGGCGATCAAACCGGGAAGGGAGTCACCGTCGACGGCGTCGGACGGGCCGGTGATACCCAGTACCGCAACCATGTCTCCGTCGGACGAGCGGACCGGAGCCGTCACCGACGCGATCCCGAACAGGCGCTCGCTCATCGACACCGCGTACCCGTCGTGCCGAATGGTCCCGAGCTGTTCCCTCAACTCGACACGCGTGAGCCGCTTTCCGTCGGCCAGTGCAATCTCGGCGACGCCCTCGAGCGCCGCTTCGACCTCGTCGTCGGGCATCTCGGCGAGAATGGTCTTTCCTGCACCCCCCAGGTGCAACGGAAGCCGCTCGCCCACCGGCAGAACGTAGCTGAGCGGATGTTCGCTCTCCACGCGCGCGATCAGCACCCTCGAGTTCTCGACGCGAACGTAGGTCGACGCGGTGAAGCCGGTGTTCGCGGCCAGCTGCTGCAGGATCGGTTGGGTCAGCGTCGACAGCGGGTTGGTCACCAGGAACGCATGCGCGACGGCCAGGGCGGCCGGCCCCGCGGTGTACCCGTCGGCGGATCTGGCGGCGAATCCGCGGTCGATGAGCACTCCCAGGATGCGTTGTACGGTCGCGATGTGCAGGTCGGCAAGACGCGCCAATTCACTCAGGCGCAGCGGTTGTTTCGCGGACTGAAGCACGCCGAGAACGTCGAAGGCACGGTCGAGAGAGCGCATGTTGCTCGTGGGTGCCGACATCGTTCTCCTCGCGGCGGGGCCGGTTGACCAGGAAAACTTATCACTGTGCGAGAACCGCCGATCATCGCACCGCTGTTGCGTTGCAGGGCGATCCGACGCCGCCGACGATCGGCAACGGCTTCACCGTCACCAGCGCATCCCACACACCGCTCGCGTGACTGTCCTCGACCAGGGCCGTCAGGTTCCAGAGCTCACCCAGGGGCACACCGAGTTTGGCGATCAACTCCTGATGCATCATCCCGTCGTCCTCGGGCGCCGACTCACGATAGGGAGATGTGGGCAGCACCGGAAGCACCTCCACCGCGAACGTATCGGTTGCAAACAAAGCAACCTTGTTGTCCCACAACCATTCCGGAAGCGCCGAGTCCTGTGCGAAACCTGTGGATCGTCGTCCGTCACGTACGGAGTTCTGCTCCTGCGCGGATGCGTCGAGATACCACCGGGCCCATCCGGTGTGGACCAGGACCACATCCCCGTGACCCAGCTCGATCTGCTGCCGGTCGAGCGCCCGGTCGAGCGCGGACGCATCGATCGCCGGTCCGTCGAGATGATGCAGAGGTTTTCCCTCCGCCCGGAACAAACCCTCGAGGTCGACGACGACACCACGCCCCACGATGGGGTTCTCCGCCCACGCCTGAATTCCGAGCCTCGGCCCACCCACCACGATGTCGCCGTCCGGGACCCCGTCGTAGAAGCCGTAGCCGGACACCCGCCGGTGACGAAGTCCGTCGAGATGACTGCTCGCCTGAAGGAAGAACGCGTCCAGGTAGTCGTCGCGTGATTGCTCGTGCGCCGAGACGATCGTGTGCGACGGCGCCTTCCTCGACCGCGACATCGGAGGGTCGAATGCACCCGGGCTGTAATCGAGTCCGAACACCACGCCACGCTGCACCGAGTGAGCGGCACGCCGAACCTGTTCGGCACCGGCGAAATTCGCGGTACCCCGGTCCGGATCGGCGAACACTCCCCAACTCGATCCGGGCGGCGCGCCGTCGGACCTGTTCGCCAGGTCCGCGTACCGCGACGCGGCATGCACGCCCCACTCGGTGCTCGTCATGCGTGTTCTGGTGTCGACGTGTGATGTGCCTCGTTGCCGAGCGCCTCGGTGTCGTCGTCCTTGTGGAAGTACGACAAGGCGAACGCCAACAGGCCTGCGACACCGGCGGATCCGTAGGCCCGGGGTGCGAGCATCTCCTCGCTCCCGGTGACGAACTCACCGTCTCCCATGACCAGGCCGGCGGCCTGGAGTACGACGATGACAAGCCCGCCCAGGAGGAACACCACAACGCTGATGCGGAAGATCGCGGAGATAATTTTCTCGAACATGTTGTTGCTCTTTCCGTGTTGGTTCAGTGGCTCAGTGGTTCAGCTGACCGGGAGGAGGCCGAGTGCGATCAGGACACCCACGCCGAGGATGGGAACGCAGTAGTACTTCAGGAGTGGGGCGAACATCTTCGACGGATCGACTCGCGCGATGCCCGCAGCAACGTAGATCGGTGCGCCGGAGGGGGGCGATGCACCTTCGGTCGAGGCGAAGACGAGAACGGCGGCCGCGGCGACGGGTGCCGGAATTCCCACTCCCACCAGTGCTGCCACGGCGACGCCACCGACGGCCGCCATGGTGGCGGAGGCCGTGAGCGGGATGGCGATGACGACGATGATGATGCCGACGAGGACGGCCATGAGCCATGCCGGTGCGCTCAGGCTGGCGAGGACGCTGGTCAGCTGGGCGGGAAGTCCGAGGTCGCCCAGGACGTTGGATGCGGAGAAGGCAGCGACGATGGTGACACCGATGACGCCGAACTGAGGTGCGGTGTCGCCGAGGATCTTCCACCATCCCTTGCCCGTGCGGGGCAGGTGCTTACGGCCGAGGAAGAACACCAGCAGGATCATCAGCACCGGGATCCATGTGATGAGACTGATGGCGCTGGACATCACGAGATCGGTGTACCGGGCGATCGGTGCGGCGATCGGTCCTCGGGTGAGGAGCAGCGGAACGATGATCGGCACGAACAGCAGGAGTGACGTCCACCCTGCGCGCAGGCTCTTCTTCGCCGGGATGCGATCCTCGGGCGAAATCGGCTGCAATCCGTTCTTGCGCACCAGGTAGTAGTTGAGCGCGAGGCGATACCCGAGGCACCAGAGACCGGCGAGCGCGAGCGGCAGAATGATCTCGTCCGGTTCCATCAGTCCGGTGACCGTGGTCGAACCGACGAGGATGAACATGGTTGCACTGAAGGGGAACGTGACTCCCATGCCGGCGCATCCGGCGACGACGGTGGCGGACAGTTCGCCGCTGACTCCCGATCGCTTCATCCAGGGGACGGTCACGGAACCGACTGCGGCAGTGACCGATGCTCCGACGTGTGCGATGGCCCCGAACATGCCGCCCGCGACGGTGGAGGTGTAGATCGGACCGCCGCGCAGGCGCCCGAAGAACGAGTTGAGAATGTCGATCAGTCGATCGAGGACCGGAGTCTTGGCGAGTACGAAGCTCATGAAGATGAAGGCGAGACCGGCGAAGGTCACCTCCTCCTGCATGGAGTCGAGGAAGCCGTTCCACATGTATTCGGGTGCGTGACGTCCGGCGAAGGCGCCGACGACCAGGAACCCGACGATCATGGACTCGCCGATGTTGCGCTTGAGCACGGCGTTCCAGAAGATGATGGCCGCGATGAAGGCGACCAGAGCCCAGATGGCCATCACGATTCGGCCCTTTCGGCAATGATGGCGGCCCGCCGCTGCGCCTCGTCCGCTTCGACGGCGCGGCCACCGGCCAAGCTGGTGAACGCCTCTGCGGCCGGCACGATGATGACGCCGTCGTCGTCGGCGACGACGAGATCTCCGGGATTACAGACCACACCGCCCACTGCGACGGGGATGTCGTTGTACCCGGGTCCGTCCTTGTACGGACCGGCAGGGTTGACCGCACGCGCCCAGACGCCGAATCCGATTTCTTCCAGTACCTCGATGTCGCGAGCGGCACCGTCGATGACCATGCCGACGCAGCCACGCGAGCGTGCGCGCTCGGCCAGCAGTTCGCCCATCAGCGCACGATCGAGATGGCCCTGACCGTTGATGACGATCACCTCGCCGGGTAGTACCTTCGCCACCGCAACCTGCAGGGCCTTGTTGTCACCTGCGCGCGTCCAGACGGTTCGAGCTCGTCCCACTGTCCGCGCACCCTTCCACATGGCGTGGATGCCGGAATCGAGCATCCCCATGCGATCACGTGCGTCACCGATGTTGGCGACCGGAAGACCAGCGTATGCCTCTGCGAGTTCGGTGACGTCGCGTCCGTTGGCGTCGGCCAGCGCGGAGTGCAGTTCGGCTGCGGCGCCCGCCATGACCGGGCGTACTCCGAGTTCGTCCAGCAGCTCCACGGACGCTGCGGCCTCGACCGCGCGTCGTGCCGCGTGCTTGCGGGTTCCGTCCTGCAACCGATCGAGCGATGCAAAGCCGTCGGTCAGTTCGGCCGCGATCTGATCGCGCATCCACTGCTCGGCCCCGGCGGCCGCACCAGCGTCGGTGGATTCGACGATCAGGGCACCGAGTCCCTTCATGAAGCTGCTACGCAGCAACTTTCGGCGTGAGGCGTCTCCGGGAGCGCCCGCGATGTCCTCGACCGACGCACCGAGCGACCGGAAGTGCTCAGCGGCGGACGACGACCCTGCGCCGCTGACGACGAGCGCGGTGCGGGCACCGTTGGCGGGCACCGATCCGACGACGGCGACATCGGCGAAGGCGACGTCGGCGGACGACGTGACTGCCTCGGCCACCGCTGCCTTCACGCTCGCGGACGCGGAGTTCATGTCGGCGAACGTCGCCCCTGCACGCAGGTGCGGGCCCGCGGACGTCGCCGCGGCCACGGCGACCTTGGAGCTGGTCAGGCTCAGAACGAGGTCTGCGTCGCGGACGGCGTCGGCGACGTCGTCGAACCTCGTGACCTCTGGCGGCGTGGTGGTGTCGGCCGGGTCGAAGCCCGTCACCTCCCACCCGCTGGACGCGAAACCCGTCGCGTACAGGGTTCCGGCTTCACCGAGACCCAAGATGGCTACCTTCACTGCGACCTCTCATTCTGTGATAACTCTTATCACTTGATGCTGTAATGGTGGTCACAAGAAATCGAGGATGTCAAGGGGGTCACAACGTGGGGGCGACCCGAGACGAGACACGAGGCGGCCGAGGCACGACCTCGACCGGTGGGCGGCGCTGGTCCGACAAGCACCCAGCAGCGTCACTACACCGGGTCGAAGACGCTGTCCTCCTTCAGGATTGGCGCACTGCGTCCGGTGCGAGGTCGAGCCGACGAAGCAGCTGCGCGTTGGCGGCGACGATAACCGTCGACGCAGACATCAGGACGGCGCCGATCGACATCGGGAGGACGAACCCGACCGGGGCGAGCACACCTGCCGCAAGAGGAACGGAGATCAGGTTGTATCCCGCCGCCCACCAGAGGTTCTGCTTCATCTTCCGGTAGGACGCGCGAGACAGCTCGATCACCGACAGCACCGATCGTGGGTCGTCGCCGGCGAGGACGACACCTGCCGAGGCGATGGCGACGTCGGTGCCCGCACCGATGGCGATGCCGACGTCGGCCTGCGCCAGGGCGGGGGCGTCGTTCACACCGTCACCGACCATGGCTACGACGCGGCCCTCGCGTTGCAGAGCAGCGACGGTGTCGGACTTGTCCTCGGGCTTCACACCGGCGAAGTACCGGTCCACCCCGAGTGTGGCGGCGACGGATTTCGCGACTGCGTCGGCGTCGCCGGTGATCATGACCACCTCGACCTTCCGGTCGTGCAGCGCGTCGACGGCATCCCGCGACTGCGCGCGAATCTCGTCGGCGAGCGCGAGTGCACCGATCACGGCGCCGCCGGCGAGAACGTGCAGGATGATGGTCCCTTCCGCCCGCCACTGTTCGGCGACGGCCAGCTCCGCGGCGTGTTCCTGCTCTAGCAGCGCCGGCCCACCGACCGCGACGCTGGTCCCGTCGACGTCGGCGGACACCCCGACCGCCGGGGACGACCGAAGTTCTGAGGCGTTCGGGGCGGTCAGGCGTCGCCGTTTCGCTGCATCGACGATGGCGCGTGCGAGAGGGTGCTCGGAGTCCGCTTCGACAGCGGCCGCCAGCGCCAGGACCTCGTCGTCGGTGTGGCCGCCCACCGCGTGCACCGCAGTGACGGTGGGTTCTCCTTTCGTGAGCGTCCCGGTCTTGTCGAACAGGACGGTGTCGACAGTCCGCATCGACTCGAGCGCGAGCCGGTCCTTGACCAGCACGCCTCCGCGGGCCGCGCGTTCGGTGGCGATGGCGGCCACCAGCGGGATCGCCAGCCCGAGGGCGTGCGGGCAGGCGATGACCAACACCGTGATCGTGCGGATCACGGCGTCGTCGGGCATACCGAACACCGTCCACACCACGGCGGTGACGACCGCAGCGCCGAGGGCGAACCAGAACAGCCACCCGGCAGCGGTGTCGGCGATGCGTTGCGCCCGTGACGACGAGTTCTGGGCGTCGGCGACGAGGCGGCCGATGCCGGCAAGTGCCGTGTCCGCCCCTACTGCCGTGACCTGGACGCGTACCCCGGAGTCGGTGGCCACCGTTCCGGCGACGACGTGATCCCCCTCGCCGCGGCGCACAGTGCGGGATTCGCCGGTGATCATCGCCTCGTCCATGCTCGTCGAACCGGAGACGGCGGTGCCGTCGGCGGGTACACGGCCGCCGGGGCGGACGACGACGACATCGCCGACGCGCAGCTCGCTCGGCGACACCGGCACCGTGTCGTCGCCGTCGACTCGCTCGGCGGTGTCGGGGAGCAACGCAGCCAGTGAATCCAGCGCGGAGGTGGTCTGGGCGAGTGAGCGCATCTCGATCCAGTGACCCAGCAGCATGATCACGATCAGCAGGGCGAGTTCCCACCAGAAGTCGAGTCGATGATCCAGCAGGCCCACGCTCGCGCCCATCGACGCGGTGAACGCGACGGTGATCGCCAGTGCGATGAGCAGCATCATTCCCGGTGCACGCGAACGGATCTCACCGACCGCTCCGGTCAGGAAGGGTGAGCCACCCCACGCGAACATCACAATCCCCAACACCGGTGAGATCCAGTCGACCCACCATGTGTCCGGGAGCGAGTACCCGACGAGCATCGCGAACATTCCCGACGCCGCGATCACGGGGATCGCGATTACCAGCATGATCCAGAACAAGCGCCGGAACATCCCGACGTGATCGGCGTGACCACCGTGACCGGCATGGCCACCGTGTTCGGCATGGCCGCCGTGCTCGGGTGAGTGCGGCTGTTCGCTCATCGCGTGTCCTTACTCTCGATATACCCCCCAGGGGTATGCCTGGTCATATCGGAGAGTACGCCTACCCGAACGGGAGTGACAGGGTGCGGTCACACGGTAGCGGTCGCCGGCACCATTACGCCCGGTCGAACACCTTGCCCGGGTTGAGAATTCGCTGCGGATCCAGCGCGTCCTTGACGGCGCGGTGCATCGCCAGCACGGCCGGGTCGAGTTCCTGCGCGAGTCCGTGCATCTTGAGCAGTCCGACGCCGTGTTCCCCGGTCACCGTCCCGCCCAATTCCAATGCGGCGTCGATGATGTCGTCGAACGCTGCCTGTGCTCGTGATCGTGCGTCGTCGTCGTCACGCGGAGTGATCAGAAGCGGATGAAGATTGCCGTCCCCGGCGTGAGCGATGTTGGCGATGACGATGTCGCGTTCGACACCGATCCTCTCGATGCGCGAGAGCATCTCGGCCACATGACGTTTGGGAACGCAGACGTCCTCGGTCAGTACCGGCCCGAGCCGTTCCATCGCCGGGTACGCGAGACGACGCGCCGCAAACAACGCGTCGGCCTCCTCCTGATCCGTCGACACGGCCGACCAGGTGGCACCGCACTCCTCGAAGCAGGCCAGCATCTTCTCGGCCTCGATGGTGCCCACTTCACCCGCCGTGTCCACTCGACCGAGCAGCACCACGTTCGCGTCGACGGACAGGCCCATGTTCTTCCAGGCGTCCACCGCCTCGAGACAGACCTTGTCCACGAGTTCGAGGGCGGACGGCGTGAGTCCGGCCGCGGCCACGGCACTCACCGCTCGGCCGGCGTCGACGATCGAGTCGAAGTACCCCGCCACGGTGCGCTGCGGTTCCTGCAGCGGACGCAGCTTCACGGTGATCTCGGTGATGATTCCCAGCGTGCCCTCGGAGCCGACCATGAGGCCGGCGAGGTCGTAGCCGGCCACACCCTTCGCGGTCCGGCGGCCCAGACGGACTTTCTCACCCGTGCCGGTGACGACTTCCATCCCCATCACGTAGTCACGGGTGACGCCGTACTTGACGCAGCACAGCCCACCCGCGTTCGTGGCGACGTTGCCTCCGATGGTCGACCAGGGTGAGCTGGCGGGGTCCGGTGGGTACCACAGTCCGACGTCGGCGGCGGCGTCTCGAAGGTGGTCGTTCACGACACCGGGTTGCACGACGGCGTAGCGCTCGAGTTGGTCGATCTCCGTGATCGCGTTCATCCGATCCAGGGCGAGGACGACGCTGCCCTCCGTCGCATTCGCCCCGCCGGACAACCCCGTGCCGGCGCCGCGGGTGACGATCGGCGTCCCGTGCTCGAGGCACGCACGCACCGTGGCCTGCACCTCGTCGCTGGTGGTCGGGCGAACCACGGCCACGGGAAGCGCGGACGGAGCCCACTCGGCTTCGTCGTGCCGGTAGGACCCCATCACGTCCTCGTCGAGGACGACGCGGTCGGGCGGGAGGACTGCCTGCAGCGACTCTACGATCACACCTTCGACACTAGATGCGACCGGCGTTCTACCGGTCGGCATCTCCCGTCGACGGCCGGAGCTGAACCAGGGTCTGCCGGGTCGCCACCGCGACGACGTCGCCGTTCTGGTTGCGACCGGTGTGCTCGAACGTGACCACTCCTTCACCGGGCCGGCTCCGCGACTCCCTCTTGTCGACGATGCGCGTCTCGGCGTAGAGGGTGTCGCCGTGCATCACCGGCTTCGGGAATCGGATGTCGGAGAAGCCGAGGTTGGCGACGATGGTCCCCTGAGTCAGCTGGGCGACCGACAACCCCACGAGAGTCGACAGGGTCAGCATCGAATTGACCAGTCGCTGCCCGAAGGCCGTCTGCTCGCTGTACGCGGCGTCGAGATGCAGCGCCTGCGTGTTCATGGTCACCGTGGTGAACAGGACGTTGTCGGCTTCGGTGAGCGTGCGACCCGGCCGGTGTTCGTACACCGCGCCCAGCTCCATTTCCTCGAACCACAACCCGCGCTGCACGATTCGCGGCGCTGCCGTCTCCTCCGTGGTCATCTCATGCGTCCTTCTCGTCGTCGCCGGCATCGCTGCGAGGAGACACCCGTGCAAGGGGTTGGTCGACCCGGACCTGCTCACCCGCCGACACCAGAATTTCCACGACTCCGTCGACGGGTGCGGTCAGAGCGTGCTCCATCTTCATTGCTTCCACCACCAGCAGCGTCTGCCCTGCGGCGACGTCTGCGCCGGACTCCACGCCGACGTCGATCACGGTGCCGGGCATGGGGCTGAGCACCTCGGCGCTGCCTTCGTGCGCCGCGTCGACCCGAGCGCCCCGCTCGTCCACCTCGCGCACAGAAACGGTGCCGTCGGCACCGGCCAACCAGATGGTGTCGCCCGCGACGGCGACTCGATGCGAGGTGCGTCGTCCGTCGTAGGTCATCGACAGCCTGCCGTCGATCAGCGCCGCCGACACCGACACGGGCTCGGCCTCGTCGATCCAGACCTTTGCGTCGTCGGGATCACCGGTGATGCGGACGTGGATCGTCGGGCCCGAGGCGGAGAGCGCCACCGTCGTCGGCGCGGGCGAACCCATGCGCCAACCGGTGGGTCGATCCCATGGATCGGCACCGGCGCCGGCCGGCCATCGTCGCAGCCAGAGGAACACGGCGGCGGCCACGATGTCGGAGTCCGATGCCTGTACCGCGGCGAAGTCGCCCAGTCTGCGATCGAGCAGTCCGGTGTCGAGGTTGCCGCGAACGACGTCCGGATCGGCGAGCAGGAAACGCGCGAAATCGATGTTCGTGACCACGCCCAGCACGCCCGTCTCCGCCAGCGCTCGATCCAGTGTGCGCAGCGCCGACGCGCGATCGACCGAATGCGCGATCACCTTCGCGAGCATGGGGTCGTAGTCGCTTCCCACCACGGTGCCCGGCCGCAGACCCGAGTCCACCCGCACGCCGGGACCGGACGGTTCCACGACGTCGACGACGGTGCCGCCGGTGGGGAGGAATCCTCGAGCGGGATCTTCGGCGTACACGCGCGCTTCGATCGCGTGACCGGTCAGGGTGACGTCCTCTTGGGCGAACCCGAGCGGCTCACCGGCTGCGACGCGCACCTGCCACTCGACCAGATCGAGCCCGGTCACCATTTCGGTGACAGGGTGTTCGACCTGCAGGCGGGTGTTCATCTCCATGAAGAAGAACTCGTCCGGCGCGTCGGCGGAGACGATGAACTCCACCGTTCCGGCGCCGGTGTAGTCGACACTGCGGGCCGTGTTGCAGGCGGCTTCACCGATGCGAGCGCGCGTGGCCTCGTCGAGCAGAGGCGACGGCGCCTCCTCGATCACCTTCTGGTGGCGACGTTGGAGGCTGCACTCCCGCTCCCCGAGGTGGACGACGTTGCCGTGCCGGTCGGCCAGGACCTGCACCTCGATGTGCCGGGGGCGCAACACGAATCGCTCGATGAAGAGCGTGTCGTCGCCGAAGGACGATGCGGCCTCGCGGCGGGCGCTGCGCAGTGCCTCGGGCAGCGCGTTCGGTTCCTCGACCAGCCGCATACCCTTGCCGCCGCCACCCGCGGACGGCTTGACGAGGACGGGGTAGCCGATGTCGCCTGCCGCGGTGACGAGTTGATCGTCCGACAGACCGGGCTCGGCGATGCCCGGAACCACGGGAACACCGAACTTCGCGACGGCGTTCTTCGCGGTGATCTTGTCGCCCATCACCTCGATGGCACGGGCATCGGGGCCGATGAACGCGATGCCGGCCCGAGCACACGCCGCAGCGAAAGCGGCGTTCTCCGAGAGGAATCCGTAGCCGGGGTGGACGGCGTGCGCTCCCGTGCGTACCGCTGCCGCGACCACCTTGTCGATGTCGAGGTAGCTCTCACGCGCTGCAGCCGGTCCCAACAGCACGGCAGTGTCCGCTTCGGCGACGTGGCGAGCGTTCCGGTCCGGTTCGCTGTACACCGCTACCGACCGAATTCCCATGGCGCGCAGGGTGCGAATGATGCGAACAGCGATCTCGCCGCGGTTGGCGACGAGGACGGTATCGATTCGAAAAGTGCCGGTCACGTCAAGCTCACATTCTGAAAACGCCGTAGGAAACCGGTTCGATCGGTGCGTTTGCGCACACCGACAGAGCCAGTCCGAGAACAGTTCTCGTCTCTGCAGGGTCGATGATGCCGTCGTCCCACAGCCGTGCGGTGGAGTAGTAGGGGTTGCCCTGCTCCTCGTACTGCTGACGAATCGGCGCCTTGAAGGACTCTTCCTCTTCTGTACTCCACTCCGTCCCCGCGTTCTCGTGCTGCTCGCGCCGCACGGTCGCCAGGACCGACGATGCCTGTTCGCCGCCCATCACGGAAATACGGGCATTGGGCCACATCCACAGGAATCTCGGCGAGTAGGAGCGCCCACACATCGAATAGTTACCGGCGCCGTAGGACCCGCCGATGACCACCGTCAGCTTGGGAACGCGAGCACACGCGACCGCGGTGACCATCTTGGCGCCGTGCTTGGCGATGCCGGCGGCCTCGTACTCGCGTCCCACCATGAACCCGGTGATGTTCTGCAGGAACAACAACGGGACGCTGCGCTTGTCGCACAACTCGATGAAGTGCGCGCCCTTCACCGCTGATTCCCCGAACAGCACACCGTTGTTGGCGACGATGCCGACGGGGTGTCCCTCGATGTGCGCGAACGCGGTGACCAAGGTCTTGCCGTATTCGGCCTTGAACTCGTGGAACGTTCCGCCGTCGACGAGAGTCTCGATGACCGCGTGCACGTCGTAGGGAATGCGCGGGTCCGTCGGGACGATGTCGTACAGCGCGGTCTGATCCGCGGCCGACCCCACAGGCTTTGTTTCCCAGGGCCTTTCGGATCGAGGGCCGAAGGTCTCGACGATGTCGCGCACGATGCGCAGGGCATCACGATCGTCCTCGGCGAGATGATCGGTCACTCCGGACACCTTCGAATGCAGATCCCCACCGCCCAACTCCTCGGCCGTGACCACCTCACCGGTTGCGGCCTTCACCAGCGGCGGCCCGCCCAGGAAGATGGTGCCCTGATTGCGGACGATGACGGCCTCGTCACTCATGGCCGGGACGTACGCACCGCCGGCCGTGCAGGACCCCATGACCGCGGCGATCTGCGGGATGCCGCGCGCACTCATGGTGGCCTGGTTGTAGAAGATGCGGCCGAAGTTGTCGCGATCGGGAAACACCTCGTCCTGCATCGGCAGAAACGCGCCTCCCGAATCGACGAGGTAGATGCACGGCAAGGTGTTCTGCAGTGCGATCTCCTGTGCGCGGAGGTGCTTCTTCACCGTCATCGGGTAGTAGGTCCCACCCTTGACCGTGGCGTCGTTGGCGACCACGACGCATTCGCGTCCGGCCACTCGGCCGATTCCGGCGATGACACCCGCACCGGGGCTGGCGTCGTCGTAGAGGCCGTTGGCCGCGAGGGGTGCGATCTCGAGGAACGCACTGCCCGGGTCGAGCAACGTGTCGACACGATCACGCGGTAGCAACTTGCCGCGGGCGACGTGCCGCTCGCGCGCTTTCGCACTTCCCCCGAGCGCCGCCGCCGCGAGGCGGGATCGCAGGTCCTCGACCAGCGCGGTGTGCGCGCTTCTGTTGGTTGTCGTCCGGCTGTCCATTGGACCGAGACTTTCACCTCGAGGGCAGCCAGTCAAGTGTTTTCAATCAATCGATTGACTGGGACACGACGGATAATCGACGTCGAGCAGTCTTATCGATCAATCGATTGAACATCGTCGCTGGCAGACGCCGTGTAACATCGACGGAGCGACCGAGACGGGGGTGACCATGGACTTAGCACGGGTGCAACAGGCAGGCGTCACGCTGTTCTCTCGGAAAGGGTTCGCAGCCACCGGGATTCGGGAGCTCGGCGCGGAGGCGGGAATCAACTCCGCCACCCTGTACCACTACGTCGGCAGCAAGGAGCTGCTCCTCGCGTCCATCATCCGCTCGTGCCTGGAGGCAATGACGGACGCCGGTGAACGCGCACTCAAGCGCAGTGCCGATCCCACCGTGCAGCTGGCCGGACTCGTCGCAGCGCACGTCGGCTTCACTGCGGTGAATCGACTGACCGCCCGCGTCGCCGAGTACGAGATGCGGGGGCTCGAGGGGCTCAACCGCGACGAGATGCAGGCGATGCGCGACAACTACGAGGCCTTCTTCGGTCACGTGCTCGAACGTGGCGGCAGGATGGGCGTGTTCGAGGTCGGCGACCTGGCGCTGTCGAGACTCGCGGTGCTCGAGATGTGCACGGGCGTCGCTCACTGGTACCGGCCCGGCGGCCGCCTGACCTTGCCGGAAATTCAGGACTACTTCGTCCGAGCGGCGTTCCGGCTGTTCTCCGCAGACCACGCGGCGCTCGACGGGGTCGAGTTCTCGGACGAGATCCGTCGGTTGGACAGCGAGCCCGTGGCCACGCAGCCGGTCGCGTAAAGTATCCGAGACAGGTCGTCGCAGCTAACGGTCGGTCGACCGGGAGAGGAGCGTCCATGACCCAGCCGGTCACGTGGCATCACGAAGTGAGTCGCCAGGCGCGCATGCTGTCGCTCTCCATGAAGCTGGCGGTGAAGCCGACGTTGCGGTACTGGCCGTTGACCGACAACGGAATTCGAGCCATCGCGCACCTCGATCGCGTCGTGGACCGGGCACCGGTACCCAGGAGGGTCACGATCGATCAGGTCGACCTCGGCGGAGTTCGGTGCGAGAGAACGCATCACCCGCGCACGGCCACCGGATCACTGGCCGAGGCGAGCGTGCTGTATTTCCACGGCGGCGGATTCGTGTTCTGCGGCTTGGCAACACACCGTGGTGCGTGCGCGATGATCGCCGCTCGCGCCGGACTGCCGGTCTACTCGGTCGAGTACCGCCAGATTCCCCACGGCGGGATCGGAACGTCCATCTTCGACGCCATGACGGCGTATCGAGCTGCGCTGCAGTCGGTTCCGGACCCGAGCAAGATCATCGTCGCCGGCGATTCGGCCGGTGGGTACCTCGCGATGAAGGTGGCCGAACTCGCCGTGGCCGAAGGCATCGTGCCCCCGGCCGCCGTTCTCGGTTTCTCGCCGCTGCTGAACCTCGACCTTCGCAGTCATCCGCGTGACTTCATGCGCAAGGACGCCTATCTGCCGATGAAACAGGTGCTCGCATTGGAAGACCGGTGGCTCGGCGGCCCCGACGCGATCCCCGGAGCGCCCTCCCCCATCGACGCCGACCCGGCCCTGTTCCCGCCCGTGTTCCTCTCGACGGCGGAGTACGAACTGATGCGCCCGGACGTCGAGGAGATGACACGACGGCTCACCCACGCCGGTACGACGGTCGAGACACACATCTGGAAAGGGCAGGTGCACGCATTCCCGGTACTCGCCGGTGCGCTTCCCGAGGGACGGGCATTGCTGCGGCTCGCCGTCGATTTCGCCCGACGCCACGTGTGAGGGTCGTCGGCCGCACTCAGATGCCGGTCCGGATCGGTCCGGTGGTCGCACGAACCACCAGCTGCGGTGCCAGCACCACGGGCTCTGGGTCGACCCCGGCCAACAACGACAGCGTGGTGTCGATCGCCGACTGCGACAGCGCGCCCGCGTTCTGCGAGACGCTGGTCAGGCGAAGGTAGGACAGTTCGGCGAGTCTCGAATCGTCGTAGCCCACAACGGAAACAGACCCCGGAACGTCGACGCCGGCGCGAATCAGTGTGTCGAGAACGCCCGCAGCGCACCGGTCGTTGAAGGCCACCACCGCCGACGGGATCGGACCGTCGGCCATCATCTGCTGCATCGCAGCAGCGCCGCTGGATTCGGTGGGGCCACCGGCAACGATTCGCACGGCGACACCGAGCCGTCGTCCCGCCTCGAGAGCACCGAGACGACGATCGGCGCTACCGGGCGCGTCCGAACCGTCGATGTGCACGATGTCTCGATGACCCAGTGCAACAAGGTGTTCGATCGCGAGCCCCACGCCCGCGATGTCGTCCGACCGGACACTGGTCACGCCACGCGCTGCACTGTCGCGAGCAACCACGACCGTCGGCCGTTGCGACGCCACCTTCTGTAAGTCGTTGTCGGACAGACGCGTTCCAAGCATCACGATTGCCTCGCACCGCTCGCGCAGCACGGTGCGCAGCGCTTCCTGCTCCGACCGCGTCGGTGCGACCGCGCTGATGATGATGTCGTAGCCACGACCCGCGGCCGCCGCGTAGAGATGTTCGACCAGGTCGCCGTGAAAAGCTTGCTGCACCTCGAAGGTCACGCCGATCAGCCGGGAATCGCTCTGGCGAAGTTGTTGCGCTCGACGGTCGGGGACGTAGCCGAGTTCGTCCGCGATGCGCAGGACCCGCGCGCGGGTCTCGTCGCTCGCGCCGGCCACTCCCCGCATGACGATCGACACGAGTGCCGGCGACACCCCCGCCGCCCGAGCGACGTCCGCCATCTTGGGGGTGGCGCCCGGGTTGGGTTTCGGCACGGTGCTCTCATCCGGTCGGGGGTGGGTCTTGACCGATGATCGCACACGCTCTACCGTTCATCGAACTAGAACGTACTAGTACCTCTCACCTCGTAATTTCGGAGCAACTATGTCATCGACCGACCCTGTACGCATCGGCCTGATCGGCGCCGGCCGCATCGGAGCGAACCACGGCGAACTCGTCGCGCGACACGTTGTCGGCGCGTCGCTCGTCGCCGTCAGCGACCCGATCGGCGACGCGGCCGCGAGGCTTGCGGCCGACCTCGGCGCGCCGACTTCCACCGTCGACGTCGCCGACGTTCTGAACTCCGACGACGTCGACGCCGTCGTGATCGCCGCGCCGGCCCGCAGCCACACCGAGCTGGTGATCGCCGCGGCACGGGCCGGCAAACACGTGTTCTGCGAGAAGCCCATGGCCGTCACGCTCGCCGACGCCGACCGGGCGATCGCCGCGGCGCAGAACGCCGGTGTGGTCCTGCAAGTGGGCTTCAATCGCCGTTTCGCACCCGGATTCGCCGCTGCCCGTGCGGCTGTCGACGCCGGTCGAGTCGGCACCCCGCAACTGCTGCGCTCGCTCACACGCGATCCCGGCCCCTGGGGCGGAGATCCCGCACGAGTCCCGCAGTGGACCATCTTTCTCGAGACGCTCATTCACGATTTCGACACGCTGTGCTTCCTCAACCCCGGAGCGCGTCCGGTACGCGTCACTGCCGTCGCGGATGCCCTGATTCGCCCCGACGCCAAGGAGTCCGGACATCTCGACACCGCCGTGGTCACCGTCGTGTTCGACAACGGAGCCATCGCGACCGCCGAGGCGAGCTTCTCCGCGCTCTACGGTTACGACGTGCGCGGCGAGGTCTTCGGTTCCGCCGGAATGGTGACGGCAGGGCAAGGCAACAGCACCGACATGGTGTTCCACGGCAGCAACGGAATAGAGATCGACACCGCACGTCGCGACACCGACCTGCTGCGATCGTCGTACATCGGTGAGTTCACGGCCTTCGTCGACGCGATCCGAGCCGGTGGTCCCGCGCCGGTGACCGGTCACGACGCCCGCACCGCCCTGGCCGTCGCGCTCGCCGCGATTCGCAGTGTGGAGACCGGAGCATCGGTCGGCATGGACGAGGTCACCGCATGACCGGGTTCGAGCTCGCGGCCAGTGCCGAAATGCTGTATCTGGACGATCCTTTCGTCGAACGAGTCCGGAAGATTCACGCGCGCGGTCTTCGGGTGGAGATCTGGAACTGGGCCACCAAGGACATCGACGCGCTTGCTGCCACCGGGGCCGATTTCTCGTCGATGACCGGTTACCTCGAAGGAAACCTGACCGACGACGACGGTATCGAGGCGCTGTTGCGCACCGCCGCAGAGTCTTTGGAGGTTGCCGATCGCCTGGACTGCCCTCGATTGAACATGCACGGAACGGGACTCGACGGCAACGGTCTCCCCGTGCGACCGGTGGAGGTCGTCACGCCGTCGATGTGGCTGACCGCGGCCGACACGCTGCGCAGGGTCGCCGAGCTCGGTGAGGCCGCCGGACGGGTGTTCACACTCGAGAATCTGAACCTGGCCGTCGACCACCCCGGCACCCCGTTCGCCCGCGCGTCGGACACTCTCGCTCTGGTCTCGGCGGTGGCCAGCCCCCACCTGAAGATGAACCTCGACCTCTACCACGCCCAGATCGGCGAGGGGAATCTGATCGAGCTGCTGCGCGCGTCGTTGCCCCACATCGGCGAAATACAGGTCGCCGACGTACCCGGCCGGTGCGAACCGGGAACCGGCGAGATCAACTACCCCGCAATCGCTCGCGCGCTGAACGACCTCGGCTACTCGGGCGTGGTGGGGCTCGAGGGTTGGGCTCGGGACGACTCCGATGCCGCACTCGACGCATTCGTGGCAGCGTTCACCTGACGGGCCCGTTCTCACCCCCCGGACGTTGTCGGAGCAGCGTGCTAGCTTGCTGTCACATCGCCGGGGGGAGATCGAAAATGAACGCACAACCGTTGTCACTCAACGATATACAAAACTTCATGAAACGTCTGGCCGCGCCGGTCGACGACCCGAACGACGCGGCGCGGTACGAACGGATAGCCGTGCTCGAGTCGCTCAAAGCAGCGTGCGCCGCCGCGCAAGTCGGCCCGACCGTGACGGTGAACGCAACCACGACGGCACCCCGCGTGGTGAGCGACGGCACCGAGATCACCCGCATCGATTCGCGGAAGACGGTCGCGTCGGAACTCGGGCTCGCCCGCAAGACCTCTCCCACGGCCGATAGTCACTGGAACGTGCGGGCCGGCGTGCTGTTCACCGAGATGCCGCACACGCTGGCGCTGATGGCTGCGGGAGTTCTCACAGAGAAACGAGCCGAGATCCTGATTCGCGAGACCACCGGTCTGACAACATCCGAACGACAACAGATCGACCGCGAGCTGTGCGAGAACCCCGACACACTTCGCAACTGCGGAGACAGGTCGGTCGAAGCGCGCGCAAAGGCACGCGCGATCGCTCTGAACAACAAGGCCGTCGCGGATCGAGCCAGGACGGCCGAGCGAGAGCGCCGTGTGACCAGTAGGCCGGCACCCGATTGCATGGCGTACCTGACGGCGCTGGTACCGATGGCACAGTCCGTTGCGGTGTGGGCGACGCTGCGACGCGACGCGGATTCGCTGATCGCGACCGGAGAGTCCGACGGCCGGACCCGCGACCAGATCATGGCCGACCTTCTGGTGACCCGCGTGCTCGGTACCGAGAGCGCACGTGCGATTCCCGCTACCGTCAACGTCATCGTCTCCGACCGAACGCTCCTCGGCGGCGGTGACGCCGCCGCACATGTGGACGGTTACGGACCCGTTCCCGCATCGATACTGTTGCATGCCATCGCGGACCCGGACGCCGCCTCGAACTGCGCCGCCTGTATGCAAAGCCCGAGAGTGGTGAACTCGTTGCGGTGGAATCGACATCGCGCACATTTCCGGCCGGGTTGCGGCGGTGGATTACGTTTCGCGATCAGACCTGCCGAACCCCTTACTGCGACGCCCCGATTCGCCATGCCGACCACATCGTCGAGAGCGCTCGAGGCGGGCCCACGTCAGCACACAACGGAGCCGGTCTGTGCGCGCACTGCAATCAGGTCAAGAACGAGCCGGGATGGTCGGCCGCACCCCGGACTGCGCCCGGCGAGCATTCGTACGACCTGACGACACCCAGCGGACGACACGTCACGTCCACTGCCCCGCCGTCGCCCGTCCCTGAGCTGTACTCACTTCCGGAAGGTGTTGTCCTGCAGTGTCTGATCGACGCGGCGTGACGGGTCTCGAAAACACGTTGAGCGAAACCCCGCGGGGGCCTCCGCCGAACGAGATGATGGGTCACATGAGTGACAACGTGTATCGCGTAACGGAAATTGTCGGCACGTCCACCGAGGGGACGGACGACGCCATCAAGAAAGCCATCGCGCGCGCCAATTCGACGCTGCGGGAACTGGACTGGTTCGAGGTCGTGGAAACCCGCGGCCACATCGAGAACGGCGCCGTCGCACACTTCCAGGTGACGCTCAAGGTCGGGTTCAAGCTGGACGAGTGATCTAGTCACGCCCCTCCGCCAGCAGCGTGAGCCTTCGCAGTGCCTCGGTGTTGCGTGGAAACACGGCCGCGTGCTGCAGCGACGGCGGGATGAGCCTGAACGGGAAGCTCAATGCGTGCTCGATCATGTCGACACGGCACCCCGCTGCCAATGGGGTCAGTCGCATGACGATCTCCGCGGCGCCGAACGGCAGAGCCCGTGCTCGCAGACGCAGTTCGCGGCCGGGGTGCACCGACAACACGCGCGTCTCGTCGTTCAACACGGCCGGCCACACACCCACCGAGTGGTGGATGGCACTCCCGACCTCGGGCCACGTCGCGTCGACGGCGCGAATCCGGGAGGCACCGACAACCCAGGAGGCGTAATTCCACCCGTCTGCGAGGACATCCCACACGGAGTCGACGTCGGCGGTGGTCGTTCGGGTCGTGGCGGTGTTCATGGCGGGGTCTACTTTCGTCGAGCCGATCGCGTGGGTTCGGACATGCTCGGACCGGGTATTGCCGCATCGGGCCGCACGCAAACGCCGACAAGGAGAACTCCATGGTGACCACCGTCGATGCCGTGGTCGTCGGCGCCGGGCCGAACGGTCTCGTCGCGGCCAACCTCCTGGCCGACGAAGGATGGGACGTCATCGTCCTCGAAGCGGCCGAAACACCGGGCGGGGCGGTCCGTACCGCGGACATAGCGGCCCCCGGTTTCCGCGCGGACGTCTGCAGCGCCTTCTATCCGCTGTTCGCGGCATCGCCCGTGATGGCCGGTCTGCGCCTTCAGAACTACGGCCTGAACATGATTCACGCACCCGACGTACTGGCTCACGTCTTCGCAGACGATCGCGTTGCCCTGCTGTCCCGGGATGCGGACCGGACCGCGGCGTCGCTCGGCAGCTTCGCGCCGTCCGACGTCGACGCATGGCACGACCAGATCGCTCTCTGGAATCGAGTGGGCGACGACCTTCTCGCGGCCCTGTTGCGCCCGTTTCCGCCCGTTCGCGGCGCCGCACACCTTCTGCGGACACTGGGCGGCGCCGACGCAATTCGATTGATACGCAGGTTCGTACAACCCGCCCGCCGATTCGGTGACGAGGTGTTCGCGGGCGAAGGCGCGCGAACCCTCATCACCGGCAACGCAATTCACAGCGGGCTCGGCCCGGACGACGCCGCCAGTGCAGTGTTCGGCTGGCTGCTGACCATGCTCGGCCAGACGGTCGGATACCCGGTCTCGGAAGGCGGCGCCGACGGCATCGTGACGGCGTTGATCAAGCGCCTCGAGGCACGCGGCGGACGGGTTCTGTGCAGTCGAGAGGTCACCGACGTGATCGTCGAATCCGGTGCAGCAGTAGGTGTTCGCGACCGGACGGGCGAGACCACCCGGGCGAGGAAAGCCGTCCTGGCCGACGTACCCGCGCCGATTCTCCTGTCTCGGTTGGTCGGCGAGGAACACCTGCCGTCACGACTCGTGGCCGATCTGCGCAACTTCGAGTGGGACGACGGCACGATCAAGGTCGACTGGGCCCTGGACGCACCGCTTCCCTGGACCAACCCCGACGCGGCGGGCGCGGGCACCGTTCATCTCGGCGCTGACACCGAGGGTCTCGCCCTGATCACCACGCAGATGCGCAACGGGTCGGTCCCGACGGATCCGTTCCTGCTCATGGGTCAGATGACGACGTCGGACCCTACGCGGTCGCCGGCCGGTACCGAGGCGCTCTGGGCGTACACGCATGTTCCGAACGGAAAGCACTGGAGCAGAGACGAACTCGAACGATTCGGCGATGTCGTGCAGGCGGCGATCGAAAAGCATGCGCCCGGATTCACCGGAGACATCCGTGCGCGAACCATTCAGGGGCCGGCAGATCTGCACGGCCTCGACCCCAACCTCGTGGGCGGCGCCATCAATCAGGGCGTCGCGAGCATTCACCAGGAACTGATATTTCGGCCCGTACCCGGCCTCGGTCGCGCCGACATGCCGGTGGACCGCCTCTATCTCGCCGGGGCGTCGGCACACCCCGGAGGAGCCCTGCACGGGGCACCCGGCGCGAACGCTGCGCGCGCGGCACTGAGCCGCAACGGCAGGCTCGGCCGGGTGTACCGAGCGGGAATCGGATCAGCTCACAAGGTAATCTATCGCCCGGCCCGCGGGCCCGGAATCTGAACTCACCGAGCATCTTTCGTCTTCAACGATTGCCTCGTCAACGGTGTGGGGTGGAATATATTGCCCTCCGTATCGTCTTTGCTCTCCCGCGAGGTGCCGAACCTCCACAGCAGTGGGCCGACGAGGACATCGAACACATCCGGGACCAACGAGAAACCGGCCGACGTGACCTTGTTCAGCAACCCGAACACCGCATCCGCGTCCCGCTCGCGCTGTGGACGCCGTACCACTTTGTCGACCGCGCTCGCGATGATCTCCGGAGGCGCCGTGGGCGGCGGCGGGGACCCGGCGCGCCCGATCACGGTGGCCGCGTCGTCGTAGATCGAGGTCTTGACCGACCCCGGTGCGACGGAACTGACGTGCACACCGGGGTATTGGCGTACTTCCTGCTGCAGCACGCGCGTCAGCCCTCGCAGACCCCACTTCGACGTCACGTACGTGCTCATCCACGGTGTCGCAATGCGTCCGAGCAGCGATCCGATGATGACCAGGTTGCCCGATTCCTGCGCCCGGAACACGAGCAGGGCCGAGCGGGCGACGTTGGCAGCGCCAAGAAGGTCGACGGTCACGGTTCGGTCGAACACCTCGGCAGGGGTGTCCAGGAACGTTCCGTAAGCCATGACCGCGGCGGAATGCACGCAGATGTCCAATCCGCCGAAGCGCTCGACCACATCGTCGACGACCTTCGCCACGTCCGCGGCGTTCGCGACGTCCACCGGCATGACCGCGACGTTCGCGGCTCCCAGCCCGGTGCACTCCGCAGCCACATCGACCAGCTTGTCGATGCCGCGGGCGGACAGAACGAGATTGAATCCTTTTCGTGCATACAGGTGAGCCGTCGCGCGCCCGATTCCGCTCGATGCTCCGGTGATCAAAACGACGGGCTTGGAACGCTTACCGAGACGGAACACCGAATCTTTGTCGTGAGACATGTGTGAAATGGCCATCAATTCGAAACCTCGCGAACGAATATGTGTGACAGTGGCTGCGCCACAGGGATATACGGGTTCCGGTCGCGGTTTTTCGAATCGGGCCCCGGGTGGTGGCTACTTGGTGGGGTCGTGGCCCCAGTTCATCAACGAATAGCGCCACGAGGTGCCGCTGATGTCGCCCGACGGCCGCTGCGCCGAGTGGCGTTTGTTGTAACCGACGACCTTGCGCATGTGCGCGTAGTCGTCGTCGGTGAGGTCGGCCTTCTTGGTCTTCAGAATCTCGACGATCCGCCGACCACTCTTGTGACCCGCGGATTCCTGATCACCGTTCTTCTGGCCAACGCTCGTGGATTCGTCTGTCTCCAGCCACTTGTCGAGTTCGGACGCCGTCATGTTGACGAGGTCGTCGAACTCCTTCTTCGTGTCCGAGTTGTTGTCGCTGTCGCTCATGTGTTACTTCGGCTCGAGTGATTCCGGCTTGTGGACCGCGTCCTTGCCGGACTTGTCACTGACGACGCGATACTGTGGATCGTCCTTGGACGCTTTGACCGTTCTACCGGCAGCTTCCGTGTCGGAGGTGATCTTCTCCTCCACCGTTCCTTCGGTCTTGGTGCCGTGAGTCTTCCACTCGACTTTGTCGCCCTTGTCGAAGTCGTTCGAAGCCATGGTGATTCTCCTTCATCGAAGTCTTTGCGTGTGCTTCGTTGCGGTACCCCTTGTGCGGCGAATCCACACGCCATTCATCGTCGGTCGGTTCAGCATTGTTTTCCCGGGTACCCTCCAGAAATGACCACGTTTCTCCCCGTCGACACACCGACACTGCCCACGCCATGCGGGCCCATCTCGCGTGCGGTGATCGACCGGTTGACGCACGTCGGGACCGGATCGCTGCCGACAGCAGTGACCGACGCTCCCCTCTCGCGTGACCTGCAGCTGGCGCTGACCATCTGCTACGAGTTGCACTACCGAGGCTTCGCCGGCGTGGACGACGAATGGGAGTGGGACCCCGAGTTGCTGCGCCTGCGCGCCGAACTCGAATCAATTTTTCTCGGCTACGTTCGCGATCACGTCGAACCCGGTTCCGACGTCGTCGCGGAGATGGACATGCTGTCCACGGAAGCGGTCTCGGGAACCGGGCCGTCGTGGCTGCTCAAGGAATCGGGTTCCTGGGATCAAATGCGCGAATACTTCGCGCATCGCTCGGTGTACCACCTGAAAGAAGCAGATCCCCATGCGTGGGCAATCCCGCGGTTGCGTGGCCAGGCCAAGGCGTCGTACGTGGCCGTCGAGTTCGACGAATACGGTGCGGGCCGCGGCGCCCGGCTCCACCAGCAGTTGTGGGCGGACCTCATGGAGGCGGCAGACCTCGACACCACGTATTTCGGATACGTGGACCGGGTTCCCGCTTCCACGCTGGCCTGGGTGAACCTCATGTCCCTGTTCGGACTGCATCGTTCGCTTCGCGGGGCCACGGTCGGTCATTTCGCGGCAACCGAGATCACGTCGTCACCGGGTTCGAAGCGCCTCGTCGCGGGTCTGAAGCGGCTGGAGGCGCCGCAGGCGTGCATCGGTTTCTACGCCGAGCATGTCGAGGCGGACGCGGTGCACGAGCAGATTCTCAGGCACGACGTGGTCGGGGACCTTCTGATGCAGGAACCTCACCTCGCAGCGGACATCGTATTCGGTATGCGGGCATTGGACTTCGTCGAAGAAGTCCTGGCCGCAGACCTGATGGCAGCCTGGAATGCAGGAAGATCCAGTTTGATCTAGCGGCTGCGCGCGCGGTGGCTCGTGTCGCACAGCGGATAGGTCTTGCTGCGTCGGCACGTGCACACCGCAACCACGAAGCGGTCGGACCGCACGTGCGATCCGTCGTCGGTCACGATGTCGACAGGCCCATCGATCAGAATCGGTCCCCCCGGAACGATTCTGACCGTACGAGCGTCGTCGGTTCCCTCACCTGTCGGCACGGATGACCACCAAGTCCTCGGTGCGGCGGCCGATTTCGAGCCGGCCGGTCCGTTCGAGCCACGCTGCCTGCTGATCCATCACCGGACCGAATGCGATGGTCGATCGGACGATCTCGCGGACGTCGAACCCGTTGTCGGACAACATCTGCATACTCTTGACCGGATCTGCGAACTCCGACTGCACCAACATCAGCACTCCGCCCGGCCGAACCAGATCGACGGCCGATTCACACAGCCGATCCAACACGACGCGACCGTCCGGGCCGGCGTTCCATGCCCGTTCCAGACCGATTTCGACGGGCACGGATTCGGCCGGCACGTACGGAGGATTGCACAACACCACGTCGAACGCCGCTAGTTCGGCTGCGTCGTCGAAGGATCCGAGGCGCACGTCCACGTCGGCCTCTTCGCGTCGCGCCTGCCTCGATGCACACTCGACCGCGGCGGGAGAAATGTCGTACGCGACCACCGATCGGGCGCCCAGCCGGGCCGCTTCGAGTCCGACTGCGCCACTTCCGGTGCACATGTCGAGAACCGACGCGCCCAGCGCAACACCGGCGTCGGCCACGGCCTGACAGAGAAGCCAGGAATCAGCTTGCGGTGCATAGACATCGGGGTCGACGACCGGTGGATCGACCGACGTCGCCTCCGCCACGGACGAAAGCTCGGTCACGAGTGCGGGGCCGATCGTTTTGTGGAAGTTCATCGTCGAAAAGTACCCGCGCCCCGGGGGTAGGAAACCAGCGGAATCTCCCAACACCAACCACATTGGGCCCCCGGGGCCAGGTGTGGCATCGACGTCGCTGGGTACCCCGAGGTCACGGAGGACAGGTGATCGCCGTCGACGGCGGCTCGATGAACCGTTCTCGTCCGAGTCGAAAGGCGATATCATGAGAGCAGTGACCTGGCAGGGCAAACGTGACGTGCGAGTGGACACGGTGCCCGACCCCGAGATCCAACAACCCACCGACGCCATCATCGAAATCACCTCGACGGGCATCTGCGGTTCCGACCTCCACCTGTACGAAATTCTCGGTTCTTTCATGACGGCCGGAGACATCCTGGGCCACGAGCCGATGGGCATCGTCCGCGAAGTGGGATCCGAGGTCACCGACCTCTCCGTGGGGGACAGAATCGTCGTTCCCTTCCAGATGTCCTGCGGCCATTGCTACATGTGCGAGAAGTCGCTCTACACCCAGTGCGAGACCACGCAGGTGCGCGATCAGGGAATGGGCGCGGCACTGTTCGGCTACTCCGAGCTCTACGGCTCCGTCCCCGGTGGTCAGGCCGAGTTCCTCCGCGTCCCGCAGGCGCAGTTCACCCACATCAAAGTGCCGCACGAGCACGACGATGCGCGGTACGTCTACCTGTCCGACGTTCTTCCCACCGCCTGGCAGTCGGTGCAGTACGCCGACGTTCCGGACGGCGGCTCGGTCACCGTCCTCGGGCTCGGTCCGATCGGAGACATGGCTGCACGCATCGCATCTCACCTGGGGTATCGCGTCATCGCGGTCGACCGCATTCCCGAACGATTGGCACGCGCCGAAGCGCGCGGAATCGAAACGATCGACCTCCGACAGCATCCCGGCGAGGTGGGCGACGTCATTCGGGAGATGACGGGCGGACGCGGTACCGACTCGGTCATCGACGCCGTGGGTATGGAAGCGCACGGTTCACCGATCGCCAACGCTGCCCAGCAGGTCACGGGACTGCTTCCCGACTTCATCGGCAAGAAGATGATGAGCAAGGCGGGCGTCGACCGCCTCGACGCCTTCTACTCCGCCATCGACATCGTCCGGCGCGGAGGAACCATCTCCCTGATCGGTGTCTACGGCGGCATGGCCGACCCGCTTCCCATGCTCACCCTGTTCGACAAGCAGATTCAGCTGCGCATGGGACAGGCGAACGTCAAGAAATGGGTCGACGACATCCTGCCGCTGCTCACCGACGCCGACCCCCTGGGCGTCGACAGTTTCGCGACCCACGTGCTGCCTCTCGAGGACGCCCCGCACGCCTACGACATCTTCCAGAAAAAGCAGGACAACGCGGTGAAGATTCTCCTGCGCCCATGACCGAGCACACCGACGACGGCCGCTACATCGTCGTCAACGGACGGAAGTGGCGCGCAACGGACCCGAAGATACCGCCGGACCGGGATGCCGAACTCCGCAAGATCTTGATGGCGTGGCGACGCGACGTTCGCCGCACCGACGGGGCGCACGAGTCTCGCGCCGGGGTGCAGGCTGCCAAGACGGCGCTCGGTGAACGCGGGACGCCGTGGTGGGAACAGACCGACGACGAGCGCCGGGCCCGATGGGAAGCCGACGTGCCCTATCCGGACTGACGCGACACCAGCGTGAGCATCGAAATCTCGGGCGGCGCAGCCACTCTCACCGGCGGACCCCATGCTCCGGCGCCGCGGGTGGTGTAGACGGTGGTCGACCCGACCGTGTCCAGACCTTCGACCGTCGGTTGCTGAAGTGGGACCAGGTAGCGAATCGGCCAGAGCTGCCCGGCGTGGGTGTGGCCGGACACCTGGAGGTCGACTCCCCGGTCCGACGCTTCGAGTGCCTGGCGGGGCTGATGAGCGAGCAGGAAGACGAACCGGTCGGGATCGATGCCGTCGAGAGCGGCGCCCATGTCGGGTTCGTACGGCGCCGGGGCGGTGAAATCGTTGACGCCGGCCACGTCGATCTCTGCGCCGTCGCGGCTCACCGTGGTGCGGTCGTTGCGGAGAACGTCGACACCGAGATCGGACCAGCGGTCCAGCCACTTCCCGCCGTCGTCGGCGTAGAACTCGTGATTGCCGCTGACGGCGAACACACCCAGCGGCGCAGACAAGTCCCTGATCGGTTCCAGCACGTCGCCGACGAGGTCGACGGTTCCGTCGATCAGATCGCCGTCCAGAACGATCATGTCCGGCTTCTGGGCGTTCACGTCGTCGACCACTGACCGAACGAAGTCCTGCCCGCGCGCCGGGCCCGCGTGGATGTCGGACACGAGGGCCACGCGAACGCCGTCGAACTGCGCAGGTAGCCGGTCGAGCGCGACATCGGTGCGCGTCACTCGCGGCGTCGCCGCCTCGAACAATCCGTACCCGACTGTCACCGCTGTTGCCACGACGACAACCGTCGAGCCGACCCGCAGGAACGATCTCCGGGTCGACGACGTGTCGCGGTGGCCGACCGCGCCTACAACGCGCACGACGAGCACCACGAGGCCCAGGACGAGCACCCCGAGCGTGAGGTACAGAAGCGCCGCCAACCAGGTGAGTCCGACGAAGCCGGGACCGCGCGCCCAGGACGGGTCGAACAGGTTTCCGCTGCCGAGTCCCACGACGGCGAGCACCCACATCACGAACAGCGCGAGTGCGACGACGCGGCGCACGGCACGGGGTGCGCCCGTCGCCCGTGCGAGCCGCCGATAGAGAAACAGGCTGACCAGGGCGAGTACCGGGCCGAAGCCGAAAACAGCGGGCATGTCCTTTACAACTTGTTTGCGAGGGTTCTGGTTCCTTGCCGGTGCGGTACTTTCGGCGCACACCGTCGGCGCAGTAGGAGGAGGCAGCGTGCACGGCTTCCCCGCCCAAGCGCGCTTCGACGACCTCGTCGCGGGCACGGCGCTGGCGTTCGAGCACGTGGAACGTCACCTCGTCGCATGGCAGATCGACGAGGTCGCCGCCGTTCTGGACGAGGCACAGCGGCTGTCCGACGAGGGGTTCTGGGCCTTCGGATACGTCGCCTACGAGGCTGCGCGCGGGCTCGATCCCACGCTGACCACCGCGCCCGCGGACCCGGCGCTTCCGCTGGCGTGGTTCGGCATCTCCCCCGGCCCCACCGCGGTCCCGGTGGTGACCGAGCCGGTGGTCCGCGGCTATTCGGCCGGCCCCTGGACGCCAGCCTGGAGCGGGAGACGACACGCGCAGGCCGTCGAGGCGGTGCGCGAGTACATCGCGGCCGGCGACACCTATCAGTGCAACCTGACAACCACCATGACGTCGAGCGTCGTCGGCGACGTCGTCGATCTGTACCGGGACCTGGCCCTTCGCCAAGGAGGTCGCTACAATGCCTACCTGGACCTGGGCCGACACGTGGTGGCCGGCGCGAGCCCCGAGCTGTTCTTCGAGCGAGCCGGAGACCTGCTCCTCATGCGGCCCATGAAGGGGACGGCGGCCCGCGGCAGCACCCGCGCGGAGGACGAGGCGGCGCGGACTCGCCTGGCGGCGAGCGAGAAGGACCGAGCCGAGAACGTCATGATCGTCGATCTGGTGCGCAACGATCTCGCCAGAATTGCTCGGTTGGGAAGCGTTCGGGTACCGGCGTTGTGCAGCGTCGAAACCTACGAGACGGTCCACCAATTGACGTCCGACGTCAGCGCCGAGGTCGCCGAGTCCACACCCCTGTCCGACATCTTCCGAGCGCTGTTCCCCTGCGGTTCCATCACCGGCGCTCCGAAGCAGCGCACCATGGAGATCATCGCCGATCTCGAAGACGGACCCCGCGGAATATATTGCGGTGCAATCGGAATGCTCGCACCGGCCGGCTCGGACTTTCGCGCGCGCTTCTCGGTTGCCATCCGCACTGTCGTCGTGGACCGCGAGCAGGGCACGGCGACCTACGGTACCGGCGGAGGCATCACCTGGGGCTCGCACGCCGCGGACGAGTACGCGGAGCTGCTGACCAAGACCCGCGTGCTGAACGAGCAGCACCGCAGATCGTTTGCCTAATACCCTTAGGCAATTTACGATTGTCTTATGGCACGAGCTGGATTGACCCTGGAGCGAGTGGTGCTCGCGGGCGCCGAACTCGCCGACCGCGACGGGTTCGAGCAGGTGACGATCTCTGCCGTCGCCCGGCACTTCGATGTCGCCGTGCCCAGCCTGTACTCCCACGTCAAGAACAGCCGCGACCTCGAAACCCGGATCTCGCTGCTCGCGCTGACGGAACTGGCCGACCGCGCCGCCGAGGCCGTCGCGGGTCGGTCCGGCAGGGACGCACTGACGGCCTTCGCCGACACCTATCGCGAGTACGCGCACACCCATCCGGGCCGTTGGACAGCTACCCGAGCCCACCTCGACCCCGATGCCGCGACGATTGCCGCGAGCAGACGACACAGCGAGCTGATGCGAGCCGTCCTGCGCGGATACGACCTCGAACCCGACGACGAGACACACGCAATTCGTTTGTTGGGCAGCGTGTTCAACGGGTTTGCGTCACTGGAATCCAGAGGCGGGTTCGCGCACAGCGCCCCGGACTCGCAGGAATCGTGGATGCGAATCCTCGATGCCCTGGACGCGCTTCTGCACACGTGGCCACGGAAAGGACAGCCATGAAACCGATCACCGAGTCCGACATCCGGGGCTCCTTCGTCAACTGCTCCAAGGGCGAGGTCAAGCGCCTCCCCACACCGAAGGACCTCGACGAGAGAGCGTGGGACGACCTCGACTTCCTCGGCTGGAGCGACCCGTCCTTCCCCGGCCGGTGCTACATCGTCTTCCCCCTGGGCGACGAACTGGTCGGTGTCGCACTGAAATACGAGGCGGGCGGCACCCGCAAGGCGCAGATGTGCTCGATCTGCCTCACCACGCACCCCAGCGGCGGTGTGGCACTGATGAGTGCCCGCAAGTCCGGCGAGTCGGGACGGAAGGGAAACACCGTCGGCACCTACATGTGCGCGGACCTCGACTGCTCCCTGTACACCCGCCGCAAGAAGACACCCGCGCTCGGTCGGCAGTACCGCGAGGACTTCGACCCGCAGGAGCGCATCGAGAAACTCTGCGACAACCTCGAAGCGTTCGTGGCACGGGTCCGCATCTGAGACAGTGTTCTCATGCGCGAGCTTGTGAACGTCTCCAACCTCGACCTCAACTTGTTGGTGTCGCTGGATGCGTTGCTGCAGAACCGAAGTGTCACCAAAGCGGCTCAACAATTGAGCCTGAGTCAGCCCGCGCTGTCGGCTGCCCTCGCGCGGCTGCGGCGACACTTCGGCGACGAATTGCTCTACCGAGTGGGCAACGAGTACCGACTCACCCCGTTGGCCGCGGAGCTAAGGGGCCGGGCGCGACTGGCGCTGGACGGGGTGGAACGGGTGTTCTCGAGCCAACCGGAGTTCGACCCCAGCGAGTCGACGCGCGAATTCACGATGCTGGTCAGCGATTACGGAATATCGGTGCTGGGCGACACCGTCGCCGGCCTGCTCGCCGAGGAAGCACCGCACGCTCGACTCCGGTTCGCGCCCACCAGCCCCGACGTGGTGGGGCACGCGGACCGGACGCTGCTCGGATCCGATGTTCTGCTCATACCCCACGGATTCATCACCGACCTGCCGCACTGCGACCTGTACCAGGACGAGTGGGTGATCGTGGTGTCCTCGGACAACGACTCCGTCGGCGACGCGTTGACGGACGACCAATTACGCACGCTCCCCTGGGTTCTCACCTACCACGGCCAGACGGCGTCCACTCCGGCCGCGCGACAGCTGCGCATGAGGGGAATCGAGCCGACGGTGCAGGTGGTCACCGAGAGCTTCCTGACGGTGCCCTCGCTGATCGCCGGAAGCGGACGCATCGCGTTGCTGCAGCAACGACTCGTGCGCCTGCTGCCGTTGAATGCCGGCATCCGCACGCTGCCGTCACCGGTTCCGCTGGCGCCGATGGTCGAGGCGATGTGGTGGCATCCGGTCTACGACCGCGACCCCGAACACATCTACCTTCGCGACCTCGTCGTTCGGGCCGCGCGGCTGGCGACGGACGATCTCACTTGACCGCAATGGGATTGACCGGTGCACCCACTGCCCCGGTCACCGGAATCGGTGCGGCCGTGAGGAAGAACTCGTACACACCGTCCGCCGCGCAGTCGTCCGCCAGCGCGTCGAGATCCCACATCTCGCCGAGAAAGAGACCGATGTTGGGAATGGCGATCTGGTGGAGGGGCTGGAAGGCCTCGTCGAATTCGTTGGGCCGTACCTCGAAACCCCAGGTGTCGGTAGCGATGGCCGCAATTTCACTGTCGTGCAACCAGTCTGCAGTGGTGAACGACAACCCTGGCGCCGCACCGCCCGCGTAGTCACCCCAGCCGTCGCGCCGGGCACGGGTGAGCTGGCCGGTACGCACCAGAACGAGATCTCCCGTCCCGACGCTCACCCCCTGGGATCGCATCGTCGACTCGAGATGACCGGTCGTGATCGCGAAGCCGTCGGGCAGTTCGCCGTTCTCACCCTCGCTGCGCCCGACGTCGAGAAGTACGCCGCGGCCGGCGATCCCGTTGGCGACCGTCTCGATGCCCGTGACACCGTCGCCGAGAGAGGTGACCACCTCGTCCGCCGGGCGACCGTTCCAGGCCATGCCGCGATCGAAGATGTGCCCCAGGCCGTCCCACTGCGTCGAGCACTGCAGCGGCATCGACACCACGTCGTCAGCCCCACCGATCCCGTGCGGGAAGCCCTGCACACCGGCCACCGCGTCGGTACCCGTGTCGAGCATCGTGTGAACCGGATTGGTGCGTCGCCTCCAGCCCTTCTGCGGGCCGTCCATGTCGAAGCTCTGCGACAAGGAGAACGAGACTCCGCGCCGAACGAGCGCTGCCGCCGCCGCGCGGTGGGAATCCGTCAGGTAGTTCATGGTGCCGCGGACATCGTCTGCGCCCCAACGGTTCCAGTTACGGTTGCGGGTCGCTGCGGCGGCGATCGCGCCCACCGGGTCCGTGCGATCCAACACGTGACGTTCGCTGTCCACGCTCACCTCGTCACCCCGCTGTCGGCGTGCGCGCGGCGGCGCGCGGGCGGTACCGACGGCGTGTCACGCGGTACGCCGACGACGTTGCTCACCGATCCGATTCCCTCCACGGCCAATGTAACGACGTCACCGGTCACCAACGGAGGCGGTGACTGTTCTCCGCGCCTCCCCCACAGCTCGGCGAGACATCCGCCGTTACCCACCGTGCCGGATCCCAGGACGTCGCCGGGGTGAACCCAGCTGTCGCGAGAGGCGTAGGCCACAAGCGATTCGAAGGTCCATCCCATGTTGACCAGCGAATCGTGACCGACCCGCTCGACGTTGACGACCACGTCGCAGTCCACCTCGAAGAACCCGTCCGCGTTGCGGTGACCGGCGAACTCGTCGGCGGTCACGATCCACGGCCCGAGTGTGTTCGCGAAGTCTTTGCCCTTGGCCGGTCCCAGACTCACTTGCATCTCCCGGCGTTGGATGTCGCGAGCGGACCAGTCGTTGAGGATCGTGTAGCCGAAGATGTGATCACGGGCATCCTCGACCGACACACTCGATCCCGATTTCCCCACCACCGCAGCCACTTCCAGCTCGAAGTCCAGGGCCGCGGTCTCGCGAGGAGGAACCACCGTGTCGTTCGGACCGATGACCGCGTACGGGTTGGTGAAGTAGAACCGGGGCGCCTCGTACCACGCATCCGGCACCGCCGCGCTTCCGTCGATACTGCGCCTGACGCCCTCGACATGCGATTCGAAAGCCACGAAATCACGCATGGTCGGTGGTCGGAGCGGCGCACGAAGAGTGATGTCGGACAACGGTAGTCCGCGATGAGTCACGGCCTCCGCGCCGCGCGTGAGGGCGTCGTGGAGACCGCCTTCGATGAGCTCCACCATGGACGACACACCGGTGAGCGGATGAACCCGGTCGTCGACCACGACACCCACGCGATCGACCGACCCGTCCGAGAACGTCGCGAGTTTCATACCGGCGGCGCCACGAAGAGACCCTTGTCGGGATCGTTGAACGATTGCTTGGCCACGAACTCGTTCATCGCGTTGGCGGTGCCCCACTGATCGGACACCTCGGGTGCGGAGAAGTCCAGCAGGTGCGGATGCCAGGTGTCCTCGTCGAGAATCTCGAGTTCGGTGGTGTACTCCATCGTGTTGCCGTTCGGATCGAGGAAGTACGAGAAGGTGTTGTTTCCGGCCATGTGCCGGCCGGGGCCCCAGATCTTTTCGACTCCGGCGCGCAACATCTTTCCGGTGCCACGCATGTACTCGTCGATCCCGCGCAACTCGAAGGACGCGTGGTGCAGCGCGACATGAGGACCGCGGGCGACCGCCATGCTGTGATGCTGAGCATTGGTACGCAGAAACCACATCATGTTGCCCATGCGGGGATGCATCAGTGTGTCGGACAGTTTGAATCCGAAGTGTTTGTCGTAGAACGCAACCGTGTCTTCCGGGTTCGGTGAGTTCAGGACGACATGTGAGAGTTTGACCGGAATCGACTCCCCTTCTTCGATCTTGCGATGTCGGCGCACCGCGACGTCCGACGAGATTTCGATGGTGCGGCCGTCGTTGTCGAAGAACCTGAATCCGTAACCGCCGCCCGGCGTTTGAAGTACGTCGGGATCGGCGACGAGGGTGACGCCGTCCGTGGCCAGTCGCTGCGCGAGGGAATCGACGGTCGCGGCGTCGGCGGCGCCGTAGGACACCAGGTCGAGGCGCTTGTCGGTGTCCTTGCGAATGCGCACCACGTACTGTTCCGGCGATCCTTCGGCGGCCAGGTACGTGACGTCGCCGTCGGTGGCGGCAACGCTCAGACCCCAGTGCCCGGTGTAGAACTCGAGCTGCTTGGTGTAGTCGGGGACGGCGAGATCGACGTGCCGGAGGTGGGTGAGGGAAAACGGGGACCGGGTGTTCACGATATGACTCCTACTGTGTTCGAAGGCAATGTGCTGGTGTGTAGTCCGAGAGCGGCGGCGTTGCCGCCGAGAACCGCGTCCACGGTGGCGGCGGGCAACCCCGCGGACCGGACGGCAGCCACCGGGTCGGCGGTGCCCATGTCGAACGGATAATCGGACCCGAGGACCACCGACTCCGAGCCGGCGGCGTCGACGAGGTGGCGAAGCTGAGCGGGGTCGTGCACGAGCGAATCGAAGGTCAGTCGGCGCAGATAGCTGCTGGGCAGATCGGCGCACCGACGCGCTTCCGGCCTGACCGTCCACGCGTGATCGGACCGGCCGATGTTCGTCGGCAGGTACCCACCGCCGTGTGCCGCGATCAGTTTCAGGTCCGGATGGCGGTCCAGGACGCCGGAGAAGATGACGTGCGAGAGTGCTGCCGCGTTCTCCGCCGGTTGGCCCACGGTGTTCGACAGGTAGAACCGGTCGAGACGAGCGTCGAGCGAACATCCGAAGGGATGCAGGAAGATCACTGCGCCCAGAGCCGCCGCCCGCGCCCAGAACGGATCGAGCGCAGGGTTCGACAACTCGACCGTCCCGTCCGGCGTCTGCGCGAACGACGAGATCTCGACACCGCTCAGACCGCACGTGAGCACGGCGTCGTCCAGAGCGTCCACCATCGCGTCGGGGTGTTGCAGCGGAACCAATCCGAGTCCGAGGAGCCGCGACGGTTCCTCGGCGACCAGGGCTGCGATGCCGCGATTGGCGGCGCCGTAGATGGTGCGCGAGAGTTCCCGGTCGGCCCAGTAGTGATACTGCGACGGAGACGGAGACACCACCTGAACGTCGATTCCCGCGGCGCTCATGTCGGCCAGGCGGCGGTCGAGGCCGGTGAGCTGAGGGATGCGCTCGCGCACCATCTTTCCCGACACCGCCAGCGACTCCGCGCCGTTCCGTACGGCTTCGAGCGCGCGAAGCTCGTCGAGCCCGGGATTACCGGCCACGATCGCCTCGACCTCGGGCACGATGGCGTGCGCGTGGACGTCGACGGTGCTCATGCCGGCTCGCTCACGAGTGCGGCGATACGTCGCATCAGACCGGGAACGTCTGCGTCCGTGCGGTGTTCGAGCATCCACGCACCGAGCTGCACCGAGGCGTCGACCACTGCACCCGCACGCGGTCGGCGCCGGTCCGCGAATGCGGTGAGGACGGTGTCGTCGACGTTCTCGGCGGCGAGCAACAACTCGGTGAGCACAGCCGCGTCTTCGAGCGCTTGGGCACCGCCCTGGGCGAGGGTGGGCGGGCAGCAGTGCGCGGCGTCTCCGATGAGCACCACTCGGCCTCGGTGCCACGGACCGTCGAGCAGGTGGCTCTCGAACCAGGTGTAGTTGACCGCGCCGGGATCGGTGAGTTGCTCGCGTATGTCGTCCCACGGTCCGTGGTAGTGAGCCGCCAGATCGAGCATGACGTCGAGACGCTCCGCCTCCGAGAGAATGGCGCGATCTCGCGCATCTTCGACGATGTACGCGTACAACGAGTTCGGGCCCGTCGGGCAGTAGCCGGCGATGTATCCGACGCCGCCGTAGTACAGATCGGTCCTGGTGACCGACTCCGGTCGCGGGCCGACGAGGCGCCAGATCCCCATCCCGGTCGGCACGGGCTCGACGTCGATGCCGATCGCCCGACGCGTCCACGAGCGGAGTCCGTCGGCGCCGATCACGACGTCGTAGCGTCTCGATGCGCCGTCCGCGAAGTCGACGTCGACACCGGTCGCATCCTGGGTCAGCGCGGTCACGGTGGTGCCGAGACGGAGCTTCACTCCCGCCTCTTCCGCCGCGTCCATGAGGATCGAGGCGAGGACGGGCCGTTCCATCCCGAGCGTGGCCGGAAGGTCCGGCCCACCGGTGCGGGCGTCGTCCATCTGCACGATGAGGGTTCCGTGCGTATCGGGCGCCCGCAGCCCGAGATCGTCGAACGCGTACCCCGCCGCTCGTACTCGATTCCAGACACCGAGTTGTCGAAGAACGCGGAGAGCGTTGCCCTGCAGTGTGATTCCCGATCCGATGGTGCGGCTGCGCGAGGACTGTTCCACCACGTCCACTTCGACGCCGCCGTGGGCGAGACCGATGGCCACCGCGGTGCCGGCGATACCTGCGCCGATCACCAGGACCGAGTGCACCGGGGCGTTCATGCGTGCGAACCGATCACGGGCGTCTTCTGATGTCCGAGTCCGGTGATGGTCGACTCCATGACGTCGCCGTCGGCCAGCAGTCGGCCCCAGTGCATTCCGTTACCGGCCGGACTTCCCGTCAGGACCAGATCGCCGGGCAACAGCGTGACCGTCTGCGACACCGCCGAGATCAGCTTTGCCACACCGAACAACATGTCCTTGGTCGACTCGTCCTGCATCACGGTTCCGTTGAGTTCGAGAGTGAGTCGGAATTCCGATACGTCACCCGCGTCCTCCTTCGGCACGATCCAGGGACCGACGGGAAGAAAGCCGGGGGCGTTCTTCGCGCGCAACCAGTCGGTACCGATCTCCGGCATGTCGCGGCGGAATACCAATTCCCGTGTCGTGAGGTCGTTCACGATGGTGTAGCCGGCCACCACGTCGAGTGCCTCGTCGACGCTCACGCGGTGTGCGCGTCGGCCGATCACCGCTGCCAGTTCCAGTTCCCAGTCGTTCTTCGTGGTTCCCGGCGGCAGGGTGACCGTGTCGTACGGTCCGGTGATGGCGGACGGGAGACCGACGAAGAAGTACGGTTCACCCTCGGCTGCACGCTGATCCATCATCTCCGCGGCCTCGGCGCGAACCTGCTCTTCGGTGCGACCGTCCGAGCGATCCGCGTGCTTGACGGCGAGGTCGATCACGTGCGTGCGGTAGTTGGCTCCCGCCTGCAGAATCTGACGGGGCTCGACGGGGGCGAGCATGTCGACCTCGTCGACCGACACCCACCTGCCCTCGGACTCCCGCCCGACGACTCGAAGTGCGGGAAGCACTCGGTCCCAGTCGTCGAGGATGTCGCGCACGGCGATCGGCGCGGTCAGATCGAGCCGGTCTGCGACGCTGTCGAGCACCAGGAGCGTGCCGCCGCTGAGCAGCACGGCGCGGCTGTGGCCGTCGAGACGGGCCGTGCCCAGTGCGATGGTCGGGAGGGTGAGCGATGCTGCATCCACGGTGGTTCCACTTCTGTCGCGGTCGGTAGTGACTGCAACCACTGTGCGGCGGCGGGCGGCATCAGGGAAGAAGCGATTGATGATGCCGCCCATCGACGACATTTATGCCGCGGGTATCAGCGGAGCTGATGCACAACCCCGGTGATCGTTATTTCCGTAATGGGCGATCGGGCTCGACACTTCCCTTCAGCACGTGACTCAGATCACCGGACCACGATGGAGAATCGATGACCAACGACATCACGCCGACCCGGGCGGCCACCTCGACCGACCGCGTACCCGGTCCCGTACAGGGACTCCTGCTCATCTCGATGGGCTGCCTGCCGGTTCTCGGAGCCGTACTTCTGGCCCCCGCGCAGCCCCAGATCTTCGACGAGTTCGCCGATACCGGAGCGGCGAAGTGGCTGGTGCCTCTGGTCATCACCACGCCGGCACTCATAGTCGGGCTGGTCGCCCTCGGCGCCGGCCGCATCGTCGACGCGATCGGCCGGATGCGACTGCTGATCACCGCGCTGGTCGTGTACGCGCTGTTCGGCACCGCCCCGCTCTATCTCCACTCCCTCGTCGCGATCTTGGGATCACGTGTCGGGGTCGGGGTGGCGGAGGCCGCCATCATGACGTGTTCGACCACTCTCATCGCCGACTACTTCGTGGGTAAGGAGCGAGCACGCTACCTCGGCCTGCAGGTGGTCGTCAGTTCGCTGTCCGCCGTGGTGTTCATCGGCCTGGGAGGTGCACTGGCACAGTCGAGTTGGCGCACACCGTTCTGGGTGTACGGCATCGGAGTGCTCTTCGCCGTGCTCGTGCCCCTGCTCCTCTGGTCGCCCGCGAAGTCGACCTCGGCAAAGGACACTACGCTGAGCCCGGTCGACTGGCGCCCGCTGGCAATACCACTGGCGGTCACCGCCTTCGGCGGCGTGGTGTTCTACGTGCCGATCGTCGAGATCCCGTACGCCCTGTCGGAGCTCGGGATGACCGGGGCAGGCGCCAT
The DNA here is from genome assembly GCF_059691855.1 of Rhodococcus sp. 320_ES. Lineage (NCBI taxonomy): Bacteria > Bacillati > Actinomycetota > Actinomycetes > Mycobacteriales > Nocardiaceae > Rhodococcus > Rhodococcus sp. 320_ES. The sequence goes on along the minus strand of NZ_JCAWAG010000001.1, from coordinate 44,799 downwards.
CGGTGCAGTCAGCGCCCTGGTCGCGGTGGCCACGGCCGTCGGAGCCGTCTCGTTCATGCGCATAGGCAAGCTCGGACCGAAAACACTGCTGCCCAGCGCATTCGGCGCAGCCGGTCTCGGGATCACCGTCATCGGTCTCGCGAGCACACCGGTCGTCGTCGCGCTGGGAGGCGTCGTCGCGTCCGCCGGCTGCGGCGTCCTGCTCCCCACCTTGCTCACCTGGGTGCTCCTCACCCTGAAGTTCGAGGAACGCGGCCGAGGCACCGGCGCCTGGACTGCGTGTCTCTTCATCGGTCAGTTCGCGTCGGCGCTGGTCGTCGTCGCCATTGCCGCAGCGGTGGGCGGACTGTTCCCGGCGCTCGTGACCGTCGGGGTGCTCAGCCTCGCGTTGGCGGCCGCCTCGACCCGGTTGAGCTCGGTGCGTGCCGCGGTGCCGGCCTTCGAATGATGAAGGCCGACACCGACTGTGCTTATTTGCTGGGCGAACTCAGCAACGTGAAGGAGTGCTCCCGCGCCACCGTCGATGGGCCGCCGGTCTCGTGCACCTGCTCGGGGTCACTCGTCATCTCGAGCGACCACTCACCCTCGGGAAGAGTGAACTCGACGCCACCCGACGACGCGTTGACGATCCACGCGAAATCGGACTCGTCCTTCTCCGCTCGCAACAGCACCAGGATGGACTTCGACGTCGTGTCGTCCCAATCCTCCGCGTTGAGAATCTCGCCGTCCGCTCGGTAGAAGTCGACGCTGTCCGTCGCGCTGGACGAGCTGTCGTGACGGAACCAGATCGGCCGCAGAGCGGGGTGTGCCTTGCGCAGTGAGATCAGACCGGCGGTGAAATCGATCAGGTCCTGATCCGCAGAATTCCAGTCGTACCAGGAGATCTCGTTGTCCTGGCAGTAGGCGTTGTTGTTGCCGCCCTGCGTGCGACCCAACTCGTCACCGCCCAGGATCATGGGCACGCCGGCGGAGAGCAGAAGCGTCGCCAGGTGGTTGCGTTGCTGGCGCGCTCGCACCTCGAGGATGCCGACGTCGTCCGTCTCTCCGTCCGCCCCGCATCCCCAGGAGCGGTTGTCGGACTCGCCGTCCTGGCTGTCCTCGCCGTTCTCTTCGTTGCGCTTGGTGTCGTACGCGTTCAAGTCGGCCAGGGTGAAGCCGTCGTGGGCGGTCACGAAGTTCACGCTCGCCAGGACCGGGCGACCGTCGTTCTCGTACACGTCCGGGCTGCCCGTGATGCGTTGCGCCAGAGCGGGAAGCGATCCGTCCTGGCCGCGCCAGAAGTCACGGGTGTCGTCGCGGTACTTGCCGTTCCACTCCGACCACCGCGCCGGGAATCCACCGACCTGGTAGCCCTGCGTGTCCCACGGTTCGGCGATGAGCTTGACCGGTGCGAGTACCGGATCCTGGTGAACCATGTCGAGGAACGCGCTGTGGACGTCGAGACCGCTGTCCTGCCGCGTGAGGGTGCTGGCGAGGTCGAACCTGAATCCGTCCACGTGGCAGTCGGTGACCCAGTAGCGCAGTGAATCCATGATGAGTGCCAGTGCCGCAGGGTGTCCGACGTTCAGACTGTTTCCGGTTCCCGTGGTGTCGTAGTACTTGCTCTGGTCCTCGGGCACCAGCCGGTAGTGTGATCCGTTGTCGATTCCCTTGAGCGACAGGGTCGGTCCCAGGTGGTTGCCTTCCGCGGTGTGGTTGTACACCACGTCCAGGATCACCTCGATACCCGCGGCGTGGAGCGCCTTGACCATGGTCTTGAATTCGCGCACCTGGCCGCCGTCGTCGCCGCTGGAGCTGTATTCGTTGTGGGGGGCGAGGAAGCCGATGGAGTTGTAGCCCCAGTAGTTTCGGCGTCCCGCTTCGAGCAGATGTGAATCCTGAACGAACTGGTGAACGGGCAGCAGCTCGACGGAGGTGACCCCGAGACGGGTCAGATGCTCGATCGCGGCCGGCTCGGCCATTCCCGCGTACGTTCCCCGAATGTTCTCCGGCACACCGTCGAGACGCGCCGTGAAGCCCTTGACGTGCACCTCGTACACGACCGTCTCCGACAGCGGGATCAGCGGGGAACGGTCGCCCTCCCAGTCGAACTCGGTGTCGACCACGACGCACCGCGGCATCGCGTCGGCCGAATCGTCGTCGTTGCGTTCCATCGGCTCGTCGTGGTGATGACTGAAGACCGACTCGTTCCAGTCCACCTGCCCGGCAACAGCTTTCGCGTACGGATCGAGAAGCAGCTTGTGGACGTTGTGGCGCAGGCCGTTTGCCGGGTCCCACGGACCGTCGACGCGCAGACCGTAGCGGGCGCCGACGACGAGGCCGGGAACGATTCCGTGGAAGACGTGGCCGAAACGGTCGGTCAGCTGCGTCGTGGTGGAGGTGTCACCGTCGAACACCTCGACCGACACCGTGTCGGCGGTCTCGGAGTACACCGCGACGTTGCCGACACCACCGTCGAGTGGTGTCACTCCCAGAGGGTACGGACGACTCACGGGAGCGGACTCGCTCATGTTTTCACCTAATCGCTGGTAATTGGACGCACTGGATCGAGCCAGATGTACCCGCGGGTGGGTGGGGCGAAACCGGACGACTGCGTCACAGTGCGTCATCCGGCCCGTTCCACTTACCACCGTCCACTCGGTGGGGCAGACTTCGCACTCATGAACTCGACAGGAGAGCGTCCGGCTGCGTGGCGCGAGGGGTGGGACGAAGGCGACGAGTCGCTGTTCACCGGTCGTGAAGCTGCGTCGGAGGAGACCGAGTACCGCACCCTGACGTACGAGGTCACCGGGCGCATCGCGCGCATCACCTTCAACCGTCCGAAGCAGGGCAACGCCATCACGTCGGACACCCCGTCCGACCTGTCGGCTGCGGTCGAACGTGCCGACCTCGACCCGCGTGTGCACGTCATTCTGCTGTCGGGGCGCGGGACCGGTTTCTGCGGCGGCTACGACCTGAGCATCTTCGCCGAGAATCTCGACGCCGAGACGGGGGTCGACCGATCGGCCGGCACCGTCGTCGACCCGGTTGTCCAGGCGCGCAACCACAATCCGAGTGGAACCTGGGATCCGATGGCGGACTACGCCATGATGAGCCGGTTCAACAAGGGCTTCTCGTCGTTGCTGCACGCCAACAAACCGACCGTCGCCAAGATCCACGGATTCTGCGTGGCGGGCGGAACGGACATCGCGTTGTTCTGCGATCAGATCATCGCTGCGGACGACACCAAGATCGGCTACCCACCCACGCGGGTGTGGGGCATCCCCGCAGCCGGAATGTGGGCACACCGACTCGGCGATCAACGCGCCAAACGCCTATTGCTGACCGGCGATTGCCTCTCGGGCAAACAGGCTGCGGAATGGGGCCTGGCCGTCGAATCGGCACCGGCCGACCAGCTCGACGCTCGCACGGAAGAATTGGTCGCACGAATCGCAGCCATGCCGATCAATCAGCTCATGATGGTCAAACTGGCTCTCAACGCCACCCTGCTGAATCAGGGCGTCGCCACGTCGTCGATGATCAGCACCGTGTTCGACGGCGTCTCGCGCCACACCCGTGAGGGCTACGCCTTTCAGATGCGCGCCGCCACAGTGGGATTCCGGGAAGCGGTCAAGGAACGCGACGATCCGTTCGACGATCACGGTCGAACGGCATCGCCGGGTCTCTAGTTCCCTACTTCACCAAGGTGTACTGGCGGACGTCGATCAGTCCGCTGCGGAATCGTTCGGCACACCCGGTCAGGTATTTCATGTAACGCTCGTACTCCTCGTTCGACGCGATGGCGATGGCCTCGTCGCGGTGCGCCTCGAGTGCCTCCGCCCAGTGGTCGAGGGTGCGTGCGTAGTGCATCTGAAGTGCCTGCACCCGCTCGACGGAGAAGCCTGCGCGGCTCGCGTGATCGGGAACCCAGGCGGGAAGCGGAAGTTCGCCGCCGGGGAAGATCTCGGTCATGATGAAACGCGCGAACTGGATGTCCTCACGCAACACCTTGTAGCCCTGCTGACGCTTCTCCCACACCAGGCCGACGATGGTGTGCAGCAACATACGGCCGTCGGCGGGAAGGATCTCGTAGCACTTCGAGAAAAAGGCGTCGTAGCGCGACTGCTGGAAATGTTCGAATGCGCCGATGCTGACGATCCGATCGACGGTTCCTTCGAACTCTTCCCACCCCTGCAAACGCACTTCCGCGGTGCGGTGCGACGTGGTGGCCTGCAACTCCTCGTTGACTCGCTCGTACTGATTGCGACTGAGGGTCAGACCGATGACGTTGACGTCGTACTTCTCGCGGGCGCGCTTGATGGTGGCACCCCACCCGCAGCCGACGTCGAGGAGCGTCATTCCCGGTTTGAGATCGCACTTGCCCAGTGCCAGATCGATCTTCGCGATCTGTGCCTCTTCGAGCGTCATCGAGTCGCGCTCGAAATAGGCACAGCTGTAGGTGTGCGTGGGGTCCAGGAAGAGATCGAAGAACTCGTTGGACAGGTCGTAGTGTGCCTGAACGTCCTCGTAGAACGGTTTCAGCGAAGTCATGTGCGGGTCCTCTCGAGAGACCGTCGTCGGCTTGATTCGATCGACGGCAGGGCCCCGCTACACCGGCCGTCGACACAGTCGAACGTACCTGCCGGACTCGAATCCCGCGTCGAAGCGCGCGGAATTGGCGCTTCGAACAGGTTGCACCGCAACAGAACTCGGAACATCGCCTACTACGGACACCGGAACCGAACGCTCGACAGGTTTTCGGCCCCGTTTGCAGCGCTCAGGTCAAGCGCTGGAGGAACAGCGCTTCCGCGACCGCGATCGATTCGATCTCGCGCGGATCGACACTCTCGTTCGGTGCATGTATGGAACACAGTGGCTCCTCGACGCCCATCAAGATGATCTCGGCATCCGGGCAGGCGCGAGCCAGCGCCGTACACAGCGGAATGGATCCGCCCTGACCGGCGACGGCGACATCACGCCCGTAGGCATCGCGCAGCGACTCCAGGAACGTGCCGTAGCCCGGCCCGTCGGTGCGCGCCCGGAACGGTGACCCGACGGCCTCCGGGGTCACGGTGACCTCCACGGACCACGGCACCACTTCCTGCAGATGACGCGTCAGAGCCTGCTGCGCGGCGGCGGGATCCATCCCCGGCGGAACCCTCAAATTCAGCCGCGCCGACGCACGGGGCACCACGGCGGCCGCCGACCCGACGACAGGTGGGCAATCCATCCCCATGATGGTCAGAGCCGGCCGCGCCCATACCCGGTCGGCAACGGAACCGGTACCGGCCAGGTCGACGCCGTCGAGGACACCCGCGTCGGCACGGAACTGCGCTTCCGGATAGTCGGCGCCCGACCACGTCCCGGTGCAGTCCAGACCGCGCACCACGGTGTTGCCGTCGTCGTCGCGAAGAGTTGCCAGCATGCTCACCAGCGCCACCAGCGCATCCGGAGCCGGGCCGCCGTACATACCCGAATGCACTGCGCCCGTGAGGCTTCGAACCTCGACGACCACGTTGGCGATGCCGCGCAGAGTGGTGGTCACCGTTGGAACACCCACGCCGACGTTCCCGGTGTCGGCGATCACCACGACATCGGCGTCGAACAGGTCAGGACGTGATTCGACCAGAGCCTCCAACCCACCTGCGCCGGTCTCCTCGGACCCTTCCGACACCACGGTGATACCGACGGGAAACGGAGTTCCGACCGCGCGAAGGGCAGCCAGATGCATCACGACGTTTCCCTTGCAATCGGCGGCGCCGCGGCCGAACAACCGCCCGTTGCGCTCGGTCAGCTCGAAAGGCGGCGTGTGCCACAGACTTTCGTCGCCGGCCGGCTGGACGTCGTAATGCGAGTAGAGCAGGACGGTCGGTGCGCCGTCCGGCGCGGGAACGTGACCGATGACAGCCGCCGAACCATCGACGGTCTGCACGAGGTCGACGTTCTCGATGCCGGCACTTCGGAAAGCGTCAGCCACCCACGTCGCTGCGGCCCGGCATTCGGACGCCGGAGCAACGCGCTCGTCCGCCACCGACCGGAACCGCACCAGCGCAGCCAAGTCCTCCAGCACGCGGGGCATGTCGGCCTCCACGCGAGAACGCACATCGTCGATCGACATTCGACCACCCTTCTCGGCGGCGCGATCGGGTCAGCGCGCCGGAAGGTCGACGTTACGGGTCAGCCGAACTGCTGCTCCAGGTACTGCCCGGTCTGCTGCCAATGCCGCTGCCACGCCTCGTCCTGCAACTCCTGCGGAGTCGCGTTCGGGTTGTTCGGGTCCGGCACCGGCACCGGCACGGTGAACTGCGGCGGCGGGACGTACGTCTGCGCGGACTGCGGAGCCTGCTGTACCGGCGCCTGCGTCGACGGCGACGCAGCCGACGGGGCGCGATTCTGAGTCCACGCCGGCGGAGCCGAGTTGGACCACGGCGTCGAGGAACCGGCCGGTGCGGAGTCCGCAGTCGGGGCCGGAGGTGCAGGGGGCGCGACCGGAACCGCCGGTGCGGGCACCGCGGCAGGCGGGGGAACTTCTGCACTCGGCGCGGCAGGCGGAGCAACCGCCGCGGACGGCGCATCTTGCGTGGCTGCCGACGGCGCCTGTTGCGGAACCTGCGCGGGATCGCCATTGCTCAGAGCGAGGGCCGCTCCGATGCCGCCGGCCAGCACGAAAGCCGTCGCAGCGGCCGCGATCACCAGACCGCGACGACTCTTGCCTCCGACAGTCGCCGGTGCAGCAGTGGACGCCGTTGCAGCAGCCGACGTCGACGCCACGGGTGCCACCACGGGAACCGGCGCAGTGACGTCGCTGTCCGAGAACGCCTGGGTCGACACGAGCGGCGGCACGACCGCGATCTCTTCGGTGGGCGGATCGTTCGTCTCGACCGGCGGGGCGGCGACGGTCGTGCCCGTCTTGTTCTTCGCGGCAACGGCAGTCTTGCTCTTCGCGACAGCGGTGGCGGCGATACCTGAGCCCGCGCCCGCCTTGGTCAGCGAAATGGCCTTCGTCGGCTCGTCGGCCGGCTTCCCGGGCCTCGACCCGGCAACCGACTTCGTTGTGTCGGTCTTGATCGTTTCGGTCTTGTCGGTTCCGAGCTTTGCCGGGACCGGCTTGCCCGGCACCGGCACGACCGTAGTGGTCGCCTTCGTGGGCGACGCGCGCTTGGCGGGCGTCGGCCTAGCGGTTGCCGCCGGTGTGATGGGCTTTGTGGCGGCGTTCTTCGGCTGCGCATCGCTCTTCGACGTCGCAGCGGCCTTCTTCGCAGCGGTCTTGGGCTTGACAGTCGGCGCCTCGGGCGCGATGACCGGAACGCCGAGAGCCAGCTCCAGAATGGGCGAGACAGTCGCGGTGTTGCCATCGCCGAGAACGACGACGGTACGAGGCTTGACCTCGGCGCGGTCGAGAAGCTCCCACAGCATGGGAACCGTCAGACCGATCTGCTCGGGCGACAGGTCTTCGAGATCCATCGACCGGGCTTCCCCGCGCTCGGAACCGTCTTCGCCGTCGACGAGCAACGCCGTCAAGTGTGTGTCCGTCAGCTCATACGTGAGGACAACCGAGTCGGACCCTGTGCCCGATGTGGATCCCGTGCCTGACGCGTTTGCCGCCCCTCGACCAGCCGCAGGGGTCGCGGCGATATCGGAGCGGCTCTTGGCCGCTGCCGTGGCTTCGGTCATTCCTACTGTTGTCATGTTGGCCTCCCGTGCTTGGAGTTCCGCAGCACCCGACGACGGGCCTCATCACGTGGCCCGCCCTGCACGTCCAGTCGACTATACGCAACTTATTGGACTTTCGTGTCGATTATGCCAGCACAAACAAACCGACTGCATGATTCTTCACATTCGACCCGTCGGATGCGCACAGTCGGAATTTCGAGAGGGGACCGATACGCTGGGAGGCGTGGAGTCGAGCCTCGGAACGCCCTTCCCTGTGGACGAGCCCGACCCCGAAGACACGGGACCGGACGGCGCCGACGAGAAGTCGGACGAACTCCTCCCCCGTCGACGGCCCACCCAGGAACGCAGCAAGCGCAAGTTCGATGCCCTGCTCGCGTCGTCTCGGGAACTGCTGACCGACGTCGGCTTCGAGTCCTTCACCTGCGAGGAAGTCGCGGCGCGCGCCGGTCTTCCCATCGGAACGCTGTACCAGTTCTTCGCGAACAAGTATGTGATCGTGTGCGAGTTGAGCCGGCAGGATCTAAGGGGCGTCCAGCACGAGCTGGCCGACTTCGACGGTGAGATTCCGTCGCTCGACTGGCTTCGCTTCCTCGACCGTTTTCTCGATCATCTGGCGGGCCTCTGGACGTCGGACCCGTCGCGGCGCGAGGTCTGGCTGGCCATGCAATCGACGCCCGCCACCCGCGCGACCGGTGTGATCCACGAAAAGGCCTTCGCAGCGCAGGTCGAACGCATGCTCGCACCACTGACGCCGCGAACGCCCCGATCCAAGCGCATGCTGCTCGCCGAGGTTCTCGTCCACGTCGTCTACTCGATGCTGAACTTCTCGGTGCAGGACGGCCAGAGCCACGGGGACGCCGTCACCGAGCTCAAGCGGCTGATGGGCGCGTACCTACTGGTGACCGAGAAGGAATCCGAGAGCCGACGCTGACCCACCTTGCCTACAAGGAGTGAGGGGCACTCCGAGTCGACGTATCGACATCAGGGTGCCCCTCACTCGCGTTCGGAAGCCCTCGAAAGCACTTCCCGGAAGCCCTAGTCCTCCAGGATCGCCACCGCCGCAGCCATGTCACCGTCGTGCGTCAACGACAGGTGGATCTTGACCGTCGGCAGAAACTCCGCGGCCATGCCGTGGAGCTTGATCGACGGCCGTCCCCACGCGTCGTTTACGACCTCGATCAGCGGATACGGGTTGTCCCCGATCTGCGGCGGCCGAGCGAACCTCGACGACGCCCACGCTTTCAGGACCGCTTCCTTCGCTGCCCAGCGCGCTGCGTAGTGCCGAGCCGGTTCTGCACTCTTGGTTGTCGCGTGCCGACGTTCACCGGCGGTGAAGCTGTCGCGGACCATGGTGGTCCCGATCTTTTCCATCTGTTCGGCGAACTGGGTCACGTTGACCAGATCGAATCCGACTCCCAATATGCTCATTTGCACCCCGGTGTGTTGCTGCGGTAAACGTCGTCGGCGCCGAGCCTTGCATCCTCGCTCAGCAGCAGGTCGACTTCGAGCTGATGCTTCGCATCCGAGGACGCACCCTCGTGTCCGAGACGCCGATCCTCCGGCCGCTCGTACAACGCGGATCCACCGCACATGGCCGAGACCAGTCGGCGCCGGCCGGCGATCTTCCGCTCGCGTGCCGTGGCCAGGTACTGCTCACGACGTTCCTGCGGAATGGCCTCGATGAACGCCTGCGGGTGAACCAGTGCGATCAGACCGGACACGTGACCGAAGCCGAGGCTGGTCAGCAGTCCTGCCTTGAGCGGGAGACGCTCACCGAAGCGCAGCGGTTCGCGAGCCCAGACCAGGTGCCCGAACTCGGTCATCTTGTCGTCCACGCAGTCGAGGCTGCGGTTCGGCGGGATGACACCCTGCGCCAGCACCTGGCACAGACCGATCAGCTGGAATGCCGCGGCGCCGCCCTTCGAGTGTCCGGTCAGCGACTTCTGCGAGACGACGAACAGCGGGTTGCCGTCCGAGCGTCCGAGCGCCTTGGCCAGTCGGGTGTGCAGCTCGGCTTCGTTGGGATCGTTTGCCGCCGTGGACGTGTCGTGCTTCGAGACCACAGCGATGTCGTCGGCGGAGACACCGAGCGCGGCGAGCGACAGAGCCAGTGCCGAATCGCGGCCACCGCGTCCCACACCGAGAGCGCCGAGGCCCGGAGCCGGAATGGACGTGTGCACACCGTCGCCGAAGGACTGTGCCCACCCGACCACACCGAGGACGGGGAGACCCATCTCCAGCGCCAGATCGCCACGCGCCAGCAGAATCGTTCCGCCGCCGTGTGATTCGACGAATCCACCGCGCCTGCGGTCGTTGGCCCGCGAGAACCGTCGATCGTCGATGCCCTTGGCGTGCATTGCCGCCGAGTCCGCGGTGGCCGACATGTCACCGAAGCCGATGATGCCTTCGGTGCTCAGGTCGTCGAAGCCGCCGGCGACCACGAAGGTTGCCTTGCCGAGCCGAATCTTGTCGACGCCTTCCTCGACGGAGACCGCCGCGGTGGCGCAGGCCGCGACGGGGTGAACCATCGCGCCGTAGCTACCGACGTAGGACTGAACCACATGGGCTGCAACGACGTTCGGCAGAGCTTCCTGCAGGATGTCGTTCGCCCTGGCGTCGCCGAGCAGTGTGTCGATGTAGAGCGAGCGCATCGATTCCATGCCGCCCATGCCCGTTCCCTGCGTGTTGGCCACGAGGGAGGGGTGCGTCCAGCGCATCAACTCGGACGGGTTGAACCCGGACGTGATGAACGCGTCGACGGTGCAGACGATGTTCCAGAGCGCGACGCGGTCCACCGAGCTGGCCATGTCGGGCGAGATGCCCCACTTGGTCGGGTCGAAGCCGGTCGGAATCTGGCCACCGACGGTGCGGGTGAGCTTCATCTGGCGCGGAACGCGAATCTCGGTGCCCGCCTTGCGTGTCACCTGCCAGTCACCGCTGTCCGGTGCCTGCGTGATCACCGTCTTCTCGGGATCGGCACCGACGAAGGCGCGTGCCTCCGCTTCGCTGCTGACCACGAACGTCAGATCGTGGTCGAGGAACACCGACGTCATCAGCGGGGCGCTGTTGTCGATCATGGCGCCGTCGTCCTCGTACCGCCGGATGCCGCAGCGCTCGACGACCGTGTCGTGGTAGCGCTCGGCGATCTCGGCCTCGGGGACCAGGTCACCGGAGTCGACGTCGTACCACCCCGGCTTGGGATCGTTCTCCCAGACCACGAGCCCGGTGTTCCACGCCAGCTCCAGAACACCTGCGGCGGAGAGTCGTTCGTCGACCTCCATCTCGAAGCGGGTGCGCGCGCTGCCGTAGGGGCCGAGCTCGCCCGTACCGACGATGACCACGAGCTCCGACGGATCCACGTCGACCGAGTTCCACGCCGGGGCGGGGAGTTCGTCGGTGAGGCGCGGCGGCGCCGGGAGCGCCGCGATGGACGCTTCGAGCTCGTCGATGACCTCGTCGACGGCGGCGGCATCGGCCGCCTCCTTGGCGAGTGCACCGAGATCCAGTCCGGCCTCCGCCAGTCCTCCGGTCAGATCGATCTCGATCGGAGCGGCCACAGCCGATTCCTTCGACGCTGCATCGCATGTCGCGAGCAGCTGATCGGCCATCTCCTGCGTCGACCAGGTGCGCACCCCGGCGGCTTCCGCAGCCTTGGCGACCGGATCGTTGTGACCCATCAACCCGGTTCCGCGGACCCACCCGATGCGGGCGTGCACCAGCGTGACTCGCTCGGCCCACGTGCGCTCGGCCTTCCAGCGGTTCACGATCGCGTCGAGCGCCGCCTTCGATTCGCCGTACGCTCCGTCGCCACCGAACATGCCGCGGTTCGGCGAACCCGGCAGCACCACGTGCAGGCGGGTGTCGACGTCGCGGTCGTATCCGATCTGCGACAGACCGGCGACCAGACGCTCGACGGACCAGAGCAGAACACGCATCTCCATCTCGGCGCGCGAACCGGCGTCCGACAGCTCGCCCTGCACTCGCGGAGCCGCGAACGGGAAGAGCATGGTCGGAGTCACGGCCGGCTTGACCAGAGTCTTCGCGCCACCGGCACTGTCGATCTGCTCGTTGCCGATCCACTCGATGAGCGCGTCGACGTCGGTGTAGGACGCCATGTTGGCCGGAACCACCCACAGTGCCGCACCCGCGCGAGCGTTGTCGCGGTACAGATCTCGGTAGAAACCGAGCCGCTGCTGATCCAGACGCGACGTCGTGAGGAACACCGTCGCGCCGCCGGCGAGCAGCTTGCCGGTGACCGCCGCGGCGATCGAACCCTTGCTGGCTCCGGTCACCACCGCTACCTCACCGGCGAACTCGCCGGGCTCGTCGGCCACAGCGGCTGCGGAGGCGATGGCGCCGTAGGTCTGCGCCAGGCCGTCCAGTCCGGAGGCGGACGCCTTGTCCTTCCACCACTGAGCCTGCGCGGCAACAGCTTCCCCGGCCCCGGCAAACGCGGTCACGGCGAGAGCCTGTGCGCGCTCGTCTCCGATCCACAGGCGAGCCAGATCCTCGCGGGCCGTGGCCCACCGGTCGTCGAGCAGGACTGCGCGCTTGTGGTCGAACGACGGAGCGACCAGACGCGGCCAGTCGGAACCCAGCTCGGACGACACCAGATCGACGAGCTCCGCTTCCGATCCGTCGGCGACGGGAATCGACACCTGATCGGCGAAGCCGAGCTGCTCGAGCACCAGTCGCGCCGCCGAGGCGAGCACGCCGGAGCGTCCGGTGATGTTCTCGGTGAACTCGCCGAGCGCTGCTGCGTCGACGGTGCCACCGCCGCCGCCACCGCTGGACGGCATGGCGACCTGGATGCCGCGGCGCAGGCCGACCGCGGAGACGGCCGAGTCGATGAGAGCGTCGACGGCGGCGCCGTCGGCGATCGGGCCTTCGTGCAGTCCGCCGAGCGAACCGCCGCGGACCGACGATCCGTCGCGAGTGCCGAGGGCGACCTCGGCCGTGACGTGATGCGCCCAACCGTCACCGAGCTGCCACACCTTGGTGACGCGCTCGACGATCGATCCCGGACGACGACCCGACGGTCCGAACACCTTGCGCAGGTGGTCGTTCAGCGAATCGCTGAGCACCGGCCCGAAGGGGCGGTAGGTGCGGGCGAGCTTGTCGACGGTGCCGGCGAGCGCACCCATGTCGGCATCTGCCGCGCCGTCGATGGCACCGAGCGCGAGCTCGGAGCCGAGGTCGACGAGCAGCTGGTTGCGGCGCGAGGACACGCCGTCGCACAGCGCCTCGATGGTGTCGGCAGGGCCGATCTGATCCAGGCGCAGTTTCGTCCACAGACCGATGAGGATCGTCGTGGCATCGCTTGCGGTGAACGCGATGTCGTCCGGACGCGGCGCTCCGGCCGGAGCCGATGCGGGCGCCGGAGCGGCGGGTGCCGCGGCCGCAGCAGGCGCGGCGGCGGGATCGGCTGCTGCCGTTTCCGTCGGCTCCTCCTCGACCGGTTCCGGATCGACGTCGGTGCTGAACACGATGGAGGCTTCGCGCTCGATGTTGAGCACCTCGATCGGATGACCCACGCGGCCCGGCAGTTTCAGCGTCTGAGCCGCGAGGTTCGCGACGGTCGGCACGGAGCCGAGTCCGACCTCGACGAAACGCTCGACGCCGAGACCACCGTCGGCCTCGTCGGCGAACAGCAGGTCCTGGGTCTCGATCCAACGCACCGGGCTGGCGAACTGCCATGCCAGGAGCTCGGTGAGAATCACCCGGCACAGATCGGCGGGACGCGAGGCCCAGCTGTCCCAGTCGGCCAGGACGTCGGCGAGAGGCTGCGACGGAACGAGATCGGCGATCTCCTGCGCGAACTCACGCTCGAGCGAGAACGGCTTGGGGACCAGGTTCGGGATGTACCGGCCGACGAGGATCGACGGATCGATGTCTGCGGGCAGCAGGTCGAGGAGCCGGCGACGGAAGTCGTCGACACCGCCGCGCAGCACCGTCGAGTGGAAGGGGACGTCGATTCCGGGAACCAGGATGAACGCGCGCTTTCCGCCGAACTCGAGACGACGCTTGTCGACGCGAGACTCCATCTCCTCCAGTCCCGCAACGGTTCCGGCGATCGCGTACTGCGAGCCCCGCAGGTTGAGGTTGACGACCTGAAGGAATTCGCCTGTGTCCTCGCTGATTCCGGCGACGAACGACTCGACCTCGGCGTCGGCGAGACCCATCTGCGACGGACGGATCGCAGCCATCCGGTAGTTGCTTCGTCCGGCGGCGTCGCGCGGCACCAACTGGTGCATCGCCGAACCGCGCTGGAAGACCACTTCGAGAACGGCTTCGAGCGGAAGTACTCCGGCCACCGCGGCCAGTGCGTTGTATTCGCCGACGGAGTGGCCGGCGAGGTACGAACCCTCGACGAATGCTCCGGCTTCGCGCAGTTCGGCAACCTGCGCCACACCGAGGACGGCCATGGCGACCTGAGTGAACTGGGTCAGGTGTAGAACGCCGTCCGGATGCTTGTGCACCGTGCCGCGCGCACGCAGTTCGGTCGGATTGTCGCGCACCACAGCGAGAATGGAGAATCCGAGGGCAGCTCGGGTGTGCTTGTCGGCACGCTCCCAGATCTCGCGGGCGGCCTTCGAGCGGGCGCGGGCGTCGAGACCCATTCCCGGCTGCTGGATGCCCTGACCGGGGAACGCGTAGACCGTCTTCGGGGCTGCGACGCGGCCGGTGGCGACCATGACCATGTCACCGTCGACCTTGCAGGAGACCTCGATGATCTCGGCGCCGGAGTCGGTCCCGGTCCGGTCGACGCGGACGTCGATCTCGGCGCCGGGACGCACCATTCCGAGGAAGCGCGCGGTCCAGGCGGTCAGCCTGCGCGGCGGGGTCTTGGTGTCGGACGGGTCGATGGCGGTGACCGTCTGCTGGGCGGCGGCCGAGAGCCACATGCCGTGCACGATCGGCGATCCGAGTCCGGCGAGCTTGGCGGCAGCGTCGGAGGTGTGGATCGGGTTGTGGTCACCGGATACCTGAGCGAAGGCGCCCATGTGCCGCGGCGCGACGATGGTGGTGTCGCGACGACGGCGACGCGGGGTGTCCTGCGCTGCGTCGGTGAGCGATCCACCTGCGCGGGCCGGGTCGGTCAGTTCACCTGCGCCGGTGCGTCCGCGGATGGCGAAACGTTCGACCAAGGTGGCGACGACGGGTGCGTCGAGACCCTCGCCCAGCATTGCGCCGATGGTGACGGTGACCTCGACGACGCGGCCGAGATCGGTGTCGATCACCTCGCCCGACTCGGCCTTGACCACGAGAATGCTTGCGTGGTCCGGCAATTGACCGGTGACGGCGATGCGGTGGTCGAGGTGGACCAGGTCGAGCATGCCTTCGATCACGCCGACACCGTCGGCGGTGCGGGTGGCACCGAGCACGGCGAACACGGCGGGCCAGCAGGCACCGACCAGAACATCGGGAACCGCGCTGTGGCCGGTGCCGAAGGAGGCGGGCAGGCCGGAGCCGGTGACGCCGGCGTGGTCGGGAACCAGATCCGGCGTCCACGCGATGTTGACGCGGGCCGCACCGTTCTTGACCTCGGGAACCGACTGTCCCGCAGCAACTCCGAGGAGAGCGGACATCGACTCCTCGGCGTCTGCGTCGGTGACGAGCGGGGCGCCGCCGTCGACCGCGGACGCGGGAACCGTGATCCGGATGCTCACCCGGTTGTGTGCCGACAGCGGAACGGCGAGTTCGACGTGCTCGGAATCGAGCACGGTGAGCGTCGACCCCGTACGCGAGTGCGACGCAACCGAATCGGACTCGACGGTCCACTCGGACGTCTTGCCCAGCTTGCGCACCGGGTTCGGTGCGAGACGCGAGGCCCAGGTGATGTCGGGCGCGGTCAGCACGATGCCGAGGAGACCGGGCGCGACCGCCGGGTGGCGACGAGTGGCGACAGGGGTCGGGACGGCGCCGGCCGCGAGGAGACGATCCGTCGTCGCCTTCTCGAAGCGGTTCAGCAGGTCGCCGACCGGTTCGTTCAGACGATCGATGCCGGCGACGGCGACGGTTCCGGGGATGACGCAGACCTGATCGGCGGAGTAGCGGGGGTCGTGTGCCTGCCAGAGCGAGTCACTGCGCCACCAGCGACGCACGTCCTTGTCGACGACCGGAACGAAGTTCACCGGCTTGCCGGGGGTCTTGCAGAGGGTGAGGAAGAACGGGATGTCGGCCGGGTGCAGAACGACGGACCGGGCGTCCGGGTACTTCTCGCACAGGGCGGCCAGGGCGGCGGCCGGGCGTTCGAGAAGGGCGGTGTCGTCGAACAACGTCGGAATCGGGCCGCTGTCGACGGGGTGCAGGCGCGCCTCGGCACGTTGGAGCATCTCACCGAAGCGCACGCGCCAGGTGATGTCCAGCCAGGGCGAGTCACCGGTGAGGTCGTCGCCGATCGCGAGCTGCAGGTAGCGCGAGATCCACTGCTCGTACGTCATGGTCGAGACGTCGCCGAAGTACGGCTTGGCGGTGGCGTCGAGCGCCGCGATGATCTCGTCGCGGCGGTCGGCCACGGCGTCCTCGTCGCCGGCAACCTCGTCGAGGAGGCGTCCGGTGCGTGAGGCGGCGTTGTCGATCTCGTGAATGTCGGCACCGAGTTGGCTTCGGCCCGAGGCCATTCCGCCGTTGGCGGTGCCTGCGCCGACCCAGTCCGGCGTTCCCGGAGTGTCGACGAGGAGCTGCTTGACCTCGGGTGAGGTGGTCGCTTCGAGCGTGGCCATCGCGGCGGTGCCCACGAGGATGCCGTCGAGCGGCATGGCCGGGTAACCGGCGGCCTCGGACCAGCGTCCGGTCAGGTAATCGGCTGCGCGCTCGGGTGTTCCGATGCCGCCACCGACGCAGATGACGATGTTCGGGCGGGCGCGCAGTTCGGCGTAGGTGGCGATCAGCAGATCGTCGAGGTCTTCCCACGAATGGTGTCCGCCTGCGCGGCCGCCCTCGATGTGAATGTTGACCTGGTAGTCCGGGACCTCGTTGGCGATGCGGATGACCGCGCGAATCTGCGCGACCGTTCCCGGCTTGAACGACACGTGGCTGATGCCGACCTCGGTCAGCTCCTCGATGAGGGCGACGGCCTCGTCGAGTTCGGGGATGCCGGCGGTCACGACGACGCCGTCGAACGGGGCGCCGGCCGTACGGGCCTTCTGCACCAGGCGCTTTCCGCCCAGCTGCAACTTCCAGAGGTACGGGTCGAGGAACAGCGAGTTGAACTGGATGCTGCGGCCGGGCTCGAGGAGCGTCTGCAGCTCCGCGACGTGCCCGGCGAAGATGTCTTCGGTCACCTGGCCACCGCCGGCGAGCTCGGCCCAGTGCCCTGCGTTGGCCGCGGCGGCGACGATCTTGGGATCGACCGTGGTCGGTGTCATGCCGGCGAGCAGGATCGGAGACCGGCCCGTCAGAGTGGTGAACGTGGTCTCGACGCCGATCTTGCCGCCGGGAAGTTCGACCAGGGTGGGTGCGTAGGCACTCCACGGAAGTTCGACCTCGGGTGCGGCACCCGGGGTCAGGAGGCTGCGATGGCCGCCGCGGGTGGATGCGGCAACGACGCCGACGCCGTGTCCGCGGGCGTTCGAGGCGGTGAGACGGGTGAGCGAGTCGCCCGGACCGAGGTCGAGGATCCACTTCGCGCCTGCGGCGACGACGGAGTCGACGGCTGCAACCCAGTCGACGGGATCGACGAGGATGCCCTGCGCCAGCGACCGTGCACGTGCAGCGTCGAGACCACAGCGCGACGCCCATGCCTCGACGATCTCGACTGCCTCACCGAGGAGCGGGTGGTGGAACCCGACCTCGACGTCCAGCGGCTCGAAGACCGGGGCGAAGATGGCGCCGCCGCGCTTCTTGGCCTCGCGTTCGCGGTTCTCGTCCTCGGAGATCTGCTCGCACTGCTGCTGAATGCGCACGATCTTGGCGTAGGGGCCGGTCAGGACGACGCGTCGGCGGCCGTTGCGGATGGCGAGGACGGCGTTGGAGGTGCTGTCGGCGCCGGCGACCTGGTCGACGACGGCCTGCAGACGATCGGGGTCGACGTTCGAGACGGCGACCATCGGGGCGCGGTCCCCGGTTCCGACGAGCCGGCGACGGCGACCGACCAGACCGGCGGCGGCACCGACGAGCTGGGCGACGGCGAGCATTTCCGCGTCGCTTCGACCGGCGTCTGCGACGGCGGCTTCGGCGAGAAGTCCCTGCGAATGGCCGATGACGGCCACGGGCGCGGTGACCGTGTAGTCCAGTCCCTGCACTGCGAGAGCTCGCAGTCCGGCGAGCTGGGCGAGCAGCACTCCCGGCATGGACACTGCAGCAGAAGTCAGTGCGGCGGCCGAGGGCCCCGCGGACATGTCGTCCTCCAGCTCCGCTTCGAGCATCCACGCGATCGGATCGAATCCGAGGGGACGCACGACCAGCAGTTCCTGTGCGACGGGGGCGAGCAGGCGGGCCGACTCGTTGACCAGGTCGGTCAGCTGCGGTTCGAGCGCGCAGTCACGGGTCAGTTCTTCGAGAGTCACCAACCACGGGGCTCCCTGGCCGCCGAACGCCAGTGCGTACGGCTCACCGTCGACGATTCGCTCCGCGACTGCGGCAGAACGGTCGGCCGACCTCGGTCCTCGGGGTGTGCTCTCGTTGATCGTCACGCGTGAAATTTCCTCTCCTGGCGCCGTCGCGGTGGCGAGGCGGTTCGTTCGGTGTGCTTATGGCAGCTGAGGCAGTGCCGGAAGGCGGTCCATGGACAACCGGCAGCTCCGCCGGTGTGGTCATCGCGCCAATTCAGAATGTCACAAAATCATGAGGAAATCCTCAGGTTTTGTCGGACGTCCTACTGCTACCCGCTGGTAGGTGCCGTAGGGCTGTGGTCGAGCACACCGAAGTGACCGACGAGTAGCCGCCATCACCGCAGGCCGAGGTCCGATCGCACTCGGTCGAACACGAGGATTTCCTCATATTCATCGTTATGCGTTCGTTATAAATCAGGACTGTCGGTCTCGTCGCATATTCTCTGCGCAATCGAACATACGTTCGATAAACCGACAGCAGGGGGATGCCATGACCATCATCGACTTCGTGAACGGGCGCCTGGCCGAGGAGTGGGAGGACGTCCAGCCGCCAGAGAACGAGTACACCGAGACCGAGTACACCGAGACCGAGTCCGTCGACACGGTCGAGATCGTGGCCGCCTACATCACGGCCATAATGCCGAGGGAATCGTGGCCGTTCTGGTTCGACGGGTGGCCGGGCGAGATCGAGGCTGCGGTGCTCGACGCCGTCTTCTCCGCCCGCGCGACGTACGGAACGGAAAGCACCGGGGTCCGAAAGGTCGTCGCCGCATGGAGAGCCGACCGCGGCGTCGAGCTCGACGACCTCCGGGCGTTCACCGCCCTCGAACCCGACGCACTGGTCGACGTGCTCGGCAACCGCCAGAGGGTCGCCGGCAACTACACCACCAAGGCAGAGGCCGCACGGCTGATAGCCGAGGCGCTCCTCGCCCTCGGAGTGCGCCACGCATCCGACATCGACGGCTCCGACCTGCAGAAGGCGGCCTTCACCTCTGTCGCGGGCGTGGGACAGATGTCCTGGGAGTGCTTCCTCGCCGTACTGGACGTTGCGACACCCGAGTCGGAGGCAGCGATCGCGGCCTTCGTGCGCCAGGCGGCCGGTTGGGAGGACGTCGACGTGGACCGCGAACTCGCCTCCGCCGCCTCCCTGCTGGACTGCAGCACCGCCACCCTCCGGCACAGCATCTGGAGGTATCAGCGCAAGCAGATGCGGCCGCGGAAGGTGATGGGTGAGGTGCGGGAGGACTAGACCCGAGGGCCGGCGCGGACGCGTCCGAGACCGTCCGCGTCGGCTAAACTCGTCCCGCACGCGCGAGTGGCGGAATGGCAGACGCGCCACACTTAGGATGTGGTGTCTTAGGACGTGGGGGTTCAAGTCCCCCCTCGCGCACCAGAGATTCCTCGTCTACGACGTGCTGTCGTTCACACTCGCCGTTCCGGTACCGTCGTGGTGTGGCAAATACCGGGAAGCGTCGCCGACCAGCATTGATTCTGCTGGTCATCGCGGCATCGGCCACCTGCCTGCTGCTCGGCTACTGGCAGCTCCAGCGGTTCGAGTCCTCCTCGGGAAGCGGCCAGAATCTGGGCTACGCCTTGCAGTGGCCGCTGTTCGCCGGATTCGTCGTGTTCTTCTACAAACGCTTCGTCCAACTCGAGGACGCCGACGAGGACGAACCTGCCGTTGCCGACGACGAACCCAAGGCGATACCCGACGGAATCCTTCCGGAGCGACCGTCGTTCGCGAACTACGTCGATACCGACGACGACCCCGAGTCGCGTCAGCTACTGGAATACAACACCTATCTCGCCGATCTGAATCGCGAGAGCGACAGGAGCAACTCGTGAGCACAGCTGACGCCTCGTCCAATTCGGTTGTCCTACAACCACGGATCGCTTCGGCGCTGACCCGCTATCGCGTTCTCGCGTACGTCACCGGCGTATGGCTGCTCGTGCTCACCGGCGAGATCATCTACAAATACGTCCTGCTCACCGACAGCAGCACGGCCCCGAGTTGGTTGTTCTACATCGGCCAGGCACACGGCATCTTCTACATGATCTACCTGGTGTGCACCATCGATCTCGCGATCAAGGCTCGATGGAAGCCGACGACGATCATCGGTGTCGCGCTCGCCGGAACCATTCCGTTCCTGTCCTTCGTGGCCGAGCACTACGTCACCAAGCGCGTGCGCTCGGGCGCGAAGCTCTGAGCTAAGCCCACTCCCGCAGCGCCGGAACCAGCTGACGCAACGCCCGCCCGCGGTGCGACGCCGCGTCCTTCTCCTCCGGACTCAGTTCGGCCGCCGATCGGGTCTCGCCGTCGGGGACGAAGACGGGGTCGTAGCCGAAACCGCCCTCGCCCTTCGGCTCTCGTGCGATCGAGCCGCGCCACTCGCCCCGCACGACGAACTCGCGGCCGTCCGGGAGGACCAGCGCGCAGGACGACACGAACGCTGCACCACGCCGGTCGTCGGGCACGTCCGCGAGCTGCGCCAGCACCAACGCGGTGTTGGCTGCGTCGTTGCCGTGGGTGCCGCTCCACCGAGCCGACAGCACGCCGGGCATGCCCCGCAACGCGTCGATCTCGACACCGGAATCGTCTGCCACACAAGCCATTCCGGTGGCGGCGGCGCCGTCACGAGCCTTCGCCAGCGCGTTCTCCTCGAACGTCGCCCCGGTTTCGGGTGCCTCCGGAAACGGCGGCACCGTGTCCAGACCCACCAGGGTGATTCCCTCGATGCCCGCTACGCCGAGAACGCGCTCGAGCTCGCGCAGCTTCTTCGGGTTGCGGCTCGCGACCAGGAGATCAGGCACCGGGAAGAACACCCGGGTACGGCTGCGCCAACGCCGCTCGCTGGACCTCGAACAGCTGCTCACATCCGGCGAGAGCGGAATCCATCATCTTGTCGAGAGTGGAACGCGAGAACGTCGCTCCCTCGGCGGTGCCCTGGACCTCGACGAGGGTGCCGGTGTCGGTGGCGACGATGTTCATGTCGACCTCGGCGCGCGAGTCCTCCTCGTACGGAAGGTCGAGGCGCACCCGACCGTCGACGACACCGACGCTCACCGCGGCGATGGCGCACGAGATGGGCTGAGGGTCGGCGAGCCGGCCGTGCGCGCGCAGGAACGTCACCGCGTCCGACAGTGCGACGAAAGCCCCGGTGATCGCGGCGGTACGAGTGCCGCCGTCGGCCTGTAGAACGTCGCAGTCGAGCGCGATGGTGTTCTCGCCGATGGCCGCGAGATCGATGCAGGCCCGCAGCGATCGTCCGACCAGGCGGCTGATCTCCTGGGTGCGCCCGCTGACCTTGCCCTTGACCGACTCGCGGCTGTTGCGCGTGTGCGTTGCGCCGGGGAGCATCGCGTACTCCGCGGTGAGCCATCCGAGTCCGGAACCCTTGCGCCAGCGCGGAACTCCCTGCTCGACGCTCGCGGTGCACATCACGCGGGTGTTGCCGAATTCGACCAGAACCGATCCGGCCGGATGGGACGTGAAACCTCGGGTGATGGTGATGGTGCGGAGTTCGTCGTCGGCTCTGCCGTCTTCTCGTGTGGACACGGCGCAAGCGTAGCGAATCAGATCTCGAGAACATCTCCCGGAGACACCGCGTGAACCGGGCCGTCGAAGGCCGCTTTGGCCTCGGCGATGACGTCTTCCCGCGAGGTCCACGGCGGGATGTGCGTGATCAGGAGTTCGCCGACGCCGGCGGATGCGGCGAGCTCACCGGCCTCGGTGCCGGACAGGTGGACACCCTTCGGTCGGTCCTCGGCGTGCGTCCAGGACGCTTCGGCCAGCAGTACATCGGCACCCGCGGCCAGTTCCCGCACCGCGTCGCACATTCCGGTGTCGCCGGTGTACGCGAGCACTTTTCCGGTGTCGCTGGTGATGCGAGATCCGTAGGACTCGGGCGGGTGGAACACCTGGCGGGTGAGGATCTTCAGCGCTCCGAATTCGATGACACCGCCGTCGCGCAACTGACGCAGATCGAGTGTGTCCGACATGTCGTCGATGCGTCCGCCGCACTCCGCCGAGGCGACACCGAGCCGGAACGCGGTGTCGGTGGGGCCGTAGACGATCGCTCGGCCCTCCGGCCGGGACGGGCCGTATCGGCGCCACACCAGAAGGCCGGGGACGTCGAGGCAGTGGTCGGCGTGAAGATGCGATAGCAGAACCGACACGGCTCCGGGGTCGGCGTAGCGCTGCAGTGCACCGAGTACGCCGGGTCCGAAGTCCAGCACAAGCGGCGGGGTGTTCGGCGCCCCGAGCAGATATCCGGACGCGGGTGAGTCCGGTCCGGAGACGCTCCCCGAGCATCCCAGAACGGTTAGACGCATGGCTGCCATGCTGCCAGAGAAGGACCCCTCAAACGAAAGAACGCGATCATCGAGGCGAAAGCACCGCGGCGGTGCCGGAACGTCGTGCGCGCCGCACATCCGACGCGAGTATCCACGCCGCGAGAACCCCCGCGACCGCACCGAACAGGTGCCCCTGCCACGAGATGCCTTCCTGGCCCGGGAGCACACCCCACAGCACACTTCCGTAGACCAGAAGCACCAGAACCCCGAGTAGCAGCTGCAACAGACTGCGCGTGAACACGCCCCGAACGATCAGGTAGGCCAACCAGCCGAACACCAGGCCGGACGCTCCCACGTGAATGCTCAGCGCACCGCCGGTCAGCCAGGTTCCGAAACCGCCGACGATCCAGATGATGGCGGTGGCGGCGAGGCCGCGGCCGATGCCCGACATCATGACGACGAATCCGAGCACCAGGATCGGGCCGGTGTTGGCGAACAGGTGGTCCCAGCCGTGGTGCAGCAGCGGCGCGAACGCGATCCCCTTCAGACCGTCGACGTCACGCGGTTCGATGCCGGCGTTGTCCAGTCGCAGGCCGGACGCCACGTCGATGGCCTCGATGACGTAGAGCAGGGCGACGAAGGACGCGGTCACCATGCCGGCGCGCAACCACAGGGGGCGCGTTCTGCGTGGCGCGGCCCGGTCGGGCACCAACATTCCCGTCGACGGATCGATCATGTGCCTTCACCCTTCTCCCGACACGAATGTACCGCCACGCGTCAGCGGAAGAGCGACGGAAATACCTCGCGATAGGTCGGAATGCCCGCGATCGACGTGGCAGCCAGCACTGCCTTGACGATGGCCCGCTCGACCACCGGAGCCACCGCACGGCACACGGCGTCCAGCACCCGCAGATCCGGCATCATCATGGGGTTGGCCTGCTCGTCGGTCGCGACCGTCGCTCCGCCCGTGGCGAGAGCGAAGATCGTGTCGCCGTCGAGTGGGGAGTGCGCCGGCCTGATGGCGCGCGCCAGACCGTCGTGCGCCGCCACGGCCATTCGGCGGCACCCCGCCGCGGACAGCGGTGCGTCGCACGCGACCACGCCGATCGTGGTGTTGAGCGAGGTCCCCTTCTCGGCCAGCGCCGCCGCGGCGGCAACCTCGGCCGGCGTCGGAGCGGGCCCGGACGAGCCCCACAGCACCCCGGTCGACGGATCGAAAACCGACCCGACCGGATTGCACACCATCAGGGCGGAGACGGTGACACCGGCGGCGGGGCCCGATGCAATCACCTCGCTGGCACTGCCGACCCCACCCTTGAGTACACCGGCCCGAGCGCCCGTTCCGGCGCCGACGGAGCCGAGGGCGAAATCCTCGGTCGCCGCGTCCGCGGCCAGGTATCCGAACTCCGCGGTCGGCCGGACCGCCCAGTCACCGACCGGCAGATCGAAGATCACGGCAGCCGGAACGATGGGCACGACGAACCCGTCGGCACCCATCGGAACACCGCGCCCGTGCTCCTCCGACCAGCGCATCACCCCGTCCGCGGCGGCGAGTCCGTACGCGCTGCCGCCGGTGAGAACAATCGCGTCGACCTGTTGGACAGAATGCGACGGGTCCAGCAGGTCCGTCTCCCGCGTGCCGGGTCCACCCCCGCGGACGTCCACCGCGGCGGTCGTTCCGACGGTCGTGCGGACGACGGTGCAGCCGGTCGCGCTCCCATGTCCGACGACGGACTCGGTTGCCACGGTGACGTCCCGATCGAGTAATTGGTGATGGCCCACGAGCAGGCCGGACACGTCGGTCAGGAGGTCGCGCGGCCCGGTGGTCACGGCATCAGCGCTTGGACCAGAGAATCCTGCATCCAGGTCAACCAGTGGTACACGTCGAGGTGCGGCGCACGCGGATCGTCGGCGTCGAACTCGTCCGGAGTGTCGGCCTCGATGCCCAGCGTGGTGCCGAGCGCGAGCCGAACGTCGTTCAGCGCGGTGAGCCAGGCGTCGGCCTGCTCGGGGGTGAGCACCACGCGGCCCCCGTCGGCTGGGAGCGTCTCGAGCACGACGGCACCGGCCGCGCGTTTCGCGTCGATGATCTCGGGTTCGTGCATGCTGCGCAGCGCGCCGTTCAGATCGGCTTGCTCGGCCAACTCCAACTGCGGGTCGGACGCGTCGGCACCCTCGGGACGGTGGAAGTCCGGAAGCAGTCGCGCCAACGTCGGATCGGTCGGCTTGGTGGTGTTGCCCGCCCTGATTCCCGTCAACTCGGCGAGATCGTCGACGGGCGTCTGCGACGCACGTTGCTCGAGCAACCCGCCGACGGACGAGACCAGCGATCTCAGGACGGCGGCTTCGCGACCGTCCATCTCGGACTTCAGCTTCGGACCCCCGAGACCGTTTCTACGGCTCCACTGTCGCACGCGCGAAAAACCCCTCTACGTATCGTGCTGCATGGTGGCCCACAGGCCGGCGGCGTGCAGGCGTTGCACGTCGAGTTCCATCTTGTCGCGCTCACCGGACGACACCACGGCCTTGCCCTCGGAATGCACCTGCATCATCAGCTCGGTGGCCTTGGGTTTGCTGTAGCCGAACAGCTTCTGGAACACGTAGGTGACGTAGTGCATGAGGTTCACCGGGTCGTCCCAGACGATGGTGACCCACGGCTTGTCCTCGGCGACGTCTTCGACGACCTGCGCCGTTTGCGTCGGTGACGCTTCGGGAACGGTCGTGGCAGTCGACATGAGAACAGGGTACGACGAGACCTCCGGACAGGTGAACCCCGTGTCCGTACAGTTTCCACTCGTGACGTCCACAGCGCTGTTCACCGACCAGTACGAGCTGACCATGCTGTCGGCTGCACTCCGAGACGGCTCCGCCGGCCGGCGCAGCGCCTTCGAGATATTCGCGCGCCGACTGCCGGGCGGCCGACGCTACGGCGTGGTCGCGGGCACCGGCCGCTTCCTCGACGCGCTGACTCGCTTTCGCTTCGGTGACGACGAGTTGTCCTCTCTCGCAGTCTTCCTCGACGACGCGACGCTCGAGTGGCTCCGCGACTACTCCTTCTCGGGAGACATCGACGGCTACCGCGAGGGCGAGCTCTACTTCCCCGGCTCCCCCATCCTCTCGGTGCGCGGAACCTTCGCCGAGTGCGTGATTCTCGAGACGCTGGCCCTGTCGATCTATAACCACGACAGTGCCGTTGCGTCCGCAGCGGCGCGGATGGTCGGCGCCGGCGCCGATCGCCCGCTCATCGAAATGGGGTCTCGGCGCGCCCACGAGGAAGCTGCCGTCGCGAGCTCACGCGCCGCCTACATCGCCGGTTTCGCGGCGACGTCCAACCTGGAAGCCGTTCGGCGCCACGGCATTCCCGGAGCCGGGACCAGTGCGCACGCCTTCACCCTGCTGCACACCACCGCCGCCGGGCCCGACGAGGCAGCGGCGTTCCGCAGCCAGATCGACGCGCTCGGGGTGGGCACCACACTCCTGGTGGACACGTACGACATCACCGAGGGCGTGGCCACCGCCGTTTCCGTCGCGGGACCGGAACTGGGCGGCGTCCGCATCGATTCGGGCGACCTCGGTGTGCTCGCGAGGCAGGTCCGTGAGCAGCTGAATTCACTCGGGGCGCAGCACACGAAGATCGTCGTCTCGGGCGATCTGGACGAGTACGCCATCGCCTCGCTGCGCGCCGAGCCCGTCGACACCTACGGCGTCGGGACGTCCGTCGTCACCGGTTCCGGCTCCCCGACCGCGGGCATGGTCTACAAACTGGTCGAGGTCGACGGTATCCCGGTGGCCAAGCGCAGCAGCCACAAGGAATCGCGCGGTGGGAGCAAGCGCGCGTTCCGGGTGTTCCGGCACACCGGCACCATCGTCGAGGAACTCGTGCAGGCCGCCGATGCGCCGCCGCCCACCGTCGGTGACCACACCGTCCGCGAACTGTCGATCCCGCTCGTACGGTCGGGCGAGCACCTGCCCGACCTGCCCGGAATCGCCGACGCCCGCGCGCTCGTGGGCGCCGGCCTGCGGTCGCTGCCGTGGGAGGGACTGGGACTCGCGCAGGGAGACCCCGCGATCCCGACGGTATTCTCGGCCCCGTGACCACTGCATTGCTCGTCGTCGACGTCCAGAACGACTTCTGCGAAGGCGGCTCGCTGGCCGTCGCCGGGGGCGCCCGTGTGGCGCAGTCGATCACCGACCTGATGTCGGCCGGCACCTACTCGGTGGTGGCGGCGACCCGCGATCACCATATCGACCCGGGGTCGCACTTCTCGGACACACCCGACTTCGTCGACAGCTGGCCGCCGCACTGCGTCGTGGGCACGCCGGGGTGCGACTTTCATCCCGCCCTCGAGCTGAGCCCCGTGCAGGAAGTCTTCTCCAAGGGCGAGTACGACGCGGCCTACTCCGGGTTCGAGGGAAAGTCCGACAGCGGTGTCGGCCTGGCCGACTGGCTGCGCGAGCGAGGTGTCGACGCGGTGCACGTCGTGGGCATCGCCACCGACTACTGCGTGAAGGCCACCGCGTCGGACTCGGCGAAGGAGGGCTTCGCGACGACCGTGCTGACGGACTACTGCGCCGCGGTGGCGCCGGACAACACGCCCGCGGTGCTCGGCGAGTTGAGCGAGCGTGGGGTTCACATCCGCTGACGCAGTAACCTTCTCCGGTGCCGCCCCTGTCATCGAAGAACAAGCCGGATCTGCCGACCGTTCCGAGTCTGCTGAAGACCGCGGTCACGGCGCTCGGCGGAACCGAACGTGCCGCCCAGGTCACGATGGCCTCGGCCGTGGCGCACAGCATCGACACCGGCGAACACCTCGCGGTGCAGGCCGGAACCGGTACCGGTAAGTCGCTCGCCTACCTCGTTCCGGCTCTGCGCCACGCCGTCGAATCCGGGAAGACGGTCGTGGTGTCCACCGCCACGATCGCCCTGCAGCGTCAGCTCGTCGACCGCGACCTCCCCCGCCTGTCCAAGGCGCTCACGTCGGAACTGAACCGCGCACCGAAGTTCGCGATTCTCAAAGGTCGCGGAAACTATCTGTGCCTCAACAAACTTCACGGCGCGCCCGTCGACTCGCCCGAGGAAGACCCGCTGTTCGACGCCTTCGCCGTGTCACGGCTCGGCCGCGAGGTGCAAGCGATAACGAAGTGGTCGTCCGACACCGAGACCGGCGACCGCGACGAACTGAAACCGGGCGTCAGCGATCAGGCGTGGCGGCAGATGTCCGTCACCTCACGCGAGTGCCCGGGCAAGTCCAGGTGCACCTACGGCGAGGACTGCTTCGCCGAGAAGGCGCGCGGCGAATCGGCGAAGTCCGATGTCGTGGTGACCAACCACGCGATGCTCGCCATCGACGCGATCACCGGCATCAAGGTGCTGCCCGAACACGACGTGGTGGTCATCGACGAAGCTCACGAGCTGGTCGATCGCGTCACGGGCGCCGCGACGGCCGAACTGTCGGTGTCGTCGATCGGTACGGCTGTGCGGCGCAGCGGCAAACTGGCAGACGACGAACTTCTCGATCGCCTCGCTGCGGCGGCCGAGGGTTTCGCCGCCCTGCTCGACGAATGCCGGGCGGGTCGGTGGGAGGAGCTTCCCGACGGCGCCGGCCACACTCTGGCCGCCATCCGGGACGCGGCGTGGTCTGTCCGAAGCGCCATCGGGCCGGCCGAAAAGGGTGATGCGGATGCGGCGGCGGCTCGGACTGCCGCCATTGCGGCCATCGACGAGGTGCACGACACCGCCGTGCGCATCCTCGAGACCTACCAGGAGACCGATCCTGCGAAGCGCCGCGACGTCGTGTGGCTGTCGGTGGACGAGTTCCGCGGCGTCGTGCGCCGCGTCGTGCGCGTCGCACCGCTGTCGGTGGGCGGGCTGCTGCGCAGCACCTTGTTCGCCGAATCCACGGTGGTGCTGACCTCCGCCACGTTGACCGTCGGCGGTTCCTTCGACGGTCTCGCGGTCAACTGGGGCCTGCCCGCGGAGAATCCGTCACGTGTCGACGCCGCCCTGGCGTCGGGTGTCGAGCCGCCGTCGGACGAGAAGACCATCCGCTGGAACTCGCTCGACGTGGGCTCACCGTTCGATCACCGCAAGGCGGGCATCCTCTACATCGCGAAACACCTGCCGACGCCGGGACGCGACGGTCTCGGTCCGTCCTACCTCGACGAGATCGCCGGACTCGTGGAGGCCGCAGGCGGGCGCACCCTCGGATTGTTCTCCTCGATGCGCGCGGCCAAGACGGCCGCGGCCGAGATGCGCGAGCGCCTCGACACCCCGGTCCTGTGCCAAGGTGACGACGCCAGCGGCGCGCTCGTCGACCGGTTCGCAGCGGACGAGCCGACCACCCTGTTCGGAACGCTCTCCCTGTGGCAGGGCGTCGACGTTCCGGGCCGCTCGCTCACGCTGGTCATCCTCGACCGAATCCCGTTCCCGCGGCCGGACGATCCGCTGCTCGTCGCGCGGCAACGCGCGATCGAATCTCGCGGCGGCAACGGCTTTCTCGCCGTCGCTGCCAACCACGCCGCGCTGCTGCTCGCCCAGGGTGTGGGCCGCCTTCTGCGCAGCGTCGACGACAAGGGCGTGATCGCCGTGCTCGATCCCCGGCTGGCAACCGCCCGGTACGGCGGTTACCTGCGGGCGTCGCTCCCCCCGTTCTGGGAGACCACGGATCCGGACGTCGCGAAAGCTGCGCTGAAAAGGCTGACGACCTAGTCGGTGCTGTCGAGGATCAACTGAACCGCCTCACGCGGCGCGTCCCACTGCGGAAAATGACCGCACCGGTCGAACCAGTGCACTGTCGCGTCGGGGAAGAGTTCCGCGGCACGGGAGGCCTGCTTCGGCACTGTCACCAGATCTCGCCGCCCCCACCCGATCGTGACTCGACCGGGCACTGTGCCGGCTGCGGCGCCCTGCTGCTTGGGCCCGTGGAGCAGGGCATCCAGGGTGGCTCCGACCGACGGGGAGTCGGCCAGGCCGCGTACGTCCGGCAGCACGGTCTCACGCGAGAGCGCCCAGGGGCGCGCCGACAACTGCGCCAACAACAGGGATCGTCCCGCGGGGTTTCCGAGCAGGGTGGGCAGCGCGCCTCGCAGCGCCTTGACCAGAGCTATCGACGGCTTCAGGGTGGCGCCGAAGACGGTGAGCTCGCGGTCGCTCCAGAACCCGCCGGGATCCAGCGCCACGGCATCGCCGCCGACTCCCCGTCGTGCGAGTTCGAGAACGAGCCGGGCGCCCACCGAGTGTCCGACGGTCGAGATGCCGTCCAGCTCCTGCTCGCGGATGAAGTCCGCCACGGAGTCGGCCAGGGTGGCGATCGAGACCTCGCCGGTCAGCGGCGGGGTCTCACCGAAACCCGGTAGGTCGATGGCGATCACCTCGCGGTGCCTGGCCAGGTCGTCGAGGATCGGCGCCCAGGATCGCGACCCCGCGCCCAGACCGTGTACGAGCAGGAGAGGGCTGCCCTGTCCGGTTCTGACATGATTCAGCGTCATCGCATCCACGCTATCGCAGTCGACGAGGCCGTCAGGATCTCCGGGGGCTCGGCGACGAGCTAGGGCGCAGCCACGCGCCCCAGCTCCGCGTCACCGGCGAGCGCCGGATGGTGCGGCAGGACTCGCACCGTGTAGCCCACGTTGCCCGACATGGGCAGCGTGGTGTCCACGTCGAAGATCGCCTCGCCCTCGGTGCCCTGACCCGAGTGGGCCATCGGCACGGTGACGACTCCGGACAGGTTTTCGTCCGAATCCGCCTTACCCAGAACCGCCTGCACCACAACGTCTTCCGGGGACAGACCAGCCAGGTCCACGTGCGCGGACAGGGTCAGTTCCGATCCGAGCACGGGGGTGTCGGGCAGTCCGGAACTGTCCACCTCGAGAACCCGCAGCGACGGCCACGCCGAATCGATGCGCCCCCGGTACTCGGCGAGGGCCTTGGCTCCGGCGAATCCGTCCGCCGTCGCCGCGGCGCCGGCGCGTGAGGCCGGACCGTAGTATCCGGTCGTGTAATCGCGAACCATCCTCGACGCCAACACCTTCGGGCCGGTCCGTTGCAAGGTGTGCCTCACCATCTCGACCCACCGTGCCGGCAGTCCCTCGGCGTTGCGGTCGTAGAACTTGGGCAACACCGACTTCTCGAGCAGTTCGTAGAGGGCCGCGGCTTCGAGGTCGTCTCGTCGCTGTTCGTCGACGACACCGTCCGCCGTCGGGATGGCCCACCCGTTCTCGCCGTCGTACATCTCGTCCCACCATCCGTCGCGGATGGACAGGTTGAGTCCGCCGTTGAGAGCCGACTTCATTCCGGAGGTACCGCACGCCTCGAGCGGCCGCAACGGGTTGTTGAGCCACACGTCGCATCCCCAGTAGAGGTAGCGCGCCATCGACATGTCGTAGTCCGGGAGGAACACGATGCGGTGCCGCACGTCCGCTTCGTCCGCGAAGCGCACGATCTGCTGGATGAGCGCCTTGCCGCCGTCGTCGGCGGGGTGGCTCTTACCGGCGACCACCAGCTGCACCGGTCGCTGCGGATCGAGCAGCATCGCCCGCAGGCGGTCGGGTTGACGCAGCATCAAGGTCAGACGCTTGTACGTCGGGACCCGTCGCGCGAAGCCGACGGTCAGCACCGACGGATCGAAAACCTCAGCGGTCCATCCCAATTCGGCCTCGGTGGAACCGCGCTCCAGTGCCGACGCCTTGACTCGGCGACGAACCTCCTGCACCAGCTCCGCCCGCAGGTCGCCGCGGATGCGCCACAACTCCTGCTCGGTGACGTCGCCGAGCCGCTCCCAGCCCTCGGCCTCTTCCATCGTGTGGTCGGCAAGTTCGATCCACCGGCGCGACGCCCACGTGGGCGCGTGCACGCCGTTCGTGACCGATCCGATGGGCACTTCGTGTGCGTCGAAGCCCGGCCACAGCTCGTCGAACATCCCGCGGCTCACGATGCCGTGCAGCTTGGACACACCGTTGGCGCGCTGCGCGGACCGCAGCCCCATGTGGGCCATGTTGAACACACTCGGGTCCTGCTCGCGGCCGAGTTCGAGGATCCGATCGAGCGCGATACCGGGCAGCAACGACGACTGTGCGGACCCGTCGCCGAAGTAGTGGCGCACCAGATCGGCCGGGAACCGGTCGATGCCGGCCGGCACCGGAGTGTGCGTGGTGAAGACGGTCGACGCGCGCACCGCGGTCAATGCGGAGTCGAAGTCGAGCCCGTTGGTGTTGTCGGCCAACAACTCTCGGATTCGTTCGAGTCCGAGGAAGCCGGCGTGTCCCTCGTTCATGTGGAACACCGACGGATCCGGAAGGTTGTGGATCGTGGTGTACGCACGCACGGCGCGCACCCCGCCGACGCCGGCCAGAATCTCCTGCTTCACCCGGTGGTCCTGATCGCCGCCGTAGAGGCGATCGGTCACCCCGCGCAGTTCGGGATCGTTGTCCGCGATGTCGGAGTCGAGCAGAAGGAGCGGAATGCGGCCCACCTGCGCGATCCACACCCGCGCGCGCAGCACTCGATCGCCGGGCATGGCGACGTGAACCAGCACCGCGGAACCGCCGTCGTCGGTCAGCAGACGCAACGGGAGTCCCTGCGGGTCGAGCGACGGGTAGCGCTCCGCCTGCCATCCGTCGGCGGTCAACGACTGGCGGAAGTATCCCGACCGATAGAGCAGGCCGACGCCGATGAGCGGCAGCCCGAGGTCGGAGGCGGCCTTCAGATGATCGCCGGCCAGGATCCCCAGGCCACCGGAGTAGTTCGGGAGGACCTCCGACACGCCGAACTCCATCGAGAAGTACGCGATCCCCGCAGGCAGGTCCTGGCCCGCCTCGAGCTCACGCTGGAACCACCGTGGTTGACGCAGGTACTCGTGCAGTTCGTCGGTCAGCTCTCCGAGGCGGGCGACGAAACCGTCGTCGGCAGCGAGTTCGCGGAGCCGCTCTGGGCCGACCTCACCGAGAATGCGAACCGGGTCGCGTTCGCTACGGATCCACAGCTCCGGATCGATGCTCTCGAAAAGATCCTGGGTGGGCGAATGCCAGGACCACCGCAGGTTGACCGAGAGTTCGGCGAGTGGGGAGAGACGGTCGGGCAATTGGGCTCGGACGGTGAACCGACGCAGGGCTTTCACCGGCCGAACACTACCCGGGGGCGGGGGCCACCGCGGGCGGACAACGAGAACAGTTCGAGAAATCGGTTTGAGGACGGTCGATCGCGGCCATTCCACCTTCGACTCTGCGACCACACAACGCCAGGGCAGTGACTCCGATACGGTTAAAGGCGTTCTTCAGCCAGACACTCACAGCCAGCGACGCATCAGAAATGGGGCTCCGGTGACAGGCCGACTCGGCATCGACGACGTACTACCCGACACGACGGCCGGGAGGTTTCCCGCGAAAGCCGTGGTCGGAGAAACGTTTCCAGTGTCCGCGGCGGTGTGGCGAGAAGGGCACGACGCCATCGCCGCCACCCTGACCGTCCGCGGACCAGGACAGACGAAGACTTTGCGCATCCCGATGGTGCCGGGCAGCGAACCCGACATCTTCCATGCGGTGTTCACCCCCGACGCCGAAGGATTCTGGATCGCCCGCATCGAGGCGTGGAGCGACCCGGTCGCCACCTGGATGCACGCGGTCGAGGCCAAGTTGGGTGTCGGCCAGGGACCTAGCGAGCTCGCCAACGATCTCGAGACCGGCGCGTTGCTGTTCGAGCGGGTGGCCAAGACCGTGCCCAAGACCGACCGGCCGCGTATCGACGAGGTCGTGGCGTCGTTGCGTAGCGATGCCTTCCCCCCGACGCGCGTGGCTCCGGCGTTCACACCCGAGGTGCGCGCCCTGATTCGCGAGTACCCGCTGCGCGAACTGGTGACCCGTGGCAACGCGGTCAACATCTGGGCCGACCGCCGGGTTGCACTGTTCGGTAGCTGGTACGAACTCTTTCCCCGGTCGACGGGCGGCTGGAACGAGGACGGAACTCCGCGGCACGGCACCTTCGCCACGACCGCGGACCAGCTTCCGCGCGTGGCGGCCATGGGCTTCGACGTCGTCTACTTCCCGCCGATTCACCCGATCGGCAAGATCAACCGCAAGGGCCGCAACAACACCCTCACACCCGGACCGGACGACGTGGGTTCGCCGTGGGCCATCGGCTCGGACGAGGGCGGCCACGACGCCACCCACCCGCAGCTCGGCACCGCCAAGGAATTCCGCGCCCTGGTCACCGCGGCCAAGAGTCTCGGACTCGAGGTCGCCCTGGACCTGGCGCTGCAAGCGGCACCGGATCACCCGTGGGCCAAGGACCATCCCGAGTACTTCACGGTCCTGCCCGACGGCACCATCGCCTACGCGGAGAACCCGCCCAAGAAGTACCAGGACATCTACCCGATCAACTTCGACAACGATCGCAAGGGCATCTACACCGAAGTTCTTCGCGTCGTCCGGTTCTGGATCAAGCTGGGCGTCAAGATCTTTCGGGTCGACAACCCGCACACCAAGCCACCGGACTTCTGGGAGTGGCTGATCGCGGAGATCAAGAAGACCGACCCGGACGTGCTGTTCCTTGCGGAGGCGTTCACCCGCCCCGCCCGGTTGTACGGCCTGGCGCGTCGCGGATTCACGCAGTCCTACACGTACTTCACCTGGCGCACCTCGAAGACCGAACTCACCGAGTTCGGCACCGAGATCGCCGCGAAGGCCGATCAGTCGCGTCCCAACCTGTTCGTCAACACCCCGGACATTCTGCACGCGAGCCTGCAGCACGGAGGACCGGGAATGTTCGCCATCCGGGCCGTACTGGCGGCGACCATGTCGCCGACATGGGGCGTCTACTCCGGCTTCGAGCTGTTCGAACATCAGGCCCTGCGCGAGGGCAGCGAGGAGTACCTCGACACCGAGAAGTTCGAGCTGCGACCCCGCGACTTCGAAGGCGCCCGCGCGCGCGGCGAATCGCTCGAACCGTGGATCACCACGCTGAACGCCATTCGCCGGGCACATCCTGCGTTGCAGCAACTGCGGAACATCCACTTCCACGCCATCGACAACGACGCACTGATCGCGTACTCGAAGTTCGACCCCGAGACCGGCGACGCCGTTCTCGTGATCGTCAACCTGAACCCGTTCGGAGCCGAGGACGGCACCATCTGGCTGGACATGCCGAAGATCGGTCGAGACTGGCAGGAACACCTGACGGTCACCGACGAGGTCTCCGGACAGCAGTTCCAGTGGGGTCAGGCCAACTACGTCCGGCTCGAACCGTGGCGAGCCGTCGCCCACGTGATCGCGTTGCCGCACATTCCCTTTCCCGCACGATTAGAGCTCGCCTATCGGGAAGGAACATCATGACCGATACAACGCCCCCCACATCCACGCGCGCCGACTACTCGCCGCCGTCGTCGGACGACCTGTCGCTGCTGGCGAGAGGCCATCACCACAATCCGCACTCGGTTCTCGGTGCCCACCCGGTCACCGGCGGCACCGCCATCCGGGCACTGCGCCCGAACGCGAAGTCGGTCACGGCGGTCATCGGCGGGAAGGACTACCCGCTGAGCCATCTGGCGAGCGGTGTCTTCGACGCAGTGGTCCCGATCGAGAACCTCTCGGACTACCGGCTGCGGGTCGAATACCCCGGTGACCACGTGGTGACCGTCGCCGACGGCTATCGCTTCCTGCCCACCCTCGGCGAGCTGGACCTGCACCTGTTCGGTGAGGGCCGACACGAACGGCTCTGGGAAATCCTCGGCGCCCACCCCCGCTCGTACACGACGCCCGACGGCGAGGTCTCCGGCACGTCCTTCGCCGTGTGGGCTCCCGGCGCGGTCGGCGTGACCGTCGTCGGCGAGTTCGACGGCTGGGGCGGCCAGACGTGGCCCATGCGCACCCTGGGATCGACCGGGGTGTGGGAGCTGTTCGTCCCCGACATCGGCGACGGCACCCTCTACAAGTTCCGCGTGCACGGCAAGGACGGCGTCACCCGCGACAAGGCAGATCCGATGGCCTTCCGCACCGAGGTCCCGCCGTCCACGGCGTCGGTCGTCTCCACCAGCTCCTACCGGTGGCAGGACGACGCTTGGATCACCGCCCGCGCCGAGGTCGAACCGCACCGCGCACCGATGAGCGTCTACGAGGTGCATCTCGCGTCGTGGCGCCCCGGACTGAACTACGCCGAACTGGCAGAACAACTCTCGGCTCACGTCAAGGAAACCGGCTTCACCCACGTCGAGCTCCTGCCCGTGGCCGAGCATCCGTTCGGCGGTTCGTGGGGTTACCAGGTCACCTCCTACTACGCGCCGACGTCACGCTTCGGTACCCCCGACGAGTTCCGTGCCTTCGTCGACCGGATGCATCAGGAGGGCATCGGCGTCATCGTCGACTGGGTTCCCGCGCACTTCCCGAAGGACGAGTGGGCCCTGGCCCGCTTCGACGGTTCCCCGCTGTACGAGCACGGTGATCCCCGCCGCGGTGAGCAACTCGACTGGGGCACACTGGTTTTCGACTTCGGTCGCACCGAGGTCCGCAACTTCCTCGTCGCCAACGCCCTGTACTGGATCGACGAGTACCACATCGACGGACTCCGTGTGGATGCCGTCGCGTCCATGCTCTACCTGGACTACTCCCGGCCGGACGGCGGCTGGGAGCCCAACATCTACGGCGGACGCGAGAACCTGGAGGCGGTTGCCTTTCTCCAGGAGATGAATGCCACCGTCCACAAGCAACATCGGGGCGTCGTCACGATCGCCGAGGAATCCACGTCCTGGCCGGGTGTCACACGCCCCACCAGCGTCGGCGGTCTCGGCTTCTCGATGAAGTGGAACATGGGCTGGATGCACGACACCCTCGGCTACATGGGCCGCGATCCCATCCACCGTGCGTACCACCATCACGAGATGACCTTCTCGCTCGTCTACGCGTGGAGCGAGAACTTCGTCCTTCCGATCAGTCACGACGAGGTCGTGCACGGCAAGGGCACGCTGTGGACACGCATGCCGGGCGACGACTGGGCGAAAGCCGCCGGTGTGCGCGGGATGCTCGCCTACATGTGGGCGCACCCGGGCAAGCAGTTGCTCTTCATGGGCCAGGAGTTCGGCCAGGCCGCCGAGTGGTCCGACGAGCGCGGCCTCGACTGGCACGACATGGACGGCGACGGTGTCGGAGTGCTGCACCGCGGCGTTCAGAAGCTGGTCGGCGACCTCAACCGCACCTACGTCGACGGGCCCGAATTCTGGACCCAGGACAGCTCGCCGAGCGGGTTCTCCTGGATCGACGCCAACGACACGGCGAACAACGTGCTCAGCTTCCTGCGATTCGGTACCGACGGCTCGACCGTCGCGTGCCTGTTCAACTTCTCGGGCACTCAGCATGCGGACTACCGCGTCGGACTGCCCGAGCCGGGCACCTGGACCGAGATCCTGAACACCGACTCCGAGTCCTACGCCGGTTCCGGCGTCGGCAACCTCGGTGAGGTCACGGCATCGGAGCAGTCGTGGCACGGTCGGCCCGCCTCGGCCCGCGTCACACTGCCGCCCTACGGGGCGATCTGGCTCAGACTGGAGAGGTGATGACCGGGGGTCGCTGGGGCCTGATTGCAGCGACCCTCGTCGTCGCCGTGGTCGCGTCGGGATGCGGCGCCGTCGTGTCCGGCCGCGCCGTCTCTATCTACGACGACCCGTTCACCGTCGCCGGCCTACCCGTCACCTCCGGTCCGTCGGGGCCTCGCCCCGGAGTGCGCCACGCCGACATGCCGGTCACGAACTACGACGGCAACGACGCCGACGTGCTGGCCGTGGACGCCGTAGACGACATCCAAACATATTGGAATACGGTCTATCCCACGCTCTTCCGAGGTCGTTTCGAGCCGGTCTCGGAGCTGATCTCGTGGGATGCGAACGCGCGGCGTGGGCAGAACCCGGACTTCTGCGACGAGGAGACCGACGGAGTCCCGAACGCCGGTTTCTGCTCGCTCGACAACACGATCGGCTGGGATCGTGGAATTCTGCTTCCCGCCATGATCGATGCGTTCGGACCCATGTCCGTGGTGATGGTCCTCGCGCACGAATACGGCCACGCCGTGCAGACGCAGTCGGGACTGGTCGGCGACAGCGATCCCACGATCGTCGCCGAGCAACAAGCCGACTGCTTCGGCGGCGCCTTCATGCGCTCCGTGGCCGAGGGCCAGTCGAAGCACTTCACGCTCAACACCTCCGACGGGTTGAACTCCGTCCTCGCCGCGACGGTCGCCGTCCGAGACGAGGACCCCGGCTCCCCCGATTCGGTCCACGGATCGGCGTTCGAGCGCGTCACCGCCGCGCAGATCGGATTCACCGACGGCGCGGGCGCGTGCACGAAGATCGACGAGAAGGAAGTCGAATCTCGGCGGGCGAGCCTGCCGCAACAATTCGACAATCCAGCGGACACAGGCGAATTGCCGGTCACTCAGGAATCGCTGGAAATGTTCGCGACCACCTTCGAGCAGGTACTTCCCACCCCCACACCGCCGACGTTCGACTACAGCGGCGCCGACACCGGATGCACCGACGCGAAAACCACCGAGCCGGTGTCCTACTGTCCCGCGACCAACACGATCGGTGTCGACGTCGAGAAACTGGCCGACCGCGGCGAACAGTCCAGGTCCGGCGACGACGTACTGCCCATCAACGTCACCGGTGACTACAGCGCGTACGTCGTCTTCGTCTCGCGCTACGTTCTCGCCGTTCAGAATGCCGCCGGGCAGAGTCTCGTCGACGCCCGCGCAGCCCTGCGGTCCGCATGCCTCTCGGGTGCCGTCACAACGTTGCTGAGCCCCGAAAATCCGCAGGACGGAGCACAATTGGCCGTCACGCTCTCTCCCGGCGATCTCGACGAAGCCGTCTCGGGACTGCTCTCGGACGGGCTCGCAGCCTCCGACGTGGACGGCAACACCGTGCCCAGCGGCTTCTCCCGCGTCGACGCGTTCCGCTGGGGTGTGCTCGGTGGCCGAACAGCCTGCGACGGCCGCTACAACTGAGGCACACTGAGTACGTGAGCGACACAGGTGAGTGGTACTACGACGTCGAGACCAAGCAGGTCTCGCAGGGCAAGCAGACCGGATACGCCAACCGGATGGGTCCCTACCCCGATCGGGAGAGCGCAGAGAACGCCCTCGAAACGGCCGCCGCGCGCAACAAGGCGGCCGACAAGGACGACGACTGGAATTAAGTCGTAGTCAGTACAGCGCCGATCAGTACAGGGCTGTTGCGAGCTTTCGCCGGGCGCTCACCACGAGCGGATCGGCGACATCGAACAACTCGAAGAGTTCGAGCAAACGGGCCCGAACACGTGAACGGTCTTCGCCCGCAGTGCGTTTGACCAAGGCGACGAGCCTGTCGAAAGCCTCTTCGATGCGCTGCTCGTGGAGTTCGGCATCGGCTGCGTCGAGACCGGCGTCGATGTTCGACGGGTCGGCGTCCGCGGCGGCGACCGCGTCGGCCGGGAGCTCCTGCACTCGGGCGAGGAACCGCACCTGACGCACACCGCTCAGCGCTTCGGCGTTGGACGGTTCCGCGTCGACGATCGCCTGGAACGCTTGCTCGGCCTTCACGAAGTCGCCGTCGGCGAGCGCCTCTTCCGCCGCGTCGAATCGTGGGTCGCTCGGTTCCTCGGGCTCGGCGCCGTCGGCCGGCGGGGGTCCGCTCAACTTGCCCTCCACCGCCTGGGCGATGGCGGCGAGCCACTGCCGGAGGTGTTCCTCGGGTTGAGGTCCCTGCAGATCGGCGAGCGGTTGTCCGGCGGCCACCGCGACCAGAGTCGGGATCGCCTGTACTCCGAAGGCCTGCGCGATGCGCGGGCTGACGTCGACGTCGACGTTGGCCAGAACCCACGTGCCTTTGCCCTCGACGGCCAACGTCTCCAGCGTCGTCGTGAGCGATGCGGTCTGCGGCGACCGGGCCGAGAAGAAGTTGACGATGACCGGCACCTGGTTCGACCGGACCAGAACGTTGTCCTCGAAGTCCAGCTCGGTCACGGCGACGACCACGGGCAGCCCGTTGGGCGCGGTGGGCGGCGGAGGTGCGTCCTTGGCCGCAGCCTTGGCTTTGAGGGCGGACAGATCCACGGCGCCGGACATGGCGGCCGCTGTCGCTGCCGAGGGACGGGGAGGACGAGAGCCGGGTCGAGTCACGCCCGATATTTTGTCACTACGCGGTGACCGAGCGTGAGGTTGCCCCACCATCGGACAGCTCCGCCAATCGGCCCGCTCGCACAGCCCAACGCTCGAAGACGACGGTGCCGAAGGGCGGGATGCTGGCCAGCAGCGCCACGAGGGTGACAGGCGCGCTCCACTTCAGCTTCACCGCAGTGAGGACCGTGACGACGAGATAGATGACGAACACCGCGCCGTGAATCATGCCCGGGTATCGGACGGCGCTGTCGATGTTGGGATCCGGGATCCACTTGATCGCCATTCCGATGAGCAAGGCCACCCAGGTGATCGCCTCGGCGATCGCGACGAATCGAAAGCGCTTGGCCGTGGTGGAGAGATCGAGTGCGTTCGCCATACCCTCGATTGTGCCCGACCATTACGACAGCCGGTAGTTGGTCCTCGGTGTGTGACCTACGCCATGCTCTTTCCGGGCTGTGCCGCTATACCGTGTTGTGATGACTTCCACCACGCAGTCCCCCACTGCTCAGGTGATCGCGGCGGGCCTGGTGACCGCGATCGATCATGTCGGTATCGCAGTCCGCGACCTCGACTCCGCGATCGAGTGGTACCGCGAGCACCTCGGCATGGTGTCCACCCACGAAGAGGTCAACGAGAGCCAGGGCGTCCGCGAGGCCATGCTCTCCGTGCCCGGAGCGACGGATGCGTCGGCTCAGATCCAACTGCTGGCACCGCTCGACGAGTCCTCCACCATCGCCAAATTCCTCGACCGCAACGGGCCCGGCTTGCAACAGCTCGCGTTCCGCGTGGGCGACGTCGAAGCGGTGTCCGACTTTCTGCGCGAGCGCGGCGTTCGGTTGCTCTACGACGCGCCCCGGCGGGGTACCGCCGACTCCCGCATCAACTTCGTCCACCCCAAGGATGCGGGCGGGGTGTTGATCGAACTCGTCGAGCCCGCTGCCTCGACGGAGCACTGACGGGTACACGCTGGGAACAACGGAGGTTGTCCCGGTAAGTTGGCCGCCATGGTGAACGAGAACGTCAGCGGGGGCGCTACGAACCTTCCTTTCAGCGTCACACGCAAAGGGTTCGACAGAGACGAAGTTCAGCGGTACTTCGAGCGCTTCGACGCGGAGTTGCGTGTCACCGCAACCGATCGCGACGCGGCCGCAGCGCAGGCGAGGGACCTCGCTGTGCAGCTCGAGGACGCGCGGGACGAGATCGACGACCTTCGCAAGGACATCGATCGACTCTCCGTCCCCCCGACGACCGCGGAGGGCATGAGCGATCGCATTTCGCGCATGCTGCGCCTGGCCTCGGACGAGGCGTCGGAAGTGCGTTCCACCGCACAGGCCGAAGCCGCCGAGATGATCTCCGTCGCGGAGCAGGAGAGCGAGCGTCTCCGCGGCCAGCACGACAGCCTTGTCGCCGAGCTCAAGGAACAGCGAGCGGCGCTCGACAAGGAACACGAGAAGACGATGACCGAGGCGCGCGCCGAGGCCGCCCGGATCATCGAAACCGCTAAAGCCGAGCGCGACCGGCTCGATGCCGAGGCGGAGAGCAAGCGCAACGCGATCCAGGAAGACTTCGAGATCACCATGGCCGACCGTCGGGCCACGGTCGTCGCGGAGGTCGAGGAACTCGACACCACCAGCAAGGCCGAGGCAGCCAAGCGACTGGCCGAGAGCAAGGCCGCCGCCGAGACGCTCCTTGCCGAGAGCACAGCCGCGGCCGAGAAGCTGCGGTCCGAGAGCACCGCCGAGGCCGAAGCGCGTCTGACCGAGAGCCGGAACGAGGCAGAACGACTTCGTACCGAAAGCCAGGCGGAAGCCGAGAAGGTACTGGCCGAGAGCAAAGCCGCCGCCGAGCGCCGTCTCGCCGAGGCGAGCGCCGAAGCCAAGCGAACGCTGGCCGATGCCACCGCCGAGGCCAAGCGACGTCTGCAGGCCGCAACCGAACAGTCGGAACGACGGATCGCGCACGCGAAGGAACTGGCCGAAGAGCTGCGCGTGTTGCGCGGACGCGTCCTGGCTCAGCTGCTGGGCATCCGCGGGCAGCTGGACTCGGTGCCCGCGATGCTGTCGTCGGTCAACCGAGAGAGCGAGCTGCTCGACAGCTCGCAGTCTCAGGACGACGACGTCGACGACTACACGGACGAGGACGAGAGCACGTCCGTCCGCACCGGAAACTGACGCGGCGCTTGCTCGTCAGGACCACCGACGGGTGAGCGTCCTGGTGCCGCGGCCCGACCAGCACCCGGTGTGCCAATGTCGCCGATCGTCCGGCCCGCCGATGCGATCGACGGGCCAGACGACGACGTGGGCAACGCCCGGCATGATTTCCTGATCGCATCCCGGGCATCGGTACGGCTTCGTGGCCCTCGATCCCGGAACGGACCGCACGGCGTAGCGCTCGTCCTCGTCGCCGGCCGGTCCGGATTCGGTGCGCATGGTCGCACCGCCGAAGAGGGTTCCCTCGTCACCGGTAGCGCGCGGCTCCGCAGGCGCGGTGCGGCGGCCTTTCCGGTCAGGTTTGCGTCGAGGCACGCCTCCGATTCTATCGGCGCTCAGAAGAGTTTGAACTCGGTGCTCTCGGTACCCCGAAGGACGTCGTAATCTAGTGTGAGACAACGAATTCCGCGGTCCGCCGCGAGGGTCCGCGCCTGCGGCTTGATCTGTTGTGCCGCGAAGACTCCGCTGACCGGCGCCAAGAGCGGGTCGCGGTTGAGCAACTCGAGGTACCTGGTCAGCTGCTCGACGCCGTCGATGTCGCCGCGGCGCTTGATCTCCACCGCCACCGAGCCGCCGTCCTCGGCGCGACACAGAAGGTCCACGGGGCCGATTGCGGTCGGATACTCCCGGCGGACGAGCGTGTAGCCGGGCCCGAGGGTTTCGACGTGCTCGGCGAGCAGCTCCTGCAGGTGCGATTCGACGCCGTCCTTCACCAGACCGGGGTCGACGCCCAGCTCGTGCGAGGAGTCCAGTTCGATGTCTTCGACCGTGATCCGCAGTTCCTCGCCGGCCTTGTTGGTGACCACCCAGACCTGCCGATCCGCCGGCACGATCTCGCCCTCGAGCGGCGCACTCAGATGCTCGGGGTTCTCGGTCAGCCAGCACGGCGGTGTCATCCAGTTCAGCGGCTTGTACGCACGATCGTCGGCGTGGATGCTGACCGAGCCGTCGGCCTTCATGAGGATGAGACGTCGCGCGAACGGGAGGTGCGCGGTCAGGCGTCCCACGTAGTCGACTTGGCAACGAGCAATGACGAGACGCACTCGGACACAGTAGAACAGTTCGCCGGATAGTCTGACCATCACCATGCCCCGCAGACCAGGTCGTACCGTTGCCCCGCTGGGATCGTCGCTTCTCGGCAAGCCCGACGAGTCCCCCCGCCGCCGGCGTATTCGAGTCCAGATTCTGCTCACGGTGTCGCTACTGGGAGCCAACGCCATCGGGCTCGTCGTGGTGCTCACCTTGGTGAGCGTCGTGGTGCCGGGGCCAAATGTCGTGACACCGCGCGAGTACTGGTGGGTCAACTTCATCATGCTCCCCGTCTACCTGGGGCTCGCATTCCTGATCGGTCTCGTCTACGGAACCACCCGTACCGTGCGGGGACTGCGATGGGCCATCGAGGACCGCGAGCCGACCCGACGCGAGCAGGTTCGGACTCTCGCCATGCCCTGGCGACTGACCCGAGTGCAGATCCTTCTCTGGACCGTGGGGTCCATCCTATTCACGACCGCCTACGGCACCATCGACCCGAACGCCATTCCCAAGGTGGCCTTCACCGTCGTCTTCGGCGGAACCACCGTGTGTGCGTTCAGCTACCTGCTCACCGAGTTCGCGTTGCGCCCGGCCGCCGCGCGGGCGCTCGATGCGGGCGATCCGCGGCGTATCCGCATGGCGGGCGTGATGGGTCGGTCCCTGTTGTCCTGGTTGCTGGGGACCGGCGTTCCCGTGATCGGTCTGATGATCATCGCCATCGCGTCGTTCATTCGGCAGGACACCAGTGCCACACAGTTCGCTGTTGCCATCCTGGCCCTCGGCTCGGTGACGATCGTCTTCGGCTTTCTGCTCACCTTTCTCGGGGGCCTGGCCACGACCGCCCCGATAAAGAACGTGCGATCCGGCATGGCCGCCCTCGAGAAGGGCGAGCTCGACACGCGCCTCGAGGTGTACGACGGAACCGAGCTCGGTGAGCTGCAGAGCGGATTCAACCGCATGGCCGACGGTCTCCGTGAGCGAGAGAAGATCCGCGACCTGTTCGGTAGGCACGTGGGCACCGAGGTGGCAGAGGCCGCGCTGGCTAAAAACCCCGAACTGGGCGGTGAGGAGCGCGAGATCGCAGTGTTCTTCATCGACCTCGTCGGATCGACCGAGCTCGCAGCGTCGCACCCACCCTCCGAGGTCGTCGATCTGCTCAACCGCTTCTTCCACGTCGTGGTCGAAGAAGTGGATCGGCACGAGGGTTTCGTCAACAAGTTCGAGGGCGACGCCGCCCTCGCCATCTTCGGGGCGCCGAGCGACATCGACGACCCGTGCGGCAAGTCCTTGGCAGCAGCCCGCCGCATCCGGGACCGTCTCGTAGTGGAAGTCCCGGACTGCAAGGCCGCGATCGGTGTCGCCTCGGGCCGGGCAGTGGCCGGC
This sequence comes from Rhodococcus sp. 320_ES, assembly GCF_059691855.1. NCBI lineage: Bacteria > Bacillati > Actinomycetota > Actinomycetes > Mycobacteriales > Nocardiaceae > Rhodococcus > Rhodococcus sp. 320_ES. The sequence continues at coordinate 538 of NZ_JCAWAG010000001.1, read as the reverse complement.
AACATCGGCGCGAAGGCCCGGTTCGAGTACACAGTGATCGGCGACCCGGTCAACGAGGCAGCCCGTTTGTCCGAGCTCGCCAAGACCATTCCAGGGGCTCTGGTGGCGTCCGCTCGAACGATCGACGAAGCGAACCGTGCCGAGGGCTGGACGCTGGGAGATTCCGTCACATTGCGTGGGCGGTCCCAGGAGACGCAATTGGCAATACCGGCGGAGTAGGCCGGAGCTGCGGCGCAGTCCTGTCCCCCCATTACCGATCCAATGTGACGTTGGGTCCATCTAGGGGACCCAATGCGTCATTGGATCCCGTCACCATGCGGTTTCCAGGGACGAACTGTGCTTTGCCCCCGGCCGATCCGTCGACAGCGATCAGTGGAAGAGGCGCTCGGAGCGTGTAAGCCGGCCACAGCTCGATTCGGGTCACCTATAAACGAACGGTGTTGCACCCGTTGGCTTTACCCGGAAATGCAGAAAGCCCCTCACCGTGTGGTGGGGGGCTTTCTGGGATGTTGTGTTCGGCGGTGTCCTACTCTCCCAC